>CAXSBB010000001.1:0-407729 GCA_964235655.1 uncultured Acidobacteriaceae bacterium
GCGCATAGCTCCTTTGAAGCTACACTCCGGGTCTCTTTACAGACCCTAATATGGGCAATAATATACTTGACAGGTCAATAGGGTTTGATTATCCTCAAGTCACTCTCCAGGGCGATAAGGGGGAGTGATGCTTGAGTGCATTCAAATCCACGCCTATGCTCCTCACTGGACTAGGCTATCGTGCGAGGGTTCTTTGCTCCGTGTTGATTGTTATGACTTTTTCAAGCTAGGGCAACACGTTCATCCGCTGGCTAATCTACAGGAGGGCGCGGTAATGAATGATGTTTGGCTTGAACTCTACTGGGCCAAAAATGAGATCAAGAGCTTTTTCAACATTTTCCCCCTGAAAACTTCATTGAGCCCCGGCAGGACCCTGTACCAAGCTCTGTTGGCGATTGTACCGGATGATTTTTCGCTTATTAAATTACAAGATGAAGAAGGAAATCCGCAGGTCTTAAGTAGCGGCCAAGCATTTTCTATCCGCGAAGCCGTCAACGAGTTTGAGACAGTTCTCAAGGCGGAACTGAGCGGATGGGATGCCTATTTCGTATCGCAAAAGGGAGCATTTAGCACTTCAGATTTGATTGATGGTGCGGAGACTATGCTTGTGGAGTCAGCCCGTTCCTTGCTGTCAAAAGAAGCTCTCGAAGACATTCGCCAGACCGGAAGATGCCTCGCCTTCAATCTTGGAACCGCAGCCGCATTCCACGTAGTCCGCGCAACTGAGACATTCATCTGGAAATACTATGAGGAAGTTGTAGGGAACTTGCCGCCAGTTAAAATGCGAAACTGGGGTGCCTACATAAGGAATCTAGAAAAAACTGGAAAGGCAGACAACAAGATCATTGGATGGATGAAGCAGATCAAAGATGAATATCGCAATCCTGTTCTACATCCAAACGAAACCGTATCGCCAGACGATGCGCTGGAATTCATAAATGCCTGCCTCTCGCTTATGGCTTCCATTGCCAGGGTCCTAAATAAAAATAGGGTTGAGGCAGCGAAAGCAATCACAGCCTCTACGCCGCAGGGAGAAGACCGTGACAGAACTTGAGAGATTCGATGCCCTCTTAAAGAAAACTCTTTCAATATCCAAGGAAGAGTTACAGCGACGCATAGAAGCAGAGAAAGCGGCTAAGCAGGCTTCCTCCCGCGTCCGCGCCGGTAAGGATTAGAAGGCCGTTTCCTGCACCTTGCCGGTGACCCCCGCATAGGTAAGGCGTTTACCAGTCACTTGAGATAGCGCGATAGAGAAGCGGTCGGCATCATTCATGTTCAACCGATTGTTGTAGCGAAAAGATTGTTCATCGAGGTAGCGGAAAAGATGGAACGGTTCAACGCTCACATAGGTTCCGCTGATACCGCGTTTCAGCAGCGACCAGAAGTTCTCAAGGCCGTTGGTGTGGACGCGCCCGTTGACGTATTCGACGGCGTGATCTACGACTTTATGCGCGTAGTCCGAAGCAAGCCCCTCATACGAGAGCAAAGCGTCAGTGTAGAGGGCCGCACCCGCCTCAACGTGCTTCCTAACCTCGGCTTGGAGAGCAGTCTTCTTGCGGTTGGGAACCACGATGGTTCTGATCTCGCCGCCACGCTCAAGAATACCCATAACAGCGACTTTATCCTTGGTTCCGGTGCCAGTGATGCGACGGGCCTTGACACTCAAGTGCATGTTGCGAGCCTTACCGCCGATGAAGGTCTCATCAGCTTCGACTTCGCCACCATTGCCACCAACTTTGACTATGGTGTCAGTCTGAAAAGTAAGACGGATACGGTGCATCATGAACCACGCCGACTTTTGAGTAACGCCGATAGCCCGAGCGACCTCATAACTGCTGACTCCATTCTTGCAACTCGCCAGCAGCCAAGTTGCCATGAGCCACTTGTCTAAACCAATAGGAGAATCCTCGTAAATGGTTCCGACCTTGACTGAAAACTTACGCCTTGAGTGCTTGGACTTGCACTGCCATACGCGAGCATTCTCCTGCCAAGTCACATCGTTCCGCCCGCAAGTTGGGCAGATGACTTTTCCATCTGGCCAACGCTGCGCCGCTACATCAGCGATGCAGTTCTTGAGATCGGAGTAGTAGAGGATGGCTTCTTGGAGGGTTTTGGGGCGGCTCATGAATTCATAATAGCTATTCAGGGTTGACCTGTCAAGTATATCATTGCCCTAATATGGGTGGATACTATCCGAAGCCGCGTTCATACGTATACAAAAATAAATGCGGAATCTTACTCAGGGGTGCAACGACTGGCCTACCTAGGCGTTTTGAAGCCAGCTCATTACTTGCGCTGCTGATCCTGAAGCTGTGCACTGGTGGCACGTTCCTTCGCACCATCCGCGGAACGGCCTGCCTTGCTTAATGCCGTGCCCAGTACGTAGTGGGCTTCCGCATCGTTCGCATCAAGCGCAATTGCTCGGCGCAAGTGCTCAATCGCCGCTATCGGCTCTTCGAGCCAGATTTCGCAATGCCCAAGCTCCATAAGCGCGTCTCGGTACGCTGGGTTTACAGCAAGGGCAGCCTCGAGGTACGGCACTGCTTCGGCCACCTTGTTGCGCCTCCTAAGAATGCGACCCAGTGTGCAGTTAGCAACCGGGTCCTGCGGGTGTAGGGCAAGCTCCTCGCGAAACTCGCGTTCCGCTCCATCCATCTGATCGTTTCTCCAATAGATCACTCCAAGTCCGGTATGAAGCCCGGGGTACTTGGGGTCTACAGCAAGTGCTGCCTCAAACTCCTTAATTGCGTCCGCCTCGCGATATAGCTTGTCGTATGCCATGGCCAACATGGCATGGGCCTCCGGGGATGCAGGGTCAGAGGCCATGATCCGGCTGAACACCCAGGTCATGCCGGAGTAGTTTTTCGTGCGAAGGTAAGCCTTACCCAGAACATCCAGCGTTTCGACATTCCTCGGCTCAATCTTTTGCGCTGACTCCAGATACGGTATTGCCTCGGCGTAGCGATCCAGCGCAAACAAGTCCAGCCCGGCGAGATCGAATGCCTGATAGGAACGCGCGTCATCGGCGAACTTCTCCAGCAGCGGCAGCGCCTGCGCATAAGCGTGTGCGCGGAAGTAGGCGAGTCCCAGATTTCGGCCGGTAGCAGCGTCGTCCGGCTCCAGCTGTAGCGCACGAAGATAGGTTGCAATCGCTTCCTGCTCTCGGCTCTGGCGAGCCAGTGCGATGCCGAGATTGTTCATGATAGGTACCGACCGGGGTGCGAGCACTAATGCATGAGCAAAATCCCGTTCGGCATCGGGATAGTCGCCCCTTGTAAGAGCGGCAGATCCGTCTGCCACAATTCCCTGCAACTCAGAAATGGCTTGCTTAGTCATCTGCGCGTAATTCGACTCTGGCGCAACGGCGCACACCAGCAGCACCCAAGCCGGTGCTCCCTTCAACAAACATGCAGGCAGGCGAATTCCGCTGGACAGGTGAGTCTTCATGTAGCGCCGATGCGCCGATCCTACCATTAGAGAAGCTCTGAAAATATGGAGCTCAACTCATATTTAGCTTGAAACGCTTGCGGATTCGTTTTACTCTCAGGCACTCAAGCCGGTGTTTCTCCAAAGAGAGAGCACACATGCAACGCCAACATTGCGACCCGTCGCACCGCTGCTTCCCCACTCATCGCGGGCACGGCCGAGCTTTCCGGAACACGCCATTCTTCCGATCTGCACGCTAGATGGAGCCTGAACCATTCTCCATCTGGTACGAACACGCAGTATGGGAGCTTGACCTAAAGACCTTTACGCTTAGTGCACACCACTTCTCAATGAGGTCCCTGATGCAAAAGCAGCTCTCCCGGTTTCTGTTTGCGTTGTTGATGCTCACCTGTTGCTATCGCTCCTCCCCGGCTCAGGAGGTGGCAGCCAGCCTGACCGGCAATGTCACTGACGCTTCCGGTGCTGTTATTTCGGGCGCAAATGTTGTGATTACAAATGTCGCCACCCACGGCTCCTCCAGGGCCGCGGTGACTGACAAGAACGGCAGCTACACGGTCACGAACCTGCCGCCGGCGAACTACTCCATCACGATTACGGCACCGGGATTTGAGAGGTTTTCCGCTCAGAGCGTGACTGTTTTCGTGGCCGAAAAGCGCACCGTGAATGCGCAGCTGCAACCGGGTTCCGTCAGCCAGACCGTGACGGTGCAGGAGAGCGCCGTCGCGATTGACACCTCGACGAGCGAGCAGTCCGGCACGGTGAGCGGCACCCAGGTACGGGAGCTTGAGCTGAGCAACCGCAACTTTGAGCAGCTGGTCACCCTGCAGCCGGGCGTGGTAAGCGGCCTAGGCGATGAGACCGGCTTCGGTTTGAATAACGTCAGCTCTGTGTCTGTAAACGGTGCACGGGACACGGCCAATAACTGGACTGTGGATGGCGCCGATATCAACGACAGCGGCTCCAATGCCACGCTGCTCAATGTCCCGAGCATCGATGCCATTCAGGAGTTCACGCTTGAGCGAGGCACCTACGATGCCAGCTATGGCCGAAGCGGCGGCGCTCAGGTGCTGGTAGCGACGAAACAGGGAACCAGCCAGTTCCACGGCGACCTATATGAGTTCGGGCGCAATACAGTCTTCAATGCGAATACATTCTTCGGGAACCATACCGGTACGCCGCGCGGAATCGAGCACTACAACGATTATGGGTTCACGCTGGGTGGCCCGCTCTACATTCCCAGGCTGTTTAATCTGGATAAGAACAAACTTTTCTTTTTCTGGTCTGAAGAGTGGCGCAAGGTGAGCTCACCCACGACCAACAGCGTTACGGCGCCGACGACGGCACAGCTCAATGGCATCGTCATGGGCCCGGTAGCGAACGCGCCCGTTGGCTGCGCGACGTATAACGTTGCAACGAATCAAAGCACGATCAATCCCGCTTGTTACAGCAGCAATGCCAAGGTTTATTTGGCAAATGTTTTTGACCAGTTTCCAGCTAACAGCGGCGGCAACAATGTCTCCACGTACTCGTCCCTCAATAACGTCCGGCAAGACATCGTTCGCCTTGATTACAACCTTTCCGAAAAGGAGCACCTGTTCGCGCGCGCAATCCAGGACGAAACGCCGGAAAACTTTCCGACCGGTCTTTTTGCCGGCGCGAACTACCCAGGCCTAGTCAGCACGGCTGTGAACGCACCCGGCGAAAATGTTGTCGGCAATCTTACTTCCACCCTCGGGTCCAATCTGGTCAACGAAGCGGAGTTCGCCTACTCACAAGGCACCATCAACGCCACTCTGAGCGGTGTGGGGAACTCAGCCGCGGTTCGCAACCAGTTGACCAACAACACCCCTTACCAGGACCCGTACGGACGCATCCCCAGCATCTCCTTTGTAGGCGCAACCATCACCGGGCTAGGGCAAGGCTCCGCACCTTACAACGAGCGTAACCTCGATAGAACCTTCTTCGATAACCTGTCGATCGTCAAAGGCCAGCACACAATCCGGCTGGGCTACACCTTTTCGCAGATGCTAAAAACCGAGAACGCCTCGGAGGGAGCCGCAAGCTTTACCTTCAACACCTGGCAGGACTTCCTGCTTGGCAATGTCGCTGTGTATCAACAGGCAAGCCGCGATATTATTCCAGATCTTCATTACTACGACATGGAAGCGTATGCCCAGGACGACTGGAAAGTAGGGAAGCGTCTGACGCTCAACCTGGGGCTGCGTTGGAGCTACTTCCCGTCACCGACTGATGTCAATAACACGCTCAACAACTTCGATCCGGATAGATACCAGGCAAATATGGCTCCCGCTATCGATGCAAACGGCAATTTCATTGCCGGTCAGGGTAGCATTCCTGCGACCTATGCCAATGGATTGATCTTCCCAACAGGCGCTGCATGCACACAGGCTCAGGCCATCTCGTCCCAAGTGACGTGCTCGCCGTTCGGCTCCCGGGTAAACCCTAACTCAAACGCCAACTTCGGGCCGCGAGTCGGCTTCGCGCTTGACGTCTTCGGCAATGGAAGAACCTCTCTCCGCGGCGGCTTCGGTACCTTTTATGACCGGTCATTGAACGGGATATGGGAGCAGAACGCTTTTGCAGATCCGCCTCTGGTGCAGACTGCGACAATCAACAACACCAGCTTTGACAGCCCGCTGCAAGGTACCTCAGCGGTGTCGCTTGCTCCCAACGCAATTACATCCACCGGAACACCTACCTTTAAGGTGCCTTCCTACGAGGACTACAACCTGTCATTGCAACAGGAGGTCACTTCGGGAACCGTTCTCGAAATATCCTATGTCGGCTCTTCCGGTCGACACCTTCTCGGCGAAGTCGACTTCAACCAGCCTACACTCAACGCGCGCGCCGCAAACCCCGCGGTCGATGTGAATGCAGTCCGCCCCTATCTTGGTTATTCATGCTTCCAGGCTCGTATTCCGCAGTTCACCAGCACCTATAACTCCCTGCAGGTTGCATTGAACCATCGGGTAACGCACGGGCTTACGCTTGGGATCGCGTATACCTGGTCAAGAAACTTGAGCGACCAGTCCAATGATCGGAACACGGCAAGCACAGATACGCATGACCTGGGACTTGATTACGGCCCAACCTCGCTGAACACGCCCAACATTTTTATCGCGAACTACGTCTATCAACTGCCGTTCTTTGCCGCGGAGCATGGCCTGGTCGGTCACGTGCTTGGCGGCTGGGAAGTCTCAGGCATTACCAGTGTCGAGTCCGGGCAGTCGCAGACTGTAACCCAGGCTGCTGATCCCTTTGCCTGCGTTACTCCGGTGGGAGCCGCCGGTGGCTGCGAAGCGGGAACCTACCCGAGAGGGTTGGGCCTTAGCACCCCAGACTTCCATATCGCTCCTCGTCCTGATCGCATCGCTAATGTGCAGCTCACCAAAACACTGAACCAGTGGTTTACAACGAATTCGTTTGCACAGGCGACGGGCCACTTCGGTTCTGAGCGCAACGGCAGCTTTATAGGCCCCGGCTTCCAGAACTGGGACCTTGGAGCGATCAAGAATGTCGCGTTTAAAGAGCGGTACAGATTTCAGTTCAGGGGCGAGTTTTTCAACGCCTTCAATCATGCCAACTTTAGCGGCATCGATACAGGACTTAACGACACCAGCTTCGGCCAAGTAATAAGTACCCATCTTCCACGTCAGATCCAACTTGGAGCCAAGCTCTATTTCTAACGATTTGCCGCAAGGCGGAGGTGTTGCGCGTTGTCACCTCCGTGCTACAGTGCCGGCCATCCATCTTCACTTGTAACAAAAGCTGTGCAAAAGATAATTCCTGGAGGCAATCGCATGTCGATCCCCCGTCTGCTGCTGCGCTCGACGATGGCCTGCGTTGTCGCTGTAACGGTTTTGCATACTCCTGCTCTTTCTTCGCAGGCAATGCTGCCCGTCATGCCGATGCCTGCACACGTCAATGTCGGCGCAGGCGCGTTCCCAATCGATAAGGTGTTGCCCGTCGTCTTTCAAGGATTTACCGAGCCTCGCCTTGATCGGGCACGCCGGCGTTTCCTGCGCATCCTGTCGCTTAAAACCGGCATTCCGCAGTGGCCTCCTACTTCCCCCGGTCAACCTGCGCTCGTGATCAAGACTGCGGGTCCGAGCGCGCCGGTGCAGCAGCTGGGTGAGGACGAGTCATACCACATAGAGATTTTACCTACACAGGTCGTACTGAGTGCGCCCAATCCCCTCGGGGTCCTGCATGGGCTGCAGACGCTTCTGCAGCTCATCCAGACCACGCGCCAGGGCTTTACCCTGCCCGTTCTCACCCTCGACGACCAGCCACGCTTTCCATGGCGCGGTCTGATGCTGGATACAGGCCGACATTTCATGCCGCTGCCCGTCATCTATCAAACCCTGGACGGCATGGAAGCTGTGAAGCTGAACGTCTTTCACTGGCACCTTTCCGAGGACCAGGGTTTTCGCATTGAAAGTAAGACCTACCCGCTTCTGCAAGGAGAAGGCTCCAACAATCTGTACTACACACAGGAGCAGGTGCGCGATGTTCTCGCGTATGCGCACGATCGAGGCATTCGCGTCGTACCCGAATTTGACATGCCGGGTCATGCTACTTCGTGGTTCGTAGGGTACCCTGACCTGGCAAGCGGGCCAGGCCCGTACCAGATCGAGCGTAAGTGGGGCATATTCGATCCCGCAATGGACCCCACTCGTGAGAGTACGTATTTGTTTCTCGATCGCTTTATCGGAGAAATGACAGCCCTGTTCCCTGATGCGTACTTCCATATCGGTGGAGACGAATGTAACGGTAAGGAGTGGGACCGGAACCCGCGCATTCAGTCCTACATGCGCGCACACGCGCTCAAGGACAACGCTGCGCTGCAAGCGTACTTTACCGGACGGGTGCAGCAGTTAGTGGCCCGGCGCGGCAAGCTGACCATCGGCTGGGATGAGGTTCTCCAACCCAACACACCCAAGGACGTTGTGATCCAGTCCTGGCGAGGACAGGATTCACTTGCCCAGGCCGCGCGCCGGGGCTACCGAGGCATTCTATCCTCCGGTTACTATCTTGATCTCAACCAATCGGCGGCACAGCACTACGCGGTCGATCCGCTGGAAAAGGAAACAGCCCAATTAACGCCGGAGCAGCAGAAGCTCATTCTAGGTGGCGAAGCGGCGATGTGGAGCGAATTTGTCACGCCCGAGAATGTGGGCTCGCGCCTCTGGCCACGCGCAGCGGTCATTGCTGAGCGGCTGTGGTCCCCGAGGGGAACAACAGACGTCGCGGCTATGTACGCGCGGCTCGACATCGTCTCCGCGCATCTCGCCTGCTATGGACTTGCCTACCGGGCTGTGAGCGAGGGGATGCTGCAACGGCTCGTCGGCGAAGCCGACAGCAGGTCGCTGCAGGTGCTGGCCGGCGTTGTGGAACCGCCCAAAGAGTACGCGCGCGAAGCACTGCGTCAGTACGACAGCTTGACTCCTCTTAATCGCCTAGTCGATGCGGTGCCACCTGAAAGTGAGCGTGCCCGAGAGTTTCGCGCTCTGGCAAACCATGTAGCGGATGGGCAAGCAGACCCGGCGGATTTTGAACAGGTACGGCGCTTGCTGACGCTTTGGCGCGACAACGATGCTGCGCTACAGCCGCTGCTGCTCCGCTCTGCCTTGACCGAGGAGCTTGTACCGGTGTCGTATACTCTCAGCCAGGCGGCGGCTATCGGTCTATCGGCACTTGACGCGATCGAGAAACACCAGCCTGTTAGCGAAGCACTCAGGCAGGAGCAACTTGCTATGCTGAAGTTGGCAGAAGCGCCCCAATCTGTGCTTCTCGACAGGATTGTTCCCGGTGTGGAGATGTTAGTTCGGGCAGCCACTCACTAGGGTTATTCGTTGTACATATAGTCTTGCGAAATGTTGACGGTGAGAGCCGCACCGGTTGCAAAGCCGCGTCAGAGTTCCGGCTGCGGAAACACTCCGCCTATCGGTAGTATGTGCGCGGCGGCCTCGCTCACCTGGGAATCGGGCTTGTGGAATCGGCGGCAGTGCTGTGCAGATTGAAGACCCCGATGAGCGCACTGGTCTGCTGATGCAGGTTTGCGTGCGCCTCTCGCAGATGCGTTCCCGAAGCGGAGAGCCACTGCCCGTCCGCGTGAACCTGCTGCCGGGCGCGGAGGATTTCGGGTTCAAGTGCGATGGGAGCCGGGCCTCCCGGCAGGCTGCGCACATCTACAAACTGCTGTGCGCTCAACGACGCGCGAATCTGCCGGCGCGTTATGTCTCCGAATCGTTCGGTGATCGAGGGTAGATCGCGCTCGATGAGCGCGATCATGGCATCGGGGTCGTAGCCGGTGCCGTTGGCAGTCAGCTCCTTCACGGCAGAGCTCACAATGTGATGAGCCGCGCGAAAACTGATGCCCGTCTCGCGAACCAGTGTGTCGGCAAGTTCGGTAACAGGAAGAAAATTGGCATCGGCGGCAGCGGCCATGCGGGCGGTGTGAAACTCAGCCTCCCCAAGCACGCCGGCAAGCAGGCTCAGGCTGCGAATGCCGTCGTCGAATGCGGCGTACACCAACGGCTGTAGTGCATCCTCCGCATCGGTAGACCACAGAAGCAGGTCTTGCGAGAAGCGGCCGAGCGAGACCGCGACGACCGCAAGCGTCGAGCAGCTCTCCAGCAGGTAGTCGACAGCGGCGATAGCGCCGTAGGAGTTGACCTGAAGGCCGTCGAAGCCAAGCAAGGCCGCGGTAAGATAACGATCCAGGGCAAAGCCGGTCGTGGTGATCGCGCAGGCCCCGAGAGGGCTACGATTGACGCGGGCGAAAGCGGCAAGGATGCGCTCGGAGTCGCGCTCCAAAACCTCAACGTACGCCATCAGGTAGTGACCGAACGTGGTGGGTTGGGCGGGCTGATTATGTGTGTATGCCGGCATGAGCGCGGCCCGGTGCTCCCATGCCAGATCGACCAGACGAGCGCGGAGCGCCAGCAGGGCACTAAGAAGATCGAGCAGCAGGCTGCGGAGCACCAGGCGGTACATGGTGAGGTCAATATCGTTGCGACTGCGTCCGGTATGCATCTTGCCGGCGACCTCGGCACAGCAAGCGGCGGCGAGGTTGTGTTCCACCAGGAAAAGAGATCTTCAAACGTGCCGTCGTAAGCTGTGGTGCGGATTGCCTCCAGGTCGAGCGCGTCGAGCGCTGCAAGGCATTGTGCCGCTTCCCGGCGAGGCATAATGCCTTGCTGCGCGAGCATAAACGTGTGCGCATATTCAATTTCAAGCAGAGGCAGCAGGAAATAGCGCTTCGCATCGGCAAAGACCTGCTTGAGTACTGTGTCGCGGTAGACCGGCGCAGGGAATTCTGACATTCCTCTTCTAACCCCTTTGAAACCGTGTCATCGTGAAAAGTATGTACAAAATCGGCAACAAGCAATAGGTGTCATCCTGAGCAAAGCCGAAGGACCTGTTTTCTGCTTTACCTTCGCGCCACATGCGAAGACAAGCAGGTCCTTCGACTCCGCTGCGCTCAGGATGACACGGGATAGCTCAGGACGATATGAGATGTCAGTTTTGCAGCTTTACACTTTGTCAGAATGACATGATTTCCTTGCAAGACATCCTGTCTGTGCTTAGAAGTCGATCTTGAGCCCGAACTGCAGGATTCTTGCCTCAAGCGTAGTACTGGTAGGCAGCAGTGTCGGCGGGGTTGTAATTGTGCCGACTGGCACTGTCGCAGCGGTAGTTGCAACTGTTGCATTCGTGTTGAGCGAAGTAACGTTTGAGTGATTGGCAATGTTGCTGCCTTCAATCAGTAGCTTGGGCTGCACACGCTCAAAGTAGGTGCCGAGGATGCGGGTATAGCGGAGATCGTACGTGGCAGTGAGCGCGTTAAATGACGAGTTGAACCCCATGTCGACTAGCGTGATGTTATTGAACTGTGGAGTCAGCCGCGTCGCGGCACTTACCCTGCTTGAGAAAACAGGCCGCCCATCTGCGAGATAACCGCTTGGGTTGATGAGGTTGGAGTTACGAAGGAGCTGCAGGTTGCGGCCATTAGTGAGGATGTAGCCGAGGGTGAGCGCGTCGTTGCCGGCGATCTGCTGCGACACCTGCAGGTTGCCGTTCCAGGTGGACTCGTTCTTGAATCGCGGCGTGAGCGCGTAGATGCTTTGGGTCGGCAGGGAAGCGGCCGGTACGTTCTGCAGCGAGTTGGGGAAGGCAGGCTGGGACGACCCGGGTGTGGCCGTACCGGCAATAGTAGCGATGTATGAACCGGTTCCGGCAGCGCCGTTGTTATACAGCGGGTTGTACCAGGTATTGGTCGGCGTGGCCTCGTAAAAGATGCCCGCGTTCAGGCGGACGACAGTCGCAGGCCGGGGCGAGTACGCGATGCCGATGCGCGGAGCGACGTCGCCTAACGGCGTGCGAAAGCTCTGGGTCAAGGCGTACGGCTCGCCGGCAGGTGGTGTAGGCCCGCGATATTGGTCATAGCGGGTGCCGTAAGTGACCAGAAGATTGCTGGCTACCTGCCAGGCGTCCAGTCCGAAGAAGTTGAAAAAGATCGAGTGATAGGCCGCTCCAGGATGGCCAATGCTGGCGGTCAGGCTTGAGTATGTCTGCGGGGTGATGCCCCGTTTGGCGCTCGCATACTGCGCGAGCGAAGCAAAGGTGTACTGCGTATATACGTCGGCAAGTTGCGTGTCGAGGTTCTGCTGAAAGCCCACTCCGACCTTGATGGAATGCGCTCTGTGGATAGAAGTCACATTGTCGTTGAAGCTTGGAATCTTCTCCTGAAACTTGTCGCCGACACCGTTTGAACCGCCGAAGTTGGCCAGACCGCTGATCGTGATCATGGGGCCGGTTCTCGTGAGGGGGTCGGCGACATGGTGCTCGTTGCGATAGGGCCATGAGCCGCGAAACTCGTTCAGCAGGTTTGGCGAAAAGGTGGTGACCAGCTGCGTGCCGATGATGTGCGCACGGTCCTGGAAGTCGGATGCGGCGCTTAATGCGTACAAGCCGCCCACGTTTGTATTGAACGGGTAGTTGTTGCGAAAGTAGTTGTAGCGGACGAAGAACTGGTTCTTCTGGTTAATACTCCAGTCGCCGCGTACATCGAACCATTGCGCATACTGCACCTGGCCGGCGGTAAGAAAATCGGAGGCGCTCTCGCCCAAACCGATCAGCGCGCTTTGTGTCGCCGCCGTGATGGTGTTGGCGGTCGGGTTGGCACGCTTCAGGTGCTCGTAGCTGTTAAAGAAAAAGAACTTGTCCTTGAACACAGGGCCGCCGACATTGCCGACAAAATCATCGATATGCAGGCTGGGCTTGACGACGCCGCCCGGAACCGTGGGATCGCAGGTGTTGAGAATCGGGCAGGAGCTGGCCGCCTTGGGCCGCCAGATATACTGCGCCTCGCCGTGGTAGACGTTGGTGCCGGAGTTGGTGATGCTGTTAAAGATGATCCCGGCGGTGTTGCCGAACTCGGGCGAAAAGCTGTTCGAGATAGTGTCAATTTCCTTGACGTATGAGTCGGAGATGGCGAACAGGCGCAGGCCGTAGCGATCTGTTTCCGTGTCCACCATTTAGCGTACACACCGTCTTCGGTTTTTTTGTTCCTTCAGCAGGATGGTCGACCAGCTTGAAAGAACGGTACCGTTCAGGTCCGCAAGCATCATGCGCAGGCGCGTGGCGCCAATGTCGGCTGCGGCGACAAAGCCGTGGTTTGCGTTGAAGCGCAGCAGCGCCGGGGGGGGGCGGCCGCCGCTCGACTTGCCATCTCCGATCGACTCGACCAGTCCAAGACTTTCCAGATGCGCAATGCCGCTTGCAACGGTCGGCGCGGTCAGGCCGGAAAGCCGCACCAGGTCTGCTTTTGAGCAAGGAGTGTGCATCCTGAGCAGATGCAGCAGGCCGCGTGCATTGGCTTGCCGTAAGTGCGCAGGCCGCGAAGGGGACAGCTGCGACTCGACTGCAAACGTATCGGGCATGCGTTTTCCATCCCCCGTTGCGATTTGCTAAAAGCATGCATGGTTCTACCCGAGTAATTAAATGAACTTTATAAAGAATGGCATGGACGATAACCCTTACGGCACCGAGAGGTATTATCACAAGCGATATTTACCGGGAAACCACCCTACGCCCAAGCCATGAGTTCTTCCCACGATGCGACCGTGTCCTTCGCTCCATCCTGCGTTCGCTGCCTCGCTCATGGCATGCTTCGTAGCCGCCTCGATCCTTGTTTCCGCTCCCTAGACCTGACCATGATGAAAAACTTCAAGCCGGTCGGCCAGCGTTACTACCTTCAGTTCCGCTGAGAAATGTTCAACATATTCAATCATCTAAACCTCTGCCTGCCGGACAACACAACGACAGATCCAAACTCCGGACAGATCACCTCCATTGGTCCTGTTGCTCCGTGTGTCATGCAGGGAGCACCAAAGCTGTCGTTCTGATTTTCCCGGTTCGTTTGCGCCGACGCATGCTAACGTCATGGCAAACGAACCATATCTTCACAAGGATTAAAGTGAAATCATCGCGAAGAGCTTTCCTGGGACAGGTGATTTCCATCCCACTGGTTTCCTGTAGCGGAAGCATGCGGCTTTTCGCACTTCCTGGAGGGGGCGGCCGATTTGCCCTGCTTCAGGAAAGCAAGCCGCTGTTTAATCGCCCCAACGTCATCCGCTATGACGCACAGTGCTTCATCATCCATGACCAGGACACGTTTATCTACAGTGGTGCCTTTCACTACTGCCGAACGCCGAAGGAGCTTTGGCGGGACCGGATGATGAAGCTGAAGCGGGCCGGCTTTAATACCATTGAGACATATGTTTTTTGGAACTACCACGAGCCTGTCGAAGGCCAGATAGACATGACGGAGCTTGAAGAGTTTATCCAACTCACGCAGGAGCTGGGTCTATGGATGATCCTTCGCGTGGGGCCGTATGTCTGTGCTGAATGGGATGCGGGCGGTTTCCCGCACTGGCTCATCGCAAAGCAGTTCCCGCTTCGCAGTGACCATCCGGAAAGCATCCGGACCTCACGAGACTGGTACAACCGTGTGCTTCCGATAGTACGAAAAAACATGATTACGGCGGGTGGCCCCGTGATCATGATTCAAATTGAAAACGAGTATGACTACTGGAAGATCCCGGATCAGGCGAAGATAAACTACATTACCGCTCTTGCGCACATGGTGTGGGACGCAGAGATTGATATTCCAGTCATCACAAACTGGGTCAGCCAGGCAAGGCAGAATACTGATCCCGTGATGGCACGGATTATGGATACCGGCGATTTCTACCCTCGTTGGAACATCCAGAAAGAAGTCGTACCGGCCCTGGCGACCTTAAGAAAAGAAGAGCCGACATCGCCGATCGGCATTGCCGAATTACAAGGTGGATGGTTTAGCCAGTATGGGGGCAAGCTCTCCCAGGATCAGGATGGTGTGAACTCCATTCAGTTAAATTTGCTCACCAAAACCGTCATCGAGTCCGGCACGGCCTTTCTAAACTTCTACATGGCGCATGGAGGAACAAACTTCGAGTGGGCGGCTCGTAAGGTAACTACTACCTACGACTACGCAGCTCCTGTCCGAGAGCCAGGGGGCCTGTGGGATAAGTACTATGCATCCCGAACCATAGGCAGTCTTCTCGATCACTTTGGACCGATGATCGTTCGAGCCGGTGCTGCTGAAAATGTAACTTCAACTGAGCCTAATGTTTCCATAACTATGCGGAAGAGCGGCAAAGGCGGCTTTCTCTTCGTTCGCGAGAATACAAATGAAGATCAGCAATTTCAACTAACGTTTGCCGATCCTGAAGGAGACGGCCGGCAAAAGATGACAATGCCAAGCAAAGGAAAACTCGCGATTCGTGCGCGCGGCATGAAAATCCTTCCAGTACAGGTCGCCATCCCGGGCGGTCAGCTCCGCTACTGCACCGCAGAAATTCTTAGTTACGGCACCTACGGTGATCGCAACTATCTTGTGGTCTACGGGGAACCAGGCGAATCTGCTGAAATTGCGCTTGCTGCAGAAAAGAAGCAAAGCCTGCTCGGCGCTGCGGAATACATGCAATTTGACGCAAAGAATAAGACCGCGATCATCGGCCTATACATTCAGCTAGGGGCGCAGATGTTCTTATGGAATAACACGCTCCAGATTGTCGTGCTGCCGCGTGAGCTTGCAGAGCGAACCTGGTCGATGGACCTTCCGTCTTCCACGCGCAAACAGCCACTCCGTACTCCTGTCATAACCGATTGCGCTCTGATGACTTCGAGCATGGCGAAGGAAAACAGTGCCGTGGTTATGCTGGAGTATGCGGCGGGCGAGCATACACTCAGCGCTTTGACGTCCGCCGCCCCGGAGCAGTGCCTAGTAAATGGAAAGTCTGTCAATTTTGAGTACGATGCGCGTTGGCAAAGTGTTCGTCTGCATGTAAGCACGCGACAGTTGCCGCTGCAGTCTGTTGCTGTGATAGATGGCGAATACATGGTGGAGCGGTTTTCCCTATCAGTCGGCGACTGGTTGAACACTCCTCTGATAGCACTGGAGAAGCTGAACCGGCTTCCCTATGGATACGTGAAATATCGCGTCGAGTTTGACCACCGCGGTGAAGAGCAGCTCTTTATCGAAACCCATACAGAAGATCCCAAACAGGTTTTCCTCAATGGTAAACATGTTCCTGAACTTTCTACTTCGAAGATGTTGGTGTCCTGCGCACTGGCTCCATGGGTAACGCAGAAATTGAACGTTCTGGAAATTTCCTATGAAGCCTTTGGCAGCGAAAATGGGAATGCAGAGATGGCTCAGTTGAAAGGCCTTAGCGCCATCCGCTTAGGGAACGAACAGAAGTCCCAAGGTATAGGTAATGTAGCTCTTCAGAAATATCCTGCAGCAATCAGCGCGCAGGGTCTGAATGATGTCCACATGCCTGGAGAGTGGAAGAAGGTAAAGGTAGGGGAATCCGTTGGTTCAGAGGAACTTACACCCGCATTCACCTGGTTCCGAGCTCCGTTTACTTTATCTGCCAGTGCAGAGTGGTTTGCTCCATGGAAGCTTAAAATTGATGCGGACTGTGACTCGCTGCTCTATGTAAATGGAAGATTTATCGGCTACTACCAGGCCATAGGGCCGCAATCAGAGTTCTACCTGCCTGAGCCGTATATCTATCTGGATGGAAATCGACAGAACCTCCTGATAGTCATCACCGCCTACGTCGATGGTCTGCATTCTCTGAAGCAGCTGGTTATATCGCCGTACACAGAGTTTGCGACACATAAGACTCAGGTGGAATTTCATTGGAAATCCGGTCTGGTTCTCCCCGACACAAACACGTAAGCAGAAGTTTGACATAAGGTATGGAGATCAACCGGTTGGGATCAGGAGGACTTTCTTTTATATGGACAAGGAGAGAGTGCCGCCTGTGCGCCCGATGACTGAGCCGGAAAGATCGGTGCAGGATTCACGGACGGAGCTGGTGCAGCAGGTGCTTGCATCGCGAACGTTTGCGAAGTCGGCGCGGCTGTCGCAGTTTCTTGAGTTTATCTGCCGCAAAGCGATTGAGGGACAAAGCGACCAGATCAACGAGCAGCAGATTGGGGTGCATGTGTTTGGGCGATCGCTCGCGTACAACGCGACCGATGACAGCATTGTGCGGACGCAGGCGCGATTGTTGCGACAGCGGCTGGAGGAGTACTTCGAGCATGAGTGCCCGGCATGCGCGATGGTGGTGCTGATTCCAAAGGGTGGGTACGTGCCGGTGTTTGAGCAGCGGCGAGCGACGCGCGGGCTAGGTGCTCTGGTGGAAAGCCCTGCGGCTGAGGAAGAGCCCAGGCCAGCGCAAGCAGCTATGGCTCCGCAGGAACAAGCGGCCAGAAGCGCGGGCACTGCGGCCCGGAGATTGACACTGCGGGTGCGCGGGCGAAGGCTGATGTGGCTAGTGGTAGCTATGGCCTGCGTGGTAGCGGCGCTCGCGGTGTGGCATCGGGATACGCGGAGCCTGCTGCTGAAAGACACACTATGGGGCAATATGTTTGGGTCGGGGCGTGCAGTGGTGATTGTGCCTTCGGACGATGGACTGGTGTTATCGGAGGAGCTTCGGCGCGCGCCTGTGACGCTGGATGAGTACCTGAGCGGAACCTATCTGCGGGAAGAATCACCGGCAGGCGCCGATGCCGGCCGGGTGACGGCGGCATGGCTGGCATCGCACCAGTACACGAGCACAGCTGACCTAGGAGTGGTGCTGCGGCTGAACCGGCTGCCCGAAGCGACGTCCGCGTTAGTGGAAACGAAGTATGCGCGGGTGCTGCGGCTAGACGAACTGAAAAGCAGGAACGTGATTTTAATTGGTGGGATCGGTGCAAATCCGTGGGTGGGGTTGTTCTCGCCCCGATTGAACTTCGATGTGAATTATGACTGGAAGAGTGAGCAGGGGTACGTGATCAACAAGAACCCGCAGCCGGGGGAGCAGCCGATATACCGCGAGCAGAAGGGTGCCGGGGGTGCTTCGAGCTATGGGGTGCTGGCCTACCTGCCGGGCGTAAGCGGCAATGGGCGTGCACTGCTGTTTGAGGGTTCAGGTATGGCGGGAACTGAGGCTGCTTCGGATTTCCCGTTCAGCGGGGATGCTTTTTCTGCGTTTCTTGCGAAGCTTGGCCAGGGTGCGGGTGGGACGATCCCTTACTTCGAGGTGCTGCTTGAAACCCGCAGCCTGGGCGGCGATGCGCCGCAGCCGCAAATTGTAGCCTGGCGAGTTGTTCGCCGGTAGCGGCTTTGAATCGCTTATGCGGCGATATGGGGCGATGCGCTGAGAGGAGCAATCACTCTCGGGGGACAATCAGGTTTCCCCAGGTCGGGTCCAAGTGCCCGTCGTTCTTGATGTTTCACCGTGAAATATGGTGCTGCGACCCTGGCACACGGTGAAATGGCTTGCGTGCCTTTCATACGAACGGAATACTCCGATCAAATCCTGGTGGTGCCCCAATGGGATGGAGCGTAAGTATGTGGACGCGACGGCGGTTTTTGGGAACAACAGGGACAAGTGCGGCGGTGGCAGCGCTGGATCAGGTCGCTGTGCGCGCCATGCCGCCGAACACACGAAAAGGCGAGCCGACATTGGGGCCCCTAGAGGCTGCCCGTGGGGTGCTCAAGCGTCGGCTGGGTCAGGCTGCCGGGGCGTTTGACTTGGAGCTGTTGCCACCGTCCTTAAGCGGGCATGCCACCTACGAGATTGAGGCTGCGGAAGGCAGGGTACGGGTATTGGGCACCACGGCGGCTGCGCTGTGCCGGGGAGTGTACAGCTACCTGCGCGAGCAGTGCGGCGCGATGATTACCTGGAGCGGGACGCACCTGGACGAGCTGCCTTCACCGTTGCCGGCGATGGCGCGGAAGCGGGTGGAGTGCCCATACCGGTATGTGCAGTACCTAAATCCCTGTACCTATGGCTACACGATGGCATTCTGGGACTGGGCGCGCTGGGAGCGCGAACTGGACTGGATGGCGCTGCACGGCATTACTATGCCGCTGGCGATGGAAGGCCAGGAGTGGGTATGGCAGCAAGTGTGGCGGAGTTTTGGGGTGCGGCAAGCGGAGATCGATGCCTCATCGACGGGACCGGGGCATTTGCCATGGCATCGGATGGGGAACATCGATAATTTTGCGGGGCCTCTGCCGCAGGGATGGATTGAAGAGCAGCGCGGCCTACAGCGGAAAATTCTGAGCCGTATGCGAGCGCTTGGCATGGAGCCGGTGGCCCCGGCCTTTGCGGGGTTTGTGCCGCAGGGATTTTTTCGGGTGCATCCAGAGGCTGAGGCGTTTACGCTGCTGTGGCTGCCGAAAGAGTTTCCGGCAATTCCGCGAAATACGCGCACCTCGATCCTGCACCCAAAGCAGGAGGAGCTATACCGGGAGATTGGCTGGCGGTTTATCGCAGCCTACAAGGCCGAGTATGGCGAGGTGTCCTACTACCTGGCTGATACGTTCAACGAGCTGGCGGTGCCGGTACGAGAGGACCATCGCGCCGAGGACCTGGAGCAGTTTGGGCGAACAGTATTTGCCGGGATTGAGGCTGGGGACCCGCACGGTACCTGGGTGATGCAAGGCTGGCTGTTTGTGTATGACGCAGCCTTCTGGGACCCGGCGTCGGTAGAGGCGCTGTTGCGCGGCGTGCCGGACGAGCGGATGCTTATTCTGGACTACTCGAATGACTTGACGCCGGGGCTGAAGGACAAGTACGCACCGGGGCCGTGGAAGCGGGATAACGCGTTCTTCGGCAAGCCATGGGTGAACGGCATGGCGCACACCTTCGGTGGAAATAACAACGTAAAAGGCAATCTGGCGTTGATGGCGGCGGAGCCGGCAGCGGTGCTGCACGACTCGGCAAAGGGCAAGCTGGCCGGATGGGGCATGTGCCCGGAAGGCATCGAGACGAACGAGGTGGTGTACGAGCTGATGACGGATGCCGGGTGGACGGCCTCGGCAATCGACCTCCGAACGTGGATTCCGGCATACTGCCGGTCCCGATATGGCGGGTACCCGCCGGCGATGCAGCAGGCGTGGGCGTTGCTGCTCGAAAGTGCGTACGGAGCTCATGTATGGATGACAAAGCAGGCATGGCAGGCAGAACCCAGCCTGGAGCCGGCAGCGGTGTCAGTGGATGCAGGGCCGAAGTTCTCGCGGGCAACAGCGCTGTTCCTCACTTGCGCGGACACGCTGGGCACGCAGCAGCTGTACCGGAACGACCTGATCGAATTTGTAACGCAGGCCGCCGGCGGTTATGTGGATGCGCAGTTGACGCTGGCGGCTGAGGCGATCCGGAGCAAGGAGCCGGTGTCGGCGCGGGAGTATGCGAACCGGGCGCTGGCAGTGCTAGAGCAGATGGACGCGTTGATGAACACGCGGCCTGACCGTCGGCTGGAAAGCTGGGTGAACGCGGCGCGGGCCAAGGCTGAAACAGCCGATGAGGCCGCGTTTTACGACGAGAACGCGCGGCAGCTGGTGACGACATGGGGATGGCCAGGGCTGTCGGACTATGCGTCGCGAGTCTGGTCAGGGCTGATCCGGGATTACTATGCGGCGCGCTGGGCGGCCTGGTTTGAGGCACAGTGGACGGGGGCAGAGTTTTCGCTCGACCTGTGGCAGCAGAGCTGGTTGTCGCGGCCGTACCGGCCAAGTGTGCCCATGCCCGTTACAGATGTAGTTGCGGCGGCGCGTGCGCTGATGATGGCATGCGGAGAGGCGCTATGAGTGCTCTGACCGTAAACGCACCCGGCAAGATGAGCCAGAGGCTGCTGTCGATCGACGTTTTACGCGGGGTAACGGTCGGCTTCATGATCCTGGTGAATAACAACGGCAATAACGACCTGGCGTATGGGGCGTTGAACCACTCGGCGTGGAACGGCTTTACGCCGACGGACCTGGTTTTTCCGACGTTTCTGTTCATCATGGGTATCTCGCTGGTGCTGGCCTCAGGGGCGAGGATGGACCGTGGGGACCAAACCGGGATCAGCATGGGGCATGTGTGGCGGCGGTTTGCGCTGCTGATGTTTTTCGGTCTGGTAGTAAATGGGTTCCCGTACTTCCACCTGGGAACACTGCGGATCTACGGTGTATTGCAGCGGATTGCAGTGTGCTACCTGGTGGTTAGCCTGCTGCTGCTGAGGACTCGACGCATAGCTGCCCTGGTTATGGTGGCGTCTGTGCTGCTGGTGGGGTACTGGGTACTGCTGCGATGGGTGCCGGTGCCGGGATATGGAATACCGTTCCGGGACTTCGCGCTGCTGGATAAGGATGTGAACCTCGTTGCATGGCTGGACCGACACATCTTTTCTTCGGCACGGCTGTTTGAGCATACGCGGGACCCGGAGGGATTGCTGAGTGATCTACCGGCAGTAGCGTCGACCTTGCTGGGAGTGATGGCGGGCTTGTGGCTGCGCGGGATACGGTCGCCTGCGGCAAAGGCAGCCGGTATCGCGGTAGCCGGCCTGGTGTTGCTGGTGGTGGGCGAGGTGTGGGGCTTGTGGTTCCCGGTGAACAAGAAGCTGTGGACAAGCTCGTATGTGTTGTACGCGGGTGGCTGGAGTGCCTTGCTGCTGGCAGCGACCTACTGGGCGGTGGAGGTGCGGGGATGGCGGGGTCGATGGATGCAGCCGGCGCTGGTGCTGGGGACGAATGCGATCTCGGCGTACGTGCTGTCGGAACTGCTGTCGTCCGCGGTGGCGGTCTTCCGGGTGAGCCCGCAACAGTCGTTCCAGCAGTGGGTGTACGGGCGGGTGTTTGAGCCTCTGGGGAGTTCGGCGTCGGGTTCGCTCGTGTATTCGCTGGTGTTTGTGCTGGTGTGCTGGATACCGATGGCAGTGCTCTACCGTAAACAAATTTTTCTGAAGCTTTAGGGCGTGAAGGGTTATGGATGAAGGAGGGATTGATGCACCTGTCTGAAAACGCGGAAAAGGAAGCGGTACTTCCTGCAGAATTCAGCTTTACCGACTACCGCTGCATGCTGCGGGTGCCGATTGCGGTGGTGATTCAAGGGTCACCGGCGTGGGCCGAAAAGCAGCGAATGGCGGCAAAATGCCAAGTGCCGGCATGGCAGGACGAGCCGCCTCGATAGAGGACAGCTTGAGCAATCGCTTCTTCCCCCGGTTCTGAGACCAGGTTCGACACACAGGTTGCCCGGCACGCAAGCACCGGCGCATACAGGGAGCTCCCGATGCGAAATATTTTTCAAAATCACAGATTGCTGACTTTCTCGACATGCGCCGCGTTGATGGCTGGGGCGATTACATCCATGACAAGCATCGCGACGTACGCCCAGGTGACCAGTGCGCAGCTGGACGGCAAGGTTGAGGATGCAAGCGGGGCCTTGATTGCCCATGCCCAGGTGACGGCCACGAACACCGCCACCAACCTTGTGCAAACCGTAACGGCAAACGATAGTGGTGAGTACCATTTCTCATCGCTGCCGCCGGGGCCTTACAAGCTGGCAGTGACGGCAGCGGGCTTCGCGCAGAGTGTGTCGACAGGCATTGTGCTGACGGTGGGCCAGTCGGCGACGCTGCCGGTGCAGCTGGTGATTGGAGCGGACACGCAGAGCACGACTGTGAATGCGTCGACGGCGATGATCAATTCGACGACGGCAGAGATCAGTACGGTGATCGGCGAGCGCTCCGTGAAGGAGCTGCCGCTGAACGGGCGCGACCCGTCGAGCCTGGTGTTTCTTTCAGCGGGTGTGACGAATGAGCTGCAGTCGCAGGCGTCTACGCTGCCGACGAGCAACTCGTTTCCAACAGAAAGTGGCGCCTCGGCCGGTGGTGGCCGGCAGGGAAGCACCTGGTACCTGCTGGACGGCGTGTCGAACATGGACACCTTCGCATTGCTGGCGGCACCGTTTCCGAATGCAGATGCGACGCAGGAGTTCCGGGTGATCACGAATAACTTTGACGCGCGATACGGCTTTGCACCGAGCGCGGTGGTGAGTATCCAGACCAAGTCGGGAACGAATGACTTCCACGGGGGCGCGTTTGAATTTCTACGCAACAATGTGCTGAATGCGAGTAATTACTTTTCAGGCGCGGTAGACCAGCTGAAGCGCAACCAGTTTGGCGGTTATGTCGGCGGCCCGATCCTGAAAGACAAGCTGTTCTTCTTTACGAACTACCAGGGCACGCGCAATAGCTACAACTCCTCTACCAATGTGACGTTTACGCCCACACAGGCAATGCTGAATGGAGACTTTAGCGCGGTAGCTGCAGGGAACCTGACGGGACCACTGGCGGCAAGCGCGTTCAACCCAGGCACGCAGCAAGTAAATGTCGCGAAGTTCAGCCCCGGCGCACTGGCCCTGGCTAAGCTGTTACCGCTCGGACAGGTGGCGGCGACCGGGCAAACGAATGTAGCGGAGCCGGCTGTGAAGGCGAGCTACGACGAGAACACATCGCGACTGGATGGCAACATTAACGACAGGCAGCGCTTGTTTCTGCGCAGCTTTCTGTACAACTACAGCCAGCCGGGAGCGACAGTTCCGGGTAACATCCTGGCCGGAACGAACGGGCAGAACGGCACTTACCTGAACCTGGTTGTGGGGCACACGTGGACGTTGACGCCGAGCCTGGTGAACAGCGCAACGCTATCGTGGGCAGAACTGAACTATGCCACAGGCACTGTGGAGCGCGATGCGAGCGGGCAACCGGTCTGTTTGTCGCGGTACATCGCGGTCAACGATCCGGCAGGCTCCTGCTACATCTCGGCGCTCACTGCTTTCTCGGGCAATGTGAACTATGGTGGCGGGCTTGGATTCAACGCCTTCAACGGCAGCCCGAACGACACACATCGGCGCTACTGGTGGTTCACCGACACAGTGACGAAGTCGGCGGGCAAGCACACCATTACAACCGGTGCGGATATCATGCACCGCTATGGGTCAGAGTTCTACGGGGGTGCGACAAACCCGAACGTCAATATCAACGGTCAGTACACGGGATTTCCGCTGCTCGACTTTCTGCTGGGCGATGTGGCGACCTTTAGCCAGGGTGCCGGGGAAAGCGGGAGCGAGAGCGGCTGGATGATCGGAATCTACGGGCAGGATCAATGGAAGGTTGCGCAGAATGTGACGGTAACAGCCGGCCTTCGCTGGGACCCGAACATCGCGCTTGCTATCAAGAACGGACGCGGCGCGGCGTTTCGACCTGGGCAGCAGAGCACACGATACCCGGGTGCGCCTGAGGGTCTGGTGTTCCCGGGCGACCAGGGCGTAGGCCAGGGTTTGATGCCAACTACCTATGGGTATTTCGAACCGCGGATCGGCATTGCGTGGCAGCCGCGTGCGACGACTTCGGTGCGCGCAGGCCTGGGACTGTTTACCACTCCGCTTGAAGACGCCTTCTACAACCGCGCATGGGACGCAGCACCATTTGCGCCGTCGTACACCCTGAACGGTGTGTTCCAGACTAATAGTAATGTGCCGATCAAGCTCGATACGCCGTGGCTGGCGTTGGCCGCTACGGGCGGGACGAGTCCATTTCCTCCGTTCGCAAACCCTACAACAGTGCCGGCGGCGAATGTCTCCTTTGCCACGTTTACGCCGGTAAGTCTGCCGGGTGTATTTGCAAGCAACTTCAAACTCGGCATCACGCAGAGCTGGAACCTTTCGGTAGAGCAGCAGTTTACTTCACGGCTGGCCGCTCACTTTGCTTATGTGGCGAGCCAGAGCTACCACCAAGCCACGACGGTGGAGCAAAATCCGACGCTGCTGACCGCGCCCGCTGTGACACCACGGCCATTTTATCCGCAATTTGGCTCTATCATCCAGGTGCAGGATGGAGCCACGGCAGCCTACCAGTCGCTGCAAGCTGGCTTTGAACAGCGCTTGAATCATGGATTGCAGGTGCAGTCGAACTTCACTCTTTCGCGGACGACGGACGTGGGCGGTTCGGGCGATCCGTCGTTTGAGTCGAGTGTGAGTGATCCATTTGACATTGGACACGATAAGGGCGATTCAAGCCTGAACTACCCGATTGTGTGGGTGACGAATGGGATCTACGAAGCGCCGGAGCTGCGCGGGCACAATGCGATTGTCAAGAATTTGCTCGGTGGCTGGGAGCTGAGTGCGCTGTACACGCTGCAATCCGGTCCGCCATTTACCGTGAATGGCGGCAATGGCAACAATAACTCCGGCTTCAGCATAGGCCAGGACCGAGCGGACCTGACGGGCAAGCCGATCCTGGTGAGGCAGGGCAGCAAAAGCCAGTGGCTGAACCAGTACTTCAGCACGGATGCGTTTATGCAGAATGCGGCAGGGACGCCGGGCAACTCAGAGAAGTTTCTGTTACAGGAAGCGCCGATCAGCACGATGGATGCGGCGGTGATGAAGAACTGGGATTATCGGGAACGATACAAGCTGCAGTTTCGCTGGGAAGCGTTCAACGCGCTAAATCACCCGAGTTTCGGGCAGCCGGACTCAAACCCAAGCGACTCGAACTTTGGCCAAATTACCAACATCGGCGTAATTGCCCCACGCGTGATGCAGGGGGCTCTGAAGCTTACTTTCTAGGTACTAGGTAGTATCCGGACACATGGAGCACTGTATCGCAAGGACGCGCCAAGGCATGTGGTCGTGCTGAAGAGCAATCTCAAGGCCGTACACCGGCAGCCTGCGATAGTGAGAGGGTATCAAGGAACGCGTTTAAAGCGAGATCGCCCGTACTTACAGATTCATCCCGTCACCCTCTACCGCGCGCCCGACGCAATAGAAGCGCCATGTCTGGGTTGGTCGATCTCACCTGCGCGCTCTCCTGTATATGTCCGTGGTCGCAGGTCCTCGCTTCAATCCAACCGTATGCGCCTTCTCTCAGCACCTGCGGCAAGCCGGCAAAGCTCCAAGGGTCGCCTTGGTGGCTTGTATGCGAAAGCTGCTCGTGCGACTCAACGCAATGGTACGAGGCGCCCAAACCTGAAATGCGCATCTCCTTTCCTGCGGCGCAACTGGAGGTTCATTCTTCCACCGTGTCCCCCTAGCACTTGACTTCAAAGATGATTACTAACGCTCCAGGCTGAGCATCTCCAACTTCTGGAAAATGCGCTTGTGGGGACTAAACCAATACACGCTTTGATAGATTTGCAAGACGCGGCGATCCATCGAATCAATTTCAGAAGTAATCAGATTCGTGCTGCTCCAGTCGGCCACCGTTAGGCGATTTTCCCAATGCCCTCGGGATTGTGCGCCCAGTGCTGGGCCATGGACGGGGTGAAGTGAGTTGGGAATACCTTTACAAGCATCTGCGCGGAGTAGTTGAGATTTTCTTGTACCTCTAGGCCCTGGCCATACTCTTCAATGAACTGCCCCATAGCGTGAGCCACGAGTAGAGGGGTCGTAAGTCCATAGTTCTTGAAGAGTTTGGGCGCGGCGGAGACAATCCCTTCGAGCAAACCGGGAACATGCTGATCCCCGCGGGGCCAGTGGCTTTTTTGATAGCTGTCGGTTTTCAGCTCCCCTCCTCCTAGCAATCACGAATCGGTATACCCCGCCTCGTAAGCATCAAGACCAAGCCTTGCTAGAGAAGCTCACATGGGATCAGATCGAGTTTAAGTTCCATGTCGGCTAGGAGCCGGATGAACGCTTCGACTAAGTTCAGCATCACAACATCTAAAAACTGCTGTAAGTGCTATAAACCGGTTTAATATCGTGTGACTTGAAAGTGACGACAAAACTTTCGCAGATTACCTCCTTAGTGGCACTATTGCTGCGTTCACTTAAACTGACAAGGCTCGTAAGTTAGCTCTTGAAGTGAAAGAACGGGCGACCGAGATTGCATAAAATGCGGTCGAGTACGTGCCAGCTCATAAGATAAATAAATAATTGGGAGTACGTTTCATGATGCGGAGTCGGCTGTCGCTCCTCTCTTCATGTCGTCATTGAGCAGAAGAGCCTCTGCGATTTCTCGCATCGTTTTTCTCCGTTGTCGGCTTTCTTTCTGCATGATGAGGTAAGCATCGTTTTCAGAAAGGTTTAAGTCGCGTTGCAGGAGACCCTTTGCGCGATCAATCGCCTTGCGTGTCTCAAGCCGGTCAACCAGGTGCAGATTTTCCGTATCCAGTCGCGCTCGTTCGATCTCCGCGCCCACGAGATAGCCGATCAAGGAGAGGAGCCGGACTTCCACGCTGCTATGGCTGTACGGAAGCCGATGTTGCAGGTTGATAACCCCGACTATCCTGGTTGCGCACACAATGGGCGTGCAAAGTATGGCCTCAAAGGTGTCCTCGGGGATGTTCTTGAACTTCGAAAAGCGAGGATCTTTCGAAGCATTGGACGCGATCGCGACCGGTTCCCGGTGTTCGGCCACCCAGCCCGTGATGCCCTGGCCAAGCTTGATTCCGAGCGTGTCGATAATGTCGGCGTGCGGATTGCGCGAGGCGCGAAGCACCAGCTTTTCGCCTTCAAGCGTGTAGATAAAGCAGGAATCGCATGGAATTACAGTCGTGATGAATTCCACAATTCGATTGAGGACGGTATGCAGCGGGTCTGCGGCGGCCAGACGACTGGAGATTTCATGCAGAAAATCGAACGAGCTAAGCCCGTCACTGAAGCCCGCCATGGTCGGGGTTGAGGCTGCGATACGGCGCACCGTCCGGCTGGATTGCGCGGTGTGCATCCACGGCTCGGCACCGAATGCGGGCAGAGCCGGCGTGTCGTGCTCGTCTTGCTTGTCTTTGGGCAGTAAGACACGTTCCTGCTTTGCCTTAAGCACTTGCGCGGAGTATTGCGCGGCCTCATTGATGAGGAAGCCCATTTTGGGACGTGAAGGTTCAAAGTCCGGCGTGATGCCGTAGTGCAGCAACTCGGCAGTGGTCGTGGGTCCTACCGAGACGACAACCAGGGAACGTAGACCCGCGAGCATCTCCGCGACTTGATCCATCTCCCGCACGATCAGCATGAGGTGAATGACCTGCACGGCAGTCGTAAAAAGAACAACCTCGACACTGCCGCGCGTCAGACCA
Organism: uncultured Acidobacteriaceae bacterium; assembly: GCA_964235655.1. Taxonomy (GTDB): domain Bacteria; phylum Acidobacteriota; class Terriglobia; order Terriglobales; family Acidobacteriaceae; genus EB88. The sequence continues at coordinate 27,917 of CAXSBB010000001.1, forward strand.
TGAACACACTCGCGCAGCGGCTGTAGATCGTGAGGCAGCGCCCATTGGTACACGGGAACTTTCAGCACGAACGCGCTGCGTTCGGTCAGTTCCGCGAGCAATTCCGGGTTGGAGGCGCCGTATTCCTGCAAGGCAATACGCTGGTCCTTCAGGCTTTCCCCAAAATAGCCCTCCATCGAGGTCATCAATTCGTGCCAGGTAGTGGGCTCTCCCGCCGTCGCAACTGACGAGAGCTTCAATTCGCGCAGCGCGGCCTCCGGCTTCGACCCGCGCGTGACGATCTTGACGCGCTCAAGCGCCGCCAGAAACGCCGTACGCTCATAGCGGGTTTCCACAATCTCCAGCAGCGCCCGCACGCCCACGCCGGTTGTAAAAATTACGACGTCCAGCTCCCCCCGCATCAGACGATCCGCAAAATCCAGCGCCGCATGGTTGGATTCGAGCTTCGCCTCACGCATGAACGGCACGACAAAAGGCTGTCCGCCGTAGGTGCGGATCAGCTTCTCAACCTCTTTGGCACGGCGCGACTCAAGGGAAAGAACGCGTAGTCCATCAAAGCTAGCGTGCGCCATGACTCCACCAGCCCAGCCGACCTTGCCGCGGCTTGGCTGGGAACCGTTCCTTTTGTTAAGAGGTCAGACTAATGGTAAGTAAGGTAGCACGAATCATTGCAGTGCCAAAGCGGCGGAAATGACTGTTTCACCCGGCATTCGCAAGAGGGCCTTCCGCGTTGAGCAAAGTGAAACGGCGCCGATTAGGGTAGGGTATTTGCCGATTTCTGCTTGGTGCCGAACTTGTAAATCATCTCAAAGTACCCATAGTTTGCATGCTCCCCGGCGTACAGTGACGCAATCACTCCACGTTCGTAGGAGTAAGTGTAGTACGTATTTATGCTGAGCGAAGGCGTAAGTGAGCGGTCTGAGCTGATGTCAAAGATTGATGACAGGCTGTAATGCAGATTCGCTCTATGACCTGTCACGCTGAAAACCTTGCAGCACAGCCCAGAACAGGCCATCTGGATTGCCGGGGCTAGGGCGATGAGGTTGAAGGTGCCTTTGCCGTAGGGAGGTTTTATATGTAATACGTCTGTCGCACTCGTGCGATAGATTTAACCGTTTCAGCTATGTCTTGCCTGGACGAATAATCTCCACTTGCGTTCGAGCCGGTCTCCGTCTATCCTCGGTCAAATCGGACGTGAACTTCAAACGAGCTTGCAACAGTGTGAGCTTGCGGTTTATTTCCACGTTAAATACCTCTGCTGAGACCAAGGCCGTCTCCGCAGAGTTTACCGACACCATACAACCCCCTATTAGGCTCCAAGACGAGCTCCTCACGAACGACGAGACCCCTCTCCGCTTCGCTAAAGGACTTGCTCATGTCAGACCTAGGCCAAACCATAAGCTCGCAGGCTCTCCCGCTTTCCGTAACACCCGGCGATGAGCCTTTCTCGCCTGAGCAGAAGCAGTACCTGGAAGGCTTTTTTGCAGGAACCGCCCAACGTATGCCGTTCGCCGGCCACACCGTCTCGGGCCGGATCACTGCCGACCCTGCCTCCGGAACCCATAACCTCGCCGCACTCTTTCATGGAACGCCGGTCGAAGATCTTTGCCGTGAAGAGCTGTGGAAGTACGAGCGTAATCCGCTCGATGCATGGGATGAACTGCTCACGCATACCAACGAAGATAAAACTCCGAATCCTGAAAACACGTATCGCTTCAAGTTCCACGGTTTTTTCTACGTCGCACCCGCGCAGGATTCCTTTATGCTGCGCCTGCGCGTTCCGGGCGCTGTCCTGAGCTCGGCCCAGTTGCACGGCATTGCGGAAATGGCCGCCGACTGGGGCTCTGGACGCGTCGATCTGACCACCCGCTCCAACGTCCAAATTCGTGAGTTCCAGCCCTGGCACCTGGTTCCCGTGCTGAAGAAAATTGCCGCCCTGGGCATGAGCTCGCGGGGTTCCGGCGCGGACAACATCCGCAACATCACCGCGTCTCCGCTCAGCGGCATCGACCCCCAGGGCCTGCTTGATGTGCGTCCCCACGCGGACGCGCTAGCGCATTACATCCTGAACTCGCGTGATCTCTACGGCCTTCCGCGCAAGTTCAACGTGGCCTTTGACGACGGCGGCACCATTTCGTCTGTCGCCGATACCAATGACATCGGCTTTCAGGCCGTGCGCGTAGCTGAAGGCAAAAGCCTGCCGGCAGGCATCTATTTCCGTGTCGTGCTTTGCGGCATCACCGGCCATCGGCAGTTCGCCACCGACGCCGGTATCATTCTCAAGCCGCACGAAGCTGTTGCCGTCGCCGCCGCCATGATCCGCGTCTTTGCCGAGCACGGCAACCGTACCGACCGCAAGAAAGCCCGGCTCAAGTACCTTGTCGACAAGTGGGGTATTGCAAAATTCCTAGAAGAAACCGAAAAACTCCTGGCCTTCCCCCTTCTGCGCCTTCCCGCGCAGAACTGCGAATCGCGCGGCCCCATAGATCGCGCCGGTCACATCGGCATCCATCCGCAACTCCAGCCCGGTCTCTCCTACGTAGGAGTCTCCGTTCCCGTCGGACGTCTTCCTGTAGCCCAGGCGCATGCCGTGGCCGACATCGCCCGGCGTTTCGGCACCGGCGAAATCCGCTTGACCGTCTGGCAGAACCTAATCCTTCCCAACATTCCCGACGCCTCACTGCCTGACGTGGAAGACGCGCTGCTCGCCGTCGGTCTTAGATTTTCCGCCGGTCGCGTGCTTTCGGGTACGGTTGCCTGCACCGGCAACCAGGGCTGCAAATATGCGCAGAGCGACACAAAAACCCACGCCGTCGTGCTCGCCAATTATCTCGACGAGCGCTTTACGCTGACCCAGCCGGTCAACCTGCACGTTACGGGGTGCCCCAACTCCTGTGCCCAGCATTACATCGGCGATATCGGCTTGATGGGCGTCAAAGTCGGCGGAGAAGAGGGCTACCAGGTCAATCTCGGCGGCGGCTCGGATGCGGACCAGGGCCTCGCCCGCGAGCTGTTTCCGGCAGTCAAGTTCACTGATCTGCCACCCATGATGGAGCGCATCTTCGCCGCCTTCCAGCACGGTCAAGCCGGTGTAGATGAGACTTTCCTTGCCTTCACCCGGCGCCATTCCATCGAGGAGCTTCGCGCCTTCGCCCAGGTAAGGATTGCGGAATGAACACGATCCCGTTTATCCCCGACAACGCCCCGTTCAACGCCGCCCAGCGAGCCTGGCTGAACGGCTTTCTCGCCGGTCTTTGGTCGTCCGTAACTGCCCAGGCGACACCTGCGGCTGCGAGCCGCGATGTTGCCGTCCTGTTCGCCTCGCAGACCGGCACCAGCGAACGCTTCGCCAAGAAGATCGCGAAAGAACTTAAGCTTAAAGGCCACACCGCCCGTGTTGCATCGCTTGAAGGTTATGCCCCAGCCGCACTGGCGACTGAGCAATGCGCATTAATCCTGGCCAGCACCTACGGCGAAGGCGATCCGCCCGATACTGTAAAACCTTTCTTCGACCAGCTCTCCGGACCCAACGCCCCGCGTCTCGACAAGCTGCAATATAGCGTTCTCGCGCTTGGCGACCGTCATTACGAGCACTTCTGCAAATTCGGCACCGACCTTGATAACCGCCTCGTCGCCCTCGGGGCTACGCGCCTTGCAGCTACTGTCGTCTGCGATGTTGAAGTCGACGAGCCTTTTGAGCTTTGGAAGACGGACCTTCTCGCTCGGCTCGCCAACGCCGAAGCTGCCGCGCCCGCAGCTCCGCCGAAAGCAATCGCGGCCACACCTGCGAGCATCTACCACCGCGATAACCCTTTCTACGCCCCGCTGATCGATAAGCGCGTCTTGACCGCCGAAATCTCCAGCAAATCCACGCTTCACCTCAGCTTTTCACTCGTGAACTCTGACCTCACCTACGAGGCCGGCGATGCACTCGCCGTCATCCCCGCAAATGACCCGATCCTGGTTGCCGATGTCCTCGCCGCCGTAACTCTCACCGGCGAGGAGGTCGTAGACATCCCCAAACTCGGTACCCGCCCCCTCGCTGAAGCCCTCTCGCACGTCCTTGAAATTACCCGCCTCACCCGCAAGCTAGTCGACACTTACGCCAAAGCCGGCAACCTCGCACCCCTCCAAAACCTTCTTCTTCCCGAGCAGCAAACTCATCTCGACACCTACCTGCAGGACCGCGGCCTGATCGACCTTCTTACCGAATACCCCGGCGTCATCCAGTCCGCCCAACAGCTTGTCAGCGTCCTATCCGGACTTGCCCCACGCCTTTACTCCATTTCCTCCAGCCCCAAAGCACATGCCGGCGAAGTCCACGCCACCGTCGCTGTGGTCCGCTATCTTGCGCACGACCGTGAGCGCGGCGGCGTCTGCTCCACCCTCTTCGCTGATCGCACGGACCTGTACGGCACGCTTCCCATCTATATCCAGCACAACAAGAAATTCCGTCTCCCCGCGGACCCTGCGGCACCCATCATCATGATCGGCCCCGGCACCGGTATCGCCCCGTTTCGCGGCTTTCTCCATGAACGCTCCGCAACAGCCGCGACCGGGAAGAACTGGCTCTTCTTCGGTGACCGCTCCGCCGCCACCGACTTCCTATACCGCGACGAGCTCAACGAGATGCTCGCCACCGGCCACCTTACTCGGCTCGACACCGCCTTCTCCCGCGACCAGGCTCACAAAATCTACGTTCAGGACCGCATGCTCGAGCACGGTGCCGAGTTCTTCGCCTGGCTCGAGCAAGGCGCAACTATCTATGTATGCGGTGACGCTTCGCGCATGGCCAAGGACGTCGACGCTGCGCTGCACCGGCTCATCGCCCAACACGGCAAATGCGATGCCGAGGACTACATCGAGAACCTTCACAACAGCAAACGCTACCATCGGGACGTGTATTAGATGAACCTGCCTCTTCACGAGCGCGCGATCGAGGGCACAAGCCCCGACCTCGTGCGCATGACCGGACTGACCATAGGAGACTCCGGCATCATTTTCCCGGAGGTCGCCTCCACCCTAATTCCTGAGCGCAAACCCGGCCCGGGCGAGCAGTACCGGTTCCACTTCGATATGACCAAATGTATCGGCTGTCGGTCCTGCGAAGTCGCCTGTAACGAGCAGAACAATAACCCGGCTGACATTCTCTGGCGGCGCATCGGCGAGCTTGAAGCCGGTTCCTACCCCGACACCCAGCGCCATTATCTTTCCATGGGTTGCAACCACTGCCTTGACGCCGACTGCCTGCGGGGTTGCCCCGTCGACGCCTATACCAAGGACCCGGTCACCGGCATCGTGCTCCACTCCGCCGACGCTTGCATCGGCTGCTCATACTGCGTCTGGAACTGCCCCTATTCTGTTCCGCAGTTCAATCCCGAGCGGGGCGTCGTGGGTAAATGCGACATGTGCAAGGGCCGGCTCGACGACGGGCTTGAACCTGCCTGCGTCAACGCCTGCCCTGAAAGTGCCATCGCAATTGAGCTCGTCAACATGGCCGCGTGGCGCGAGGATTTCGCCCTCGCCGAAAGCCCCGGCATGCCCGCCGCCGAGCAGACCGTCTCCACCACCCGTATCACCTTGCCCAACATTCCGTCAGCCGGGCTTGAGCGTGTCGACATCGGCCAGATCCAGCGCGAGCACGCCCACGTCCCGCTCATCTACATGACCACGCTCATGCAGGCCGTCTCAGGTGCCCTTTGGGTTCTGCTCGCCTGGCACGCGCTCAATACTCTTCGCCTCGCCGTCCTGCTCGCCCTCACCGCCGGAGCCCTTACGCTCTCCACCCTCCATCTTGGCCGCCCTGCCTTTGCCTATCGCGCCCTCAAGATGTGGCGTCGCTCCTGGCTCAGCCGCGAAGTCCTGCTCTTCACCCTCTTCTTCGGGGCCCTCGCCGCTGCAACGTTTTCGACTGCGGCAGCACAGTACGGCCTCGTAATTCCCCATTGGCTTCCGCTCGCGTTCGACCTGGCCGCCGCCATCTTCGGCGTCCTCGGCACCTTTGCGAGCGCGGCCATCTACCTCGTCCGCGCGCGTCCCTCGTGGAACACGCCCCACACCCCAGCCGACTTCATCCTCTCCGCCGCGCTCCTCGGTTCGTTCCTCGCGGCCGCACTCGCCAATCTTGCATTTCAATTTCCCGCGATATTCCACGGCCTTTCCAGCGTCCCTGCTCACCCCACCACCGCCTTCACGATTACCGCTACCTGCGCCGTCGCCTGGCTCGCTAACCAGGTCCTCCGCGCCTTGCGTCTCCGCCGCGCCGCTGCTTTCGAGTCTCGCGCCGCCTGGTTCCTCCTCTCGGGGAATGCTTTATGGCCACTTTCCGCCGCCTGCGTCCTGCTGCTCCTCTTGGCGCTGACAGCCGGGGCTTATGAATTCTCTATCGTGGCTCTCGTCTTCGCCTTCGCCTCGGTGCTGCTGTCGCGCTACCTCTTCTTCGTCACCGTGGTTCCGCTCAACATGGCCCTGACCTTCGTGCGCTCCCGTCCCAGAGGAGCCCACGCATGAGCCTCCTACAGCGCTTCAAGCGCCTCGCCGGTATCGACACTGCGCAGCAAAAGTACGCCTACGCCCAAGACCCTCTCTACGGTAAAGTCTCCGCATCGCGCGTCGCCGACACCTGGGTTAAGACCACCTGCGGCTACTGCTCCGTCGGTTGCGGCATGCTCATCGGCGTAAAAGACGGCAAGGCCGTAGCCGCCCGCGGCAACCCCGATCACCCCGTCAACCGTGGCAAGCTCTGTCCGAAAGGCCTGAGCGAGCACCACATCCTCGACGGTCCCGGACGTGCTCGCCAACCGCTGCTGCGCAAAGACGGTGTCCTCGTTCCCGTCTCCTGGGACGAAGCCCTTTCGACGATGGTCGCCCGCATCACGGACATCCAGTCCCGCCACGGGCTCGACTCGCTCGGCGTCGTCGGCACCGGCCAGCTGCTTACGGAGGAGTACTACACACTCGGCAAGCTCGTGCAGCTCGGCTTTCGCACTCCCAACAACGACGGCAACACCACTCTTTGCATGGCCTCCGCCGTTTCCGGCTACAAGCTCTCCTTCGGCTCCGACGGTCCTCCGGGCAGCTACACAGATATGTCCACCGCCGACGTCGTCCTGCTCATCGGCTCAAACATTGCCGACAACCATCCCATCCTGTGTACTCGCGTCGGTGAGGGCCCGGGCAAGCGCCCCGGACGCACCCTGATTGTGGTCGACCCCCGCGTCACGAAGACCGCCATGATGGCCGACCTCCACCTCGCCATCAAGCCGCGCGGCGATATCGCTCTGATCAACGGCATCGCGCACATCCTCATCCGCGACGGCCTCACGGATGCCGCCTACATCGCCGCCCACACGGCCAACTACGAGTCCTTCGCGGCATTTGTCGCCGCTTTTACCCCTGAACATGTCTCGCAGGTAACCGGTCTCCCTATCGAAAAGATCGAGCGTGCGGCTCACCTCTATGGCAACGCGAAAGCCGGGTTTATCGGCTGGACGATGGGCGTTAACCACTCCAGCCAGGGCGCTGTCACCGTCGCCGCCATCAACAATCTCGCGCTCATTACCGGCAATATCGGCCGCGCCGGTGCTGCGCCGTTCTCCATTACCGGCCAGTGCAACGCCATGGGAACTCGCGAGAGCGGCTTCACTTCGGCGCTGCCCGGCTACCGCAAGTTCAACAACCCCGAGCACCGCGAAGAGCTCGCCCAGCTTTGGGGTATCGACTCTTCCGAAATCCCTACTGCTCGCGGGCTCGCCTATCCCGACATCATCGAAGGTGCTGTCACGGGCAAGATCAAGGCGCTGTGGTTCATCGCTACCAATCCCGTGGTCTCGTTCCCAAACTACAACCTTCTCAAGCAGGCGCTGGAAAGCGTGGAGTTTCTGGTCGTGCAGGACGGCTTTCACCCGACCCCCACCAGCGATTTCGCGCACCTCGTCTTGCCGGCTGCCATCTGGGGTGAAAAGGAGGGCACCTATACCAACTCCGAGCGCCGCATCTCGAAGGTCAACCGCATCGTCTCTCCACCGGGGGAGGCCCGTCCTGACTTTGACATTTTCCTCGATCTCGCCGAGCGCCTCGGCATCCGCGAAAAACTCTATCCCGGCTGGGCTACAACCGCTGATGCCTACGCCGAATGGCAGCGCGTCTCCGCCGGGCGTCTTTGTGATTACTCCCCCTACACCTGGCAGCAGATTGAAGCCGCGGGCGGCATCCAGTGGGGCGGTGAGCGCCTCTACTCTGACGGGATCTTTCCCACGCCGGACGGCCGCGCCATTCTCCATGAGGTTCCGTGCGAACCTTTTACCGAGCAGCCCAATGAGGAGTTCGACTTCATCCTGAACACGGGACGCACCGTGGAGCACTGGCACACGCGCACTAAGACTGCGCAGGTCGAAATGCTCCATGCCATGGTTCCAAATGCGTGGCTGGAGATGAATCCCGTAGACGCGGCGCGCTTAAAACTCCACTCGCATGACAAGGTTACAGTCACCAGCCGTCGTGACCACGTCGCCAATATCGAGCTCCGTATCACTTCCATCATCGCTCCCGGTCAGGTCTTCATGCCCTTTCACTTCTCCGAGACCAATTCCAACCGCGTCACGCTTGGTGCCTTCGATCCCATCAGCCGGGAACCCAATTTCAAGCAGTGCGCCGTCCGCGTACACAAATCTTCCGCCCAGTAACAAGGCGGCAATCTCACCGCACAGCCCTCCGGCCCTGACGCCGGTGTCTCCGCTTCCACCAAGCCCCGTTCCTCCCGCGACCGCGACGTCGCTAGCTGATCGCCCTAAGCCAAGTCTGAAGACCCCGAACACCAACTCATTCCAGGAGACCACCCATGGCCAGTTACAAAATGTTCATGAAGTCGGGCCATCCGCCGACCCTTCTCGCCGCCTTCCTCTACTTTGATTTCTCTTTTGCCATCTGGGTTCTCAACGGCGTCATGGCTCCCTTTATCACGGAGTCTTTCCGCCTCACGCCCATTCAGACCGGCCTCATGATTTCCGTTCCCACCTTCGCGGGCGCACTCATGCGCTTCCCGCTGGGCGTGCTTTCGCAGTACATCGGGCGCAAGTCGGCGGCCATCGTTGAAATGTCGGCTATCATCATCGCCCTGCTATACGGCTTCTACTTCGTCCACACCTTCCACGCCGTGCTTGCGATGGGCGTGCTGCTCGGCATTGCCGGTGCCAGCTTCGGCGTCGCGCTGTCGCTCGGCTCCGGCTGGTTTCCGCAGCAATACAAAGGGCTTGCCATGGGCATTGCCGGTGCGGGCAACTCGGGGACCGCGCTTGCCGCGCTCTTTGCTCCGCGCCTTGCCGTGCATTTCGGTTGGGCTCATGTATACGGCTTCGCCGCCGGCTGCATGGCGCTCCCGCTGCTTGTCATGATCTTCTTCGCCAAGGAGCCGCCGGATATCGAGCACCAGTCGCTCGGTCAGCACCTCAAGTGCCTCGTAGAACGGGACGGCTGGTACCTGAACATGGTCTACATCATCACTTTCGGCGGCTTTATCGGCCTTTCCACTTTCCTTACGACTTTTTACGTCAGCCAGTTCCACATGCGGAAAGTCGATGCCGGCCTCTACACCGTGGCTGCCACTCTGACGGGTTCTGCCGCGCGCGTGCTGGGCGGATATTTTTCCGATAAGATCGGCGGCATCACCACGCTCTCGGTCGTCTTCCTCGTCGCCATCGCTGGTCTGTTCGGCTTGATGACCTCGCCTTCGCTCGTAGTAACCACCGCCATGTTCATGCTCTGCTTTGCCGCTCTAGGCGCGGGCAACGGTGCCACCTTCCAGCTCGTCCCCCTGCGCTGGCCGGTAACCACGGCGATCGCCGGAGGTATGATCGGCGAAATCGGCGCGCTTGGCGGCTCCATACTGCCCAATGTCCTCAGCTTTTCCAAGCAGCACACCGGCTCCTACACCCGCGGCTGGATCGAGTACGCGGCGCTTGCCTTCGCTGTGCTCGTTATGCTCCGCATTGTCAGCCGCGGCTGGACCCGGACCTGGGTCGGACCGGGCGGCCGCGCCATTTCCTCCTCCAGCCGCATCGCAAACGACCATCCCGTTCTCGTGACCGCTGAAGGCGCAACCTTTGGGGGTGATTAATCCTTTGCCGTAAATGCCTGAACTCTTAACCTGACTCTGTCCAAATATCCATAGAGTGGAGTCTTCGAGAGTCCCCCATTTACATACGAGGTTAGGCGGTCTGCGCGACGCTTCGGCGTGTTTGTCGTGCGCGCGCCACCTTGCCGTGTAATCAGCTATGGCCTGCTCGCTACTATTAAGCGTAAGTTCACCGCGTTTACAAGCCACCTTCTGATTGCGGCATTACGAGCGGAAGCGATAAAACATATCACAACATTGCAACAGACCTGTAGTAAGGTTCCCCTAAAGCGGGCAATTCAGTCGGTTTTCGAGCTTGTGCGTTCGGGATCAGGAATCCAATCTAAAGACCGGCAAAGCTGATGGTGCCGAGTATCTTAACGAGGGCTGCATGTCTAAAAAGAAAGTATCGGGTCGGCGAGTCGCCGCAATTTCAGGTTGCACCATCGCGCTTGCGTCTGTGCTCGCCGGGAGAGCGGGCGCACAAACGAATGTGCTGACACAACATAACGACAACAACCGCGACGGACTAAACGCGACCGAGACGGTTCTACACCCCTCAAATGTGAATACGACGCAGTTTGGCATGCTGTTCAAGGTGGGGGTAGACGATCAGGTCTTTGCCCAGCCGTTGTATGTAGCGAATATGAGCATTTCCGGTGGCACGCATAATGTTGTCTTCATCGCTACCGCAAACAATAGTGTTTACGCCTTAGATGCTGATTCCGGTGCCCAATACTGGCACGTTCAGCTGGGTACTTCTTTTAAGGTTCAGGACATCGGCTTCAACTGCTCCGATGTGCTGGCGAGCTCAGGCATTATGAGTACGCCTGTCATCGATCCCAGTGCGGGCACGCTTTACGTCGTCGCCCAGACCTGGAACGGCAGTGCCGCCGCCCACCAGTTGCATGCGCTCAATCTATCAACCGGAGCGGATAAGTCCAGCCCGGTAACGCTATCCGCGTCCGGCTTCAACTCCAATTATCAGCTTCAGCGGGCCGGCCTTTTGCTCTCCGGCGGCAATATCTACATTACGTTTGCGAGTCATTGCGATCAGTACAAGTATGCTGGGTACACCTTTGCCTACAGCGCCTCCAGCCTTGCGCAGGTTGGGGTTTTCAATGACTCGCCTAACGACAGCGCAAGCGGCATATGGCAGTCTGGAAACGGTCCCGCCGCGGATAGCTCCGGGAGCGTCTATCTTGTTACCGGCAATGGAACCTGGGATGGTGAGAGCAATTGGGGCGAGACCTTCCTCAAGTTGAGCAACACCCTCCAACTGCAGGACTGGCATACTCCAACGGATTGGAATAATGGTGATAACGACCTCGGCTCCTCCGGTCCCTTGTTGATCCCGGGCACAGGTCTTGTAATCGGCGGCGGCAAAGACGGTTACCTGAACTTGATCAAGACCAGTGCCATGGGCCATCTCGGTGACGCAACCGCGGTACAAAGATGGTCTGTCACCAGCACCCACATTCACTCCTTAAACTTTTGGAACAACAATCTCTACCTATGGGGCCAGTCGGATTATTTGAAGGTTTATGCCTTTAACGGCACTACTTTTACCACTAGTCCGAAATATCAGCTTTCCGTCCAAGCCGTCGATCACCCGGGCGGCATCTTGTCGCTGTCTGCGAACGGCAACACGAACGGCATTTTGTGGGCCGCTACCAACACCGGTGCCGGTGACGGCAATGGCGCATGGCACAACACTGTTCCCGGAATTCTTTACGCCTACGATGCAGGGAATATGAATCTGCTCTGGACCAGCCAGCAGAATGCCGGTCGTGATTCCTGCAACAACTTCGCTAAGTTCACCCCGGCAACAATCACGAACGGCAAGGTATACCTGGCCAGCTTCGGTACAGCCTCGACGGCAAGCGGGCAGCTCTGTGTCTACGGCGAGCTTCCCACCACGAACCTGATTCCGAACGGCACCTATGCAATCGTCAGTGCCTACAGCGGCACGGCGGTGGACGACCCTGCGTCTTCCACCGCCAACAGTACGGTCATGGAAATCTACACGCTGAACAACGGCAAGAATCAGCAGTGGACCGTGAACAACCTTGGCGGCAACATCATCACCCTGACTAACGGAGCAAGTGGTCAACTGCTTGAAGTCACTGGAGCTTCCACTGCGAACAGCGCTCTGGTCGATCAGTATCCCGCGAACGGACAGACAAACCAACAGTGGCGCGTGACTGCTGTCAATGGCACGAACTACGAACTGGTAAATGTGAAGAGTGGGCTGGCGCTCGACATTGATGGTGCAAGCAAGGCAAATCAAACCAAGTTGGATCAGTATACGTATCAAGGAAATGCCTGGCAGCAATGGAGCTTCCAAGCCAACTAGCTTCCGGCAGACAAGCAGCAGCTCGTGGGGGCTGCTGCTTGTGCAGGTTGTTGCTTGTTTATAAACCTTAAGTATTTTCACTGATGCTATACAGTCCCGTGTAGTCGTCAACATGACTTTCTAACGGGAAAAGCCACATGGCAAGCGGCTATGCGACTCGCCGTATCAGTGAAAACGCCCTAGCCTTAAGGAGGCTGTTTGGATCGGACCCGAAGGCACTTTCTTGCCGCTGCAGCATCCTCCTCAGTATGTGGCGCACTGGGGTTTAAGAGTGCCGCCCAGATGCAGGGAATGGACCACTCGCATCACAGTCACCTCAAGCCGGTACGTCCGGTTGTACCCAGATTGCCTGCTCTTATCTGCAAGGTGACAGGAACGATCGGCATCGATGCAGCCTTCAAGATGCTCCTGGATGGAAGCGACACGCTTGATGCAGCCCTACACATCTGTAAAACGCAGGAGGACAATCCGCAGGATCATTCCACAGGCCTGGGTGCTCTTCCTAATATGGAAGGCGAAGTACAGCTTGACTCGTGCTGCTTTCACGGTCCGACGCGTCGCGTCGCAGCCGTAGCTTCCGTTCGTGGTATCCGGAACGCCTCGCTTCTGGCCTGCGCTCTGATGGACCGTACCGGCGGTGCTCTGCTGGTGGGTGCGGACGCGCAGGCGTTCGCGCTGACGCGGGGATTCGTAACGGAGGAGCTGCTGACGGATCGCAGCCGCAAAACCTATGCGCTCTGGAAAGAAATCCAATCCAACTCGAATCTGCTTGGAAAAGGCATCTATGATCCATCTCTCCCGGAGCCGGCACGTCGAACACGTTTTATGCCGAATTCGCAGCAGGAACTTGATTCCTTGGTGCGCAAGCTTGAGCCGCTGGCTGCACAAGCAGGCATTGACCCGGCAATCACTTGGCGCGCCGCCTTCGATGCGGTTTCCCCGGCTGCTGAACCGGTCTACGTCGGCACCATTGACGCAAAAGGTCAACTCTCCTTTGCCTGCAGCTCAAGCGGTCGGCCATGGAGAATGGCCGGTGTTGCCAGCGACATTGCCACGATCGGTGCTGGCTGCTTTGCTGACCCCGATGTAGGTTCCGCCGGTTCCAGCGGTAGCGCCGAAGCCAACATCAAGATCGCGGGAGCACATACCATCATCGAAAATATGCGAAGGGGTATGTCGCCGGAGGAGGCAGGCATGGATGCCTTACGCCGCATCGCTCGCTGGTATAACAACGATGAAACTGCGCTTCGCTTCGTCGAGATGATCTACTACATCATGCGCAAAGATGGCGCTTACGGCAGTGTCTCCTTATGGCGCAACGACAGGGTTGGTCATACTCGCCAGTTTACGGTCATGGATGGTGATGTGCAGCGGCGCACCGAGGATTGCCGCTTTTTGTTTGACGGCAGCCCGCTGAATGGTTCTAGCGGCGCTGTTGCGGTAACTCGAAGTCGCCTCTTCGATACACAAGACGCAGTAGTGTGAGGTTCTGTGATCCTCGACGTGTTGTGGCCCGAAAGTTAATGCAACAGAGCTCGCCGTTGACTCGCTCATCATGTGGTGTCCTTCTCAGAAGTTATCCTTTTGCTACATGCCGGCAAAACAGCAAATGAGAACTGATTGCGAAAACGCTAAAGTGGATTTCAGGCTAGAGCCTTCTCGATTGCAAGCGTTTTGACAAACCTGTGTTTGTGAGAAACGGAACCTTGTTCCTGTTGCAGTCAATGGGCATCGCACATTAATCCATCAAATGGCTTTGTCTCAATCGCAGCAAATCTTGTTTTTCCAGCATCGCTGACCGGGTGAATGTACCCAGCATCGCGGTTTCGTCACTTTGATAAACCGAACTGCCCGACAAAATCATGGCTGCATGGAATTGTGAAAAGACACCGATCCGCCCTGGAAGTCTTCACCAAGCGTCACTGCGCCGTCAGCAGTCAAGACTATGGGCCGCCCATTTACATAAGCGAACTGGAAGGGCCCCGCTCCCGGAACGTCCAGGTAGAGTCGTGCTGTATGAAAGCGCAGGTCGGCATGAATCGGTGGGCTGCCGGGAAACAGGGCCGGTTTTAGTGTGAGTCGTCCATTCTTAAAGCGGACCCCGAGCAGATGACGAATTAGAAACAGGCTGATCTCAGCGGAGGTCCAAGGAAGAATGCCGGCATTGGGAGACTGCGAACGGATCAAAGGAATCTCCTCGAACCATGCCCCCGTGCGACCTCCCTGTACGGTGTTTAGCCACTCAAGTGTGCGCCGGCTCCGATCGTAAAGTTTTGCGTCATGCTGGGCGCGCAGGATGAAGCAGGTGGCAACAGGCCACGGTCCCGGTTGGTCGGGCTCACCGCTGGAGTTATACCGCTCATACCCGCCGCCGAACCACCGGGCATTCCAGAGCTTTTCCAGATCATCAAGAGTGTTGCGAGCTAGGGGTGAAGCGGGATCTACCAAACCGAGTGCGATGGGCAAAGCTACCCCCGCATCCGGCTCGGCGAGATTGATCTTTTCTGTGTGCATGGGCACATCCGCTGCCGCCGAATACGTATGAACGTATCGAACCGGTGTGCCGGCAAGGGATCGCCGCTTTATTAGACGATCGCCCTCTACCAGGGCGTGTGTAGGGTGAGACAGCGTAGCACTTAAAATCCTGTCTGCTTCCGTGTTCCATCGCTGGGCGGAGGCCGCTGCTCCCAGCGGCAGGGCCATGGATGCAGCCTCCCGAAGTCCGAGAACTACATACATTTGATACACGAGCTCATAGCCATCCTCGAAAGTTCGCTCCCAGAACTCACGTCGGTTATGAACCATTCCGGTTTCGCCCCGGAACTCAGGTCGAAGCGGACGCTCAATCACTGCGACCAGCTTCGACCGGTATGCGCGAACGATACTATCGTCTCCGGTCCAGTCAACATAGGACCGGAGTGCGTGGAGCAACTCTCCCATCTCGTCCAGTTCTTCCTGGTCGGGCTTTTCAAAAAGGCCGCTGATCATTGTTCTTCCGTCAGGGCTAATCATCCCGTCGAGCATTTGAACCAGCGCAGCGTGTGCAAGTTCAAAGTGGCCCGCATGCAGCAGACCTACGATAGTGTTCGACGTGTCCCGAACCCACTGGCCGCCATACTCGAAGATACCCGCGTCCATAATTCCATTGTCCGCAACCATACCGGCAAGCCCGTAACGAACCTTGTCGTAAAGTTCACGCACGGTCTTGTCTTCCGTCACGATGTGCGAAGTCAGATTCCACGCCGCCGATGTTTCCCGGATAGATGTATCGCTGTTATGAAGAGAGAATGGAGAGCTGTTATCACGCAGGACATCGACCCGGAACCACGTATCTACCGAGACGGTCTTGCCTATAGAGATAAGTAGCGGCCCGATCTCAAGGTCTGACGTCTCAGGCCGCAGGTGTCCCGGAACGGAGTCGCTACATGCGAGGGCCAGGCGTGCTTTCGTACCTTCCTGGACAAGCCATCGGTCTTGTAGCGTTGTTGCAGCTTTCGGTAGGGAGAGGCGGAGTTTTACCTCTTCAGGGCCGCCGAGATTACACGAAGCAAGGGTAATTCGGCGTACAAAGGTTCCGGAATTTTGCAGTGCGAAAACATGCTCTGTGACGAGGAAGCCGCCGGCCCACCACCTCGCTTCGATTGCAGGAATTCCTTCAAGAACTATCCATTGCGTCTCCATCTCATAACCGAGAGCCGCAAATGGAAAGCCGCCGAGAATTACCTCCAGTGCGCTCCGCACGAAGCCCTCTCCCGCGTCGAAATTGAAGGCGTTTTCCTTGCGACCGGTTTGTTTGCTGTCTCGTGCGTCAAAAGCCAACAGCAGAAATGCAGGTCCCGTAGCGGACCGATCCGCCTGGGCAATAAGCTGGATGCGGCCACTTCGAACAACAAAATACTGTCGATCTGCAGTGAAAGAACTTTTGAGATTGCTGAGGTCGAATGCGGCTTCATGCAAAGGGTCAGCTTGAGATTTCTGCACCGGAGTAAGTGCTGCGTTTGCAGTTTTGCTCGGTCCGCAAGACGCAATGGCCGCGGCCGCGATGCCTCGCAAGAGATTACGGCGGTTCGGACATAGCAGCTGCCTATTCGCGTCAAGGTCCTCGTCAGTCATGTTGCAAGCCTTTAACTTAGATGGTGGTGTGAAGTTTTGCTGAGCAAAGGCGTAGAGCTAAATAAGGGTTACTGAAGTACATGTACTATAGCCACTTTATTTGAACAATTCAGCGATAAAACGCTCTTCTCAACTTCGCAGCGAACCCCGAAATTGATAGGGGCTTTGGTGCGATGCCTCCGGTGCGGTGGGTACAGTGGTTTCAGAGAGTTGAGGACCGGCGGTGATTGAACTGACCTGACCAGCATTGAGGAATACTTTAAGGGCATGGGTGCCATCGGGCGCAGAGTCCTGGCTACAGTATCGGCAGAGTGGCTGTTCAGGCCCCGGAAAGCAAACCGTGCCACGGTGCTGAGACATAGTCAACGGCATTTGGACGATGGTGCGGATGCAGGAGCGGTTGCACTCCTAGATAGGTCAGCCATGAAATGCCGAAGCCATTTCGACTAACAGATAGTGCCGCCGGCGTTTTGAAATTTGGCAGGCTCATCGGCATCTATGTGGTTTTATCTTTCTCATTGCAAATTTATTTGCCGGATTTTAAGCAGGTTCCATCGTCTTTTCCTATCCAGAGAGGGGTGCTCATTGCAGCCGGCGGCATCGTGATCACGATTAAAGGCTTGATACCTGTTCTTGCGAGATGATCTTCTTTCGGCATAGCAGGTAAGCACTCCTGCGGTGTAACCGTCCAGTCGCAGCAGCAGCTGATTTGCTGTCATATTCTGAGATGGTATGCCCTCTCTCCGCTTTCGCCAGGCACCGTACAACATCAATCTCTGGATTATGCCGCTCAAGATGTCGTTTGCCGCGGTCGCCTTGTTCGCACTCACTATGATCCCGGACATGCTTGCCGCGTACCATGTCATTCACTTGCCCAACTGGTTCAGCATGGGCGGCATTGATGATGCGCGGGCAATCCTAAGCGCCATGCTCGGCTGCGTTAGTACCGTGCTGGCGCTGATCTTTTCGGTCACGCTGCTGGTGCTCTCGATGGTGGCCAACCTGTTTGGACCGCGCCTGCTCTACCGGTTCGTGCAGGACTGGGTGATGCAAGCCACAATCGGCTTGTTCATGGCCGCGTTCATCTACATCTTCCTGGTATTCCTGGTCACGCACTCCGACCCGACCGGCACCTTCATTCCGCAGACCTCGCTGATTACCAGCTGGTTTCTGGTGCTGGCCGCTTTCTCCTTCCTGGTGTATTACAGCCACCGCGTCGCATTTTCTATCCAGAACCCCGATGCCGTGGCCCGCATAGTAGAGGATCTGCGGCGCGCTGTAGAGCGGGAGAACGCCCAGCACCGGCAACTCGGGTTCGACAGTGCTTTGCAAAAGCCGTTTGAGGTTGAGAATGCAGGGACGCTTGATAGCCGCGCAAGCGGCTATATGCAGGAGATCGACCATGCCTCGTTGCTGGCCGCCGCCCATCGTGAGGATGCATTCATTGAAGTTTTATTCCGGCCCGGACAATTTGTGCTCAAGGGGGAACCGCTTGCCCGCATCTCGCCTGCTTCACATTTCCAGGCGCTTGCGCCACTTATTGAAGAAGGCATCGTCCTTGGGCGGCACCGCATTCTTACGCAAGACCTTGAGTTCGGCATCGCGCAGATTGTTGAAATTGCTATTCGAGCCTTGAGCCCAGCGGTGAACGACACCTTTACCGGCGTAGCATGCACAGACCTGCTCGGAGAGGCGTTGATAATCCTTGCGGAAGTGCCGCAGCATAGCAGTGATTGGTATGGCGAGGATGGCAGCTTGCGCCTGCGGGTGCGACCGCTGCTCATCGCGCGTCTCATCAAGCAGGCCTTTGACCAAGTGCGGCAGGCTGCCTCCGGCACGCCTGCTGTTTCCATCCGTCTGCTCGCGACCATTGGGCGGCTTGCCTCCAAACTGGAGCGGCAGGAGGACCGGACTGCGTTAATCGAGCAAGCCGATGCGGTACTTGAAACGGCAACCCTGGCAAGCATAGCCGGTATGGATCGTGAAGATATCACTGCCGCTTGGCGGAAAACGCGCGAGCTGCTGGCGAGCTCGACTCCTACATCTCAATAGAGATGACGTACATACCTTTGGGAACCGGAACAGATAAAACATTTTCTTTCAGCAGCTGCTTACAGGAAGCCCGGCACCTGACTGCCATCGAGAGCTTAACGAACAACTAAGTTGCTCCGATCGACTGAGTGGATGCGCGACCCGCCTGAAAGTTGATTTTTAGGGAACCAGCCCATGTAGCAGGCACTTGGATGTACTATTTCTTCGACGTCCCATCCCATCACTCTGCAGGTCGGAAGTTCCCTATGCGTCTTAGATTGTATGCAGCACTCGCCCTACTATCGCTCGCCACGCTCGCTCCCGCGCAGACGCAGCTCGCATCCACGCCGCCCATGGGCTGGAACTCCTGGAACTGGTTTTTCGACAAGGTCACTGATAAGGACATCCGCCAGGCCGCCGACCTGATAGTCTCGTCCGGCATGCGCGACGCGGGCTACGTCTACGTCAACATTGACGACACCTGGGAAGGCAAACGTGACGAATCCGGCGTCCTCCACAGCAACGAGAAATTTCCTGACATGAAGGCGCTCGCCGATTATGTCCACAGCAAAGGTTTGAAGCTCGGCATCTACAGCTCACCCGGCCCCCGGACCTGCGCCCGCTACGAAGGGAGTTACAACCACGAGCAGCAGGATGCTGACCTTTACGCCTCCTGGGGCATCGATTACTTGAAATACGATCTATGCAGCTTTCACGGCGTTATGACCCAGGCCGCGCCCGACGACCCCGCCAAGCAGGACCAAATGATGAGAGACGCTTATGAAAAGATGCATCAGGCCATCCTCAAGACCGGGCGACCTATGGTGTACAGCCTATGCCAGTACGGCTGGGATTCGGTCTGGCAATGGGCTCCCGAAGTAGGCGCAAACCTTTGGCGCACTACCGGCGACATTCAACCCAACTTCGACCGCATGAGCCTCATCGGGCTTGGGCAGGCCGGTCTGGCAAAATACGCCGGGCCCGGGCACTGGAACGATCCCGATATGCTTGAGGTCGGCAATGGCAAGCTCACCCTCGATGAAAACCGCGTGCATATGGGTCTCTGGGCCATGCTCGCCGCGCCTTTGCTCGCCGGTAATAACTTGAGCCAGCTTACGCCTGATATCACGGCCATCCTCACGAACCGCGAGGTCATCGCAATCGACCAGGACTCTCTCGGCCATGAGGCTAACCGCCTCTACTCTGAAGGCCCTATTGAAATCTGGTCACGCCCCCTCACCGGGGGCGCGGTCGCCCTGGATATCATCAACTTCAACGATAATGACTCATTCCTCCGTGGTATAACTCTCCACCTCCGGGAAGCCGGCGCAGCCCCGGGCTGGAAGGCTCGGGATCTATGGACCGGAAAGGATCTCGGTTCCATACAGGATGATTATAAGTTCGTTCTGAAGGGCCACTCTTCGCTGCTCCTGCGCCTCACTCAGTAGTTTTCAACTGGACCTATCCTGGTGTACGGCACAGAGCCATAGCCTATGCCGTACCAGCTTGGGAGGGTTGAAACTTTACTTGCGGCGCATCTCTTCCAACCTGTAGCTTTCGGGCGATTTAGCTTCACCCGCACAGCTAAGCACCACGCAACCGGACCGGCCACCGAGCCATGCACACGCAAACGAATCAGTCACGCAGCCGTTGCTCTTTGACTCGTGCGGCGGCTTTCACCGTCGTCCTCGCCTGGCTCTTTACCCTGCATGGCTTCGCCCTCAATCCCGCAAAAGATCTTCGGCAGTATGTGCTGCGTACCTGGACCTCTGAACAAGGTCTGCCCCAGGATTCGATTCGCACCATGCTTCAAACCCGGGATGGATTCCTGTGGATCGGGACGCGCGGCGGCTTGGCACGGTTCGACGGCGCGGGTTTTGTACTCTATAAAGCCGGCACGCCCAACTCCATCCCGAACGAATCTATCACCGGACTTGCTGAAGACCGTGACGGCAGCTTGTGGATCAGCAGCGCCGGCGGCCTGACTCGCTATCGCAGTGGGGAATTTCGCTCTTACAACAGCCGAGACGGGCTGCCGGGCAACTCAATTTGGCGCATAGGTGCCGATCCGTCCGGCGGAGTCTGGGCTGTCACCTGGCGGGGGGAACTGTTCCACTTTGACGGCAAGACAGTGCGCCGCTATGCGAGTCCAACGGCGGGGCGCATCCAGGACACAAATGCCTTGCTTGTCGATACGCAGGGCACACTCTGGATCGCGACGTTTCATGGCTTGTTTGCGTTTGACTCCAAACGAGGTTTCCAGTGCTTTACCCGAGAGGACGGCCTGGCCAGTGACCGGATCTACGCTCTCGCGCTGGACCGTGAAGGCCGGCTATGGACCGCGGGCGACGGTGGTCTCAATCAGCGTGTGGCTGACCGCTTCCTTTCCATCGCGGTACCTGGCTTGAATGCCGCGACCATGCTTGCGATTGATCCCGATGGCAACGTCGATACCATCTGGACAGGTTCGACAGGTCAAGGCCTGTTTCGGCTGAATTCCCGAGGCGTGCAGCGGCTGCGCGCTGCGCAAGGGCTTACCAGCGATGAGTTGTACCTGCTTTACTGCTCGCGCGACGGCAGCCTCTGGCTGGGTGCGATCGACGGGCTCAACCAGCTAAGCGATGGGACCGTGACTTCCTATAGCGCCGGTGAAGATCTGCCAAGGTCGACCCTGAATATGCAGAGATCTCAGGGGTCAAATCACGAGCTTTGGTTCGGCCGCGGCAGCAACCTGTTCCACGTACACGACGGAACGCTGGTCTCTCTAAGTTTAGGATCAACAACTGCGAAAAGCCCGAAGCAAAATCGTGCACAGAGTGCAGTGCGGGGCGGCCAAGCTGTCTCGCTTTGGGCACGTAGCACGCATGGCAGCAGCGGCCTGGTTCTTACCGATCGCCAGGGTCATAGTGTACTCAGCGATGGCATGCTGGAGCGTGCTTTGCCTCGCATCTCCTGGGCTTCGGTCGGCAGCATGCTGATGGATCGCGACAGCACAACCTGGGTCAGCGGTTCAGAGATAGGCGTACTTGCCTACGCAGCTAATGGTTCGATCCGCTCCTACACCACAGCGAACGGCCTTGACGATAATAATGTGCGAGCCATAGTCGACGATACAGCCGGCAATATCTGGGTCGGCACGATATCCGGACTTAACCGCATTCACAATGAGACCGTAACGCACATATTCTGCTGTGCAAATATAACTTCGATTGATCCTTTGGCTGACGGCAGCCTATGGGTGAGCTCCGAGTCCGGGCTGATCTACGTGCCTGCCTCGCTCGCTCCGGTACGGCTTTTCACACGATCAGACAACCTGCCGACGAACATCATCGAGGGCGTGGCTGATGATACCTTTGGTCACCTATGGCTCGGAACCGACCAGGGTATTGTGCAAATCAATGCAGCCGACCTGCTTTCTCCTCGACAGGATTCACGGGGAAGCTCGGTAACGTTTGGTATAGGCGACGGCTTCCGCAACGCGCAAGTGCGTGTCAACTCGGTTTTTCGTTCCGGCCACGGCGATATCTGGGCAGTGACCCTGCAGGAGCTGGCGATGATCGATCCGCGCGGGATACAAACCAGGTCTCCGGCTCCCATCATCATTGACCGAGTTGCTATTGACGATCAAAATACCGCCCTTGCTCCTACCTCCTCGCTCACAGTGCCGGCCGGCCGCCACCGCATCAATATCCGTTACACGCTTCCAGAATTCCAAATTCCGGGGCGCATTCGTTTTCGATACCGCCTTGAAGGCTGGG
The DNA here is from genome assembly GCA_964235655.1 of uncultured Acidobacteriaceae bacterium. Classification (GTDB taxonomy): domain Bacteria; phylum Acidobacteriota; class Terriglobia; order Terriglobales; family Acidobacteriaceae; genus EB88. Next base: position 50,286 of record CAXSBB010000001.1, read on the forward strand.
ACAAGAACTGGATCGAAGCGGGCACGCTGCGCGATGCTACCTACACCGGTATCCCGCCCGGCTCCTACACTTTTCGGGTAGCCAACTCGGATGGTTATGGCAAGTGGATTTCAGCGCAGAGCTCCTTAGCGGTACGGGTTAAACCGTACTTCTATCAAACCGGGTTGTTTCTGACTCTTAGCGTACTGTTTCTCTGCACATGTATCTGGCAGCTTCACAGGCTACGTGTCGCCCAAATCAGCGCACGCATCAATGCTCGTATGCAGGAGCGTATGCAGGAGCGCACGCGCATCGCTCGGGAACTGCATGACACATTGCTGCAAGGCATGATCGGAGTGTCGATGCAGATGTATGCTGCCTCGCAACAAGCGCTGACCGATGCTCCGGTTTCCCATATGCTTAGTCATGCCTCCCAGCGGTTGCGTGAGATTGCCGAGCAGGGTCGCAAGACGGTGGACGGTTTGCGCTCGCCCGTGGTGCCGCCGGATTCCTTGGAAACCCGATTGACGCTCGCTTTGCGTGAGATGGAGTTGCCGGCCGGCGTAAAGCCTAAAATTTATAGCGCAGGCATCCATATCAATTTGCGCCCGCTTGTACAGCTTGAAGTGGAACAGATTGCCAGGGAGGCAGTCGCCAACGCCGTCCAGCACTCCGGCGCGAACAGCATCCGGCTCGACATCTTGTACCAGCCTGCTCACTTCTTTATGAGCGTAAGTGATGATGGACAAGGCTTTGACCGGCAAACGCAGCTACGCGGGCGTGACGGCCACTGGGGCATTACCGGCATGCGTGAGCGTGCTCAATCCATCGGTGGTCGTCTCAACATCCTCCCCAACGCACCCTGCGGCACAACCGTCGAAGTTGCGCTTTTAGGACCCATCGCATATAGCGAGCCGCCGCGCAGACAATTCGTTTCACTCTGGCGTCGACGTCTCCGCCGCTAATTTGTTCTACTCAGTCAGCTTCGATACATCCTCAAAGAGGAGGGCACTCACCTGATGATCCGACTTCTCAGCATTGACGATCATCCCGCCTTTCAGGAAGGTCTCGCCGCGATTTTGAACACTCAGCAAGACATGCGCCTGATCGCCCAGGCAACAACCGCGCAGCAGGGAATTGCCATATACGATGAGCACCTCCCTGATGTGACCCTGATGGATGTTCGCCTGCCCGACCTTTCCGGCATTGAAGCTCTTGCTCAGATTCGCGCCGTACATCCTACAGCCCGAATCCTTATGCTATCTACGTTTCAGGGAGACGCCAGTATTGCGCGCTCCCTTGCCGCAGGCGCGCGAGGTTACATGCTAAAGACGATGCTTCCAAGCGAGATGCTCGATGCCATTCGCGCCGCGCACGCCGGCCTTCGTTATATCTCGCCGCTTGCGGCGATCCAGCTTGCGACTTATCTCTCAGAGCAGCCGCTTACCATGCGAGAAAGTGAAATCCTGAAGCACGTCGCCACAGGGAACAGCAATCGAGATATCGGGAAGCTCCTGTTTATCAGCGAACAAACCGTCAAGGCCCATCTGCGGCACATCATGGACAAGCTCGGAGCCAGTGATCGAGCGCATTCTGTCGCGATTGCTGTACGCCGTGGATTCCTGGAGCTCTAGCCTAGCTCCTCAAGATCTGGAGCTGTTCCGTTGAGCCGCAACTGCTCCCGCGTCCCTTCAAAGGGGTATAGCAAACCTACTCGTTCGGGCGATGACGGGTGAATCATCGCCTTTTACAATTAGCCGGAAATGAACTTCATACAATCGCGAGCAGCAGTCACATTGGTGGCATTATTGCTGCCGGTGCTGGTGATGGCGCAGGTGCCTGCGCCGCAGGGCACCGTGACCGGAACGCCGACTTCTCAGGCGGCACAGCCTTCAGCCGCTTCCGCGAACGCGGCCAAAGACCTGAGCACAGTGATTCACGTAGATGGAACCGATGGCGGCCGCGTCTTCGGCGGTGTGGGTGCCATTAGCGGCGGCGGCGGCAACTCGCGTCTCCTTATCGACTATCCGGCTGCCCAGCGGAACCAGATTCTCGACTACTTGTTCAAGCCCGGCTACGGAGCCGCCCTGCAGGTTCTCAAAATTGAGATTGGTGGCGACGCAAACTCGACCGACGGTGCGGAGCCAAGTATCGAACATACCCAAGGCGTCATCGATTGCAGCGCCGGTTATGAGTTCTGGCTGGCGGAGCAGGCAAAACTGCGGAATCCGAATATCAAGCTATATGGGCTCGCGTGGGCTGCCCCAGGCTGGATCGGCGGCGGACGTTTCTGGTCACAGGACATGGTCCGCTACATCATGAGTTGGCTGGACTGCGCGAAGACTCACAATCTCTCCATCGACTATCTAGGCGGCTGGAATGAAAGAGGATTCAATAAGCAGTGGTATGAGAGCCTGCACAGCGCGCTTGTGGCTCGTCATTCCACAATCCAGGTTGTCGGCGACGATTCCGGGTGGAAAGTAGCCGATGATATGGTTGAAGACCCTGATTTTGCCAAATCCATTGACATTGTCGGTGTGCATTATTCGTGCAAGGGTGGAGATGGAGGCAGCGCGGACTCCTGCCACTCCACGCCCAACGCTCTCAAACTCGATAAGCCTTTATGGGATAGCGAAAGCGGTTCCCAGGATGACGACACCGGCGCCGGACCCTTGATTCGCGCCATTACCCGCGGCTACATCGATGCCAAAATGTCAGGCTTCTTAAACTGGCCGCTTCTTGCTGCCATCACCTCCAATCTCCCGTATCCTACGGTCGGGCTCATGGTCGCTCCGCAGCCCTGGTCCGGCCACTACAGCCTGGGCAAGAGTTTGTGGGTCACGGCTCAGGTCACGCAGTTCACCCAGCCGGGCTGGCGCTTTCTCGATGACGGCGTCGGCTACCTGGCCAGCGACCGCGCCAACGGCAGCTACGTTTCATTGCGCTCTCAGAACGGTGACGATGCTACCACCATTGTCGAAACAACGACTGCTACTCGTCCATCGCAGGCCACCTTCGTCGCTGGCAGCAGTTTGCAAAACAAACCTGTACACGTATGGGCTACCAACCTCGATACTGCTCCTGATAGAGACGATTTGCTGCAGTTCGCGGACCTGCATCCAGATTTATCCGGACGCTACCGGTTCACGCTGCTTCCTGACTACGTTTACACGTTCAGCACGGTTGCAGGGGCAGGCAAGGGGAAGGGGAGCGCGCCGCCACCGCACACCCTCGATTTGCCGTATAGCGATAACTTTGACAGCTATCGAACAGGTGGAGAAGCTCGCTATGCCTCGGACATGCAGGGTGCCTTTGAGATTCAACCTTGCGCAGCGGGCAGAACGGGTAAGTGCCTGCAGCAGATGGCACCGGTTAAGCCTATTGAATGGCAGGATGACAGCGACGCGCTCACGCTGCTCGGCGATCCCGCTTGGAGGAACTATGCCGTGAGCGCCGACGCGGAGTTTGCGAAACCGGGAGCAATTCTTCTGGTCGGCCGCGCTGGACTGCAAAATCGCCCTCAGTCGCATCAGCAAGGCTACTACTTTCACATAGAGGACACAGGGAGCTGGGTTCTCTACAAAGGCAGCTCCAAAGGAGCGCAAACCCCGCTTGCAACTGGTGGGATCGCGCCCTGGGGCATCGGGCATTGGCATCGGTTGGGTCTGTCTTTCAATGGAGACAATATCACCGCATCAGTAGACGGACAAATGATTACAAAGGTGCAAGATAGTGCCTATGACGCCGGCCAAATTGGTCTGGGTCTCACCGGCTATGAGCTTGACCAGTTTGACAATCTTTCCATTACGCCCGTCCAGCCCGCAAACGTGATGCATCCGTAATGAGAGATTGTACCGATAAATAAAGTGGTTGGGACTACCCTGCAACCGGCTTTTATAATTCCGATGCACTCAAAACAATGATCTTCCTAGGCTGAACGCTATACACGGCAAGCGTGTCCCATGAATCAACTAACCATATTGTCTTCTCCCAGAAACTTATTCAATAGAAAGACCCGCCGTCCTCTCCTGCAACAAGCTATGCATCGCCGTTTCAGGCTCTGCGTGCATTACCCAAAAGACGTACCCGAAAAGCATCCGTTCTAACGATGGCAACTCAATAGTGGACTTCCTATAGTCCACCTGGATATAGCCTGCGGCATCGGGATGCGCCCAAAACGCGTTACGCGATGACGCTTTGAAGTTCTGGTGAAAAACGCCGAAAGCGCAATTCTGAGGTATGAAGATAATGTGGCAACTCCGACGTACGCGGCACCGATTTACAAAGTTAGTAATCATTCCATCCGCAGCCTTAGTTTTAAGTGTTTCCGCTTATGGACAGCAGGATCAAGGTGCTGTACAGGGGACGATCACCGATGCTTCCGGCGCAGTGTTGCCGAACGCGACGATCACTCTGACCAACACGGATCAAGGTTTGGTACTGACCACAACGACGGACAGCAAGGGAACCTACTTTTTCTCACCTGTCAAGATCGGTAATTACACCGTTCGCGCAAAAGCTGTGGGCTTTGAGGAAGTGACACAGGAACACCTCACGCTCAGCGCGCAGCAGCGTTTGGACGTTGATCTGAAGCTGACACCGGGCTCACAAAACGAGAACATCACCGTCAACACGGCACCGCCCCAGCTTCAAACGGAGGAGGCGTCCGTCAACCAGGTATTCACAGAGCAGCAGCTGAATGACACGCCCCTGGCGGGCCGGAACTGGGTCTTTATCGCCCAACTCGCAGCCGGCGCTGCTCCGCCTTCCGGAGCTCGTGGAGCCGGTACAGGTGATTTCTCCGCCAGCGGCTCCCGGTCGGACGAGAACAACTTTATTCTTGATGGCGTCGATAACAACATCAATGTAGTGGATTTTATCAACGGCGCATCTTTTACTGTTTTGCCGCCGCCCGATGCCCTGGCTGAAGTAAAACTTCAGACGAGCAGCTCGGATGCCGAGTTTGGACACTCCTCGGGTGCGGTTATCAATGCAAGCATCAAGTCAGGGTCTAACAGTCTTCATGGCTCGCTGTGGGAGTACTCGAGAAACAGTGCTTTTAACACGCATCAGTATTTCGACCAGCCCACGGACAAGATCCCGGAGTATCGGCAGAACCTGTTTGGCGGAACACTGGGCGGCCCGATCATAAAGGATCATCTGTTTTTCTTCGGCGACGTTCAAGCGAACCGCATCGTGAACGGCAATAACGAGATCATCACCGTTCCGACTATTTTAGAAAGGCAGGGTAATTTCAGCGAGCTGCTCAACCCGGCCTATACCGGCGGTGCGCCGATCTACCTGTATCAGCAAAGGTCCGGCGGCGGCCCCAACCCGAAGGCGCCCGGCTCGACCCCAGGCACTGCAAGCCCCTACCAGCAGAGTTATAACGGCATGTTAAACGTGCTCGATCCTGCGACGATCAACCCGCTGGCGCAAAAGATACTGAATCTATATCCGTTGCCTAACAGAGTTAATACTTCTACAAATGGACTGCTGTATTCCAACTATACGCAACCCATCAACAATAATGACAACACGATCCAGTGGGACGGCCGTGTTGATTACAACATAAGCCCAAGCGACCAGGTGTTTGCACGTAACAGCTATGACCACCAGTATCAAATATATCCGCCGCCGCTTGGACCGATTTTAGACGGAGGCGGCTTCGGCTCGGACGGCAACGAGGTGAACATCGGCGATAACTTCGCCATTAGCGAAACACACGTATTTTCCCCAAAAATTGTGAATGAGTTGCGTTTCGGCTATAACTACGGGCATTTCTACTATGTTCAGCCGAATGCCTCGAACCCCGGTTTTGCCGCTTCCCTCGGGTTTGGAGGCGTTCCCGAAGGTACTTTGAATGGAGGACTGCCGAATACCAGCGTGGGCTCCGGTGTGCAAAGTTTCGGCGCACCGAATTACTATCCTTCCAACGAGTATGAGAATGTCTGGCAGGCGCTGGATAATGTCACTTTCAATCTGGGGAACCACTCGCTCAGAGCAGGTGTCAGCATACAACGTATTGAATTCAGCACGCTGCAGCCGCCTCAAGGCCATGGCTCTTACACCTATAGCGGTACCTACTCCAGCGCGTACACCATTCCAAATACCGGCACCGGTCTTGCTGATTTCCTCTCCGACAATCAGAACAATGCATCCGTAACAACTGCCAGTCCGGTCATTGATGCACGGTGGGATCGTGCTGCCTACATCCAGGACGATTGGAAAGTAAGCCCGCGGCTGACGTTGAATCTTGGGTTGAGAGTGGAGAACCAGACACCCTATTTCGAGCGTCACGATGACCAGGCAAATTTCTATCCGACGCAGGGCGTAAGCTACGATCCAACCGCGGGTCAGCAGGGGCAGTCGCACAGTGCCGGCGTGTACGTTCTTCCGGAGAAAAGCCAAAATAATCCGCTGCCTGCAAACTTCGCCAGTGTGCTCGCGAAGGACAACATTTCGATTCAATACAGCTCCAACCGCTACCTCATTGACTATCCCCTTTTCAGCTATGGTCCCCGCATTGGTGCTGCCTACAAGCTCGATGACAGGAACGTCATACGTGCCGGCTTCGGTATCTTCTTTGGGGGAATTGAGAGCGTCGGCTTCGCACCGAACCTGGGGCTCAATTATCCATTTACCTCGACTCCGGGCATTACGAATCCGGGGAACCTTCCCTGCACCTCCAGCAATGGTTGCCTGACCGACGGCATCTCTCTTGAAGCAGGTCTTGGTCCGTTCATTGCTGCCGGCGGGCTCACCAGCTTCGGCGGCACGCCCAGCTTGCGAGGCATTTCGAATAATCTTAGTACCCCGAATACACAGCAGTTCAATCTCAGCTACGAAAGTGCTCTGACGAATACATTGTCGGCGACCATCGGGTATGTCGGCGAGATAGCCCGCCATCAAACAAACTTTCCTAACTTCAACAGCTCGCCGGTGATCACCCCGAACTGTATCACTGCTCCAAATGGCACAGTGATAAACCAGCCCTGCGGCACAGGCAACTCACAGAACCCTTTCAGCGACGTGAATCTTGAGCTGCAAATAAATAACGGATTCTCTGTTTACCATTCTCTACAGACAAAGCTAGAGAAACGGGTGAGCAATAATTTATCGTTTCTTGCCACCTACACCTGGTCGCACCAGATGACCGACGCAGGGACCTCCCTTACGCAGGGAGATAACTTCACCGCTGCCGGAGGAGCGTTCAACTATAACCTCCTTGGAACTCGCCAGGGCTTCGCAAATGGTCCCGAGGACGTTAGAAACCGCTTTACCCTCAGCGGGGAGTACGCGCTTCCATTTGGGAAGAATCAGCGCTTTCTGAACGGGGAGGGACCGCTCACCCAGGTTCTCGGCGGATGGTCGGCTGACGTGACCGAGCAGATTCAGGACGGCGAGCCGTTCACCGTAGGAACGGCGAACATAACAGGCCCTAACAACCTCGGCCAGAATGCAATCCTGGTGGGCGACCCGTTCAAGGGTGGCGGCACGCCTGATCCCAGCCTGAACTTTCCAATGGGCGCCACATGCCCGACTACGGTTCACAACTTGGCTCACTGGTTCAATCCCTGTGCTTTCAGGAACCCGCTGCCGGCTACTGCTGTCACCAGTGCGATCACAACCGCCGCAGGTGCTACCCCATTCCTCGGTGACCGTGACAATCAGATACGTGGAGTAGGTTACAACCGCACGAACCTGTCTTTGTTCAAGTCATTTCCCCTGATCCGGGAGACACAGTTACAAGCACGCGCGGATATCTTCAATGTCCTAAATACACCGGCGTTCATTATCGGCGGGGGGAACGACGGACCGAATGGAGGAACAATCGGTCCGGGTGCTTATCGCTTCTTCCAGAACGACACTCCCAACTCGCGCTTCTTTCAGTTCTCGCTAAAACTTTCGTATTAAGCGGCAGCACGCAGCCTCTGCAACATAATCGTTCGTTCGGAGAACCATATATGAACAGTAAGAAGTGCGTATCAACAAGCATCACAACAGCTTTGCTTGCCACAGCCGGCCTGAGTCTCACGCCGATTCTCCACGCTCAAAATTCCACCAACGCGGATGCCATGTACGACGGCTTTCTTAAAGCATACCTTGTTACCCTTGACAGTAAGGATGCCTACTTCACTGTAAGCCTGACAGACCGGAGCGAGGCTTTCCAGTGGAACCAGGCCTACGAGATTACCGGTGTAGAGGATGCCTATGATAGAAACAAGGCCGCGGACCGCCAAGCATTGATCAGCAGCCTTCTTAACAGGTACATAGACACCAATTTCATAAACCAGGGTTCAACAGATTTATCCTGGGACGGTTACAACGACGATGCGGCATGGGCAACTATCGCACTGGCGCGTGGATACCAGATAACCGCCGATCCGCTGTATCTGGAGTTAGCCGGAAATGTCTGGAACATGGCTTATGACCGAGGCTGGGATAGCACCTTGGGTGGCGGCATATGGGAGACATCCCCTGTAAGCCAAAATCCAGTGGACTCCAAGTGCACGTTAAGTAATCTTTCCTTTATTCCTTCAGCGATTATTCTTTATCAAGCTACAGGAAAAGCCGGCTACCTGAAAAAGGCTGAATCGATTTATGCCTGGAACCGTGCTCATCTTTTTAATACAGATACCGGTCAGGCAAATGAGTGCGTTCACCCAACGTACACAGACGACGATACCAACGTGTATAATAGTGGACTTCTAGTGAATGCCGCAGCGATCCTCTACAGAATTACAGGAACGCGACAGTACTATAACGACGCTCTTTTGGCCACAAACTTCCAGGTTAGAAATTATCCCATCATGACACCGGACTATGTGAACAACGGTCCTTTCGGTGCCGACCAGTTCTTTCGCGGCGTGAGTAACTTCGCGCGGTGGAATGATTTATGGAGCGATTACTATCCCTGGTTTGAAAACAATGACATAGCCGCATGGCAAGAGCGCCGTACTGATTACGACATCACTCATAACGACCTGGCCACGCTGACCCCCGCCACCGGTGACATTTCAGGCATGGAGACTGAAAGCGCGATGGTAGTGCAGCAGGTATCAGAAATAGCTGACATTGCCGAGCCTTTTTACTTTTCAGGGAAGTACGAACTCCTCAATGTCCAGAGCAATATGGCGCTCACCGTTTCCGGCGGTTCCACACAGAAGGGTGCGGCCATCGTGCAGGAGCCCTATGTAGGTGGAGATGACGCTCTATGGACCTTAGTTCCGACTAGCGGCGGTTATTACCATATCAAGAACGTAAAAAGCGGAGAGGTCCTGAACGTCAGCGGCGCCTCGGCGCTTGATGGAGCGGAAATCGTTCAGGAGCCGGCACAGGGTTTGCGTCCGGGGAACGATCAATGGATGCCCGTCCAGAACACAGATGGGACGTACACATTCTTCAACCTGAACAGCCAGCAGGTTCTTGATGATTTTCGCGCAAGCACAACGGCAGGCAACCAGTTTGACCAATATGTTGCAAATGGGACTGCGGGTCAGAAGTTCACCTTGATTAGTCAGTGATCACTAATTTATAAAGCGATGCGGGGAGTCCAAGGTGTTCTCGGGCTTCCACCTGGCTTGACGCAAAGGACTTATTAAAAGCAATTCATCTGGCGTGTTGATTAATGTGCGGTACTCCACTTTACAGGCTGCTGCTTGGTAAGTTGCCAGGGTGATGCTTTTCTTCAAGTTGTTTCTTTGCTTTGCAAAGCGTTCAGACTGGACGGCTTTTTTACACATGTTTAGTGGCAATTGTTTTCAAGAGAGTACAACCGCGAAAATGACGAAAGGAATGACGCATGTTTAGATCCAGGAGAATTAAGGGAAAATCAGGATTTAGATTCCTCACAGTTGGCGCGCTTTCACTCGGCGCGTGTGCCGTGCTAAGTTGCAGCGCCCCTACTGCTTTCGCACAAGTGGACCAGGGCGGCATCAGCGGTTCTGTGCAGGATAATACCGGCGCAGCAATCGCCGGCGCAAAGGTAATGCTGGTAAACCAAGCAACCAGCTTCACCTTAACAGTGACCACCGATGCACAAGGCAACTACACGGCAACGCCGCTGCACCTGGGTATTTACAGCGTTACGGTGACCGCTACAGGCTTTGCCCCGACAACGCAGAAGGATGTGCAGGTAAATGTAGCCTCGACGACTACCGCAGACCTGAAGGTTGGTGTGGCCGGAACGGATCAATCGGTTGTGGTAACCTCGGCGCCGCCGGACTTGCAGACAGAGTCGGCCTCGACCGGGCAGGAGATTTCGTCAAAGGTGATTAATGACACACCGCTCAATGGGCGAAATTTTACCTTCATCGCGCAGCTAGCCGCCGGTGTAACGCCGTCCGAGCCGGGCTCGCGCAACGCGAATAAAGGCGATTTTTCAGCCAACGGTCAACGTGCGGAGCAGAACAACTTTCTTCTTGACGGCGTGGATAACAACGCGAGCCTGGTCGACTTTTTGAACGGCGCGAGTTTCGTGATCAAGCCGCCGCCGGATGCGCTGGCAGAATTCAAGGTAGAAACAGGCGACTACACCGCGGAGCTTGGTCATTCAGCCGGCGCAGTGCTGAACGTAGCTACTAAAAGCGGCGCAAACCAGTTCCATGGGGACCTCTGGGAATACTTCCGCAATGACGTGCTGAACGCGCGCGATTACTTTGAAACCGTGGTGCCGAAGTATCGTCAGAACCAGTTTGGAGCAACAATCGGCGGTCCAATTATTAAGGATCATCTCTTCTTTTTCGGCGATGCCGAGGCCAACCGCATCATCTTCGGGCAGTCCGGGGTGTACACGGTGCCCACGGCGCTGATGCGGGCAGGTGACTTTACCGAATTACTGAATCCGGCAGCGAACGGACGTGGTCAAGCTATTACGCTGTACCAGCCGGGCGGTCCTACGCGCGATGGGAACGGCAACATCACCGCGAATAACTACTTGAATTGCAACGGTCAACAAAACGTGATCTGCCCGGCCCAAGTGGACCAGGTCGGTCAGCGTTTGCTGAACGCATACCCGCTGCCGAACCGCGGAGGGTTGGGTAATACAATCAATAACTACACGTTCCAGGGTAATGCCGGCGACAATACTACGCAATATGATGGGCGCCTGGACTGGAACATCAGTCCCAAGGATCAGACCTTTGCACGGTACAGCTACTCTAACGAGCCGGTAAGTCTGACCGCTCCACTGGGCGTTCTGGACGGCGCAGGCTTCGGTGGCAGCGGCTCGACAGTGGTCGAAGGTCGCAACTTCACCTTCAGCGAAACACATATCTTTACACCCTCATTTATCAATGAGTTTCGTATCGGCTACAACTGGATCACCGCGGCCTATATTCCGCAGAATGCAGGGGTAGACCTCTCGACGCAGTTCGGCATCGGCGGCATCCCATTCACCCCTGGAAACGGCGGCCTGCCGTCGATCAATATAGGCGGTTTTTCAGGAATTGGATCTCCCGCCTTTGAGCCGACGCGCGAGTATGAAAACGTGGCGCAGCTACTTGATAATGTATCCAAGCAGGTTGGAAATCACTCGCTTAGATTTGGCGTGGATTTTGAGCGGATTCGAGTACAAACTAATCAGCCCGTAGATCCAAAAGGCTCCTTCAACTTCGATGGAAAGTTTTCGCAGGACCCGAGCAATACAAACAATACCGGCTTCGGCGGAGCTGACCTGCTGCTGAACAGCCTTGATTCCACTTCAATTGCCAATGAGTTCACCTCGCACGACCAACGCTGGTATCGTGCAGCTTACGCTCAGGATAACTGGAGACCGCGTCAGAACCTGACGTTGAATCTAGGTATCCGCTACGAATACACACAGCCGATTAATGAACTTGATGGGCGCCAAGCTAACTTTGTACCCGATTACGCGAGTGGAACGGCGATGTATCTCATTCCGGCTAAAGTGCAGAATAGTAGCCCCTTGACACCGAAATTCCTGAGCGCATTAGCCGCGAACAATGTAACAGTGCAATATACAAATAACAACCTTCTTGTAAATCCGGCATTTCTGAACTTCTCGCCGCGTATCGGCATAGTATTTCAGCCGGACAGTAAGACAGTAGTTCGTACAGGGTATGGCATTTTCTATGGCGGTCTGGAGAGCGTAGGGTACTACCCAAGCCTGTCACAAAACTTTCCTTTCCAGTACGATAGCAATTTTCCAAGCGCGGGCTGCGCGCCCGGCGCTTGCCCTACAAACGGGCAGACGCTTGAAACCGGTTTCAGCGCCGCACTCAGTGGCGGCTTGGCAAACTTCGTCAACCAGCCTGGATTCCGCAGCTATCCGCTCAAGACGCAAACACCGTACAGCCAGCTGTTCAACCTGACCGTGCAGCGACTGGTCAGTAACTCAACCACCGCAACTGTGGCCTATGTAGGTTCAGTCACCCGCCACTTGCAGACGGGCTATGACCCCAACATTCCGGATCAGCTGGTACCGGCAGGGGTGAATGAGCAGACCCTGCGACCGTATAACCAGTTTGGCGGCAGCAGCCTGGTTGCTTATGCCGCGTCTTCAAACTACAACTCACTCCAGTTAACGCTTGAGCGGCGGCTGACGAAAGGGCTTTCCTTTCTAGGTGATTACACGTATGCGCATGGGCTCGATGATGCGAACGTGCTGCTATTCGGCAACGGCGTTCGGAATCAACGGCTGCTCGGCCCGGGGTATGACTACGGCGGCTCGGCGGTCGATGTGCGACAGCGTTTTAGTTTGAATACTCAGTATGAGCTGCCGTTCGGAAGGGGCAGACAGTTTCTGAACCAAGGCGGCATCGTGAATGAAGTTGTCGGAGGCTGGGCAACATCGCTGGTGTTCCGCGTGCAGACAGGCCAACCGGTAAACCTGTTCGCAAACAACAATGCCGCAGGTACGGGCAACGCATACCCGTATAAAGTCGCGGACCCGTTCAAACCCGGCGGCACACCGACAAGCACAAACATGGTGTGCGCGACAAAGACGCGAACTGTCGCTACCTGGTTCAATCCCTGCGCATTTGTCAATCCACCCAAGGTGATTGCAGCAATCAACCCAACAACAGGGCAGCCCAACGTCGCGGGACCGGGACAGATCCTGGCGAATGCTCCCAATGCGGCCACCATCGCCTACGGTGCTCCGGGTCGTAACCAGATTTACGGGCCGGGGTACAACCGGACGGATTTCTCCGCGTTCAAGAGCTTTGCAGTGGTTCGAGAAACGAATGTGCAGTTCCGGGCGGATATCTTCAACCTGTGGAATACCCCTGCTTACGGCCAGCCCGGCAACACCACCGGGGGCGGCTTTGGGCAAATCAACAGCGAACGGTTCGGCGGAGGCGGTACTGCCGGTGAGAGCCCCGATGCGCGTGTGGTGCAGTTTGCTCTGAAGTACATCTTTTAAATCATGGAATCAGGGCATTCTTCCACTAGGCAGAGTGCCTTGACCTGATGTAACTTTTGAGAACTGCACGGCAGGAGTTAGCTGCCTCCCTATAATTAACACCGAGACCTGGATGAGAGCCGATTCTTCAAGTCGTAGAACTTTTTTGAAATCAGCTTCCGCTGCAACTGCAGCGATGCTTACCCCTTACCCTTCAACAGCACAGGGTACGGTGCCTTCAAGGCCGCAGCAGCAGGCAGGGCTTGAAGTTTTACGTAACCCCGACTTTATCACCGCCCGGTTCAGCGGCCGAGAGTTGACACCACTGCAGCATTCCGGAGGGGAATGGACCGGAGGTGGAGTACGCGTGACGGTCGAACCAGCGGAGCAGGAAATACCTATTACGGTCACCGCCGAAACCGCAACGCCGACGTATCTGCATGTTCGATGGGCGGGCACGACCGGCGAGTCGACCCACGCGCTTGGCGATCAGTGGGAAAGAGCCTACGGTGACCTGGAATGGCGCGGGACGGTGCCGAATCGCATCATGCCTTGGTATTTCGTCACTTTCGATGGGCAGAGCCTGAATGGTTACGGCGTTAAGACGCAGCCTTCAACGTTCTGCTTCTGGCAGCAGGACACCGACGGGATCACGCTCACGATCGACCTGCGCAGTGGAGGAGAACCTGCTGTGCTCGGGCGGAGACAACTACACGCGTGTACGGTGGTGATGAAAAAAGGCATGCCCGGGGAGCCGATAGCCGACGCTGCGCAGAAGTTTTGTCGCATCATGTGTCCGTCGCCGCGACTGCCGCAAGGTGCGCTATTCGGCAGCAACGATTGGAACTATGCCTACGGAAAAAATACAGCGGCAGGCATTCTCCGTGATGCCGACCTGATTGCGTCGCTTGCTCCACCCGGCAGCGTGAAGCCGTACATCGTCATCGATGACGGCTATCAGGATGCAGTCCGTTTTCCAAGTATGCCGGAACTCGCAAGCGGCATCCGCGAACGGCATCTGCGTCCAGGTATATGGATTCGGCCCCTACGCGCTCCCCAGGCTGCTGCATCTAAATTGCTTCTACCGCAAGCTCGATTGAGCAAATCTGCCGGGGCGTTGCCGGCATTTGATCCAACCATTCCTGAAGCACTTGAGCAGATTCTTGAAACGGTTCGCATCCCGGTGCGCTGGGGGTATGAGTTCATCAAGCACGATTTCTCTACTGTCGAACTTTTTGGTCAATGGGGTTCAGAGATGACGACTGGGCCTGCACGTCCCGGCTGGAGTTTCAACGACCGATCTCGCACCAACGCTGAGATCGTTCGAGATTTATATCTCGCCATTCGACAGGCAGCGGGAGAGCAGACGGTTATTTTAGGGTGCAACACGGTTGGGCATATAGCCGCCGGTATCTTTGAATCGCAGCGTATTGCAGATGACACAAGCGGGCACGACTGGGAACGAACCAGGCGCTTCGGCGTCAACGGACTGGCGCAGCGTATTGCGCAGCACCGCACGTTCTTCCACATCGACCCGGACTGTGTGGCTATCACACGGGATGTCGGCTGGCGCGAAACAAGCCAATGGATGGATGTCGTATCCAGAAGCGGTACATCGCTGTTCCTGTCGCCTGACCCGAGCGCAATTACTCCGGAAATTAAATCTGCGATGCGGGATGCCATGGCCGTTGTTTCGCAAAATGCCTATGGCTATCCGATCGAACCGCTGCAAGGGACGACGCCGAACCGATGGAAGTTTGAGCATCCGGTACAGATGACACGACAATATGACTGGTGCGGTGCGGATGGGGTGTCGGCCTTTTCCGTATAGAAGGCACGGCGAGCGACTGCGGATTGGGACAGGATCTTGCACAAATCTGCGATCAGCGGCTCTGTTGCTTGAATGGCCCTGAGAAGCACTACTGCATCCACTCGAGATTGTGGTCGACTACCCTAAACCTGAACAGGCCGTCACGGCCATAGCTATTGATAAGGTGATTTCTATGCAACGCCGCGACCTCATAAAGCTCTCACCCCTAGTACTCGCCTCCGGTATCGGCCATGTCGCTCTTGCGAAAGCCGCGCCCGGCACCGGTCCCGATAGCACGGGGCTCTTCAACGTTCGCAGTTATGGTGCTACAGGCGATGGCAAAACCGTCGATACACCCGCGATTAACAAGGCCATTGAAGCCGTCGCGGCCGCCGGTGGCGGCACGCTTTTCTTTCCGGCCGGAACTTATCTCTGCTTTACCGTTCACCTGCGTAGCCATGTCGATCTATACCTCTCAGCCGGCTGCACAATCCTGGCAGCCGATTCGCCCAAGCCCGGCGAAGCAACGGGTTATAACGGGGGCACCTACGATCCGGCCGGCCCTCCGCAACCTTGGGAGCAGTATCAGGATTACGGCCACAATCACTGGCCCAACTCACTCTTTTACGGCGAAAATATCAGCGATTTCTCAATTCTCGGCCCAGGCCTGATCCACGGCAAAGGTCTCTCTCATGGCACCTCCGGAAAGCGCGGCGATTA
Organism: uncultured Acidobacteriaceae bacterium; assembly: GCA_964235655.1. GTDB lineage: Bacteria > Acidobacteriota > Terriglobia > Terriglobales > Acidobacteriaceae > EB88. The sequence goes on from CAXSBB010000001.1 coordinate 66,161, forward strand.
CACGGCGTTTGTAGCCGAGCAGGCTGGCGTCGGCAATAAAGCAATCGCGCTGAAGACCTGCCTCAATGTGATTCTGCGCGATTTCTCGGTCCTTAAAGGCGGCCATTTCGCGCTGCTTGCCACCGGTGTTGACAATCTGACGTTGGACAACCTGCTCATTGACACGGACCGCGACGGCTTTGACATTGATTGCTGCCGAAACGTGCGTGTCTCTAAATGCACGGTCAATTCGCCCTGGGACGACGCAATCTGCCCAAAGTCCAGCTATGCGCTCGGCTACGTGCGTTCCACCGACAATGTAACCATTTCTGACTGTTATGTGACCGGCACCTATGAGCTCGGCAGCGTCATCAGCGGTACCTGGAAGAAGTTTGCCGACACCGGGCGCGACTCCCGCAACGGTCGCATTAAATGCGGCACAGAATCAAACGGCGGCTTTCGCAATATCGCTATTACTAACTGCATCTGCGAGGGCTCCAAAGGCATCTCGCTCGAGACTTCTGACGGCGCTCTGGTCGAAGATATCGCCATCTCAAACATCACTTTGCGGGACACTTTTGACGCACCGCTCTTTCTTCGCCTGAACCGCCGCAATCGTGGACCGAAGGAGACGATGCGCCCCGGAACGCTGCGGCGTGTGCTGATCTCAAATATCGTCAGCTACAACTCAGCTTCCTCAACATCGTCGATCTTTTCGGGCATACCATCAAACCTCATCGAAGATGTCAAAGTGAACAATTGCTTCTTTGGACATCAAGGCTTGCCGAAAAACATGCGCGTCGGCTGGGGAGATGAGTCTAAGTCCATGCCCGACTGGCACACAATTCAGGTGCCTGAAATGGAGACCGATTATCCGGAGTTGCTGCGCTTCGGCCCGACGCCCTGTAGCGGCTTCTTCCTTCGTCATTTGAAGAACATTGAAATGGCACACGTCGAGGTAGCGGCTGCAAATGCAGATGCTCGGCCGGCTTTCCGGTTGGAAAACATCCAGCGCGCTGACTTTTTTGCCATCACCGTACAGCGGCCAGACAATACGACACAGCCAAACTTCGCCCTGCACAATGTCACTGACCTTCGCATCTTCTGGTCGCGTGCCGCGAAGGACACAACGCTGGCAACCGCAACCGCCCAAATGATATGAGCTGGATGCATACTCAGCCAAACCATGGACCATAGAGCATCGGCGATACGACATGGTTCTAGCGCAGACAGTGAAGACATACTGCCGTTGCAGCTATTTCTTGCATAGCTCAAAAGTAAAGTCAGCGCATACTGTTTTTAAGGCAATTACTCTTGGCTATGGTCCGGCGATTACGGCCGCCGGTGTATTTTTGTAGCGAATAATGCTTTTATTGGTTAGAAGCCCCGGAGGTTTCCGGGGCTTCTAACGGACAGGGGTATGTTTTCATTGCCGGTGTCCGGTGTACCAATTTGGACATCAATTCCATGTATTTACCAGTACGACACCGACAGGTTATCCAAATATGTGACGTTTGGTGACAGCTTGTAGTCTCCATCCATTTGGTAATTCACTGTCATACCATACCAGCTTTGAGGTACAGAGAAAGGAGGATAGATTCTGTTGATGATTGCTGTTACGCCATTAAGAGTGATTGTCTTATACAGGAGAGAATTGTCTGAGAGCCGCTGTACAACAATATTGACATGGTTCCAGGCATTGTTCATCAGATTGCACGGAGCGCCGGTCGATACCCAGCGAACATTTACGTTGTCCCAGACATCCCAGTCGCTGCCATTAAGGTTGTTACACTCCGTTCCCCATTCCATCCCTACACCATCCATGAATATATTTACGTCGAATTCAAGGTCTTGTGTGACGGCAGTATTGGTAACAAATACATCCGCATCATATTCAAGGTTACGCACGTTGGGCAAAATGTTTCGATCTGTGTCAGAAAGATTCTCTGTAGTTGCTTGACCGATGAGCTTGTTCGACCATAAAACATCTCCATAGGGTGCATTTCCTCCTATCTCGAAACGAGTTGCATGGCCGCTCAGTGAAGTGGAGCTGACGTTCTGAGTCATGTTCCAGTTAATACCCGCGCAAGTATCGCAAATGTCGTAGACAGGGGCTAATTCACCCCACTGGTTCCAGTTCCCGACTGCTTGTATGTTTTGGAAGGTATTCGCAATAGGGCTTTTGAGCTCATTCTGGACCATGAGGCCGACCGGTTGTTTGTAGGAGTGGCCGCAGTTATCCCATGATTGCACCACAGCCTGCTGAACTCCGGGAGTGAGAGTCAGCTGACGGTTTAACGTAGCGCCCTTGGTTACAGCTGCAAGCTGGTTATTGATGTAAATTCCCATCGCCGCTACTCCCTGAGCGCAGCTTGTCGTGGCGGATGCTACAAAATTGACGCTGCTGCCGACGCTGCTGTTTGCAGTGGGTAGGGTTACATAGACACCGCTTTGATTTGTAGCTGTGACGTTTACAGTACTGCCGGTGGTGCCGCCGCAGTTATCCCACGCTTGAATGTACGTTGTGTGACTGCCTGTTGGAAGCTGCAGGTTCTTGTTAAGTGTTGCGCCGCCCCCAACATACTCAAGCTGATTGTCCACATAGACGCCCATGGCGGCTACGCCCTGTTTGCAGGAAGTGGTGGCAGAAGCTGTGTATTGAGCGTTCGTACTTACAGTTGTACTGTTTAAAGGGGAAGAGACGTTGACGGCTGCAAATGCGGGAGCCGCTGCGGAAATACATGCCAGAAATAAAGCAAAAATGCAGTCCTTCATAAGTTCACCTCGTTCTACAGCCGCCGCGCAGATAAGAACCTGCTGCGTTTCACCGCACTGTAGATAAAGAAATTTGTTATTGCCTGCTGCTATCCAGCAACAGTCGGTCGAGGAGCATAGCATGAACGATTTCGTTAATGCATCTGCTTCTCCTACTCACGACAATAACCGTCTTACATGTGACCGACAATAAGACAAAGAAAGGATTCCTGCACCGAAGTACTGTATTAGTCCGCCTTGCAAATAAAGGAAGATACATTAGAAAATTATGATAGAAATGCAGCCGCAAATGCTAGGTAGTATTCAGGAATAAGACAATTCCTAGATGGCGCTACCTTTGTGTTACATAGCATTAAGAAAAAATAATTTATTGCTTGATTACCATGGATTGTAATCAAGCGCACTCGTCTCTCCATGTGAAAAGCAGCTTTGCCGTGTCTCAGGAGCTATCGAGAGCCTACTCCCGGCGGTAGTCCGCGCTTTGCAGCTTGCCCAGCGGTATGATTGCCAAGGCTGCTGGGGTGGGGTGATGCTCGCAGACCGAACCATGAAAGAGCCGTTCCACGCCAGAAGGGTGTACTCGGTGCTGCCGGTGCAATGTTTTTTGCAACAGCGATGCCGGCACGGTTCTCCGGTGCGTTTTTCTGAGCCAATACATGCGTTTTTAAGGGTGTTTTCTGGAGAATCGTACCGGCAATAGGAGCTGGGGGACGAGTTAGCAGCTGTTCCCGCGAAGGAGTACTGCCGACCTGTGCTGCCTGGCTTGCCAAACAGCTTGCGCGATGTATCAGCACTTCCTGCAAGGCACTAAAAACCATAAACCAGATCTGATCATCCGGCTTCAGGGTTGCCTGCTTTATTGCATCTGCAGCACACTGCATAAATCGCGAGGAGTAGTGTGAGCACATTTCGCAGGTATTAGTTTGATTAGGCCAAGACCCCGCGCGGAGTTGTTGGCTAGGTGCATCTATTTGTTTGCCGCCTTCGTGCACTTTCCAGGTCATACCCGGAATGTTACGCGCTTACATTGCTAAAAAGGCGTTTACGAAAGTCATGCCAATATACCCGACGGCATCTGAACATTTTCTTACTTTGGCCGAGGGGGTCAAGTTTGACTTAATTTGAGCCAGTTAGGACTGGTATTTCAAGAATTTCAGTTCGTGTAGTACTTGCATCTACAACTTATCGGGTACAGCAAGCTGTATAGATTTAGTACAAGTAATGCAGTCTATCGCAAGGCGGACATAGGCTGTTCAATGGCGTAGGTCTGGCCGTTCGCTGCTTTTTCAAAAACCCACAATCCATGGAACTGGCGCAGATCGGGATATTTGGTCAGCAGGGCTGCCATAAGAGACAGTGCCGATGTACGTGAAGCTACCGGGTCGCCCAGTGTAGGGACAGTTGCATCCACGTGCACATCCATCGCTCCTAGTCCTGTATCAAGGCGTACTCCAGTCACCGAAAAGCTTCCGCCATCAGGTCCGGTCAGCGAAAGGCCGTTACCCTCAGACAGTTCTTTAGGCTTGACCTCGGACAGTTCACGATTGAGCTTATCCAGGTTATTGCTGGTGTAGAAATCGGCTGGACGGGCCAGCTCCAAAGCTGTTTCGTAGTCAAGATATGAGCTCAGTCCGCCGCCAGTTTTCTTGGCCGCTCGTGCCTGCTGCCAAAACCACAACTCCGAATGTCCGGCGATTGTGAGCGGCCGAACAGAGAACCCTGCCAGCTGCCATTGCGCCGGTGCCTTACTGCCCGCTGCATTTTGCAAGATAAGGGCCATCTGCTGAGGTGCCGCGACTCCGGTAGCATGCACGATGGCAAGCGCATACTCACCAGGCGGCAGTTGCCCTAATGTCACAGTTACAAGCAACGGAGATGCGGATTGGCTGCAGAAAAATTGGGCATCACCTCCCGCAGCTTGCAAATCGCCCGCATGGAGCGCGTACAGGTTTTCAACGGTGACCGCGGAACCTTTCACAAGCGGTGTCAGCTCTTCAATAGCTGAGGACACGCCGGAGAAATTTGCTGCGAGCGAGGGTGTGGCCCCCGTTTGCAGAGCAGGGGCATCGCCACGAGCCACCATGGCGCCTAGACTTGCTGCTTCAGCTTGGAGGGATGTGCGGTCACTTGCGCTCATACCGGCACTAGCAGTACAGGAGACAGCTCGTGCATAAGAAGAAAAGGTGAGCAGCAGAGCTGTAAGCACGAAGGGGTGAGCGAGTTTGGAGCGGCGAATGTCCATAATGTAGCGCCGAAGAGGATGCCGCTACTCCGGGCACTGTCAGTCTAGTACAGCTGAAGACAATCGAAGTCGTCCGCGAAGTAACGTCATTACTTTCGTCAGAAAGCCGCCATTTCAAACGGCACTTTGTTACCGTATTTATAGGAGTAGAGGATAGATGGCAAACGTAGAGGTGATCGGTCGTAACTGGTGGATTGTGTGGATTGCATTCGCCGCCTCTATAATTGGCAGTGCACAATCCTCTATTTCGACGACCCCGGCGCCTTCGCGCAGTTTACAAGAAGTACATAGCTTGGGGGTGGGCCCTACGAAAGGTGCTACACGCAGGCTACGCTCGCACATCTCACCTTCTGCACGCTCGAAAATGAGAGTTCCGGTGGCTGCCCCGGAGGTGCAGCCGGCTTCTGTCAGCCTAGAGAACGGGAAATTAACAATCCAGGCAAACGACTCGGAGCTGGCTCAGATCTTAGGAAGCATGTCCGCCCTCACCGGCATGACAGTAAAGGGAACCGCTTCCCTGAGCCACATCTTTGGCGTGTACGGTCCTGGAGCGCCCAACGATGTACTCGCGCAACTTCTTATCGCCTCCTCCTATGATTTTGTAATTGCCGGCGTTACAACGGAAGGACTTCCACGAGAGCTAATTCTGAATACGCGCAATGGTGGGACGGCAGCTTTTATAGGTGGCACGCCGCAAACTTCTGCCTCATCCGGTGACGTCGCCCAGAATGCGGGTTCTGTGAATGAAGAGGTCTACGTCCCGGCTGACCACAGCTTGGCAAAGCAGGCAGAAGCCGCGAATATGCAGCAGCTTGGCCCCGGTGCTATCGCCCATGTCCCGCCAAATGAGGCTGAGGGTCCAGGAAGTCCAGAGGACAATACTGCGCGGGTACAGCAGAGTCTTCAAAGGCTTCGCCATATTCAGGAACAACAAGGCGCGCCTCAATAGTTAGGTAAAGGTACTTCGGTAAGCAAGTGATCTGCATGGGACACCTGCTTGCGTACACAAGGAGCCTTGCTAAAGGTACGATTTGATGTGCCGGTTCAGGATGACCCTGGCAAATTGCTCCACCTGCAGAGGGTCGCGCCAGGAATGATTGCTCGGATGCAAGTACCAGGACTTCTAAAATCACGTTTCTCGCGCTGTGCTTTCCTGCTCAGCATCGTGCTTCTTTGCGAGCGGCTGCCGAAGATTCATGCGCAAGGGGCGCCGACACAACCTGTTGGACAAAGCGGCCAAATTGTGTCTGATTTGGACCCAACCGTGCGGCAGACGCAGCCGAGGCTTGATATAGACCGTGACCCCGTGCTTTCACCCGATCCAGAGGATAATGCGCCGGCAAGCGAGGGAAAAGAGCTTACGAAGGACCCAGTCAGCAATGTATTTACCCTGCGCCAGAACGTCGATGAAGTTCTCCTGCGTTGTGCCGTTGTCGATAGTAGAGGCAATCTGGTAGATGGTCTTCAACAGGGAGATTTCAGGGTCTGGGAGGATGGAGTGCCGCAAACCATCACTTCCTATCAGCACCGCGATCAACCGGCTTCTCTCGGTTTGCTCATCGACAACTCCGGCTCCATGCTGGACAAGCGAGCGGCCGTAGATGCGGCTGCGCTTGAGCTGATCAAGGCTTCTAACCCCCAGGATGCGGCCTTTGTTGTGAACTTTTCTGACAAAGCGTACCTTGACCAAGGCTTTACCTCGGATTTGACTGCCCTGCAAAAAGGACTTGCGCGTTCCGACTCAAAGGGACCGACAGCCATGTATGACGCAGTAGCCGCTTCGGCAAACGAGCTTGCCCGACATGCGAAGTGGCCTGAACAAGTACTGCTCATTATTACGGACGGCAAGGACGATGCCTCGCGCTTAACGCTGGAGCAAACCATCCACCGTATCCAGCAGCTCGGCGGTCCCGTTGTGTATGCGATTGGGATGCTGTACGAGGCCGACAGTAAAAAAGAAGCGCAACAGGAGCAACAAATTTTAGAGACACTGGCGGCGGAAACTGGCGGCATCGCCTATTTTCCGCATTCGCTGGAAGAGGTAAATGGTGTTGCCCAGATGGTTGCGCGGGATATTCGGAACCAGTACATCATCGGCTACCACTCCTCGAAGCCGTCTGCTGAAGGTGGCTACAGAACAGTACGTGCTGAGGCACAAGCGAATGGGTATAGTCGCCTGATTGTCAGAACTCGCAAGGGGTACTTGCCCGGTCAAGCAACGCAGGTGCCCCCAGCCAAGGTCAATGCGTCGCAAGCTGCAAAGTAACGGAGCTTGCTACCAGATTCCCTTGTCGCTCCCAGTGCGCTTCTGTTCTACAAAAGCCACAGTAGCAAGCCACGGTAGTAAGCCAAGTCGGGCGCTGCTTTGGAGGTTGCCCTTGCGCAGCAAGCCCGCGATTTGCGACCGGTACAGGCTGATGGATTGCGGCAGAATGGGCACGCGCAGGAAGCTTTTAGCGAAGTAGACGCAGCTACCGCCGAAGCGTGCCGAGGCTGTTACAGTCTGCGGCAATTGGAGGCCGGGATCACCATGTTTACGAAGATAGTCTGAAACAATGACGAGGTACGAAGCCACGCCCTCCCAAATGCCGGCAGCCATCGCGGATGCGCGCAGGTCGTCGAAATCAACATTCTCTGAATTGACAAGCGTCGCTGAATCCACAATGTCGCAGAGGCGGAAGTAGAAGTGCCGGTACATACGCTGGAGCGTGGAAATCATCAAACGGTCTGAAGCATGCGGCACCGGGAAGACGTAACCACCGAGTGAAACTATGCGAGCGCGCTGCGGCAAACGTGACGCAAGAGTGAGCTGCTCACCGGTCTGGCCCAAGCGGCCTATGTGAAATTCAACCAGTTCATTCAATCCCGGGACCGCAAAATTCCACTTATGCGCAAGGCGATCGCCCCAGCTTCTCGGTGCTAATGTGGCCCCAAAACGTAGCTGCATTACATCCAGTACAGCCTGGGGTGCGGCGTTTGAAAACAGGTCAAGATCGCTGCCGAGATCGGGCCAATGATCGAGTGACTTCATCACGGTGATGTCCAGACCTTTTTCCTCAAACGCCACACAAATTGCATGAAGGACCGGCAAAGCTAGCTGGATTCTTTCTGTTTCTGCGGTAAGGGCAGTTTGTGCCCATTCGGCACGCATATGGTCACCAACAGAATGCATCATCGCGAGAAAGATGGTAAGCGCACGCACAATAACGTGGTTAGAATGTGCCAGAGTGACGAGAGCTTCAAAGTCCAATCGACTAATCTGCGTTAGCTCGACACCATCTTCGGCGAGTGCCTCCAAATGTGCGTCACTGCCTAGTGGAAGCAATAAACGGGAGAGCGTGAGCATACGTGCATTGGCAACGTGTGGTGTTTCAGAAGGCATGAGAGACCTGCGAGGGGTTTGAAGTTATGGTTGAGGCTGTACCGGAACGTCCGCTGCGGGAGGTGGTGTAGCCGGGACTTCGATACCTGCGCCGCGAGGCACCAGCTCAGGCGCTTGGTCGCCAAGACGCTGTGCTTTGCTGAATCGGTCAAGTTCCAAATCTACCTTTCCGGTACTTTCACCGGCTACCGCGGTCAGGGCTTGTCCCTGCGATGCTGGTCCTGATGCCAAGCCGACAGGTGCCTTGGCGTCTTCAGCTCGGCGAGCCTTGCGGTAGTAAAAATCTGCTGTTTCGAGGTCGCCATTTCTTTCGGCAACATACCCCAAGTTGTTCAAAGAAAATGCGCTGGTCGGGTCAAGCACGTATGCCTGAAGAAAATCCTGCTTCGCCGCTTGCCAATCGTTTCCGTTGACAGCTGTCACTCCACGAAACGCGAGCATGGTGGCACGTGCTTTCTCCGGGCCCTGCTCGCGCAGTTGATCTTCGACCCGCTTGAGACTGCTTGCGGCCAATTCGCTGACAGGCTTGCCTCGCCAAGACCGCTGCGGAGACACGATAATTGCATCCGTGGAGTGCGTCTCAGCAGCCGCCCGGTAATGCTCTGCCGCGCTTTCCAGATCCCCTGTGAGCTCCTGGGCAACGCCAAGGTTATTCAGCGTGAAAGGGTTGTGCGGGTCAAGTACGAGGGCACGCGCCAGAAGAAGGGCAGCCTCGAAACTGCGGTTCTGTGTCAGGAGCTCGATGGCCTGGACGTTCATGCGGTTGAGCCGCAGAGATGCATCTTTTAGATCCTGTAAGGCGTACAGCATGGGTTTGCCTTTAAGCTGATCCAGGCTGCTAAGTTCGATGACCGCGTCGCAGTCCTGCTTCTCGGCTAAAGCGTAAAACTTGTTGGCGCGCTCGGCATCCCCTTGCAGCTCAGCAGCATAGCCCAGGTTGTTGAGCGTGAACGGGTCCGATGGATCGAACAGGTACGCCTTGAAAAATAGAGCCTGGGCTTTCTCAATCTGATGTTTGCGAGCGGCTTCAACGCCCTCCCGGTTGAGCTGCTGTACCGGGGTCAGCTTGCTGTACCGAGGTATGGTGATGCGGAGCTCTTTGGCCCGCAGGGCCTGAGCGCCACAAACCGGAGCTATGCAAAATGATGCAAGTACCGTAAGGGACAATCGTAACCTTCGTAACATTACACTTCCTGTGGAGGTGCTTTCCGCTGCCATAGAATACAGCCATCTCTCTGCAAATCTTTAGAAAAGAACCCGCCTTCAAGAGTTCGCGGTTTCCTTAGGTAACCTGATGATTCCATTTCGAATGACATTGCTGTGCAGGCCCTTTTTATGGAAATTTTCCGTAGTCCTATGCCTCACCATCACCGCTGTGCCGGGCAGCACGGCGCGCGCGCAAGACACGGCCGCGACATCACAGCCAGCAAAACCCCTCACGGTTTCGCAGCTCCCTCCCGGTCCGCCGGGCAAAGCTACTGTACTTGGCGGCAAAATCGGGAATCTGGACCCGGTCCGGGATCAGTTCACGCTCAAGGTGTATGGCGGTTCGCCAATCAAGATATTTTATGATGCCCGTACACAGCTTTATCGGGACGGCATACGCGCGCCCTTGCGTAGTTTGCGATTGGAGGAGCACGCCTCAGTAGAAACTACTCTGGACGGCACGAGCGTATTCGCGCTTAAGATTCACATGCTTTCACAAGTACCGGAGAGCGAATGTCGGGGTCAAATTCGCGCACATGACACGAGCTCAGGGCTACTTGAAGTTCGATGCGATCTTACTGATAAGTCAGTCACATTCAATGTGCCGGCTAGTATTTCCATTCTTCTACTGAAACAGGATGGGCATTCCTCTGCTCCAGCTACTTCCACCGATCTCACGACAGGCTCTCTGGTTCTTGTCAACTTCAACGCAGATGATCGGGGCCAGGGTGTAGCCACCAAAATATCTATCCTGGCGCAGCCTGGGTCAGCTTTTATTTTTACCGGCGATCTGCTTTCGCTGGACCTACCTGCGGGACATATGGTAGTGGCCGAGGGAGCCGATAGTACCAGCTACAATATTTCGTTTACCCCCGGAAATCTCCCGGGAAGTGGGGACGTTCAGCAAGGGGTGCATGTCTCGGTCACAGCTCGCTTCAACGGATCAGGTTATGTTGCGAGCGGTATCAAGCGCGACTAGGGGCTAGGTACGGCTTTACTACCTCTATGCTATGGCGCAAAGCTGGCTGAGTGACATGACGAGGTGCTGCTGAATGGTACTTGCGGCGTGGGCGGAACACTCCAGGGTGCGCGAGTGAAGTCGAAGAATTCGAGCAAATCGGGCTGTGCGGCATCCCGATTTGTCAGATGGGCATTGGGACCGATGAACCGGTTCTCAACAAACTTCACGATGGCCGTATGATCCATGGGCGTATGTGATACGTAATGCTTGCGCGTGAATGGTGAGATCACCATGTTCGGCACACGGAATCCAAGCTGTGCAGCAAAGCCTTGCTGGGCAGCCGCATCTGAAGAACTTGCGCCGGGATCACCAGCAGGTACGTCGCAGTATGTGGTAGGCGTGCCGGGTGCGGGGGGTGCACACGGGTTGAGGCTATCCGCATTCACGGCAATGCCGGCGATATCCGTCAAGGAACCCAGGGATGGATTCGTCCAATCATTCGAATGATGAGGTACGGGCGGTACGTGGTCGTAAGGACCGCCGGCTTCGTCATAGGCCAGGAAGAATACAGAATCCTTCCAGGAAGAACTGTTCATCAAAGCATTCACAATGCTCGCTACTTGAGCCTGACCCGTCAGCACCGATTGACCGGAGCCTGGATGTTCATCATTCACACCATACCCGGCTTCGATGAAGGCATATGCAGGCAGCTTGTTATTGGCAACATCCCGCTTGTAATGAGACAGAGGCGCGATATGGTTTGGGTCGATACAGAAGGAGTTTGAGGGGTCCCCAACAGCGCTGGACCCAACTGCGGGAGCTACGCAAGCGGCAGTTGTGCCGTCAGCGGACTTGGAAGGAATGTATAGATATTTATACGAATCCTCAAAGGATGAAAATGTCGTGGCAGGGTAGTTGGCATTATTTACTGAAGAACAGTCATCTTCATCAAAGCAGCCGCCCAGCGTCACTGTGTAATAGATCTTCCAGGATACCCCGACGCTATCCAGCTCTTTGAAGATGGAAGGTGTAGCAAGCTGGGACGTAACTCCGTCGTCGCGGAATGGATCTAGTACCAAACCTCGCGTAGTGCCGCCTGTATATGTGGCAATGCGGTTCGGGATGCTCTTACTGGAAACCGGTGTAAACCAGCGGTCAGATACCGCGAACTGCGAGGCCATGTCGTAGTAGTAATTCAAAGTACTTTCGTCGTAATAGCCCATGGCGCGCTGGCCGGTCGTATCGGTGAAGGTTCCGGCGCACTGTCCGCTTGAACTCTCCGTGCAGAACTTTGCAAAACCCTCTGCCGTGTGTACAAAACCGTCCATGTTGATGGCCCGAGTGGGGCTGAAGTCATATCGGCTCACGTCTCCATAGCTTTCCAGCCATGACGACGTCATATCGTCCACGCAGGTGCTGGTGAGCTTAAATGGTGAGTAGCTGTTTCCCTGGTCATCCTGGTTGCTGATCGAGCCGAGCTTATCGTCGATACCGTCTACCGTATATATAGTTCCGTCATCCCCCACATTCCGGTGATTTGCACCACGGTACGGGTTCAGCATGCCGAAGTAGTTGTCAAAGCTGTGATTCTCCTGGAGCATGAAAATAACATGATCAATGGAGTTCAAGCTGCCAGGTGTTGCTACCGTCACTGTGGTTGCAGTTGTTGTATGGCCACCAGGTCCGCTTACTGTAAGCGTATAGGTGGTCGTGGAGGAAGGAGTTACGGATTGTGTTCCCCCGCTGGTCGGAAGTGTGTACGAGCTGCCGTCACTTCCCACTAACGTAAGCTGGGTTGCGTTGGATGCCGAAACAGTCAGAGTCGCTGAATTACCGGCAATGATAGAACTAGGGCTGGCGACCAGGCTGGCATCAGGCATAGGCGTTGGAGTGATAGTAACTGTAGCCATAGCTGAGGCTTGCCCGCCGGGACCCTTTGCCATGGCCGTATAGGTGGTAGTGCTTGCCGGGCTGACGGACTGCTGTGCGCTGCCGGAAGAGAACATGTAACTGCTACCGTCACTGCCGGTAAGTGTAATTTGTGTCGTGTTGGCGGTAGTGACAGAAAGGGTTGAACTTCCACCCGCAGTAAGCGAAGTGGGGGATGCCGATAGGGAAACGGTCGGGGCAGGATTGGGAGTTACAACAACAGTCACGGCAGTGGATGTCTTGCCGCCGGGACCGGCAGCGGCAACAGTATATGTGGTAGTTGTTGTTGGACTTACTGCTGTTGTTCCACCGCTCGACGGCAAAATGTAGCTGGTACCATCGCTTCCGCTCACAGTCACTTGTGCGGCATTCGCAGCGGATACAGTCAGGATAGAGGAACTCGCCGCAGTGATGGAAACAGGATTTGCCTTGACCGTGATTGCGGGTGGTGGATTTGGAGTGACCGTTACAGTCACGGCGGCAGTTGTTTTTCCACCGGACCCGCTTGCTGTTGCCGTGTAGGTTGCGCTGGTGGCAGGGCTTACCGTTTGTGTGCCTCCAGCCTGTGGAAGCGTATAGCTTGTACCGTCACTGCCGGTCACCACCACCGCAGAAGCATTGGAGGCAGCTATTGTCAAGGTGGTCGAGCTGTCTGCAGTGATGGAAGCGGGATTGGCCTGAATGGTTACAGCAGGTGCCAATGGCGCAGGTGGCGCAGGTGACGGGACAGGAGGTGCAGGTGGTGGATTGGAAGGCGGGGCAACCGGAGGTTGCGGACTGGTTGGCGGAACGGTGGCAGCGACGATCACAGTTGTGGCTGCAGTCATTCTTCCGGCAGATCCGCTTGCAGTAGCGGTGTACGTCGTGGTCGCAGATGGGTTGACAGTCTGCGTACCCCCATTTGCGGGTAGGGTGTAACTGGTGCCATCGCTTCCAACTACGGTTACCGCTGTAGCATTGGTTGCGCTCACCAGCAAGGTCGCAGAGCTGCTTGGAGCAATAGATGCAGGCGTTGCACTCAGACTGACAGTTGGCGCGATGGAGCGTGCATTTACCGTAACTCCGCAACCTGCAAGGAGAAGGAGAGATGAGAAGCAGATGAGAAAGAGTGTGACAGGAGCTATACGGGAAAACGACTTCCAAACTTGAAATGGCAGCACTATCTGTCCTTTTTACGTTCTTAGCCGCGCCAACACGCTCATTTTACACAGTTCTTGCAGGATGTCGCGTATTGCCTTCATCGGCGTGAGATGCCAAAGCAATAGACGTGTGCTTTACGAGCTTGTCGATTTGACTAAAATTAGGACACTTTGTGCTTTATTCCATGGCTAGGCTCGGCTTTTCTACACCAATTTCAAGCGTTTTCGAGTTCAGGCGGTCTCTCCAGGTCAGAGGACGATTTGCCGAGTCTCAGCGAGTCCGGTTGTGAGGAATCGTTTTTCCAGCCGGGAGGGAGAGCTTGACCGGTACGCGTCCAACGATGGCGCATCCAGCGGCGACGACGTCCAATAAAGGTTCTTTGCTCAGCGAAAACCCGTTTTAGCTGCTGTAGCTCGAACCAGCGCAGGTAGGTGCGCGCAATACTTGCCATCGTCATCTGGATGCCCGCCCAGTAATTGTGCGTGCCCATCTCACGCTCAAGCTTGGGTGACTGCAGGATGGCTGTTAACTTTTCCACCAAGTCATCGGCGTCACCTACTTTGTAGAAGCTAATGGACATGTCTCCATCAGTTGCCATGCATTGGAAGTCAGCAATGTCAGCGCATACGATCGGCAAACCGTATTCACAGGCTTGATGTGCAGGGCCGCTCGAACCGGTAGAGGAGTCGTAGGGCATCACCAGAAGGGAACTGGTTCGGAAAAGTTCCGCGACGTCTGCCTGCGGTACAAATCCTAAAAAGTCGATTGGCAGTGCCAGATCCTGAGCGTCTCGAACGGACTCCCAATACCCGGCTTTCGTCGGATGATTTCCGCCGCCGACAATCAGCCGGGCATTTGGAATTTTCTCCAGGAGAGCGGGAAACGCCTCCATCAGGGTTTCCAGTCGCTTGTAAGTGCCCCAATGACCGAACGCTAAAATGCGGATCTCAGGATTTCCGCGTTTGCTAAAGTCCGGCGGGCTGGGTAGCGGTGTAAAAACCCCATGGGTTCCAAGAACGATGTTTTCCGCGTCATACTTAGCGATCAGCGTGCGCCGGTACGTGGAGAGTAGCACCGAGACCGAGTGCGCCTTGAGTAGCGTCCGCGTAATGACATTGGTGCCCAGACGGTACAACTTCTCCCGGCGTACACCGGATGCAGCAAAGTCAACATGCTCAACAATATGGTGCAGGGTGACATGTGTGTAGTAGCCGGCGGAACGCGTAAGCGCGGGAACGGCAAGACCGGCAAAAGCAGCCAATGGGTTCTCGTGTGTGCCGAAGCTGGAAAACACCAGGTTGAACCACACCACATCGGGCCCAATGCGCCGGATCGCCTTCAACAATCGCAAGGGCGTTCCAACGCTGCCGAACTTCCAGCAGCGAATCACATGAAAGCCCGGCAGTTCCGCTTCCTGCACACCTTCAGAGATGCCGCCACCTTCTACCAGCTCGTCGGCCAGCACAGTTAGCTCAACACCCGGGTACCGCTGGATCTCCCGGGCAATATGGAATGAGTATTCATTTAGGGGACCGCCACTTGGAGGAAAGGCGGCAACAAGACAAATCTTCATGGTTCCCCTTAAAAGAGAGTAAGACTCATAAAAGGACGAAATTGCTGATTCGTCCCGTGAGTAAAGTTTGGGAATGTTTCTTCCTGAATGCCTGCTGAGAAACGAATTGGATAGCGGAGGCGTACGTCTCCACTATTGCTTTGGAAAGTCCTGCTGAAAGGCCGAGTATACGAGACCGATACCCCGTTCTGTGTCATGTCATACACATGGAAGCCGCGGGTGCTCTCAAAACTGGTGTTTGCTTGGATGTTCCAATCTCGCGTGAGTGCATAGTCCAAGGTTCCTGCCGGGCGCAGCGCCTGCGCAATTGCGGAACGAATCGGGGAAAAAGGTGCAATACGCCAAGCCCGTAAATCTTCCATGATCCCCTCTGCTTTCAGCTTCGTCCCGAAGTTGCGTGAAAGCCCGATATAGCTTGAGGTGTAGTAGTTTTCCCGAAAGCCAACTTGAGTGGATGGGAACTGCTGGTCGGTTGCACCCCAGCCCGTAACAAGTGCTGTCTTCGACCATGGCGCACCCACACGGAAGTTCAAGGCGCCTGCCAGCAGACGCGAACTCTCAGAAAGTTGTGTAAAAGGTCCAGTCTCGTAGATAAAGTAGCCGGTGGCGGAGACTGCGTCCAGGAACGATGTTGTGGAAGCAAAGGTATAGAACCGGAAAAGGTTCTGGTCGATATCAACAGGTGTACGTGTATCTCTGCGCAGAGTGCCCTGGACGCCGGTATTAAAAGTTACTGCATTCGTTCCCAGATGAATGCTCGGTGTCAAGCCGAAGTTTAGGGAAGTGTCAATGGTGTTGCGGTTTACGACCGAGTTCGTCGCCGGGATGGAGATTGCGCCGC
This sequence comes from uncultured Acidobacteriaceae bacterium, assembly GCA_964235655.1. Classification (GTDB taxonomy): domain Bacteria; phylum Acidobacteriota; class Terriglobia; order Terriglobales; family Acidobacteriaceae; genus EB88. Next base: position 82,189 of record CAXSBB010000001.1, read on the forward strand.
GGGCATCACGTACCTGCACATAGCCGCCCGGGTTCGGCAAGCTGCCCAGATGAAGGTGGTACGCGGCTATCGCATCAGTTTCCACGGAGGAGCGCGGCAGGGGAAGTTGAGCGACATCCGTAACCGGTACAGGACCGCTCGGACTGTTCAGTTTGGAATCAAGGACGTATACAGTACTGTCTTCGAAGATAGGCTGCACGATGAAGTTGCCGATCAAACTCACTTTAGGATTGAAGCGATAACCTTCACTTGCCCCGGCAACCAACAGGGACTGCTCGGCTGTCTGGTCCTCACCCGCAGCGCTAGCCGCCTGGGCAAAGGAAGACACAGCTTCGGCACCCTGGTGCTGTTGCTGGTACACGCCGGCTTGTGCAAGCAGGTAGCTGTACTCGGACTCGCTGTCGCCTCCATGCTTTACCGATGTGAGTTCTGCGGCGGCTCGGCTTGTATCGCCGAGCGCAAGGTAGTTGTTTGCCCTTGCAATTCGCACTGTGGAATCAGAGGCACCCGCCGCACTTGCGCGATCCAGGTAGGTCTGCGAAAGGGGATACTCATGTAGCTGCTGGAAGACTCCGGCTGCTTCCACATACTGATCCCCCGTAGGAGGTGGAGTGTCTCCTCCTTCAGCTTCCAATTGCGCAAGCGCGACCTGTCGCTCTGCATCGGGGCGCTGATCCTGTGCCGCCATCAGGTGGGCAATGGCAAGCCGTACATCGATACGGTCGCTCCCCGGCGCATCGAGCGCCCGGGCAAACCGCTCCATCGCGCTCTTTCCGTCGCCCAGGGTGTTAAAAGCTTCCCCTGTAGCTACGTAAATACCGCTCTCTCCGGAGCCGGGCTCGCCTGGGATTGAGGGCGTTTTCGGCGCATACTTCTCGGCAACTGCGATCTCCCGCAAAGCCTGCTCGCGGTCTCCAAGGTTTGCATATACCCTGGCGGACATGGCATAGGCCTCAGCATTGTCCGGGAGTAGTCTTTGTGCTTCCTGGAACTGTGCAAGCGCCTGGCGGTAATGCTTCTGCGCGAACAGGGTGTTTCCGAGCCCCAGGTACAAGCTGCCGTCATTTGGATCAAATTTGAGAGCGGCACGGTACTCATGGGATGCCTTGTCAAGCAGGTGCTCGCGGCCATAGGCCGTTGCGCGGATAAGATGGAACGCCTCCGCGTCACCCAAAACCTTCTCAGCTAGCTGAGTTTCTCGCACCGCAGCCTCAGGATGGTGCAGGTTCAACTCCGCGAAGGCAAGCCCAAGGTGCGTTTCTCCATTGTCGGGTTCGTACGTAAGAGCTCGCTTGAAGTCTGCCGCTGCCTCTTCTGGCCGATGCAAGTCATTGAGAACGAAGCCTCGATTCACGTAGGCCGTCACTACATTCGGATCACGGCGCAAGGCTTCGCTAAACTCCCGCAGCGCTAATTCGGGCTCCCGGTTATGTTTGTACACGTACCCGGCCAGCAGCGGGATGTCGTGCTCTTTCGGCAGAAGATCCTCGTATTTAGTTACCAGGGCAAGCAATTCGTCATACTGTTCCAGGTGCAGCAGATCATAGCCGAGGTACACAACCACTTCCCGATCCGAGGGAAGAACCTGGATGGCTTTGCGTCCTATATCTGCTGAAGCTTGGTACTTATCTGTAAAGTACAGGTAACGCTCCTGCTCCCGCATGACGGTAGGCACACTTGCCATTTTGCCGGTAACTCGCTGCTCCCAAGTTCCCGCCAGCGGTAGATCGTGCGCCTCAAGTGCTGCGTTCAAACCGCCGGCTACGATGGCCGCGTTCTCTGGAGCTAGCCCATATCCTTTTCCATAAGCGGAAAGCGCCTTCTTGTACTCACCGATACTGGCGTACAAGTCGCCGAGTGCCAGATATGGCGTATATAAGGTTGGGTAATCTTTGGCGAGCAAGTTGAAGTAACGTTCAGCCTCACCGTTGTTGCCTGCAACCCGCGATGCGAAGCCGAGCGAAGTCAAAGCAGCACGGCTGCGCGGGTCCATCGCCAGAATCTTCCCATACACCGCAATCGCTTCGTTGGCACGCCCCAGTTTTACGAGAAGATCGCCATCGATTTGCAGGCTGTTCGGATCTTTGGGGGTGAGCGCGAGGGAAGTTTCCATATCCGCGAGCGCGCTCTCGTTCTGCCCGGAATTCATTTTGACTAGAGCACGCAAGCGGAGAAACGCCGCCCGATCGGGCCCATGTTCATCGAGTGCATTGATCTGTGTCTGGGCCGATTCCAACTGCTGGTGCGCCTTGCCTGCATCCCCAAGGTTTCCATAGAGCACTACCAGGTTCATCGCCAGCTGGATGCCGTACAGCTGGCCTTCCGTAGGTGAAGCGGGTAGGTGCGTCAAGGCGCTGCGGTACTCCGCAGCCGCATCTGCGTCCCGATCTTCCAACTGCGCAATTTCGCCGCGGATTGCATGCAGCCTGTAAAAATCCGGGTTGAGGCGCGAAGCGCGTACCAGGAACGGCTCTGCGCGGTCGATGAAACCGGCCGAAACTTGTGCCTGGGCCGCGGAAAGCTGCAAGCCCAGATCCTTGGGAAGTGCATCGGCAGCCTGCACGTAGAGCCGGGCAGCATCCTCCGGTTTGCCGTCAATCGCGTATGTATACGCCAGTTCAGCGATGACGTCGGGTCTCGGATTGTGGATAGCCTCAAGCTCGGCAATGGCTTTGCCGTACTCACCGGCATCACGGTAAAAACCGGCAAGCGAGCGTGCCACATCAGGATTGTTCGGAGAGCGCTGCTTGGCAAGCTGGAGGAAGCGGTTGGCTTGTTCCGGCTGGTTCAGGTGTTCATAAGCAAGCGCCAGTAAAAGTTCAGCGTGTGCGCTCGGTACCTGGCGTTCTGCCCGATTTAACATATCGACTGCTTCAGGGTAGCGCGCAGAATGGAGATATAGGCCTCCAAGTACGAGCAGGTCATCGGTGCGCCCAGGGTTTGCACTCAGAACCTGCTTGAGCAGGCGTTCCGCTTCCTCATCACGACCCGTCAGGCTGTATGTTTGCGCAAGTCCTGAGAGACCTTCTACCATTCCGGGACTCAGATGAAGGGCGCGGTTGTAAGCATCAACTGCGCGGCCATACTTGCCGTCCAGGCGAGCTGCATATCCGAGGAGTAGCCAAAGTTGCGGATCATTTGGGGCTGCCCTGGCCGCACGATCTGCATAATCGAGTGCTACTGCATGGTCGCCATGATCAAGCGCGAGTTGGGCGGCGTGCGCAAGGCGCGCATTCTGTATGTTTGAGCCCCAGCCGAGCTGCGGTTCCGCCACCGGCTTTTGCGCCACCGTACCTGCGTTTTGTCCAGTGGGTTTCCCGGCGTCAGGGCTGACCTGAAACGTTTGCGCCTGCACAAAGCCGGCGAGTACGGCGAAGCCGATCGCGCAAGCAGCCCTCCTTCGTGCAGGTTTTTCGATCAAGCAGCTCTCCCAAATCTTCGTACAGCATCAGGCTCTCTGGTCCAGGCAGTTGTTACTTTTAGTGTGCCTTCGCCGAACCTTATTGTGTATGTTTCCTTGATTTCTGCAAGAATAACAGCGACACCCGATATTGAAACCATCTTGATGTCTCAAGCCGGCACAGAGGTAACCTTGCAGCGATTTGAGTCCATTCCAACTTCTTCGCGGCCCCTACCGCTAAGCGTCATCCTCCTGGTTGCGGTCCTGATTCATCTGCCGCTGTTCGCCATGCAGTTGCCTCTTAAGTCTTACGATACCAACTTCCACATCTTTTTCGCGTCCCACTACGTCCATCACTGGTTTGACCCGTGGAACGCGAAGTGGTTCGCGGGATTCTCACAGACGACCTATCCGCCCCTGCCGCAGCAGTGGATCGCGGTTCTTTCCTGGATTGTCGGCTTGAACTGGGCCTACATGGCTGTGCAGTTCGCCGCCGTCCTGCTCCTAGCCGTAGGAGCGTACCGCTTTGCGCTACTCTGGGTCAGTCCGCGCGCGGCTTCCTATGCCGCACTGGCCAGTGTTTTGCTGGGGTCGGAAAGTTTTCTGGTGTACTCCGCAGGCCAGCTTGGAACAACGGCTGCAGCACCTATCTACCTGAACGCGCTGCCTTTCTTTTACGACTGGCTTCGCTACGGCAGGGCACGCTCGTTTTTTAAGGCTGTCGCACTGTTTGCCGCTGCCGCTGCTGCACACCACGCTACTCTCATCTTCGGCGCGGTTTTCTTTGCGCTGCCTGTCGTTGCTCTTGCCCTGCTGGACCGCGAAGGCGAAGAGCGTGCTACCCCCGTGTTGGCGCGCACTGCCGCGATCACAATCGTGACGGGACTCGTGATCGCGGTGGTTCTGCTGCCGTTCTGGATCGCGCTCATCAAGTACCCAGTGACGCAGACGCCCATTCCTCATCCCAGTCGCGCGAATTACATCCTGAGTCCCGAGTGGGCGATGAACTACTTTGTTGTTCCCTGGGGAGCATTGATTCTGGCACTGCCCTTCATTCTCTGGCGAGGCTCCGTGATACCAAGGCTTAGGCCGCTGCTGCTTGGCTTCTGGGTGGCGTTCATGCTCGGGCTCGGCGGCACAACGCCCATCGGCAGCCTGGTTCTTGGCCGTGCATTTGAAGTTCTAACTATGGAGCGTTTCTCCTACTGGGGTACCCTTCTTTCATTACCTATTGTGGGTTTGCTGGTGGCGGACCTGATCGACCGATACAGGATTCGGGCAACGGTGCCGCTGGCAATTCTAGCGGCCATCACCTGCGGGCTTGGAGTGTCCTGGTCTACGTTCAAGCCTGCCGATGCTGCGAACTTCGATGTGGCCCCAGTGGCGCAGTGGCTCAATCGAGACGGTCATAACAGCTTCCGCTACATCACTCTTGGTTTCGGTAACAAGCTCTCGCGGCTGGCAGTGGAAACGGATGCGAACAGCGTCGATGGTGAGTCGAATTCCGCGCGGCAACTGCCGGAACTCACCAAGTTTGGTGGCGGAGCGCTTACCAGTGCGAAGTATTTCGGGTTGGGCGGTCTGGAATCGCTGCGGGCGACACTGGAACATGCAGACCGATACGGCTTAAAGTGGGTGATTGTGCGCGACCCATACTACGACCCATTGCTTCACTTTGCAGGCTGGCGTCAAGTGGATGCGCTTGAAGACGGCACCATCACTGTTTGGGCGAAGGAAGGCGTGCCGCCGGCTACTGCGATGAACGCCTCTCTCCATCCGCCCGCATGGCAAGGTCTTCTATGGGGCACTTTACCCTTCGGCACTAGCCTCGTTGCGATCTTTGCAGTGTGCATTCCGAGCGGTCGCCAGCGTAGTTCCGCCACACACGACGTGCCTGTGAGCGGCCAAACACTCGTAGCAGGAGGGGTAATCTCGTGACCAAAGGCATACTTCTCGCAAGCAGCCTTGCAACCGCGACAGTGGTTCTAGTAGCAGTGGGGACGATATGGCCCATGCCATCTGCTGTGTACTACGCTGGGGGCGGGCACGGTATCCAGTCTTCCTCGACGCCGATTGCTGCGGCTGAAAATCTGGGAGCGCAACTCAGTTTGCGAGCGTGGAACAACGCTTACGCAAGTCTCAGTAATAAAGCGACCTTTACGGAGCCGGAATTTGTACGCGACCTTACCGGGGATGCCCTGAGTCTACGCACGTACGCGACGCTTCAAAGCTATGAGGTGCAGCCCCTGCACCAGTCGGCGCAGGAAGCGGATGTTGCAATGAAGCTGCACTGGTCTAGTGTCGTAGGCGTTTTTGACGAGACGCGTACTCTTCACGTCGTCCACGAAGAAAATCATTGGGCTGTAGAGTGGCCCCTGGTCAAAGAGCAGCATGTGCCGCCTCAAGTAATTCCTATCACTTACCTGCGCTGGGATGTGATCCACGGCGGCACAGGCGATGACTGGGGATCAAGCGAAGTGGAAGGACCGCACGTCCGCATTGTCGATATGCATCCTGTCAATCGTGCGGAAGGCGTTGTGGTAATGGGCGAATTGTTGAACGAGGATGTCATTCCTGCGCTTGTATCTGTGAATGCAACCTTATTAGCTAAGAATGGCACCGCGCTTGCAAGCAGCGGCAGTTTCGATATGATCTCGCACACCTTGCTGCCTAAGCAGGTTACGCCGTTCTTCATCCGCTTTCCCGATATAGACCTTGCCTCGGTCGGCAGTATCCGCATGCAGCCGTTTTCGACCCTGGTTCCTGCTTCTGCAGATCCGGTGGTGGAGATAGAAAACCAGCAGTTCACGCCCGCACCGCAGGCGGCCCTTACCGGGCAGCTTTCCAATCAAAGCGGCCAGAATGTGAATGTGGCCCACGTGCTCTCGACTTTTTATGACAAGAACGGCCAGGTGCTCTGGGTGGCCGGTCAGTACGCCGACCGGGCACTCCAACCGCAGACTCCGGTGAACTTTCGTATTCCCGTTCCAGCAGACCTGGCAAAGCAAATCGCAAGTCAACGCACGGTGGTTGCGACTTACACCACTGGAAATCTCCAGTGAGGGCGACCCTGTTGTGCGCGAGCCTTACGCTGGTAGTGCCGGTAGCTACATGGGCCCAGGCTCCGGGCGTAAGCCTTCCGGGCAGCGTTGTAGCCGGCACCTCCTTCTCAGTTGCAACATCAGGGAGCGGCAAAGCTGCCTTTTACCTCAGCGGACCTGGAGGGGCAGTGCGGCGCGACTTAGAGTTAGGGGAAACTCTCCAGTTCTCGGCGGCCGATCTCTATAATGCAGGACATTATCTTGCAATCCTGGTTGCGGCCTCCTCCACCAGCACCGGCGCGCTGGATGTTCTGCCTGCTCCCCATCCTGAAACGCTGAGCTTTCTGGCGAGACCGTCGCGGCTGCCGGTCGGTGTACACGGCGGCATCAGCGGCACAACCTATATATTTGACGCATACCGCAATCTGATCACGACGCCGGAATCTATCTCGTTCCAGCTTTCCACCCCAACCAGTCCCTTGCAGGCACGCACGGTTGGGAGCCGCAACGGTGTTGCGTGGACTACCATGGATTCCACCCCGAAAGAGGGACGCGCCCGGTTCGTGGCGCAAACCGGCGGCATCACCAGCACGCGCGTAATCGATGAGGTACCCGGTGATCCTTGCGGGTTGATCATGAGCGCGCGCCCGGATGGGCATAAAGTGCAGCTTGATACAGCGCCGGTACGAGATTGCGGCGGCAATCTCGTACCGGATGGCACAATTGTGACATTTACCGAAACTTATAACGGCGTGCAATCCACCGTAGATGCACCGCTGAAGCAGGGAACCGCCCATGCAGAGGTGCCTGCGGTTCGCGGTGCGCGGCTTTCTGTCGCGAGCGGCGTTGTTGCAGGTAATGAGATTCGATGGGGAGGCAGCCAATGAAAGCCTATTGGATAACCCTCATACTAAGTTTCGTTTTGCCATTGGCGGCAAGCGCGACTGAGCCTGCGGTCTCTGAGTTCGCAGTTGCTGAAGCAACGATCACAGAGCCGTCGATCAAAGTTGAGCCGCCCCAGCTTGGAGGCTCACGGACACTCGAAAAGTCCACGGAAGCTGAAGCTGTGCGCGATTACCTGCATGCATGGGAAAGTCTCCGCATTGCGCTCGGCGGAAACCAGGCTGCCGCGCTTGATCCGGACTTTGTGGGAACAGCTCAGGATAAGCTGGCTGAAACTATTGCCTCACAGATAAAACTGGGCATGCGCACGGAATATCAAGTGCTTTCGCATGATCTTCAATTCACCTTTTACTCGCCGGAAGGCCAATCCATTCAACTGATCGATACAGTTGAGTACAGTCAGCAGGTTTTCGCGGCAGATAAGGCTCTGGCGAAACAGACTGTAGAAGCCCGATACCTTGTGGTATTGACACCTGCTGAAGTACGTTGGCGCGTACGCGTTTTTCAGGCCCAACCAAAGCATTAGGCTAGTTGAGGTGCCGGGTATTCCAGATTATGATTGCCCGGCTTCCACAGGAAGCTTCTTTTCCGCCTTCTTGAAATTTTTAGGTGCTTTCTCATTTCCGCAAACGGGAAGACCGGGTTCCATCGCGGAGCCTTCTTCGTAATCGTTCCAGGTCTGCATCATCATGAACGGGATAGCCTGAGGAGGTTCAACGTACTTCCTCCAGAACCCGAATGTGTCCCAGAATGTCTGGCCGCAGCGCGCTGCCATATGGCGATTGAGCCCCCAGGAAGCTTTACTGTCATCGAACTGCGCCCATGCGCCCCCGATAATTATCTTGCCGGGATATTTGGACGTCATCGTCCCATAGAAGTCTGAGAGATAGTCGTAACCCCAGTTGCTGCCGTCTGCCGACCAACCTTTTGGCCCTGGATTCGGCCACGCATAAAAACCGTCAAAGTCCGCGGCATACTGCCCAGGGAGATTTTCGTCGATCAGCAGCGGTGCCGGATTCCACTTGTTGACTGAGGCCCGCACTTTGTCCCAGTTCGTGTGACCTCCCTTGGGAAACACAAAGATCATGGGGCGTCCCTCATAGGTGAGATAAGCCTCATGCCCGGGTGCGTCAGCGGAAAGGTATGTGTCATGAAATCGTGTGAAATCGGCGATCACTTCGTCTGTAGCACCGACTTCGGGATCTGTTTCGCTGTAAATCATCGCAACATGGAACTTCTGCTTGGCTGCCAATGGCTGCATGCGCGCATAGCTGCGTTCCGCAAGCGGGTCACGATCCCCATACCAGTCCAGCACAAAAGCAGAAATGCCCATGTGCTTGGCTTTGTCAATCTGGTGTCGAAGCACTTCGGGGTCGTCGGACGAATATCCGACAGCTATATGGTTGGGCTGACCAAACCATGCCTCATAGAGAGCGATCACGTCGGGTACCTTGCCGGTGGCTGCATAGGTTAGGTGTACCGGCTGGGGTTGCGCGTCAGAGCATCCACGCGATGTTAAAAGAAAGCAAAGTAGAGCAAGAAGTACACGATGCTGCATAAAAGTTACCTTCCCCGCAAACAGGTAATTTCAATTTTCATCCCTATAATGGGCGGTAACCCTCGTATAGTGACTGATATAGACGGAATGACTCACAACTGTGCAATAAGAATAGCTAAAACCTCTATGGCATACTTTTCGCACTACTGATCCGGCGTTAATGACCGATACTTACACTCAGAGCCGATCAAGGCCAAAAGCGCAATGATGATCACTTCACACAACCCGAAAGCTCTCCATACCCGTATTGTACGGGGGAGCTTTGTACTGCTTTCCGGCTCCGGCGTAACTGCTGCGATCAATCTTGCGTATAACGTCGCTGTAGCCCGGTTTCTTGGACCGAATGGCTTTGGGCAAGCAACTGCCGTATATACGTTGCTGACGCTGGTCTCTGCCGTCACACTTTCCTATCAGCTCATGTCTGCAAAAGCTGTGGCAAGGCACAATGTCGACGATAGCTTAGCCAATGGTGAAGCTGCCGATCTACGCAACTTAGGCCGCAGCGCATGGATGTCAGGACTGTTGATTGCCGCTGCATTGCTTGTCTTTCGGAACAACATAGCGGCCTATCTGCACCTGTCCAGTGCAACGCTTGTCGTGCTGCTCGCCGTCGGAAGCGTCTTCTACGTTCCCCTCGGAAGTCGGCGAGGCTTGGTCCAGGGAGCATACGGTTTTCGCAGCTTAGCTACAAACCTGGTGCTTGAAGGCGTCATACGGCTGGGAGGCTCCGTGTTGATGGCCGCCCTAGGTTACGGCGTGAAAGGTGTCATCGCGGCCAACGCAGCTGCGGTAGCCGCAGCCTACTTTGTGATCGCGCCGCCCCACGCTGAAGTTTCGACTGCTTCACCCCGCAAGTCTCTAAGTTTAGGGAATGTGCATCGTGAACTTGCACACACCATGATTTTCTTTTCTGGACAGGTGTTGATCAACAATTGCGACATTGTGCTGGTCAAGCACTTCTTTACACCGAACGCGGCAGGTTTGTATGCTGTCGTGGCAATGGTAGGGCGGGTAATTTTCGCTCTCTGCCAGGCAGTTGTGAACAGCATGGTGCCTGTCGTTGCCGGTACGCGCGATGCTGAGCGTAAAAGCCTGTCCTTGATCTCAACCTCGCTCCTGCTGGTGCTGGGAATCGGAATCCTTTTAGCAGCGGGTCTGCGGCTTGCGCCCGCGACAGTCTGGTCGGGTTTGTTCGGTCCAGGCTTTCTGCTTCCCGGTCCATACGGCTTCCCGTATCTTCTGGCCCTGTACGCTCTCATGACGGTCATTTACTCCTTAAGCGCCGTAATGATCACGTATGAAATGTCGTACAAGATCGCAAATACAAGCTGGGTGCAGCTGGTGTTCAGCGGCCTCATTATTGCAGGCATCTGCGAATATCACTCTTCCTTGCAGCAGGTCATCATCGTGCAGCTGATTCTTGTCTCCATCATGCTTGTACTGGTGGCCGCTCCATTCCTCCGTACAGCTTTGCGCGAGCAAAAAAAGCCGGTTCAACCCAATTCCGCCCCGATCCGGCTGATTCGGCGCGTCTCAGAAGATGACGTTATAGCAGAGTTCCTGAAAAGCGATTTCGAGAAGGAAAGCTACGGCAAGTACCACAAGCAACTGCAAAACATCGTGTACGAGCCCGATCTTGAAAGCAAGGATGAAATTGCAAAACGGCGTGCACTGTTTTCTACCCATCACTTGGCACTTTGGAAAGAACTTCCGGTAGACACAGAATGGTACGAAGCCGAGTTGGTGGAGGCTGATCTTTCCCGCATTCGTGTTTTTCCTCGAGCGCAGTGGCGGAAACTTGCGCACGGAAATTTTGCAATCCAGGAAGTAGCCAAACACCTCAGCAAACCGCGTTTCCCTGTGGACCCACTTTTCTCAAAGATCACTGCCATTCGTGGGTGTTTAGCGAAAGAAAAACAAGGAATGGGTTCCGTGCTGCTCATAGGCCTGGATGAAGCGAAGCCTTTGGCAATCATCGATGGAAATCATCGGCTTGTTGCAGCTGTGCTGGAAGGCAAGATACAGCAGCTCCGGTTTCTATGTGGCTTGTCGCCGAAGATGGCGCAGTGCTGCTGGTACAAAACCGACATTCGTACCCTTGCACGGTATGGCAGCCATTTGCTGCGACACCTCACCCGCAACCCGGAAATGGAGCTTACCAAACTCCTCAAAAAAGTCAGGTTATCAGCGGGTCCGCAAGCCGGTCTTACCTCAAAAAGTTAAGCATCTATAAATTACGCATCTACATAAGGAGACCATATGCTACACAAAGTAAATCCCATCACAGTACACCAGATTCCCGCTCAGGTAACAGCAATGGAGGAGCGCCGCTTCCTGCAGGCTCTACAACCATTCGTTGCAGGAGAGCGCCCTCGTCTCGTCCTTGACTGCTCAGAGATTCGCCATATGGATGATGCAACTACTCATCTACTGCTTTGTTGCCTGGAAGCAGCCATGAAAAGCAATGGAGATGTGAAGCTTGCCGCTTTGACTGAGGCCAATGAAGAGGTGCTACGCAATATTCAAGCACATCGCCTGTTTGAAATGTACCCGACACCGGCTGCTGCCATACGCAGCTTTTCCAGCTACTTCAGCCTTGAGTCTCAGCCTGCGACGGCCACAATGGACTTTGCACTCCGTTCGAGGAATGCGGCTTGAAACCATTTTCTTATAGCTGCAACAATCAAGATTTTGGCGCATGTGGTTTTCTCCAGGAATTCGTAAGAGGGAGATTATGGGCAGCTTTATAAATTCTCCACGACATGCTTGGTGACTCAAGTGCGTGCGCTATCTGCTGGAGCTCTCAATTGCCATAGGAAAGTGCGCTAGGATGTAGCCATGAGAAGCTCTACCACCAAGTGCGATCGCGAAATTGCCTTGTATCTCGTGCTTTTTCTGGCAGCACCATTCGTCCATGCGGCAAGTCCGTCCGTGCCGCAGGTACTTACGCAAGAGATTGTTCCGCAGGCAAATGTAGGCCAGGTATCCACTCCGGTTCAATCCGTCACACCTGAAGTTCAGCAGCCTTCCCAAGCTCAGGCACCAACGGAGGCTCCGTCGGTCCCTCTGGGTACCGCAGCTGCTCCAGTAATCCGTTCCGGGGGTAACCCGGCATCAAGACCGGCGGGAGCTGCCATTGCGCCTGCAAAGCAGCGTCGCACTCGCTCTTACGCACTTCGCATCGGCCTCATCATAGGTGCTGCCGTTGCCATTGGCGTCGTGACAGCTGCATCTCTTTCCAGTTCAGCTCGGCCTCACTGACCGTTTATGCCGCAACCACCAAAACCTATATTCATCAGCTTTTCAGGCATTGACGGCGCAGGGAAAAGTACGCAAATTGCAAGTTTGCAAAGCGACCTCGAGGGAGCCGGCTTCAGTGTGACACTCATTACTTTCTGGGACGATGTTGCGCGGCTTAAGAGAATCCGTGAAGGGGCAGGACACAAGCTGTTTCATGGTGACGCCGGTGTTGGCAGCCCAGAAACTCCGATTGAACGCAAGGACAAAAACGTCCGTTCTCCACTGATGACTCTTGTAAGACTCGGTCTCTATCTCGTAGACGCTTTCTCACTTCGCAGAGTTACGAACAAGTTGCTGCACTCCAGCGCCGATGTGGTCATCTTTGATCGTTTTCTTTGGGATGAACTTGCCAACCTGAACTTGCGCACCTCCAGAATGCGTTTCTATGCACGTGTGATCGCAAAGCTTGTGCCGCAGCCGGGGATCAGCTTTATTCTTGATGCTGATCCGGAGCAGGCACGCACACGCAAACCGGAGTATCCCCTGGAATGGCTGCGAGTGAATCGGGAGGCATACCTGGCTCTGAGCAGACTTTTAGGCAGCTTCACCATTATTCCTCCGCTGCCTATCCTGTCGGCAAAGACAAAGATAGCAGCGTGTGTAGCTGCTATTGTCAGTCCACAATCACCGGACATGCTGTAGTACACACCTAGCCTTAGGCAGAATGAACTGCCGCAGTCATTTGTGGTTTTTGCGTCTCACTGACTACCAGTACCGGATTGTCAAATTATCAAGGTATGTAGTGTTTGAGGCCATCTGGTAGTTCCCATCAACTTGGTAGTTCACAGTCATGCCGTACCAGCTGGATGGCACCGAAAAAGCAGCAAAGTTTTGATTGATGTTATAGGTAGTGCCATTGACCGTGATGGTTTTGTACATAACCTGGTTATTTGATAAGCGTTGCACATCAATCGTCACATGGTTCCAGGCATTGTCGTTCAGACTACACGGAGCGCCGGTGGCTACCCATTTCCGACCAAGAGGGTCCCAGATATCCCAGTCCCCATCCGCTAAATGGTTGCACTCCGTGCCCCATTCCATGCCGAGACCATTCATATATACATTGACATCGAACTCCAGATCCTGGGTCACAGCAAAGTTAGTTACAAACACGTCCGTGTCGTACTCGATATTATTAAGACTTGAAAGAATTTTATGGTCACTATCAGGAAGATTCTTAGTGGTGCCCTGGCCGATGATCTTGTTTGACCATAAAACATCCGAGTAGGGGACAGTGCCACCAATGTCAAAGCGTGTGGCATTGCCGCTCAAGGATGTGGAACTGACATTCTGTGTCATAGTCCAGTTGACACCCGAGCATGGATTGCAAACGTCATAGACCGGGGCAAACTCACCCCACTGATTCCAATTCGGTGCCGCCTGAATATTTGAAACAGACTGCACGTTGGCGTTTGTAGCACCCTGAACGAGAAGGTTTACTTCTTTTGTTGTCGAACCGCCGCAGTTGTCCCAAGACTGCACCACGGTCCGCTGCGGACCGGATTGTAAATTTACCTGCTTATTGAAAGATGATCCCTGGGCCATTGCGACAAGCTGGTCGTTTGCATACACCCCTACTGCAGCCACACCCTGGCCGCAGCTGGTTGTAGCCGATGCCACTACATTCACATTGTTGGTGACCGTGCTGTTATCAGCCGGAGAAGAAATGTACACCCCACTCTGTACATTTGCAGTCACCTGCACTGCAGTGCCGCTAGTACCACCGCAGTAATCCCACTCTTGTACATATGTACTATGACTTCCTGCGCCGAACGAGACAGGAGTATTCAGAGCCGCGCCGTTCGCAACATAGCTCAGATGGCCGTCGACGTAAACTCCAATAGTTGCGACGCCTTGCTGGCATGTAGTCGTAGCTGAAGCTACATACTGGGCGCTGGAGCCCACGGTTGTTCCATTGGAAGGGCTGGAAACAGTAACAGCGGCAAGTGCAGGCATCACCGCCGAGAATAGTAAGACAGTCAGGAAGTACTTGGTAGACATTTGACCTCTAGACGGATTGAGCTGTAACACGGAGTAATCTTTACGCTCACACTGGGGAGGTGTAAGGTAATAAATTCAATTTGTTATGGCGTTCTGAACATAGCAACGCAAATCTTTCAGTGGACTATGAAACAAAGTCCTAATGCCGAGAATTTATTTGTAGGCAGCTACTGCTTGTTACCGAAGTAGAAATAGCAGAAACTGATGTAGTGCTTATCTTTTGAACTTGCTGCTGCAAAGACTTACCAGAGTACGTAAGTGTCGATCAGTAAGCCGGACATCCCGTTTTCAAAAACAACACTGTGCGATCTCTGAAATCAATTACCACACAAGTGAAAGCAACAAACAAGAGCTTATGAGAAGAAAAACCGATAAAAATTAGTCTCCGGGCAACTTTTTTCGCGGTCGTGCAAAAAGTGTTCTGTAGTCGGAACAATTGTTATAGCGTGTGACGCAAACTTACATCCCGTGTTGAGTCCGCAATGTTGTGGCGTATTCCCTAAGTAACGTCTCTAAAAGGCATTTCTCCTGTTGAACCTATCAGCCCTATACAGTGACCTGGCAGTGGACCGGAAAGTCATCCTCAACCGTGTCTATCGCCGCACTTGTCGATGTTCCCGACCTTTGCTTTTTGAAAGTCCTAACAGCGTTCAGGCTTTGTTCCCCAATGCAACGCGCTCCTTAAAGCACCACAGATGAGGTGTGCACGCGGCTCTCAGCTAAATCCAGCTCCCGCTGCAGCGTTCGCAGCACTTCATCGTTGATCCTCTCTTCATCCCGCAACCGGATCAGGGCATCCCGCTCTACCTGCAATACTTCCAGAATCGCTGTACTTCGCTGCTTCTGGTCAACCATGCCCTGCACTTGCTGCTCCCGCTCGGGCGGCATCGCATCCAGGCGCCGCTGGTAGCTTGCGATCAAGTCGCCGAACATGGGCGACAGGTCTTTGTTCTTGTACCGCCTTCTGGAAAGGTGCGTCAGCGCCTCACGCAGCAGAACACGCCGTGCCTCATGCTCTTCGGCGTTCATGCGTTCCGGCTGAGCCAGCTTGAGCCTGCGAATCCACCAGGGCAGCGTCAGGCCTTGCAGCACAAGGGTGGCAAGGATGAGGCAGAATGCCAGGTAGATGATCATGCTGCGTTGTGGAAACAGCCTGCCGTCGGGCAGCGTGTACGGCAGCGACACGGCTGCGGCAAGCGAAAGTACGCCGCGCATCCCGCCCCAGCCGATGACAAACACCCGTCGCGGTTCCGGTTTTTCCGGATTTTCTATCTGCATCCATCGGCGCACCGCGTAGGCAATATAGGTTTCCGCGTACACCCACGCCATGCGCAACGCAATCATCGCCACGCTGAACCCGGCCCCATATTCTAATAGAACCATACGGCTCAAGCCGCTGATCTGTGCCACCACATACGGCAGCTGCAGCCCGATCAGTACAAACACAATTCCGTTCAGCACAAATGTGAGTGATTCCCACACTGCCGTTGCTTGTAGGCGTACCTGCGGGTTCATGTATTCAGGGCTTTTCCGGCTCATGTACATGCTGCATGCAATTACTGCGATCACACCTGATACGTGCACCCGATCGCCAATGAGATACGCTGCATACGGCACCAGGATACTGATAACAATTTCTATCGGCCCATCGTTCAACCATTTCTCAAACCATGCCACCACCCCACCGATAACAAGCCCTACCAGCACCCCGCCCCCGGTCAAAAACACCAGCCGCCCCACGCCCTCGATGGCCGATGGTGTATGTCCGGTCACAAGTATCATTAGCCCGAACTGCAATGCCAGCAAGGCTGTACCGTCGTTTACCAGGCTCTCTGCTTCCAGCATGTCCACAATACGCTGCGGCAGCCCGACTCTTCGAGCAATGGAAGTGGCCGCAATCGCGTCAGTCGCCGCAACCACTGCGCCCAGCAGCACAGCAGCTTTCCAGTCGAAGCCCGGCAGCAGTGAGCCGGCTGTGACGGCAAGCCCGGCAATTGTGAATAGCACCAGCCCCACAGCCAGCGTTGCAATACTGGTAAAGTTTCGCTGAAACTCCCTCCAGGTCAGCGTCCAGGCTGCGGAGTTCAAGAGCGGCGGCAAAAACACAAGAAACACAAGGTCGGGATTCAGCCCGAAACGCGGCATGCCCGGTACAAAGCTCAGCAGCAGCCCGCCGATCACAAGCAGGATTGGGTATGGAATCCTGAGCAGGCGTGCCAGGGCGGCAAATGCTACCACAAATGCCAGAAGCAGCAGGAACAATGCCTGCAAAGTCTGAACACCTGTTGTTGCTGTCATGCGTCCACTTTGTCGGTCGCAAGGGGAAACGAGCAGCTGCGAAGGATGGGAAATGTGAGCATTGCCAATTATCCCCCGGCATCAGAGAAGAAGCGGTGACCTTTGGTCGGAAGCCTTAATAGCAATGCTCAAGGTCCTCTATCGCAGAGGACCGATGCAGATAGGCACAGGGTGTTTGTCAGGCCATAGACGGTGCGGCAGGATATAAGACACGCCGGGCCCTCCCTGCCAAGTCGTCGAGGTGGAAGTGAGACCACGATCCACGGAGACGTCGAAGATCAGATTTGGACGCAGCGTGTAGGTGCCGACAAGGAGAAGATCGTCAGCGTCGGCTCGCCCAACTGCCTTGCCGCGGGATGTAGCCGCGACGAAGGGCTGCGTGGCATGCGAAATTTCGATAATGCCGTTGAGCTTGCCGTGGGTTGCGGCTGCTAACAGCGGGTGTGTCACCGCGAGGGTTTGCGTAAGCTGCAGATGGCGAACAGGCCCGGCATTCTGTTCGTTGAAAAGAACATTGGAATCGTAGTGAAACCCACCGCGAAGATCGCCGCCGAACAAAAATAGTGCGGACTGCGAGTAGGAGCCGTAATCCAAATTGGCCGAAGTTCCCGCCCGCACCCTGCGGATGAAACCCACCGTCACAGTAGGCAGAGCACCCACTGCTTTGTGCGCTACAGCCAGGCCGCCCACCTGAAGATCGCCCGGATCGCTACTGTAAATGGAGCCGGAACCCACCCCTGCGACACCGTTGTATGTGTATGGTTGCGTCAGAAACTGGACCAGCAATCTTGTCGTTAAAGCGATCTTGGTGACCTGAATCAGAGAAAACTGATTGTTCGTGCCGGCAGGGGATCGACCCGCGCGCACAAATCCCTGTTCGAACTGGAGAAAGCCGGTCGGCGGTAAATGTGCCGGTGTAGTGACGGTCGGACGTGCCGGGTCGGCTTGCGGAACGTCAACAACTGTAGGAATGAAAGACGCATTCGTGTTCTCAATGGCTATCGCGGTCGAGGGGACCGGCGTGTTTGCTGCAGGCGCCGGTACAGGTGATCTTGCAGCCTGCCCGAGTGAAACCTCCAAGGCCAGGGCAAATACGACAGTTATCCATGCCATCCGGTAGGTGTGACGGACAAGTCGTAACCGCAGGCAGGGTAAAACTTTATGGAAGCGACAACTCATTTGATACAACAATGCATTGACTCCAGAAGATGATTGAAATTCATCGACTATGAAGCTGTAAAAGCTGAACCGGGCAAAAGCAGGTGCTTCGGCTTTGCTCCGGGCATCAGATTTCCGAGAAGCCTGACAGAAGCACCTGCTTTTGCCTAATATGGTTCGCACGTATGCAAAGGCGAGAGTTCCTCAAAACTACCGGTGTCGTATTGGCCGTAAATGCTCTTTCACGGGCCAACTCGTTTGCCGCCTCCGACGGTTCCTCGCGGCTGATATTACCTATCAATCGCGGTTGGCGTTACATGGCAGCCAAAGTCGCGGGTGCGGAACAACCGGAATTCGACGATGCAGCGTTCGCGCGTGTGGTCATTCCCCATACGAACGTCCGGCTGCCGTGGCACAACTTTGACGATGCGGAGTACGAGTTTATTTCTACCTATCGGCGACGCTTCCGGCTACCTGCGGCAGCGACGGGCAAGCGTGTGTTCGTTGATTTTGAGGGAGTTATGACGGCTTCGACCGTATGGATCAACGGGCATGCGCTGGGCGAGTACAAAGGCGGTTTTACACCGTTTTCTTTCGAGCTGACGCAGTACGTGAAGCCCGGCGTGGACAACGTGCTGGTGGTACAGGTAGACTCGACGGAACGCGCCGACATGCCGCCGTTCGGCTATGAGATCGACTACATGACGTTCGGCGGCATCTATCGCGAGGTCTCGCTGCGCGTGGTGCCGACGACGTTTCTGGATAACATCTTTGCCAAGCCTCGGAATGTGTTGAGCGGCAACCCTTCGCTCGACGTGGACTGCTTCATTGCGGGTCCAAGCGGCGGCGCGTCCTCGCTTGCAGTGGAGTTACGCGATGGGGATCGTGTGGTGGCGCATACGGCCATGCCGTTGCCCGCTGTGCAAACAGCAGATCCGGAGGCAAGTCTCGACCCCACTACGAACGCGCCGGTGTACCTCAGCACAGAAACGCGAAAGGATAGCGCGCGCCACACGGTTACGCTTGAAAAGCTAGGAAAAATCGAGCTATGGGATCTTGAGCATCCACGCTTGTACACGGTGCATGTGCGACTGCTTGAAAATGGCAAGCCGGTGGATGAAGACACCCGGCGCATCGGTTTCCGCGAGGCCGTGTTTACCGAGCATGGTTTCTCGCTGAACGGCACAGTCGTAAAGCTGCGCGGGCTTGACCGGCACCAGACTTTCCCCTGGGTTGGCCAGGCAATGCCCGAACGGGTGCAGCGGCAGGACGCAAAAATCCTGCGGCAAAAATTGCACTGCAACATCGTGCGCACTTCGCACTACCCGCAGTCACGGCATTTTCTAGACTGCTGCGACGAGATCGGTCTGCTGGTGCTTGAAGAAATTCCCGGCTGGCAGCACATCGGTCCCGAGCCGTGGAAATTGGTGGCAATCGATAATGTGGGTCGCATGATCCGCCGTGACTGGAATCATCCTGCGGTTATTTTGTGGGGTGTGCGCATTAACGAGTCGCAGGACGATCACGACTTTTATACCCGCACGAACGCGCTGGCGCACGCGCTCGACGATACAAGGCAAACCGGCGGTATCCGGTATCTTCGAAACTCAGAACTGCTCGAAGACGTGTTCACGATCAACGACTTTGGGTTTCCGCTGAAAGCACCCAACCACCCCCTATACCTGAACACGGAGTTTGTAGGCCATACCTACCCGGTCAAAACCACGGACGATGACGAGCGGCAGCGTGAGCATACGCTGCGGTATGCGCGTATCTACGACGGGCTGGCGTCAGACCCGCAGTATGCCGGCGGCATCGGCTGGTGCGCGTTTGACTACAACACGCACGCGAATTTCGGCGCGGGCGACCGTATCTGTTATCACGGCGTGCTCGACATCTTCCGCGAGCCGAAAGCTGCAGCCGGCTTTTACAAATCCCAGTGCCTGCCCACGGAAGAAGTCGTGCTGGAACCAGCATTTCACTGGGCAAAAAGCGACGAGGCGCTCGGGTTCAGGCGTGCCGTGGTGTGCTCGAATTGCGACCGGCTGAAGTTCTCTTTGCGTGAACACAGTCTGGAGACAAATCCCTGGACGCAGTTCGCCGATATCGAGCCGGACCGTGAGGAGTTCAAATACCTCAAGTACCCGCCCTTCCAACTGGATATGAAAACACTTTCCGACTCAAAACTTGCGTTCCAGTGGGGAGACTTGCGTATCGACGGCTTCATCGGCAGCAAGCAGGTCATCTCGCGGACGTACAGCGGGCGTGGGGTAGACAGCCATTTTTCGCTCGTACCGGACGATATCGCCTTGCTGGCAAATGGCGCCGATACGACACGGCTGGTGCTGCGGGTCACCGATGAATTCGGCAATGTGCACCCTTCGGCAAACGATCCTGTTACCTTCACGCTTGAAGGCCCCGGTGAGTTGATCGGCGACAATCCGATGGCGCTGATGGGTGGCCAGGCAGCGGTGTGGGTGCGTGCCGCAGAGCAGCCCGGAACGATCCGGCTGACAGCCCGGCACCAGCGGCTGGGCACTCAGACTGTACAAATTAAGACGAGCGCGGTGCCGCCGGAAGAGGCTTAACCGCACCCATGCAGAACACCCGGTAGGTGCATTGCTCAGAGGGGTATGGATGAGTAGCCGTGGCAACACTGTGTCACCTTGAGAAGGTGTATGCGAACTCTTTCACTTCAAAATCACAACGAAAGTTGTGTCATCCTGAGCGGAGCGCAGCGAAGTCGAAGGACCTGCTTTTTGTCGGGTATGACACGAAAGTCAAAGGCAAAAGCAGGTCCTTCGACTTCGCCCAGGATGACACCGATGTGCTTTTATGCTCGTTTTTACTTCTCACATAACCCTCTTAGCACGAAGCATTCTTGCCATTTAGGCTAAGGCAGTGAAGACAGGCATGAGGGAACAGCTCCGGCGCTTGCAGGCCGTCACCCTGCAATGGTACTCGCGGCATAATTCGTCAAAGGTCGAGCGCTGGACTGTAACTCTCTTCGTCCTGATGATTGCTCTTGCGCTTCTCAGTTTGGTACCCGGAACTTTCGGTCAGCTGTGTGATGGAAGCGCGGTTCTCGCCGGATTGGTGATGATTGTTTTGCTGCTCGTCCTTGCCTTCCGCCACGTCTCCGGGCTTCGGTTGTGGACCGTCACCCTCTTTTTGTTTACAGTTCTGCTTTTATTACTGAGTTTGCTGCCGGGAGATGTCGGCCAACTGTATGGCACGGTTGCGCTGTTTGCCGTCATGCCGCTCACCATTCTGCTGTTCGTCCTCGCCTTTCAGTACGTCACAGGCCGTCTGTTATGGACGGTCCGAAATCGCCTGATTGCGACCTGCCTGCTGATGGGCCTGGCACCGGTGGTTCTGTTTGGACTGCTGATCGGAATTGCAGCCTATATCTTCTCCGGCCAGTTTGCCACCAACACCGCGCGCGCCGCCATCGACCGGATGATGAGCCGGGTCCACACAGGCGGCACCGGGGCCGCCGACCCGCTATTGCACCAGATCGGGCATTTCCCCACGGCAGCACAGCTTCAGCTTCCGGTGATCTCCCTGGGCCGTGATCTTGGGGAGTCGAGCGCGAGTGTTGCCATTGCCGCGTGGGATGGCACACGGCGTATTCCTCTGGCGACTCCAGCGAAAGAGAACGACCTGGAGGTTGCACCATTTGTTGAGGGACCACCGCCCGTATGGCTGCACAGTGGCTTTCGAGGGATTGTAGAGCTTGGCGGCAAGCTGTATCTCTGCTCAACCAACTCCGCGGGTGATGAAAACCATTTGCTACTGGTGGTCGCCACGGCCCTGCTTGACAATGCGAATCTTTCGCAGATGGCTGAGGGCCTGGGCAGCATCACCATCCTGCCTCCAAACCCTAAGAATGGCAGTGCATCCCCATCAGTGCAGATCGCAAGAAAAATGGAAGGCCGGGTTGCGCCTCCAAAATTTCGCAGGCTGCAAGGCGGCACCTTACCGGAGCCCACCCACTTTTTCGATACGCCCGTCTATTTCGGCGCTCCATTGCACGTTACAGAGTGGACTACAGGGCAGGATCTTGCAGGCAATCTCGGCGTCGCCTCGCGTCCCGGTCTGCTGTATGCACGCCTGTTTGCCGGCTCTCTCTATGTCGGCATCAAGGTTCGCGACGTGCTGGTAGTTATTGCTGTTGTATTCAGTCTGCTGGAGTTGTTGGCCTTTACCATGGCGGTGCGGCTTAGCCGTACCATTACAGCTTCCATCGCCGGCCTGTACAACGCAACCACGGAGATCGACCACGGTAACTTTGGGCATCGCATCCGCGTAGTGCGCCATGACCAACTCGCTTCTCTTGAAACTTCGTTCAACGCCATGGCCGGCTCGCTGGGGCACCTGCTGGAGCAGCAGCGAGAGAAAGAGCGCTTGCTGAGTGAACTTGAGATCGCGCAGGAAGTGCAGAACAACCTGTTTCCGCATACCCCGATCCACATGCCGGGTTTTGAGCTGCACGGCGTCTGCAAACCGGCGCGCACAGTCAGCGGCGACTACTACGACTTCATCCCCGATGGTGAGGACAAGCTTTGCCTGGCACTTGGTGACATCAGCGGCAAGGGTATTTCAGCCGCTTTGCTGATGGCTTCGCTGCACTCGGCGGTGCGGGCGTTCCGCTTTGCCGGGGAAGTGTTTGAACCGCAGCCGTCACAAGGTGCGGATGGGTTCGCATCCCCGGCTAACATGCTGTGCCTGTTGAACAAGCACCTGTACCGCAGCACGCAGCAAGCCAAGTACGCCACGTTGTTCCTGGCCTGCTATGACGCTCCATCACGCGAGCTTACATACTCCAACGGCGGCCAGCTGCCGCCGCTGCTGCTGTGCGCCGACGGCAGCGTGAAGCGGCTGGAGTGCGGCGGTACCGTTGTGGGCCTGCTCGACGAACAGGCCTATGAACAAGGCATGGTACGCATGGATTCAGGTGACATTCTGATCGCGTACTCCGACGGTGTGACAGAGCCGGAAAATGAGTTTGGAGATTTTGGCGAAGAGCGGCTGCTGGCACTGGTACGGCAGCACCGGCACCAGCCGCTTGCGGCAATTTCCAGCCAGGCGATGCGCGCGCTACGCAGCTGGATCGGCGAGCGCGAGCAGCCGGATGACATCACCCTGGTGCTGGCGCGGCAGCTTTGAGCATTTCTGATTTGCGGCACGCCTTGGCAGGGCCAAGCGAAAAGGTGCATGCTTGAGGTTATGAAGTGTTCAGGCCGGTGGTCGTCAGGCTTCACCCGTTCAGGTTTTACATGGTGCGCGGCATGGATTCTGCTGGGCATGTTGCCCGCACATACCCACAGCAGCTTCGCACAAAAAGCAGGGGAGTCGCAGCGGCAGACCAGCACGCCCTATACGGGTGATTTATCCGTATTTGAGTACAAGGATCGAGACCGGAAATTGCAGATCGGCCGCGTAATGGACCTGCTGGGCATCGTTCCAGGCAAGACCGTGGCTGACCTGGGAGCAGGCTCCGGCTGGTTTACCGTGCGTGCGGCTATGCGGGTCGGTGACAAGGGCTCGGTATTTGCTGAAGACATCAATCCGGCAGCCGTAAAGGCGGTCCGCGAGCGTGCGGAGAAAGAGCATTTGGTGAACATCCATGTGGTGCAGGGCACGCCCGACGACCCGATGCTGCCATCCGGCAGTGTAGATGCCGCGCTGATGCTGAAGGTATACCACGAGGTAGCGCATCCCGAGGTCCTGCTGGGGCACCTGAAGACGGCCATGAAGCCGGGTGCGAAGTTCGGTATCATCGACCGCAACGGTAATGGCACAGACCACGGCTTGAACGAAGCCGTGGTAGATAAGGAGCTGGCGCAGGCGGGCTTTCATCGGGTTGGACGGTACGACTTCACCAAGGCCGACGGGCAGGATTACTTTTTGATTTTTGAGAAAAACTAGAGCAGCTTTCCAGGGGAACATCGGTTTGTCAAAAGTTTTGGCGGTAGCTCTCGGAGGGGCTTTGGGAGCACTGGCGCGCTATGCGGTAGCGCACCTCCTCAGCAATCGTTACGGGGCTCGAGTGCCTTATGCGACGTTTGCCATCAATATCTCCGCCTGTTTTTTGATCGGCTTTGTTCTGACTTTCTTTGCGAACCGCCCGCATATAAACCTTGTATGGCGCTTCCTGGTCCCGGTCGGTTTTATCGGTGCCTACAGCACCTTCTCTACATTTGAGTGGGAGATTTTTGAGCGGCTGGAGCTGGGGGCTTTCGCACTAGCCGGGCTGTACACGCTGGGGAGCGTGGCTGCGGGGTTGGTAGCGGTGTGGCTCGGCGTGGCTGCGGCGCGGATCAGTTTGTAAGCGCGTTACACGATAGCTGCGCTGCTCGATATTTCCTTTGAGGTGCGCACGGTCACTGTTTCGCGGTCGTGAAAGGTCGCGGCAAACAGTGCCAGTACAATTGCTGAGCAGCCGGCGGCCACCAGCCAGATAGCGCGCCATTGATGCCCGGCGGTAGCCGCTTCCGTCGTGGTTGCGAAGTGGTCAACCACAGTACCCGACAGGAATGACCCTAACAGCATGCCCGCGCCATATGTGATCTGGGTGATGAGCCCCTGCGCCGAAGAGCGGATCGCAGGTGAGGCTTTGCGATCCACGTAGATTTGTCCGGTTACGAAGAAAAAGTCATAGCAGATGCCGTGCAGCAGGATGCCGAGCCACAGCAACGACACCCCGCTGCCGCTGTTGCCGAACGCGAAGCAGGCGTAGCGCAACACCCATGCCGCCATGCCGCTGAGCAGCATGCCTTTGACCCCAAGCCTGCGGAAAAACCATGGGATGAGCAGCATGCAGCCGAGCTCGGAGAATTGGCCGCCGGTCATTTTACCGGCAGCGTTGTGAACGCCTGCCTCGTTCAGGAACAGGTTGGTAAAGGCATAATAAAACTGCAGGGGGATGCAGATAAGCAGCGAGGCTAGAGCGAAGACGGTAAAGGAGCGCTCCCGAAACAAGCTCAACACTTCTGCCGAGAAGATGCCCTGAGCCTGTGGTGTTGCTCCTGCTTCGGGCGGTGTGTGCGGCAGTGTAAGGCAGTAGGCGGCCATGAGCAGGGAAGCCGCGGCGGCGATGCGCAGGGGTGCGGCGGTTGCTTCAAATCCAAGGCCGCCCACCAAGAGCCCGGCAGCGATCCAGCCGATGGTGCCGAGTACACGCAGAGGGGCGAACTCGGTTGCCGGGTCGCGCATCTGGCGAAAAGCCAGCGTGTTGGTGAGTGCGAGCGTAGGCATGTAGCAACAGGCATAGAGCACCACAAGCACGTAAATGGGCAGGAAGTTTTGCTGAAGAGATGCTACCCACAGCAGCATGCCGCCGACCCCGTGCAGCGCGGCCAGCAGCTTTTCCGTTGCAAAGCGGCGATCAGCCAGCGATCCTGCCAGAAACGGGGCAAGCAGCGCGCCGATAGCCGTCGAGCCTGCGACCCAGGCCACTGCAGTGCCCGAAAAGTGGAGCGTCCTACTGAGCCAGGTGCTTACAGTGACGTACCAGGCACCCCAGATGAAGTACTGGAGAAACAGCATGAGCGCCAGTCGAGAGCGGATGCCGTTGCGGGTTGCGGACCAGGAAAGCATGTGGCCTTGATTGTGCTGTGCCGGACCGGTAGCCGTCAAAGTGGGACGCTCTTATCTATGTATCTCATTTGAGATACAATTTTGGAATGTCAACAGAGACTGCCATGATCCACGTCCGCATCGATTCTGACCTCAAGAAGAAAGCCTCGCTCACCCTGAGTAAGATGGGGCTGAGCATGTCTGATGCCGTTCGCCTGCTACTTACCAGGGTGGAGGCAGAACAGGCCTTTCCGTTTGCAGTCCGGGTACCGAATGCCGAAACCATTGCCGCAATGGAAGCCGGCGATCGGGGTGAGGTATACAAAGCTTCAAGTGTCGCAGAGATGATGGCACAGCTGAATGCGGATGACTGAGCGATCGACTGAGTGGACAACAGCATTCAAGCGGGATTTTAAAAAGCTTTAAGGACACCAAGGCACCGGGACGTCAACCCTGTGCTTGAAACTATCTCAAATATGCTTGCCAAGGATCAGAGCATACCCGCTTCATACCGCGATCATGCTCTAAACGGTGAATACGTCAAACACCGGGAGTGCCATTTGAAGCCTGATTTGTTGTTGATTTACAGCAAACCAGACGACACTACGCTGAGAATGGTACGCCTAGGCTCACATAGTGAGTTGTTCTAACGCGCACTATCCGAGACACGCCTTTTATTCGGCAGGCAAATAGCCGCGATAGCCCCAGCCAGCGCCACACCTGCAACGGAGTACAAACCGCTGGAGTAATTGTGCGAACGGTCGCTCAAGTGCCCTATAGTGATTTGACCTAGGAACGCGCCGAAACCGCCCACACAGGTGATGATAGCGATGCCGCCCGCTGCCGCGGTGCCTTCTAGCATACTGGTAAGCCAGGTCCAGAATGGGCCTTGAAGGCTGAACACGCCCACTGTAGCCAGTGTGAAAGCTAGTAGCACCTCCGGCAGCGAGTGTGCATGGACAGCCCCGGCAAAACCGGCTGCCGAGACCAGCAGGCAACCGGCGACGTGGATACGACGGTCGTTCCAGCGGTCGGAGCTCCAACCGATTGCCACCATGGCAATGGTGGTCACCAGGTAGGGCACTACCGTCCAGCGGTTTGCAGATTCCGCGCTGATATGACTCACCGCGCGCGTCGCAGCCAAAAATAGCGGCAACCATAAATTAATGACATACACCGACACCTGGCTTGCAAAAAAGACCGCCGCCAGGAGGTAGAGCGCGGGCAGTTTGAAAGCATCACTGAACTTGCTGTGATCGCCTGAGCCAAGCTCCTGCCGGTCACGCTTGACTTCCCCTTCCAGCCACTCACGCTCTTGGGGGGCGAGCCACTTTGCTTCAGAGGGATGGTCCTTGAGTACAAACAAAACCGAGATGCCGAACAGCAGGGTCGGCAGCCCCTCTGAAATGAACAGCCACTGCCAGCCGTGCAGGCCGCCCATTCCGTCAAGGCTCAGCAACTTGCTGGAGATAGGGCCGCCGATCACGCCGGCAATGGCTGTGGCAGTCATGAAGCGCGATACAGAGCGAGCGCGCTCGCGCGAAGGGAACCAGTAGGTAAGGTAAAGAATCATGCCGGGAAAGAAACCCGCCTCGCTGACGCCGAGCAAAAAGCGCAGCACATAGAAGGAAGCCGGCGAATGCACCAGCGACATGCAAGCCGCCACGATACCCCACGTGATCATAATGCGGGCCATCCAGCGCCGCGGACCGACTTTTGCCAGAATGAGGTTACTGGGGATATCGAATAGTGCCGAGCCCAGGAAAAATACGCCCGCTCCAGTGCCATAAACCCCATCGCTCAGGTGCAGGTCGACTTTCATCTGAGCGGCTGCGTAGCCTACGTTGACCCGGTCAAGGTACGCAAGAATGTAGAGCAAGAACAGGTACGGGATCAGCCGAAGCGTGATCTTGCGGTAGATCGCTTTACCGTCGATCAGGCTCGGTGATTGTGTAGGAGCAGTTGCCATAGCTTCACTCGTAGCTGCACTCGCGGAAATGTGCGGAGCAGCATGGAACACAGATGCAGGCTTTGCACCATTCGTCGCAGGATGGAGCTCTTACTGATTTCGCCGGGCTTCCCTCGTGACGGCTCAAGGTCAGCCTGCGACTACCAGCTGCCGCGTTCGCCGAAGGCGTCGATGATCTTGCTCAGCCGCTCCCAGCCGCGCATCCAGTTCAGCTGCAGAGTCTGCTCAAGTTTGTCGGCGTCACCTGTTTCAAGTGCCTTGACAATGCTCTCGTGCTCGCTGACGGAAAGCTGGAGGTCATGGAGCGCGGAGGAGGCGTACAGGCGCCAGTAGCGCTCTGCCTGCGGTTCCACAGAGCGATGCAGTGCCAGCAGGCGCGGCCCGGCACCTGCTTCCACAATGATGTTATGGAACTCGCGGTCGAGATCGAAGATGGAACCCTCATGGGAACCGTTTTCCTTGACGGCGGCATAGCGGCTGTTAGCCAGGTGAAGTTTTCCGGCCAGGGCCTGCCTCTCCGCCTCAGGAAATGACGCGGCATTGCGCCCGGCAAGCCCCTCTACGTGGCCGATGATGCCGTAGAGCTCGGCAGCATCGTCGCGCGTGAGCGGCGAGACCACGATACGGCATTTATTGGCGGAGCGATGCTCATGTACGTAGCCGTCGCGTTGCAGCCAGTGCAGTGCTGCGCGCACCGGAGTCCGGCTGATGTTGAGCCGCTCGGCTAGATCCCCTTCCACAACCCAGGTGCCGGGCGAGAGCCGGCCCATAACGATTAGCTCGCGGATTTGCTGAAAGGCAGTGCTGACACTGGTGCCATGTTCCGGTTTGGGAGGGAGTGCGGGTACGTCGTGAAAAGAAGATTTTGCCATGGATGTACGCTACCGATCGTGCTTGAGCCTGCTGCCTTGGTCCCGCTGGAGGAGCCGGTCAGAGCCAGTCTGTTATAGCAGAACTTGTTGACACTTTCGTACCTGCCCCCTTGCTTTGTGCACAACGTAAACTGATGTAGACAGCACAACCAAGTGCATGAGGGGATCGATGCGCAAGCAAATTATAGGAACCGGTACGGCATCTGCTGAGGAAGGCGCATGGCTCGATCTTGACAGCCTTGCTCGGGTTGAGGTGAGCTCTGAAGCCGCGGACTACCCGGCTGAGAACGCGCTGGTGCCCGGCAGCACGGAAGGTTGGCGAGCCGCTCACACAGGTGAGGCTCGCATCGTGCTGCGTTTCGACCGCCCGCAAACTATCTCGCAAACGATGCTGCGATTTGCCGAGCACAAATACGAACGCTCCCAGGAGTGGGCGCTAACCGCGGAGTTTGCTGATGGCACAAAGCGGGAGGTACTGCGACAACAATGGAACTTCAGTCCTGGAGGGTCTACCGAGCAGCGCGAAAAGTACACGCTAAACCTTCAAGCGGTAACCGCCCTGCTGTTCTGGATTGATCCGGACCGCGGACAAAACCGGTACCCTGCCACCCTGGCTACGTGGCGTGTGGCAGGACCGTCCATACTTTGAAAGCTTGAAGACGGTGCCCTACAAGCACCGTCCTCCATGCTAGGCAGGGTTGGACCAGCCGCCTACATTGCGGGTGAGCTCGTTAGCTTCTTCGGGTCCCCAGGAGCCGGGCTTATAGGTGTGTACCTTGGGCATGTCCTTGAGCAGCGGGTCGAGCAGGCGCCAGCTTTCTTCCACGTAGTCTTCGCGCGCGAACCAGACCGGATTGCCGCGCATGGCATCTTCCAGCAGCTCCTCATAGGGCAGCAAATCATTCGTGCCGGACTGTTGCTGAGCCTTAAGCTCAACCATGGAGCCCCGCAGGGTATCGCCCATCTCTTTTACAGAGCCGCCGATAGCCACTACCGGATCTGGGCTCAGACGAAAGCGGACATAATTTTGCGGTGTGAGCTTATCGGAAAATACGGCTGGCGTCTGCCGCAGCGTGGCAACAATCTCTGTGGCTGTCTTGTTCAGCAGCTTGCCTGTGCGGATAAAAAAGGGCACATCGCGCCAGCGCCAGGAGTTGATGTTAAGCCGCATGGCAGCGAATGTCTCAATGTTTGAAGATGCTCGCACGCCGGGCTCATCCAGGTAACCATCAAATTGGCCCAGTACTACATCATCAGCCGTAATGGGTTTGATGCTTTTCAGCACCTTGACACGCTCGTCACGCAGAGCCTCTACTTCCGGGCAAGGCGGAGGTTCCATAGCGATGTTGCTTACCAGCTGCATCATGTGGTTCTGCACTACATCGCGGATCGCGCCCACACCGTCGTAAAAACCGCCTCGGCCCTGGATACCGAAGCTCTCGGCCATGGTGATCTGCACACTTTCAATGTACTGGCGGTTCCAGATGGGTTCGAGAAAAGAGTTGGCGAAGCGAAAGAAGATGAGGTTCTGAACTGGATTTTTGCCGAGGTAATGATCGATGCGGAAGATGGATTCTTCCGGAAATACTTCATGGATGGCGCTGTTCAGCGCAGCTGCTGTTTCCACGCTGTGGCCGAAGGGTTTTTCAACCACAATGCGAGCGCCTTCAGAATTCCCGGACTCCTTGAGCTGCTGTACTACGCGGACGAACAATGACGGTGGAATCGCAAGATAATGCAGCGGGTGTTTGGCCCCGGCCAGCTCCTGCCGGACCTTGGCAAAAGTCTCCATGTCGCTGTAGTCGCCGTCGACGTAGCGCAGGCAGTTCAGTAGACACTCCAAACCTTCCGGGTCAATGCCGCCATGCTTGTCTACGCTGTCACGACAGCGGTTCTTCAAATCGTCCAGCGTCCAGCCGGCTTTCGCCACACCCACCACCGGGCCCTTCAGCTTGCCCCGCTTTGCGAGCCGCTGCAGCGACGGAAAGATCTGCTTATAGGCAAGGTCTCCCGTGGCACCAAAGAACACCAGCGCATCTGACACAATCTGCTCCATGAAACTTCCTTTCACAACTTGAGAGGACAGGGTCCCCAGGTGTACTTGCATTTGATCGACGTCACCATGATTCCACCACTCCGCGCCTCGCGCAAATACATGACTAGGTACTTCCGGGTATTGCATCAGCATAGTAAGAGCAGTACGGCGTTGCAGGAGCAGGTTCCTTTGGATACCTCCAATCGACATTTCCTTTCCCGGTTTCGCATCGCCATTGCTTTCTCCGCATTTATGCTAAAGACAGGCTCACTATAGGGATGCGTTTCTCTACTTTTTCGTAGAGGAATGATTCCGATGAAAGCCGCAAGGAGCATGGATCATGGCGGGTGCATTTCCAATTCAGTGGCTGGTACTGTGCGGCTTGCTGCTGACCGGCTTTGGGGCGGGCGCGCAGCAGGCCGGCGGCCCTATGCTGTTCGGTACGGCACCGGCTGCAATGCCTGTCACTACAGAAATCCCGGTCGCACCACCCGCGCCGGTCATCGATCCAGTTCCACTGGATATATCCCCTAGCCCATCGAAGCAATATCATCTGCGTATGTTTCACCTGCATACGGGTGAGTCGATTGATGTGACATATCGCGTCGGCGACCGGTATGTGCCTTCGGCCCTGAACATCCTGAACCATTTTTTGCGAGACCACCGGACGGGTGACGTCGCCGGCTATGATCCCCATGAGTTTGACGTGCTGCACGGAATCATGGAAAAACTGCACAAACCCAATGGCATCATCGACATCGTCTGCGGCTACCGTTCACCGGGGAGCAACGAGCTTCTGCGAGAGACCTCGGACGGCGTTGCCGAACACTCGCAGCATATGCTTGCCAAGGCAATCGACATCCGCGTACCGGGAGTCAGGACGCGCAGTCTCCAGCAGGCGGCGTTATCGTTGGGCGAGGGCGGCGTGGGGTACTATCCCGGTTCGCAGTTTGTGCATGTAGATGTTGGGCCGGTGCGGCAGTGGACTTTGGGGCGCGCGATAAGAGCAGGGCGGCATGGGCAGTACCGGCGGCATCGTCACAGCCGGTACCTGCGCGGGTAGTGGCTCACCAATTTACGTTGTATCTCCGGCAATCTTCTTGGGCTCAGGCTTTACCGGGTATGGTGCGCCGCCGGCTAATACCGTTTCCATGTCCTTGTCATAGCCGTACAAATCATTGAAGAAGTGCACCTTGCCGGCTTCGTCCACGCGCGCGGTGGCATAGAAAATCAGCACCGGAATAGGGTGCTTCAAGCCCACGGTTTTATTATCTTCGCCTGTTTCCATGGCATCGTGGATAGCATCGGGAGTCCAGTGCGGCTGGTCGCGCAGCACCCAGTCGGCAAGTGCTTCCGGGTCCTGGATGCGGACACAACCGTGAGAAAAGTCGCGGCGCGATCGGCTGAACAGCCCCACAGCAGGCGTGGAATGAAGGTAAATGTTGAGCTTATTGGGAAACATGAATTTAATAAGGCCCAGTGAGTTCTCTGGACCCGGTTTTTCGCGCACCATGTAGAGGTTTTTTGCGAGACTTTCCGTAGTCCAACCCTCAACCGGCTTACCGGCATGATTGACTACCTCAAAGTTCTTGGACGCTAGATAATCCTTGTTCGCCTCCACGTGCGGAACCAGCTCCTCCTTCACAATGGTCGGCGTCACGTTCCAGTAGGGGCGCAATACCACGTAGCGCATTTCCTGTGAGAGCACCGGTGTTTTATGCTCGTCCTCCTTGGCCTGACCTACCACTACGCGCATCTGGAAAGCCGGCTTGTGGTCGTCACCATAGACGCGCAGCAGGTACTCGGGGATGTTCACGAACACGGGTGCATTCTGGTACTCGGGTGCAAGCCAGCGCAGACGCTCCAGTGTGTCCTCAAGCTGGTGCACGCGGGTTGCAAGCGGGACATTGAGTGCGGCAACGGTTTGCGGCGTCAGCAGTCCGCTTGCGGGCAGGTCGTGGCGCGACTGAAAGCTCTTGACCGCTGTGGCAAGCGCCTGCGTGTACACCAGGTTTGTGACGGACGAGGGTGCCGGGGCCTCGGTCGCATCAGGCAAGGTCGGCAAGTCCATATCGCCGAGCAAAGCGAGTCGCTCCTGCAAGGCGCCTACGCCTGCGTAGTGTGCGCCGGGGCCGAGCGGCTGAAGCGTCATCGGTAGAAGCGGCGTGTTCCCGGCTTTCCGGGCGAGCTCCTGATAGTGCACCAGCGCGGATTCGGTTGCGCGATAGTTGTCGGAATCGGGTTCAATGCCTTTGAGCGCGGCTTGGACGTTTGCAGCCGCCAGAACCTGTCCTGCGAGAAAGCTGGGCAAGTCATATCGTCGTGCTTCGACATCCACGCCGAAGGTGAAGTGTTTTGGGTTAACCCGGCCGATATGAAGGCCTGAGATATAGCGCATTGCGCAGACAGTGAGGGCCATGTCAAATGCAGCAAGCTGTTCATCGTTGGCTGTCGCAAGCTGGTGCAGGCGGGTGGGCCATAACGAAGCGTCATAATCCGCCGGATTGAGCCCCTTGTTGCTGCTTGCGGCAAACAGCTCCATCAGCTCAGTAGCTTGCTCTGTTGCTTTGCGCCCGTGGACCCAGGCAGGGTCCCAACTGCGTTTTGAATACAAAGTCCATACTGCCGGTTTGTAATCGGTAAAGTCAGGCCAGTGCAGAATGGCGAGGTGACCCGCATCGGCGTCCCCGTGAATGGCTACCTCCAGCGGGTTGAGAGCCGGGCGCTGTGCGGCCGGCTCTGCCTGGTGGCGACAGCCCACAGCCGAAAACAATAAAAATGAAGCTATCGAAACCAGGGGAACAAAGCGCAAACTATTCAGCAAAGCGAATCGACCTTTCACAGTGGAGAGAAGGAATGCAGAACGGGCACTCCTGACACTTTGCGATACACCGCAACACAATGCTTTTCCATCATACGAGCGCCATCATGCCGGTGCCCCGAGCGTTAGCCTGCTTCGGGTTGTAGTTCTTTCACGCCTGCGAACCGCTGCAAAGGCTCCGTCTCATGCGACTCTCGGCATAGCACCCAGTACCAACAGAAGGACATCTCAACATTCTCTATCATCGGCCTAATTGCGAGCTTGTAGACAGAATGGATGGGGTAGACACATTACGGAGGTGCTCATTCCGTAACAAAAGCATCATTTGTAGCGACTTCAAGCCGCTGCAAAGCCCATCTCGCGGCTTCACGCACAGTCAAGTCTTGCTCCTCCCCGGAAGCCCACAAGCGCAGCCGGGATACCAGGGAGAGATCACCGCTGTTGCCCATGGCAATTGCCAGGTTGCGGCGGAAACCCGAAAACCGGGCCCGTTTGACGGGCGAGCCGAAGAATAAAGCCTCCCATTCCGGCTCGGAGAGGGCCGCCAACTCCGCAAGTGACGGATTGATGAGCCGTGCGCGGGGGATCAGTTCAAAATCTGGTGTAGAGGCGGTGGTCCGGCGACTATGCGTATTCCAGGGGCATACGTCCTGGCAGATGTCGCAGCCGAAAATCTGCCGTCCGACGCCCGCGCGCAGTTCCAAGTCGATGGGGCCGCGCTTTTCGATGGTCAGGTACGAGATGCAGCGGCCGGCATCCATCTGCCGGGGCGCAATCAGCGCATTCGTCGGGCAGGCATCCAGGCAGCGCGTACAGGAGCCGCAGCGGTCTGCCGGCAGGGTAGCGCGTTGGGCGTCTTCCACAATCAGGTCTGTCAGAATAACCCCGAGAAAGAAGAACGAACCAAGCTCTTCATTGAGTGTGCAAGTGTTTTTGCCCGTCCAGCCCACCCCTGCCATGGCGCTGAAGGCGCGCTCCACCAGCGGGCCGGTATCGACATAGGCCCAGGATTGGAACAGGCCAAGCTCTGCCTTCAATGACAATTCCATGCGCTTGAGGCGGCGTAGCAGCACCTTGTGGTAGTCGGAAGGGACAAGTGTCTCTCCTTCAACCCGCCCTGACCAAGCATAGCGTCCGATCCAGCCGGTTGCAGGCAGGGCGGGATGGGTGGAGAGCGGGTAACTTGAGCCGCAGCCGTATGGAGCGGCGCATACGATGATGGACCGCGCCCATGGTACCGCCACTTCAACCGCGCTGCGCAAATACCGGCCCAGCGCATCGCGCCGTTTCAAGTACTCCATCTCCCCGGCATGGCCCTGCTCGATCCACTGCGCGAAATAGGCAGCATGCGGCTCCGCATCCGGTGAGTCAAAGCGGGGCAGGGGAGCGATGCCCCCTTTGGCAAAGCCGGCATCTTCGGCGTGCCTTTGAATGATCTCCTGCAAGCCGGTTTGCCTCTACCCTTTAAGGTAGCCGATGGTGACCGGCGCATCTCCGCGGCGGAGGCTTGGCTTTGCGATCCTTTAAACGAAGCGTGAGCCGGGTAGCCCAAAAACTTCCCTTTGTGAAAAGTTGGTGAAGGTACTTTGAATGTTCATGCGCATCAGGCCGAACTTAAGTCTGCCTTAAGGTTGGCATTGTGGAGTAAAGGCAGTTGCACGCATCCGCCACATCAGGCGGAGATCACTCCACACAGAGGCCATTCCTTGTTTCGTTCGAATCTCTCATTGCGCAACATCTTAACGCCCAGATTTGCCGTTTTCCTGCCTGCGACAGCCGTGCTTGGCTTTTCCATCCTGATACCAGCTGCCGGTGCGCAGGTGGACCGAGGCTCCATTGCCGGCACCGTTTCAGAGCCCTCCAAAGCGGTTTTGCAAGGGGCGCAGATTACGCTGCAGCCAAGCGGCCAGACGGCGGTGAGCGATGCTCAAGGCACCTTCATCATGGCGGGCGTCAAGCCGGGGCACTACACGGTGCAGGTATCTTATCTCGGCTTCCAGAACTACACCGCTGAGCTCGATGTTGCCGCCGGTGCTATCGCGAAAGCCGATGCCGTCCTCATCCTCAGCAATTCTTCCAGCGATTTGACAGTACGCGCCGAACGCCAAGTCGGTGAGGCGGAATCGCTTGAGCGTCAGCGTGTCGCGGTGAACATCGTGCAGGTGCTGCCGTCGGAAGTCATCAACAGCCTGCCGAACGTAAACATCGCCGATGCCGCCGGGCGCCTGCCGAGTGTATCGATTGTGCGCGACGAGGGTGAGGGCAAGTGGATACAGATTCGGGGTACCGAACCGCGCCTGAATAACGTGACCGTAGATGGCATACAGCTGCCGGCACCTGAAAATGTCCGCTATGTGAAGCTGGATACAATCCCGGCTGACCTGGTGGAATCGATCGAACTGAACAAGACGCTCACCGCCGATATGAACGCTGATGGTATCGGCGGGTCGCTGAACCTGGTGACACGGCAGGCGACGGATACGCCGTATTTTGCTGTTGAAGGTTTGTTCGGTCATACGCCGATCAATGGCGTGCGCCAGGAAAATCAGGAGTTTGTCCCCTACGGACGGCGCTTTCTCGGAAATAAGCTCGGCTTTCTGGCTACCGGGAGTTATGACTACAACGCGCGCGGTATCAACGACATCGAGCCGGGTCAGGGTGTCAATGACATCGTCGATGCGGGTGGGAATATCATTGGCACAGTCAACAGTCCGAATACCATAGATCTGCGTGACTACTACTATGATCGAACACGTTATGGAGCAGGCGGTACGCTGGATTACAAATTCGATAGTCATACTACGGCCTACTTCAAAGGTTTGTTCTCTCACCTCGATGATTTCGGGGAGGACAGCATTAACCGCCTGAACTTCGGTGCTTTTACATCGCCCACACAAACCGATCAGACAGGCGGTGTTCAATACCAGGATATTTACAGGCGCCCCTCACAGGAATTATTCAGTACGTCTCTCGGCGGACGCAAAGACTTGGGACAATCCACACTCTCAGCCCATATCGCTTTGTCACAAGCCAAGATCACCGGCGGCTTTACAACCAGTGCTTTCAATGGGCCTACCGCAACAACTGATCTGGTAACCATGAATCCCAACCAGGACGGCGTCGCCTTCAATACAGCTACAAACGACGTATTTCTACCGGGAGCCAAGGTAACTGCAACGCCGCATAATGTCAGCATCTATGATGGAAGCCAATATCCGCTAAGCTCCATCCGTTTTCAGGATAATCACACGTATGAGCGGGATGTTGAAGGACAGGCGGATTACTCTCGCGGTTACACACTCGGCCCGAACTTTGGAACCTGGCAGATCGGTTTCCAGGCGCGGGACGTTATCAAGAACCAGCTCGATAATCAGCCGACCGCAACGCCCCTTGCTTCAAACGTCCTGCTGAGCCAATTTCCAAGCAACCGCGATCAGTCGAACTACTATTTCGGTAACTATCAGGTGGGACCGCAATCGCAGGCTACCAACATTATCGGCTTTTACAACACAAACCCCGGCCAATTCACGCTGACACCGGGTGGAGCTGGTGACCTTCAGGCAGATTTTCATGTAAGTGAGCGTGTGTATGCCGGGTATCTTGAGAACACTATCACGCACGGCCGGTTCCGCTATAACAGCGGTGTACGTGTAGAGTCCACGACAGATGGGGTGCAGGGATACCAGTCAAATGGTGCGGGCGCACTCAATCCTGCGTATACAACAAACAACTATGTCTATGTCCTTCCCAGCGCCGGCGTGCAATATAACCTGGATAACTACACCGACTTCCGGATTGCTTACAGCATAGGCCTGGCTCGCCCGAATTACGGCGACCTGGCACCTTTCGTTCAATACAATCAGGGTGCGTCAGACACCGCTTCCGCTCCTCTGCTCAGCGCGGGCAATCCGAATCTGAAAGCAACCTGGGCGGAAAATCTTGACCTCCTGGGCGAGCATTACCTTAAAGGTATCGGCGTCATCCAGGGCGGCATCTTCTACAAGCAGATTTTTAACGACATTTTCCCATCCGTTGTGCAGGTGCAATATGTGCAGCCGGGTGATACGCAATCGAGCCTTGTTCGCGAAGGTTTACCCGTGAATGGAGGCTCCTCACACCTTATCGGCGCGGAAGCTTCCTATGAGCAGCATCTGACAAGACTTCCCGGCGCTTTCAGCGGCACCGGTTACCGCTTCAACTACAGTTATGTTGCCTCGGTTGCCGGTGTTCCCGGACGATCCGATAAACCTTCGCTGGCCGGCGATGCACCGAATAACTGGAACGTCGATCTGACTTATGATAAGTACGGCTTGTCGGCGCGCATGGGTTTGACCCATAACGATGCGTATATCTCCGCCTATCAGTACACGGATGGCACCCCGATAGCCGGTTCCCCTACAAACATTACGCAAGGCGGCCCACTTGGACCGGGTGGTGATAACTATTACTACCCGCACACGCAGGTCGATGCGCAGGTAAGCTATCTTGTCCCGAAAGGCCGCGGAGCAAGTATCGTCGCGCAGTTCCTCAACCTTAACAATGAAGTTTTCGGCTTCTATAACGGTCAGGAACAATATCCGGTACAACGCGAGTACTACAGCCCAACCTACACATTCGGTTTGCGTTGGACTAGCAATGCTGAACACGGTTCTGTCTTCAAGCAGTAAGCAGCAGCAAGTACAAGCAGCAATGCCCTGCCTGCAAGGGGGCATTGCTACGGGTCCAATGCTTGATTCACACGTTAAATTTGAAAAAGAGTATGTCGCCATCCTTAACGACATACTCCTTGCCTTCAGACCGCAATAGGCCTTTTTCCTTTACCGCCTGCTCGCTGCCCAGTGTAAATAGGTCATCGCTTGCATAGCAATCAGCCTTGATGAAGCCCTTCTCAAAGTCAGAGTGAATCACCCCAGCCGCCCCCGGTGCCTTGGTGCCACGGCGGATGGTCCAGGCACGCACCTCCTGCACACCCGCCGTAAAGTACGTAATCAAGTCGAGCAGGCGGTAGGCGGAGTGGATGAGCCGGTTGAGCCCAGGCTCGGCCAGGCCCATGTCAGCGAGAAACTCGTCACGCTCCTCAGGCTCAAGCTGTGCAATTTCACTTTCAAGCGCACCGCAGATGCGCACCATCTGGCTGCCTTCCTCCCGCGCGCGCTGCTCTACTACCGCTGTGTAGGCGTTGCCCGCGCCCAGACCCGCTTCATCCACATTGGCGACATACAGCTGCGGTTTGGCAGTAATCAGGAACAGGTCGCGCGCGATCAGCCGTTCGTCATCAGTCAGCTCTGCGGTACGAGCAGGCTTGCCCGCGCCCAACACCGCAAGCAGCTTGCCCAGCAGCGAATGCTCGGTTTTTACCTTGTGATCGGTGGTGTTTTTGGCGGCTTTCTCCACGCGGACCATGCGCTTTTCCACCGTGTCCAGGTCGGCCAGCAGCAGCTCTGTGTTGATGATCTCGATGTCATGCAGCGGGTTGACGCCGCCCGCAACGTGGATCACCTCCGGGTCGTCAAAGCACCGCACTACGTGGGCGATGGCATCGGTCGAGCGGATGTGCCCGAGAAACTGGTTGCCCAACCCTTCGCCTTTCGATGCACCCTCAACCAGGCCGGCGATGTCGATAAACTCCATGGTGGTGGGTACCAGGCTTTTCGGCTTGATGAGTGCCGCGATTTTATCGAGTCGCGCATCGGGCACAGTCACTACGCCGGTGTTCGGGTCGATGGTGCAGAATGGATAGTTGGCAGCCTGGGCTTTTGCCGAGGTCAGCGCGTTGAAGATGGTGCTCTTGCCTACGTTGGGCAGGCCTACGATTCCACAGTTCAGGGGCATGCGTCTGATTCCTTATCTCCTGTATTGAAGCACGGAGTACCAACCTACCAACGTGGGAAGGTTTCCATAAAGATGGTCACATCATAGGAAAATGGTCTAGTCTTCTCGTGAACAAAGCTGGCTGGTTTTGCAGAGCGTATGCAGAGCCAATGGAGGATCTACGCAGATGGGCAAGAGCGGAATAACAGCAAGTCGTGTGGGAACAGCAGTAAGCCTGGCAATGGCAGCGTGCATGGTTTCAGGAGCGCTCTCACCGGCGCAGGCGCAGGGCGACATCCAGACCCTGACGCCGCAGCAGTTGTTGCAGGCGCTCTCCCCGGATCAGCGCGCAACCCTGGAGCGTCTGGGCAAGCTGAACGAGTTCAAGGCCGATGACTGGCGCTATCACGCAGGCGACCTGCCGCACGGCGAAGCCGCAACGCTTGATGACTCGAGCTGGCAGGTAG
The DNA here is from genome assembly GCA_964235655.1 of uncultured Acidobacteriaceae bacterium. Taxonomy (GTDB): domain Bacteria; phylum Acidobacteriota; class Terriglobia; order Terriglobales; family Acidobacteriaceae; genus EB88. The sequence continues at coordinate 121,404 of CAXSBB010000001.1, forward strand.
TGCAGCCCAGGAGCGATGCGCCCAAAGAGGCTGTGTGGTATCGCCGCACGATTGAAATTCCGCAAAGCTTTGCGGGGTACGACAGCACCGGCAGCCGCATCACGTTCCGCTTTGAGGCTTCGTCCGATGGCGATGTGCCGGAGATTATTTATTTCGATGGTCGGAGGGTGGCGTTGGGCACCGGCCTGGAGCCGGTAGTGCTGACCGACAGTGCCAAGCCGGGCGAGAAGATCCAGGTAGCGGTCAAGCTGCTGGCGACGGCGACGCCGAAGCGCTACCGGCGAGCGACGTTGCATGTAGAGTTCCCGGACGGGCGACCCAATCCGAGCGACCTGGTGGCCGAGGTGTTGTCAGCCGAGGCGCTGATCCCAACTCTGTCGAAAAACCCTGCCGCCGATCAGCAGATCCTTGCAAAAGTAATTGCGGCGATTGATGTCAAGGCTCTGGACCAGCCGGGCGCAGGGGGACAAGGGAGGTTCGATGCCTCGATCAAAGCGGCGCAATCGCAAATGGAAGCATTGAAGCCGATGCTGCAGCAGGCCACCTTCCATGTGACGGGTAACTCGCACATTGATGCGGCGTGGCTGTGGCCAAGGTCGGAGACGATTGACGTGGTGCGGCGCACCTACGGCACCGCTGCGCAGCTGCTCAATGAGTATCCGCAGTACACCTTTACGCAGTCTGCAGCGCAGTACAACGAGTGGATCGCTGATAAATATCCGGAGCTGAACGACCAGATCAAGGCAGGCCTCAAAGATGGTCGCTGGGAGGTGCTGGGCGGCATGTGGGTAGAGCCGGATCTGAACCTGCCCGACGGTGAGTCCACAGCGCGCTCGATATTAATAGGCAAGCGGTTCTATCAGAAAGAATACGGCGTTGACGTACATATCGGTTGGAACCCGGACTCGTTCGGCTATAACTGGCAGCTGCCGCAGATTTATCTGAAGTCGGGCATCGACACGTTTGTGACGCAAAAAATGGCATGGAATGATACGAACCAGCTACCGTTCAAGCTGTTCTACTGGCAGTCGCCCGACGGCAGCAAGGTACTGACGTACTTTCCGCATGGTTACGGCAACCAAACCCTGGGTCCGCTGCGCCTGTCGATCGACCTGGTTGCAGCGCGTAAATTGGCACCGGGCTTGACGGAAATCATGGACTTGTACGGGGTAGGCGACCACGGCGGCGGCCCCACCCGCGCGATGCTTGATGAAGGCGAACACTGGACGCAGCCGGACAAGGTAGCGCCTAAACTGGAGTTCGGCACGGCAGAGACGTTCTTCAAGAAAGTGCGACCGGAACTGGTGGCCGATCCTCACACCTGGAACTATGCTTCTATCGGCGAAGGCTACACGTACCCGGCACCCGCCGGTGAAGGGCAAGTCAGCATCCCGACCTGGAAAGATGAGCTGTACCTGGAATACCACCGCGGCGTGTATACCACCCAGGCCAAGCACAAGCTGAGCATGCGCACGAGCGAAGAGGAAGCGCTGGATGCGGAAAAGTACGCCTCGCTGGCGTGGCTTGACGGCAAGGCGTACCCCGGCGACGACCTGACAGATGCGTGGAAAAAGATCACCTTCAATGACTTTCATGACTTGGCGGCGGGCTCGGGCATTGCGGTGATCTACCGCGACGCGCAGAAGGACTTCAGCGTGGTGCGGCAGGAGACTGCGGCGATCAAGGAAAACTCGCTGGATGCCCTTGCGGAAAATGTGAATACGGCCGGCGCGAAGAACGGTGTGCCGGTACTGGTATGGAATTCGCTAGGTTGGGAGCGTTCTGCCACCGTCACAGTGGATGTGCAGATGCCTGCTGCCACGGATGCCGTAACGGTCATGGATGCCAACGGCAAGGTGCTGCCGTCGGCCGTGATGTCGCACGATGCGCAGACCAACAACTTTAAGCTGCAGATGCGCGTTGACGCGGTGCCGTCGCTGGGCTACAAGCTGCTGCACGTGATGCCGGGAAGTAAGAGTTTCGTCAGCGATGTAAAGTCAAACGGCCTGACACTGGAAAATGACGCGATCCGCCTGTCGATAGACAAGCAGACCGGCTGCGTGACCAGCCTGTTTGACAAGCATGCGAACTTTGAGACGCTTGCCGCAGGCGGGTGCGGCAACGAGCTGCAGGCGTTCAAAGACAATCCGAAAGATTATGACGCCTGGAACATCGACCCGGGCACCTACGACGTAGCGCCGACAAAAATTAACACCGCCGAGTCGGTTGAGCTTGTAGACCACTCGCCGATGCGCTCGGTCATCCGCGTCAAGCGTAAGTGGCAGAGCTCGACCTTTACGCAGGACTACGCGCTGTACGCCGGGGCAGACCATGCCGTGGTGACGACAGACGTGGACTGGCGCGAGAAGCACATCCTGCTGAAGGCGGCATTCCCACTGGCCGCTACGAGCAAAAATGCGACCTACGAGATCCCGTACGGCACCATTGAGCGGCCGACCACCCGCAATAATAGCTTCGAGAAGGCGCGCTTCGAGGTACCGGCGCTTCGCTGGGCCGATGAAGGCGATGGCCGGCACGGCTTCAGCCTCATCAATAACTCGAAGTACGGCTACGATGCCGTGGGCAATATGCTGCGGCTCACGCTGTTGCGCTCGCCCGTGTCGCCGGACCCCGATGCCGATCAGGGCTCGCAGCACTTCTCCTACGCGCTGTACCCGCATGCCGGTGACTGGAAGCAGGCTGCCACGGTTCACCATGGTTACGACTTCAACTACCCGCTGGTGGCCATGCAGGTTGCGCAGCATGCGGGTACGCTGCCTTCGGAGCACAGCTTTGCGGCTATATCGTCACCAAACGTGATCCTGACTGCGATGAAGAAGGCCGAAGACTCCAACGCTCTGATCTTCCACATGTATGAATCTGCAGGGGTAGCCGGGGATGTGAAGCTTACGCTACCCGCCGGGGCGACCCAGGCAAGCATCACCAATTTGATAGAGAAGGAAGCGGGCGCTACGGTTCCGGTGACCGGCACCACGGCAACCGTGTCGATCCATCCGTTTGAAATTCTGACCCTGAAGGTGAACTACAACCACCCGGAGGACCCGAGTCAGGGAAATCGACAGGCGCAGTAGATCAAGCTGTACCGGCAGCAAACACGGCCCCTCACTGCATCTTTGCAGGCGGGGCCGATTTGCGTTTGCCACGTAGCGACAGATGATTGCAGGGAAGCATAGAATCACGCCGGGCGCGCTTTCGCGCCGTTATGAAGGAGCAAATCGCATGGCTACCATGACCTCTCTGCAACCCGCGACGCATAGCTTTCCAGTGCAGCTGCGTAAGCGTTATGACAATTACATCGGCGGTGCCTGGGTGGCGCCTTCCTCCGGCGAGTACTTTGAAAATGTGACGCCTGTGACAGGGCAGGTTTTGTGTGAAATCGCTCGTTCCAACGCTGCCGACGTGAACATGGCGCTAGACGCTGCGCACGCGGCGAAAGGAGCCTGGGGCCGGACGCCCGCCGCCCAGCGCAGCCTGATGTTGCAACGCATCGCGCAACGCATGGAGGACAACCTGGAGCTGCTGGCCACGGTAGAGACCTGGGACAACGGCAAAGCGATCCGCGAGACAATGGCCGCCGATCTGCCGCTTGCCATCGACCACTTCCGCTACTTTGCCGGTGCTATTCGTGCGCAGGAGGGCGGCATTTCACAGATTGATGCGACCACGGTGGCCTACCATTTCCACGAGCCGCTCGGCGTCGTTGGTCTCATCATCCCGTGGAACTTTCCGATCCTCATGGCTGTTTGGAAGCTCGCGCCCGCACTGGCTGCGGGTAACACAGTGGTGCTAAAACCTGCTGAGCAAACACCGATGTCCATCCTCGTGCTGCTGGAGTTGATTGAAGACATCCTGCCGCCGGGTGTGCTCAATGTTGTCAACGGTTTCGGCCTTGAAGCAGGGAAGCCGCTGGCTTCAAGCCCGCGCATCAATAAGGTCGCGTTCACCGGCGAGACGACGACAGGCCGCTTGATTATGCAGTATGCCTCGCAGAACATCATCCCGGTCACGCTTGAGCTGGGCGGTAAAAGCCCGAATATATTTTTCGAGGATGTTCTGAGTGCCGATGACGCCTTCTTTGACAAGTCGCTTGAAGGTTTTACCATGTTCGCTCTGAACCAGGGCGAGGTATGCACCTGTCCGTCGCGTGCGTTGATTCAGGAATCGATCTATGACCGCTTCATGGAGCGTGCCATCAAGCGCGTCAAGGCCATCAAGATGGGCAGCCCGCTTGATAGCACCACCATGATGGGCGCACAGGCCTCCGGTGAGCAGCTTGAAAAAATCTTGTCCTACTTTGACATCGGCCGGCAGGAGGGTGCCGAAGTGCTGACCGGCGGCAAGCGCGCCACCCTTGATGGCGACCTCGCGGGCGGCTACTATGTGGAGCCCACAATCTTCAAGGGTCACAACAAAATGCGTGTCTTCCAGGAAGAGATTTTTGGGCCGGTTGTCTCTGTCACTACCTTCCGTGATGAGGAGGAAGCCATCTCCATCGCCAATGACACGCTCTACGGCCTGGGTGCGGGACTATGGACGCGCGACATCAACCGTGCGCACCGCATGGGCCGGGCTATTGAGGCAGGGCGCGTATGGACCAACTGCTACCACTTGTATCCGGCGCATGCCGCGTTCGGCGGCTACAAACAATCGGGCATCGGGCGCGAAAACCATCTGATGATGCTGGAGCACTACCAGCAAACTAAGAACCAGCTCATCAGCTACAGCCCGGACGCGATGGGGTTCTTTTAGCATGCCGCAAGCGCCGGAAGTCAATATGACACAGCAAGAGGTCCCTGAACAAGTGCTGTGTACCCCGGCAGCCGCTGCGCTGGTGGACAAGCTTTCCGCGAAACATGGAGAGCTGATGTTCCATCAATCCGGCGGCTGCTGTGACGGCAGCTCGCCTATGTGTTATGAGCGTGGCGAGTTCCTGGTAGGCGACAGCGACGTGCTGCTCGGCATACTGAGAGCAGGCGCAACACCGTTTTACATGAGCCGGAGCCAATTTGAGTATTGGAAGCACACGCAATTGACCCTTGATATAGTGCCGGGACGTGGCGGCATGTTTTCACTCGAAGGATCAGAGGGCGTGCGATTTCTTATTCGCTCGCGCGTATTTACGGATGCTGAGATTGAAATGCTTCGTGCCGCAGAGCGAATTTAGAGTGAAGAAACTAAACTCTGGAGCTAATATTTGTGGATGCTGCATAGCTTCTACTCGTCCATTAATGTCTGCTTATCACGCCGGTTGACCAACAAAAGTAATTCGGTCTTTTATGTAGAGCAGGAAGCGGTGACATGCACGGTCAGACCCCGCAAGGCTGCATTGCCGCTCACGCTGTCATCAGTTATGACAGTATCGCGCAGTCTATGGTTTACTGCGTTCGCGCACTCGGACCGGCCTCCCTTCACAATCAATGCAGGTTCCTCTTGTAAGTGATATTACCGTTCCAGCCGTAGACCCATATAGCTCACTACGCCGCTTCACTTATTTTGCCTGCATGTGTTTGCAGTCGGTTTGTAGCTGAAATATTACATCCGGCTTGCACGGTATAGCGACAGTGTACCGCTGCATTACAGTCCGGATTGCCGATATTGTGGTTCCACACAAAAGCCGTCTCAATTGGATTTGTAGTGCCCCTCGCAGCGACATGACGCAGGCGGCGCCTTGACCGGTAAGTTTGCTGCTGTGTTGAGCTATGAGGTTGGGGTGTTGTAGGAGTGTTCCCGCTGACCGGTATCGGTTCGGCCGGGTACCGTAGAAAAGACCGAAGGTTACAGTGTCGTCGGTACGTTACCGATTTGTTTTTTTGCTGCTTGCTCCCCTATTTATATGTTTGCTTCTGCCGATGTTGATTGTAAGGGGATACCAGAAGCCAAATGCTTACAGAGCGGCATGCCCGTGAGTACTTGCGAAAAAAATCGGTTTGGCTCGTCTGTCGAATCCCACACCAAGCAGGTGGAATTCTTAGGGGGCATGAGCGGCTTTGCGATTGCTTTCACGGCTTTCTTGCAGCACTTCTTGTGCTATTTGTTTCGGCCATTTGGGTGTTGCCTGCCGCGGCAGCCCCCACGCCTGTAACTACCGCAAAGCAAGTGCACGATATGCCTCCGGACGAAGCTGAGCGAGGACTTCCCGTACATCTTGTCGCTACCGTGACGTACTATGAACCGGGCTATAACCTCCTTTTTGTTTCGGATATGAGTGGCTCGGTGTTTGTTTGGGTCACTCATCCCTATCCTCTCCATGTAGGAGACCTCATTGACATCAAGGGAATCACGGAGCGAAGCCTTCGTACCAGGGTTGCAGGAGATGCTGACATCCACGTGCTGGCCGGCCATCGCAGTATTGCTGTGAAGCCATCCAGCTACAACGAATTGATGACTGGCGAGAGAGATTGTCAATACGTTTCCATTCGGGGAATCGTTCGCTCAGCTAGTCTTGAAGTTCATAATAATTACACTGTGGCACAATTGCAGGTGCTTGTTCCGGGCGGCATTGTTCAGGTCTACATGCAAGATCCGCGAGGGTTAAATCTGAATGGTCTCATCGATGCTGATATAGAAATCGCAGGCGCTGCCGCTGCCGAGTTCAACGCTCGCTACCAGACAATGCGCCCAAAGCTGTTTGTGAGCTCAGCGGCGAACTTGAAGATACTTCGCCAGCCCACTGTCAATCCGCTCGAACTTCCCACGACAGAAATCGAAAATGTCATGGCATCTCACATGGTTGTCAACCAGTCGAAGCGCGTTCACTTGCAGGGTGCTGTGACGGCCTTTGATCCGGGCTACTCGCTTGTAATACAGCATGAAGGCCACGGTCTGCTTGTACTCACCAGGCAAATGGATGAGCTGCCTCTTGGCACGGTAGTCGACGTTATCGGCTTTGCCGACGATCATGCCTACTCCGCCGTGCTTGAAGATGCACAGTTCTACCCTATAGGGCACATGGAATCGGTCGTGCCGCAGAAGGCCAGCTACAGCGAGGCATTGAGCGGCATGTACAGTGACACTCTCATCCAGATGAGTGGGCACGTTTTATCCAAGCTCCAAGGGGAATCGTCTGACACCTTGGTGATTATGGTTGAGCAACATCCAGTGAGCTTGGTGTTGCGACATAGTAAGAACAGGGCATCACTGCCTGACTTGGCACCGGGTGCGCAGGTACGTGTCAATGGAGTGTGCCGCGTCACACCGGGCATCACTTGGCGCAAACCTCTTTTATTCCGCATGGATCTGCGTAGCAGCAGCGATGTTGAAGTCCTGTCGCTACCTTCCTGGTGGAATTTTCGTCATCTCTTAATTGTCGGTAGCGGTTTACTAGCCTCATGGTTGCTCATCATGCTTTGGGTTCTCGTGCTGCGGCGCCGAGTAGCTCTGCAGACACGACGAATCGAACGCTCGATACAAGTGGAGCGTGAGCGCAGCCGCCTTCTGGAACAGATCAACTCAGAAAATCCGCTCAACGAGGTACTGAGGGACATCTGCGGTTCCATCACTTTACTGGTTTCAGAAGTTTGCTGTTATTACGTTTTACTTGAGAGTGAGACCGGTACTACGCAAGCAGCGCTTTCGGAAAGAAGTGGAAGCTCGGAATTTTTGTACAAAGCTTCGCTGAGCGACGCCAGAGGCAAGCAGGTAGGCATGTTCCGGGTTGAGAGCCTCAAGCAGCGAGTTCTTTCCCCTGAAGAAAAGGACGTCCTGACCATGGGAGCGAGCCTCGCTAACCTTGCCGTGAATCAACGTCGCATGTACGACGAACTGAATTATCACTCCAGCCACGACCAGCTTACCGCTTTACCAAACCGCCGGCTTGCCGACATGCGCCTTGAGGAAGTGATTGAGCAGGCTGAGCGGACTGGTACTTGTATCGGGGTGGCCTACATCGATGTGGATCAATTCAAACAAGTCAATGACCGGCATGGGCATAAAGTCGGGGACTTGTACTTGCAGCAAATTGCTTCGCGGCTCGGCGCAAAAGTTCGTGCTACAGACCTGCTGGCTCGCGTTGGAGGAGACGAGTTCCTACTTATCGCAACTGCTCTACAAAACCTGGAGGATGTCCAGACCTACAAAGACCGTCTTTGCGGCTGTTTCAAGGACCCTTTCTCCTTGGATGGCGTGCTTGTACATGGCTCCGCGAGCATCGGTATCGCCGTGTACCCGGATCATGGAACAACGTCTGAAGCTCTAAAAAAGTATGCTGACACGGAAATGTACTCGGTCAAGCATCGAGCCGGCATAAGTGAGGAGCGAGGAAGGGGGACAGGACGCAGCACGGAGATCTTTTCACCGGCGGATTTACGTGCCGCCCTGGATGCCTCGCAGTTCAAGCTTTTCTACCAGCCCCAGTTCTCCTCCACCGGCCAACTTTGCGGCCTTGAAGCCCTTCTCCGGCTTCACGATCCTATTCTCGGAATTGTCTCCCCGGATGCATTCATAAGCATTGCGGAACAAAGCGATTTCATCCTTCCTCTCGGCGCCTGGGTGCTGCGCCAAGCTCTGGAAGATGCACGGCAGTGGCAACTTGGAGTTAGGGATAAGGCCCGCATCGTGGTCAATGTGTCCGCACGACAAATTGAGCAACCTCAGTTTGCGGAAGAAGTAGCCATGGCGCTGGCTCAGTCAGGGGTTCCGGCTAATACACTGGAACTCGAAATTACAGAACGTACTATTATTACCAACTGCGGGAACGCCGTCAAGCAGCTTTCCACGCTGCGTGCATTGGGTGTTCACATTTCGATCAACGATTTTGGGACGGGTCACTCTTCGCTCAGCATGTTACACAAGTTACCGGTGGACACGCTGAAAATCAACAGAAGCTTTATAAGCTTGATTGAGTCCGAACCAGCCGTACTGCAGGTGATTGAAACTGTTGTGTGCCTTGCCCGTTCACTTGGTAAACGCATTGTTGCTGAAGGCGTGGAAAGTGAACGTGATTTTCAAACTATGCTAGAGATGGATGAGATGGATTTTCAGGGTTATTTATTTAGCCGTCCCTTGGCTGCCGATGCTATCCAGTCAAATCTTACGAGCTGGCGCATGGGTCTGCCGCTGCAAAACAGTGAAAATAGCCTTGTACTTACTAACCTTCCCTTGCCTGCAGCCACACTTCAGGCAGCAGCAATCCATAGCACAGCTTGGCAAAATCAAACGATGAGTCACTAACCTTACCCTGACAGTTGACTTCAAAGCATAAAAAGCAGGTAAAGCTGGAATTAGCTAAAGACTAAGGCATTTACGGCCGCGCTACTTCATGTAGAGCAGCCGCAAGCACCGTCCTCCATCAAGCCGGTAATAAATCTTCAATACGCACCGGCAGCTCTCGCTTACATACACCGGTAGCTTGGTATACAGCAGCTGTGATAGCAGGGGCGACACCGGCGAGCCCGATTTCTCCGACACCGCGAGCTCCGATAGCACTTAAATTGGTATCCGGGTAGTCCAGAAAGGTGACATCCATATCAGGTGCGTCCGGGTTCACGCTCATGATGTAATCGGCCAAGTTATTGTTGGTAGGGCGGCCGGTCTTGGCGTCATATTGCGTTTCCTCGAACAACGCCATACCTACCCCCATAACAATCGCACCTTCCATCTGGTTGCGAGCTGCCTTCATATTGATAATTTTGCCCACATCGATAACTGAAACGATGCGTGAAACACGAAGACGTACGATGCCCGGATCGTACTCAACTTCGGCAAAGTGAGCGCCGAAGGAATGGAATGAGTACTTCTGGGCTTCCTTATCCCGGTCGGTACCCTCCATGTTTCCCTCGCTTGTCACAGAACGCACATTCTCGAGTTGCAGCACTCGTTCGAAAGGCACACCGCTCGACGGCGTGGAACCTTTCAGGTGGACGAAGCCGTCGGAGAGTGCGAGCTGATCTACGGGGCGACCTGTGAAAGTGCCGCCGACGCTTTTAGAGGCAACTTTAAGCATCTGCTCCGCGGCTCCCTTAGCTCCTAGATCAACTGCCGGAACGACCGAGCCCGTGACAACCGAGCCTCCTGACATAGGTCCTGTCGGCAGTTTGGTATCACCCAGCACCACCGAGATCCGATCCATGGGAATACCGGTGCGTGCATGCACCACCTGCGCAAAGATGGTATATGTACCGGTGCCGATGTCCTGGGTACCGCAAACGACACGAGCGGTACCGTCATCATTTAAGCTGACGCGCGTTTTGACGCCCGCGCGACCGGAGCCCCAGGAAGCGCAAGCGACACCCCAGCCCAGTACAAGACCATTTTGGCCATCACGCTTCATGCTCCCAACCTGCGGGTTGTAACCCTTCCAGCCGAAGCGCTCCGCACCTACAGTCAGGCACTCTTTCATATGGCGCGAGGAGAACGGCTTCCCCTTGCTCTCATCAAGTGCCGGCTCATTCACAAGGCGTAGCTGTACAGGGTCCATCTTGAGCTTTACGGCCAGTTCATTGAGTGCCGACTCCGTTGCGAATAGCCCAGGCACGGCTCCCGGTCCACGCATCGCCATCGATTTGCCGATATTGCGTTTCGCCAGTGTGTCTCGTACGAGTAGATTAGGCGTGCTCCAAAGACTGGGAGTAGCTTCGCCGCAGCCTTCACCGGTGTCGTCCGGTACAAACGAAGCATTGCTTACGTAGTCATGCCAAATACAATTCAGCTTTCCATCCGGAGCGGCGCTGAGCCGAACCCGCTGCATAGTGCGCGGACGATGACCGACATTCGAAAACATCATAGGCCGGTCTACGACCAGCTTCACCGGACGGTTGAGGTCGCGTGCCGCAGCAGCTGCGAGCGGCGCGTGCGGCCATGGCGCTAGCTTGCCCCCGAAGCCCGAACCTAGAAACTGCATGACGATCCGTACATTCTCAAGTGGCACGCCAAGCATCTGGGCCATTGCGACCTGGGCGTTTTCTATGCCCTGGGTCGACTCATAGAGAGTGAAGTTGTGGCCGTCATAATCGGCAACAATGGCGTGCATTTCAATGGGGTTATGCGTCTCAACAGGCGTTACGTAGGTCCGGTCGATTGTGATTGGACCCGCGGCAAAGGCCTTCTCAGCGTCGCCGCGTTGGCTCTGTACGGAAAGCTTTCCGTTTAGCTCATCGCTCAGGTCAAGCGAAAGGTTCGGATTGGTCGCTGCGTACTCAACCTGTACCGTCGCGGCTGCTTCACGAGCCTGATCCATGGTTTCTGCCACAACAAGTGCTACATACTGGCCGTTATAAAGAATGGTTTCATCTTCAAATGGCATACGGCTTTCGGAGATCCAAGCCCGTCCGGAAGGATCGGGACGGTATAGCTTGGGTATGTTGCCATAGCAGTACACTTTTAACACACCGCGCATGCGCTCGGCGCGGCTCGCATCAAGCCGGGTAATGCGCCCGCTGCCGATGGTGGCGCATACCGGGATGGCGTGTACTATGCGGGGTAAATTGAAATCTGCGGAGTAGCGCGCAGTGCCGCTTGTTTTCAGCGGCCCATCAATGCGCGGTACGGCGGCACCTAAAATCGTTACGCTATTTGGGGCTGTGCTGCTGGTAGCCATAAAATCCCTCTCTGTTATGCCTGCTGCGCGGTCACGGTTGTGAGCGCGCGCACTACCGAACGCTTCGCCAACTCGATCTTGAACCCGTTTTCGCCATAGGATTTCGCACCATGCAAGGCAATTTCCGCCGCTGCCTGGAAATGCTTTTCCTCAGCCGGCTTGCCCACCAGCGCATGCTCGGCTGCCTCGCTGCGCCAGGGCTTGGTACCCACACCGCCCAGCACTACCCGCGCTTTATGAATGCGATCGCCGTCCATCTCAATCAGGACTGCCGCGCTTGCCAGTGCAAACTCGTAAGAGGCGCGATCGCGTAGTTTAAGATAGTGCGAGCGGGTTCCCGGTGGGAGCGAGGGAAGAGTGACGTAGGTGATCAGATCACCTGGAGCCAGCACATTTTCAATGTTCGGCGTGGTACCGGGCAGCTTGTAGAACTCTCCAATGGGTACATCGCGTTCGCCGCTTATGCCGACAATGTGCACCTGTGCATCAAGTGCGGTCATGGCGACTGCCATGTCAGACGGGTGTGTGGCAATGCAATGCTCACTGGTACCCAGCACGGCATTGATGCGATTGTTGCCGCCGATGGCTGCGCAACCGGAGCCCGGCCGGCGCTTGTTACATTCTGAAAAAGCAGTATCGCGAAAGTAAGTACAGCGAGTACGCTGCAGCAGGTTACCGCCTGTAGTGGCCATGTTGCGCAACTGCCCGCTGGCTCCGCTCAACAGCGCCTGCGAGAGTACCAGGTAGCGTTCCAGCACCTCCGGATGGTGTGCCAAATCAGAGTTGCGCACGAGGGCCCCGATGCGCAGGGAACCATCCGGCTGTTGGCTGATATCAGTCAGCGCGAGCCGATTGATATCGACTACCTGCAACGGCCGCTCGACATCAAGCTTCATCAAGTCGACCAAGTTCGTGCCGCCACCGATAAAGCGGACCTGTGCGCCGTTCTGTGCCGTCTGAGAAGCGGCGCCAAGCTTGATGGCCTGCTGAGGCGTTGCGGCTTTGCTGAGTGCGAAGTCAATCATGCATCCCTCCTGCCGGCTGCAAGACGACTGGCTGCCATGGTCGCGCTGCTGAATCGTGCCGCTTCCAGCTGTTCCTGCACAAACGTGCTGATGGTCTGCCCCGGTGCTGTAGAGGCACCCCGCTGCCGCGCATCCTGAATTGCCGCGGTGATGTTCTTGTACGCGCCGCATCGGCAAAGGTTGCCGGCCATAGCTTCGCGCACTGCTGCATCGCTCTTACCTGTAGGTCCGCCGGCAACAGGTTCCTTGAGCATGGCAACCGCCGACATGATCTGGCCGGAGGTGCAGATGCCGCACTGATACGCATCATGCTCCACAAATGCTACCTGCACGGGGTGCAGGTTCCCCGGCTGGCCAATGCCTTCAATGGTTGTAATTGCATCCCCCTCGTGCATGGCCGCAAAGGTCAGGCATGAATTGGCGCGACGACCATTGATGTGTACCGTGCAGGCGCCGCACTGGCCGTGATCACAGCCTTTTTTGGTACCGGTCAGGTCCAGGTTTTCACGCAGGCAATCCAGCAATGAGACGCGCGGCTCAATGTAAACCTTGCGGGCTTGGCCGTTTACCATCAGCGTTACCGCGCGCGAGCCGGCTGGTGCAGCCTTTTCCTCCGCCTCAGCAGCCTGTACAGGCGCGGCCATAACGGGTGAAGCTGTAGCGGCAATACCCGCCGCGCCAAGGTGGCCCAAGAAGCTGCGGCGAGTTAGCTTCGGCTTTTCTTCAGCAGGCACTTCATCATTTACAAGCTTGCTCATACCAAACCTTTGTCCGAGCGTGGCTCGGGGTGAACTGTAAAGCAGAACGTTTCCGGCAAGTTATCAGGCTGCCTCAAACTCAATCTCATCGAGAAAACACCATCCCCAATTTTCTCCCGGTTCCACTGATTGCATCACCGGATGTTTCGTATGATGAAAATGCTTTGTAGCATGCTTGCCTTGTGAACTGTCACAACAACCTACATGGCCGCACACCAGGCACACGCGCAAGTGGACCCATTCCTCACCGAGCTTTAGGCACTCTTCACAACCGGAGGAGTGGGGGGTGACATGGGGATGAGCTTTGCGGACAGAGTCGATATGCGTGCAGGTTGCCGTGTTTGGCATAGGGGTGCCTCCTCAAGCGGTTCGTTATGGAGTACTTCGCTCCGAGCTACCGGCAGCTGCGTATGGAAGCGGAGCAGTGCAGAGAATAGCCCGGGCAGGTGCTGCAGTAGGAAGATACTTGCTCGGGTTAGCAAAGGGTGCGAGCCCATGGTCAGCAGTGTCCGCGACATGAGGCGCGCGGTCCGCGACAAGCGGGTATGCTCATTTTGATATAGCTGCAGGTTTCCTGCCTGCAACGCGCGCCCCAGCGCGAGCGCCTGCGAAAACCCGAGAGCCAGCCCGTCGCCGGTAACTGCATCGACACTGCCCGACGCGTCCCCTACCAGGGCAACTGAACCCCGCTGCACCCGACGCAGCATGCGATGCATGGAAACAGCACCGCGCGGTGTGCTGGCAGGCACGGCACCCTCAAGCAACCGCACCAGGGCAGGAAAGGCTGCTAGAGCAGCCGGCATGCTGGTCAACTTTTTAGTGGATAAAACCGCGATCCCTATGCAGCCGTCGCTGATGGGCGTGACATAGGCTTGTGTACCCGCAGCCCAGTATACCTCAACATAGGTGGAAGCCGTTGCCCCCGGCGCAAGTTGAAAATGCTGCCGTAAGGCAAACCTGCGTGACACGATCCGGCCAACGTCAAGGCAGGCAGCCTTGCGCACGGCTGACTGCGCCCCGTCAGCACCGATGATCCATTTGGGTTTGCAGTGTTTGCCGTTTACCAGCACTGTTTCCCCCTCCAGGCGAGCTGTCGCCTGGGTATGGCGAACGCCTAGCGCAGCCGCACGATCACTCAGCAATGCATGCAAGGTAGTTCGACGCATACCAAGTGCGGGCGTATCAGTAAAGAGAGCCGCTGCCTTCTGACCGTCGCTGAGAAAGCGGATGCCGCAGCTCGGCTCTGCATGCTGCTCTAATTGCTCAGGCGAGATGCCGAGTTGTACCAGCGCCGCGACAGTAGGTGGCAACAAACCTTCGCCGCAGCACTTGTCTACCGGCCCGGCGCAGGGTTCGGCGAGCTCGACAGTAAAGCCGCACTGCGCTGCGGCGATTGCGGCAGCCAGCCCTGCCGGACCACCGCCGACAACAAATACGTCTACGCTCATGTGTGGTCCCTGACTACTCGGAGACTACTCACCTACCAGCTCGTCCAGTAAAACGCGAGCCTTTGTGTTTAGCGTTTGCGCCCCGTCCAGATCGTTTTCCGTAACAGCCTGACGAGCCTTGGCCAAAAAGGATCGAACCTGCACCTGCACAGCAGCAATTTCACTGCCGGCCACTTCTTTCAGGCGACTCAGCCGCAGCTCCTGCGATTGGATTTCACTAAGCATTTGAATACGTTCATTGCCGCTGATGGTAGTGCCGGTAGAAAGCTCACCTAATTTCGGCGCGGCCGCTGCAGCACTGCTGCCGGATGAAGGGGAAGACAAAGTTGTGGAGGATGCAAGCACTTGAGTTGGGATTGAAGTCCCATTTGCAGCCTGGGGAAGTGCTTCAGTATGCGATGGAGATGTCTCGCTCGCGGTGTTCGCAGGGGACGGCGTCACTACCTTGCGGCGCAGGTGGTGTACACGTTTGATAGGAGCAGGTTCTGGAGTCGGTTTCGGCTGCTCAATCGGCGGAGCCGGGCGCACGTCGGCTTTGCGGTCTGGAGGCACGGAGGGCAGCGGGGTAATAACAGTAATCGGGTTCGTGCCGGTAGGAGTAATAGTTGGTGCAACGGCCACAGGTGGAGGCGGCAATACGGCATGACGACAGCCTCCCAGAGTTCCCAGTAATACCAGGCATGCCACACTTTGTAGTTTGGCGTTTACCTTCATGCTTGTTCCTGGCTCAACAGTGTACGCGGTCGGCTACCGGTGAGTTCGCGTGCGCCGGTGTAGTTACCGGCTGGATAGCTTAGGGGCAGTCGTACCGTGAATGTGGTGCCATGATCGGGTTCTGATTCCACTTCAATCATGCCGGAGTGCAGTTGCACAATCCGGTAGCACATCGCCAGACCGATTCCGCTGCCTTCCTTTTTCGTTGTAAAGTACAGGTCAAAGATACGCGGCAAAATCTCGCTTGAAATGCCATGTCCACTATCCGTGATCGTCAACACCGCATAGCGCGCATCCTCAGTCATGCTAACGCGCAACGTTCCTCCATCAGGCATTGCTTGGGTTCCGTTCAACACGATATTAAGGATTGCTTGCCGCAGCATATCAGCATCTATCTTGACTGGAACAGCTTTTTGTGGCAACTCTGTTTCCAATTGGACATTTCGGGTTGCAAGCTCGGCTGAAGCCAGTGTCAGAACATTGGAAGTGACTTTTCGCAGGTCTTCTTCTTCAAGCCTTAATTCCATAGGTCGAGAAAAATCGATCAGCGTCTGCACTACCCGGTCCAATCGCTGGATTTCGCTCTGAATTACATTCAGGTGCCGCATGGCCGGTGCTTCCGGGCCGCTTAGCTTGTTCCGCAGCAGTTCCAAATGCACCACGATGGCATTGATCGGGTTTTTGACTTCGTGACCTACACCGCCGGTGAGCCGGCCGATAGCTGAAAGTCTGCGAGACAGCTCCAGCTCGCTTTCAATCTCTCGTACGGATTCAAGATCGTGCAGCGTAAGTAGCGCACCCAGGCTGTCCTTCCCATCGGCGCGCTGGCCCGGAATGATCTCAAGCGCAATCTCAAGCCGACGACCGTTTTCTGTGGTTATCTCCGCCTGAGGAATAGACGTTCGCTGTTGGAAAGCGTCTCGCACCATGCGGCCGAGCTTTGTGGAGCGGTCAAAAATCTGGGACGCATTCGCGCCCAGCATGTCGTCACGGTTGATGCCTAAAAATCGCTCAACCGAACTGGACACCAGCACAGCACGTGAATCGCGCGTGAACAGCATCATCCCGTCCTGCAGGTTTGAAAGGATTTGATCCAGATTTTCTTTCAGTGCCGAGAACACTTCTTCGGTGTTGCGCATGCGCTCGCCGATACGCTCAATCTTGCTTGATACACGCAGTAGCGGGTCCGTCTGGCCGGTCCGTTCGTGCTGCTCGTCGACCGTTTCTGCGTTCAGGATATCGAGCCGTCGGCTAATCTGCTCAAGCGGTGCCAGCGCCAGCGAAGTCACCGCCGCCGCGGCCATCAACGAGATCAGCAGGGCGCCGACAGCATAAGTAAATGCCTCAAGCAGCGTGGGACGGAATGCCTGCAGCAAAAAGCTGGTGCGCATGCCGATATGTACAGTGGCAAAGGGCTGTCCATTGCGCTGTAGGGTCAGTGGCAGATCGTAGACCCGCGCCTTGCCTAATACAATTTGCAGAATTTTGATAAAAGATCGGTTGCGGAGCTTGCCGTAGTCCGGTCGCCAGGGCATTACCTGGGCTTCGAGCAGGGGGTCAGTACTGATGAGTGAGCGGTTCGCGCTGTCAACAATGGTGATGTCGAAAATTGTAGGTGAGTAGCTAATTACGGAGACCATCAAGGCATTCAACGCGGCATCATTTTGCAGCACAGATGCCACCTGCGCGCGAAATAAACCCGGCGGCTGCGTGGGCTGAATAGCACCGTGAATTACACCCTGTTCAATAGCCTGCCGGGTGGCGAATAGCACCTGGTGGGTGATGATATCGGTTGAAGCATAGCTCTGATTAACATACTGCCGCAGGGAGCGCGATAAATAGAGCCATGAGGTCGCGGATACCAGTAGAAACACCAGTGCGGTAACCGCAACCACAAGTTTGGTTTTTAGACGCATCGTTGTTCCTGCACTTTACGCAACGAGACGTACGGCTGCAAAGCTTTTCATGCGTTGTACCAGGGTCTTTGCGCTGATACCGGCCCTATACAACATCTTCCTTGGCTGTCGCAGGCCGGGGTTGCTCACGCTCGCTACGACGCAGTATATGACTCTGACTATATTCTTTGAGCTTGTTGTGCAGGGTTTTGAGACTAATGCCCAGGATTTCCGCCGCGCGTGTCTTGTTATTATTCGTGGAAGCCAGGGTCTTAACAATCAACAATCGCTCTGCCTCATCGACAGTGGTGCCTACTTCGACTTTGACGCTGTTAGCGACCGCTGTATCAGTTGAAACTTCAACTCCGCGCGTGCCGAAACCGGGCGGCAGGTGCTGGACGCCCACCGGGTTGGTACCGCACAAGATTACGGCGCGCTCAATAGTGTTGCGCAGCTCGCGTACATTGCCCGGCCAATCATACTGCATCAGCCTCTGCAGCATGCCCGCTTCCACGCCCGGTACATGCCGGCCATGCTTTTCGTTCATGTCCTGGATCATGGCTTCTACAATCGCCGGGATATCTTCCTTGTGCTCGCGCAACGGCGGCATGTGGATATTGAAGACGTTGAGCCGGTAGTAGAGATCAGCGCGTAGCAGACCCGCGTCTACCGCGGTTTCAGGGTTCTTGTTGGTAGCGGCTAGTACACGCACATCTACCGGCGACTCTACCTTCGAGCCGAGTCGGCGCAATTTGCGATCTTCAAGTACGCGAAGCAGCTTGGCCTGGGTTACCACCGGCATCTCGCCTATTTCATCAAACAGCAGCGTGCCTTCCTCAGCCAGCTCAAAGCAGCCGGCGCGGCGTTCCAGAGCACCTGTGAAGGCACCTTTCTCGTGTCCGAAGATTTCGCTTTCAATCAACGTCTCAGGGATTGCGGCGCAATTGACAGCGACAAACGGCTTGGGTTTGCGCGGGCTCAACTCATGCAGGGCGCGTGCTACAAGCTCCTTGCCGGTTCCGCTCTCGCCGGTAATCAGGACGGAAACGTTGGATGGAGCAACTTGTTCGATGAGGGCATAGATTTCACGCATCTTGCGCGAGGAGCCTACCAACGGACCCAGGATGCCGGTGTCGCGCAGTTTGCGTCGCGTGACCTCCAGCTGCCGCTCGGTTTCGCGCATGTGCGTTGCGTTACTTAGCGTTAGCCGAAGGCGCGTGGAATCTACAGGCTTTTGGATGAAATCATAAGCACCGATCTTCATGGCTTCTACCGCCAAGTCGATCGAGCCCTGCGCAGTCAACACTACAACGGTGCAATCATTGCGGTTGACTGAGAGCTGTTGCAAGAGTTCCAGGCCGTTCATGCGCGGCATCTTCAGGTCGGTTACGATGATGCCGGGCTGCCAGCCTGACACTTTTTCAAGTGCTTCCATGCCGTCGCCGGCCATCTCTGTCTCATAGCCCCACGAGGAAACCAGCTCAGCCAATCCATGAAGTGCATGAATTTCATCTTCCACAATCATCACGCGTTCTGCATTACCCATGGTTTGTATGTTTCCTTCTGCGGCACGGAGGCTGCGGTTGGTCTCAGGTGAATTTCCAGGAGCTTTCCGCAGCTCCATATCGGCTGTTTCAGATGTATATGGCACTCAAAAGAACAATGTTGCATTCCGGCCTATAGCAAAAAGCAAGAACGTAAACCAAGCTGCCCGCGGAACAGCAGATGTACTCTACCTGTATGCTGCCCTACGAAATCGAACCCGCGGTACTTGCCGCTCTTCTCAAAGCTCCCGAGGATGCGCGATGCATCGTGCTGGATGTCCGCGAACCATGGGAAATTGAAACTGCGCACTTGCATGGTAGCGTGAATGTGCCCATGGGGGAAATACCTTCCAGGTCACATTCTGAATTGGACCCTGATCGCCATACCATTGTTATCTGCCACCATGGAGTACGCTCACTGAGTGTGACTGCCTGGCTGCGCAGGGAAGGCTTTGAGCAGACGCAGTCGCTTACCGGTGGTATCGATGCCTGGTCAGCTATCATCGATCCTTCTATACCTCGCTATTAAGTTCATTCATAACAACCAGATAAGATTTTTGTTTAAGGTGATGGTTCATGCTTTCTGCGGCTCAGTTTGCCTTTGAAAACAGCTCTCGATTTGTTGAAGAACTAAAATCTCTTCTCCGTATTCCATCCATATCCACCTTGCCGGAACACCGCGAAGATGTGCGCCGCACAGCGGAAATGCTTGCTGCAAACCTGACTTGTATCGGAATGGAACACATAGAATTCATCAATATTGCACATTCAGATGGAACCGCCGGCCATCCGCTGGTGCTTGCCGATTGGCTCCACGCTCCCGGTAAGCCCACGGTACTTTGCTATGGCCACTACGACGTGCAGCCGCCTGACCCGCTTGCTGAGTGGCACTCGCCGCCGTTTGAACCGGTAGAGCGCAACGGCAATTTATATGCTCGGGGCGCGGTGGACGACAAAGGGCAAATGTACATGCACATCAAGGCGCTGGAGTCCCTGTTTGCGACGCACGGCGGCAAACTGCCGTTAAACGTGCGGGTGCTGCTTGAAGGCGAAGAGGAGGTAGGCGGCGAGTCCATCGCGGCTTTCATACAGACGCAGCCTGAAAAGCTGAAGGCCGACTTCGCCCTGATTTCTGATACGGAGATGTTCGCCCCGGAACTGCCGACCCTGTGTGTGGGTCTGCGCGGCATGATCTACACAGAAGTAGAGGTACGCGGCGCACGAACCGATCTGCACTCCGGCATGTATGGCGGAGCCGCACCGAACCCTTTCTTTGCACTGGCACACATCATTTCACAGCTCAAAGACGCCGACGGACGCATCCTGATCCCCGGCATCTACGACGGTATTGAGCCGCCTTCGGCGGATGAGCTGGCTGCCTGGGCGCGCCTGCCGTTTGATGAAGCCGCGTACCTGCATGATGAGATCGGCTCGCCCACGCTCACCGGAGAGCCCGGTTATTCCGTCATGGAGCGGACTTGGGCCCGGCCTACGCTTGAGGTCCATGGCATGCCGGGCGGCTTTATCGGCTCCGGCGCCAAGACGGTGATCCCGGCCAAAGCAACAGCAAAAATCTCTATGCGCCTTGTACCTCCTATGAACTCCGCCGAGACTTTCGCAAAGTTCAAACAGTATGTGGAGTCACTTGCTCCAAAAGGTGTCACAGTCGAAGCAAAGCTGATCCATGCCGGCGAGCCCGCGCTGATCGGTACGGATAACCCGTATATTCGCGCAGCTGTCAGCGCCTTGAAGCAGGTATGGGGTACGGAGCCGGTGTTCATTCGCTCCGGCGGTTCCATTCCGGTCGTAGGCGATTTTGAGCGCGGGCTCGGCATTCCATCCGTAATGATGGGCTTCGGCCTGCCGGATGATGGACTGCACGCACCCAATGAAAAGTTCCACCTCGCCAACTTTCATCGGGGGATTGAAACATTGATCGCTTTCTTTGAAACTCTGGGCGCAGAGCCTGTCGCCTGATTACAGACATGCCGCAACCGCGCGCTTTTGTACTGGCCGGGGGCCGCAGCAGCCGTATGGGCCGCGATAAGGCGCAGCTGCCCTACGGCGGCTCTACGCTGCTGGAGCACATGCTTGCAATGCTGCGGCTGGCAGGCTTCAACCCCGGTGTGGCCGGACTGCCACCCGGAATACAGTGCAGCGCACCGTCCGTGCCCGATGCCTTTCCCGGCGATGGACCGCTCGCCGGGATTGAAGCTGCTTTGCATTCCGTTTCAGGCTCGCAGCCTGCCTTGTTTGTCTCGGTTGACCTGCCGCTGCTGCCTGCCGTGTTCTGCCGGGTGCTGTGGGAGCGAGTGCAAGCTACAGGTGCGTCGGCTACGGTGCCCTTTGCAGGAGGGAAGACGCAGCCGCTTTGTGCGATATACAGCAGTGCACTTGCACCCGGTATTACCGCGGCACTTACGAACGGCGACCGCAAGGTGATGCGAGTGATCAACCGGCTCGCTGCCGAGTTTCCAGAGGGGCAGCAATGCGATTACTTTCGCATAGAGTCTCTGGCTGCGGCACGAGGCTGGTACGACACGCATCGCTGGTTTACCAATGTAAACACGCCTGCCGACTGGCATAGTGTGACCATGGCAGTTGGAAGCCGGCCGCAACCAACCGGCATCTAGGAAAGCAGAGGCCCGATGACCGAGCACAAACACGATCCGGAAGACGAGGCCGATGGCGCAGACAGCCGGAAGCCCGATCTTGAGAATCTACCCAAAGGCTTTGAGTACATTGAAAAGCTGGTGGATGAGCCCGCGCCTGACGATGACGAAGTCCGACGTGAGACAGAGCAGGCTGAGGCAAAAGACTCCAAGCAGCAGCCCTATATCGCCTTTGATCACGTCAGTAAATCCTTCGGCGACTTCCATGTCCTTAAGGATGTGAGTTTCTTTGTAAATGCGGGCGAAACCATGTGCATCCTGGGCCGCTCAGGAGTAGGGAAATCTGTCTCCTTGCAACAGCTTATGGGCTTCTACAAGCCTGATAGCGGGTGCATTCTCGTTGCCGGAGAGGACATCACTAAATTCGACGAAAGGCAGATGCAGGCGATCCGGCGCAAGGTCACCATGGTCTTTCAAAAGGGCGCGTTGTTTGATTCGCTCTCCGTGCGGGAAAATGTTGCATTTCCATTGCGTGAAAACCAAAAGCTTGCGGAAGACCAGATCCAGGTCATTGTAAGTGGCTTGCTGGAGATGGTCGGCGTCGGTGCGTCCGCAGACGAGCTGCCGTCATCGCTTTCAACCGGCATGAAGCGCTCGGTCGCTATTGCGCGTGCCCTGGCCGCGCAGCCTGAAGCAATCCTGTATGACGAGCCGACCACCATGGTGGACCCGCTCATCGCGCGGCTCATGGGCGACCTGATTCAGAAGCTCAAGCATCAGCTCAAGCTCACCAGCATTGTGGTGACGCATGACATGCGCTTTGCGCAGCGGCTTGCCGATCGGGTGTTGTTTCTGCATGAGGGTAAGGCGCGTTTCTTCGGCACGCTCGATGAAATGCGGGCTACAGACGATGAGATTCTGCGGCAGTTTCTGGACCAGGATGAGCTGATACTGCCGGGGCAGGATGCTAAAAGCAAGTAAGCCCGGTCACGTTGATACACTAGGCAGGTGAAGATTGCGCTAGCCCAGATCAACCCCACGGTCGGCGATTTCTCAGGCAATCTTGCCGTCATTCTACGTTTTGCCGAGCGCGCCTCACAAGTTGGGGCAGATCTTGTAGTGTTCCCTGAGCTATGCATCTGCGGCTACCCGCCTGCCGACCTGCTGGAGAAACCCGCGTTCGTAGAGCGCGCGCAGCAGGTACTACAGGAGCTCGCCGAGCGCACCGCATCGCTGGGCTTGGCTATATTGTGCGGTTTTCCGTCACCCGCCCCTCGTGAAACCGGCAAACATGTTCGCAACTCGGCCGCACTGCTTGAAGGCGGGCGCGTGGCTTTTGTGCAGAGCAAGCGCCTGTTGCCTTTTTACGATGTGTTTGACGAGCAGCGTTACTTTGCCCCGGCACCCTCGCAAGCAGTATGGGAAGTCGCAGGCGAGCTGGTTGCCATCACCATCTGCGAAGACGCATGGAACGACAAAAGCTTCTGGGAGACGCGCCGTTACCAGGTGGACCCGGTCGAGGAACTAATGCGCCCGCAGGCCGACGGGCGCACGCCATCTGTCATTTTGAACATTTCAGCCTCACCATTCTGGCGCGGTAAGCGTGCCGTGCGCGAGTCCATGCTGGCAGCCATTGCACGGCGCTACGCAAAACCTGTCGTGCTGGTGAACCAGGTCGGAGGCAATGACAGCCTGCTGTTTGACGGCACCAGTCTGGCGCTCAATGCTGAGGGCGAAGTCGCCGCCCGCGCCAGATCGTGCGAGGAAGACATGGTCTGCTTTGACACGCAGACGCAAACCGGCGATATACAACCTGCTGAAGATAACGAAGACGGCCTGATCTGCCGCGTGCTTGCCATGGGCATCCGCGACTACGTGCACAAGTGCGGCTTCAAGCAGGCGTTAATCGGGCTGAGCGGCGGCATCGACTCGGCACTGGTGGCGGCGCTTGCCGTAGACGCGCTCGGTGCGGATAATGTGATCGGTATCGGTATGCCGAGCGAGTATTCCTCCACAGGCTCAATTGAAGACAGCAGGGAACTCGCGGCCAACCTCGGCATCCGGTTTGAACTGTTGCCGATTGCGCCCATGTTTACACAGTTCAATGCCGCGCTGGCACCGGTTTTTAACGGCAGCGCCAGCGATTTAACAGAAGAAAACCTGCAATCGCGCATTCGAGGCACACTGCTTATGGCGCTTTCAAACAAGTGGAACGCGCTGGTATTGACCACCGGAAACAAAAGCGAGATGGCAACCGGCTACTGCACCCTCTACGGCGACATGGTAGGTGCGCTCGCTGTGATCGGCGACGTGATGAAGACCGAAGTATATCGGCTGTGCCGCTGGTTGAACGCGGAGCACGCGCGGCATGGGCGCGCGTGTATTCCTGAAGCGATTCTGGCGAAGGCACCCTCAGCCGAGCTGCGGCCCGGACAACTTGATTCTGATTCACTACCCGACTACGCTCACCTGGACCCGGTTTTGGCGGCTTACATCGAGCGCTACGAAACCGCAGCAGAAATCGCCGCGCAAACCCATCTGGATCAGGATGAAGTAGCGCGCGTGCTGAAGCTGGTGGAGCGCAGCGAGTACAAGCGCCAGCAGGCTGCGCCTGTACTCAAGGTGTCATCGAAGGCATTCGGCATGGGACGGCGGTTTCCAATTGCTGCACGGGCTCAGGTCTAACCTACATGACACAGAATTCTTACCTGTACTCATCCCGAAAGCGAAGAAGCAGAGCTGCTTCTTGTCGCTTTTCGTCTTGTGCGCACTGATTACTGTTATTAGATTTAAGTAATCTCGATACAAGCCATACTTTGTTACTTCAAAGACATGTCTATTATGCTATTTAAGAATGCGTCGGTAATGGGATCATCGCGCCTTGCGAGTCGCTATGGCTAAGTCGCACAACATGTGGAGTCACAATAATCACCAGCGTGTCACGTGTTTTCATAATCTGTCGGTTAGTCCCCAACTCAAAGCCGGGGATTTCACTTAGAAATGGTAAGCCGATAATCGCCGCTGTCTCCTGGTTCTGAAGGTAGCTGACAAGCACCGTCCGCTCGCCGGGCTTTACATTGATAACCGAGTCGGTCGCGCGGTTGTTGATGATCGGATTGCTGTTTAACACTTGGCCGCTGAGCGAGGAGAGCTCAAGCCGCAGCTTCAAAGAAATTTCTGCTCCATGCTCCACACGCGGCGTCGCGGTCAGCGTCAGGCCGACGTCCTGGTACTGCACCTGCGGCACAGTTGCAGTCTGTGCGGAAGCGAGTGAAGACAGGTTTACGCCAAGGTGCTGCAATGTATTCGACAAGCCTGCGGAGTTGATGCCCGCGATGCTGGTGCTGCCTGTCGCCAGGTTCGAGTAGGACGAGGTCACAATCGGGTAGCGCTCGCCGATCTTGACCGTGCCTGGCTCCTGGTCCAACAGCCGCAGCTGCGTTTTATCGACCATGCGCGTGTCGGAGTCGTTGACCTGTAGATTGGCCGCGGCCTGCGTCAGGGTAAGGCCGGTGGTAGTAATGCCTCCACCGAAGGTGGCAAACGGTTGCGATAGCAGCGTGGACCCGGCCTGCCCGGACAGGATCAGCGCGAGCGCGATCTCGCCCACGTTGCCGGGGCTTGCCAGGCCGCTTGAGATAATTTGCTGCACCAGGCTGGGATTGTTGCGGATCAGACTATTGAGCTCGCTGGTGAGATTGAAGACGCTGCTGGTTTGCGGCAGTTGTATGCCGTCATTGCCGGTGCGCTGGGTCTGCACCTCGTAAATGTCCACGTCAAGCGAGACGGCGCTGCGCCCGGCCAGCATTTCATTAACTTCAAAGTTAAAAGCACGCATACGCTGGGCAGAGGCTCGTACCGTAAGCGTGTTGTTCGATTCATGCACGGCGGCCTGCTGCACCTCGAACACGTTGCGCGCGATATTGCCGACGTCGTTCAGCTCAGGCGCAGTCAACCCCGGCAGGTACACCGTTTCCAGTACCAGCCGCTCGTACTTGGTGCGGTTCTCCCTGCTGTCAAGCGCAAGCAAGGCGCGGCTAGGGTCCAGTGGAATAGAAAACGTTCCGGTAGCCAATTCCACCAGGTGCTTGGCCTCGGCAAAGCTGATGTCATCAGCATCGAAGTGCACGCGCTCGCCGGTGACGGAGCTGTCGATGGTCGGCGTAATGCCGTAGGCGCTCAACACCTGCCGCAGCAGCTCGCCTTTCGGTAGCATCAGGTGAAAGCTTTGTGTGCCGGCTTTCGGTGCGAGCTCAATAGGACCTTCCGCGTCCGCGACATGGTTCAGCAGGCTTTGCTTGGGAATGTCATCGACGAGATCCGCCTGGTGCTCCAGCACCAGCGGGTTGCGACTGTCCTGCACCAATGCCTCAGCCATTCGCGCGCGCCAGGTAGCGTCATCCCCTTGCAGTCGGGCCTTCAAAGCCTGCTGCATAAGTTGCGTGGCCAGATTGTCGCGTGCGATGGAGAGTGCCGCATCGTAATCCCGACTGCCCGGGTTGAGCGCCAACGCTTGCCGGAACGCGCTGACCGCCGCAGGCAGACGGTTTGCTTCGACGGCTTTCGCGCCTTCGACGTAGAATTTTTGCGCACGGTCCTTGTCGTGATTGCTGACCGGCGCCTGCTGGGCTTCGGCCGGTATCGCCGAACCGGCAACGAGGCAGAGCAGGGCTGCGGAAATAAGGGTGAGCTTCACTGTTTGTTTCCAACTCCCGTGTGCGCAAGCAGCGCACTGAGGCTGGTAGCGCATACTTCCGGTTTGGACTCCATCAATTGCTCAAAGGTGTAGTTGCCTGTAGCTACCGCGATGGTCGGCAGGCCGTGTACCCGTGCGGCGGATACATCAAAAATCGTATCGCCCACTACGCATACGGTCGCATGGGGTCCTGCTGAGGCGTGCGCGATGGCCAGCGCATTGCGGATCATGTCGGATCGAACTTCGTACAAATCACTAAAGCCGCCGAAGGTAAACCAGTCCCGCAGGCCGGCCCCCGCGACTTTTATCCAGCCGATGGTTTCGATGTTGCCTGTGGCTACGCCCAACGCCGCACCCTTGTCGCGCAAATGCGCCAGGGTTTGTTCCACGCCCGGCATCACGACTACATTCATTTCTGCCTGCCGGGCCGTAACACCGGCACTCATATGCGTAAAGATGGTCTGCACATGCGGACGCCAACTCTCATCTTTCATGGCAGCCAGACGGAACGCATCTCGCAGGATGCCGGGGTCCGTACTGCCGTGCACGGTTACCCCATCAAGCACCAGCGGGCACCCGAGCACGTGCTGAACGGCTGCGAAAAAAGAATCATAGTGAACGTGGTCAAGTGAGTGCAGCAGTGTGCCGTCAATGTCGAACAGGTACGCACTCTGTTCATCCCAGTGAAAACCGGGTTGGATGTAGACCTGATCGGCTGTAGGGCTTGATGTGGATCTGGTCATGCCTTTCAGCATAGAGCAAACCGCACGTCAGTACGGGTTACTCCCGGTACGCTTCACCTCGGCTATAGCGTGCTCACTGCGAGAGGGACGCTTCATACCGGCGCGTACCTCTGCCGGGTCGATCTCAAGCTCGACGATCATACGGCTTAGTGTGTTGCGGTGTACGCGCAGGTCTTTAGCGGCCTTGCACTGGTTCCCGCGGTGCGTGGTAAGCACCTCCAGCAGAAAGCGCTTTTTGAACTCGCGCACCGCTTCGGCATAGGTAATACCACCGGTGTACATCTGTGCTACCAGGGACTCCAGTTCACGTCTCACTCTGTCTCTCTTTCTTACTACCGCCCGAATACATCCGCACTATGGTCATGCAGCAATCGGGTGCCGTAAAGCACTTTTTGCTGTAGACGAGCAGGGGTGCCGAAGGTGCCGTCTCGCGCCGCTGCTACAAAGTACGGCACCAGCCGGGAATCTTTCAACGGCCCCTGTAATGTGGGCGACCCCGGCCAGAATGCCACCAGTACCATGACGCCCAGAGTCACCAGCACCGCGCCTTTTACCAGCCCGAAAACCGCGCCCAGCAGGCGATCCGCCCAACCCAGTCCTATGCTTTGCACGGACCACCGAACCAGCCGCCCGATCAATCCCGCCGCCAACATTACCGCCAGTGCAATGCATACAAATGAGGCTGCGTCAGCGAGTGCTCCGGAGCGCAGCCATCCTTGAAACCACGGCAGAAGCCGTGTGTAGTTCCAGCTTGCCACGCCGATGCCCGCCACGATGCCCACAAGCGAAAAGGTTTCCACAAAAAACCCCCGCCGCGCGGCCTGCAAGGTACACAGCAGTAACACCGCGACGATGATCCAGTCTGTGAGTGCCACCGCGCAGCTCCTTGTTCCTAGAGATAATCCTAGAGTACGAGTGTTTTGCCGGTCAGCAACCGGTAGGCTTCAAGATATTTGGCCTGTGTCTTTTCAATTACCCCCGGCGGCAGCGCGGGCGCGGGTGCCTGCTTGTTCCAGCCTTCTTCTTCGAGGTAGTTACGCACGAACTGCTTATCAAACGAGGGCTGCATCCCGCCCGGTGCGTAACCTTCGCGCGGCCAGAATCGAGAGGAGTCCGGCGTCAGCACCTCATCTGCCAGCAGGATTACGTCGCCGACACGGCCAAACTCGAACTTGGTATCGGCCAGGATAAGCCCGCACTGCTCGGCGTGGGCGGCAGCTTGGTTGTAGATGGCGAAGCTCAGCTCACGCAAGGTGTTTGCATCCGCCTCGCCGATCTGTTCCACCATGGAGGCAAAAGAGATGTTCTCATCGTGCTCGCCGCCCTGACTTTTCGAGGCGGGGGTAAACAGAGGCTCGGGCAGCCGGTCGCTTTCGCGCATGCCTTTCGGCAGCGGGATGCCGCACAGCTCCCCGGTAGCCTGATAGTCCTTCCAACCGGAGCCTGACAGGTAGCCCCGTACCACGCACTCCACGGGAAACATCCGGGCGCGCTTGACCAGCATGGACCGGTCACGCAGCTGCTCGCGGTAAGGCGCAAGCTCGGCGGGGAAGGCATCGACTTCAGACTGAATGAGATGGTTCGGTACCGTGTGCTCCAGAAGCTCAAACCAGAACAGCGACAGCTGTGTGAGTACTTTGCCCTTGCCGGGGATGCCGCTACCTAATACATGGTCGAACGCCGAGATGCGGTCAGACGCTACCAGCAGCAGATCGTCACCGACCGTGTAGAGGTCGCGCACCTTGCCGCTGGCGATTTTTGTGAGGCCATCCAAATCCGGCTGTAGAACTGCTTGCAAGGAGAGACCTTTCCTGTGACCCGGTTCAGGTCTAGCGTATCGCATCACTCTTTACCTCACCACCCGCCGCAGCGGTATGCTCAAGAGATGCGGGTGCGGGTGCTTGTTTTCGGAGTGTTGCGCGACTATTTCGGCGCGGTGGAGCAGTGGGTGGAGCTGCCCGGCGAAACCGGCTCTGTAGCCATCTTGCTGGCGCAGTTGCAGCGCGATGCGGCACCGGAACTCGGCGGCTTGTGGGGATCGCTCGCGGTGGCGGTCAACCGGCAGTACGCCAAAGCCGCCGACCCATTGCATGCAGGCGATGAGGTGGCACTATTGCCGCCGGTCAGCGGGGGCTTCGATCCTAACGAGCGAGTTCTGCTGACCCACGAACCGCTGGATACCGCAAGCGCCGCTGCGGCGCTCAAGGTCGGCAGTGACGGCGCGATAGTCGTGTTTGACGGCATTGTGCGCAACAACACGCGCGGACGGCAGACAGAATACCTGCTGTACGAAGCATTTGAGCCGATGGCTCTGGCACAAATGCGCGAGCTGGCCGCCGAGTCGTGCCGTCGCTTTGCTGTGCGCGATACGCTCCTGCATCATCGGCTGGGGCGACTTGAAATCGGCGAGACCAGCGTGCTGATTGCCGTTGCCTCTGCTCATCGCGGAGCGGCCTTTGACGCTTGCCGCTGGGTGATCGACACACTTAAGAAAACCGTTCCCATATGGAAAAAGGAGTTCTTTGTCGATGGTGCCGTGTGGGCTGACGGCGAGGCGTTTCCGGCGGAGCTCCACCCCGGAGAACGTGCATGAGCCGGGCTGGGCTATTTGCGGCCACGCTGCTGGCCTTCGTTGTTGCGGGCGCGCTGCGCGGGCAGGATGATAGTGCGCCGCAAACGCTGCGGGTGCAGGTTCATTTGGTCAACCTGTTTGTCAATGTGACCGATGCGCATGGCGCTCCGGTTCCGGACCTTGAGAAAGGCAACTTCTCCCTTACCGAAGATGGCATTCCGCAGAAACTCTCCATCTTTGAAAAGCAGACCGACACGCCGCTTTCGCTTGTCCTTGCTATCGACAGCAGCGGCTCCACACACAAGGATCTAAGCGTAGAGCAACACGCCGCGCGAGAATTTGCCCAGACGTTGCTGACACCCAAAGATCAGCTGGCGCTGTTTGATTTCAACTCCGACGTGCGCGAAGTGGTTCCATTTACCAACAGCGTACGCCGCATCAGTAATGGTCTCGGCAACCTGGGCAACGCCGGGGGTGGAACAGCGGTGTACCAGGCGATCTATCTGGGTTCTGACGCACTGGCATCCCACAGCGGCCGCAAGGTACTGATCCTCATTACCGATGGGGACAATACAGTAAACGGCACCTCATTTGATGAGGCATTAGCCGAGGCGCAGCGCAGTGACGTCATCATCTACAGCTTGATTGATGTACCGATTGAAGCCGATGCGGGCCGCGATACGGCAGGCGAGCACGCCATGATTGTGCTGAGCCAGGAAACAGGCGGTCGCTACTTCTACGTAAATCAAGGCGGCTTACAAGCAGCTTTCAAAAAAGTGAGTGACGATCTGCGCACGCAGTACCTGCTTGCCTACTACCCGCACCATGGCGACAAGCCTGAAAACCCGTTGGGGCAGGGCAGCCGGTTTCACGCGCTGCATATCACGCTTACCCCCGGCACCAAGGACGTCACCGGGGATACGCCGCATTACCGTAGTGGATACTTTCGCGCGGCAACCCAGCCTTGAGTGCGCACGTTTGCGCAACCCGGCGGGTACACTATGGCATGCCCTCACAAAAAGCACCGGCCTTGCAACGCGCTCGAAGTGTGCCTGCCGGTGCTACCGGCCAGGAAGCGCTCTACCTGCGTTTTCTAAGCGAAAAACAGGTGCCCGTACAGGTGAAGCTGCGCGACGGCGAAGTAGTGACCGGCTGGATCGAGTATTTCGACGACAGCATGATCCGGCTGACGCGCAAAGGGCAGCCGAACCTGTTTATCTACAAGGAACAAATTCGAACCATTAGCGAGTTTGCCCGGCGTGACGAAGGCCGCCGCAGGGCAGCCGAGCGCAAAGCCCTCAATGAGGAGACCGCCAAGTGACACAGGTACCGGCAGATGTGAAGTGGACGTGGGTGGCGCAAGCCGCGCCCATTGCCATGGAGGCAGGCGCGCTGCTGCGAGAGTTCTACGCGCGCGGCGTTGAAACCGAGTACAAAACAGATGTGGATCTGGTGACCGAGGCTGACCGCACCAGTGAAAAGCTGCTGCTCGACCGGCTGACCGCCGCCTTCCCGGGGCACGGCATCTTCGGCGAGGAAGGCACGCGCGAGCGGCTTGGCGCCGAGTATCGCTGGTATGTGGACCCACTCGACGGCACCACCAACTTTGCGCATGGTTTTCCGGTGTTCTGCGTGTCCCTGGGGCTGGAGCATCGCCCCGCCGGAACGCCTGAAGGCGAAGACGGAGAACTGGTAGCCGGGGTTCTCTACGACCCCATGCGTGACGAGTTGTTTGTTACCGAAAAGGGCAAAGGCGCGTACCTGAATGGACGGCAGCTGCACGCATCCAAAACGCCGAAGCTGGGGCAGGCACTGCTTGCAACAGGCTTCCCGAGCCGCTCACGCCATCAAAACCCAAACGCGCAGTTCTACCACGAGATTACTATGCGCTCGCATGGATTGCGCCGCGCCGGCTCTGCCGCGTTAGATCTTGCCTACGTAGCGGCGGGCCGCATCGATGCCTACTGGGAGTTTCGCTTGAACCCATGGGACACGGCCGCGGGTGCATTGCTGGTGACGGAGGCCGGCGGCACCCTGACACGCTTCGATGGAGATGCATTTCGACTCGACAGCACGGAGATACTGGCGACGAACGGCTTGCTGAAAGAGGAACTGATCGCTGTATTTGACGATATGTTCGCAGGGCGCAATTTGACGCCGATGTTGAGCCCGGCAAAGTTTAGAGCGGCTGACACAAAGCTGTGATTGCCTGCCGCGCCTGCTACAATCGGGGCTAGACACCCGCATTGGAGACGTTCTGAAATGGCATACGTAATCGCTGAACCCTGCATCGGTACCAAGGACCACGCCTGCGTCGATGCCTGCCCGGTTGACTGCATTCACCCCAAGAAGGACGAGGGCGATTTCGGCGCGGCCGACCAGCTATTCATTGATCCGGTCGAGTGCATCGACTGCGGTGCCTGTGTGCCTGTGTGCCCCGTATCAGCAATTTTCGCGGGTGATGATTTGCCGGAAAAGTGGTCGCACTTTACCGAGAAGAACGCCGCGCATTTCGGGCGATAGATGAAGCAACAGAAAATGCAAAAGCCGCGCTGCAAAGCGCGGCTTTTGCATTTCGGGGCGATTATACGGGCGTTTTTTCCAGGGTTTTGCCTTCCATCGAGATCGGTTGAGCCTCGATCATTGAAACCATGAATCTGCAACGGATTTCTGAGCTGGGATTTCGCCAGATGTGGTTGGTGCCTCGTTGAATGACGATATCACCTGCGAAAAGATGAATGGTTTCGCCTCCGTCCAAAATCAGTTCCAGCTCACCTGATAAAACGGCGCAGTAATCGATAGAGTAAGTTCGGTGCATCGGTGAAGAAAACCCGGGACCCAGTTCAGTGACTCTGAGCACCGAGCCGCCGTTGAGGGTGATGCCCTCCGGTCGCTTGTCCCCTTCAAGATCGTCGGCGTTATCTGCCGGAACCGAGCCTGTGGTCCAGACTACTGCTAAATCCGCATCTGCACCGGGGAAAGGGGGAAGGGTGATTTGCAGGTCAGAATGGATGACTGATGCACCCGTGTCATTGTGCGTAGTGACAACTCGCCTAATGAGTTTCGTCATGGATTCTCTATCGCCTCATGAGCTAACGTACAGCTTTCATGTGTCTAGCGCCCAGGAATTAACCGCAATTTAAAATTCATTCCAAAGGTACTGGTTATATACCTCGTGGTGGAACTGCACCTCGCTCGGCTTTACGAACGTCCCCAGCAAGCGCGGACACCTATCCGCCGAACCCTGCTTCAACTCCGCGAAGCGGTGTTTCACATCCTCGCCTAGAAGTTCGGTAGTCCACTCCGCCGCAAGAAAATTCTCAAGCGCCGTGTAGATGTTATCGGGCAGGTAGCGTTCCGCCTGGCGCAGGTTATCAATCTTGGCCGTCTTACCCTGCAGCCCCGATTTGAAAATAGAGTACAGCGCCAGGTAGGGGTTCGCATCAGGCGCAACCGAGCGCACCTCAACCCGCGCGCTCTTCTCATTGCCGATCGGCACCCTTACCATCGACCCGCGATCCGTAGCCGAAGCCTTGATCTGGTTCGGTGCCTCAAAGTGCGGGTCCAGCCGCCGGTAGGCGTTCACGCTTGAGTTCAACAGCAGGCAGATGTCGTTGCCGTGCGTCAGGATGCGGTCGATGAACTCCCAGGCAATCGGTGCCAGCTTTTCGGTCCCGTTTGCGTCCCAGAAGATGTTCTTGCCGTTCTTGGTGATGGACACGTTCGTATGCATGCCGCTGCCGTTTACACCCACTACAGGCTTCGGTAGGAACGACGCCGTCATACCCAGCTGCTGCGCAATCTGTCGACAGATCAGCTTGTACAGCTGGATCTGGTCGGCAGCCGCAACCACCTCGCCGTAGCCGTAGTTGATCTCGAATTGCGAGGGCGCGACTTCGGGATGGTCTTTCTCGTTCTCAAAGCCCATGGCCCGCTGCACTTCTGCCGCGCGGTCGATGAAGTCCCGCAGCGCGTCGCCGGGCAGGGAGTGATAGTAGCCGCCCTGGTTCACATAGTTAAATCGGCCATTGCGATGAAAGTTGCGTTCCGCATCCCGGCCCTCGAACAGAAAGCCTTCAATCTCGTTGGCCGCGTTGAGCGTGTAGCCTTCCTTGTCGAACAGCTCCTGGGCAAAGCTCTTGAGCACCCCGCGCAGGTCGCCCGCATAGGGTTTGCCTTCCTTGTCAATGACTTCGCCGAACACCAGCACCTTGCCCGCGCCGAATACGTCGGCAGGCGGCCAGTAAAATGCAGCCCAGTCTATGCCCAGGCGCAGGTCACTCTCACGCTGAGCGGTAAAGCCGCGAATCGACGAGCCGTCAAACGTCAGGTTGTCATAGCTGTTGACCAGGAACTTCTTGTCATAGTCCAGCATGTGCAGCCGGCCTTCCAGGTCGCTGAACATCACGGTTACGGCCTTGATGCCGTCTGTATCTCGCAGGTACTTGAGGCGCTTGTCACGGATCTGGTCGGCGGGAACGCGCTTGCGGCGATCCTCCTTTGCCTCCAGGTTCAGCGTTTCGAGCTCAGCGTAGGAAAGGGAAAGGAAGTTGCGTAGATCGTTCTGCATATTCTAGGTAGATCTCCTGTGGCGCAGTCGCATCACCGGCGTTACCTGCCGCGATTGAGACCGCGGAGAAGCGCGGTGATGCTTGCTCTCACGACAGGGTACATCGGCGATTTCATACCGCACTTAGGATTAGGGAAACTTATCGGAAGCATTAAAGCGCTTTATCTTAAGTGGCGTGTGGAAGCACTTGGCAGGTACATGGCTATGATCGTAAGAGGTGGATTGACACCGCTGATTCAATGACCCAATGATCCAAGGGAGCCTTCCACGCAGTACACAGCCGAAGCCGTCGTCCTCCGCAGCTGGCCGATCCACGAGGCGGACCTGATCCTGTCGCTGTTTACGCGCGAAGCAGGCAAGATCAAGGGTGTCGCAAAATCCGCGTCCAAGTCGCGGCGCAGGTTCGGCGGCGCGCTGGAGCCGATGACCTATGTGCGCGCGCAGTATGCTACCCGGCCCCGGCAGGAGCTGGTGCGGCTGGATTCCTTTGAGATTCTTCGCTCGCCGCTTGCCGAATCGACCGACTACGCCCGTGCTGCCGCGCTCGCCTTTTATACCGAGGTGCTGGACGAGATGCTGCCCGACGGCGTAGTACAGGACGAGGCGCAGGACGCCATGTTTCGCCTGCTGCTGCTGGTGCTGGAGCAGACGCATGTGGGCTGCGTGTGGATGCCGGTTACCTACTTTGCGCTATGGATGGTACGGCTGATGGGCTGGATGCCGGACACGCGGCACTGCACGGTGTGCGGCCGTCTTTTTTCAGTGGAAGAGCCCGTGTACTGGCACCCGTCCTTGGACGGGCTGGTATGCGCAGAGGACCGCAAACGAGCCGCCGGTTTGCAGACGCACGTGCTTTCGCCTGCCTCACGCGAGCTGGCTGAGCAGTTGTTCCACGCCCCGGCAGAGCGGTTTGCCGGCAAACCCTGGCCCCGGCAGCGCGCCGCCGACCTGCGGCACTTTGCCATGCAGGCACTGGAGCGGCATGGGGAACAGCGCTTGCAGAGCGTCCAGGTGCTGCTGCGGCTGGGCGGGTGAGCGCATAATCCTAAATTTTGTGTCTCACGGACAAGACATGGGTGAGCATGTCTCGAAAAGTTCAACCTTGAGAAGATGGGTCGTCCTGCGTGAAGCACAGCGGCTTTCAAAACCGCTGCCGATTGCCTAGAATCTCGGAATCAGAGTGTCCGCAAGTGGACACGTTGTTCAGAAACGGACAATCTCAACCTTTTCGATTAATACCTAAGTTGAACATTCAATTGCGTTTGTGATTCTGCTGCAAAGGGCCTTCCACGTGCACTTGTAAAGACCAGAGGCCACCATGCTCGCACGCATTCGATACGCCTTTCGCCAGCTTCACCAGTCTCCCGGTTTCGCTCTCACCGCAGTGCTCACTCTCGCACTCGGTATCGGTGCAAGCACGGCGTTGTTTGCGGTGCTTGATGCGGTTCTACTGCGTCCGCTGCCGTTTGCACAGCCGGACCGACTGGTTGCGATTTACCCTACTCCGGACGGTACCGCATCTGTCCCCACCGTACAGGACTGGCAAAGACGCTCGCACTCGTTTGCTTCCACCGCTGCATTTCGCCCATGGTCGCCGACACAAGAGCCGGTGCACGGCGTCCGTGCGGAACGGGTGCTTACCGTTACACAAGGCTTCTTCACAACACTCGGAGCGCGCTTTGCTCAAGGCCGCAGCTGGGCCATGACCGGCAACGAGGCCGATTGCACACAGGAGGCGGTTGTGAGCGGGCAGTTCTGGCAGCGTCTCGGCGGTGGCAAGCTTGGCACTCTGGCGCTTCAGCTTGATGGCAAGGCTTTCCCCATTACAGGCGTGCTTCCCCTGGAACAGCAGATTGAAGGCTTGGCTTCCTTTAATGGCCCGGACGCTTTGGTGCAGCTCGGCTGTGAGCGGGAAGCAAAAGTTAATGAACGCGGAGATGCTGATTTTGAAGTGCTTGGCCGCTTGCGCCCCGGCGTTTCTCTTGCCGCAGCACGCCCAGATCTTGAACAGGTAGACCGGCAGTTGCATGCCGAGTACCCGCGCGACTTCGCACCCAACTTTGGCCATTCTACCGAGATCATCCCCTACGTGGAATGGCTGCTGGGCGCGGATACAAAAACCACCCTGCTGGCTACCTTTGCCGCCTGCGGCCTTCTGCTCGCCATTGCCTGCGCCAACCTCGCCAACCTGCTGCTAGCCCGTGCGACACGACGCCGAGAAGAGTGGGCCCTGCGTGCCACACTAGGCGCGACGCTAGGGCAGCTGCTTGCACAAATGCTGATGGAAAGTGCACTGCTGGTTTCACTCGGCACAGGTGCCGGCCTGTTGTTTGCGGCGGGCTTGCTCCGGCTGCTGAAAGGCACAGCGACGCTGCGCTTGCCCCGACTTGCGCATGCCGGGCTTGAGCCTCGTGTGGTCTTGTTCGCGGTAGCGGTTTCTGCTGCGGTCGCGGTGGTCATCACAATGTTTCCGGCGCGGCGGGTGCTGCGGCCCGGGCTGGTGCGCGACTTCAGCGGCTCCGGCCACAGCTCTTCATCCGGCAGCCTGAAGCGCGCAGGGCGATTCCTGGTAGTAGCACAGCTTACGCTCACGTTGGTGCTGGTAGCTTGTGCGGGCTGGCTTACGGCGAGCGTGTACGTGCTGCTGCACCAACCGCTCGGGTTTACCCCGGACCACTTACTGCTTGCCCATGTGCAGTTCGGCGGAAGCCATACTAGGCAGGACGGTTTGAATGCAGAGCAGAAGATTAAGGATGCTGCCGCAACTCTACATCAGCTTCCAGGCATAATTGCAGTGGCCGCAACGGACCACCAGCCGCTCGGCCATGCCGTGAACCGCTATGGTTTTGCCTCGGATGCTTACCCGGATCAATGGACTCACCCGGTCACGCTC
Organism: uncultured Acidobacteriaceae bacterium; assembly: GCA_964235655.1. GTDB lineage: Bacteria > Acidobacteriota > Terriglobia > Terriglobales > Acidobacteriaceae > EB88. The sequence goes on from CAXSBB010000001.1 coordinate 158,428, forward strand.
AACCCCAACTCGTTCGCTATAAGCCCGGCCTACTTTGGGGCCATCGGCCAAACCCTCCTCGAAGGCCGGGACTTCAACGCGGCTGACGATGGCCGCAACCCGGTCGCCATCGTCAACCAGTCACTGGCCGCCCGCGAGTGGCCGGGGCAGTCCGCTGTCGGCCATCAAATCCGCAGCGGCGAGCTGCAAGGTGTCAACAAGGGCTTTGCGACAGTCGTCGGCGTCGTCGGAAACATCCACAACTCAAGCCTGGACGCCGCACCCGAGCCCGATCTGTACATCCCGCGCGCGCAAGACCCTAGCGGCTATGCCATTCTAGCCATGCGTATCGAAGGCAAGCCCGGCGTCACACCGAAAGCCATGGCCCGCACCGTCGAAGCCGTCCTGCGCAAGCAATACCCCGAAGCCACTTCACGCTGGGCTGAGTCGATGGACGAGGTCATGGCTCGCCAGGTCGCCCAACGGGCGTTCCTGATGCGCGCCTCTGCCGCCTTTGCCGCAACCGCGCTGTTTCTGGCGATTCTAGGCACCTATGGGCTACTGGCGTATGAAGTCTCTCTACGCGAAAAGGAGATCGGCATCCGCTTGGCGCTCGGCTCCTCACGCGAGGCCATCGTCGGCCTGCTGCTGCGGCAGGAAGGCCGCTGGCTTGCGCTCGGCTGCGCGCTTGGGCTTGCCTGCGCCGCCGTGGCCGGGTACGTGCTGCGGGCGCGATTCTACGGTGGGGGCAACACAGCTTTACCGGTGCTGCTGACTTCGGTCCTGCTCTTGATCGTCCCGGCGACGCTTGCGATTGTGCTGCCCGCAAGGCGCGCCTCCATGCAGGACCCGGCAGAGATGCTTCGGCGCGAGTAGAGGCGAAACGTGATCGAACCCGCATCGCAACCGCGAAATGCGGGTGCCCGCATATGATCCTCAAAGCTGAGGTATTGGTTCACTGCGGGTTCAGCCGCAGCCTTTGCGAGGTCTTCCGGTTGTCCTCATCCGCTAATTTGGTGGCAGTAGCCAGTTCCGCATCGGACTGCTCTTTTTTACCCAGCCGGGCCAGTGTCAAGCCGTAGAAGTAGTGCCCCGGCTGGTACTCAGGCGAATCAGTCACTGCCTGCGCCAACACCGCTGCCGCTTTGTCATACTGCTTCAGCCGGAACAAGGCTGTGCCGGTCACCACCAGCGCGCCGCCGTGGTGCGGGTTGCGGGCTAGCACGTGCGTCTCGCGGTCGATGGCGCGCTCGTAGTCGCCGCCTTCAAGCGCCAGCTGCCCCAGCTGGTAGTAAGACTCCGTTTGCCCCGGCATCAGCGCGACGGACTTCTCAAATTCAGCCACCGCCGGTCCCGGCTGTTGCGCCTGTTGCAGAATGTGCCCGAGGCCGTAGTGCGCGGTCGCGTCATCCGGCTTGATCCGCAGATAGCCCCGCATGTCTGCCTCCGCCTCCGGCAGCTGTCCCAGGTCCAGCTTGACGCGCGCCGCCAGGTACAGTGCTTTCGAGTCACCGGGGCTTACCTGGAGCAGGTGCGCCACGGTTCCGTCGGCATCACGGTCAAGCCGCAACTCTTCTTCCATCACACCCAGGTCGTACAGCAGGCGTCCATCGTCGGGCACCAGCTTTTGTGCGCGGAGCAGGGTGCGTAATGCTTCCTCAGAATTTTTAATGGCGCGGTAGTTGAGCGCCAACTGCTCTGAGGCGCTCACTTCGCCTGCCTGGGCAGCAGCATCTGCCGGGTTTTGTGCCAGCAGTGCTTCGTAGCGGTCACGCGCGGCTGCCAGGTTGTCCGCAGTTGCGGTCGGTGCCTGGGCCAGCGTGAGTGCTAAGGCAAAAGCGAGCATCTACCCCCGATAATAGCGGTAGGGACAGCAGGAACCCGCCGCTCTGCAACTTTGGCCTTGGTTCTTCGCTTGACACGGCACATAGCAGGGCGATAGCCATGGTGACAGAGGAAAACACGATGCGCATTGCGCTGAAAGGATGCAAAGGATGGATATGTGCGGCGTTGCTGGCCCTTGGCACCCACGCAGGCAGGTGCCAGCTTGCCGCCGGTACACCGGATGAACTTGCCTCCACTCGCACAGCGGTCGAAAGCAAGCAGTGGGTGCAAGCAGACCGGTTGCTCCATGCGTACCTCGCGCAGCACCAGACTTCGGCGGAGGCGCACTACCTGCTGGCGCTTACCCTTCTCAATGAGCACCAACTCAAAGAGTCACTGACTGAGTACACCCACGCGGCCCACTTGGCACCTCCCTCGGCAGCGCAGTTCCGTTATATCGCACTCGATTATGTACTGCTGAACGACTACGCGGATGCCGACACATGGATGACCCGTTCCGTCGAGGATGACAGCAACGATGGGGAAAGCTGGTACATGCTGGGCCGCATCAAGTACACCGAAAACCGCTTCAATGAAGCGATCGAAGCGTTTCATAAGTCGCTTGCGATCCTGCCGCGCTCCGTCAAGGCAGAGAATAATCTTGGCCTTGCCCTGGAAGGGCTGAACCGACCTGAAGAAGCTGTCAATGCGTACCGGCAGGCACTGGCATGGCAGGCAGACGACCCGCATCCGAGCGAGCAGCCGTTCATCAACCTGGGTCTGCTGCTGACCGACCGCAATCAACTGGATGAGGCGTTACCGCTGCTGACGCAGGCTGAGGTTTTAGCGCCGAAGGACAGCAGGATTCACGCTGCGCTCGGCAAGCTGTACCGTCGCCGAGAGGACATGCCGAAGGCACAAACGGAGCTTGAACAAGCCATAGCGGGAAAGCCGGACGATGCCGGGCTGCACTTTGAGCTTGCCCAGGTCTATCGCCGACGCGGCATGGCCGAGCAGGCCAAGCAGGAGCTGGCTCGCGTAGCGGAGCTGAACGGTACGCACTCAAACGACAAATGACAGGATGTTCCCAAAAGCAGGTACCACCCTGAGAAATGTATGTGAAGGAGATGCAACAAACCGTGTCACCCTGAGAGGGGTATGTGAAGGGACGCAACAAACTGTGTCATCCTGAGCGGAGCGCAGCGGAGTCGAAGGACCTGCTTTTGCTCGGGCGCGGCGTGAAAATCAAAGGCAAAAGCAGGTCCTTCGGCTTCGCTCAGGATGACACCTGTTGTTTGTTCCGACTTTACACACCCTCCTGAGGAGCACAGCGGAATCGAAGGATTCACAGCTGTTCAATGAACCGGTTTTGCCGAGCCGCCTTCTGTCACGGAATAGATCGCATCGAGCGCCGGGGGCGGCGCAAGCTCTTGTTTAGTGCCGTCCGGCCAACGAATTTCAACACGATCAATCTTCACAGCCTGCCCCAGCCCGAAGTGCAGCCGCGGGTCGGGCGAAGACGCAAATGAGCCGCCTGCGATGGCATCCGCGCGCTGGCGAAAGCCGTTCGCTGTCACAAACATCTGCGTTCCGGTGCCGTCCCTCGGCGAGCGGGGTCCCCCGATCAAGTGGAACTCGATCCAATGATTGCCCGCTGCACTTTCCGTGGAGCCGGGTGCGCTCATCACGTTGCGCAGCAAGGTAGGTGGCGCATCCAGATTGTTAATCACAACATCAATCTGCCCGTTATTGAACAGATCGCCATAAGCCAAGCCGCGCGAGCTGGCAAGCTTGGCTAGACCGCTGCCTTCAACCGGCGGCATAATAGCGAACTTGCCACGCACATTGTGAAACAGCAAGGGACGCTGGGCAAAGGATGTGCCCCAGTTCTGCTGATCCACAGCGGGGTATACGTGGCCATTTACCGTAAACAGATCAAGCCAGCCATCGTTGTCGTAGTCGAAAAACGATGTACCCCATCCGAGGAAAGGAACGGTTACTTCCGCAATTCCCGCCTGGTAGGAGATGTCAGTAAAATTGGCATCCCCGTCGTTGCGGTACAGAACCTTGTAATCGTCGGAGAAGGTGGTGTTGTACAGGTCGATCAAGCCGTTATGGGTGTAGTCGCCTGCGGCGATACCCATGGAAGCGGTCTCACGCCCGGTTTCATTCAGTGCGTATCCGCTGGCATAGGAGGCGTCTTCAAAAGTGCCGTCACCTTTGTTCAGGTAGAGGTAGTTTGGCGTGGAGTCATCTGCCACTACCAGGTCGGGCTTGCCGTCGTTATTTACGTCGATGAATAGAGACGCCAAACCGTAATATGCATGTGTGTCCGAGACGCCTGCCTTGGCACTTACATCGCTGAAGGTGCCGTCGCCATTATTGTGGAACAGGTGGTCAGGCTCGCCCTTCAAGCCGCGCGGGCCGCACATTACGTTGACGCCGCGGAAGTTACAGGAGGCGATAGGCGTCGCAGCTGCCGCGCCACTTTTCGGGAGGTCGGCGGCATCAAAATGCACGTAACCGGGTACGAACAGGTCAAGCCGCCCGTCGCCGTCATAGTCGCCCCAGGTGGCTCCGGTAGACCAGTTACCGAGGGCTACACCTGCTTTTTCGGCCATGTCGGTAAAGGTACCGTCATGGTTGTTATGGAGCAGCCGGTTTTTGCCGAAGTTGCTGATGTAGATATCCGGCCAGCCGTCGTTGTCGTAGTCGCCTACCACAGCACCGAAACCCCAGCGGTCGTTGGTTGCGCCTGCCTTCAGGGCTACGTCGGTAAAGGTACCGTCATGGTTGTTATGGAACAGCGCGGCATGCGGGGCCGGAGCCTTGCCGGCAAGCGCCTCAGCAGTCGATCCATTGACGAGGTAGATGTCGAGCCAGCCGTCATTGTCATAGTCCAGCAGGGCTACGCCGGAGCCTACTGTTTCAAGAATGACGGACTTGGCGGGGGTACCCATCTTGTGCGTCCAACCGGAGAGGCCGGACTTCCCCGCGACATCCTGAAACACAACCGTGCCGGTTTTTACAAAGCCGCCTGCGGTGATGGGACGATGTTCCGCATCGAGAACAGCAGCGTGTGCGCCGCCTGTATTCGGACCCATGGCCGAGGGAGCTTGCGCCTGTGTTTCATGCGTGCTCTGCGCCTGCGCATACAGGAGCGCACCTAGGAACACCGCGAGACCGGTGCGATGGAGCGAGAAGAAAGGCCTATGCGGGGGAGCATGGTTCATATCGCATCCGTCCTTTCAGAAAATCGTTTCATGAAGATAAGCCGCCATACAAACGACTTTGAAGCGACCCTCAGCGAGTCACAGGAATATCCAATACGGTAACGCTCGCTGCCGGAAAGGTATGTATAAATCCGGGGGTGATGGCTTGCGTGGCATGCTGCGGCACCACAAGGGTAGGATCTTCTTCGTCATTCGCTTGGAGGATCGAGTCAGCACGCAGGGTAGAAATTTCAGCCGTTTCACCCGGCCGCCCGAGTGCGGCCAGGTCGAACTGCGCGCTGAGTGCATCGGTCAGGTGGCGGTTTACGCAAAATAGCAGCAGGTGTTTTCCATCACTCGAAAGCGCCGCGGTGATGTCGAGGAACGGTACGGACGCAATCTCCGGAATGCGGTTATTGCCATGAGTGACAGTATAGGCAGGAGCATCCGTAACCGTCGCCGCCAGCAGCGTTTTGGGCGCGGCGGTGGCATACTCGCGCAGTACCCAGTAGGCGGGGGCTGCGTAGACCTGGCCGCGCTTCTTCCAGATGCCGCCGAACTCCATGATGCCGGTCATATCGGAGATCGGCACGACATCCGTGTTGCGCATGATCATGTTGAGGAAGCCACCGGCAAACAACGCACCACCCATGTTGGTATAGTTGGGGCCTGCATGATCGTCAGAGATCATAAGCCACTCGGTAAAGGCAACTTTGACCTCGGGGTGGTGGGCGTCTAAGGCTTGTTGACGAATGGCTTTGAGCCGCTCCGCGAGGCCGATGGGCAGCGCGAGCGCGGCCATGGTGGGGAAGTCGGCGGGCGGGTTGCGCAGCTCCACAGCATCGCCCACGACAAAATGCGTTGAGATGTAGTTGAAGGTGCCGGGGGCGCTTGCGAACTGCACGGCGTCCCAGTCATGGAAGTGGTCCGGGTCGGCTCCCGTGGCGATGAGCTTCGCCTGGGGGTCAACAGCGCGCACGGCATTACTGAAGGAAGCGGTAAGCCGGCCTACTTCATCCTGGCTGGGATAGCCGATCTGCCAGTCGCCCCATAGCTCGTTACCTTCCTCCCATAGCAGGCCTGTGTGCTGCCATTTTTCGTCGATATAGCTCACCCAGTCGGCGGCCTGCTGCGGCGTGCCGGTGCCGAGATTGAGCGCGACCTGCGGCTGGCCGTGAATCAGATCGCAGAAGCGTAGAAACTCGTCGGTGCCGAAGGTGTTGTACTCCGGGATGCCCCAGGAGACGTTCCGCATCGACACGCGCTTGTCAGAGGGGCCGATGCCGTCATGCCAGTCGTAGCCTGAGGTAAAGTTGCCGCCGAAGCGAATGAGGGGCGAGTGGAGGTCGCGGGCAAGGGCGAGCTCGTCCGGGTCCATGCCGTCGACGGCATCCGCAGGAAACAGGTTGACGTTGTCGAACTCGGCGCGTGCGCCGTCTTTGAGGGAAATGACGAGATCGACCGGTTCAAGCGGCTGCACGGCATTCGGCTGCAAAGCCAGCTGGAATGGTAGCTTGGTCCAGGTTGCCGAGGCGACATCAAGCGAAATTTGGGCGAGCACTTCCTCCGGGTGCGCGTGGCGACGCAGCGAGATAGACACCCCTGTTCCGCCGCGCACGTGCTTTGCCCATAGGCTGCCGGTATAGCTCAGCTCGCGCTGCGCGGGCAGGTACACGCGCTGGCGGATGCCGGTTTCATGCGCGGGCAAGGACATGATGAGCAAAGATTGCGAGGAGTTTGGAACCTCGTGGATCGGCGTGGCGCGCAGTGGCACGTAGCGATTGCCCTGTGTGCGATCCAGCGGCTCCCAGGGCAGCGGCAGGCCCAGCTCAGAGGCGCCGCGCAGCTCCGGTCGTTCTTTCACCATGCTGTCGATGTTGCCGGCAGACCATAAGCCGTTTTCGAAAGATGGGTTTTCAATGACGTTAGCCCATAGGCCACCATAGGTAGAGTGGCCGATCGGCTCCAGAAAAGACCCGAAAACGCTATCCGGAATGGTTTGCGGCGTAGGAAGCGGCGCTACGCGGATGTGAATGGTCGAGCGGCCCGGCGCGCCTGTAGTAGTCATTTGCGTGTAAGCGGAAGCCGGCAAAAGGGCAAAAAGAAGGGCCAAACGGCGAAAGGTCATTGGGTGAGGCTCCCGGAAGGGCGGTGGGGATCGATGTGTGCGGCTGCAGGGGCGGGTACAGGGTCCGGCTGCCTTGCTGTATCCGACGGTTCATCCACTTTCAAAATCTGATCAGCTTTGACGTTCGACAGGTGTTGCACGATGCCGCTGGGCCAGTGGATGACCACGGATTGCACCTGGGTGTCGGGACCCAGGCCGAAGTGGGCGCGCTTGTCGTTAGCGGACAAGTAGCTGCCGGTAGTAGAAACCGTGAGGTACTGCGAGCCGTGGGTGGTAGTGATCTGGATCTGTGCGCCGATGGCATCGCGGTTGGAGCGGTGGCCCGTGAGGGCGAGCATGAGCCAGTGATTGGCGGTTTTAGTCTCATTGTGGAGAATGTGCGCGGAGCCGCCGTTGGTGGAGATGATGGCATCGAGGCGGCCATCGTTGTCGAGGTCGCCGACGGCAAGCCCGCGGCCCACCCAGGGCTCGGCAAACGCGGGGCCTGACTCTTTTGAAACGTCGACGAACTGCCCATGGCCCATGTTGCGAGCCAGTAGCACGGGTTCCTTGTAGCGCAATTGCGGGAAGTTGAGTTCGACTGTATCAAGATCATGGCCCTGGGCTACCAGCAGGTCTTTCAAGCCGTCATTGTCGTAGTCAAGGAAGCGGATGCCCCAGCCGGAGTGCAGCAGCGTCATGCGGGCAAGCCCTGAAATATAGGTATCGTAGGTAAAGGAGCCGTCGCCGTTATTACGGTAGAGAGCATACTTCTGGTTAGCCAGATTTGTTATGACCAGGTCGGGCAATCCGTCATTGTCATAGTCCTGGAAGTCGATACCCATGCCGGCGTAGGTGCGGCCATCGCCGTCAACGGCAATTTCAGCATTGAGACCCGTTTCCTCAAACATGCCGCCGCCCTTGTTGTGATACAGGAACTCAAGCATGGAGTCGTTAGCCACGGCGACATCAAGCTTGCCGTCCCGGTCAAAGTCAGCCAGGGCCAGGCCAAGGCCTTTGCCGGGGACGGCCATGCCGACTTTTTTGGCAACTTCGGTGAAGGTACCGTCACCATTATTGTGGTACACCAGCGGTGCGATGGCAGGAAAGATATCGGGGTGGCAGTAGGCTCGGTAGCCTTCGCGGTGCTCGCCGCACCATACGTCGTCCCAGTCCCATTGGACGTAGCGCAGAACGATGAGGTCGAGCTTGCCGTCGTTATCAAGGTCAACCCAGGCGGCAGAGGTGGACCAGGCCATACCGGGGGTGGGGTCGCCGCCTGTGCCGGACTTGTCGGTTATGTCAGTAAAAGTTCCGTTGCCGTTGTTGTGGTACAGCCGGTTACCACCGTATGCGGTGACATACAAATCTTCAAAGCCGTCATTGTCGAAGTCACCCACAGCCATGCCCATGCCGTAGCCGATACCCTGGAGGCCCGCCTTTACCGTGACATCTTCAAAGGTGCCGTCGGCTTTCTGGTGGTAGAGCCGGTTCCAGTCGGCTGGGCCGACTTTCTTTGGGACTGTGCCCTTGGGGGCTGGGTTGGGGATGGGTGCGCCATTGGCGAAGAACAGATCGAGGCGGCCGTCGTTATCGTAATCAAACGCGGCTACGCCCGAGCCCATGGTTTCAATCAGGTACTTGCTTGGACCGTGCGAAGCGACGCCGGTAAAGGTAATGCCCGAGGCAGCTGCCGTATCAGTAAAGTGGCCCGGCACGGCAGGTGCCTGGGCACATAGGTTCTGCCCTACAGCGGCAAGCAGCAGAACAGTAAGCAGTGAAAATTGATAGGAACCGCGCATAAGAATTTCAATCGGCCCAAGCAGGTTTAAGTACCTGGCGTTCCGCGCCCGGTAAGCTGCCGCATCAAGTCTACTTCGTGCTGACGATAGGGCTTGTCGTCCTGCTTGAATACTTCATGGAACCACACGGTAGGCTGCAGCTCGACGTAGGGCCGCTCCCAGGAATCCCACGGTAGGTAGGTCTGTGTCTTGCCAGCAACCAGGCCCCAATTGATAGCGGCTACACGGTACTGTTTTGCAATGGGCAGGGAACCGTCAAAAGTGCTGCCCGCGCCGCGCGCCATGTATTCCGTACACAAAATGGGCCGGTGCAGGGGTTGCAGGCTCTTGATGCTCGCTTCAAAAGCCTCAGGCCAGCCGTAGTTGTGAAACGTAATGATGTCCGACTGCGCGAGCTGGATTTTCGTTGTCTCGCTTTCCTGCGCGGGGTCAGACCAGTTGCCGTTCCATACGCCGCTGGTAAGCGGTTGCACGGGGTGCTCAGAGCGCGCCCAGGCAAAGGCCTTGGGCAGCAGCTCGTCTACGCGCTGCACTTTGGCTGCCATGTCTTCAGGCTTGTCGCCGCCTTTGTTGTCGGGCTCATTCCACACATCCCAGCCCAGGATGCGATCATCCTTGGCGAAGGCTCCTACAACGCCCTTGACGTATACTTCTAACTGCGGCTCGTCGGCCCGGTTGAGCAGGCGCTCCTTGCCTGGGCTCTGCACCCAGCCGGAGTTGTGAACGCCGGGGATGGGCGGATGCTGCGGGCCCAGGTGCGGGTTCGTCTCCCAGCAGGAGTCAAAAAGGACCAGCAATGGCTTGATATGGTGGCGTGCCGCAATGGCCAGAAAAGCATCAAGGCGCTTCCGGAAGCCTTCAGGGTCTTGTTGCCACAGCTGATCCTGCAGAAAGACGCGAACAGTGTTCATGCCGACGCTCTCGGCCATACCCAGTTCTTTGTCGTTGAGCGCCGGGTTCCAGGTCGCGGCCTGGAACATTTCAAGCTCGTTGATGGCATCGGAAGGGATGTAGTTGGCCCCGACCAGCCAGGGCTGCGCGGCGTACCAGGCATTTGCCTTTTCCTCAGGCCAGCGGTCGGCGACCTGCGCGTGAGAGGCATAGAAGGAAGCGGCAAGAAATGGCAGCAGGGAGAGCAGCTTAAGCGTCACGGACGTCCTTAGGATATGGTGCATTCCAACCTGCACCATATATCAAATCATGGACGATTGGCTTTGCCAAACAGGGAATGAGCCGCGGCAATGGCGCGCGGCTAGGGGGCTGGGCGAAGTTCAAAGGCAGAAGCAGATCCTTCGGCTTCGCTCAGGATGACACTGCTGGGAGGGTGAAATTAGGAAGGAACATCCATGGAAGAGGCCATTAAGAAGATGAGCACGGTGGTTGAAGCCTATGTTTCACGCAGCCTTTACAGTCAACCGACCATTGAGACAGTTGCCATGTCGTCCAGTGCGCCTGCTTTGGCTGCATCCAAATCTTCGCTGACTGCATAAGCCTGGTGGCAGAAAGGTTCCGGTACCGTGTTTACGCCGAGTGAGCTTTTGAACCGAGATAATGACTTCCATGTCAGGCTTCGCAAGTTAGATTTTTGGCCGTGCTTGCGAAGCATGGTCGCATTCATAACGGCTTGCTCGCTTAGTGACAAATCGGTCCTGCATTCGGGATAGTTGCCGGTTTCCTTGAGCCATTGATGCCCCTCGGGATAGAAGCAGACTGTGCTGCCCAGGCTGCCGGCATGCGGTGCAGGCAGTGGACGACCGCTCCAGTACGCCCACATCAGGCTGGCCAGGTCTACTTGCCCAGCTATTGCCAAAGGGGTCAATTGTGTGGCGCGCGGGTTCAGCTCTAAAAGAAAGGGCTCGCCCGACCTGTCATCGAGGATGAAGTCAAGCCCGAAAAAGCCGGAGAGTCCCAGGCGTCCGGCCAAAAGTACCCCGGCACGGGAGATGCGGGCATTGCTCATGGACCGGATCACCATGGACGGACCGGTTTTTCCCCGTGATACCAGTACACGCGCCTGCACCTCACCAAGAATTTGCCCTTGGTGGCACGCGTACATGGAAGTTGCCGGAAGTCCCTCTATAAATGCTTGCGCGGTGATCTCCGGCCGGCTCATGCAGCGCAGCCGGGCAAACGCGGAACCGTCACCGTTACGCAGCCACTGCGCCAGCCGTGCCGTCCCGGGCGTACCGTTCAAAAGCCGGCGGCGGGCAGCGTGCGCCTGGACGGTACCTTGTCCCGCCTGGACCATCTGAACTCCGGAGCCACCCCAGGTACCATCCCGCTTCAGTACAAAACCTTCGGGTCGGTTGCACCAGCCGCGGAGCCGGTGTTCGTCCGTGATCCGCTCCGTCAGCGGTACCCGTATGCCGAGCTCGTGCGCCAGCGTCAGCAAATCCATGCGGGAACGCAGCAAGGAAAACGAATGTGCGTCGCCCAGTGAACGTTCGATAAGCGGCTGCATGGCAGGCACGCGCTCGGCGAGTTCATGTAGAAGCCATACAGAAAGATCGTCGCAAGGCAGCAGGTAGTCCGCCCCGCCGGCCTCAATGGCATGCCGAAGTGAGCCCAGAGGGTCCAACAGCCGAAAACGAAAGCGACTGACGAGGCCCGGTGCATGGTGAAGAGAGCTTTCCTCCGGACACAATACCGACAAGGGACAGCCTCGGCCGGCGAGACGCATGGCCAGGCGCGTAACCTGCAGCCACGTTTGCGTAGTAAGGAGAAGAACCCTGGGCAGATCCTGCATATGCTCCCGGCTGTACTGTCCTAGTTTCATCGTGCTCAAATTCCATATATCTTTTACGTCAATATCACCGATAGTAAAGAACGGCGAGTAGTTACTGCATAAGTCTTGAGTAAGTGTTACCTGTATTTTTCTGAAACACCCCTAAACCGATACTTTACAATTCACTAGACAAAGGTGAGTTTTCTATGAGGCAAAAGAAAGCAGATACTGATGTGACCATCATCGGAGCTGGACCGTACGGACTTTCACTCGGGGCATATCTCCGGGGGAACAAGGTGCGCCACCGCATCTTCGGTCGACCGATGCAGAGCTGGCAAAGCAATATGCCGACAGGCATGTGCCTGAAATCCGACGGCTATGCTTCCACCTTATATGACCCCCAGGGTGCCTTTACGCTGGAAGAGTATTGCAAAGAGCAAGGTCTGCCCTATAAGTACTCCGGCATGCCGATCCCGTTGGAAACCTTTGTAGGATACGGACTTGAATTTCAGCGCCGCATGGTGCCGCAGCTTGAAACCGAGAATATTACCTATGTCGCAAAACATGAGAAAGGCTTTTTGCTGCGCACCGTAAGTGGTGAGCAATTTACAGCGGCTCGCGTTGTATTAGCTGTCGGCATTACTCATTTTGGGTATCTACCGCCACAATTGCAAGGCTTGCCGCCTGAAGCAGTAACCCACAGTTATACATACGGCGATGTTCGCCCCTTTAAGGGCAAGCGCGTGCTGGTGGTAGGCGCGGGCGCGTCCGCGGTAGATACTGCGGCTTCTTTGGCGGATGCGGGTGCCGACATACATATCCTGGGCCGCCGTCCGAAAATCGGCTTTTACATGCCGGAGATGGACCCGCGCCCTATGAAGCGGCGCGTCCTGTACCCTCGCTCCGGTCTTGGAGTGGGCTGGGAGTACATGGTCTGCGTCCACACTCCCTGGATGTTCCGCGCGCTGCCGCAGCGATTCCGGCACAGGGTTGTCCGGCGTCACCTTGGACCGATTCCAGGCTGGTTTATGAAGGAGAAGGTTGAAGGCCGTATAGCCATGCACATGAGCGCGCAGATAACTTCAGCACACTGCGAGGACGGCAAGGTACATATCGGCTTTGACCAGCCTGAGAAGCCCGGGCAGGTATTTGTCGCCGACCATGTGATTGCAGCCACCGGATACAAGCCGAACATTCCCGCATTGCGGTTTCTCGATCCTGCACTGGCAGGGCAAATTGCAACCGAGGGCGAAACGCCGCTGCTCAACCATAACTTTCAGACCAGTGTTTCCGGTTTGCACATGATCGGGCTGGCTTCAGCAAACTGCTTTGGGCCGGCACAGCGGTTTGCTGTGGGTGCCAAGTTTACCGCGCCGCACCTGGCGCGCTATCTGCGGCGCAAGTCCACGCCGCTTTTCAGGAGCAGCCGTACCGACACGACAAATGTGAAAAGTTCTACTCCCTGCCCTGAGCTGGTGAATAGCACTAGCTAGGTGTTTCGGACGTTGCCGAATTTGAGAACGGTTTTAGCTGTGGCGAAGTTCAGTGTCGCCTCTACCGGAAAGGGTGGACCTACTTTGCTGCCGGTGCAGCATGCACCTGCGTTTCATCAGCTTGTCCGATGCCCGTATCGGAATTGTCAGGCAATACCGTGCAACCATGCTTTCGACCAGCGGCACAACCCAGGATTTCTCTCTTGGACCTACCCAGATTTCTGTAATCAACTTCTGCGGATTGATCGGCAGACATTTATTTCCGTATGCGGCATAAAGACTCGCTGAGTAATACCCAGATCCGGAGATCGGCCATCGATATGGCTTCATATCCTTACGCCCAGAAGAGCTGCATCGTTCGACGGAGTGCCGCTTCACGATCAAACTGCCGCAGTCTTCCGCATAGGCGCTTCGCGGCCGCTATATTTTAAGACTGATTGGTCTTTTTTGGTATAACCGTTCTCACCGTCGCACCATCCTTATGGATCGCATGGCAGAAAAACAGTGTTCTACTGCGGTTGTGCTCGACAGAACGAATGTACAGCTGAAAGTTTACGGATTGCTCAGGAGGCGACAGCACGGCAGGACGGGTGGGCGCGATTTCAATAAGATATCCAGTTGCGACCGAGATGCCCGGACAGGTCTTGAAGCGCTTCTATGAGGTCGAACGAAACTACATGCAGTCAGGGCAGGGCGGAGACGCAAACTTCAATGCCACGCAGGCGACCCTCGACCCCGACGTGAACGGCCATGGCCTGATTTATAAAAAGAATTCGGATGCCGCACTTCAACCGGTTCTCGCCTGGCTGAACGGCATACATGAAAGGTGAGGCGGCTATGGATGAGCGAAAATGGACACGGCGCGGCTTTATCTCGACCTCGCTCGCAGGAGGGGCTGTGATGATGGTTGATTTACCGGGAATGTCAACATCAGGTGCCGCGTATGAACCGGCAGGCGAGTTACATCGGCAATTCGACGTCGTGCTGACCGTTAATGGTGTCGAGCACCGCCTGCCGGGTCTCGACGCACACACCACCTTGCTGGATGCATTACGCGATTATCTCCAGCTGACCGGCAGCAAAAAGGGCTGCGCTCTCGGCGCGTGCGGTGCCTGCACAGTGCTCGTTGATGGGCGGCGTGTGAGCTCCTGCCTTGCGCTCGCGGTAATGAACCAGCGAAAGGCGATCACCACAGTCGAGGGCTTGGCAAAAGACGGCCGGCTTCATCCTCTTCAGGCGGCTTTCATTGCGCATGACGGTTTCCAATGCGGCTACTGCACGCCGGGGCAGATCCTCAGCGGCATCGCCTGCATCGCCGAGGGTCACGCGCACTCCGACGATGAGATACGCGAGTGGATGAGCGGTAATATTTGCCGCTGCGGTGCCTACACCAACATCGTCGCCGCGATCCGCGATGTAGCTGGACGGGAGGGCTGACGATGGTTCCTTTTGCCTACGCACAGGCGGCCAGCGTTTCTGCCGCGACTGTCAGCCTGGCCCGCCACCGCTCAGACGGCGCGCATGAGCCGGGCACGGATTTCCTTGCGGGCGGTACCGATATGGTGCAGCTCATGAGTGAGCATTTGCGCAATCCCGATCGCATCATCGACATCTCCGCATTGCCGGGGCTTGACCAAATCGAGCAACGTACCGATGGCTTGCGGTTTGGAGCCCTCGTACGAATGAGCGATGCGGCTGCGCATCCGGCAGTACGGGCTGAGTGCCCCGTGGTCTCGGAGGCCTTGCTGGCGAGCGCATCGGCGCAGGTCCGCAACCTGGCGACACTTGGCGGCAACCTGCTCCAACGCACCCGCTGCGGCTATTTCCGCGATCCCGGCGCACCCTGCGAGAAGCGCGAGCCGGGAACGGGTTGCCCGGCCATCACGGGCCAGAACCGGTTTCACGCAGTGCTCGGCGGCAGCGAGCATTGCATCGCCACCTATGCAAGCGATTTCTCCAATGCGCTGCTGGTGCTCGATGCAACAGTAAGGATTGCCGGACCGGGCGGGGAACGCATCATTCCGCTTGCCGACCTGCACTGCCTTCCCGGCAACACGCCCGCCATTGAGACACAACTGGCACCGGGTGAGCTGATCCTATCCATTGACGTGCCGACCGGTCCAGCCGCGCGGCGTTCTCATTACCTGAAAGTCCGCGACCGGGCGAGCTTTGAATGGTCGATCGCATCGGCTGCGGTAGCCCTTGAGCTCGGCGAAGATGGAACGGTCCGCGACGCGCGGATCGCGGTCGGAGGGGTTGCGACCAAGCCATGGCGGCTGCCGCAGGTTGAAACGGCGCTGCGAGGCAAACGCCTCACCCCGGCGCTCGTGCAAGCGGCTGCGGCGCTCGCCGCAGACGGTGCAGTCTCGCACGGCGGCAATACCTACAAAATCGAGCTGATCCGGCGCACGGTGGCTCGTGCATTGGCCGAGACAGGAGCCCTCGCATGAGCGCCATCGGCGCACCACTTACCCGTGTGGACGGACCGGCCAAGGTTACGGGCAGCGCCCGCTATGCTGCCGAGTTTCACCCTGATGGCCTTGTATACGCAGCGACGCACGACAGCACGGTGCTGGCCGGGCGTATCGCCGCGATCGACACGGCGGCAGCCGAGCGCGCGCCCGGAGTGCTGCACGTTCTCACGCATCGCAATGCCGATCGACTGGCGTACCAGACTCCGAGCGAACGACCGGCAGTCGACCCCGTCGCGGGAGAGCAGTTGCGCGTGCTGCAGAATGACGAAGTTCTGTTCAGCGGCCAGCCTGTCGCGCTGGTAATCGCGAGAACGCAATCGCAGGCGCTGTATGCGGCATCGCTGATCCGCGTGACCTATAATCCAAACGCCGAGCGCCGCACCCGCTTCGATCTTGAGCGCTCAAAGCCGACCTCCGAGGCTGCCGCAAAGAAGGGGCGCGGTCCTGAGACCAAAAAGGGCGACCCGGACGCTGCCTTCGCTGCCGCATCGTTTCGCGTCGATGCAACCTATGTGCAGGCGCGCGAGCAGCACAATGCAATGGAGCCGCACGCCACCGTAGCGCAATGGCAGGGCGACCGGTTGACATTGTGGAGTAAGACGCAATGGGTAGGCAATGAGCGCGATGAAATCGCTCGTCGCTTTGGGATTGCGCCGGAAAAGGTGCGGGTCATCAACCCATTCGTCGGCGGTGCCTTCGGCTCGGCGCTGCGCACCTGGCCGCATGTCACGCTGGCCGCAATGGCCGCGCGCCGGGCCGGGCGTCCTGTGCGGCTGGAGCTGACCCGGCGACAGCTCTCCACCGCGATCGGCTTCCGTCCCGAGACACGGCAGCGCGTGGCACTCGGTGCCGACAGTGACGGCCGGCTTACCGCCATGATCCACGAGGTCACAGGTCAAACCTCTACCTACGAAGAGTTCGCTGAAGGCGCGCTTGCACCTGCATCCACCACCTACGCCTGCCCGGACCGGCGGACCCGCTATGGCCTGGTGCCGATGAACATCAGCACGCCTTGCCCTATGCGAGGTCCGGGCTGGGCGACCGGCCTGAATGGGCAAGAGATGGCGATGGACGAGTTGGCCGAGAAGCTGAAGCTCGATCCCATCGAACTGCGCTTGCGCAACTATGCCGAGAGAGACCCGATGAAAGATCTGCCCTGGTCTTCCAAGGCTTTGCGTGAATGCTACCGGCAAGGGGCGGAGCGGTTCGGCTGGCACCGCCGCACGCCCGAGCCGCGCACCATGCGAGACGGGCGCGAGCTGGTCGGGTTCGGCATGGCGACGGCAATCTACCATGTTGCCCGCTACCCGACATCTGCGTCTGCGACGCTCTTCGCGGACGGGACCGTGACCGTGCGCTGCGCCACCACCGACATGGGGCCGGGCACCTATACCTCGGCGACGCAGGTCGCGGCGGATACTCTTGGCCTGCCGGTGGAACGGGTGCGTTTCGAACTTGGCGACTCCACCTTTCCGCCCGCGAAGGAACATGGCGGTTCCACCACGATGGCCAGTGTAGGATCTGCCGTGCAGGCGGCCTGTACGGCGTTGAATCTAAAACTCGCCGACCTCGCCCGTTCCCGCGACTCAAACGACCCTGCGACGCTTCTTCGCAGCGCAGGCTTGGAACGCCTTGACGCAGAGGCCGACGCCGCGCCCGGCGACGAGGCGAAGACGCACAGCTCAGTCGGCTTCGGCGCAGTGTTTGCGGAGGTGCGTGTCGACCCGGAGCTTTGCACCATCCGAGTGGCGCGGGTGATCGGTGCCTATGACGCGGGACGCATCATCAATCCCCGGCTCGCCCATAGCCAGTGCATCGGCGGCATGGTCGGCGGCATCGGAATGGCGCTGCTGGAGGAGGCCGAGTGGGACGCCGATCTCGGTCGCGTCGCAAACGCGACTCTTGCTGAATACCTAGTCCCGGTCTGCGCCGACATTCACGAACTCGACGCCTTCTTCGTCGAAAGCGATGACCGAATCATGAACCCGCTCGGCGTCAAGGGCCTGGCTGAACTCGGCCTGTGCGGGGTGGCGCCGGCCATCGCCAACGCAGTCTGGCATGCAACGGGCAAGCGGGTGCGAGAGCTGCCGATCACTCCAGACCGCCTACTTATGGCCTGATTCAAAGGAGATTCAATATGCGCCTTCCGACACTAACGCCCGACCGGCTCACCCCCGAGCAGCGCGCCCTGTACGATCGCAACCGCCGGCAAATTGCGCGCGGCTTTACCGCCTTTACAACAACGCGTGAGGACGGCGCGCTGCTCGGCCCCTGGAGCGTGTTCCTCCATGAACCGACAGTCGGCCAGGCGCATTACGACCTGATCGACGCGGTCACGGCGATGAAGCGCCTTTCGCCATCGGCCAAGCAGGTCGCGATCCTCGTCGTGGGCGCGCGGTTCAAGGCCGCTTATGAGCTGTACGCGCATGCCGCGACCGCTGCGAAGGAAGGCATGGACCCGGTCAAGATTGCAACGCTCGCCGCAGGCAGCCGTCCGCCGGACCTGACGCCCGAGGAGGCTTGTGCGTTCGACGTAGCGACCGCGCTGCTGGGCGGGGGTGTGCTGGCCGGTGCGACCTACCGGGCAGCGCTCAACCTGCTCGGCCAAGGCGCGCTCTACGAGCTGGTGCTTTGGATCGGCACCTACGCCCAGGTCGCCATCACGCTCAATGCATTCGACGTACCAAGCGAGGAAGCGTTCCACCAGTGACGATCATGTACGGAACCTGTTTCGGAGATGCCGCTCGCTTCGACCGCGACTACTATGTCCCGCAACACCTGCCGCTCATAGTGGAATGCTGGAGTCTACTTAGCTGGGAAGCTGCGCCGCCTTCTGGCCCGCATGGTGTAATTGTAGAAGACGCTGTTTCCAGATTTGCCTCATCTTAGGAACGCTTTCTCAGGAAAGCGAATTCTCGGTGCTGAAAACGTCGTTCTCGCCACGGCTGTCCGCTTCTACGCAAGAATATGTCAAGTAGATGATGCGGCGAACCATTGTCGCGTTTCCTGGTGGCCGTACGCTCGCAAAAAGACAGTAACGACAGCGCCTACCTGCCGAACAAAGCCTTACGATTTTCAACCTTCACGTACGACGTACCGCCACTGGAGTCCATGATGAAAAAACTTTTTGTTCTAATCGCAACCTGTTGCGCTCTACCTGTCTCCCTCCTTGCGCAGAGTACTGCCTCTGCTCGCGTCTCCGATCTCCAAGGAACATTTCCGTTCAATGAGACGATTAACTTTACCTAACAGGCTGCGGTAGGCGGCGCTTGCGGGACGACACTCAGCGGCCCGGTCACTGCGGCCCAGCTCACTGACACCGGTACCTTCTCCTTCGATGGCCGGGGTGGTATGAGCATCGAAGACTCCGGCAGCAGCACCACCGTGTTTCCCCCGACGCAGGCCGAGCAGGTAGTTCCCGTAACTACAAGCTGTACCGGTAAATACACCATGCTCGACTCAAGTACTGTGGACATGCATTACTCGTGCACGCAGGATAAAGGAGCAAGTCATTTTGTGGTGCACACCACAGGTGCCGTCACACCGTTCAACATCCTGGTCGAGGCGCGCAATAACCCGGATGGCTCGCTCAACATCACACCGTACTTGGTGGGAGATACAATCGTCGCCTGCACATATGCAGCGGAGAATACCATCATCAGTAGAACTGCACCCGGCTGGGGATCGCCCCGCTTTTGAAGCATCTTGGGGGTGCTTCGGCAGCATGTATTGCAGCTCGGCTGTCTTAAAGTCCTGCTGAAATATTTATGAAACCGCTTCTAATTTTCAAGATGGCCGGTTTATGCCAACCCAGGGTACAAGCGTTCAATCACCTTGGGGAGGTACTCCTTCACGAAATTTTTAGGGCTTGCTCCTTGGAAGAAGTGCGCCGCTTTCTCTTCCAACATCAAATTTGCAAGTCCATGGAGAGTCGCCAAGCCACACAGCATGTCGGCAGCGTCCCCGAAACTTTCGGGATCTACGTCAGGCGTTCCACGATAAGCGAGAACAGCTCGCGCTAACCGCATGCCCGGTATCTTGCTGGCTGCAGCCAATCGCGGATCACTGCGATCTACCAGATCATTCCGAAACATCAGTCGAAAGTGACCTGGATGATGAAGTGCGAAACTGATAAAAGCAAGACTTACAGCCCGCACATCGGCTACAACATCTTCTGAGTGCCCGGCCTGTTCTACATAATGGTCAGCTCTTTCATAAGCCAGGATCGCAACCTCGGTAAGGAGCCCCCTTGCATTTCCGAAGTGATGTGCCGGGGCGGCTGGAGAGACCCCAGCCCGCTGCGCGGCCGTACGCAACGAGAAGCTCTCGATCCCTTCCTTGGCAATCATCTCGTCGGCAGCTTGGATAAGTGCTTCTCGCAAATCGCCGTGATGGTACGTTAATCGCTTCTTGGCCATTGTTTCCGGTTATTCTTGACACTGTTCAGATTGGTGGGTTACTATCTTTACTAGCTCAACTGATTGTTCCTACAGGATAATCTACTTTTAAAACTTTACGCTGTATAGATTAACGCAGAAAGTTGAATGCTTTCGCGGAGGAGAACGCTATGAGTAGCAAAGTATGGTTTATCACAGGAACATCTCGCGGTTTCGGACGCATTTGGGCCGAGGCAGCCCTGAAGCGCGGAGACAGGGTGACGGCGACCGCCCGCAAGCTTGAGGACATCGCCGATCTTAAGGAACGGTTCGGAGATCTGGTCCTGCCCCTGCAACTCGATGTGACCGACCGCGAACGAATCCCACAGGTCGTGAAGCAGGCGTACGAACATTTCGGACGCCTTGATGTGCTTGTGAATAATGCCGGGTACAGCCTCATCGCCACGGCTGAAGAAGCTACCGACGAGCAGGTGCAGGATCTATTCGAGGCGAACTACTTCGGGGTAGTCCGGGTATTGAGAGCAGCTCTGCCGCTGCTCAGGCAGCAGGGAAGCGGGCACATCCTCGGAGTCACAAGTAGTCTTGGGCTCACACCGATGCCCATGATCGGCTTCTACTCCGCAACCAAAGCTGCCGCCGAGGCGCTTCATGAAACTCTGGCGAAGGAAATTGCTCAGTTCGGCATCAAGGTGACGATCATTGAGCCCGGAGCCTACGCCACTGACTTTGGGAAGAGCGCAACCCGGGCAGAGGGCATGGAGGTATACGGCGACTTCAAGCAAAACTTCATAGCCGGTCTGATGAAGCTGGAACGCGGCAACCCTGAAGCGACAGCAGACGCAATCCTCAAGGTTGTAGACGCGGAGCAGTCTCCGCTGCGATTGATTCTCGGTAGCACAGCGCTTCCTCAAGTTCGTTCGGTCTACGCGGATCGGTTAGCCACATGGGAAGCCTGGGAAGCAGTATCGAACACCGCGCAGTAGGTGCCGGTGCTGCGTAAGAACTCTGACGAGGAGCGCAATATCGCCAATAAATGCATGTAGCAAAACGTATGCGGGACGCTGTACGGACAACAAATAATTACCGGTTCACAGCGTCCATCCATATGGTAGTACGGAACGTAGCCCCTTCAGTCTGTTACCTCATCATCGACTTGATACATTGTTAAGCGCTTTCAGCGTACCTGGATTAAAGCTTCATCGCCCGGTAAAAGGCGACCCGGCATTCCATGTTGCCTCTCGCATAGCCTGTCGCAACCAGAGATGGCGAACGTCCAATTCCTGACGGGAATGCCAGATCATCAGATAGCGAAAGTTCGCAAGCTCATCGGGCACCGGCACCAATCTTGTTTGCCTAGGGTTGACGAGACTCTCTGCCAGTTTTCGGGGCAGGGTTGCGATGAGCGAGGTTCCCGCAACCATACTGAGACCGACAGTGAAATAGGGGAGAGTAAAGGCGCATCGCCGTGCCGCTCCAACTTTGGTTAAGGCAAGATCAGGAACAGCCTGCTGGTTTTCGAGCACGCTGATGCAGACGTGGTCCGCGGCGAGGTATTGAGCGAGTGTGAGTTTTTTCCGAAATGCACTCTCGTTAGCAACCGCACAGACCAACTCCTCTTCAAAAAGCACTTCGCTTTTCAGCGTCGCCGGAAGCGCCCTGAACTCAGCATCAAGCAGCAGGTCAAAGCGGTTTGCTTCCAGATCGCTGAATCGATCGTCGGTGTAGGCCTGGAACAAAAAATCGAGATTGCGGTGCTCGGTGTGTCGCTTCGCAAGCACCGGTCCATAGAGTTGCGCCAGGCTGTCACTCGCGGCCAGTCGGAATGTAGCCTGTTCTGTCGAAGGATCGAACTCCTTGCCGGAGATTAAACGGTCGAGTTGCGGCAGGATGACCGTCAGTTCCTGAAGCAACGCTTGCCCCCGAGGCGTGGGCTCATACTGCCTTGCCCTCCGGACGAGGAGATCGTCATGGAACAGTTCTCGCAACCGCTGCAAGGACCGGCTGACAGCGGGTTGACTGAGCCGCAATCGCTTCGCTGCGCGCGAAATCGTTTTCTCTTCCACCAGGGCGATGAAGTAGACGAGCAGGTTCAGGTCTGCCTGGCGAAGTTGCGTAAGGCGCATAGTCACTCTGCCAATTATGCATGATTCTTACTTGAAATAAGACCGTCTTATCAGCGTAGAACGCAGGAATGACACAGGAATGAGGAGAAGAACATGACAGGAACAGCAATCGTAACCGGGGCATCCGGCGGCATAGGCAGGGGTATCGCGGAGCGTCTAGCCGCGGACGGGTTTTCCGTGGTCCTTACATACTCCGGCAATGCGGCTAAAGCGCAAGACGCTCTCAAAAGCATCCAGGCCGCTGGTGGAAAATCAATCAGCATCGCTGCAGACATCTCCAAAGCAGACGAGGTAAAACAGATTTTTCAGGCCGCCCGTTCTAATTTTGGAGAGATCACGACGGTAGTGAATTGCGCGGGAATCATGCCGCTTGCACCGATTCAAAAAGGCGATCTTGACACTTTTGACAAGGTGATCGGGACGAATCTGCGCGGCAGCTTTCTGGTTATGAGCGAAGCTGCAAGCCACGTCGTTGACGGCGGACGCATTGTCACCTTTTCAAGCAGCGTTCTTGGAAAGAACTTTCCGGCTTATGGCGCTTACATCGCTTCCAAGGCAGGCGTTGAGGGCCTCACCCGCGTTCTTGCCAATGAACTCGGTCAGCGCAAAATTACCGTCAATGCAGTAGCCCCGGGGCCGGTGGCCACGGAATTATTTCTCAAAGGCAAGAGTGAAGAACAGATCGCAGGAATCGGCAAGTTGGCACCGCTGGGCCGGATTGGAGAAGTAGCAGACATCGTCGGCATGGTCTCTTTTCTCGTTGGGCCGGAAGGTGGTTGGGTAAACGGCCAGGTCTTGCGGGTGAATGGCGGGTTTGCCTGAGTCAAGGGTGCTTGCCGCGCCCCGCCGCTTGCTCGTCGGAGTTGCCGCCCTTGGGTTGGCAACTCCAACACAATTCGCGTATCGCCGTTGAGGCCAGGCTGCAACCGTCTTCAACGGAGCCAGCGTTTTTAGAACAACTTTGATGAATGAGGAATTATGTCCAAATACGTAGTCGTGATCACGGGTGCATCTTCCGGCTTTGGAGCCCTGTCGGCCCGAGCGATCAGCAGGGCAGGCCACACAGTCTATGCCGGTATGCGGTGGACCGCGGGAGAGAACGCCAACGAGGTGGAAGCAGTAAAGCAGTTTGCGCTCGCAGAGAAAGTGGATCTTCGTTCTGTTGAGATGGATGTTCAGTCGCAGGAGTCGGTGGACAAGGCAATTCAGCAGGTCGTGGCGGAGACCCGCCGCCTTGATGTACTGATCCACAATGCGGGTCACATGGCTTTTGGACCCCACATGGCTTTTGGACCCTCGGAGGCGTTTACCGTAGAGCAATTTGCCGAGCTTTACGATGTCAATGTCCTCAGCACACAACGGGTCAATCGCGCAGCACTCCCCGTCATGCGCAAACAGGGTGAAGGACTTGTCGTTTGGGTCGGCAGCTCCAGCACTCGTGGCGGTACGCCGCCCTACCTCGGTCCTTATTTCGCCGCAAAGGCCGCCATGGATTCCATTGCGGTTACGTATGCGGGAGAGTTGGCGCGCTGGGGCATCGAAACCACAATCATTGTGCCGGGTGTCTATACGGCGGGCACCAACCACTTCCCAACCGCGGATCATCCAGGGATCATCCAGGCGACGAAGCGCGCGCGGCCGCATATGCTGACGGGCCTTACAAGGACATGCCGGAACTCGTTCACAATGGCCACAATGTCATGGCCCCGGCAGGATCTGACGTTGCCGATGTTGCCCGTGCCATCGCAAGGGTGGTCGATACCCCTTTCAGCAAGCGTCCATTCCGGGTCACAATTGATCCCGCTGATGCCGGCGCGGAGGTCATCAACATGATGGGGGACCGAGTCCGGACTGAGTTGTTCCGGCGCATCGGGATGGAAGATCTACTCAAGCCTCATCTAAAAACGCAGTGCCTGTGAAACTACTGCAACAAACATAGGAACGGCGTTTGTGCTTGCACGCTTGAGCGTCGCTTGTGGTGACCGCCTGCCAGACCGCTTCATTTTCGAAGAGGAGGCCGGACCGGTTCTGATTGACCTCTTACACGAAGACGGTGAGGTGGTCGGCGCGGAATTACTCTAACCGCAACCGTTATCCCTTCAAGCACAAGTATCGCCGGAACGCGTCGCGACCTGTCTATCACCTGAACGCGGGTCTCATTGCGATTCCGGTAGAGCTCTCAGAACATGTCTGTAACAGCGGAGGGATCGATGGAATCTACGCTATCTTATGCTGTGACCATCGTTCGCAAAAGTGCGTGCAACCTACGTATTTCCGGTGCCGGGCGGCTCGGCAAGAAGGATGCCGCGGGGAACGGAAACACCACGAGCCTGTCATGCTTCGGCATCTCGAAGCAGGCTGCAGGTAAGCTGCGACTCTGACTTGTACTGCCTCTGTCGTGCGAGTGCGCCCGTCCAGTATTTGGCCTGTAACGCCTCCTTCCATCCCTGGGGAAATATAAGCCATCAAACTCCGGGACCAAATAGCTAGAGGGCTTCCAGTACCTCATCCGGCTCCGGGCGTACGCGAAAGTCGGCGTGTGCCTGGGCGAAAAGAACGGTACCGTCCTGCGCAAGCACGTAGGTAGCCGGGAGCGGCAGACGGTAGCTCAGCTCGCCGTTCATAAACGGGATGTTGACCAGGATCGACCGGTAGTAGCGCTGCAGGTATGGCGGTACGGTGTAGACGAGGCCGAACTGTTCTGCTGTTTTCGCGCCGGGGTCGGAGAGGATCGGGAAGGCTAAACTGTGCTGCTGGGCTGTAAAGTCGTTTTGGCGCACGGCCTGCGGAGAGATGCCGATGAGCAGGGCGTGACGCCCACGAATTGCCTCGTACAAAGCCGCCCAGGCTTCCAGCTCGTTGACACAGTAGGAGCACCAACGGCCTCGAAAGAAATTAATCACCAGTGGACCGAGTGCGAGCAGGTCAGCAGAGCGGACCATGCGGCTATGGCCGTCCAGCAGCTCAAAAGTCGGGGCTAGCGCGCCTACAGGCAGGATGCGATCTTCGATGCCGCTTGCGAAGAGCTCTCGAATAGCCTGTTCGCCGGGGGCAAGACGCTCGGCCTGCACGAGTTTGCGGGTTTGCTCCGTAATGGCGTCGAGGCGGTTCTGTAGCAAGGGCATGTGGCTCCTTATGAATATCTGGTGTCATCCTGAGCGGAGCCGAAGGACCTGCTTTCCGGTGCAGGCGCAAAGGTCAAGAGCAAAAGCAGGTCCCTCGACTACAACTGACGCTCAGGATGATACGGTTTGAAGAGCATTAAAGGAGTACATACTTTCCTTTACAAAGCTGCTGTTTTCAGCGGCCTTTCATGCCGCTCATCATGCCCATGGCTCGGCGCTGCATGGCCCCGCCGCCCTTGCCCAGGCCTTTGAACATCTTGCGCATCTGGGCGTACTGCTTCAACAGCTGATTGACCTCTTGTACTGTCGTACCGGAGCCGTCGGCGATGCGCTTGCGGCGGGAGCCCGACAGGATTTCGTGGTTATTACGCTCCTTGTTCGTCATTGAGTTGATGATGGCTTCAACACGGACAAACTGTTTCTCGTCCACCTGGTCGGCCATCTGCTGGATGCCCTGGAAGGGGCCGATCGACGGCAGCATCTTGATAATGGATTGGAGCGAGCCCATCTTGCGAATTTGGCGGAGCTGGTCGCGGAAGTCTTCAAGTGAAAAGCCATCACCGGAAAGAACTTTCTTGGCGAAGTCCTCGGATTTTTTCTTGTCGAGAGTAGACTCAGCGCGCTCGATAAGCGACATCATGTCGCCCATGCCGAGCAAGCGACTCACGATACGGTCTGGATGGAAAGCCTCGAAGGCATCCGATTTTTCACCCGTGCCGATGAACTTGACCGGCTGACCTGTGATGTGGCGGATAGAAAGCGCGGCGCCGCCGCGGGCATCGCCGTCCATCTTGGTGAGAATGGTGCCGGTGAGCGCGAGGCGGTCATGGAAGGCTTTGGCCGACTGCACGGCATCCTGACCGGTCATGGCGTCGGCGACGAACAGAATTTCCTGCGGGGCAAGCAGCGTTTTGAGCATCGCCATCTCGTCCATCAGCTCGGTGTCAATGCCGAGACGACCCGCCGTATCGACGATGAGGGTGTCGCAGCCGGAGTTCACGGCTTCGCGCCGGGCTTCTTTCGCCAGGCGTTCGACAAGGGCCGCGCCGGGGGCTTCGCCGCGCAGATCGCCCTCGTAGATGTTGGCCTTGATCTGCCCGGCAACTACTTTGAGCTGCTGACGAGCAGCAGGGCGGTAGACATCGACCGACACCAGCAGGGGGCGGTGGCCGCCCTTCTGAAGCCATGCCGCGAGCTTGCCGCTGGTGGTAGTTTTGCCCGAGCCTTGCAGCCCCGCCATCAGGATGACCGTCGGCGGCCGCGAGGCGAACTGGAAGCGCGCTGTATCTTTTCCCAGCAGGCTGACGAGCTCGTCACGGACGATCTTGATGACTTGTTCGGTGGGGGAAAGGGCGGTCATGACCTCCTGGCCGAGGGCCTTGACGCGAATGTGCTCGATAAGCTCCTTGACGACGGCGAGGTTGACATCAGCCTCAAGCAGGGCAAGGCGAATTTCGCGTAGGGCGTCATTGATGTTTTCTTCGGTGACACTGCCCTGGCCGCGCAGGTTTTTGAAGGCGCGCTGTAGCTTATCCTGCAAATTCTCAAACATGGGTTTTCTCTCGGGTGCGTGGAAGAGCTAGTTTATCAGCGTGACCCGCGAGCGAGCCGCGATGCGAGCGCGTGGTAGCGGCGAGCCTGGGCGATATCGCGGCCGATCTGCTGTTTGAGCGCTTCGGGAGAAGGGAAGCGCTGCTCGCCGCGCAGGCGGTGGAGAAATTCGAGTGTCAGCGGCGTGGATTCCGTCATCTCAACCGGCTCAAAATCCAGTAGGTGCGACTCGATAGCGTAGGAGTCTTCACCGAAAGTGGGCCGGTTGCCGGCATTGGTAATGGCCTGGAATGTTCGGTTGCCCACTTGCAGCCGTGTGACATAGACCCCGTGGCCCGGCTTGAGCTCACTATATGGAGCGAGATTGACAGTAGGTACCAGCAGGCGAGTGCCGATACCTCGGCCCCGCGCCTGCGTGGACTGAATAGAAAATGGACGGCCCAGCAGCGCGCGTGCCTGCTCGATCCAGCCCGCGGCAATCAGGGCCCGCACCTGGCTTGAAGACACAGCAAGCCCGCGCCGATGCAGAACCGAGTGCGCGACCACAGCGAAACCGAACTCAATCCCCAGCACCCGCAGCTGCTCCACGCCTGCTTCTGCGCGGTAGCCGAAGCGGAAGTTATCGCCCTCATGTACGGCGATGGCGCGCAGGGAGCGGTGCAGCACGCTTTCGGCGAAGTCGCGCGCATTTTGCCGGGAGAAGGCTTCCGTAAAAGGAAGCACCAGTGTTGCGTCCACACCCGTACCGGCAAGCAGGCGAAGCCGTTCCGCAAGGGGAGTGATGAGCAGCGGCGCTTCCTCGGGACGAAGCACTTGCAGCGGATGCGGGTCAAACGTGACTACAACCGCCTGCGCCCCGGCAAGGCGAGCTCTCTCGCAGACTGTGGCCAGGATTGCGCGATGACCACAGTGCACGCCGTCAAAGTTGCCGATGGCAATGACGCTGGGACCGAACGGCGCGGGCACTTCTTGAATGCTACGGAAGATAAGCATTGCTTAGAGCTCGACCGGGATGCGCTGGCCGTCATAGAGCAGGCGGATGTGCGCAGGAAGCTTCGCTTCTGTCTCGACATGGCCAAGCTCATGGGACATATGGGTAAAGAAGGCGCGGCGCGCACCGATGCGCTCGACCCAGCCGAGGGCTTCCTCTACGTTAGCGTGACTGGGGTGCGGCTGCCAGCGCAGGGCGTCCAGGATCACGATGTCAAGATCGCGCAGCAAGGTGAGGCTTTCGTCAGGAATCAGGCTCATATCTGTGAGATACGCGGCAGAACCGAAGCGATAGCCCGCGATAGGCAGCCTGCCGTGCATGAGCGGGATGCGCCGGAAGACGGCATCTGCCACGTGCATTTCATCCGAGTCGGCGATGCGGTGCAAGGCCACCCGCGCTTTATTGGGATAGGTTGAGCCGGGCGAGAAGGTGTAGTCGAAGATGCGCTCCAGGTGATCAGCCGTGGTGGCGTCGGCGTACAGGGGGAGTGGCCTGTTTTTGTTGCGAAAGGTAAGCGGTCGCAGGTCATCGAGGCCAAGCACGTGGTCTGCATGGGAGTGCGTGTAGAAGACCGCATCGACGCTCGTAATGCGCTCGCGCAGTGCCTGGAGGCGGAACTCCGGACCGGTATCGATGAGCACGCAGTGCTCATCGCCATCACTTCTCCAGGCAATGGCGATAGAGGGCCGGGTGCGGTTATCGCGCGGGTCCGTCGAGGTGCAGACCGTGCACGAGCAGCCCAGCATGGGAATTCCCATGCTGGTGCCGCTGCCCAGCACTGTGATGGTTGCAGGGGGCATGCTATCGAAGGTTGCCGGGGGGTACCTGGCCGCGTCCCGCTCCCGAGCCTGCTGGGGCTGCCTGTAGAGCCTGCTTGCTGATGGCATTCGTGAGCTCAAGGAACATCATGCGCATTTCAAAGGTCACGCCTTGCAGCAGTTGCTGCTCTTGCGGGAGGAGGTTACCGCGTGTTTTTTCCTCAAGCACAGCCAGCATGTCAATGGATTGCCGCGCACCCAGGATGTCGATACGAGGTTTTTGGCCGGGTTCGGCACCTGCGCCCATGGCCATGATCGCAGACAGGTAAAAGCTCTGAATCACATGCTCAAACGTAACCGCGCCGGGGGACTGCATGCCGGGGTTAGCCTTTTGCAGCATGGCGTCAAGGTCCTTGCTGCTCTGGCGATAGGCAGAGTCCTGCGCGGCGGTCTCGGCCCTGCTGCGCGGCTGGCCGATAGGATCGGCATTTTCAAGATCGGTGAGGTCAGCATCGAAGCCCGGGGCTCCGGCAGCATAAGCGTCGTAGCCGGCGGCGGTTATGGAATCAAGCGGTTGGAGCGCGCCGCCCATGTCCTCATCTGCGAGATCGTCGGCAGCCTCAACGGCTTCAGGCGTGCGGGTCGGCATGGTTACCACCTTGGCCGAGGAAAACTCCGGCTCAATAGAGGGCGCCGGCGGCAGGGTTTCAGCCGGAATCCTGGGCTGCTCGGGCTCAGGCTGAACATACCCCTCCCGGATGGCTCCGTCAGAGGTGTACTTGCGTTTATCGACAACTACAAAGGCGGGTGGTTGTTCTGCCATATCATAAATCCTTTCAAACAACTTGAAGCGGTGCATGGGCCAGCACAACGGCCTCGCCGCCATCGTAGCGCAGCGTGCCTGCTGCTGCTTCGGTGCGCACAGTACCCAGGGCATAGATGCCTGCCAAATCGGCATGTGCCGTGTCTGCCAAAGCTGTGATGCTGGTGAGCTCGCCTACCGGCGTCTCCGGCTTTTCAGGGGTGAAGAGGCCGGTTCCCAGAGCAGGCACGGCACCATCGAGCCGGAAGACGCGCAAGCCTCGATGTACGGTTGCGCGTGAGCGGATGCGCTCGACAATCTCCTGACCCAGGTAGCAGCCTTTGTTGAAGTTGAGCGCGCGGGTTTGCCCGGTCTCCTGCGCAAGGCTTTTGTCATGAATGTCTGCCCCGTAGCGGGGAATACCGGAGAGGATGCGCAAGGCCTCCACGGCCTTCATGCCGCAAGGGGTTGCACCTGCGGTAAGCAGTCGCTGCCACGCTGCCGGAGCTTCCGCCTGCGCAAGCCAAAGGGTATACCGGTCGCCGGACTCGCGTGCAAGCAGCCCTTCGGGTGTTTGCGTGAACTGCCCCGGTTCAAGGGTGGTTTGAAGCATCGTCGCGGCCTGCGGGCCCACAATGCCGATTGCAGTGATCTCCGGCTCAGGTGTGAGCTCGACATCGTCCATGATGATGAAACGGTCCAACTGCTCCGTCACACGGGCAGCCTGGGCGCGGTCGGTGGCAAACAGCAACATATCCGGCTTTGCGTATACATCACCGTCGCCCTGGATGCGACCTTGCGCATTGAGCAGAAACGTATAGTTCAGGTGGCCGGGCTTCAGGTCCTTAACAGTGTTGGTAACCATGCCGTTGAGCCAGCGAACCCGGTCTTCACCGGTGATGCGGAAGCGTGCGCGCCATCCAGCGTCGTACACACCTGCCGCGTTTCGCAGGGCGTGCAGCTCCTCACTGACTGTGCTGAAAACTGCGGGGGTGCGAACCCCGGCAAAAGCAGACTGCGCAAGATTGCTGCCGAAGCCGGCCGGCAAGGGCGTCTGTTCCAGTTTGGGACTGGAAAGTATGGTGCTGTCCATAACGGGAAGCTGCGAGGCCATACCTGAGTATAGGCGTCAGCGTGAGTGACCTAACCGCGCTACCATCCTTAGCAGATGAGCTTTTGCCGGAAACCAAATCGACGGGACGCTCGGGAACTGGCCGTGCTTGCCCTTTCCTTGGTTGCGCTGCTGACGCTGCATGGCAGCGGGCGCGCGCAGGGGGACGGCCACGCGCCTATAAGCGAGGGGCAGGCAAAAGAATTATTCCAGTCTGTAGACACCATCCTGCGCTTTGACGCAGGGGATACCGGCCTTACCGTGCGTGAAACTGTGAAGCGCAAGCTGTTGACGCGCGAGCAGGTTGTCGCCATGTTGAAGCAGAAAATGGACGAGGATAAAGACACCGCTCGCATTGAGCGCTCTGCTATCGTGCTTGAAAAGTTCGGCCTGCTGCCGCAGCACTTTGCCTTGCGCCCTTTTCTGCTCAAGCTGCTGGGCGAGCAGGTAGCGGGCTTTTACGACAGCAAAACCAAGACCGTCAACCTGCTGAACTGGATCGACGCCGACACGCAAAAGCCCGTACTGGCGCATGAGCTGACCCATGCCTTGCAGGACCAGTACCAGACTGCGCACGGCATTACGCTCGACAAGTGGGAGAACGCCGGGCCAGATGGTACGCCGCGCAACGTGGCCCAGGATCGTGAGCACCTGCGCTTTGACGAGACCGGTACCGCGCGTGAGGCGGTGCTTGAAGGTCAAGCCATGGTGGCTTACTACGATTACGATTTGAGCGTGGAGGGTAAAGGGCGAACCTTGCGCACGTTACCTGACATTTTGCCGAACGCATTGGCAGACGCGGCAGGAAAGAGTTCCGACAAGGCTTCCGAGTCTCCGGTGCTTGATAGCGCGCCGCCCGTTCTGCGGGATTCCTTACTATTTCCGTACCAGGAAGGGCTGATGTTTGAACAGCGTTTGCTGAAGGACCGCGGCACTGCCGGGGCGTTTGCGTCGGTGCTGAGCAAGCCGCCCGGCACAAGCTACGAGATTCTGCACCCGCATTTTTATGAGCAAGGGGGCATAGCGCCGCTGCTTTGCATGCCGGACTTGCACCCGCTGCTCGATAAGCAGTGGGCCCCGTATGACGTAGGCGTGATGGGCGCGCTGGATGTGCGGATGCTTGTCGGAGCGCTGGCCGATACAGGTGCCGGTGCCGACGCCGCGCTGGCATGGGACGGCGGCCTGTACTATGCCGCGCAGGCCCGCACTGCCACTACCGACGCCGCGAAAAATGACACGGCCTCCATTGCGCTGGTCTATCTATCACGATGGAAAACGGCGGATGCCGCCGCGAGCTTTGCTCGCCTGTATCGCGCAAGCCTGCCCAAGCGTTACAAGCATGTGGAAGCCGGCGAGAATGGCGTGCAAACGACAGAAGAAGGCCCGGTGCTGGTGCGGCAGCAAGGGCGCTTTGTGTTCATTAGCCACACCCTACCGGTGTCGGCGGCTGAAACCGTGATGTCGGCCATGCTCGCCGCGCAGGAGCCGACGGCAAGTGCCGCACTTGCACCGCCGCAGCCGGAACTGACTGCACCGCTGCGGCACATGCTGGCGCAGGCCGGCATGATGCGTGTTGCACTGCGACGGGTGTACCCGTGACACGGAAGCTATCTCGCGTTCCGTCTTTCTTTAGGTATCGACGGGTATACTGACCCGGGCAAGGAGAATGCGTGGCAAAGGCAGAAATCGGCATTATCGGAGGCAGCGGCCTGTACGCCATGCCGGGGCTTACCGACGTACGAGAGCAGCAAGTTTCTACCCCGTGGGGTGAGCCGAGCGACCCGCTCGTGCTGGGTACGCTCGACGGACGCCGCGTTGCGTTTTTAGCGCGCCATGGCAAGGGTCATCGGCTGCTGCCGAGTGAGTTGCCGTTTCGTGCCAACATTTACGCGCTCAAGTCAGTCGGCGTGGAGCAGATTCTTTCTGTCTCCGCAGTCGGCTCGCTGAAGGAAGAGCACAAACCGACAGACTTTGTGATTCCTGACCAGTTCATCGATCGGACGTTCAACCGCATCGGCACTTTCTTCGGCGAGGGCATTGTGGGCCACGTCGCCTTCGGCGATCCCGTGTGCGGGGTAGCTGCCGAGGCATTGCAGGCGGCCTGCGCAAGCGCTGAGGTCACAGGCAAACTCGGCGGCACCTACGTTTGCATGGAGGGTCCGCAGTTTTCCACGCGCGCGGAGTCGAAGCTATACCGGTCATGGGGTGCGGATATTATCGGCATGACCAACCTGCAAGAGGCCAAGCTGGCCCGCGAGGCCGAGATGTGCTATGCGACACTCGCCATGGTGACGGACTATGACTGCTGGCACGAGGGGCATGCCGATGTGACAGTGGATCAGGTAATTGCAGTCATGCATCAGAATACGGCTAACGCAGCGCGCGTGGTGCGGGCTGCTGTAGCGGCGCTGCCGCGCGAGCGTGCCTGCGCCTGCGCAACAGCGGCGCAGTTTGCAATTATGACCGCGCGCGAAGCGATCCCTGTCGCAACCCGCGAGAAGCTGCAGCTGCTGTTCGGCAAGTACATGAATGCATAGGCTGCTTTTAGCACGGCAACAGTTCTGGAAAGAGATACGATGAGCATCCTGGTAGTCGGCAGTGTCGCATTTGACGGTATCGAGAGCCCCTCCGGCAAGCGTGACCGTGTATTAGGCGGGGCAGCGACGCACTTCGCGCTTGCAGCTTCGTTCTTTACACCAGTGCGCGTGATTGCGGTGGTCGGCGAGGACTTTACTGAGACCGAAGAAGCAGTGCTGACCGGTCGCGGGATCGATACGCAAGGCATCGAGCATGCTGCGGGCAAAAGCTTTTTCTGGCGCGGCTCGTATGTGGACGACCTGAACAGCGCACAGACGCTGGCGACGGAGCTGAATGTTTTTGAAAGCTTCGCCCCCAAGATTCCAACCGCATATGCCGACTCCGAATACCTGTTCCTGGCCAACATCGACCCTGTGCTGCAGGAGCGCGTACGCGCCCAGCTATCGCATGTGCGCATGGTATGCGGCGACACCATGAACTACTGGATCACCGGTGCGCGCGAGAACCTGCTGCGCGTGCTCAAGGGTCTTGACACGCTGCTGATCAACGACGGCGAAGCACGGCTGCTCGCCGGGGAAGCGAACCTGCGGCGAGCCGCTGAGAAAATCCTTACGCTCGGCCCAAAAAGCCTGATCGTGAAGCACGGCGAATACGGTGCCACTGCCTTTTTCAGCGAGCGTTCCTTTCCCGGCGAGCATGGCACACAGTCTGTCGCATTCCGTGCGCCCACACTCCCACTGGCCGAGATTGTGGACCCGACCGGCGCAGGTGATTCGTTTGCCGGCGGTTTTTTCGGGTCGCTTGCCGAGTCCGGCGAGGTCACACCCGCCAGCTGGAAGCGGGCCATGTTCTACGGCGCTGCCATGGGCGCGTTTGCCTGCGAGCGCTTCGGCACGGAGCGGGTACAGTCGCTTACGCGCGAGGAAATCGACGGTCGCTTCGCCGAGCTGCGCACTCTCTCGCACCTGGACTGAACCCGGCATGCACACGCACCCCCTAACACAGCAGGCAACAGTGCCGCCATTACCTGCTGCCGGCCTTCGGCAAGAGTGTGTGCTGGTGGGCTGCGCGGCCGCGATTTTTTCGTTCATCGCCCTGGCGTACTGCACCCGCCATGGGATGCTGCTGCTGTACGGCGATGCGGTGGCGCACCTGCACATCGCGCGGCGGCTGGGTGACTCACTCTATCCGGGCTTTCGGCAACTGGGTTCGGTATGGCTGCCGCTGCCGCACCTGCTGGAGTACCCATTCGCGCAAAGCATGCAGCTGTGGCAGAACGGCCTGGCGGGTGCTCCGCCGTCCATGCTTGCCTACATCCTGGGTGCGGCAGGGATGTACCGGCTGGCGCGCATAGCACTTTCAGCACAGTTTGCGTTGCTGGCCGCGCTTTTCTACGCGCTGAATCCGGGCCTGCTCTACCTGCAAACCACTGCCATGACCGAGCCCATCTTTCTCACGGAAGTCGTTTGGGCGGCTGTTTTTGTGGCTGAGCATGGCCGTGCCGCACAATGGCCTGCAAGCATAGCCCGCGAGCGCGTTTTGAGCCGCACGCTTACGGCTGCCGCGCTGGTGCTTGCCGCAGCCGTCTACACGCGCTATGACGGCTGGGTGTTTGCCGCACTGGCCTGGTGCCTGCTGGCCTGGCACACGTACCGCTTTCAGCTTTTCAAAGGCCGCTCAGGCGGCGCGTTTCTGCTGTGTACCGCGATCCTATTTGCCGCTCCGCTCGGCTGGCTTGCCTACAACGCCAAGCAGTTCGGCGATCCGCTGGACTTTATGCGTGGGCCGTACTCCGCCGCAGCCATCGATGCCAAAACCAGCGCGCATGGTGCCGGGCATTACCCCGGCTGGCACAACATACCTGTCGCCGCGCTGTACTTTGCCAAAGCTGCTGAGCTGAACGCGACCACTCGCTGGTTTGCGGATGTTTTGCTAATTGCGGCACTTGCCGGTACAGCCCTTTCTGTTCGCGGGCGGTACCTGCGCGGGACGTTCCTGCTGCTTTGGATTCCGTTGCCGTTCTACATGTACTCCGTCGCGTATGGATCGGTGCCGATTTTCATTCCGGGATGGTACCCGCACGGCTGGTACAACACGCGCTACGGGCTGGAGCTGCTGCCGGTGTTTGCGCTGGGGTTGGCCTGCCTGGCTGCGGAAGGTGCCGGGTGGCTGCGGGTACGCAGACCGCGCGCAGCCGCATTTGCCACTGTGACGGTTGCATTTCTGATTGTGCTGAATGATGCCGTGCTGATGCGTGCCCGCCCGCTGGTACTGGGTGAGGCCACCGTAAACTCTCGCACACGCATTCCGTTTGAGGCAGGCCTGGCGCGCGCCCTTGATGAGCTTCCGCCCGTGGGCATCATCCTGATGTACACCTCAGACCATGTCGGCGCATTGCAGCGGGCGGGTATCCCGCTGGCGCGGACCATCAACGACTCCGATTGGCTGCTGTGGCGACATGGGCTTTCTGATCCTGCCCACTCCGCACGGTTTGTCGTTGCGCTCGATGGGGATGCGGTGGCTGCGGCAGTGCAGACGCACGCTGACGGGTTGCAGCTGCTCCAAGTGATCTGCTCTACCGGGCAGCCGTGTGCCCGGATTTACGAGTCCACGGTGCGGCGCAGTTTTTGAACTTTTTAGCTCAAGGAGCCAGACCGTGCATTTTGTAAAGGCGCATGCCTGCGGCAATGACTTTCTCATCATTGAAAGGCCATTACAGCTTTCTGATGACGGGCAGCGCGCACTGTCGATTGCGCTGTGCGCGCGCACCACGGGCGTGGGTGCGGACGGTGTCGAGTTTCTGGAGTGGACCGGCGAGCGCGCCGGGACCATCCACCTGCGCAATGCTGACGGCGGCGTCGCGGAGATCAGCGGCAACGGCACGCGCTGCGTGGCGGCCTGGATGGCGCACAAAGCAAACGCACAAGTTGGCGAGCAGTTTGCCCTACAGACCGGCGCGGGCGAACGCCGTTGTGTGCTGGAGATACGTGAAGGCGCGCGCATGCAGCTACGCAGCGGCATGGGGGTTCCTACAGTGGCTTCCGCATCGGTCGCGCTCGATGAGGATGCAGTGCTGGTGGAAGGTGCGGTGGTTTCCACCGGAAACCCGCACTTCGTCATCCGTGTGCCCGATGAGAGTTTTAAGGTCAGCGGCATGGACTGGCAGACGCTGGGCCGCGCGGTCTGCTTTCACCCGCAGTTCCCGGCACAGACAAATGTTGAGTTTGTTCACGTACTGGGGCCGGGCGAGATCGCAATTCGTATCTTTGAGCGTGGTGCCGGACCCACAAGCTCATCGGGTACCGGCACCTGCGCTTGCGCCGCGGCAGCCATGCAGCTGTACGGGTGCGAGCGGGTACTGCAGGTGCATGCGCCGGGAGGCACGCAGCGTGTCAGCTGGCCGGGCAATGCGGAAGAGATGGAGCTAACCGGGCCTGCCGAGCTGATCGCTACCGGCGAGGCCTTGTTACCGTTATCAGCTTCAGGGCAGCCTGCGTGAATCTCAGGCCGTCTGCACTACCCGCCAATCCTTTGATTGCCATCGTGGCCCCGGCAAGCAGCGCACAGCAGGCACGTATCGATGCAGGTGCAGCCGCCCTGGCCGCGCGCGGCTGGCAGGTGCGCTTCGGCAGGCATGCGCAGGGCAGGAGCTCGCCGTATTTCAGCGCCACTGCCGAAGAAAGACTTGCGGATCTCCATGCCGCATTTGCCGATCCTCAAGTAGACGCGATCCTGTGCACGCGCGGCGGCTACGGCAGCAGCTACCTGCTAGCCGGGCTCGATCTCGGCCTGATCCGTGCCAATCCCAAGCCGCTGCTGGGTTACAGTGACCTGACCGCGCTGCAAAGCCAGCTGCTGGACCAAACCGGGTTGCCCGCGTTCCACGCACCGATGCTGGCTGCGGACTTCGACCGGGCTGACGGCGTGGATGAGGCAAGTCTTGCGGCTGTGCTGGGTGGACGCACGCACAGCTACGGCTCCCTTGATGGCTTGCGCGTATTGCAGCCTGGTGCCGCCGACGGTCGGCTGCACGGCGGATGCCTGTCGCTTCTTACCGCCGCGTTGGGCACACCGTATGCGCCTGCGATCGAGGGCACGCTGCTGTTTCTTGAGGATGTGGGCGTAAAGCCATACCAAATGGACCGTATGCTGCGGCAGCTGGTGCTGGCAGGCAAGCTTGAGGGTGTTTCGGGCATCATTTTCGGCGAAATGCTCGATTGCGTTTCTCCCGGTGCACCTGCCGGGTTGCTGGAGCAGAGCATTCTGCACGCTCTGTCGTCATTCACTGGCCCCATTGCAATCGGGCTGCGCTCCGGGCATGTGTCGCACCGCAATGTGACCCTCCCACTGGGCGTGAACGCACGGCTGGTTGCATTTGAGGGTGAAGCCCGGCTCGATCTACTGGAGCCGGCCGTCT
The DNA here is from genome assembly GCA_964235655.1 of uncultured Acidobacteriaceae bacterium. Classification (GTDB taxonomy): domain Bacteria; phylum Acidobacteriota; class Terriglobia; order Terriglobales; family Acidobacteriaceae; genus EB88. Next base: position 195,857 of record CAXSBB010000001.1, read on the forward strand.
TGCCGCGCGCCGATGTGCGAAGCTAAAGCAAAAGCAGGTCCTTCGACTACGCTTCCTACGGAAGCTCCGCTCAGGATGACACAAATTTTTGTACATCCGTTTTTGTACATCCTACCGATTCTGCTTTTCTCTTAGGAAACGAGTCATGCACGCGACAAGCACTTCAAAACACATCCACCTGATCGGCATCTGCGGTACGGCCATGGCCTCGCTTGCCGGGCTGCTGCAGGCCAAGGGCCACCGTATTACAGGCTCGGACCAGGCCGCGTACCCGCCGATGTCAGACCTGCTGCGCTCGCTCGGCATCCCGGTCGCGGAGCCGTTCAGCGAGCGCAATCTGCAGCCGCATCCTGATCTTGTAGTGATCGGCAATGCGCTTTCGCGCGGCAACCCGGAACTGGAGTACGTACTGGACGCACGGATTCCGTTTACCTCCATGGCGCGGCTGATGCAAGAAGAGTTCCTGCGCGGACATGAATCGTTGGTAGTCTCAGGTACGCACGGCAAAACAACCACAACCAGCATGCTGGCCTGGATTTACCAAGTAGCCGCACGCACGCAGGGGGAGCTGACGCCTTCGTTCCTGATCGGCGGCGTGGCAGAAAACTTTGGAACCAGCTTTCAGCTCAGCACAGGCAGGCCTTTCCTGATAGAAGGTGACGAGTATGACACGGCGTTCTTCGACAAGGGCCCGAAGTTCATGCACTACTTTCCGGATGCGTTGATCCTGACCCATGTCGAGTTTGACCATGCCGATATTTACAAGGACCTCGATGCGGTCAAGACTGCGTTCAAACGGCTGGTCAACCTCATACCCCGGCGAGGCCGCATCGTTGCCTTTGACGGCGCGCCGAATGTGCGCGAGTGTGTAGATAAGGCGCTGTGCCCGGTGGAGTTCTACGGTTTTGCGCCGGATTCGCATTGGAATGTGAGCGGCATGGAGTATCGGGAGGGAGTAACACACTGGACGGTGCTGCGCGCCGGTGAGCCCTGGGCGCAGCTGCACCTGTCCATGGCGGGCGAGCACAACGCGCTGAACGCGACTGCCGCCGCCGCGCTTGCGGCAGGGCAGGGTGTACCGCTAGCAGCCATTCAGGAGGCACTTGCCGCATTTCAGAGCGTCAAGCGACGCCTGGAGATTTGCGCAGTGGTAAACGGCATCACGGTCATCGATGATTTCGCGCACCACCCCACCGCCATCCGCGAGACTTTGCGCGCCCTACGGTCGACATATCCTGGAAGCCGCATATGGGCGGTGCTTGAGCCGAGGTCGAATACGCTGCGACGCAATATCTTCGAGCGTGAGCTGGTCGAGAGCCTGTCGTTGGCCGACCGCATTGTGCTTGCCGGCGTGTTCAAGGGGGATAGTATCCCCGAGCACGAGCGGCTGCACCCCGAACAGATCATGCGGGCGCTTGCCGAACGGGGCCACGAAGCTGCGCTCTATGCCCATGCTGATGACATCGTGGACGCAATCGCGCCGGAGCTGGCTGAGGGCGATGTAGTCGCCATCCTGTCAAACGGCGGTTTCGACGGCATTTATGAAAAACTGCCGGCGCGCCTCCTCGCGCTGTCGGGGCAATAACCAATGCTGCGGGCTCTTGTTCTGCTTACGGTGTGGGCGCTGCTTGCCATCCCTGTCGGCTTGATTACAGTGCCGTGGACCCTGCTGACTGGCAACGCGGCACCCATGTATCGCTGGGGCGTGTGGATCGGCAAAATGGGATTGCTGGCCGCCGGGGTCAGGACGCGCGTACGTTTTGAGGCTCCCCTGCCTGAAGGTCCATGCCTGTTTCTGGTCAACCATGCTTCCAACCTGGACCCGCCGTTACTGGCGACGGTGCTGCTGCCGCGGCGTACGGCGATGCTCATCAAACAGGAACTGCTGAAAATTCCGATTCTGGGCTGGGGCATGAGCCTGGCCGGCTTTGTGCCGGTGGCGCGGTCAGGCAGCGTGGAGGACGCCCGGCGCTCGCTCGATCAAGCAGCTGCGGCGATCCGCTCAGGGCTGTCGATGACGGTGTTTGTGGAAGGAACGCGCTCCACAACAGGCAAACTGCTGCCGTTCAAAAAAGGGCCGTTTTTTCTCGCGATGGCTTGTAAGGTACCGGTGGTTCCGGTCACTCTGGTGGGTACGGGTGGCCTGATGCCGAAAGGCGCACTACGTTTAAGGCCCGGTGTAGTGGAAGTGGTAGTGCATGCGCCGTTGCTGCCCGGCGACTTTGCCCGGCGCGAGGCGTTGATGGCCGCCGTACGTACCGCCATTGGGTCGGCACTCCCTGAGGAACAGCGGTAATCAGTTCTTGATAAAGGCGTTGTAGCCTGTATCAGCCAGCCTGGTACGCATCGCTTTGGCGGCTTCTCGCGTAACAAACGGCCCTACCTGCACATGAAACAGCGGATCTCCGGCTGCCGAACGTACGATAGCGGCAAAGCCGTCATGCCGCAGCGCGGCAGCAAGTGTTTGTGCGTCAGATGCACGAGAGACAGCGGCGATCTGTACCATCAGGCCTTCAAACGGCGCAAGCCCGGATGGTTCCGGCACCTTCGCAAGGGAAGACTGCCCAGTCACCGGCTGAGGCACCAAGCGAACAGCCGGGGCAGGCTTCGGCTTCGCCTGAGTTAGCGGCATTCCACCGGTATGGTCCGGTTCAGGCGGTAGACCGCTCAGCTCGCCGGGTGCTTCCAAATCCTCATTTGCTTCGGCTGTGTCCTGCCTCGCCGCTGAAGGGGATGGGCCCAGCGGACGTGGAACGTGAGTGACTGTTGGTGCCGGTGTTACCCTGGCCTGCAGTGGACTGCTATGGACGGAATAGCCGAAACCGAAGCAGACCGCGCACACCACGGCGATAGCGAAAAAGATACCAAGTAGTGCCGGGGCACCCAGCACCAGGTCAGTGGGTGCTTCGCTCGGGTATAAATCCTGGTCCGGCTCCAGCGCATGCCTCATTTGGGTTCCTCCTTCACCGTATCTCTTACGTCTTCAGGACGAACGTCGGCATTGGCCTTACTGGTGATCGAGCTTACGGTGTGCTGCAGCAGAGACAGCATTTCGATCGGCAGCGGAAAGATGATGGTTGTGTTCTTTTCCGTGCCGATATCGCGCAGGGTTTGCAGATAACGCAGCTGCATGGTGGTGGGTTGCTCGGCGAGCAGCTTGGCGGCATCGACCAGGCGTTGCGCAGCTTCATACTCACCTTCGGAATTGATGATTTTACCGCGCTTGTCGCGCTCGGCTTCCGCCTGACGAGCCATGGCGCGCAGCATCGATTCAGGAAGGTCGACCTGCTTAACCTCAACGCTGACAACCTTGACGCCCCACGGCTCGGTGCGGGCGTCGATGATGGTCTGGATGCGCTGGTTCAAAGCATCACGGTGCGACAGCAGTCCGTCGAGATCCACTTCGCCGAGCACGGAGCGCAGCGTGGTCTGCGCGAATTGCGACGTCTGGTAGACGTAATTCGCTACTTCAATGACCGCCCGTGCCGGATCAAGCACGCGCAGGGTGATGACTGCGTTGACTTTCAGTGTGACGTTATCGCGGGTGATGACGTCCTGCGGCGGCACTTCCAGCACCTCCTGCCGGAGCGAGATGCGCACAATTTGGTCAAATGGGCGAAAGACGAAGATAACGCCGGGACCTTTGGGCGGCACCAACGCGCGTCCAAGGCGGAAGATAACGCCGCGCTCGTACTCGCGCAGGATGATGACAGAGGTAAATAGGTAGAACGCGACGATCAGTAAAGCCGCGATGCCGAAGATGCTCATGGAAAAGCCTCTCGTTCGATCAGAAGTGTATAGCAGCTCAAACTGTTTCCAGTTCACGATGAATCTTGACGGTAAACTCAAGTTTCGTTATGGGGTTACCGGTCGAATGCGGGAACGGGTTCCACCAGCAGAGTAAGACCGCGCACGCCCAGTACCTTGAGATGTGCACCGGCCGGTACAGGGCCGGGTGCCTCTGCAAACCAGAGTTCGCCGCGTACCAGCACTTGCCCGCGCGCGAGCTGCCCGTGCGTGGTCGATGCGCCTAGCGGCTCCTGCGCCACGGCGACCGCCCCGACCATGGCGGCGGGGCCGGTAAGTACCTTGTTGCGACGAGCATGCAGGGCGATGCGAACCAGGAACAGCGTGATGAGGCCGAAGCCGGTGCCTACGCCGAGTGCAGTGGCCAGCCTTACCTGTAGCTCGGGAATAGGTCCCGCAACCAGCGTCAGCAGCCCTGTGACGAGGCAGGCGACCCCGGCGGTTGCCAGGATGCCGTGGCTGGGTGCCTTGATCTCAAGTAGCAGTAACGCGAGTGCCGCGATGAGCAGCATGATGGCGGTGTAGCGCAGCGGCAGCAGGTTGAGAGCGAACAGTGCCGTGACTACCAGCAGTGTGCCGATGGCACCGGGAATGATGGTGCCCGGCACATTGAACTCAAGATAGATGAGCAGGACGCCTGCAACCAGGATCAGCACGGCGATGTTCGGGTCGGTGAGCGCGCCCAGGATGTGCTCTCGCGGTGATGGTTCGATGGTTTGAAGCTGGGCATTGTGCAGGTGCAGGACGGTTTGTTTGCCGTCGATGCGGGTGACGGTCTGGCCGTCGAGGGAACGCAGCAGGGACGGTACATCGGGTGAAACCAGCGTGAGCAAGCCGAGCTGCATGGCTTCCGCTTCCGAGTAGGACTTCGAGTTCAGCACGGCATCCTGCGCGGCGGCGATGTTGCGTTTGCGCAGCGTAACGAAGGAACGCAGGAACGCGGTCGCATCATTTTCGAGCTTTTGCTTCATGATCGGATCAAGCGTCTTGCCTTCGATGACCGGGTGCGCGGCACCGGCATTGGTGCCGGGGGCCATGGCGGCTATGTCTGCTGCTTCCAGCAAGAAGAAGCCCGCGGAGCCTGCACGGCTGCCTGCGGGGTCCACGTAGACGATGACAGGGACGGGTGAGGCGAGGATGCTGTGGACCATCTCGCGCATGGATTCCAGCAGGCCGCCGGGGGTGTTCATGAGGATCAGTACGGCTGCTGCGTGATCTTTGTTTGCCTGGTCGAGGCCGCGCTGTAAGTACATGGCGCTGACGGGCTGGATGGTGCTGTCGAGATGGATGACCGTGACGACCGGCTGCGGCTGAGGGGCGCTTGCAATGCCCGGCAGGCATGCGAGGCACAACAGCAAGGCGATGGGTAGCCAAGTAGAGAGATGCAGATATCGAAGATTTAAGGGGAGACGCATGACCTGCTCAGTGTACGGCGCGCAGGATTTTGGTTGCCGGTTACGCTTGATGAGGCACACGCTTGTGCTGTATGGCAAAAGCAGGTCCTTCGACTTCGCTCAGGATGACACATGTTTGGTGGGGTGGACCTCTTCACATCTCCCCTTAACCAAAACAAGCAAACCTACTAACCAAAACAAAGTGTCATCCTGAGCGTAGCGAAGGACCTGCTTTACGTTCTATCCGCATATAAAGCAGGTCCTTCAACTTCGCTGCGCTCCGCTCAGGATGACACGGTTTTTTGCAGGTCGTGAGCTGAGCTAGTTTTACTCTGCTTGCTTTAGTTCCAGCTTGACCAAGTTATGCACCCAGCGGGCGGGTTTGCTGTCCTCTTCCACAACCAGCTTGAAAGGCCCTCCTTGCGCCCCGAGCGGCTTGCCGTCAAGCGTATCGGCCACGATGACAGTGCCCGGATGGAAACCGGGCTCGATCTCGGCCAGGGACAACACTGCCTTGTAGCCATCGCTACCGGTAGCCACTACATACTCTGCAAGCGCCTTGCCTTTTACAGCTTCGGGTATCGGCGCACCGACCTTCTCCATCAGTTCGACGAGCGGGACTCCCGAGTAGGTTTGCTTCGCATGCGAGTGGCCGTCTGTGACAGTGAGCTGTACATGGTGCAGGGTCTTTAGGGTCTCCGGTGAGAATGAAAGCTGCCCTTGCGCACTATCAACAGCCAGGGAAGTGCTTTGCGCATGTGCTGAGCCGACAAAAAGAGCAAGGGCAAGAAGAGCAGCGGCTTTTCGCATGGGTAATATCCGGTTCCGATCCTGGGACAATTTCTGACAGCCTCATCGTATACTTCTCCTATGTCGATCGTTCGCAATATCAAAGGCATTGCCAAGGGTATGAGCATCACCTTCGGGGAGATGTTTCAGCCGACGGAAGTGGAGAACTACCCGGACGGTCCAGGACCGCTGCGGGGTGCCGTGTTCCAGGAGCGGTTCAGGGGCGCGCACGTACTGCAGCGTGATGAGAACGGTCTGGAAAAGTGCGTGGCCTGCTACCTGTGCGCAGCAGCCTGCCCAGCGAACTGCATCTACATCGAGGCTGCTGAGAATACAGAAGAGAAGCGTATTTCAAGCGCCGAGCGCTATGCCAAGGTTTACAACATTGACTACAACCGCTGCATTTTTTGCGGCTACTGTGTTGAAGCTTGCCCAACGGACGCCATTACGCATGGCCACGGCTTTGAATTGGCAACATTCAACGCGACCAGTTTGCTGATGCGCAAGGAAGACATGCTGGTAGCGAATGTGGGACTGCCGGGCACCACTGCAGCCGGAGCTGATTCAGCAAAATAAACGCAGGCATTTTGAAGGGCGGCGGCCTGCGGGTCGCCGTTTTCCATTTGCCGCATCCCACAAGACGGAGGGTTGAGCATGGCGAACGTACGGGTATTTGCACAGGCCAGGGCCAAGGCGGGTCAGGAGCAGAAGCTGCGCGAGGTGCTGCTGGAGTTGGTGAAAGCAAGCAGGATTGAGGAAGGCGTCATTTTCTACGAGCTGTTTGAGACTACCGACGGCGGCGAGTTCCTGTTTAACGAGGAGTATGCAGGGCAGTCGGAGTTTGAGGCGCATAAGAGCTCGGACCACTTCAAGCAGGCGGGTGAGGCCATGGAGCTGTTACTGGATGGAGAACTGGTGATCTGGGTGGTGGACCCGGTGGAGCCTGTATTGTAAGCAGTTTGGCAGGCAATTCCAGCCTCGGCTGAGATACTGAATGAAAGGCACACCTCGGGTGTGCCTTTTCTATTTGGGGGAGACAAGCCGATGACACCGGAAGAGTTTTTACTAAAAGCTGCAGCCGCCGCGCGGGCCGCGGGCCACATTTTCCCCGAGCATGCCGCGTGCGAGGCTGCGCTGGAGTCAGCCTGGGGCGGCTCTGCGCTGGCTGTGCGGGCCAACAATCTTTTCGGGCAGAAACAGTCGCACCCGCCGCGCGGTACGTCATTATCCATGCCTACTCATGAATTTCTACAGGGTGCCTGGGTAACCGTGCCGGCTGACTGGATGATTTTCGCCGATTGGCAAAGCTGCTTTGCGGAACGTATGGCGGTGCTGCAACGGCTTGCGGGTGCGTTCCCGCAGTACCGTGCGGCGCTGGCCGCACAAACCGGCGAGCAGTTTGTGACAGCTGTTTCCGAGCGGTGGTCAACCGATCCGGAGCGGGCGAGCAAAGTGTTAAGCCTGTTTCACAAACACTTTGCCGGCTCGCAAGTTCTGGTTGCTTAGGCGGGTTGCGGCTCGGTCTTGATGGGGGACTGCTTGACTTCCTGCCGCAGTGCGGCTTCTCGAATGGGCTTTTCATGGAGCAACAGTTCCGTGGCCTGCAGGTGCGGGTTGGCATGGAACCATCGCTTGCAGGCATCGTCGTGCAGCAAGTTCAACAGCGCCATCAGGGACATGCCCTGGTGGTGGGCCATCCACTCGCGCACCAGGCGGGGTCGCTCGCGGCCTTGTGTGTAGTCCACGGCTTCATACAGGCCATACGCCCCACCCCAGCCGGATTTCGCCATGGTGTGCAGGTTCCGCAGAGCTGCTTCGCGGTCGATGCCAAGCGCGAGATAGCTGGCATACGGCGCTACCACCGGACCTGCGGTCGCGTCCCACTTGAGCGCAATCTGCGGGATGCCGAATGCCTTGTAGTGATAGTGGCCGCCGTCGTCGAGCTCTGCGTAGCCTGACTCTGAAATACCCCATGGAATCCCCAGTTTTTTACCGTACGCACGCTGCACTTCCACCACACCGCTTAGGGTGCGGGCCATCAGGGTATCCGGGTAGGTGCGCATCCATAAGTTCGGCATCAGGTACTCGAACATGGTGCCGGTCCAGGAGAGCAGCACGGCGTGGCCGTAGGCGAGCGTGTGGGTGCGGCCCATTTTGAACCAGCTGGTCTGTTCCAGGTCGCCCTTGGCCACGGAGATAAAAGCCGCGATGCGTGCTTCCGAGGCCAGCATGTCATAGCAGGCGGAGTGCAGCTCCTCTCGCTGTACTTCGTAGCCGATCGATAGCATCTGCCGGTCGCGCTCAATGAGGAACCCGAAATCCATCTCCGTTGCCAGGCGAAATGCTTCGCGGGAGCAGTGTGCAACGGCTTCCGCAGCATTGCGCAGCTTTTCCGCGGCTGCCGGGAGCAGAGCCTCCAGCTGCTCCGCAAGCATCACCATGGCAGTATCCGCGCCCATGTCACGAGTCGCTATAAATTGCCCGAGACGTATGCGGAGCTGCTGCGTAAAAGCTTCCGCCGCACCCAAGCTGGGGTGTGCCGCAGTGCCTTCAAGCCCAAGCTGGGGGACGGCGCGCAGCGGCGTAAAGCGAAGCAGTAGCCATGGCTCCAGCTCATTTACCAGCGAGGCAACGGCGGCAATGCGCTTCCGCTGCTCCTGCCGCCACCAGGTGGCTTCATCCGAGCCGGTTTCTGCCGCCGACGTCTCGATGGGTGCGATTCCTTCGAAGGCAGCGCGTTCCAAGGCCCAGTGCAGCAGTGCATCGAGGGAGGCGTCCTCTGCGGGCATGCCGTTGTCCGGTACGCCTGAAGCTGCATATTGCAGCCGCAAGCCCGTGAACAGCCGAGGCTCGATCAGCGGACGCTCCCCAAGCTCTGCCGCGCCCATGCGCAGGGTGTAGAGCGAGGCGGCGAAGTTACCGCTGTCCACTGAGGAGACCGTAATAGGTAGCAGCGGCTCAAGCGTGTGCGTGTTGTACCAGTTGTAGAGATGGCCGCAGTACTTGGGCAGCCTCTCGAATGTGGCGAGCGTGGCCTCCGTAAGCTCGGTAAACTCCGGTATGGTAAGCCAGCCGAACTCAACCGCTGCCTGCCGGGCATTGAGCAGCAGACCGAGGTTGGTGGGAGAGACGCGGGCTGCTTCAAACAGATTTTGCTCTTCCACATTGTCGGGGATGAGGTAGTGGTGCTGCGCACCGCCGAACTGGTAGAAATAGCGCCAGATACGCAGGGCCTGCTCGCCGAGAAAAGTTGCTTCCTTACTGCTGAGTGCTGCCACGGCCTCGCGGCGCGGCTGGTTAAGCCAGGCTGTAATGGCGGGTGCGGCAGCCCACAGCAGCAAGACCGGGAGCGCGATGAGCAGCGCATGCGGCTGCAGCCATAAAACCAGCAGGCCCACTACGAGCGCGAACAGCGGACTCGCGGTCAGGTAGCGGTCTACAGGCGTCACGCGCTTGCCCGCTTCCGCTTCGGCGGCTGTTTCCCACTCAAGCAGGCGCTGCCCGGTGATGAAGCGGCGCACCAGCGCGCGCACGATGGCATCGAGCGACAGGAACGTCGAGTGCGGCAGGAAGACTACATTCAACAGTGTGATGATCGCTGCTTGCCCGGCACCCGCAAGTGCCTCACCCATGGCACCGACCTGGTCTGACACCAGGCTGCGCCCAAGTGAGAACATAAGCTGCACTAAAGTCGGCAAAAACATCAGCAGCAGCGTCAGGAGCGTCCAGTACAGTGCTCCGCCTTCCAGCCCCAGCCAGCCCGCGATGAACAGCAGCATGGTGAACGGTTCCACCAGCGAGCGCCGCAGGTTGTCAAAGATTTTCCAGCGTGAGATGGTCGAGATCGGGTTACGTGCTGTCTTGCCCGACTCATCGGGGACGGAAGGGAGCAGCCATTGCGCGATCTGCCAATCACCCCGTACCCAGCGGTGTTTGCGCTTGGTATAGGCGGAGTAGTGCGAAGGGTAGTCATCGACAACTTCAATATCTGTTGCAAGCCCCGCGCGTGCGTAAGCACCTTCGATCAAGTCGTGCGAGAGCAGCGAATTGCGCGGGAAACGCCCGTCGAGCACAGCATGCAGTGTCGAAACCTCGTAAATGCCTTTACCGGTGAAGATGCCCTCGCCGTAGAGATCCTGGTACACGTCCGAGACGGCGCGCGTGTAGATGTCAAAGCCTGTTTGCCCGCTGAACAACCCGGCAAGACGCGAGCGGGATGCCGATTGCACGCTGACACCCACGCGCGGCTGCAGAATGCCGTAGCCTGCGGTCACGATGCGGCGGTCCGGGTCGACAACGGCGCGATTGAGCGGGTGCGCCATCGCCCCGACCATGGTGGCAGCGGTGCCGCGCGGCAACTGCGTGTCGCTGTCAAGGGTGATGATGTAGCGGACGCTACGCACCTGGTCAATACCGCCGGCCTTGACCGGAAATGCGTCGTAAGCCCCTTCGAGAAACTTGTTCAGGTCGAGCAGCTTGCCGCGTTTGCGCTCCCAGCCCATCCAGACGCCCTGGCGTGAGTTAAAGATACGGTGGCGGTGGAATAGTACAAAGCAGCCGCCTTTTTGGCCGCGGTAGCGCTCGTTGAGGTCGTTGATGAGCTTGACTGCGAGATCGACCAGCAGGTCCGAGTCGTTTTCACGCGGGCGGGTGACTGCGTCGGGCAGGTCGGTGATAAGCGCGAAGTGCAGGTGCGGGTCCTGGTTGGCCAGATAGCGAACTTCAAGCTCCGCCACCAGCTCGCGCAGTTGTTTTTCGCTCAGCAGCAGCGTGGGCACCGCCACCAATGTGTTGCAATCGGCGGGGATACCGGTTTTTGCAAAGGCAAGCTTGGGCAGTGAGCGTGCTTCAAACAGGGCGGTGACTGTGTTGTTTACCAGGTCCACAACGCCTTGCGTGGCCGGCAGCACGAGCAGCAAAAAAGCCAGGACCAGCGCACCGTAGCTCGGTGAGCCGGGCACCAGTGGCAGCAGCAGTGCGGTGATGAGCAGCACAGAAAGTACTTCAACCGGCGCGATGTAGAACAAGTCAGGATCGCGTTTCGCGGCAATACGGAAGCGCTCGATGAAAGGCGGTCGGTAGCCGATGGCATGCGAAAGCGCATCGACCCCGCCGTCGATCAGGTAGTAGCCGATATGGCTCTCTCGCTCGTGTACGCGCGGGTTCCCGAAAGACCGGCCTTGCGCCTCGCGTGCCAAGCGCAATGCCTCCCGCGCAACTTCCAGCTCTGAAAAATCCGCATAGCGAGCCAGCTGTGCCACACGTTTGCGATACCCCTCGCGGCTGTCGAAGTCCATGCGTCCGTAAGCGCCGGCCGGGTCCTGGCGCAAAGCTTCGTCAAACGCGATCAGCGGCTCGGCGACAATAGCCCAGTCGGCGTAGCCAAGCTCCCGCAGGCTCTTGATGCAGTTGTCGATTACAAGATTGCGACCCGGCGGGATGCCTGCCGCCAGCACCGCTTCCCCTTCGCTGACCGCGCGTTCCATCAACTGGAACTTCACGAGTGAAGAGAGCGACCACAGCTCCTGCAGCTCCAGCGGCTCAACCGCTTGTACGCCGCCGATGTAAACGGGCAGTGCCTTTGCGTCCCACGTGTTGCCGGTGCTGTCCAGGTAGCTCCCTGCCACGGCAAAGACACGCGGCAGGCCATCGTCATCGCTCTGATCGGTTTGGACGGCGAGGCGCGGCAGCCGATCGAGAATCCTGTGGCCGTTCGCAGCTTCATTCACCGCGGAGCGCAGCAGGCGGGGGTTCTCCCGCAGCACCAGCAGCGGGTCCTGCGCCCCGTTGGCATAGTCCGGCTCGGGTAGCGCATCGAGCTTGACCACCAGGGCATTGAGCGCCTTACGTGCGGTTTCAGCACGGGCACGGAGCCCGCTTGGACCCTTGGGACAGCGTGCCGTACTCCAGCCGCGTGCATCGGCAAGGCCCCGGGCGTGCAGTGCATCGGGTGGCCATGTCGCTTGTTCCCATATCCGCACTTGCCTGGGGTGGTCCATTTGCGTTGTCTCAGTCACACCGACTCCAAGATTGCTGTTGATTCGACTCACGACTCCATGCGCAGGGAAGCCTAGCGGTAGCTGGCTGCCTGCATTTCAAACATTTCAGCGTAGCGACCGCCCAGCGCCATCAGGCGTACATGGTTGCCTTCCTCCACCAGCTGCCCTCCGGCGAGCACCACAATGCGGTCGGCCATGCGGACGGTTGAAAACCTGTGCGAGACGAACAAGGCCATTTTGCCCGTCGTCAGCTCCGAAAATCGCTCAAACACTTCCATCTCCGATTTGGCGTCGAGGGCGGCAGTCGGCTCGTCGAGGATCAGCAGTTGCGCATCGCGCAGGTAAGCACGTGCCAACGCGATCCGCTGCCATTCGCCGCCTGAAAGGTCTACGCCGTTCTCAAAGCGGCGGCCCAGCATCTGGTCGTAACCATTGCCCAGCTTACGGACTACGCTCGCGGCCAGCGATTTTTCAGCCGCTCCGGCGATGTCCGCTTCAGTATGCGGCAGCTCCACGCGGCCCACGGCGATGTTGTCACGGACCGTCATTTCATAGCGCATGAAGTCCTGAAAGATGACGCCCATTTCTTGATGGAGGTCGTCCAGTGCATATTCGCGCAGGTCCACGCCGTCAAGCAGGATCTGACCCTCGGTCGGGTCATACAGCCGGGTAATGAGCTTGACGACCGTGGTTTTACCCTGGCCGTTTTCGCCGATGAGTGCAACACGCTCGCCGGGACGCAGGTGAAAGTTGAAGTCCTTGAGCACGCGGCGGGTGGTGCCGGGGTAAGCAAACGACACATTGCGGAACTCGAAGCCTTGCCGGACGGGGCGGGGCATAGGCAGGCCATTGGGCTTGGATATAACGGTCGGCTTCATATCGAAAAAGCCGATCAAATCCGTGAGAAACAGTGCCTGGTCGGCGATACCGGAGGCTATCGAAAACACCTGCTGAAGGTTAGCCTGCGCCTGCTGTACAGATGCCGTGATAAAGACAAAATCCTGCAGGCTGTAGTGGCCCGTCACAGCACGCCAGATCACGTACACGTAGGACGAGTAGTACCCGGCTGTGCCGATGATGGCGAACAAGCCGCCCCAGAACAGCCGCCGCTTCGAGAGGGCGATATTTTCCTCGTAAATGCCGAGGGAAAGCCGGGCGAACCGGTCTGTAAAGTAGTTGCTCAGGTTGAAGAGTTTGAGCTCCTTGGCGGCTTCCTTTGACCCGCCGACCTGGCGGATGTAGTCCATTTCGCGCTTGGCCGGCGTCTGGCGGAAGTTTTTTGCGTAGCCCAAAAAAGCAAAATGTGTTTCGCCGAGAAAAGACGGCACTACCGCGATAAGCAGCAGCAGGATCAGCAGGGGTGCCTTGAAGATCAGTACGCCGGTGAAGAACAGGGTAGTAAGAACCTGCTGGAACAGTCTGCCCATCATCTGGATCATGGCCAGGCGGTCTGTAGCCTGTACGCGGGCGCGCTCCAGCCGGTCATAGTACTCAGGGTTTTCGTAGGTAGTCAGGTCGAGCTGTGCGGCTTGCCGCATCACGCGGATCGAAACATAGTGCGTGTAGCGGTCGCCGAGCAGGGAATCGGTATAGTCGATAAGCCGCTGGACGACGCCTGTAAGAATGACGATGGCGACTTCAAGGCCGACAATCCACCAAAACCGGGAGGGCGTGCCGCGGTCGCCGATAGCCTGCTGTACGCCGCTCACAATGCGGGCTGCGACATACCCGCCGAGTACCGGGCCGCCCGCTACCAACACCCGCAGGATCAAACCCCAGCTGACTACCGCAGGACCCGAGTCCCATAAAATTCGTAGCACCGGCGGCACATTTTTGAGTGCCGCGATGCGCTCGCCCCACGCGCTGCCTGTTTTTGCCTGATCCGCCATTCGCTCCGCTCACGAGCAGTTTAGCGCGGCAAATGCGATTGCCGCGCAAGCAACTGCCATGATGGGCATGGTTTAACAGGTGTTAAGAAGCCCTAGAGCGGCGTCATCCCGCCTGTGGCACCATAAATTTCCCCGGTCACAAAGCCGGCATCGTCTGACGCGAGGAAGACATACAGCGCCCCAAGCTCCACCGGCTGCGCAGGCCTTTCAAACACAGTCTTCGCGCCGAACTCCTTCAGGCTGCTCTCATTCATCGTTGCCGGAATTAAAGGCGTCCATACCGGCCCCGGCGCGACACCGTTGACGCGAATGCCTTTTTCTCCAAGCAGCTTGGCCAGGCCCTTGGTCAGGTTGCTGATGGCTGCCTTGGTCGCAGCGTAGACAAAAATGTTTGGGCTTGGGTCGAGTGCCTGGATAGAAGTCGTGTTGATGATGACGCCGCCCGGCTTGAGGTGCTTGGCAGCAGCCTGCGAAACAGCAAAAACGCTGCCTACGTTGACGGTAAATGCCATGGCGAACTCATCGCCCGGTACGTCTTCCAGCTTGGCATAGGTGCGCTGGTAGGCCGCGTTGTTGACAACAATGTCGAGCTTGCCGAACTTGGCCACAGTCTCCTCGACTACCTTAACGGCATTTGCGGGCTGCGCGAAATCAACGACGATGGCATGCGCCTTACGGCCCTGCTGCTCAATGGCTTTGACTGTGGTTTGCGCGTCGGCTTCTTCTTCGGCCAGGTGGGTGATGACTACATCTGCGCCTTCTTTGGCAAAGAGAATCGCAACCGCGCGCCCAATGCCGCTGTCGGCCCCGGTGACCAGCGCGACGCGGTCTGTAAGCCGGTTGCGCCCGGTGTAGCTTTCGAGGCCGTGGTCCGGCTTGGGGTCCATCTCTGCCTCAGTACCCGGAATGGATTGCTTCTGTTGCTGAAACGGCGGCTTGGGACCGAAGGTCAGGGGATTGCGTGCCATGGTTTCTCCTTAGCGAACTTGAGCAGGCGAGTATGCCGCTTCTCCAAGAGAGCAAGCGCCTGCCGCTTTGGTTGTGTCGGCGACAGACTTTGCTGTGATGACACTGCGATACATGCTGAAAACATTCCTATGCATCTACTCAGGGACTTGCGTGCATCCTCGCGAAGGGTATAGTTAGCATCTATAAAGCTGCAGCACGGAAAGGCAGGCTCTCTACTCTTGGCACTCTCACACGCGCACGATCACGCGCATGATTTGGAAACGCGCCTACGCAACGCCGGTCCCTGGTTCCACAACCTGCGCATCGGCGACGTTCAAACCGCGCCGGAACATTTCCTGGGCGACTACCCGCAGGTGAAGTGGGCATCGCTGGGCGCGGCGCTACCGATGGATCTGAGCGGCAAAAGCGTGCTTGATATTGGCTGCAATGCAGGGTTTTACAGCATTGAGCTTAAAAAACGGGGAGCGAGCCGCGTGCTCGGCATCGACACGGAAGAGTTTTACCTGAACCAGGCGCGGCTCGCACGCGACGAGCTTGCGCTCGACATCGACTATCGGCACGGCTCGGCTTATGACGTGCTTTCTATTCCCGGCCAGTTTGATGTTGTGCTGTTCATGGGTCTCTTCTACCACCTGCGTTACCCGCTGTATGCGCTGGATCGCGTGGTGCAAAAGATCAGGCCCGGCGGCACACTTGTGTTCCAGACACTCTACCGACCGCATGCCGTAGCAGAAAGCAAAACTCCAGTTGCCGAGGACTATCCGTTCTGGGAGCAGGAAGCCTTTACCGACGCGGCGTTTCCGCAGCTGCGCTTTATTGAGCACAGCTTTTCCGGCGACGCAACCAACTGGTGGATTCCGAACCGGCAGGCGGTGGAAGCGATGTTGCGTTCCGCCGGGTTGCGGATCGATGCGCATCCTGAAGAAGAAACCTGGCTGTGCACGCCGGTCGCCGTGGAGCGCGACGGCAAGCCGCTGCAACAACTTGAATTTGAAGGAAAGCTTTGGTAAGGGGAATTGATGGTTGAAGCAGTGATGCTGTGGAATGAGCCGAACAATCTGTCGCACTGGAACTTCCACCTGGACCCGCAGTGGGAGAAGTTTGCCGCGATGGTGCGCTCGTCGTCGCGCGCGATCCGGGCGATCAATCCGGACCTCAAGATTGTGCTTGGCGGGGTGTCTTCTTGCGATTGGCGCTGGATCGAACTGATGAAGTCTCACGGTGCGCTTGAAGATGTGGATGTGGTTGCGGTACACGGCTTTCCGCTGGACTGGAATCACTGGCACGTCAACGACTGGCCCACGCGCATCGCCGAAACCCGCGCCGCGGCTGGGCTGCCGGTGTGGGTGTCTGAGGTAGGCGCATCGTCATTCGGAGCGGAAGAAGTGGCGGCGTTCGGGCTGGAGCGCATGACCGCCCTGCTCAAGGGTGAGGTGGATCGTATTCACTGGTACAGCCTGTATGACCTGCCGCCGAGCTGGGAGGCGACCACGCGCCACAAAGAGGCTGAAGGCTCGTCCTACTACCGGCACTACTACATGGGCCTGCTGCAACATGATGGAACACCGAAACTGAGCGCGAAAATCTTTCCTGAGCAGGTAGCCGCGAATCCAGCGCTGGGCTTGTGCCAGTGGTTCCACTGGCATGATCACCGGCTGGAGGCGGGTGTGGAGTGGATGAAGCAGCTTGGTGTGCGATATCTGCGCACCGGCGTCAGTTGGGCTGACTCTTACCGCCCTGATGCCGAAGGCTGGTTTGACCACCAGATGGCGATGCTGGCACCGTTTGACGTCACCATGACACTTTGTTTTACCCCCGCGCACCTCGGCATGGAAGAGCACTGGGCCAGCCCGCCGCGCGATATTGAAGGCTTTACCGAATTTGCCCGCTGGGCGGTGGGACGCTATGCCGCGCCGAAACTGATCGCGCGGGAGCAGCGACAGCCGGAACAGATCGCAGAACAAGATATGGCCACACGGTAACCAAGAGGGCACATGAGAACGAAAACAGTATTGATAACAGGCGGTGCCGGTTTTGTGGGTTCGCACCTTGCCGACGGCTTGCTAAGGGAAGGGCACTCCGTACGCGTGCTCGACAACCTGACGCCGCAGGTACACGGTCGCAAGTTGCCCACCTATCTTTCGCCTGAAGTGGAGATTGTGTACGGCGATGTGCGTGATCGCTCCGCCGTGCAGCAGGCGATTGCAGGGGTGGATGTCATCTATCACTTTGCCGCGACCGTCGGCGTCGGGCAGTCCATGTATGAGATTCAACGCTACATGGACGTGAATACGCTAGGCACCGCACAGCTGCTGCAGGTACTGCTTGATACCAAGGAGCGCGTCGAAAAACTCATTGTTGCCTCTTCCATGTCGATCTACGGCGAAGGCGCGTATACGTGCGCTACGTGCGGGCCTGTGGCACCGCCCATCCGGGGCAACGCGCAGCTGCGCGCCGGTAACTGGGAACCCGTCTGCCCCACTTGCGGCGGTGCGCTGACGCCGCGGCCTACCGCTGAAAACAAGCCGAGCGAAGTGACAAGCGTCTATGCCCTGTCAAAGCGTGATCAGGAAGAGTTGTGCCTGACCTACGGCCGCGTCTACGACCTGCCTGTCGTCGCGCTGCGGTTTTTCAACATCTACGGCACGCGACAGGCGTTGTCGAACCCCTACACAGGCGTAGCCGCCATTTTCGCATCCAGGCTGCTGAACAATCAGGCTCCACTGGTATTTGAGGACGGAGAGCAGCAGCGCGATTTCGTCAACATCCATGACATCGTGCGTGCCAATATCCTTGCCATGAAGCGTGCCGAGGCTGATGGGCATGTCATCAATATCGGCTCCGGTCAGCCCATCTCCATCAGCCGCGTTGCTGAGCTGCTTACAGCATCGCTGGGCAAAAACTTGCCGCACCAGCTTACGCAGCGTTATCGCTCCGGCGACATTCGTCACTGCTATGCAGACCTGTCAAAAGCACGCGCACTATTGGGGTATGCGCCGCAGGTAACGCACGAGCAGGGCTTTGCCGAGTTGGTGGAGTGGTTGCGTGCGCAGCAGCCGGAAGACAAGGCCGAGACCATGCTTGGGGAGCTCAACAGCTATGGTCTTTCTGCCTGATCTTGTTGCAATGGAACAACATAGAGCGCAAGGGGTGCGTCACACTCACCAGGAGGTACTTTGAAGAGCATTCGAGAACGTAGGGCGCTCATCACAGGCGGCGCGGGGTTTGTGGGTTCCAACCTTGCCGCGCATCTTCTCCGCAACACTTCCGCACACGTCACCGTGTACGACAGCCTGGTACGTCCCGGTGTAAGACGTAACCTGGCATGGCTCCAGTCGCTTGCCGGGTCGGGCAGGCTCTCCGTAGTGCAGGGGGATGTGCGCGACGGTGCGCTGCTTACGCAGGCAGCCGAGGGCGCAACAGAAATCTACCATTTCGCCGCGCAGGTGGCTGTCACTACATCCATTGCAAACCCGCTTGAGGATTGCCACACCAATGTGCTGGGTACGCTGCACGTGCTTGAAGCGGCGAGGCTGTCGCGGCAAAAGCCGCTGGTACTTTTCACTTCTACCAACAAGGTGTACGGGTCGCTTGAAGGCGTTGCTGTACGCCGCGAGGGCGCGAAGTACGTCTTTGCAGAGCCCGGTTTCGCAGGCGTGGCGGAGACGCACCCGCTTGATTTTCACTCGCCATATGGCTGCTCAAAAGGAGCGGCCGATCAGTACGTGCACGACTATGCCCGCATCTACGGGCTACCGACAATTGTGTTCCGTATGAGTTGCATCGCGGGCCCCCGCCAGCTTGGCACAGAAGACCAGGGCTGGGTAGCGCATTTTCTGTACTCCGCGCTGGAGGGCGCACCGGTCACTATATACGGCGACGGCTGCCAGGTGCGCGATGTGCTGCATGTAGGTGACCTGGTGGATGCCATGGAACGTGCCGCGGCAGGCCGCGAGCGCACAGCCGGTGAAGTCTACAACCTTGGAGGCGGTGCGAGGCAGGCGCTGTCAGTACGTCAAGCCATTGCACAGATTGAAAAGCAGACGGGTGTTGCCATGCAGATTGAGCATGCTGAAGCACGGCCCGGCGACCAGCAAATCTACATCAGTAATACGAGCAAGTTGACGGCACACACCGGCTGGCGTCCCGTGCACGGACTTGACAGCATCTTCAGCGACATCTCAGCTTTCTGGCACAGTGACCTGAAAGGCACACGCACCTTGGCCGTGCAGCAGGCCGGCGTGGAGCCGGTTCTGGAAGCTGTGACCCACGGATACGTGGCATGAGCAAACGCTACGCGCTTATCAATCCGCGCTGGAGCTTTGAAGGCTCGACCTACTTCGGCTGCCGCGATGCACACCTTCCGCTGGAACTGCTGCATGCGCGCGAAGAGCTGCGCAAGGCCGGCCACCAAGTTGCGCTTGTCGATGCCCAGATGGAAGACCTGACGCCTCAACAAGTCGTATCAAGGCTGAGCAGCTTTAGCGCAGATTTTGTTGTCATGCCCACTGCGCCCTCGTACCTGTTCTGGCGCTGTCCGCCGCCCGAGCTGCGTATCCCGCAGGAATGGGTAGCTGCGCTCCGGGAGGCGCTCACGGGCGAGCCGAAGTTTGTGCTCGTAGGCCCGCATGGATCTGTGACACCGGCGGCTACACTTCGCAAGACCGGTTGCGACATTGTGATTCGCGGTGAGCACGACCAGGTGCTACCGTTGCTTGCCTCGCAGCCGTGGAGCTGGATCGCAGGCTGCTGCTGGCAGGACGCAGCGGGACTGCACCTGAGCGAGGGCCTGGGGGTGACCGAGATGGAGCAGCTTTCACCGCTTGATCTGAGCGATTACCCGGTCGAACTGCACACGCACAAACACCATGTGTTTGAGCATGTCGAGGGTTTCGGCGCGGAGCTTGAGTATGCGCGCGGCTGCCCCTGGTCCTGCTCGTTCTGCAACAAAACACTGTTCCGCAATAAATACCGCGAGCGGCCTGTGAGTGTGGTGCTGGCTGAAATCGATGCGCTGCTGGCGCGCGGCGTGAGCTACATTTACTTCATCGACGAGATTTTCGGCGTCGGTAAGAACGTGCGCCTGCTGCTTGAGGAAATTGCGAAGCGCCCGGTAAAAATCGGCTTTCAGACACGCATCGACCTGTGGGATGAGGAAGGCCTTGACCTGCTGGGCCGTGCCCACACAATCTCGTTTGAGTGCGGCATTGAGTCCATTACCGAGGCCGGCCGTAAGGAGCTCAACAAGAACTGCCGCCTTTCCACCGGTCGCATCGCCGAGCTGCTTGCGTATGCGCGCGAGCGCATTCCGTGGGTGCAGGCCAACCTGATCCGCACCGCGCAGGATGACTTGCCGGAGGTACGTGCCTGGCAGGCGGAGCTGCGTGAGAAAGGCGTTTGGGTGTCAGATCCGGTGCCTATGTTCCCGTTTCCCGGTTCGCCGCTCTACGTGCAGACCTTTGGAGCAGTCCCGGATGACGAAGCCTGGGAGCGTGCGCACCGCTACTATCTCAGCCTTTTTTCCGGCGAAGGATTCAGTGATATTCAGGAGGAAAAACCGCTGGCCCTTGAAAAATTGGAGGAACTCGAATGCATGTCCTCCTGACCACGGATGCGGTCGGCGGCGTATGGACGTACACCGAAGAGTTAAGTGCAGGCCTGGTCCGCAGAGGTCACCGGGTTACGCTGGTGACCCTCGGCCACAAGCTCGATGCGGGGCAGCGCGCTTGGGTCCTGGCCATGGAGTCGCCCCTCTTTCAATGCGTGGAAACCGAGTACCGGCTGGAGTGGATGGAGGACGCGAGCCTCGACATCCTGCATTCCGGGGAGTTGCTGCGTGAGCTTATCGACAGTATGCAGCCGGACTTGCTGCATACCAACCAGTTCACCTACGGCGTGCTTGCCGACACATTGCCTGTGGTGCTGACCGGGCACAGTTGCGTTCTGAGCTGGTGGGAGGCTGTGCACGGCATGGGAGTACCGGATACAGGCCGTGTGCGGGCCTACACTGCGCTGGTCCGCGCCGGTTTGCAGGCGGCTACGCTGCTGGCTGCGCCTACCGCATGGATGGCGCGTGAGCTGCGCCGGCAGTACTGCATCAGCAGGCATATCGAAGTGATTCCCAATGGACGCTCGCCTGCCTTGTTCTCGCCGGGCAGGCCCAAACTGCTGCAGGCGCTTACCGTAGGCCGGGCGTGGGACCCGGGCAAAAATGTCGGGCTGCTGGCACAAATTGATGTCCCCATGCCGTTGATCACTGCCGGTGAGCCCCTGCCGCCCCTCCAGCCTGTGCATGTGTCCGGTACCAGGCGCGCCGCAAGCGTCGGAGACGTAACGTACCTGGGAAAGCAGGACGCAGCGCAGCTCCGCGAGCTATACAGTCGCACTGCTATTTACGTTGCAACCTCATGCTACGAGCCATTTGGACTGGCACCGCTCGAAGCCGCGTTGAGCGGCTGCGCGCTGGTGTTAAGTGATATTGCTACCCTGCGTGAGATATGGGGCGATGCAGCGGAGTTTTATCCAAGCGGCAATGTACGCGCACTGGAGCGTGCGCTGCGCGATCTGGCTGCCGATCCTGAGCGTATCGATGACTTGGCTGCCCGCGCCCTGGCCCGCGCCCGCACTCTCTACACAGCCGATACGATGGTAGCCCGCCATGAGGCGCTGTACAGCTCGCTGGTACAGGTCCCGGTCGCGTGAGCGTGCGCCGTGTAGCGTATTTTGCGCACTCAGTACGTTCTGACTGGAACAACGGCAACGCCCACTATCTACGCGGCCTGCTGCGCGGTTTGCGTTCACTTGGTCATGCGGTAACCGCGTTTGAACCTGAAGGGAGCTGGTCATACACAAACCTGCTGCTTGAAGGCGAGCGCGGTCGCCGCTCGCTCGCGCAGTTTGCCTCGGTGTATCCCGAGCTCGACATACGCACCTATAAGCAAGTCGCAGACTCCTTGCTGGAAGAGCAACTGCGCGAGGCCGACATTGCCATTGTGCACGAGTGGACCGAGCCCGCACTTGTCGATCATGTGCTTGCGCTACGGGAACGCTACGGCTTTCGGGCACTGTTCCATGACACGCACCATCGCGCGTCGTCGAGCCCGGAGCAGCTTGCCCGCTTGCGTATCTCTGAGTTCGACGGTGTGCTCGCGTTCGGGGAGGTGTTGCGTCGCATCTACCGCGAGCGGTGGGGTGTCGAGCGCGTTTGGACGCTGCATGAGGCTGCCGATACCTCTGTGTTTTTTCCGCGAACTGCCGAACCGAGCCGCGACCTGATATGGATCGGCAACTGGGGCGACGATGAGCGTACTGCGGAGCTGTCGCAGTTTCTGCTTGCGCCCGCGCACCAGCTGCCTGCCCGGGGTGCGCTGGTGTATGGTGTGCGTTACCCGCAGACCGGCCTTGACGCGCTCGCGGCAGCCGGTGTGGAGTACGGCGGCTATCTCCCCAACCTGGATGCGCCTGCTGCATTTGCAACCGCGCGTTGCACGGTGCATGTGCCGCGCTGCCAGTATGCGGAGCAGCTACCCGGTATTCCGACTATTCGTGTCTTTGAGGCGCTTGCCTGCGGCATCCCGCTGGTATCCGCACCGTGGCAGGATGCCGAGTTTTTGTTCGGTCCTCACGACTTTGCCTGGGTGCGCGACACTGCCGAAATGACCGGCGCGCTACGCGAACTGCTGCGCGACGAAGCCGCCTGTGCGCAGCGTGCGGCACAAGGCCTGGCTACCGTTCAGGCACGGCATACAACCATGCATCGCGCGGAGCAGCTCACGGGCATCTTTGACGAGGTCGTTAAGTGAATCACGGCATGAACATTCTTGCCTTCGGCTCCTCGCTGCTCTCCTCCTACTGGAACGGAGCCGCTACCTACTACCGAGGTATGTACAAGTACCTGCATGCGCTGGGCTATACAATTATATACGCCGAGCCGAATGCGTTTAACCGGCAGGCGAACCGTGATTATGATTCTGTGTCATACGCTCGCTCGCTTGTGTATCAGCCCGGCGAGTGGGAGACCGTGCTGCGCGAGTTTGCGCCTAAAGCCGACCTGCTGGTGAAGCACTCCGGCATCGGGGTGGATGACGCAGAGATTGAAACCGCGCTACCCGGCTATCGTGCGCCCGGTGCGCTGGCTTGCATCTGGGATGTGGATTCGCCCGCTACGCTGGAGCGTGCGAATGCAAACCTGAATGATCCTTCGTGGGAGAGTGTGCCGCGCTATGACGCGGTCATTACCTACGGCGGCGGTCCTGAAACCGAAGCCGGGTATAGGGCTTTGGGTGCGCCCGTGTGCGAGTCGATCTACAACGGGCTGGACCCGGATACACACCACCCGGCAGCGCCGGACCCGCGCTACGCGGCCGACCTTGTCTTTCTCGGCAACCGCCTGCCGGACCGTGAGCGCCGCGTGGAGCAGTTGTTCCTGTGCGCGGCCGCGCTTGCGCCCGAGTTTACTTTTCTGCTGGGCGGTGAAGGCTGGGGCGGCAAGCCGATGCCGCCGAACGTGCGTTGGCTGGGGCATGTGCCGACTACGGAGCACAATGCGGTGAACTGCTCGGCGCGCATGGTGCTCAACATCAATCGTGAGTCCATGGCGCAGGTCGGTTTTTCGCCGCCTACGCGCGTGTTTGAGGTAGCAGGCAGCGGTGCATGCCTGCTGTGCGACGCATGGCCGGGTGTCGAGACATTTTTTGTGCCTGATCAGGAAATCCTGGTGGTTCGTACGGCGGAAGAAATTGTCGGGGCGTTGCGGAGCTATTCCGCTGCGTCCGCAGCTGGGTTAGGCACAGCTTTGCGAGCTCGTGCCCTAGCCGAGCACACTTATGCGCAGCGCGCGCAACAGGCACACACACTGTTACAAACACTGTGGGCAGCCAAGAGTCGCGCATGAAGATCAGCATTTTGGGCCTCACGATTACCTCTGCATGGGGCAACGGGCACGCTACTACCTATCGTTCGCTGTGCAAAGCTTTGCACAAGCGCGGCCACAGCATTCGCTTTCTTGAGAAGGACGTGCCCTGGTACAGCGAACACCGCGACCTGCCCGTACCGGCATTTTGCGAGGTCACGCTCTACAAGCAGTGGAGCGAGGTGGGAGGCTGGCTTGAGGCAGCGGCGGACAGCGACCTGATCATCATCGGCTCCTACTTTCCCGACGGTATGGCCGCGGCGGATACCCTGCTCTGGAACGCGGACTGCCCGGTGTTTTTCTACGACATCGATACGCCGATCACCATGGAGCGTCTACGCCGCGAGAAACAGGTGGAGGCGGTAC
Source organism: uncultured Acidobacteriaceae bacterium (assembly GCA_964235655.1). Taxonomy (GTDB): domain Bacteria; phylum Acidobacteriota; class Terriglobia; order Terriglobales; family Acidobacteriaceae; genus EB88. The sequence continues at coordinate 219,981 of CAXSBB010000001.1, forward strand.
GGGCCGTCGATATTTCGCTTTTTGACGCCTACCTGAGCTTTACCGGCGGCCCTGTGTTGCAGGAGCTGCGTACAACGTTCAAGGCGCGACGCGCATTTCCGCTGTACTGCTCTGTAGATCCGGAAGCGTATCAGCCTCATGGATTTGACGAGCAATTTGCCTGCGCCCTGAGCTATCTGGGCACGTACTCCGAGGACCGGCAATCCAAGCTGGAAGAGTTGCTGCTTGCACCGGCGAGGGCGCTGCCCGGTGAGCGTTTTACAGTTGCAGGTGCACAATACCCTGAAGGGGTGCTGTGGCCTCTAAATGTGCAGCGTTTCGATCACGTCGCCCCGGACCGGCACGCGGCATTTTACGGCTCTTCGCAGTTCACGCTGAACCTGACCCGCGATAGCATGGCAGCCGCGGGGTGGTCACCTTCCGTGCGTTTGTTTGAGGCAGCGGCTTGCGGCGCGGTGATCATTTCCGACATGTGGGCCGGGCTTGGGGAGCTGCTTGTGCCCGGCAAGGAAATTCTGGTAGCTCATAATACGGGTGACGTGCTGCGCCTTCTTGCGGACACCACTCCCGCTCAGCGCAGTGCCATCGGCGCAGCGGCGCGCGCTCGCATCCTTGCCGAGCATACGAGCGAGCATCGTGCCATAGAGCTGGAGCGCATCGTAGCAGGCGTACTGGACGGCAGCCCGGACGGCACAGACATGGAAAACCCAAACCGCTAGCATGCTTCCGGCTCAACAGCTGCTCGTACAAGCGCAAACTTTGCTTAGCCGTCGCGCGGTTAGCGAAGCTCTTTACGCTTTCGTCGAAGCCGCGCAACTCGGGGCTGATGTGGGTGCATGCATCGCAGGCCGGTGGGAATGTTCTATGCTGCTTGGCCGCTTTGCCGAAGCCTGGGGAATAAGCGACGAACTTGAAGCGCAACCCCAAGGCTTCTGGGACGGCGCGCCGCTTGACGGCAGGCACGTGATGCTGCGCTGCCTGCACGGTTACGGCGATGCGTTGCAGTTCATTCGGTATGCTCCGCAGCTTCGTGAACGGGCTGCGTCGTTGTGCGTGGAAACGCACCCTGCCATGGTGCCGCTGCTACAGGCTTGCGATGGCGTGGAGCAGGTCATTACCTGGGACCCCGCACCGGCAGTCATGCCGCACTGGGATGCGCAGATAGAAATCATGGAAGTTCCCCGGATTGTGCGCGCTAACCCTACCCTGGATGAAACGGCAATCCCGTATCTCAACGCCGCAAAGCTCACTGTCACAAAGGAAACAGCAGCGGTGACAGAGCGGCTGCTCCAACGCAAGGCGCAGGGCCGCTTGCAGGTGGGGTTTTCCTGGCGCTCCAGCGACTGGAATCCGCTGCGCTCCCTGTCGTTGCTCAGGCTTGCGGCAGCACTGGAGCAAGTCCCCGGCTGTAACCTGTACAGCTTGCAGCATGAGGGCGATGCCGAGCTTGCAGCTACCGAGTCCATCGCAGCCGAGCTACCTGACCTGGCTGTGAGGATGGCGCAGCTTGATGCCGTGGTGACGGTAGACGGGGTGCTTGCGCACCTGGCCGGGGCACTCGGCAAACCGGTGCTGTTGCTGCTGCCGTTTGCCGCAGACTGGCGCTGGGGCCTGTCGGATCGAACGCCCTGGTACCCGCGCTTCCAGCTCTTCCGTCAGCAAGCGCCGGGTGACTGGTCCCACCCGCTGGTGCAGGCTGGTGCAGCCTTGCAGCATCTTACCGGGGTATGATGTACGACGTAATTGTTGTGGGCGCAGGCATTGCAGGCCTGGCTGCTGCGCGCGCGCTTGCCGAGGCAGGCAAATCCGTGTTGCTGCTGGAGGCGCAACCCCGCGTCGGCGGCCGCATGCACACGCTGCACGTTCCCGGAGTTGAGCATGCCGTTGAGCTGGGAGCCGAGTTTATCCATGGCCGCCCGCCCGGGCTGCTTGCTCTGCTTGCGGAAGCCGGGCTTGCCATCTACGAAACAGAAGGGGAGCAGTTTTGCTTTGCGGATGGTCACGTGCAGAAATGCGCGGAAGACGACAGCCCGGAAAACGAAGACACGCTGCTCGAAGGTATGAAGCGTGCCGCCGACGAAAGCGGTGACATGAGCTTTGACGCATACCTGGCACGCTCCAGAGGGTCCAAGGAGGCCAAGGCACGCGCCCGCAGCTACGTGGAAGGCTTCAATGCGGCGGATGCGACTGAAATCGGGATCGAGGGCCTGGCGAGGCAGCAAACGGCTGAGGACGCCATTGAAGGTCATCGTGCAGCCCGCGTGGTGCGCGGCTACGAGACACTGGCAGAGTATGCGCGGGACCGCGCCATTGCGGCAGGCGCAAAGCTCCTGCTTGAGACGCCGGTAAGCCGCATCTGTTGGGGCGCGGGGGCTTGCACGGTGTATGGAGAAAGCGGCCAGTGGAGCGCGCGGCAGGTAGTTTGCGCCTTGCCATTGGGCATACTGCAAGGAGGTGCTGTCACCTTCGATCCGGAACCGAGCGTTGCGCTCCAGGCCGCGCAGAGCCTGCGTCCGGGTGCGGTGCAGAGGCTGGTGCTGCAGTTTGAGCAACCCTGGTGGGCCGAGGCACAGCCGCGTATGCGCTTCCTGTTTGCACCGCCGCTCCTGCCGCCCACATGGTGGACCACCGCGCCGAGAACGAGCCCGCTGCTGACCGGCTGGGTGGGCGGCCCCAAAGCCCTGCGCATGACCGGCAAGCCGTTGCTTGAAGAAGCACTGCGCACGCTCGACACAATGTTTGGAGCGAGCCGTCAGCCGCCGGTAGCTGCCTACACGCATGACTGGCAAGAAGATCCATACTCCCGCGGCGCATACAGCTACGCACCTGCGGGGGCTGCTGATGCGTACCGCACCCTTGCCGAGCCTGTGGAAGGCACCCTGTTTTTCGCGGGTGAACATACCGACATCACCGGCCATCCGGGCACGGTGCATGGCGCGCTAGGCTCCGGCCTGCGAGCCGCTCGGCAGGCGCTTGCTTCGCTCTGAAGTAGGCCACGGCTACTAACTACGTGTCATCCTGAGCGAAGCCGAAGGACCTGCTTTCTCCCGGTTATAGCGCGGAGTTCCAAGGTGAAAGCAGATCCTTCGGCTTCGCTCAGGATGACACCGGTTACCGGACTATCACTTGGCATGCTTCTACTCGGGCACTTGGCATGCTTCTACTCGGGCACTTGGCATGCTTCTACTCGGGATAACACATTTTTTTTATGTGACAGTAATTCTGTTTCTATTTTAGAGCCGCTTGCCGTAAAAACACGTGTTACACATCTGCGGCGAAGATGCGTCAGGGTGCTGCTACCCATGCCTTGCCGCCGAAGCCGTTGTGCCAGATGCTCACCATTCGGCGCGTGTTTGCGATGTTCACGATTGGGTCGCCGTCGAGTAATAAAAAGTCCGCTTGCCTGCCTACGGCCAGCGTGCCCGTCTGGTCCTCAATCCCCAGTAATTTTGCATTTGTCTCTGTCGCGCAGCGGATTGCTTCTGCCGGGGTCAGTCCGGCTTCGACCATCAGTTGCAGCTCGCGGTGCTCGGCGTAGCCCGGCAGCCGCACCGGGTTTGCGCCGGAATCGGTTCCAAACGCGACCCGTACACCGGCGGCATACATCAGCTTCAGGTTGGTTTTTGCCATGGCGAAATCTTTGCGGTGCTGCGCTGTCAGCGGATCGTTTGCCACGCTTGCGCGGTACGCATCGCTGCGCAGCTTTGCCAGCTCCGCGGGTGTAGTCGCATGGATTAGGAAAGGGTCGGTTAACAATTCCGGGTGATCGGCAAACGCAAAGAAGGATTCATCGACGGTGAGAGTGGGAATGTAGTACGTGCCTTGCCGCTTCATGGCAACGATCAGCTCGCGGTCTACCCGCGCATCGCGCACCGAGTGTGCCAGTACGTCTACCCCGGCAGCTACCAGGGCTTTGGCGTCAGCCAGCGAGTACACGTGAGCTGCCACCGGCAGGTGCTGCTTGTGTGCTTCATCAATCACAGCGGAATACATGGCGGGCTGCATTTTCGGCAGCTTGCCGTAGGAATCATCTACCCAAACCTTGATGAAATTCGTGTGACGCCCGGCGGCTTCGTCTACATCGCGGCGCGCCTCCTCCGGGGTTTTCGGTTGGTACAGCTGGTCGCTATCGTGCGGCCCCTGCGGGGCTCCACCCGGCACGCCGATGCCCCGGTCCGCTACAAATACCGCGGCACCGTCCAGGTTGCCTGCCGCCTGCTGTGCTCGCACCGCATAGATCAAGTCGCGGTTCAGCCCAAGTGACAGCATGTGGAGCACGCCGTAACGCTCATACTGCCGCAGCTCCGCCAGCACATGGGGAGCCGTGTAGTAGGTGCTGCTGACTGCCGTTCCATCGACCCGGGCAAGGTGGCCATGCGCATTGATGAGCGCGGGCATCATGGTCTCTCCGCGCGCGTCCATAATGTCTGTTCCGGGCGGCAGGGTTTTTGCGGTCGGCGTACCGACGAGGATGGACTGGATGCGCGCGCCTTCCACAACTACAGTCACATCCGTCCGGGGCGGCTTCGCGGTGCCGTCAACCAGGCGTACATGTTCAATGGCTGTGACATGCTGCGTTTGCGCAATAGCTGCGCCCGAGAACAACAGGAGCCCGTAAGCACAGAATGTTCGTTGTGAAAGCTGCATATCAGGCTATGACGCAGGGCAGCGTTGCCGGGTATCTACGCTTTGCATCCTATTTTGTAACTCTCCTCATCCCCGGAGGGAATAGAAAAGGATAGCAAGCGCATGATCCAAACTGATGTATCAACCCAACTGGATGCGAATACGCACCTCAGCGTAGCTCCAAAGGCAGACGGAAGCACTGCCGAAAATGTAGCCGCACAAGCCGGCAGAAGCCCGCTTGCGTATGCCGCAGTAGTTTCCGCGGTCTACCTGCTGCGCAAACAAATCTTCAGCCCGGCAGGCTTGTTATTTGTCGCAGGCTTCTTCGTCGCAAAACGTGTCAAGACGAGCCAGGTACAAACTGCTTTGCAAGGACTGGTGCAGGAGCAGGCGACCTTTACGATCAACAAGCCCGCGGCAGAGCTTTATGACCTTTGGCACGACATCGCCAACGCACCGGCCTACCAGGAATCCATTCACAGTGTCACTGTTGACGGTGACACCTCCCACTGGGTGATGGATCTGCCCGGCGGCAAGACGCTGGAGTGGGATTCGCAATGGACTGCGCAGGAGCCCGGCAAGCGGCTTGCATGGCACACCATCGGCGAACCGGTTGTGCCCTCAGCGGGCCAGGTTGTGTTTGAGCCTGCCGATAGCGGGCGCGGTACCGTGGTTCGTGTCAACCAGGAGTTTCTACTGCCGGGCGGCAAGGTAGCCGCGGCACTCGGCGGTTTGTTCTCGCGTACACCGGGCGGGTTTGTCCGGGAAAATTTGCGTCACTTCAAGCAGCTTGCAGAGGCCGGTGAAGTTGCCACTACCAAGGGTCAACCGGTCGGCAAACGCAGCGCCGGATCGCGCCTGCAGCAGGCTGTTACAGGCGACCGCGAACAGCAGCGCACAGTGCCTTCTACAGGCGGCATCGACCATAGCACCGCAACGCAGGAGGTGGCATAGTGAAGGCTCTTTGCTGGATGGGCAAGGAACAACTTGAGGTTCAGGATGTTGCTGATCCTAAAATTTTGAACCCGCAGGATGCGATTATCAAGATCACCCGCACCGCTATCTGCGGCTCTGACCTGCATTTGTACGATGGCTATATCCCGACCATGCAGCCGGGCGACATTCTGGGCCATGAGTTTATGGGCATTGTGGAAGAAGTCGGTCCACAGGTTAAGAAGCTCAAGCGCGGGGATCGCGTAGTGGTGCCCTTTACCATTGCATGCGGTAACTGCTATTTTTGCGAAAGCACGCTTTACAGCGCCTGCGATAACAGCAACCCCAACGCAGCTTTGGCTGAAAAGATGTACGGCTACTCCGGTGCTTCGCTCTACGGGTACTCGCACATTTACGGCGGTTACGCCGGGGGCCAGGCACAGTATGCGCGGGTGCCGTTTGCTGATGTCGGACCGTTGAAAATTGAAAATGACCTGCCGGATGACAAGCTGCTGTTCCTGACGGATATCTTCCCGACCGGCTACATGGGCGCGGAGAATGCCGACATCAAGGAAGGTGACACTGTGGCCGTATGGGGCGCGGGGCCGGTCGGCATTTTTGCTGCTGCTAGTGCTTTCATGTTCGGGGCCAAGCGCGTCATCGTTATTGATCGTTTTCCTGAGCGGCTTGCGCTTGCGAAGCAGATCGGTGCGGAAACGCTCGATTACTCAAAATTCGATGTGCTGGAGAGCTTGCGGGAACTGACCGGCGGCCAGGGTCCGGATGCAGCGATTGATGCCGTAGGCCTGGAAGGGCATGCGAATACGCTGGCCGGCTTCTACGACCGTGCGCAGCAAGCGGTAAAGCTTTCATTCGATCGGCCTACAGTGCTGCGGCAAGCCATTCTGGCTGTGCGCAAAGGCGGCACGGTATCCTTTCCGGGCGTCTACGGCGGGCTCATCGACAAGGTTCCGTTCGGCGCGGCATTCGGCAAAGGCATCATTATGAAGATGGGCCAGACGCACATGCAGCGTTATCTACAACCTTTGCTGGGCCGCATTGAAAAGGGCGAGTTGGACCCGAGCTTTATCATCTCGCACCGCATCGGGATGGAAGAGATTCCGGAGGCGTTCCGTATCTTCCGGGATAAAAAGTACGGTTGTACCAAGGTTGTCATTGATCCCTGGGTAGAGGGCGGACGCACCGGTGACCTGGTTCCAAAAGGGTCGCAAGCAAGCGCGGCTTAACTAAGTAGGGGGTGCTGAAAAGCACCCTCTGCTACTCCTCGTTCCATTGCTGTTCTGCTTTACGACCCAGTCCCGTGAGTGCACGTACATCTTTATAGGTAGCCGTGCTGCCCGGCAAGGGCTGGGTTTCCTCATTGCCTTTAGGCAATGCCCGGTTTGCAAGCGAAGAAATCCACGCGGTAACCGCAGGGGAAAGCTGTCCCAAACGGGCTGCAAGCGCTGCCTGCGGCGTAATGCTGAACTCGGTTTCCGCTGTTTCCACGCCGCGTAGCACCCGGTCCGCTGCCGCGTAGGCATCGCGGGAAACGCCGGGCAGGGAATCGCCCAAGTTAAACCAGCGAAACTCTTCAGCGCGCTTGCCCACCACCTTGGCATGTTTCGGAGAGCCGGTACGCAGCAGGCCCGGCGTCACCGTGGTGACACGTATGCCTTTGCCTCGCATCTCTGCATGCAAGCCCTGAGAGAAACCTACAGCGGCAAACTTGCTGCCGGAGTATGGCAGCAGGTGCGGCACGGCAATCTTGCCGCCGATGGAAGTGATGTTGACAATTGCCCCATCGCCGCGCGCCAGCATCCCCGGCAGCACGGCTAGCGAAGTCTGCACCATGCTCATATAGTTGCTGCGGATCGCGTCTTCGTACGCTGCCAGGGGCTGCGACTCGACCGGACCAACAGAAATCACGCCTGCATTATTCACCAGCACATCTATAGGGCCGCCCCATTCCAGTTCCACGCGCTTGACCAGGCGCAGCACTTCATCGTTCTCGCGCAGGTCGCAGGGCAGGGCCAGCAGGTCTGCCTCGTGCACGGCTTTACGGTCGATGAGCAAATCTGCCGCTCGTTCCAGGGCTTCCCCGTCTCGCGCGGTCAGCACAACCCGCGCACCGGCCCGCGCAAAGCGCTCTGCCAGGGCCAGGCCGAAGCCGCGCGAGGAGCCTGTAATCAACACCGTTTTGCCGCGTACCGGGAACCGCCGCCATGTACGCAGCACAATGTTGGCAACTCCAAATGCTCCCGCTGCGAACCCGAACGTCTTCCATCCCTGATGTGCCATGCATAGTTCGATGCGGCCTGCCCGCGGCAGTTTGGAAACTGATTTCGACAGATTGCCATGCCTGCCCTGCGCGCTACCATTCTGTAGGGGAAGCTTCGTCCCATGTGGAACAAAACCGCTTTTTGCGCGCTTTACATCTTTGCCTCAATGCTTTGTACGCTGCCGCTTGCTGCCCAGGTAGCCTTTGACACCACCCTGGCGGCTACCCCACCCATGGGTTGGAACAGCTGGAACCACTTTGCGGGTAAGGTGACCGATGCCGATGTACGCGCCGCTGTGGATGCCCTGGTTGCGACCGGCATGCGCGATGCCGGTTATGTATATGTGAACATTGACGATACCTGGCAGGGCAAGCGCGACCTGCGTGGCAATATCCGGGGCAACAGCAAGTTTCCTGACATGAAGGCACTGGCTGATTATGTCCACGGCAAGGGGCTGAAGCTGGGAATCTATTCGTCACCCGGCCCATACACTTGCGCGCACTATGCGGGCAGCTACAAGCATGAGAAACGGGACGCCCAAACCTATGCGAAATGGGGAGTCGACTATCTGAAGTACGACATGTGCTCCTACGGCAACCTCATGGATAAGAAACTGGGCAAACCCTCAGCCGCGAACGCCGTGCAGCGCCTGGCCATGGACCGGGCCGTGTACGACAAAATGCATATGGCACTGCTAGCAACGGGGCGGCCTATTGTGCTTTCCATGTGCCAGTACGGCTGGGACGGGGTGTGGAAGTGGGGTGCGGCTACGGGCGGCAATCTATGGCGCACTACCGGCGATATTGATGACACATACCGGCGTATGGCTGAAATCGGCTTCGGCCAGGCGGGTTTAGCGAAATACGCCGGACGGGATCAGAACGGCGGTCACTGGAATGACCCGGATATGCTGGAGGTCGGCAACGGCGGCATGACCGAGGACGAGTACCGGACGCACATGAGTTTATGGGCGCTGCTTGCCGCCCCGCTGCTTGCCGGCAACGATCTAAGCCGAATGTCGCCTACATCGCTCGCCATCCTGACCAACCGTGACGCCATTGCCATTGATCAGGACGCGCTCGGGCGGCAGGGAGACCGGCTCTCGCAGGAGGGTACCGCTGAGGTGTGGTCACGCCCATTGAGCGGCGGCGCGGTGGCCGTCGGTTTGTTCAACCGAAGCGCCGACGCGCAGCCGGTGACTGTCTCACTTGCCGCCGTAAAAGCACCGTCCGATGCCAAAGTGCACGATATATGGGCCGACCGGGACGTAGCCGCAACTGATGGGAGCTATACGGCTTCGGTACCCGGCCATGGGGTGGTGCTGCTGCGAATTACTCAATAAGGCACCTTCGTCATAAGAACGGTTCCATGGTGCGTATGAACTCCGCAAAGACGCGCGTAGAATGGGGGCGGGCTATTACTCCTTGCAGCCGTTCTGCTTTGAGGTACCCACTGACGACACCATGAGTGCAACTCACCTGGAACCCGCGCAACTCGCCTCCCCATCTTCCGTCCGCACCGCCGTTAATAGCCGCGTTTGGGATGTTTTTCGCCGCTGGGGCTACCTGCAGGCACAGCTCGATCCGCTGGGGCAGGAGCTTGCTCCCCTCGATCTGCCGGAAGATCTACCTGAAGATGCAAGCAGTGCTGAAGTCTCCGCTGCCCAGGCCGTATATTGCGGCACAGTCGGCGCGGAGTTCATGCACATTCCCCATCGCGCACGCCGCGAGTGGATTGCCGCACGACTGGAGGCAACGCCGCGCAAGCTCTCCCAGGCAGAGCAGCGTACCACCCTTTCGCAGCTTATTCGCGCCGATCTGTTCGAGCAGGTTATCCAGTCCCGCTACCTCGGTACCAAGCGTTTTTCGCTTGAAGGCGTCACTGCACTGATTCCGTTTCTGGATGAGGCGCTTCAGCATGCGGCAGAGCTGGGAGCCACCAAGTCGGTGATCGGCATGAGCCATCGGGGGCGGCTGAGTGTGATGGTGAACACCTTCCGCAAGGCAGCTGCCGATATCTTTTCCAAATTTGAAGATGTCAATCCGCGCTCGTTCCTGGGGGGCGGCGACGTCAAGTATCACGTAGGTGCTACCGGCGCGTATCCCACTCGTGCGGGCGTGACCCTGTCGCTGCACCTGGTTTCCAATCCCAGCCACCTGGAGGCAGTAGACCCGGTCGCCATGGGCCGCACTCGCGCTAAGCAGACTCGCATCGGCGGCGAGGAAGGTGTGCGACAGGTGCTGCCGCTTGTAATCCACGGCGATGCAGCTTTTGCAGGCCAGGGTGTAACGGCTGAGACGCTGAACCTGAGCAACATTCCCGGCTACACGGTCGGCGGCACGGTCCACGTCATTGTTAACAATCTGATCGGTTTTACTGCCGATACAACTGAGGCCAGCTCTTCTCGCTTTGCTTCCGATGCAGCCAAACGCCTGCCCATCCCGGTCTTCCATGTCAACGCGGAAGACCCGGAAGCCGTTCTGCGCACGGCTACTCTCGCTATCGACTACCGTTACGAGTTCGGTACCGACGTAGTAGTCGATTTGATCGGCTATCGGCGCCACGGCCACTCGGAAGTGGATGATCCTACGATCACGCAGCCTCTGCGTTATGCGCGTATCAAGAATCACCCGCCGCTTTCTGAAATCTATGCGAAGCGCCTCGGTGTGGATGCAGCGTCTGAAATCCATGCTGTGCAAGGGGAGCTGACCGAGGCGCAGCGCGCCGCAACCGAAATTCAGCAGGTAGCCGTACTCGCCAACCTGCCTGAGTACTGGTCACCCTACAAAGGTGGACGGTACAAGCCGGACTACGAGCGCGAAACCGGTCTAAGCCGGGATGAAGTTGCCCGTCTCGGCAGCAGTTTGTGTCAGTATCCGCCGAGTTTTCATATTCATTCCAAACTGCGCAAGCTGCTGGAGCAGCGTGCGGAGATGGCCGGCGGTCAACGTCCGTTTGACTACGGCATGGCTGAGGCTGTTGCCCTTGCTTCATTGCTTGAAGCAGGTACCCCGGTACGACTCAGTGGGCAGGATTCGGAGCGCGGTACCTTTAACCAGCGCCATTCCGTGCTGATCGACACAGAAACGGAGCAATCCTGGATTCCGCTCCAGCACGTCAGCCCCAGCCAGGCACATTTTGAGGTTTATAACTCTGCGTTATCTGAGGCAGGCGTGCTCGGCTTTGAGTACGGCTACAGCCGCGACTACCCGGAAACGCTGATCCTGTGGGAAGCCCAGTTCGGCGATTTCGCCAATGGCGCACAGGTCATTATCGACCAGTTCATCAGTTCCGGTGAAGATAAGTGGGGCCTGCTCGCCCACGTGACCCTGCTGCTGCCGCACGGCTACGAGGGCCAGGGACCGGAGCACTCCAGCGCCCGTATGGAGCGCTACCTGCAGCTTGCCGCGCACGATAATATGCAGATTTGCCAGCCTTCGACGGCCGCGCAATACTTTCACCTGCTGCGACGCCAGATGCTGCGCCCATGGCGCAAGCCGCTCATCGTGTTTACACCGAAAAGCATGCTGCGCCATCCGGACGCGATTTCTCCCATTGAGGATTTCAGCCGACCCTCGTTCCTGAACGTGCGGCCTGATGCTTCCGTAGAAGATGCCCGGCGCGTGGTGCTGTGTACAGGCAAAATCGGCCATGATCTGCGTGTGGAGCGTGAAAAACGCGGGCATAGCCAGGTAGCGATTGTATTTGTGGAGCAACTTTATCCCTGGCCGGAAGGGGAGATTTTAGCTGCCATTGAAGCCCACCCCGAGGCAAGGGAAGTAGTCTGGGTGCAGGAAGAGCCTGAGAATATGGGTGCCCTGTCCTATGTCATGCCGAGGCTACGCCGCTTGGTGCATAACCGACAAGTGCTTTCCATAAAGCGCTCCGCGGCTGCCAGCCCGGCAACGGGCAGTGCTAAGGCACATGAGTTGGAGCAGCGGACATTGATAGATCTGGCGTTGACGACCGGGCATGAGGAGAAGGGGTAAGCAGCAAACGAGTAACGTCCAGTAAATATACAGACAGTTACTTAACCGGGTACAAACACGGCAGCGATCAGATTTCCCAGGGATTGAATAGAACAAGGGGTAATCCGTGAAAATCTTTTGTGTTACGAGTTACGATTGTCATTCCATGAACGTACGCCGTAGCTCCAAGCAGCGTATCTATGGGAGTACGACTTTTATCGCCGGATAGAGTTCCCCATGCGGTGGCGGTCAACAGATCAACTCCTAGAGTGCGTGCTGCATAGTTGGCTTCAAGCCCGCGAATCCAGACAGCTAAAGCTTCAGCTCCGAGAGGATCTTTCCTCCTCAAATTCGACGCACCGATGTAAAGTTCTCCGAAGGTAAGTACACTTAAAAACGTCGAATCCGCTGAAGTGGTTTCAAGGAACCGCATAACTCCAGGATGGGAATGTCGCTTTCGAGTTTCTGAAATCACATTTGTATCGAGCAGGAACTTTTTCGAAGATGCATTGCTTCTATTCATCTTCACCGAAGTCTACAGGGCGATACGGGCCACGATCTCGTTCTATTTCAAATTCATCGAACTTAGGTCCACTGAGTAAATGCTCTATAAGTGACTTCTTTTTCCCATTCAATTGCTCATACTCGTCGATTGAAAGTAAGACAGCGCGCTGTGCGCCATGCCTTGTAATAAACTGCGGACCTTCTGTTTGTGCCTGCTCGATCACATCGCTCAAGCGCGCTTTTGCTTGTTGAATCTGCCAGGTTGCCATATGCTTTCTCCTGAACTACGCTAACAGAATCTAGTCAGGCTGACTAGATTAACCTTGGCTGTTCTCGGCCCCATGACGGTGCATCTGCCAGCCAAGGTACTTGGTTGCCGCCTCGTACACCGGCGTGGCCACGGTTGCGAAATTGGCCGCGACATGGTGTTCATAGGCGTTTTCGCAGATAAAGCGCAGCAGGGTCTGCATCTTTGGAATCTGCACCACCCCGGCACCCCCGAATGTCTCCAGGGGATCGTTGGTAAATGCACCTTCGCCCACGTAGCCGCGCATGCCGCCGGTCAGGTCATCGGTTGAGAAACGCAAGTAGCTCATCGCACCTGCCTTGACACGACCCACACAAGTGCCGAAGGTGTTCTCCTTGCCGACTGTTCCGGCGATGATTGCCTGGAAGTCCATCACCACCGACTCAAAGAAATGCTTCGGCAAATTCGAGCAGTGGAAGCAGACAGCTTTATCATCCTCATCACCGTAATTATTGTTCCAGTCCAGCAGAGCGCTCGGGGTTTCGCTTGCCAACGCCAGCCCGTACATGCTCAGCACCCCGGCCACATCTGTTTCGCAAGCGGACGAGAACAGGTTCTCACTCATCATGCTCATCACGGTGCAGGGAACCACGCCGAAGAACTCCTCCATCGCGGTCCAGCACTGGATCGCCGAGATGGTGCAATAGGTCTCGCGCATCCAGCCGTCGATCACCGCGCCGAGCTTGGCCATCTTCATCAGTGCCTCTCCCGGGATACCGGCAGTGGCCACATATGCCTGGATCGCCGCGAGCTTGGCCTGCGCTGCGTCATCGGTGTCTTTCATTCGGTTGATCCTGCCGATCACCTCGGAAAGGTCGAGCGTTTCCACTGAAATACCATGGTGCTCCAGAATTTTTTCAGAGTAGCGCACTGTGTTGAACGCTGCCGGTCGCGCGCCGATGGCGCCGATGCGCAGGTTTTTGAAGCCGTTCACCACGCGGCAGGTCGCCGCAAACTCCGCCAGGTCCTTCGCAAACAGCTCAGACTGGGGGGCAACTGTGTGCTTGGCCGTCAATGAGTAAGGAATGTTGTACTGCCGCAGATTGTTGCAGGCCGACATCTTGCCGCAAAAGCTGTCACGCCGGTTGGCGATCTTCATGATGTCGGTACGGTCGGGCGTGGCCTGGACCAGCACCGGCACCTTGAGGCCGCTAAGCCGGATGGAATCGACAATGGCGCGCTCTTCACCGAAGTTCGGCAGGGTCACAATGATGCCGTCAATGGTGTCTGTATGCCGTTTGAACAGCTCCGCGCAGTGCCGCGCGTCATCAGCTGTTTGCACGGCACCATGCTGGGTCTGCTCGGGCGATAGCACCACAGAGTTGTAGCCGAGTCCCGAGAGCACCGCGACCATGTCTTCGCGGCCTTCCTTGGCAAGATGGTGCGGGAAAAACCTGCGCGAACCGACAATGACGCCGAACGTGAGCTGCTTGTTCATGAAGTAATTCTAGATTGCTCGTCTAAAACTGTTCGCAGTGGAAATCTTCATAATCAATGCCGCCTGATTCTTTTAGCTCCCGCTTGTGTATTTGCGTCTCCTATCTGACCTACTACTTGTAAGGCCAGTTCCACATTATATTTATAGGAATCATCACGGATAACTTCAATGAGTAGAGGTCCAAGCGACGCTGAAGGTGGTTCCAGCTGCTTTTTGATGTGACTCAGATATAGCAGAGCACCTTCTCGTATACCTGCGTACGGGGACTTAAGCTGCTGAGCGACGCTTTCCGCACATGAGTTATCGCCAAGATACTGTAGGTAATTAGCTGTTTTTATTTGCAAACCCTCATCTTTGCTCAGGCATAGTTTCCTTAATCCGACTTTCGCCTCCTCCAAGCCAAGTTGTTGGGACGAAGCAAGCATAGAAAAAAGCACATCTTCATTCTGCTCCCTGGAAACAGCTAATTGAAGGGCGTCCAGATCATCCTTGTATCCTAATTCGCCGATCTCACTGGCAGATGATGCTCGTACCCCAGGACGAGCATCGAGCAAGCCCCGGCTTAAATCTGAGCTGCTAAGGCTGTAACCTAAAGACTGCAGATAGGTCTTAGGATCGCCTTGCGCAAAGCTTGGAACGATAAACAATATGTTTACGACTACAAAGAATAAAGCTAGTCGGGTTATTTGCATAATTCCTCCTCTACTGCTTGGTTATAGCGGCAATAGTAGCCGAATGTCCGTTTGCAGTGGCAGGAGTAAGGTTTGCTGTAATGGTAAATGTGTCAATTGTACCTCCACCGCATGTATAAATCTGATGGAAAACTGCTTGACAACTTGAGTGCTGAAGTACTGTCGAGCCCAGCAGATCCACCTGCGAAAGCACAGCATGCTCATCGTAGAAAATGTCGAATTTGGCCATAAAGATATCACTAGGGTCCTGGCTAGGCGTAGATACACCCTACCCTAAAAGCCATTCCATTACCACTCGATGGCTTAGTTCCACTTCCTACTAAATTTTGGCATGTAGACGAAACGAGCGCTACAGACTCATAAATCTGTGCCGCACTCCAGTTCTGAGTTGTCGGATTTGTCTGCATCTCAGCCAGTGCTCCATACCCTGTCTGATACCCATAAGCATAAGAGATAGATATAGGATCAAGCGTACTCAATGATATCGAAGTAGGACAGGAACTGACGGTACCTGGGCCGCTGTAGTTGATTCTATCAGTTTAGGTTATTTGGCATCCCGGTTCGCTTTGTCTGTAATGAGTTGAGATCTCCACATAGCTCATAGTCGAGGCACCATAGTTCATGCCTGTGAGATTTATTTGGGGTTGAGAAAGATCACCAGTCATGGCGATCACTCCGGTGTTGCTAGATTGCAATCCAGACTGTGCCGGTGTTAAATGCTGAGTTGTTGTATTTTCGTATGCGTCAGTAGATTGATGTATAGCGACATACGTTGTTGTGCTATTCACTGGATAGTCATCCCAGGGGTTATAAGGAAAGGATGGGCCGTCAGTTGGACCACGGCAATCCCTCCACAACTGAAGCTGCTAGCCCTGTTTTCATTTTTGCCAATAACTTCCATTCGCCCCTGCAGTCCCGCAACGTAATCTTCCTTCTCACTTGTCCACTGAAACTTACCGGATACTGCAGACATTGGTATCCGTACTCCTTTGATGTCCCTTACCTGATCGGACCTGAGTGTGTCGATGTCGTAGAGGTGTGTTGCATAAAAATCTAACGTTACGGGAGCAAGATCGTAGATAACCCTTCCGGCTATTACATAGGCCAGGATTATTTTCGGTACCGATGATGCATTCGTCACCATAGAATGGTTTACATAATCCGAGGTCCAACGGAGCGGATAGAAGCCGCGCATATATGCAGGAGGATTGCTGGTGCGCAGAGTATATCTTCGATTGCAGATACATTTTGATTCTCTTCACTTAGACCCCCTATCAGAGCACCTACTGGTGAGGCTGCTGCAATCGTTAATGTCGCTTTCGCCACCGATGCTGAAGCTAGAACGCTTAAAGCCTTGACAATATCAACATAGACAGCGCTTTTTGCCGGGACAGTGATCGCAGACCCGACAACTGGATCACTCACAACGTCGGATGCAGCCCGTAACTCAGGAACCACAGAGTAGGCTTTTGTAGTTATATTGTAAATTGAGGTATGTGAAGAATCTGAGGTGTCAAGACCAATGGCGGTTAGATTTGCAGCAGTTGCAGTCGCGGGATCGTAATACCGAATTGGTAGCGGTGCACCATGCCGCGGCGCAATGTAACCGGCAACTCTGAGACCGTCCACTGGTCCATTGAAGGTTAAATCGTGAAACAAGGGATGAGAACTTTCCTGCTCTAGCGACTGCTTGGACACTGTGTCCACATGAGTGGTATGGGGTTCAAGGGTGAACTCCTGAGAAGACTGCCCAGAAAGCTGCGAGCTGACTCTAATAGAGGAATCCGTGACGTTACTATATGCAATCTTGGCTTCAGAGAGCGGGGGCATCCATGCGACTGCGGTTCGGCGTGCCTGCACGAAATCGACAGATAATGATCTTGCGGAGTCTAAACCACCTTCACCAGCCAATGGATACAGAGTGAGCTGCGCACACCCACTGCCATCAAAGTTCCGGCGTAGCTTACCTTTATGTAGCCAAGAGATTCAGGAATCCCTTTGCTCACTAGAAGGTCATCTAAATTCACAAGCCGACTCTCGTTGGCAGCGAGTGTGACATCAGGTAGAGGAATTTTCTGTCCCTCTAAGGTATAGAGCGTCAAGCTGACAACTTCTTTGTAGGCATAATTGTTGTTCAGGGTTAACAGAACTCGGTGAGATGCGCTTATACCTTCGCACATTAAAAAGATGTTTTGTATCGACGCGGATTGCTGCGCAATACCGCTTTGCTGTAGGGCAGCCACTACCAACGACATCTTTATAAATGATTTTCTATTAGCCCATCCGCACCTCCACTTGACTGCACGGATCATAGTCGGCCGCAATGCCCCTGTAAGGCTAATTGCTTTCTGTTGCTCTGAACTATTGTTAATGGAAAATCGGCTCATCCGAGTGCAGGCTTAATGCTGATGCAGTGACACTTTACTGCCCGTACGTAGCCGCTTCCCCATGCTTGCGAAGATAGTGCCGGTCCAGAAGCGCCTGTGACACGGGACGCGCCCCCGGGTTTAGCTGCAAGGTCAAGCTCGCCATCTTGGCTACTGCTTCCAGCACCACCGCATGATGCGTTGCCTAAGCTACGGTTTTGCCCCAGGTAAACGGCGCGCGCCCGGCGACCAGCACCGCCGGAATCGCGTCCGGGTCCAGGGTGCGAAAACGCCGGGTAATGGCATGCCCTATATTCGCCACGTAGTCGCCCCGGATTTCAAATGCGGACAGCTCCTCGGTAACAGGAACAGTACCGTAGAAGTAGTCTGCATGCGTAGTACCCAGCGGCGGAATTGGTCGCGCCGCTTGCGCCCAGGCTGTTGCATATTCAGAGTGCGTG
Organism: uncultured Acidobacteriaceae bacterium; assembly: GCA_964235655.1. Taxonomy (GTDB): domain Bacteria; phylum Acidobacteriota; class Terriglobia; order Terriglobales; family Acidobacteriaceae; genus EB88. Next base: position 237,558 of record CAXSBB010000001.1, read on the forward strand.
TGGACCACCGCACCGATACTCTCGAATGATAAATAGAGTCGCAGGTGCGTGCCCAGGTCAGAGCTTGGTTTCAAGCTGCCCTCGACAACATCGCCATCCATATCGGTTACCAGCATATCTTCAGCGTGCATCCTGTCGTATGCAAGGTCACTCGGATTGATGACAATCAGACCTTGCGCGCGGTCGATACCGCTGACACTGCCCCAGGTGTGCAACACCAGGCCGCGCCGAACCAGTTCCAGATTGGCTTCGAGCACCTGAGCTTTCAGTTCTTCCAGCATGCCCGCATTTCCCTCGCAGTGTTGACGCTACCCGGCAGGCCATGAACGGTCAAGCTTCTCTTGCAATGCTGCGCCTGCCGCAAACCGAATTGGGACAGAGAAGCCGAGACATTCCCAAATCTGCTTCCTAGAAAGTATGATCCGCTCCGTCGCAAAGACCGTCATCGCCATGTCGCTATGGGCGCTGCTGCACAGTTTGCTTGCCACCGAGCGCAGCAAGCACCGTGCCGCGCAATTGCTGGGTGAGCAGCGCCGCAACGGCTTGTACCGCATCGGGTACAACGGGGTTGCCGCCACCGCAACCATCGTAACTCTGCTCTATATCCACCGGCTACCCGACCGAAGACTCTACAAGCTCAATGGCATAGGCGCCGTCGGCGTACGCCTGGCACAGTTTGCGTTCGCGGCTTGCCTGCTGGCAGCGGTTGTTGAAGTCGGCGTCGGTCCATTGACCGGCTTTACCGATGCATGGCGCTTTCTTCTAGGTCGCTTCACGGAAGGCGCACCGGAGGCGCAAGGCCCGTCGATGAACAGGGTCGGCTCAGACGCGGGTGGGTTGCGGACCGGCGGTCCCTTCGGGTATGTGCGGCATCCGTTGAATGCGAGCGCCACGGCCATGGCGTTTCTGGTGCGGGAGATGACTGTAGTGCGGCTAACCGTCGCCTGCGTCACGCTTGCCTATGCGCTGATCGGATCGCGCATTGAAGAAAGGCGTTTACTGAGTAAGTACGGAGAGGCCTACCGGCACTACATCGACAGTGGGGTGCCGTTCTTCCTGCCTTCGCTGCGCCCTCGGGTGCCGCCGGTTCTGCATTAGCCGGGACCTTTACTTTTCGTGTCCAAACGTAAGCCGCACGCCCCCACGCGCGGTCATCGGCGTGGAAAGATAGCCAACCGGGCTGATGTGCTGCTGGCTCAACACATTGTCAAGCTGTGTGTAGACGCCTACGTTTCTCGTGACTTGATATGTGGCGCCCGCGTTCAGGCTGGCGTAGCCGTAATCCAGATTGCGGTTGGGCAGCAGCAGCGTGTTGCCGAAGTTCGCGTCTGAGCCGCCGAGCAGCGTGGAATCATCCGCGCGGCCCGCGAACGCAGTGCTGGCTACCCCACTCCACTTTTTGCCGGTGTAGGTAACAGACACAAAGCCAGTATGCGGCGGCCGGCGGAAAGGCCGCGCACCCACCAGCGGAGAGAAAGCCCCAATGGCCACGTTGTTAAAGTTAACTCCACTGTTCACAACAGGGTTCAACGCATCTGACGAAAACGAGTGCTGTACCACCGCATCCAGGTAGGTATAGCCTCCGCGCATGAAGATGTTCGGCTTGAGACTGTACTGCACCTCGGACTCAACACCCTGCGCTCGAAAAGCAAGCGAGTTGAGGTCAATACCGAAAGCGTTAGTGAGCAAGCCCTGGAGTGAAAGCTGCTGTGCCGGGCTAAGCTGCGGTAGTAACTGCGGCACCGCGCCGGGGGTAACGCTCTCAATCTGGTTGCTGAACTCATTGTGGTAGTACGTCACCTTGAGCAGCGCTCGCTCGTTGGCAATACTTTGCTCAAAGCCGCCGTCGTAGGAGCGGGTGAATGCTGCGCCGATGGGCTGTACCTGGTACCCATTGATTGCGGAGCTCCCTCCATTACTCTGCAAAAACGCCAGCAGGGAACCGGTTTGCTGGCCTAGAGTCGGTTCCTTGTACCCTTTGCTGAAGTTGAAATTGAGCCGGGTACCCTGCAGCAAGCCGCGTCCCGGTTGTGTCAGGTAATAGGAGGCACCTAGATGCGGTGTGCCTACAGTGCCGTACAAACCGTTTTGCTCAACGCCGCCGCCGAGGGTGTAGAAGAAGCGATTTCCGAAGTCGCCCTGAAAGGCCAGCGTGTAATCGTAATTGGTGCGCTCGATGGACAGAGGCTGGGCAGCAAAGGATGAAGCGGAAAGCCCACGCTCATCCTCGTACCGAAAACCGAGAATAGACAGCAGATGCGGTGTGAACGCGTAGCTGGTTTGCGCGTGAAGTGAGTCGCGGTTTGAGGCGAGGTCGAAGCGGGACTGCTCAGACCCCACAAACCCGGTCAGGGTTTGCCCGCTCACGGTAAAGCCATTGGCTCCGGTTACAGACACAAGCTGACCCAGGTATACGCCATTGGCAGCGTCGAGCGTGCCGGTAGCCCCAAACTGCTGAAAGCGCTCCCGCTTGCGCGCAAGACCGTAAGTCACATCTCCGCGCCAGTTGTCAGAAAAGGTGTGGTCGAGTGTTGCGCTGACGTACAAGTCCTGGTCAGACTGCTTCTGATCTGTGGGCGTAAGGGTAAACGCATACTGCCCCGGCGCGCCTACGGCAGAGTTGCTGTTGCGCGCGCTGCCGCGAAGCTGGGTCGCAGTTGAAAGCGCATAACCGAAGTTCAATGCCGAAGTCACGTCGTGGTAGCTGTCGTTCGGCGTCGCGTTGGTAGTCTGCATATCGCCGAATGCCCCGTAGTAGTCGATGGAATTACGGGTGCCGCCGCCTTGCACCTCGTTACGGTACGTACCGAAGTTGCCGCCGTCGCCTTCGTAGAACACCGACGGAAACGGTGTTGACCCGCGCGGAGTCGAGAACGCGACCACGCCCGCGCCAGCATCTGTGCCGTACACCACGCTATCCGGTCCGCGGTATGCTTCGGCGCTGCTGATGCCGGTCGTAGCTACATTGGCAAAGTCGAAAGTGCCGCCGATGTCATTGATTGGAACGCCGTCGAGCAGAATCTTATTGTCATCAGAGTTGCCGCCGCGAATAAATAACGAGGTCAGGCCGCCGCGTTGACCGTTGGTCGCCAGGCTGAAACCGGGAACCAATCGTAGAGCTTCAGTCACATTTGAGAAGTTCTGGAAGTCGGTTCGGCTCAGCTCAGTGACGGAGGCACTTACCTGCGACTGCGGCAGGGGTGTGCCGGTGGCGCTGACCACGATCGACTCGCGCACGGAGTCGGGCTCAAGCGTGATATTTTTCTCCATGCTGGATAGTGGTTCGCCGTAGAAGCTTTCCATAGAGAGCTGGCGAAAGTTGTTGCCTGTAGCTAACACATAGAAGCGCCCGGAGCTGGCGGTCGAAAGAGTGTAACTGCCATCTATTTGTGTACGCGCAGTCATGATGACCTGTCCATTGTCAACCAGGGCGACAACTGCACCTGAAATCGGTTGATTGAGCGGATCGGCAACGATTCCATGAATTGTAACCGCCCGGAGTGAGGGCGCAGAGACCAGCGCGGCTGAAGCAACAAGCAGCAAGCGCCGTGTCTGGGCTACTGAAATGCGTATGCGTAAAGACTTAATCATGAAATGCGGATGTTCCTTATCTGCTTTGGGGGCGCAGCGAATGTTTGTGTAGGGGGTTATACAAGGCTGCTTTACTATGGACGTCCCAGATGTGCGTTTGGGAAAGTGAAGAAGGTATTCGAAGAGAACAAATATGCCTCAACTTCTACTAGAGATGGATGGAACGCAGCTAAGAAGGCATGCGGTAGAAGGAGTAAGCCGCTAGTATCGGCGGTGCCTTAAAAACTCACCAATCACGTTATACACCGCATCCCCCGCCAAGTTGAGCCCAATTGTTTTTACCAGCACCGAGTTTGTTGCCAGCGCTGGAGTTCCCAGCTGTGGGTAGTAAAGCTCCTTGGCTGCAAATGCGGCACCGACGGTGCCACCCAATACGGGCAGATTGATTGTCTTGTTGCCTGCATCGGTATGCGTTACCGCTAAACCCTCAAAGGCATGGGCCAGGCGCTGACTTCCGCTGTAACCGGCACCCAGTGGGACGTAGCGAGGGTCCATGTTGAATGCTATGGGAATGATGAGGTTCTGCAGCAGCTGCTGTGACTCGGACGCTGCCAGGCCGCCGTAGAAGCGCCGCTCATGATAGCGCAGATTATCTTCAAGGGCCTGCTTCCAGCCCAGCAGTGTGGTGCCGTAGTTCTGGTATGCGAGATCGTAGTTCGCATAGCCGTTCCAGGTTGCTGGATTCCCGCTGGGCTCAACTGGATAATCCGTGTACTTCGGCAGTCCGCCCGTTAGCGCGGCCTGGATGAAGTTGCGGGGCGCGTAGGTGCTGCGCGCCCACAGCAGCACCTTGCCGCCGAGTGAAAGCGGGTAGTAGGAGTCATCCGTAGCACGGCCATGAAGGTCATACATAGTCGTATCCGGTGCCACGGCGGCGCGAAATACCTCGCGTGCCGCGTTGGTGGCAAAATCACCCAGCAGGCTGTAGCCGATGTAATGCATGACAAAGTGGTTCGAGTTCAGCTCGGGCGCATTGAAGGCGTTCGCATATAAGGATTTACCAAGGTAGGCTGCAATGGCCGTGCCGCCCAGCTTGGAGTAGTTCGGAACCAGGTTACCGGCGTCGTTGCGCGTTACAACAATGGACGCGGCTGCATGCAGAATCCGGGCGTCAAAATCCTCATTTACGGGTGAAGGCACATACCGTGCCTGCTGGTGCAGGGCAAGGGGCAGCAGAAGATTGCTAGCCAGTTGCCGCGTCTCCGCCGTGGCAAAGCCGACTTCAAAGCGCGCTGCCTTATATCGCAGCTCCCGTTCGTTGACGCGACGCCATGTGTCAATGTTCTTACCGTAGGCGTCCATCGCATCTTCATAGTGTTGCTGAGCCGCTGGATCATCACCTGTTGGAGCCACAGGCTGGTGCCCCGGAACAGCGGTAATGTTTGGAATACCGGCGATAAAGCCGGCTTCAAGAAAATTGCGGATCGACCATGTGCTACCCAGGTAGTACGCCACCTTGCCGGGTGTCTCAGACTTACCGGCTGCGGGAGCAATGCGGAAATTGCGCGGAAGCACCAGCGCCTGTTCGCTAGGTAGGGGGGTAGCGGCTCGTATCATGGCATGATGTTCAGCCGGTGCTTGCGGCAAAGACTTCGCCGCGGCGGGCGAGCCGGCGAAGGAAGAAGCCGGAGGTACCTGCGCTTGCATAGCCGCTCTACCGGCGATAAAGCCGACGAGTACAGTGAGGCCGAGCTTCAGCAATGGTTGCGAGGCAAAGTGCATAAGGTCCTTGGCTGTAATACCTATGAGAGTAACCCAGCTTCAGGAATTACAAGGACACCATGATACGCTTTCGTGCCCAATGGTTTCCCATTATGGGAACTTCTTACCTCCCTCCTAGTATTTATGAAATGTTCCGGTGCCTGCTGTGATCTTGACCTGGAAAGAACAACCCAATCTGCAAAAAACACTTATTCAAAAATTTGTTTTGAGCATTAAAAAGGCCCCGCTTACGCGGGGCCTTTTACAAACGTACAGTGAAGCTTTAGTACATGCCGTCCATGCCGCCGCCGCCATGTGAGTGACCGCCGCCTGCCGGTGCAGACTTCGGCTCCGGAATGTCTGCGACCATGGCTTCCGTTGTCAGCATCAAGCCTGCAATTGAGGCCGCGTTCTGCAGTGCAGTGCGCGTCACCTTTGTAGGGTCGATGACACCGGCCGCAACCAGGTCCTCAAACGCATTTGTACCGGCGTTGTAGCCGAAATGGTTGTCCTGCGACTCGTGAATCCGGCCTACAACGACCGCACCCTCTTCGCCCGCATTGCCCACGATCTGGCGTAGCGGCTCTTCAATGGCGCGGCGGATGATCTGTGCACCGATCTTCTCGTCGCCTTCCAGGGTCTTGATGAGCGCCTCAACATCAGGAGTGCAGCGAACCAGGGCAACACCGCCGCCCGGGACAATACCTTCCTCAACAGCAGCGCGGGTTGCATGCATCGCATCTTCCACGCGCGCTTTCTTTTCCTTCATCTCGGTTTCGGTAGCTGCACCGACCTTGATGACGGCGACGCCGCCGACCAGCTTGGCAAGACGCTCCTGGAGCTTCTCGCGGTCGTAGTCAGAGGTAGTCTTTTCGATCTGGTTGCGGATTTCCTTGACGCGGCCTTCGATTGCAGAAGACTCGCCACGGCCTTCAACGATGGTCGTGTTGTCCTTGTCGATGGTGACGCGCTTGGCGCGGCCAAGATCTTCAACCTTCACGTTCTCGAGCTTGATGCCGAGATCTTCCGTGATGGCCTTGCCGCCGGTCAGCTTTGCAATGTCCTCAAGCATGGCCTTACGACGATCACCGAAGCCCGGTGCCTTGACGGCAGCGACGTTCAGGGTGCCGCGCAGCTTGTTGACCACCAGAGTCGCAAGTGCTTCGCCGTCAACATCCTCTGCGATGATCAGCAGCGGCTTTGAATTGCGAGCTACCTGCTCCAGAAGCGGCAGAAGATCCTTCATGGACGAGATTTTCTTCTCGTGAATCAGGATGTACGGGTCCTCAACAACGGCTTCCATACGATCCGGATCGGTCACGAAATAAGGTGACAGGTAACCGCGGTCAAATTGCATGCCCTCGACTACTTCCAGCTGAGTCTCAAGTGTCTTCGACTCTTCAACGGTAATGACGCCGTCCTTGCCGACCTTCTTCATCGCTTCCGCAATGATGGTGCCGATGGTTGAATCCGAGTTCGCGGAGATTGTGCCGACCTGGGCGATCATCTCGCCGGTAACCGGCTTTGAAAACTTCGACAGTGCGCCGCCTGTGACAACACCGTTCTCGTCACGCTTGCCCACAATGGCCTCAACAGCCTTGTCGATGCCGCGCTTCAGCGCCATCGGGTTTGCACCGGCAGCAACTGTCTTTACGCCCTCGCGGTAGATGGCCTGCGCCAGTACGGTTGCGGTCGTTGTGCCGTCGCCGGCAACATCTGAGGTCTTTGAGGCCACTTCGCGCACCATCTGCGCGCCCATATTCTCAAGCGAATTCTGGAGTTCAATTTCCTTGGCGACAGTTACGCCGTCCTTGGTGATTGTCGGCGAACCGAACTTCTTTTCAATCACTACGTTGCGACCTTTTGGGCCAAGCGTTACTTTAACTGCGTCGGCCAGAATGTTGACACCGCGCAGGATAGCCTGGCGGGAATCTTCTCCGTGCAAAATCTGTTTTGCCATGGTGCTTTATTCTCCTGATGTTGGTAAATCGGAATGATGATGCGATGAGAAGCGCAGAAAACTACTTCTTCAGAATGCCGAGGACTTCTTCTTCACGCATGATGAGAAATTCTTCGCTATCGATCTTGATCTCGGTACCGGAGTATTTGCCGAACAGGACGCGGTCGCCTGCCTTGACATCAAGGGGAAAAGTCTTGCCTTCATCATTCGACTTGCCCTTGCCCACGGCAATAACTTCGCCTTCCTGGGGCTTTTCCTTGGCGGAATCGGGGATGATAATGCCGCCGCGGATGGACTCGCCTTCTTCAATGCGGCGAAGCAGGATGCGATCATGCAAAGGTGTAAAGGTAGTTGCGACAGTGCTAGTTGCCATAGAAATGGTCTCCTTCAGAACATGCGTCGTTGATCGGGCATGGGTTTACAAAATGTTGTGCGTACATACTGGCACTTGCAATTGCAAGTTGCTAGCAGAGTACGCCTTCGATTGCTAAGGTAGCGGCAAGCAGGCACGTATGTCAAGAGGCTTTATGTGAAATGTGAGTGAAGGGCACTCAGAAATGGGGCCGTATTACCCGGTGACCTTCAAAGACTGGGCAGACTCTGTTCTTGCAGAGCATGACTTAAAGTAGAAAGGCGCGGAAGGAAGATCCGAAACACTGTGCCGGAAGGTTCAGTCATCCGGCTACGTACCAGTACACGCCCATTGTGCTTGTTCACGATCTCAGCTGAAACCCATAGCCCCAATCCGGTACCTGTAATGCCTTTGGTCGAGAAAAAAGGCTCATAAATCCTGCTCAGGGTAGCTTGATTCATGCCGGTACCCCGATCCGCAACCAGGATGGCAATTCCTTCGGAATTATCACGCCACGAGCGCCTTGCCTTGGCACGGAGCACCAATGTCTTGGGCTCATCGCGGCCGATCATGGCGTCCAATGCATTCCCGATTGTATTGGCAAGCACCTGTCGAATCTCACCGTCAAGAGCTGTGATTTGCGGAACACCGCCGAAGTCGCATACCACCTGGATGCTATGGGCCCGGATGCGTCCTTCAAAAAGTACGAGGACGGAGCGGATCAGCTCCGGAATGTCGGTCAGCACCGGCTTGGTACTTTGCCGGTAGAAGCGCAGTGTCTGTGTTGTAATGTGCGTGACGCGATTCAATTCCCCTTGGGCCATCTTCAGGTAAGAGCGGGAGCTTTCATCCATCTCGCCCTGCTCCAGCAGGTACATGCAATTTGTGATCGCCTCCAGGGGATTATTAATCTCATGCGCAATAGAAGCAGCCAGCCGACCGGCAGCGGCAAGCTTTTCGGTTCTCCTCAGCAGTTCCTCATTGCGTTTCTGCTCCCGCAGGTCAACAAAAAATACGGCTAGTTGAAAATCATCTTCCGCGACCTCCGGATTTAGCACGGCGGCTCCGAGCAGCACCGGTATGACGGTGCCATCGGCCTGGCAGCAGGCTGTTTCCCAGGTCTCTTCCTTATGCCCATCGATCTTCTCGCGCAGTTTGCGGGCCACATACGCGCTTGGCTGAGCCATTTCGGTCAGATCACCGAATTCGCCGGTGGAGAAGATGGCGGCAAAGCTGGCATGCGGCGATGCCATGCCGTTTGGTGAGAGTCCCAGCAGACGCTGTGCGCCGTGATTGGAGTAGGTGATAGAGCCTTGCATATCGATGATGAGCAGTGCTAACGGCGTGGCCTCAACCAACCGGTGAAACCGCTCTTCGCTCGACCGCAAGGCCACTTCGGTAAGGCGCTTGACGCGGCGGCTGGAAGCCTCAGCCAATTCGCGCTCAATAGCCGGCACCAGACGGGTCAGATTGCTTTTGGAAACGTAGTCATGTGCGCCGGCGCGCATGGCAGCTACCGCAGTGGCTTCATCTACAGCACCGGACATCATGATGAAGGGAATGTCCCGGCCCGTACTTTGCAGCAGTCTCAAGGCTTCAGGTGCGGAGAATTGCGGTAAGTTGTAGTCAGCAAGAATGCAATCCCATTGCTCCGCGAGTGCCGCGAGCATCTTGTCGGCAGTTTCCACGCGCCGTATATCGGGTGCCAGACCGCTTTTCTGCAAATACCGGTATAGCAACGCGGCATCATCCGCATTGTCTTCTACCAGCAACACACGCATGACGCGCGGGAAAGCAGCAGCTTCCTCCAACATGCCGGACTCGGGTTTTAGTGTAGGAACGGTGGACATTCGTTCAACACCAGCCAGTACATGCCGAGCTGCATGGTCGCTTCGGCAAAATCGGAAAAGTTGACAGGCTTGCGGATGTAACTGTTCACACCCAGCTTGTAGGAGCGGATAATATCAGTCTCCTCATCAGATGAGGTGAGTACAACCACGGGAAGCATGCGCGTTCGCTCATTTTCGCGGATGCGCCGCAGCACTTCCAGTCCATCCACCTTGGGCAGTTTCAAATCCAGCAGAATGACCTGCGGCATCATCGGGAGCGCCTTGTCACCCTCACCGAACAGCATGGCAATGGCTTCTTCTCCATCACGAGCTACATGCACATCGTTGGCGATGTGCGACTTACTCAATGCGCGAATGGTCAGGAGCTCATGATCGGGATCGTCTTCCACCAGCATGATGACTCGGGATGCAGACATAAAACTCCTCAACTAAGCGTAAACCAGAACGTTGCACCCTGGCCTTCAACTGCCTCCGCCCAGATGTGACCATGGTGACGTGCGATAACCCGTGCAACCGTGGCCAGACCGATGCCGGTACCCTGAAAATCCTTGTCACCGTGCAGCCGTTGAAAGGCCACAAACAGCTTGCCTGCATACTGCTGGTCAAACCCGGCACCATTATCGCTCACGAAATACGCTTTGCGCTCGGGCGACCATCCGAAACTCACCTGGGGGTGCGCGACCTTGCCCGTAAATTTGGCGGCGTTGCCGAACATATTCTCGAAAACGGTGCGCAGCAGGCGAGAGTCCCCATGAGCGCAAAGATTTTTCTCGATCGTAAAGGCGACTAGCGGCAAACGCTGCCCGATCTCCTCGGCAACACCGGTTGCCAGCGCAGACAGGTTTATAGTTTCATTGGAAAACTCTGCCCGTGTGATACGCGAGAGCTGCAGCAGCGCGTCAATGAGCTGCCCCATGCGTTGCACTCCCACCCGGATGCGCTTGAGGTAGTGCTTGCCCTCGCCCTCCAGTTGCGCGCCGTAATCCTCTTCAAGCGCGACAGAGAAGCCGTCCACCGTACGCAGCGGGGCGCGCAGATCATGCGAAACCGAGTAGGAGAATGCTTCGAGCTCGCGGTTCGTGGTTTCAAGCTCAGCCGTGCGCTGCTGCACGCGCTCTTCAAGCACGTCATTCAGTTTTTGGATTTCTGCCGCGTTTGCCTCAGCGGCTTTCCTGGCAACACGCTCAGCGTCGTACGCGGCGGCACGGTCCAGCGCCATGGCGATACGATCGGCAGCAAGCGACAGCAGCTCTTCATCCGCGGCAGAAAAGCCGCTGCGACGCTCACGCCCGGCTACCAGCATCGCAATTATCTTGGACGAGACCATCATGGGCAGTACGAGTGCGGAGCCCAACCCGGTACGCAGGCCCTCTATCGGGTGCCGCTGTAGTTCCTCGCCGTCCACGCGTACAGGATGGCCGCTTTCGGCAGCACGGGCTATCACTCCTTCCGCATGAACCGGCTTGCGCTCACCAAGCTCGGCGGGTGTACCTTCGGCTGCTGTCAGCTCAACTTCATTCTCATACCACCGGTACAGGACCAGTACATCGGTTCGCGCAGCAACCCTCAGGCGCCCAAGCAGTTCAGCTGTCAATTCGCTGACGGTCAGCTGCGTAAAGGCAATTTCCGTAATCGCCTGCAGTTTCTCCAGGCGCCCCACGGCTTCAGCAGCGCGCTGACGCAGCCGGCGCTCATAGGAGAGCGACCAGAGAGAAAGCACCACAAATAAAAGGTCAAAAAAACTGGCGAGAGCTACGGTCAATTTTGCTTCCGTACGGGCGTAGGCAGAGCCGCGAAGCCGTTCCGCAAGCAAGCGGCGTTCCTCTGTCTGCGCTCCCTGGATCTTGTTTTCCAGCAGCAGCATCAGTTCGCGCCCGGTACCTTCCTTCATCATGGCAACCTGGCGATCATGCCGGCCCGTGCGCGTCAGCTCAACTACTGTGCTCAGCCGTACCATCTTTTCAGCGGCAAGCTTGCTTGCCTGCTGTATATGGGCGACCTGTTCCGAGTTATCATAGGTGAGCTGCGTAAGTAATGCAAACTGCTGGGGAATGGTAACGACTGCATTTTTATAGTTGTGTAAATAGCGCTCATCATTCGTGAGCACGTAGCCGCGCACTCCCGATTCCGCCTCGGAGACGCTGTGCAGCACACGTTCAAGATCGATGAGAATCTCAAGTGTGTGCGTCACCCAATTCTCTGACGAGGCCAGTACCGTCTCAGCATGGAAGGCAAGCCATACATTCGCGCCGATTAGGATAGCGGAAAACAGGAAGAGGCTGGAAACGAGCTTGTGGAAACGTGTGATTTGCATCGTGCCTCGCTATCGTAGCGCAAGAGCACGCAGGATGCCTGTTACTAAAGCATCGTTGCCTGAAAGCTACTCCAGCCGGTATTTGGTCTCAGCCAGCCGGTTGAGAGGACGCCACAACAGCCGATTGATTGTGACCACAATCAACGCCATGATGATGGTGCCCATGAGAATGATCTGGAAGGAGCCGGTATCGGTCGCATGCGTAATCTGAGCGCCCAGGCCGACAGTGGAAAGAGTCCGGTCGCGCAGGTGGAAGTACTCTGTCACAATTGATGCGTTCCAGGCTCCACCGGAAGCCGTGATGAGCCCGGTGATGAGGTAGGGAAAAATCCCGGGTAGGATCAAGGTTTTCCAGCGCTGCACGGTACCGAAGTGGAACAGCGACGCGACCTCTCGCAAGTCGGAAGGAATCGCCATAGCACCGGCAATGACGTTGAAGAAGATGTACCACTGCGTAGCCAGCATCATGAGCAGCACCGCGCCGATGCTGAGGTTGGCACCCAGGCGCAGGATGGCGACCAGGATGATGGGGAATAGCGCAGTCGCCGGAAAACTCGCAGCCACCTGGGCCACCGGCTGGACGATACGAGAAAGCCGGGGGCTGAAGCCGATGGCAACCCCTGCCGGGATAGTCCACAACGCAGCCAGGGCCAGCGCGGCAATGACGCGAAGAAACGTGGCACCCGCCCCGATCAGCAGCTCGCGGTACTCCACCAACGGCAGGCCGCGCAGCATCAGCGAAGCCTTCCAGATTGCGGTGACGGCAAGCACCAGCAGAAAGGTGCCGAGCACAGCGGCGGCGAGCGAGGAGCGCCGGTTATTCTCAGGGTCGGGCAGCGTGCCGGTACGCTTCTGCTCGCCGCGCGCCAGTGCCAGGTACAGGCGCTCGGTAAGCGGCTGTACGGTCAGTTCGTTGACTTTGGTCAGGAAGTTTGACCGGCGCAGCATGTCCAGGATCGGCGAGCGCGAGTGCTCGGCGCTTTCTGTTGTTTCAAACTTGAACTTGTCAGACCAGGCAATCGCAGGCCGCCACAAGAGTTGATCGGTGGCGACGATAATTGCCACCACCGTCAGCAAACCATACACCTGGGCACGTGTGTCATTGGCAGAAGCGGCTGTCTGCAAGTAGGAGCCCAGTCCCGGCAGGCGGAACTGCCGAGGTCCCAGCGAGAACAGCTCGCAGATCATGAGTGAGAACCAGCCGTTGGCGACCGACACCATCGAGTTCCACACCAGTCCGATAGCGGCAAAAGGCAGCTCCAGCTGGAAGGCCCGCTGCAAGGGCGAAAAGCGATTGATGCTGCAAGCCTCACGCAGTTCTCGCGGAATGCTCTTGAGAGAGGCATAAAACGAAAACGCCATGTTCCAGACCATGCCGGTAAAGATCAGCACAATGGCGCCGAGCTCCAACCCGACCTGCCGCGTGGGAAAAAGAGAAATCATGGCCAGCATAACCCCGGGAAGAAACGACAGCACCGGTATGGATTGCAGGATGTCGAGCGTGGCGATCAGCAGTGCCTCAGCACGTTTGCTGTAGGCAGCCAGGTAGCCGTAGCCGATGGCAAATGCCAGAGAAAGCACGTAAGCAACAAAGATCCGCACGCAGGAGTAAAACGCATACGCGGGCAGCTTGCCGGGTGATAACGAAATAGCTACCTGCGGTACGGCGCCACCCGCCCAGTAGCGGCCTACCAGCAACACACCGTAGAAGGCAGCGATCAGTACGGCACCGATGCCCAGGTCGAGCACAACCGGCCAGGAGCGCTCTACCAGCAAAGCGCGCGAGAAGGGAAGAGGACGCTCCCCCAGCTGCTGCGGCTCGCTCATGCCGTTCCCTCGGGGTCAATATCCTCTTCTTCCTCCTCGTCCTCCTCAGTTTCAGGCAGCACAAAGCGGCGGCGTCCGCTATCAAAGTCAAACAGCTCAGAATAGCGGCCCCAGCTAATGGCAGTTTCAAGCTGCTTGCGGGTCTCCTCGTCTGAAAACTGCTCGTCGAGCATGTCCAAGAAGAACTCTTCGGGAACTGTGTGGTCACGCTTGTTGTCAATTGCACGGGTAATCTGCCGCAGCAGCAGGACATGGTCCGTAGCTGCCTTGCGGAACAGGTCTTTCTGCGTCAGGATGTCGGACTCCGCAAAGGCCTGACCTTCGGGCGTAATGGTCACATCGCCCTCTTCCACCTTGACGAAGCACAGCAGCTGCGCCGCATCGACAATAGGCAGCAGGTCGTCGATCTCAAACGCAAGCTCGTCAGCCAGCCTGTAGATGTCGGCCCGTCCGTTGTGGTCGCTCACGTCGATCAGGATCTCAAGCAAACCGGCAATGCCGCCCGGCCGCGCATGCGGCAGCATCTCATAGTGCATTTGCCGCTGGTCGCGCACCGGCTTGCCGGCTTCAAGGCGCGGCACTTCTGGGGTGACATCGGGCCGGGTCAGCACCTTATAGATGTAGTCCACCAACTGCGTAAAGGGTCCGCTCTTGCGGTCGCGCGGATGGGTGAGGGTCACCTTGAAGTCGGTGCGAACATGACCGGGATTGCGACCCAGCACAATGATACGGTCCGCCAGCAGCACGGCCTCCTCAATGTTGTGCGTCACGATGAAGACCGCCTCGGTAGGAATGGTCTTCTTGGCCCACAGCTCCAGAAGCTCCGAGCGCAGGTTTTCTGCGGTAAGTACGTCAAGCGCGGAGAACGGTTCATCCATGAACAGGACTTCCGGTTCGACAACGAGCGCCCGTGCAAAACCGACGCGCTGCCGCATGCCGCCTGAAAGCTCCTTGGGATACGCGCTCTGGAAGCCGTCGAGTCCGACTGTATCGAGAATGGCAAACGCCTTCTCACGCCGTTCCGCCGCCCCCATGCCGCGCGCTTTCAGCGGCGCTTCCACATTCTCAAACACGGTGAGCCAGGGGAACAGGGCGAAGCTCTGAAATACGATGGACACATTGATAGATTGCGAGCGGATAGGCTTGCCGTGCCAGAACACCTCGCCGCCTGACGGCTTGGAGAGCCCGGCCAGCATGCGCAGCAGTGTGGACTTGCCGGAGCCCGATGGGCCGAGCAGGGCTACGATTTCACCCGCCACAATGGACAGGTCGGTCGGCGCGATTACCTGGATGCGGTTCTCACTCGGCTGCGCATAGTATTTCTCAATTTGCTCCGCACGAATGATCGCATCTTCAGGCATAGCACCGGCGCTCCGTTGGCGGTAAACAGGTACGTTGAGTTTTTCCCGCGGGCGGGCAGCTGCGGCTTCGGGCAGGCAGCAATTTGGAGGATGCGGCGCGAGCGCCCACACTCCTGCAAGCGTATCATTTGATTCTGCTTGTATCTTTTCCTTGCAGTTCTACGTCCAAGAGTTGGCATTGTTCGGTTTGCCCCGAAAGCCGGGCCGGTTTATAAAGGAGCGCATGCAAGATTCGGTCAAGCCTAAAGTCCTGGTGGCAGATGACGAGCGCGTCATCGCAGATACTCTAGCCATCATCCTCAATCAAAGCGGCTTCCAGGCAACCGCCGTGTACAGCGGCGAAAAAGCGGTGGAAGTCGCGGAAACGCTACAGCCGGACATGGTCATTTCCGACGTCATTATGACCGATATGAATGGCATCGATGCCGCGATTCGCATTCGCATGATGCTGCCTTCCTGCAAAATCCTGCTGTTCTCAGGCCAGGCCGCTACGGCAGACCTGTTAGACCGGGCACGCGGGCAGGGGCATGAATTTGAAATTCTAGCCAAACCTGTACACCCGCAGGATCTATTGGCGCGTTTACGCTCTTAAATTTTGATCGAGATTTACATGTAATATTTATCAAGATTTCACAAAGAGGATTTCATCCTGATTATGGGTCCTCTTGGCCTGGTCTTCACTCTCTCAAGACCCTAGTTGCATCAGGATTCGAGGGAATCGGTTCCGCGTTCCCTGCAGCGATTGTTATAAATCCCTACGCCCCTCCATGGAACGCGCCATAGACACTTCATCGACATACTCAATGTCGCTACCGACCGGCACACCGGTGGCAATGCGTGTAATACGAACTGCACCGACGTGCGCCGACTTCGTTGCATCGCGTAGCAGATCGGCTAGGTAACCTGCCGTTGCCTCACCTTCAATTGTGGGCGAAGTAGCAATGATGACTTCTTCCACATCGCCTCGCATGACCCGGGCCAACAGGTTTGAGGTGCGCAGTTGCTCAGGCCCTACTCCATGCAGCGGCGACAGTGTGCCGTGCAGAACGTGGTACACGCCGTTGTAGGTGCGGGTGCGCTCTACCGTGTCGATACTGGTCGGCTCCTCCACCACGCAGACCTGGCGGTTGTTGCGCGTGGCATTGGTGCAGTAGTTGCACGGGTCCACATCTGTCACGTTGTTGCAAATAGAACACAGTCGCAGTTCCCGCTTGAGCGCTCGCACCGCATCTGCCAGCGCACCGGCGTCTTCAGCACTGGCCCGCAAAATGTGGAAGGCGTACCGCTGGGCACTTTTTGCGCCGACGCCCGGCAGCTTACGCAATTCATCGATGAGGCGCGACATGGGCTCGGCAAAACGGGGCGGCATGGAAGTCTCCTGGGGATAGCGGCATACCGCAAAAAGCTGCTCCCTACACAGATGAGAGAAACCGGACAAGCGCCGCATTGCACGCTTCCGGCGCATCCTGCTGCACCCAGTGCGAGACCCCGGGCAGGAACTCCACCGTCAGGTCCCGCACAAACTCATCGGTACCGTCCATTGTATATTTTGCAAGCGCCACGTCCGCCTCACCCCAAAGCAGGAGTGTCGGCACTTCAATCTTCGGGAACCCCAACCGAAGCTGCCGTCGCAAGCCGCCGCCGCGCAGGAACGCCCGATACCAGTTCAGCATCGCCTTCAGCGCACCCGGCTGTACAGCGTTCGCCCGTGTAGCTTGCACCAGTTCGTCGGGAAACTGCCTGGGATTGCTTGAGGTACGCAGGAGCATCTCGCCCACCGGTTTTGCCTTGTTGCGCCCCAGCAGCCACTCTGCCAGGCCGGGCAGCTGAAACAGCAGAACATACCAGGAACGCAGCATCTGCCCCGGCCTGCGTGCGGCGCGCATAAAACATACCGGATGCGGCACATTGATGATAACCAGTTTTGCAAGGGGCCGCAGCCTGCGGGTAGCGAAACACCACGCAACAATGCCGCCCCAGTCATGCCCCAGCAGTACAACTTCGCTCGCACCGTGAAGCTGATGCGCCACATCGATCAGACAGGCGATATCAGCCATCAAGTGCTCGATTGCGTAATCCTGCATGGCCTCGGGGCGGCTGCTGCACCCGTACCCGCGCTGATTCGGTGCCCATACTCGGTAGCCGATACCGGCAAGGGCACGCATCTGCTCGCGCCAGCTTAGTGCCACTTCAGGAAAACCATGCAGGCACAGTGCAAGTCGGTCGCCTTCGCCGCAGGTCAGCACTTCAAAGCGGAAGCCATTCGCTTCAATACACTTAATTTGAATTTCATACTTCATCGGCAAAATAACAATGTCATGCTGAGCGGGTGTACACAAAATTGCAAACTAGAATGCGGTGTCATCCTGAGCGAAGTCAAAGGACCTGCTTTTGCCTCTGACTTTGCGCCTCTATCCAAAAAAAACAGGTCCTTCGACTTCGCTCAGGATGACACCATTTAGGATCACAGCGACTCGGGATTACAACAACTCGGGACACAGCAACTCAGGCTTATAGCAGGTTTTCCGGCAGACCCAGGCCGCCCAGCATGCCTGCCATGCTGCCGCCGGCTGCCTCATCCGCGCGCCTGCCTGCATCGTTAAAAGCAGCTCGCAGCAGGTCTTCGAGCATCTGCAAATCATCGGCTGAGCTGCCGAGCGCACCCAGTACAGCCGGGTCCAGCGTGACGCCGAGTACTTCCTTTTTTCCGCTCATGCGGACACGCACCGCGCCGCCGCCAGCCGAACCTTCAACGGTGACCTTGGCCAGCTGCTCACCGGCAACCTCGCTCATCTGCCTGGCCTGCTCCAGCATGGCTTGCATCTTGTTCATATCCATATCCATCGTTGTACCTACCGCTTTCCGCGCAGGTCTACTACGCTGCGCACTTCTGCCCCAAACAGCTCTCGTGCCTGCTGTACCAGGGGGTTTTCCATGGCTAATGCCTGCACGCTGCCGACGGCAGCCGGTCGAGATTGTGAAGGCGCATTACCGCCGCCGCCCTCTCCGGGCACCCATTCCACAGGCCGCGGCGGCTGCCCCAGGAACGGCCGCATGGCTCCACGTACCAGCTTGTCTGCTTCAGCGTTGATCGTGAGGCCCAGCATGGTTTTTTTGGCCGCGACTTCTACCCGCACCTTCTCAGGCGTTTCAGTCCATACAGCCGCACCCAGCAGGGTCGCGGCTGTATTGAGCCCGGCCGCCTCTAAAGCTGCGCACGCAGCCTCGCGCAGTGCGTCGAGATTGAGTGTGCCTCCTACCGGTGCATGCACAGGCACTGCCGGTTCCTGAGAGATCGGCTGTGCCGCAACTGTCGCAGGGCTTGCAGACACCATGGTTTGCTGAGGCTCCAAGGAGCTTGGTGGTACCTCCGGCTTCGGCAAAACAGGCATCACTATCGGGGCATACTGAGGCTTGGATGGTCCTGTTTGGAGAGGAGCAGGCTCGCGCACAGGCAAGGGCGCTACCGGCTGCGTTCGAATGCCGGGCATGGTTTTGCGCTGCGCATCCATCTCAAACGGCGAGAACGCAGGAGCCTCTCCGCTGTTCCCAGCCTTCGGCTTATCGGTACCGGTCGCCGGTACAGGAGCTTTACTCGGCAAAGGAGCTGCGGGGCGCGTCGAAGCCGGTGCAGCGGAACCTGCTGTACGAGTGGAAGGCGCAGCCGGGAGCGCACCGGGTCGCACGGTCGGGGCTCCGCCGCCGAGCTGCGTCAGCAATTCTTCAACCGGCAACAATCGCTGCAGGTGTACCAGCTTCAACACGCCCAACTCCAGGTGAAATCGCTGCTCTTGCCGATAGTTCAGTTCGTCAAAGGTTCGCAGCATCACTTGCAGAAAACGCAACAGCTCTTCTTCACCGAACAGCAGCGCGGTTGCCGCAGCACGAGCCCGCTCGTCAGGCGACACTTGCAGCAGCTCCGTGCTCGCGCCGCCGATCCGCGCCATCAGCACGTTGCGCAGATAGCGCACCAGCTGCCGTGCGATCTGCGAGGGGCTGTTACCTACGCCCAGCAGCCGGTCCAGCTCAGCCAGCACGGCAGCGGAGTTGTTCTCGCTGACCTGCTCCAGCAGCCGCGCGAACACCGCATTCGGCATGGAGCCCATCAGTTCCCGAATCGGCCCCGCTTCAAGTGAAGAACGCCCATCCACAAGCGGGGCCGAGGCAATCGCCTGGTCCATGATCGAGAGCGCATCGCGCATGGACCCATCGCCAGCCTCGGCCAGTAGCGCCAGCGCTTCGTCTTCCGCGTTCACCTGTTCATCCGCTGCAATCGTCCGCAACTGCTGAAGAATCGCGTCGAACTTCACTGCGTGGAACGAGAAGTGCTGGCACCGCGACCGGATGGTTTGCAGAATGTCTTCAGGCTGCGTAGTCGCCATCATGAAGACGACATGATCCGGCGGCTCCTCCAGCGTTTTGAGCAGCGCGTTGAAAGCCGCATCCGTAATCTGGTGCGCCTCGTCTAGGATGTAGATTTTGTAGCGGTCCCGTGCAGGTCGGTATCGTGCCGCATCGCGCAGTTCCCGAATTTCGTCAATGCCGCGGTTCGTCGCGGCATCAATCTCAATCACGTCGACAGCATTGCCCGCGCGTACTTCTTCGCAGCTTTCACAGGTGCCGCACGGCTCATAATCTGGACGTTCGGCGCTCCCGATCGTCCGGCGGCAGTTCAGCGCCATGGCCAGGATGCGCGCGATAGTAGTCTTGCCGATGCCGCGATGGCCCGAAAATATGTAGCCATGCGCGATGCGGTTCTGCTCAAGCGCATTGCCCAGGGTGCGGGTAACGTGGTCTTGCCCGACGACGTCGGAAAAGCGTTGCGGACGGTATTTACGAGCTAAAACCTGGTAGGCCATTGCTGGTTCTATTTTAAGGCCGTGGCAGCATCGTTACCCTCTGACGAGGAAAACATGCTCCCCCGGCAACCTGCCGCGCCGCAATGGCAAGGCGCGTCAGCCGGGTCGCCGTCATACAAGTGATAGTCATAGGTCAGTTCCTCACCGGCGGCGATGTCGCGCAAGGCCACGATCCACACGCGGTCAGCCTCTTCCTCAGTCTCACAATTAGGCTCGCAGGAGTGGTTGAGGAACATGGCGGTACCGTGACCGTCGATCACCGTCGTGCCGTCGCCCAGGCCGAACAGGTAGGTCATGGGCAGATTTTCGTAGCGGATGTCGGCAAGGTCCTTACTGAGCCGGGGACCGGTGTATTCAACCACATATGCGCCTTTGCGAATTCGTGCTGTAGTGTAGCAACCGGCGGCATGGATGGCTGAGGAGCGGATGATGAGCGCCATAGTGTGCCGAGTATAGCCGCAGGTTGGGAGCCCGCATCGGCTGTCCGGCGTCTAAACTAGAAATATGGCAAATCGCCGTTACAATCCAACATTGCTTGTGGCTGCTACCTGCTTGCTTTGGGCGGGTACGGCTGTGACACAAACTACACCGCCGGCTCCGAAAGCCACGACTGCGAATCAGACCCCGGCTCAGACAAAGCCCGCTGCACCCGCTGATGAGAATGCCTTTCCTGAGGAGCAATCCAAAGCAGCGCAGAAGGCTGTTGATACTGGAGACAAGGCGGCTTCAGATGGTCCGGCAGCCGCGCCCGGTGACGATGCAAGTGCACCGGAGAGCTCCAGCCGGTCCCGCATGAAAGGTCTTGACGTGCTTGGTGACCATGACTCGCGCATCGATAATGGCGCAGGCGTCATTGTGAACGATCCAAAGCTGGCCCAGGACGATATTCGTATCGGCCAGCTGTATATGGGGCGCGGCAATTACCCTGGGGCTTATGAGCGCTTTAAGGAAGCTACGCAAGTAAATCCCGGTAGCGAGGATGCTGTGTTCTACCTGGCGGAAGCTGCTCGTAAAACCGCGCGACTGGATGAGGCAGCGACAAACTATAAGACGTATCTGGATGCCGATCCCAAGGGCAAGCGCGCCAAGGACGCTCGCAAGGCTTTGCAGGAGCTTGCCGGTAAGTAGTTTGTTGCAAATGATTTAGCGCCAAAAGCTAAAGTACCAAGTAAGGACCGGTTCGCCTAAAAAAAGAGTCAGCAGACCACTCACGCATAAAAACGTACCGAAAGGAAGGCGCAAGGTTGCAGTGGATTGCCGCCCGCGTGCAATCAGCAGCAATCCTGCAGTAGCTCCGAGCAATACTGCCAGCATCAGGCTCAATCCCGCACCGGCTACCCCAAGCCAGGCTCCCAGCAAAGCCGCTAATTTGATGTCTCCTAATCCCATGCCTTCGCGTCGGCGTAAAAGCCGGTAGAGCTGGCGAATCATCAGCAGCAACCCGGCTCCGCCGAGCGCACCGGCCAGACTGCTGATAATAGGTGCCCAGTGCGGCAGTGCCATCGGCGCGGCTCGGGCAAGCCTCAGAGAAGGGATCAAGCCTCCGCCCGGAAGGAGACTTTGGGCCAAGCCTAAAACTGCACCCGGCAGGGTAAAGCTGTCAGGCAGCCGAAACGTCTCCCAGTCCATAAAAAGCAGGCCGAGTAGAAAGAAAGAAAGCATGGCAGCCTCAATCAGGGCCACAGGCTGTTGCCCGAAGCGAACTGCCGCAAACGCAAACAGCACTGCCAAACCGGCTTCGACCAGGGGGTAACGCCAGGAGATACGAGCACGGCATGCTCGACAACGACCGCGGAGCAGCAAAAAGCTGAGTAGTGGAATGTTATCAATCGGCTGGATGGCGGCCTTGCACAGCGGGCAGTGCGAGCCCGGCCATGCAATGGACCGATGCTGCGGCAAACGCGCAATACAGACGTTCAAAAAGCTGCCCAGCAGAAGACCTGCCACGATTGCGAATGCGAGGATCACTCCGACTGAGTGTAGATCCATCGGGTACAGTGATGCCATGTCTTCCCAAACTACTTCCAGCCAAATTCACCAGGATGTCGGCAGTCAGCAAGGTGAGCTATTTGCCGAAGCCGTAGGCATTATGGCCCGGCTACGCGGACCGGACGGCTGCCCCTGGGATCGTGAGCAGACGCCCGAGACCATCCGCAAATACACGCTGGAAGAAGCCTACGAGGTCCTTGATGCCATTGAGCGCAAGCACGCCGCAGACCTGTGCGAAGAGCTTGGCGACCTGTTATTGCAAGTGCTGTTTTACGCACAGATGGCAAGCGAGGCAGGGGAGTTCTCAATAGCCGATGTAATCGCCGGGCTCAACCGCAAACTCATCCGGCGCCACCCGCATGTTTTCGGCGAGGCCGCTGCCAAGGAAGCCGGCAATCAAGCCGTGCTTTCGTCTGCTGATGCCGGTATTGCATCCAGCCAGGTTCTAGTCAACTGGAACGCTATCAAAGAGATGGAACGAAAAAGCAAAGTAGAGCATGAAGGAAGAAGCTCACGGCTGAATGGGGTTCTCCGCGCGCAACCTGCCCTTGCCGAAGCCGATAAACTGGGTGCCGCAGCCGCGAAATGCGGTTTTGACTGGCCTGATACAACCGGACTCCTCGCAAAAATTCAGGAAGAAGCCGCCGAAGTTGCTGCGGAAATCAGCGAGGGTGCGGCACCTACGGAGGCGCTGCAACTGGAAGTAGGCGATCTTTTATTCGTAACGGCAAACCTCGCACGGCACCTCCGCATTCACCCGGAGTTAGCCTTGCGTGACGCGAATGCCAAGTTCCGTAACCGCTTTATGGCTATGGAAGACATGGAACGAGAGGGTATGCCGCTGGAAGAACGCTCGCTAGATCAACTCGAAGAACTGTGGCAGCAGGCGAAAGCACGCGAGCGCCGGTCGGGTAACAACTCCTGACGCGCGTATGCGTCTAACAAGTGAGAAAACTGCCGGGCCTCGCCTGTTGCAGCCAAGGAGAACGCATGACTTCGCAAGAAGAGTCGATGTTGAACGATCTGATGCGCAAAATCAACAGCACCAGTTTGCAGGAAAAAGATGACTCGGCAGAACGGCTTCTGCGCGATGGACTTGGGCGCAATCCGGATGCCATGTACATGCTGGCGCAAACGGTGCTGGTGCAGAATATGGCACTCGACCAGGCCCGGCAGCAGATTATGTCGTTGCAGCAGGCTCCGCAACAGCAGCAGCCCGCCAAGGCGACCAGCTTTCTGGGCAGCCTGCTAGGGCATCGTGACCCGCAACCCTCGGCACAGCCTTCATCCCAGGGGTACCAGACCGTGAACTACGGCCAGCCACAGGCTGCGCAATCCCAGTTCTCACAGCCCATGCAGCAAGCCCCTTCAGGCCAGCCCAGCTTTATGCGTTCCGCAGCGACTACAGCAGCCGGTGTGGCTGCCGGTGCGCTGGCATTTCAAGGGGTTGAATCGTTACTGCACGGAGGCGGCGGGTTCGGTGGAGGCGGAGGATTTGGAGGCGGCGGCTTCGGCGGCGGCGATTTTGGAGGCGCACCGCGTGAAGAAGTCGTCAATAACTACTATGACTCACCGGCTGGCGGTTCTGTTCAAGGTCAGGATGAGCAGCCGCAGGGTAACTTCGATTCCGGCTCGCAAGACTCCAGCTACGGAGACGATTTTACTGACGGCGGCGGTGACTTCGGCGGCGACGATCTTACCTAGAGGTCAGCAAAAGTTCTGAAATTTGGGGGGTGCCGCGTATCTGAAGCTTGGGATACAGGCACCCTTTTCTTTCCACCCGGCTTATTTTTATCCTGCAGGTATGGCCTCCAATTGATCAATTGCGGCCTTATACCCGGCATCCGGTACCTGGATAAAATCACGGCTCTCCTCTGTCGATTCAATCTTGAGTGACTTCACCAGCAAAATCTTTCCCGCAAGGTGCAGTTCCAGGTGAGTGGTCTCCCAGTGGTGACTGCCTACATCCTTCTGATCTACGAGAATGGTCCCACCCTGGAATAGCTTGCCTACTACACCCCACCCGAAATTTACATCGCTGATCAAGTGGGCATCGAGCTTTGCCATGCGCTGCTGCGCCTGGTCTACCCACAACTCGCCTGCCATGCCGTGGTACACCTCGGCTTGCCGGTCAGGGGGCTGAAAGGCCGGATTCGGCTTGAACTTCAGCCGGTAACAAGGACCGTTCGGTCCCGCAACCATGCCTTCATAGGTATAAAGAAACGCATCGGGCAGCAGCCGCACCATCTCATTGCTGCGCGCACTGTCGGCCTGCTCGGCCTTGTGCTTGCGCGCCTGATCCTCGGGATTATCGCGGAGCTTCTTAAGCCGGTCGTTTTCCTTTTGTGCTGCCTGCGAATCCAGGGGCTTGCCGTTGACCTCAAGCAGGCGCGTCATGTCACCATCCTTGGTTTCTATGATTTCCTTTACGGATTCCTTGCCGTCGTCAAGCGTGCGCTGACGATATCGAAATGGATGGGGGCCGCTTGAAGCTTGCAGTTCATTGAAGGATGCGTGCTGGACGATCTGCTTGGCATCCACTCCGGGAGACGGCTTAGTCCCGGCGTCTTCGGCATAGCAGGCTACCGTAACCAGGGACGCACCGCATAGAACTGCTAAAAGGAAACGAAAGTACTCAGTTGAGGCGTAAAGCTTTTGAGGGTTTTGCTGTGTATGCATTCCATTGTTCCTATCGGCTAAGTAGCCGGGTCATTGACTTTGCGAGTTGGATGTACATTGTTGGACGCAAACAGGCGCTATACGGCGTGAAAACTGCGTGGGCTCGAAGACGGCCTCAAGAAAATGACGTCAAGATACATTAGCTAGGATTGCTGTCTTGTTTGCTGACCCGCAGCGCAGCATATAGAGTGAATGGAAGCCGCCCACCATAAAGGCCGGGCGGTCTCCAAGGAGACGGCGGATGGCAGTGGTAGATACTATGAGCGCGAGCATCGGCAAGAGCTTGCAGGTGCGAGGCGAAGTTCGCGGCAGCGAAGACCTGATTGTGGATGGTTTTGTTGAAGGCATGATCACGCTGACCAATAGCCGCCTAACGATCGGCGCGAATGCCAAGGTGCAAGCCGACGTATCGGCACGCGATGTAATTATCATTGGGCAGCTGAACGGCAATATCATGGCTACCGGACGTGTAGAGCTTCGTTCGGGAGCATCCCTGGTCGGCAACATCCAGGCTTCGCGGCTCTCCATTGAAGAAAACGCAGGCTTCTCCGGCAAGGTGGACCTGATCCAGAGCACGGCTGCAGCGGCTTCCGGGGCTACAGGTCAGGCATCGGCGCAGGCATCCTCTTCAGCACAAGTACACACCGGCTAAAGCGCCTGCGGCACGGGCGCAGATACTTCAACTGTTTGCATCCTGTATCGGCGTATAAGGATATCTCTGTGTTTCGCGGCTTGTTTTCAAAAGGTGATGACTCCAAGGGTAAAAGCTCCACGGCGCTCTCCGGTCCCCGTATCCCGCGGCACAGCAGCGCCTGGGCGGCCTTACGAAAGCATCTTGCAGCTGAGCCGAACCTCCGTGTGCTCGATGTGGGACCGACATCACCCGCAAACGTCAATTTTTTAACGCAGTCCGGCCATGGCATATGGATGGCAGACCTTGCTTCGGATGCGCTTCGTGGTTCATGGGAGTTGCCCCCAAGCGAACCCGGCGAACCTGCCAGGTTCGACACAGATACGTTTTTTGCTCAGAACCTGGATTTCGGCGGTCGAGAGTTTGATGTAGTTCTACTGTGGACCGCGCTTGACTACATCCCGGAGCCCCTGGTGAAACCGCTGCTGCATGAGCTGCATCGGGCAATGCGCCCCGGCGGACGGCTGCTGGCGATCTTTCATACAAAAACCGCGGGTCCCAACACCGAGTATTACCGCTACCATCTCACCGACTCCGACTCAGTGGAAATGCAGGAAACGGAAAAGTTTCCTATACGGCGCGTCTATACAAACCGAAATATTGAAAAGCTGTTCAGCGAATTTTCCAGTACCCGCTTCTTCCTGGCCAAAGACAATTTATCCGAAGTCATCATTACGCGCTAAGGCTGTACGAAGGCCAGAGGGATGTCTGCACGGATGCTTTTTTTAGTTGAGGCATATTCTGCGGCATACGTCCGGATGCATCCTGAGTCAGAATCGCATACATAGTGCGGTGCTCTATGCCATGCCGTTTGCAGGTGTTGGCCACCATCGTTCGAATCCGGCTCGCATAAGCAGAACTAACAAAAGCATCCGACTTGTACCGTTCGGCGTAGCCGGCAGAGAGTGCGGGAAACTCTTCGGCGATAAAGCGGAAAAAGGTTTCGCGTGAGCAGGACTTTAGGAACAGCGGCTCGGCGGAAAGAAAGCTGGCGCCTGCGGCTGCCGCCTGCCGTGCTACCAGGTTCAGCGCCGGGCCGTTGTCGGTAAGCCCCGGCAGCAGGGGCGAGCACAGAACACCTACAGTGAGTCCAGCCTCCCGCAGTCGCCGTACAGTCGTAAAACGCAGGTCGGGCCGGGGTGCCCTGGGCTCCAGCTTGCGTGCAAGCACGGCGTCTGTGGTCGTAATGGTTATGTGCAGTGTCAGCGTGTTGCGCTGTGCAATCACTTGCAACAGGTCGATGTCCCGCTCGATTAATGTTGATTTTGTTACCAGGCCGATACGTAGCCCGCTCTGCCGGGCAAGCACTTCCAGTACCGCACGGGTAACTTTAGCCTGTCGCTCAATGGGTTGGTACGGGTCGGTGGCGGTGCCGATAGCAATTTCCTCAGCGGGGTCAAAGCCGCGTAGTTCCTGCTCCAGTAACCAGGGCAGGTTTTGCTTGATGTAAATCTCTCGTTCAAATGCCTGCGGATCGCTGAAGTTCAAAAACTCATGCGTGTAGCGGGCGTAGCAGTACCGGCAGGCAAATTCGCAGCCGCGATAGGGATTGATCGTGCGTGCGAAGCCGAGCTTGCGCTTTGAAACAGACCGGTTCATTGCCGATCGGGTCTGCAAAGCATGGAACTGCACCAGGTGACCGGTGCCTGCTTCTGTAGCTTCAGCCGCCAGCTTTGCGATGCCTGTCAATGCAGTGTCCTGCAAGATTGGGAACAGCGTGTTCGCTTTATGTTCGCCCATGACAAAACGCTACACCTGCCAAAGGCGAAGATCAAGCGAAAACGTGTAAATGTCGATAAAACGATCAAGCTCGTTGAGTTAGCTGGATGCGAACTCCATCCTTGGGGCGCAGAGTGACTTTTGGATCTAAACGGGGGATTTTCGGCGTTCCCGGTTCCGGGGTCAGGGTCCAGTCACGCGCGATGGTTGCGAGGATCAATACACCTTCCATCCAGGCTAAACCTTCACCGATACACTGCCGGCTGCCGGCCGCAAAGGGAAAGTACGCAAACCTGGGCCGCGTCTCTTTGGAGCCGTCGAGGAAGCGATCGGGCTGAAAGGCTTCCGGGTCAGGCCAGAAGCGAGGATCACGATGCAGCACCCAGTTCGGTGCCAACAGGAGCGATCCGCGCGGTACGCGGAAGCCGCGCCATTTGTACTCCTCAGCCGCTGTGCGGGCGATGGCCCAGACCGGCGGATAGATGCGCATGGCTTCCGCAAAGCAGGCGTGGGCCAGGGGCAGGGAAGCATACTCCGCAGATGAGGCAGCACGGTTGCCGAATGCGGCTGCGGCTTCGGCGTGCAAACGCTCCTGGATGTCCGGATGCTGAGCCAGCAGGAAGAGGGCGAAACTCAATCCGTTTGCAGTGGTTTCATTGCCGGCCAGCAACGCCGTCACGCATTCGTCACGCACCTGCTCGTCGCTCATGCTGCCGGTGCCGCCCTCCGTATCCTGGCTGGCTAATAACATAGAGAGCAGGTCGCCGCGGTCTTCGCCGTCCGCGCGCCGCTCGGCGATAAGTGAGTAAATCAGGCCGTCCAAATCGCGGCGCGACCGGCGAATGCGGTTCATCATGGGTAGCGGCAGCTTGTAGATCTGCTCCGTCGCAGGGAGAAATGCCAGCGGCATGATCGCCATGAAGGCTTCAATCGCCTCCGCGATGCGGTGGTTCAACGAATCCATTTCAGAGTTGAACATGGTTTTGCCCACGATGCGCAGGCTCAGCAGCTGCATGTCCGCATGCAGGTCGCGGGTTTCTCCATCTTTCCATGCAGCCGATGTCTGCTGTGCATATTCACCGATGGTGCGGCCGTAAGCGGCAATGCGGTCGCGGTGGAACGCAGGCTGCGCCAGACGCCGCTGCCGCATGTGGTGCGGGTCTTCACTTGAGAGCAGGCCTTTGCCGAGCACGATCTGGGCCTTCTGCATCACCAGCCCGCGATGATGGTGGCGTGCATCGGTGAGCAGCATTTCTTGTACCAGGTCGGGGTGATTGGCCTGGAAAACGTGCCGTCCCAGTACCTTCAGGTGAAACAGATCGCCGAAGCGGCGCGCATTGTCAGTGACGAACGGCAGCGGGTCAGAGCGAAACAAGTCGCCCGTCCGCAAACGCGACAGCAGGGTGGGTCCATCCGGGTAAAGGCTTCCCGGCCTGGAATGGATCTGCGGCGGAGGCGGGGCTATGGCGACGGTGCTCATCTGGGCTGAGTGTACGCGCGTGTTACCGGCTCCGTGTGGCGTAGATACATCAAGGCTTTCATGCGGGTACAGACGTGGAGTGCGACGCCCCTGCTCGACAGGCAAATACGGTGCATCTCAACAGGAGTTCGCTGGATAGGCGCACGCGGTACCGGCAGCCGATACTTTCAACTTTCCAAATGTTTCAAGGGAGCAAATTGCATGTCCGATCTCAAAGGCACTACTGTCACCTGGCTTGGTCATGCTGTGGTTCTAGTCAAAACTGCCGCAGGAACCAACATCCTGATCGATCCATTCATTGAGCAAAACCCCAAGTACCCGAAGAACTTCAAACTACCGGAGAAGCTCGACCTAATTCTGGCCACACATGGCCATTTCGACCACATTGGTGACGTTGTTCCCATTGCCAAGCAAACCGGCGCGCCTGTTGTCGCGATGTATGAGCTGGCCGCATACTTCGGCAGCAAAGGTGTCGAAAATACCATCGGCCTCGGCTACGGCGGCAGCTACAAGCACCAGGACGTCACTATCACCATGACGGAAGCACGTCACTCCTCCGGCATCCAGGACGGCAATGGCTTTTTATATGGAGGCGAGCCGGCGGGCTATGTGCTGACCATCGAGAATGGCCCGATTTTGTATCACGCAGGCGACACAAACGTATTCGGCGATATGCAGCTGATCCGTGATCTCTACGCGCCCAAGTTCGGCATGTTACCCATCGGCGGCAACTTTACCATGGACCCGCGCGGAGCCGCGCTGGCTACCAAGTTTCTAGGGCTTGATGTGGTGCTGCCGCTGCACTGGGGAACCATGCCGCAGCTGACCGGAACACCGGAGGAGCTGGAGAGGCATATCGGGAATACAGGTGTGCAGGTTCTGCGGCTTGAGCCGGGCGAAACAGCAAGCTAACAAGATTCTACTCAACATTGCATTCGAACCGGGAGAGGCCCATGCCAGCTACATTTTCCGCAACAGAAGACCAGCTTCCAAAAATTATCGATGCCAAGGTACATGGCTGTATTGATTATTGCCACGCTGCTCTTTTCTTCACGCTTGCATTAGCCAACCGCCGCCGAAATCCGCGAGCCGCAACTGCATCCTGGCTCACCGGCTCCTTTATACTGACGCAGTCACTGCTAACGGACTACCCACTAGGCGTGAAGCCTTTAATTCCGTTTGAAACTCACGGCAAAATGGACACCGGTTTTGCAGTCGCTTCGCTTCTGATACCGACTGCATTCGGGTTTGAAGGAACTGCCATGAGCAAATTTTTCAAATGCAACGCAGCCATTGAAGCAACAGCAGTCGCTCTGACTGACTTTGACAGCGAACGTGCTCGCACAGAGTCATAGAAAAATGCGCGTGGCCTCTCTCAGACCACGCGCTCACTTCTAAGCGACGGTAAGTGTTACGTCGATGTTGTTGCGGGTTGCATTCGAGTAAGGGCAGACTTCATGAGCTTCCTGCACGAGTGTTTCCGCTTCCGCGTGGTCCATGCCGGGGATGTGAATCTCCATACTGACATCAACACTGAAGCCCTTTTGCCCACCGGTGCGGGGCCCAAAATCAACACTTGAGTTGATGGAAGTGTCAGGGGGCAGCTGCACCTTTTTCGTTCCGGCTACAAACTTCATCGCGCCTAGAAAACAGGCCGCATACCCCGCGGCAAACATCTGCTCCGGGTTGGTTCCATTATCATTGCCGCCCATCTGCTTCGGTGTGCCCAGCTTTACATCGAGCTGTCCGTCATCGCTTTTCGCGGTACCTTCGCGACCGCCGGTTGCCGTGGCGTGCGCCGTGTACACAATCTTTTCAAGTGCCATGCATCTCCTTTATGGTTACGACTACTTTTGTTTGGATTCCTGAAAGCGCTTTGGGGTTCCAGCCTACTCATCTCCCTTTTCGGAATCTCGCAGTGCTCGCATAGGCATATCAGCAAGCCCTGTAGGTGCGGGAGCCCGCAGCGACGGCGTCGCCGTGCGACCCTGGCTCCGGCTCTCTGCCCGGCGCAGATCGCTCAGGATGTCGGCCTTGTTGCGCGCGTAGTCTGAGGCGAGCCGGGTAAGCGCGTAGGTCACCACATCCGAGTGATGCAGGTGCCCAAAGCCCGGATCGCGGCTGATGTTGAGCCAAAGCCTGTGTACCAGCTGCGTGTCGTCGCTGTTGAGCGTGGGCGCATGTGCTCCCAGATGAAAATTTTGCGCCTGCCCATCGGGAGTCACAATGATGTAAGTAAACTGCTGCTTCGGTTCGGGCAAGCTCTCCCAGGCACGGCCTATCTGGTAGGCCTGCTCGGTCGCGGTCAGGGTAGAAGACAGCCCGGAAATGAGTGTCGAGCTTTCAAGCGATACCGCCGTGCGCACCAGCGCCATGAAGACGTCTGCGGCAGGCACCACCAGCAGCGAGATGTGCTTGCCGAAGCTTTCTGCAACGGAAACCGCTTTGGTAAACAGCATTTGTTCGTGCTCGGAGAAGCTTTGTACGCTCGGGTCCAGAAACTCCGGGCCTCCGGCTCCTACCATGCGCGCGGTCAGCACAACGACATCCTGCTCGTCGGTTTCCGTGCGGGCCAGCGCCCACTTGAGTGCCGCCGCGCGACTCGGGTCCGACAGGGTCACGACCACACCACCGCGCTTGATCTGGAGGTTTTCGCAGCCGATATTTTCTTCGTGCTCGAGCTGGAAGTGCTCTTTCATCTGCGTGGCCGCGAACTGCTGGCGCTTGTGATTCTGCCGCTCTGACACTGTAAAGATAATAAAAAACGCGAATGCAAAGGTGACGCCTGAAACTGTCGCAACCGATTTGGTAAGCAGGTTGGTGAGCGCCACCGATAGAAGCACCAGAAACACCGATAAAAGGCCAATTGGAATTTCACGGACCTGCCCGCCGAGCCGAATGCGCAGGTTGATCGGGACTTTCCAACCACGCTCGCCCTTGTACTTCCAACGCAGCACCAGCATTGCCAGTGCGTTGAAAGTAAAGCTCCAGATGACGCCGAAGGCATATGCCTCACCCAGCACAATGACGTTGCCGCGCGTGGCAAAAATGGTAAACAGCTGCAAGGCGGTGACCAGGTTCACAATGCGGTAGGCTGTGCCGAAGCGCCGGTGCGGCTTGCGAAACCAGTCGGTCAGCACGCCGTCTTCTGCAATACGCATCAGCACGCCTGTGGAGCCGATGATGGAAGTATTGACCGCGCCCGACAGAATCAGGAAACCTACCACCACCACAAAAATGCGGAAGATGATGCGCAGGGTAAGCGGGCCCACCATGTACATGGCCAGGCCGGCGATCAAGTTGTCGCGGTAGACCGGGATGCGGACCGCATCCGGGATGATCATGACAGCGAGCAGCGAGACCAGCCCCGTGAACGACAGCGAGTAGATGGCGATGACAGTTGCCGTACGCTTGAGATTCTTGAGCTTGGGGTGCTCGATCTCGCGGTTGACCTGCGCCAGGGTCTCTTCACCGCTCATGGCGAGCACGGAGTGGCCGAATGCCATGACAATGCCGAAGAAGCCGAGGGTAGCGGCAAAGTGCGTGCCGGCCAGGAAACCCAGTGCTTCATGCGAGAAATGCAGGTTGCGCGGCAACGGTGCGGGCGGCAGCGTTCCACCGTTGTGCAGCACGGTAAAGACGCCCCACAGGATGATAATGACCACCATGACGGTGGTGATCTTCATGACGTCGAGCGCCTTACCTGCCGACTCCTTGATGCCCTTGGTGTTCTCCCACCAGTAAAAGACGGTGATGGCAATGCAAAATAGCGCTGAGGTCGCGTCAAGCGGCAGCTGCCGTGCTGCATGCGAAACGGTCATAAGCGCAGGCGGCAGCCAGTTGTGCAGCGCTGCCTGCTGCAGCAACTCGTTGAACAACCCTGTAATGTACTGGCCTGCGGAGACGCCCGAGATGGGCCCGGTCAGGATGTAGTCGAACATGAGCGCGGAAACGCTGATTTTGGCAAAGGTACCGCCCAGCGCTTCCTTGACCACCCGGTATACGCCGCCGCGGGTGAACATCGAGCAGCTTTCGACGTAGACCTTGCGTACGGAGAACGCGAACACCATAACGGCAAGGATGAACCAGGGCGCGGCTTTGCCGACGGACTCCTCCGCGATGCCGCCCGCGTAAAACGCCGAGGAGGCCAAGTCGCAGAGCACGACCGCCGCCGCGCTCCAGAAGGAGATGAAGGTGAGCATGACAGAGGAGGCGACCACCAGCCGAACCCGGTTTGTGGAGCCTCCGCCGGGGGCAACGACGGTTTTGACAGTGCGTGCTTCTGCCGGTGAGCCGGGGATGGAAGGGGTAGTACTCATCGTATTTGGCTCGTATGCTGGGGCGCTACCAAGATCGGAGCAGTGATGGAAGCAGTATGGGTGGGAGTCATGGAAAGTATGGAAGGCTCAGGCCGGCTCGTCGTCGCGCCGGAACAGCTCCCGGGCATCCTCAACGACGGATGTGAGCACGACACTCACGGCACCGACCATGCCAAGGAAAAAGCAGGCTTCCAGCAGGTGCGCGGCAAAGTGGGCGAGCAGATCCA
The DNA here is from genome assembly GCA_964235655.1 of uncultured Acidobacteriaceae bacterium. Lineage (GTDB taxonomy): Bacteria > Acidobacteriota > Terriglobia > Terriglobales > Acidobacteriaceae > EB88. Next base: position 270,477 of record CAXSBB010000001.1, read on the forward strand.
TGCGCCGATTCTAACGCAGCCCCAGCCAGGTACAAGCAGGCGGTTTCGGAGCGCGCTGATAGTCTGGGTCCGCATGCGTCTTTTTCCGCGCCTCGGGCTGGCCATGGCTTCAGCCGTCATCCTCGATTTTGCGTTTCCGGTGGCTGGACCGTTGCCCCCGCTTCGCGCCATCCTCAGCATGGTCGCGCTGCTGCCCCTGCTGTTCGCCCTGCTGCACCCCGGCGCAGTGGGGCGCAGGCGCTACCTGCTGGAAAGCGCCGCGACCGGCTACGCCTGCGGGGTGCTGTGGTATGGGCTCAACTGTTACTGGATCTACGCGACCATGCACCAGTACGGCGGGCTCCCTCCCTGGATTTCAGTAGGAATTGTCCTGCTGTTCAGCCTGATTCTAGGGCTCTACTTCGCGCTGTTCGGGCTGCTGGCGGCGCTGGTGCGCCGCGCGTCCGGTCGCGCGCTTTATGCCGGTGCTGCCGTACCGTTTCTATGGGTGGCGGTGGAGTACCTGGCGGCACACCTGACCTGCGTGCCCTGGGACCAGCTTGGTTACTCGCAGGTAGATAACCTGTGGTTGACGCGGCTGGCACCGTTCACTGGTGTGTATGGGCTTTCATGGGTGCTGGCCGGGATCAATGCGCTTTGGCTGGGCGGTTTTTTCGCGCGGACCCCGCGGCGGCGTCTGCGAACCGCTGCCTGCGCGCTCATGGGGAGCTGCGCGCTCCAGTTCGGCTCGTTTGTGCATCCCGACCCGCAGACTACGAGCGCCAAGGCCGTGCTGGTGCAGCCGGATTTGAAGGTCGGTTCCGGTACAACGGATGAAAATGACTGGATAGACACCGCGCAGGATGCCGCCTGGACCCGCCATACTTCGGCATATCTTGAGCTGAGCGGCAAAACCTGCACTCCGTACCTCCTGGGCATGCCGCAGCCTGTGCCGCAGCGGGTGGAGCGCGTTTGCCTGGGGGCAGAGCCGAAGCCCACGCTGGTCGCCTGGCCGGAATCGCCCTCACCGCTTCGCGCCTGGGACCCGCGGACACTGCTCCTGATCGCCCAGTTAGGTCAGCAGACCGGTGCGACTTCCATCGTGGGCGCGCCTGCTGTCAGCGTACGCGGCGAGCTCTATAACGCGGGCCTGGTGAACGCGCCGAATGGCCGCTCCCTGGGCGAATACCACAAGGTCCACCTGGTGCCATGGGGTGAGTATGTGCCGTTTGCCCGGTTTTTTGCCTTTGCCGGAACCCTTACGGGCAACGTAGGCCGGTTTACTCATGGAGTGGACCGCACGGTATTTCCGCTGCCCGATGGCCACCGCATGGGTATTTTCATCTGCTATGAAGCAGTGTTCGCGGATGAAATCAGGCTGTTTGCGAAGAACGGCGCGCAGGTGTTTGTCAATATCTCAGATGACGGCTGGTACGGCGACACCAGCGCGCCCTGGCAGCACCTGAACATGGCTCGCATGCGAGCCATTGAAAACAACCGCTGGATCGTGCGCGATACCAACTCCGGCGTAACAGCGGCTATCGACCCGCTGGGGCGTGTCACCGAGTCCATTGCGCGCCACACCTTCGGTGCGCTTGCGGCGGACTACGGCTACCGGAGCCGGGTAACCTTCTACACGCGCTACGGCGACGTTTTCGCGTGGGTGTGTGAAATACTTTCACTAGCCGCGGTGGCGTTTGCCGCACGCGAGCTTTATAGAAGAAGACAGGTCGCCCACCATGCTGAGTGAGCTTGAGTTCACCTACACGCCCATACGTGTTAAGGTCGCCGACCTTCGGGAGTATCTTTGACCCGGACACATTGCGTACCGAGCTTGCAGGTATAGAAACACGCCTGGGCGATTCATCGCTGTGGGCCAACCCTGCCTTGTCGCAGCCCCTGATGCGGGAGCGCAAACGGCTGGAGGCGCTGCTGGCTGACGCCGGCGAACTGGATCGGCGAACCGGCGATATCGATACCTATTTTGAGCTGGCGCGCGAGGGGGATGCCAGTTTCGGCGAGGTAGAGGCTGACCTCGAACGTGAGATCCATGGCTTGCAAGCCTTCGGCGACAAGCTGGAAGAGCGTACGCTGCTCTCCGGCGAAACCGATGGACTAAATGCCATTGTGACCGTACACCCCGGTGCGGGCGGCACCGAATCGCAGGACTGGGCCGAGATGCTGATGCGCATGTACCTGCGCTGGGCTGAGAAACAAGGCTTCAAAGCCGAGATGAACGACTACCAGGACGGGGAAGAAGCGGGCATCAAATCCGCTACCTTTACCGTATCCGGCGAGTACGCCTTTGGGCTGCTTGGGGGCGAAACCGGTGTACACCGGCTGGTGCGCATCTCGCCGTTTGACCAGGCCAAGCGGCGGCATACCTCGTTTGCCAGCGTGTATGTGTCGCCGGAGATTGATGATTCCATTGTCATCGACATCAAGCCGGATGACCTGCGCACGGATACCTACCGCTCCGGCGGCAAGGGCGGCCAGCATGTGAACACGACTGACTCTGCCGTACGCATCACGCACCTGCCGACCAACATCGTGGTGCAGTGCCAGAACGAACGCTCGCAGCACAAAAATCGCGAGAAGGCGATGAAGATGCTGCGTTCACGCTTGTACGAGTTTGAGCTTGAGAAGAAGAAGGATGCCAGCCGCCAGGTGGAGGACTCGAAGCTCGACATCAAGTTCGGCTCGCAGATTCGGTCCTACGTGCTGCAGCCGTACCGTATCGCCAAGGACCATCGCACCAAGGTGGAAGTGGGTGACGTAGACGGTGTGCTGGAAGGGTCGTTGGGGCCGTTTTTGCAAGGCTATCTGCGCATGCGCCGCAATGGTGCGCCTGCGGTCGGGGCCGGCGCATCGGATGATCTGGAGCTATAACGTGAACGAGCCTGAAACCATCCGCAGGATTTTGACGGAAGCAAAGACGATTGCCGTAGTGGGACTAAGCGACCGGGCGGACCGCGCAAGCGCAAGGGTAACGCGCTATATGCAAGAGGCCGGGTACACGATTGTCCCGGTGAACCCGCAGATCGAGTCTGCGCTGGGCGAGAAGGCATACCCGACCCTGGCTGCGGCTCACGAGGCACTGGCTGCCGAAGGTCGCACCATTGACCTGGTAAACGTGTTTCGTGCGAGCACATATGTGCCCGAAATCGTAAAAGATGTGATGCGTCTGAAGATCGCTGCCCTTTGGTTACAGCTTGGCGTACACCACGAAGAAGCTGTCGCCTGGGCTGAAGCCGTCGGTGTGCTCGCCGTATCGGACCGCTGCATCATGCAGGATCACGCGGCCTGGATTTATAACAACGGCGGTAACAAATGAAGTTTACGGCGACCCATGTGCGCGCTTTTATCGGTACAGACCTTTCCGTAACCGTAACCGCGGCAGACAAGGAGAGCATCGCCGAAGTCACTGTTCTTTACGACGGGGACACTCTGGAGGAGATGGAGCTCGCATCAGGTACGGAGAGCTACACGCGCGATTTCTCCGGTGCCGGCTCAAGCTCGCCCGGAACCGAACACACACTGGCAGTTACGGCAACGGACGCGGACGGCGAGGCGCATAGTGCCACTACGCGGTGGAACGATGTTTAGAAGAGGAGCCTGCATGCGCGAGACGCTGTTTTGCCGTCTGTGGATCGTGCTGATGCTCCTCTGCGCCGCCGCCACGTTGCCGGTGCAGGCTGCGGTGCCTGCTGCTTCGCAACACCTTGATGCGTCTCACCTGTCTGTTGAACTGGTAGTGCCGCAGCAGCAGCTGGTACAAGGCAGCTCACCGGTAGCCGGGCTGCACTTTACGCTCGAAAAAGGCTGGCATATTTACTGGTTTAACGCGGGCGACTCCGGCGAGCCGCCGACGGCGCGCTGGACACTACCTGCCGGTGTGACTGCCGAGCCTTTTCAGTACCCGGCACCGACGCGCCTGCCGCTTGGACCATTGATGGACTTCGGCTACGAGAATGCCGTGACCTTCCCGGTGCCGCTGCATATCGCTGCTGATGCACAAACCGGCCCCGCAACCTTGCGTGCCGATCTGGACTGGCTGGTATGCCGCGAAGTGTGCCTGCCGGGCAAAGGCTCGGTTGCTGTGACTCGCACAGTGGCCCCGGTGGGCACCGCGACAGGTATAGATGCATCCGCTAAAACCATCGTCGACCGGGGGCTTGCCTCGCTGCCGAAACCGCTGCCTGCCGGGAGCACTGCCCGTTTTGCGGCAGTGGGAACCAAGGGGTACACGCTCGCGGTGCTGACCGGTGCCTCCGTCAAGGGTGCGGAGTTTTTTCCCTCCGACCAGAGCGTGGTTTCTGACCCCGCTGTGCAAATCGCCTCGCCGCTGGCAAAGGGCGTGCGGCTCGACCTTGTGCGCGATGAGACGCAGGCGGGCAAGCTCGCAACTCTGAATGGCGTCGTGGTGCTACCGGGCGGTATCGCCTATACGATCGCGGCTGTTCCGGGCGCTATCCCGGCAGCTCCTGTTGCACGCGCAGGCATCGACTCCGGATTTGTGCAGGCGTTGCTGCTGGCCTTTGCCGGGGGCATCATCCTGAACCTGATGCCGTGCGTCTTCCCGGTGCTGTTCATCAAGGGCTTGTCATTGCTCCAGTCTTCCAATGAAAAACGAACCACCATGCGCATCCATGGCTGGGTGTACACGCTCGGCATCCTGGTTTCGTTCTGGATCGTGGTGGGGCTGCTGCTGGTGCTTCGCTCGGCAGGTAGCGGGCTGGGCTGGGGCTTCCAGTTTCAGTCGCCGATTTTTCTTGCGGTCATGGCGCTATTTCTTTTCTTTTTATCGTTGTCGCTGGCGGGGCAGTTTGAGATCGGCCTGTCCATGACCAGCGCGGGTGGTTCGCTCGCGCAGAAACAGGGCTATGCGGGCTCGTTCTTTACCGGGGTGCTGGCCATGGTGGTGGCCACTCCGTGTACCGCGCCGCTGATGGGCGTTGCCATCGGCTATGCGCTGGCGCACTCGGCATTTGTCAGCTTCGCCATCTTTACCGCGCTTGGGCTCGGCCTTGCCGCACCGTACCTGCTGCTTGCCTACAATCCCGGCTGGACGCGCCTGCTGCCTCGACCCGGCGCGTGGATGGAAGTTGTAAAGCAATTGATCGCTATTCCGATTTTTGCCACCGTCATCTGGCTGGTATGGGTGTTTACGCAAGCGGCTGGAGTTACAGCATTGGTCGCGCTGCTCGCCGGGTTCCTGCTGCTTGGGATTGCCGGGGCGGTGCTGGGCCGCTACCCGGCCAAGCGCCCTGCGACGCTGGCTGCGACACTGGTGCTGCTGCTAGCTGTCGGTCTGCCGGTGTACGCGGTGCAGACTGTCGGCGCGCCGCTCGGCTTGCCTGCTGTCGCTGCCGGGGGTAATGACTGGAAGCCGTTTACCGCCGATGCGGTCGCAAGCTATCGCGCCCAGGGCAAGCCTGTGTTTGTGGACTTTACCGCCAGTTGGTGCCTGAGCTGCCAGGTAAATGAGCGCGTGGTGCTGGACCGTGCTGACGTGCAGGAACGCCTGCGCAAGAGTGGTGTGGTGCTGCTGAAGGCGGACTGGACGCGGCACGATGCTTCCATCGGTGACGCGCTCGCGGCGCTGGGCCGCAGCGGCATTCCGACTTACGCGCTGTATCCTGCTGCGCCAGATGCCGCGCCGAAGCTGCTGCCCGAGGTGCTGACGACGGGGAGCGTGTACTCTGCACTGGATGGTTTGCATGTGGCCAAAGTGGGAAGCGGACAGTGATCTCTCTTTTCAGAGAAGAACTTCATGCCGACATACCGCCTGTGCTTGCGCGATTCAGGCTATCGCTACTTGCGCTTCTTGTAGGAGTCTTGTTTGGCAGCCTAGAGTTATGGGCATACTCCATTGAGCGTGCATTCCGTCTTCACCAGGTATACGGAGTGAATTACTATCACTTCCTATTCCAGGAAGCTCGTGATTCGTTTTTGTTCTGTATAACGCTTGCTCTTATTGGCTGGTTGCCTGCTTCTCCTGTTCTTACACTTCCTTTGATTGCGCGAACATTCGCAAGCGCGTCTCTCTTCCAAGCTCTTTTGTACGGCGGTCTAGCTGGTTTCGCAGCCATGAGCCTTTTTTTGGTATTGCTCCAACTCACAGAGACAACAGGGGCAGCCTCCTTTTGGGTTTTGGCAACAACAGTAGGCGTTGCAACAGGGCCGGCTTACCGTTATTTGCTGCGGGCGTACCGTCCTTAACAAAGTGAACGCTCATCCCTGGTGCTTTGCTTCTCGCAGCCTCCGAATCTCTTCTATACGCTGCGCCAGCAGCTTCTCACGCCCTTGCTCAGTCGGTGTGTAGTAGCGGCGGTCGCGCAGGTTCTCCGGAAGGCATTCCATCGCAGCAACCTTGTTTTCTTCATCATGCGCATACTTATAGCCCTTGCCGTAGTCGAGCTCGCGCATCAGCTTGGTAGGCGCATTGCGCAGGTGCAGCGGCACAGGCTGAGCGCGTGTACTCTCCACATCCGCCTGCACTGCCTTCCAGGCCGTATAGACGGCATTGGATTTCGGCGCAAGCGCGAGGTACACCACAGCCTGTGCCAGCGCAAGCTCACCTTCAGGCGAACCGAGAAAGTCCATCGCATCCCGCGCGGAGAGGCACAGATTTAACGCTTCAGGCGCGGCCAGGCCGATATCTTCAACCGCCATGCGTACCACCCGGCGCATGATGTAACCCGCATCTTCCCCTGCGGCAAGCATGCGCCCCAGCCAGTACAGCGCAGCGTCCGCATCAGAGTTGCGCACAGACTTGTGCAGCGCGGAAATGAGGTTGTAATGCTCCTCGCCGCTTTTGTCGTAGAGCAGCGTGCGCTTTTGCAGCGATTGCGAGACCAGCTCTGCCGTGACACATTTGCCCGCCGCGACAGCCGCGAGTTGTGCCGCCGCTTGGAGCGCGTTCAAGGCATTGCGAGCGTCGCCGCCGGTGTAGTCGGCGATGCGCAGCAGGGCTTCACGCTCGGCGGTCACACCCAGCAAGCCCAATCCTCGCTCGCGGTCCGTCAGCGCGTGCTCCAGCAGCCCGGCGATTTCGTCTTCACTCAGTGCTTGCAGCGTATACACACGGCAACGAGAGAGAAGTGCGGCGTTGATCTCAAACGATGGGTTTTCCGTCGTCGCGCCGATAAGCCGGATGGTGCCGCGCTCCACGTAGGGCAGAAAGGCATCCTGCTGGGCCTTGTTGAAGCGATGAATTTCATCGATGAACAACAGCGTACGCGAGCCATATTGCGCTGCCTGTTCAGCCTCGACCATCACAGCCTTGATCTCCTTGATACCCGACATGACGGCGGAAAACTCGACAAAGGTCGCCGAGGAAAGACCTGCGATGATCTTGGCGAGCGTGGTTTTACCCACGCCGGGCGGTCCCCAAAAGATCATTGACGCCGCATCGTCACTTTCAATTTGCAAGCGAAGCGGCATGCCGGGCGAAAGCAGGTGGCGCTGGCCTACGAACTCGTCCAGCGTGCGAGGGCGCATACGCTCGGCGAGCGGCGCGGAGCGGGCCGAGGCTGCGGGTGTGCCGCCGAAGAGACTCATGCGCGCCCACCCTGCCGCATACTTCTTTGGCGTGAGGCCTCGTACAACAACAGGCTCCCGGCAACAGCGGCGTTCAAAGATTCAACCGCGCCCGGCATGGGCAGGGTGACACGCGCATGGCACAGGGCAAGCTCCCGCTCGCCGAGCCCCGCGCCCTCATTGCCGATCCAAAGAGCGGAGGCTTCCTGCAGCGGCAGCTCACTCGGCGTGCGGCCTCCACCTGCAACCGCTGCAAACGAGAGCACCCCGTGGCGGCGCAACAGCAGGCCAGCCTCGCCGGCATGGCGCATGGCGGCCATGGGCAGTCGCAGGGCCGACCCGGCAGAGGCGCGCAGGCACTTGCCGCTCCACGGTGTAGCCGTGCCGGGGAGCAGGATGGCCCCGGTTGCGCCGAAGGCCTCCGCCGAGCGCAGCAGCGTGCCCACATTGCCGGGGTCCTGCAAGCCTGCAAGCACCAGCAGCAGCGGTGCTTTCGCTATCCCGGCATCCAGCAGTAACGCCTCTACCGGCCACGCAGGAGCAGGCACAAGCGCGGTGATGGGGCGGGGTGTTTCAGTTTCTACAACCGTGGCAAAAAGCGCGGGCGGCAGCACCAGCAACTCGGTTTCGCTCAGCAGTTGCAAGTCCACGCCGATGCGCTTCAAGCCCCCTTCAAGCGCCCGCAAGGCGTCACCTTCTTCACCGGAACGAAGAAAAATCGCCGCCGGTGCAAGCCCGCTTCGCACTGCTTCTGTCAGCAGGTGAAAGCCCTCCAGCGCCAGTAGCCCCGGCGTTTCGGCAGAGAGGGCAGGGGGCTGCGCAAGCGCCGCGCGGAGCGCCTTGACCCACCGATTGGCCGGACTCTGTACAATCCGGGTACGTGCTGCGAGCGCCCGTTCCACGGTTGCGATTGTACCGCCCGCGGCCTGACCGCGCCTGCCGACGTGACTGTCCCACCTGTGGAGTGAATGTGTCAGCAGAAATGATGCGCATCCATCCGGATGAACCGGAAGCGGATCGCGTGCGGTATGTGGTGCAGTGTTTGCAAAGCGGCCAGGTGGTCGGTATGCCTACCGATACCTTCTACGGCCTGGCCGTAGACCCGGTAAACCTGCGTGCGGTTGAGAGCATTTACGAGATCAAGTCGCGCGTCAAGCACAAGCCGTTGTCGCTGCTGGTGGCTACTGTGGCGCAGGCGTATGAGCTGGCGCGCGATGTCGGTGCGGACTTCGACAAGCTCGCCGAGAAATTCTGGCCCGGCCCGTTGACCCTTATCGTGCGCGCCGGCTCGCGGCTGCCGCTGCGCTCCACAGCCAACACGGGCAACGTAGCATTGCGTATTCCTGACTCCGCGATTCCGCGCGCGATTGTCGAAGCGTTTGGCCTGCCCATCACGGCCACCAGCGCCAACCTGCGCAATGCGCCCGAATGCACGCACGCGGCCTGCGTACGCGACCAGATCGGCGAGCACATTCCATTGATCGTGGACGGCGGCCCTACGGGTCGCAGCCTGCCCACGACCATCGTGGACCTGTCACGCGGAGATGGGCAGTGGCAGATTCTGCGCGAGGGTGCGATCGACACTTACGACATCGCGCTGGCACTTGGACGGTAGCCGACGGGCATGGGTCCCATAAAGCAACGTGCCCGGCGTTTTCATGGGCGAACGGCAACTCTAGCGCTGGCGGCTACAGCCGTGCTCGGATGGGTAGTCTACGTCTACTCCGGCATCCACTATTACGCCACGCACGACCAGGCGCAGCCTGCCGATGCGATTGCGGTATTTGGCGCGGCTGAGTACGACGGACGTCCTTCGCCGGTGCTGCGCGCGCGCCTGATGCACGGCCTGGCGCTGTACCGGGAAAAGCTGGCACCGCTTGTGATCACACTCGGCGGGGGTGAAAGCGGCGAGCGGCACTCCGAAGGCAGCGTGGGTGAGGAGTTCCTGCTGGCGCGCGGCGTGCCGGAGAGCGCCATCATCGCCGAAACGGAAAGCCGGGACACGCGTGAATCCGCCGCGCGGTTGGCTGCCATTGCCCGCCGGAATCACCTGCACAGCATTCTCGCGGTAAGCGACGGCACTCACCTGTTTCGGATTCGTGCGCTGTGCCGGGGAGCGGGTTTGGTGGTGTACACGTCTCCCCGGCAGCAGAACGTGCCGCTTTCGGGCAAGGCACGGATGAGTCGTGTGGCGCACGAGGTGTTGAGCTATACAGCGTGGCGGTTGGGGATCTTGCGATAAAGCTGTTGGGGAACCCAGTACTGTGTCATCCTGAGCGGAAACTGACGCGCAAGCGTTAGTTGGAGTCGAAGGACCTGCTTTCTTCCTGTCACCCGCGCGAAAGTCAAAGACAAAGCAGGTCCTTCGACTTCGCTGCGCTCCGCTCAGGATGACACAGTTTTTGTACGATATGAACTCTGCTCTTTAAAGCAATCCCCCCACAAACAACGCGAAACAAGCCGCCGCAAGCGTGGATAGAAAATTGACAGCATCATTGTTCAGCAGGCCGCGCCGCTCCACCAGCTGTCCTAGAACGCTGTCAAGTACAAAGCCGAACACCGCACCGCCCAATCCCAGGCCTACCGCCCAGCCGGGCAATGCGAACGCCCACCATGCGACCGCACACAACACCAGCGCACCCGCCAAACCGGCGAGCGTGCCCGGGAGCGACACCGCACCATCCGTCCCGGGCGGCACCTGCCTGCCGGTGAGCAGCAAGCGTGGGGGCGACTTGGCAAGCTGACCCAGCTCAGAGCCGAGCGTGTCTGCCGCGGCCTCGGCAAGTGCGGCAAGCAAGGCTGCATGGGCCAGCACCCCGCCATATCCATTGATGGCAGCACCGGCTAGCGCACCCACGCCGAGGTTAGCCGCTACCTGCGAAGCCGTGCGACCGTGCTTTTCTTCACCCGTTCCCTGCGCCTGCTTGCGCGAGCGACCGATGCGGGAGGCCCCCAGCGTAAGTACAAGCGTTGCGACTAGCGGCCATAGCGGCGAATGCGGGTAGCTGGGTATGAGTGCGTAGCAAAACGCCAGCAGTGCTCCAAGCAGCGCTGCGCCGGGCGTTGCAGCGCGCGCCGCAAGCACTATAGCTGCAAACAGCACGCTGAACAGGGCACCGGTGAGCGTTAGCCGCGAAGTGCTATAGACCACTTCCAGAGCCGCGTAGACAGCAGCTGCCGGGACTACGATCAGCAGCACCGCCTGGGACTGCCAGTTTAGGGCTGCCGCTTTCCTTGTTTCCATTTCGTTCACCTGCTGCTCCCTGATCTCCGTCCGACCGGCGCGTGATTTACAATCAGCCAGCGGCAAGGTACTGTACGTCACGCCTTTAGCCCGGAGCCGGGCACGCTCGCCGCTCCACTTTGTAGTGAGGGTACACAAGAGTGCAAAGCAATAAGGGGCCAGTGCGCCCATGGTTTGCCGCCGGGCTTCTGCTGGCGGCCACTACCGTTACGGTAGCTTGCAGCAATCGTACAAACCCTGTCGTCACTCCTGTTCCACCCACCGGACCGCCGGGCGTGCCCCTGGGCAGCTATGCGCTGGTACTTACACAGCCCGGGCTGCGCACGCCGCAGTCCGCAAGCAATCCATGTCCTGCGCCCTTGGCCGCACCTACAGCCGCCGATCCGACCGCGACAGTTCTTTACAATCAGCCCGGTATCGCCACCCTGATCGACTTCTCCGGCGACAGCGTGACTGCGCAGGCTCAGATCGGTTTCGGCCCGCTTACCTCTGCTATCGGACCCTCAAACGGCGAAGTGTTCAGCCTGAACTGCGACGGCACGATCAGCGGTATTCCGCTATCGCAAACATTGCAGACAAACAATGTCACAACGAGCACCTTATTTACCAACGCTTCGGCTTCAGGCACAACCGTGGCATCGACGCCGCAGTTTCAGACAAACATGGTTGTGCAGAACACATCGATCTATGTGGCCAATCCGAATCGCTCGCCTAACAGCGTCGGCGCGCTTACGCAGGGCGCCACATCCGCGCCCTCGCTGCTCCAGGAAATCCCGGTAGCCCCGGCGCTGGTTGCCCTGTCGGCTTCGCCTTCGTCGCAGCGGGTGTATGCCATCAGTCAGGGTGCCTCCGGCAGCAACGTGACCTATGGCCAGTGCACCACGCCGAATGCGGCCATCGGCAACGGCGAGGCTGACAGCATCGACACCGCGACCAATGCCGTGACGCGGCGCATCCCGCTCGGCAACTGCCCTGTATTCGGCCTGACCACACCGGACGGGCTGCGAACTTTCATCCTGAATCGCGGCTCCGGCACCGTTACAGTTATCAACTCGCAGCAGGATGCTCTGGACCCGAACGTGACCAGCAGCACCGGTGTACCAAGCACCATCAATGTAGGTGCCGGTCCGGTATATGCGGCGTACTTTCCGCAGCGATCGCTCCTGGTGACTGCGAATTACGATTCAGGGACCATCACCTTTATCAACGTGCCGCTCGATTCTTTCGGCAATGACGTGCCGGGCGTGTTTGGCACAATCCTGGCTACAGTGCCGGTGGGCAACTTTCCTGCCGCGCTTTCTATCCTGGCTGACGGCAGCCGCGTGTATGTGGCGCTACAGGGTGACCCGGCCTCTGCCACGGCAGCCGGAGCCATCGCTGTAGTCAACGCGACCAGCTTTAACCTGCAAACCACCATCCCGGTTCCGGGGCATCCGCGTGCTATTGCTTCTACCTACAACACACCGGTAGGCAAGGTGTACGTGGTTGCGCCGGATAGCCAGACGCTGACCATCCTGCGTACGGACAGTGACACGATCTCAGCCCAGGTGCCGCTGCAAGGCTGCGGCGTGGATGTGCATACCAATTACCAGTACGCCGGGCAGAGTAACATCGCCGGTACATTTGTGACGGCAAACACGATTGTGAACAACAGCGACTCCCCCGGCTCCGGCGCGCCTACCACGACCTTTACGCCGCTGACACCGACGTTCTGTCAGTAGAGCCTCCCCGCATGAAGGCAAGCGGAAAGCCCCGGCTCGATAAGTTATTAGTCGAGCGGGGCCTGGTGCCCACGCGGGAGCGCGCCCAGGCCCTGCTGCTTGCGGGCCGCGTATTGGTAAACGAGCAAAAGCAGACCAAGCCCGGCCTTGCCGTAGACCCCGAAGCTGCGCTGCGGCTGCTGGGAACCGACCTGCGCTACGTAAGCCGCGGCGGGCTGAAGCTTGAGGAAGCCCTGCGCCATTGGTGCATCGATCTGGTGGGCCGCGATTGCGTAGACATAGGTGCCTCTACCGGGGGCTTTACCGATTGCATGTTGCAACATGGTGCCCGGAGTGTGCTGGCTGTAGACACCGGCTGGGGCCAGATCGCCCAGTCGTTGCGCAGCGACGCCCGTGTGACTCTGCTGGAGCGCACCAACGCGCGCAAGCTTGTGCCTTTGGAACTAGCCGATGCCATACCCGAACGCTCACTCAGTTTCCTATCCATGGATGTCTCGTTCATCTCCGCGACACTGGTGCTGCCGCCCGTGTTGCTGGCTGCACCCGCATTGCGCGAGGCTGTCATCCTGGTCAAACCGCAATTTGAGGCGGGCCGTGAGTGGGTCGGCAAGGGCGGCATCGTGCGCGACCCGCAAGCGCACATCCTGGCTCAAGAGCGCATCCGCGACTGCGCCGCAGCGCATGGTGCGCAGTCGATCGAGATCATCGACTCGCCTATTACAGGCACGGAAGGGAACCACGAGTTCCTGCTCCACGCAATGTGGCCCGCAGCTCGCTAGCGGCCAAGCCGGGCCACTCCGCTACACTTGCCCTATGCGCGCCATTGCCGTCGTGTCGAAGCCGGGCCACCCTGATCTGGCAGCTATTCTTACCGAGCTTATCGCGTGGCTGCGCGCGCATGCGTTTACCCCTGTGCTTGACGCCATCAGCGGAAGCTACACAGACGCAGCCCCCGTAGTCCAGCGCGAGCAGATGGAGAAATACAACCCGGCACTGGTGATCGTGCTGGGCGGCGACGGCACGTTGCTGGCGGCCTCGCGCGTGTTTGCGCGACTGGGTACACCGATTCTGAGCGTCAATCTCGGCTCACTCGGCTTTCTGACGGAAGTGCGTTTGAGCGATCTGTACTCCACCCTTGAGGCCTGGTGCGTCGACTGCGGCACAATGGACGAGCGCGCCATGCTGCACGTTGAGCTGTGGCGCGGTGATCAGAAGTTGTGCGAGCACGAAGCCTTGAACGATGCCGTGGTAAGCCGAGGAGAGATGGCGCGCATGGGTCGCGTGCGCGTCACCGTCAACGGCCACCTTGCCGCTGAGTACCGAGCTGACGGCGTGATCATCGCTACACCGACCGGCTCAACCGCCTACTCGCTTTCAGCAAACGGCCCGGTTCTGGAGCCTTCCGTCGATGCGCACATCGTGACGCCTGTATGCCCGCACCTGCTTACCATGCGGCCGCTGGTAGTGCGCGGTGATGCGCAGCTGTCAATCCGTGTAGTCGATGGGGATGGGCCGAACCTGTTGTTTGTCGACGGACAGGAGTCCCAGCCGCTGGAATCAGGTGATGAGCTGCGCTGTAGGCGCTCGGAGTACAAGGTCAAGCTGCTGCGGGTCGGCAACGGCTCATTTTATGACGTTCTGCGGACCAAGCTGAAGTGGGGCGAGCGGTAGATTGATTTGTTGCAAACTCTCGATCCTGGGTCATCCTGAGAGAATGTGTGCAAAGCATTCCTTTCAGGATCACCCCCAAATCGTGTCATCCTGAACGGAGTGAAACGAAGTCGAAGGACCTGCTTTGTCGTGGGCACAAGCGCGAAGTCAAAGGAAAAAGCAGGTCCTTCGACTTCGCTCAGGATGACACAAGTTCTATTTAACTTTGCACAACTTCTGAGTGGAGCCCACTCAATGGAAGGATATGGTTTATTCCCGCATGATCCGCACGGTTCGCAGAAAATCAAAACTCCCGGAAGGCGAAAGCTCCACCGGGCCAAGCCGCTTGTTCATGACGGCAACAGTATTGGCGTACCACAAGTTCAGCACCGGCAGGTCTACCGCTAGCTGCTGCTGAATCGCACCATAGTCCTGAATCTGCCGGACGCGGTCCGCACTCGCGTCGGCATCTGCCAGCAGGGAATTGACCCTCGCATTCTGGTAAAAGCCGCGGTTGGCACCGTGCGGCGGCGTACTTGCCGAACTGTAAGCGTACTTCAAAATCTCAGGTGCTTCATTGCCGCCGATCCACCGCGAAGGTGCCATGGCAAACGCACCCTTGGTGATGTCCGCGTAAAAGGTTGCGAACTCGTAGGAGCGCAGATCGACGGCGATGCCTACCTGTGAAAGCTGCGACTGCAGAACCGCCCCCAGCAGCCGATTTGACTCATCCGTCGAGCTCTTCATAACAATATGGAAGCGTACGCCGTCTTTGCCGCGCCGGTACCCTGCGCTATCAAGCAGCGCATTTGCCGCAGCGGGATCGAACGGGTGCGGTGCGGCAGCATGTGCGTAGGCCCAGTGCTCCGGCGGCAGCACGCTGTCGGCTAATCGCGCTCGCCCGTCGTAGAGCGTGCGAATAATCAACGGACGATTTACCGCCTCCGCAATGGCGGTGCGTATGCGCACGTCGCGCAGGTAACGGTCGCGCAGGTTGAAGATGAGGTAGTACACGTTGGTGCCGGGCGCGCTCTCGACACGCAGGTTTCGCTCACGCGCAAGGCTGGGCAGCACGTCGATCGGCAGGGCATTGACCGCGACATCCGCCGAACCTTTCTGCAGCTCAAGCGCGCGGGTGATTGCATCCGGCACTACCGCGAATCGCACGCCGTCCAGTAATGGCGGCGTGCGCCAGTACAGCGGGTTGCGAGCGACCGTGACTTCCTTATCCTGCTCCTGGCTGACGAGCCGGAAAGGGCCGCTGCCCAGCGGATGGTGTGAGAAGTCGCGGCCGCTGCCATAGGGAATCACGCCGAAAACGCCGTCGCACACGTTCAGCAGCAAGCCCGGGTCGGGCTTTTTCAGGTGAACGATGATCGTTGCTGCATCCGGTGCATCCACCGACTTCCACGTCCGGAAGGAAGCCGATTTTACGCTCGCAATGCTGCCGTTAAACGAGGTATCAAGTGACCACTTCACATCGCGCGAGGTGAGCGGATGCCCGTCGGCAAAGCGCACGCCGGTGCGCAGGTGGAACACATACGTGAGCGGGTCCGGCGTCTCCCAGGAAGTTGCTATCTCCGGGCCCACCTCAAAGTTGGGAGTGCGTCGAACAAGCGCGTCGAACAGCAGGGAATCAATGCGCTCGGACGAGGCATCGGTGCCGACGCGCGGGTCCAGGTTGGTGGGGCTGTTTTCAATCAGCACGGTAACTGTGTTACCCGGGGGCTGCTTCGATCCGCAGCCCGGCAGCAAGGCCGCGGCAACCATGGCGATGGTGGCGGTGGCAAACAGCAGCGGTCTAGCCACAGCTCACCTGCCCCAGCACCACGGCCTCGCGCGCGCCTGTGGCCGGGGGCACGTTGCCGGGCTGGCAGTGCCGGCTTCGATAGGCCAGCAGTGCAAAGGCGACGGCTTCCTTCGCCTCCACCGGTAGCGGTGAGGGTAGCGAGGGATCGTCGCAAGCCATCACGCGCATGTTGTCGCTCAGCAGGGTGCCAAGCATTGCGATAAGGGTTGTATTTTTCGCGCCGCCGCCGGAGACAATGAGATCCACACCTGCCTGCTGTAGCGCAGGTGCGACGAACCTCTGCACGGCACCGGCGATGGAGTGAGCGGTGAGCGCGGTGGCCGTGGCTACTGCATCCTCCGGGCCCCCCTTGAGCTTGCGGCAGGCGCGCAGCAGGGCTGCCGTAAAGGCTTCGCCAAACTGCTCGCGTCCGGCGGAGCGCGGCGGCTTTTGCCGGAAGAACGGTTGCAAAAGCATATGCTCCACAACCGGCATCAGAACGCTGCCGCGCGCAGCTACCTTGCCGCTACGGTCGTAAGGTTTGCTGAAAAGCTGCTGCATCAGCGCATCGATGACCATGTTGCCGGGGCCTGTATCGAATGCAATCAATGCCTCCGCGCTGCCGAGCGGCGGTACCGCGGTGAAGTTGCCGATGCCGCCGATATTTTGCAGCACGCGCGTGCGCTTGCGGTGGCGATAAAGCACTTCGTCGAGCAGCGGCACCAGCGGCGCACCCTGACCGCCCGCGACCATGTCGGCTGGGCGAAAGTTTGAGACCACCGGCACCCCGGCAGCGCGTACCAGGGGTGCCATTTCACCGATCTGCCAGGTGCAGGTAAACCGCTCGCCTGCATAGAGCGCAGGTACAGCCTGGTGATAGATCGTTTGTCCGTGGCAGCCGACCAGGTTAATGGATTCAGGATGTGCGTCGCGCATCTTGATAAAGGCTTGGGCATAGGCAAGTCCAAGCCGCCAGTGCAGCCGTGCCAGCTGCGCAGTCGTGGTGCCCTGCGCATCCTGCGCAGCCAGTACGGCGGCACGCAGCGCTTTCGGGAATGGGAAGCCGCGATGGGCCCGCAGTTCAAGTTTCATCTGCTTGCCCGGCTCAATACGCACCAGAGCAATGTCGATTCCATCGCCGGAGGTACCGCTCATCATGCCCGCTACCGTCATCGGGCGCGGCCTGTGTACCGTGTCGCCCATGGTAGCCATCCTAGAACAACCTCATGGTATGGGCGCGTTCCGCTGCTTCCAGCTCGGCCAGGAACAGGCGATTCTCAGCGCGAACCCCGGCCAGCTGCTCGTCTGTGGCCGGGCGCGGCAGTTGCGGGTGCAGCAACCGCTGTTTGTGCGCCGTCACGCGACGGCAGGCACGCCGCACCTGCGCACGGAAAGCAGGGGAGCCTTCCGCCTCGGCCAGCACCGCCTCGTACGCGCGAAAGATCAGCGCAGGTTCCTTGCAAATCTCGATCATGTCGCAGCCCGCCGCAATGGCACGCACAGCGGCTTCCTCCATGCTCATTTGCGTAAGCAGGCCGCCCATTTCCATGTCGTCGGACAGGATCAAACCGTCATAACCCATGCGCCTGCGCAGCACATCGGCAATCCAGAAGCGTGACACCGAGGCAGGCTCATCCTCAATGATCTTGGCTCGCAAAGCCTGCGCTGCCGCGACAAGAGGGTAGGTGGCATGACCCACCATGACGATCGGCAGCAGCGGCAGCAGCGTGCGGTACGGTGCGATATCTTCATCCCACAACTGCTGCCAGGTGCGCCGGATCACCGGCGTGGCGGCATGCGAGTCGAGCGTACCGCCGCCCAGGCCGGGAAAGTGCTTGCCGCAGCCCAGCATGCGCTGTGCCCGCAACGCCTTGAGGAACGGCTGTGCATAGGCCACCACGGCCTCTGCGGTCGAGCCGTAAACGCGGGTCCGCATCACCGGGGCTGCTTCCGGTAGCGCCAGATCGAGCACCGGGGCAAAGACGGTGTTGAAACCGAGTAGCCGCGCGGAGCGTCCGATGTTCTCACCATGTCGTTTGGCGTCACGAGCCTTGTCGGTTGCCGCTACCATGGCGGCTGAAGGACTCGCGCCCAGCAAGTCGCGCAGTCGGTCTACGAGGCCGCCTTCAAGGTCAACCGCTCGCAGGGCAGGTACATGCTCACCGTCATTCGCAGCCGCCTCTGTCGCCTCGCGCAGCAGCGTGGTGGTTTGTGCCGCTTCCTCGATATTGCGCCGGAACAGGATCATGCCCCCGGGCCGCAGCAGGCGCAGCCACGCGCGCTCCGCCGGGTCAAGCGCAGGTCCGGCCAAGCCCACAAGGAACAGCTGCCCCACCTCATGCCGCAATTTTGCCCTTGGTTGCGTGCTCATCGCGCAGCCTTCCCGGCACGCAGGTCGGCTTGCAGTTCTTCCAGCAGCAGCAGCGCCTGCACGGGTGTCAGCGTGTTTACGTCCGTCTCTTCAATACGGTCGACAATGCGTTGCGATAGCGGCGTGAACATCGTCAACTGTAGCGGCTCCGATTGTGCAGTGATTTCAGCGGCAAGTTCACGCCGTTCCGCACGCTCGTGGGCGCGCAGCACCTGTCGCGCGCGTACCAGCACCTTTTGCGGTACGCCTGCCAGCCGCGCCACGTCAATGCCGTAGCTTTTGCTAGCCGCGCCCGGCTCAATCGTGTGTAGAAACACGATGCCGCCCCCGGTCTCCTTGACAGAGACGCGCGCATTGCGCAGGCGCGGCAGCTGGTCGGCCAACAGCGTGAGCTCATGGTAGTGCGTGGCAAACAAGGTCCGCGCCCCAAGGCTGTTATGAATATGCTCAAGCGCGGCCCAGGCCAATGCGAGCCCGTCAAAGGTGGCAGTGCCTCGGCCCATTTCATCCAGCAGTACCAGCGAACGCGCGGTCGCGGTGTTCAGGATGGTCGCGGTCTCTGTCATTTCCACCATAAAGGTAGATTGCCCCTGCGCCACGTTGTCGCTTGCGCCGATGCGTGTGTACACCCGGTCCACCAGCGAAAAGCGCAGGCTGCGGGCAGGCACAAAGCAGCCCATCTGCGCCAGGATCACCAGCAGCGCGGCCTGGCGCAGATACGTGCTTTTGCCGCCCATGTTCGGCCCGGTAATCAGCAGCATGCTGCCGCTCCCGCCATCGAGTGATAGATCATTCGGCGTAAAGCGGTCCGTCCCCCCGCGCTGCATTAGCTGCTCCACCACAGGGTGCCGCGCGGCCACGGCTTCCAGCAGGCAGGCGTCGCCGTCCAGCAGCTCCGGCTCGGCATAGTCGCGCTCGGCTGCCAGGTGCGCGAAGTTCGCCAGCAGATCGATCTCCGCCAGTACCGCGCTTGTTGCGCGAATCCGGCCCGCATTTTCAAGCACCACCCCCCGTAGAGCAGCAAACAGTTCGCGCTCGATTTCAATCGAGCGCTCATGCGCGGTCAGGATGCGGTGCTCCAGCTCCTTGAGCTCGGGCGTGGTGTAGCGCTCGGCGTTCACCAGGGTCTGCTTGCGCTCATAGTCGGCGGGTACATGCCGCAGGTTGGCGCGGGTGATCTCAAGGTAGTAGCCGAACACAGAAGTAAAACGCACCTTGAGCGAGCCGATGCCGGTGCGTGCACGCTCGCGCTCCTCAATGGCGGCAATGGCCGCGCGACCGGTGCCGCTGGTAGCGCGCAGCTCGTCGAGCGCCGCGTCAACGCCGGGCGCGATCACGCCGCCCTCGGCCAGAGTCACGGGCGGTTCCGGCGCGATGGTGGCTGTGATGTGCCGCTCCAGTTCCGCAAGCGTGTCCATGCGCCCGCGCAGCAGCTTCCATGGTTCGCTTTCTAAACGCTCCAGCGCACAGCAAATCTCGGGCAGGGCACGCAGTGAGCTGCCCAATGCCAATAGATCGCGCGGACCGGCGTTTTCAAGCGCCACCCGAGAGAGCAGCCGCTCCAGGTCCTGCACGCCCCCAAGCGCGCGCCGCAATTCTTCGCGCGCGATCAGGCTCGCTTTCAGCTCGGCTACGGCGCTGTAGCGGGCCCGGATCGGCTCCGCTTCAGCAAGAGGTCGCAGGATGCAGGCGCGCAGCAGGCGCTTGCCCATCGGCGTCCGGCAACAATCCAGCGTGTGGGCCAGCGTGGTTTCCGGCCCGCTTGCGCGGAACAGCGGCTCCAGCAGTTCCAGGTTGCGCACGGAAACTTGGTCGAGATGCAGGGCGGCGGCACGCTCGGTAAAGCGCAGGCTATCGATGTGCTCAAGCGCGCTGCGCTGCGTGCTTTGCGCATAGTGCAGCACGGCACCGGCGGCGATAGCGGCGGGGGCGTGACCGTCCAAGCCGAAGCCTTCCAGCGAACGTACCCCCAGCTGCCGCTCCAGTAGGGGCAGCGCATAGCCTGCGGTAAAAATCCAGTCTTCAAGGGGAGTTTTCGTACGCACACGCTCAAAACCGCGTCCCCAGACAGGTTCCCGTGCGAGCAACGGGTTTGCGGCAGGCAGCAATACTTCGCTCGCGCCGGAGGTAGCGAGCGCATCCGCGCACTGCGCCGCCGCGTCCGGGCCGGTCCACTCCGCGGCGCGAAACTCGCCGGTCGAAAGGTCCAGCAGTGCCAGCGCCGCTACGGTGCCGCGGCTGTCTTCAGACACATGCACCGCTGCCAGGTAGTTGTTCTCGCCCGCACCCAGGCTCCCGTCGGCAACCGTGCCGGGTGTCAGCACACGGGTTACTTCTCGCCGCACAATCTTTTTTCCGGGGCCGGGCGCTTCCATCTGCTCGCAGATGGCAATACGGAAACCCGCACGCAGCAGGCGGCTGATGTGCACCTCAGCCGCGTGGAAGGGTACGCCGCACATTGGGATAGCGCGCTCCTTGCTGCGACTTGTCAGTGTAATGCCGAGCTCGCGCGCGGCGGTCTGCGCGTCCTCGTAGAACAATTCATAAAAATCGCCCAGGCGGAAAAAGAGCAGCGCGTCGGGGTGCTGCCCCTTCACGGCGGCATACTGCCGCATGAGCGGGGTTTCGTCGGAGAGCTGTGCGGAGAGTTCAGTCACGGGCACGGCCAGAATATCGCACCGTCCTCCGGTTCCCACAGGCAAAGCATCTGAGGAGATCGCGTCCGTAATCGTAATCAGGCTCAAAAGCGGGCAACGAAAAAAGGCCGCACTAGGCGGCCCTTTCCATCGGTCTCAAATGCGAACTAGCTATTGGTGTCGGCGTCGGAACCGTGCTGCTTCACCATCTTGTTGTAAATACCCAGCAGCAGGAACGGTGCCGCCCACTGGCCCACAAACAAAGCATTCTCGTCCTTGCCCTGCGACTTCAAAATGAGCGAGCCGATGATGGAAGCAAACGATGCTCCCAGAAAGAACGAGCTGGGCAGCTTGGCGCTATAGCTTTCCAGCATGGATGTGACTTGGTCTTCGTTGATATCTCCAGCATGTACGCGATAGTCCGACATAGTTCATCCTCCGTGGCTTATGGTGCGTCGTAAAAGGCGCGCCGCCCCAAATAGGCTTAATCGGGCTCGGCACACTGCATCTGCTTGACAGTCTCACAGATGAACATGCGGTGTCTCCATGTTGCCGCGATGCTGCAATTCTTTTTTAAGTGCGCCCATCCTCCATGGCATACCAAGCCGCTGCTCTCTCAAGGCGGTATGCCCCCGTATACTTAGCCGTTGGGCCAAGCGCATGGAATTATTCTGGATACGCGGTGCGGCAGCGATGTATGGGGTGGCAAGCGCCTGCGCGCTGCCCGCCGTATTGTGGGGCCGCGCACGCTTCCAGACTGCTTCCATCGGGCTTGCGCTGGTCGCCGTGGTGCTTCAGTGCGTGGCCTTTGGGGAGCTGTTTGCGCATACGCATCGCCTGATTCCCACCGGCCTCCATGAGGTGCAGGCAGGGCTGGGTCTGCTGGTGGCCCTGGCGTTTCTGCTCATTGCCGCTCTCTATCGCACGGTATCGTTCGGCCTGTTCGCGCTGCCCATGGCATTTCTGCTGGCGCTGCCTTCGGCGCTTGGACCGGACCGTTACAGCTTTTCATCACCCCTGGTACGCGGAGGCTGGATCGCCGTACACGTCTCCTCGTTGCTAGCCGCCGATACGGCCCTGGTTTTTTCGCTGCTGGCCAGCTTCCTGTACCTGCTCCAGGAGCGACGGCTCAAGGACCGCGAGTCGCCCGGCTTTTTTGCGTGGCTGCCCCCGCTTGAAACCATGGACCGCATCGCTCAATCCACACTGGTGCTGGGCTTCCTGGCTATGACGCTTGGGCTGTTCGCGGGTTCCCTGATCGCACAGGAAATGGTAGGCCCGACCTACTTCCAGGACCCGAAAGTCGTGCTCTCTTTCGCTATGTGGCTCATCTATGTCTTTATCCTGCTGGTGCGCCGGTCCAAGGGCTTGCGAGGGCGCCAGGCGGTATACGTGTCTTCAGTCGCGTTCCTGGTGGTGCTCAGCGTATGGGCAGCCAACCTCCTCAGTTCCGTGCACAGGTTTCCATCGCAATGAGGCTACTGGTCACAGGCTTGAACCACCGCAACGCGCCCGTGGAGCTGCGTGAGAAGGTAGCGATTTCGCCGGATGAGCTGCCTGCGGCGCTTGCGGCCCTGCACGCTCATCCGCACGTGCAGGAGGCAGTGATTCTGTCCACCTGTAACCGGGTGGAACTGTTTGTAACCTACAGCGAGCAGGTACCGGATTTAATGCAGTTTCTTGCTACGCGCTTCCCGGTAAGCGAGGGCGAGCTGCGGGCACACCTGTACCAGCACCGCGATACAGAGGCGGTGCGCCACTTGTTCCGTGTTGCTTCAAGCCTCGATTCCATGGTGGTGGGGGAGCCCCAAATTCTCGGCCAGGTCAAGGAAGCATTTGCTGCCGCGCGTGCCGCCGGTGTAGTCGGACGTAACTTGCAGACACTGCTTCAAAGCGCCTTTTCTGTTGCCAAGCGTGTTCGGACAGAGACTGCAATCGGATCGAGCTCGGTCTCCATTGCGAGCGTTGCGGTTGACCTTGCCCTGAAAATCTTCAGCTCGCTGGCCGGCAAGCGGGTGCTGCTGGTGGGTGCGGGCAAAATGGGCGAGCTGGCAGCCAAGCACCTGCTATCGAAGGGTGCCGGGTCCATGCTGGTAAGCAACCGGACCATGGCTCGTGCCGAGCGGCTGGCCCAGACCTTCGGCGGCAAGGTGCTGCCCTATGGGGAGCTGCAAACGCAGGCGGACCAGGCAGATATTGTCATTACCTCCACCGGCTCGCATGAATACGTATTTCGCCGCGAGGACGGGCAGCGCTTCCTGAGCAAGCGCCGCGGGCGGCCCATGTTCTTCATCGACATTTCCGTGCCGCGCAACATCGATCCGGAGATCAAGCGCGTTGAAGGTGTATTTCTGTATGACATCGACGATCTGCAAAGCTTTGCCGTCGATAATCTTGCCGACCGCTCCCGTGAGGGTGCGAAGGCGGAGCGCCTGATTGATGGGGAAGTAGCCGCGTTTACCCAGCGCTCGCACGTAGTGGATGCTGTGCCAACCCTGGTAGCACTACAGGGCAGCGTTGAGGCAATGCGCCTGGCGGAGCTGCGGCGCTTTGCCGGGCAGCTTGAAGGTATAACCCCGGCGCATCGCGAGGCGGTTGAGGCATTGTCTCGCGGGCTTGCTAACAAGTTTCTACACGCGCCTATACAGGCTCTGCGTGCTGCCGCGCAGGACGGCGATGAGGAGCGGCTTGCGCTGCTGCGCAGTACCTTCCGGCTGCCGGAGCTTGTGGAGCCTGACGCATCCCCAGTCAGGCACATTGAGCCGAAGCATGCTCTTGAAGCAGCGCCGATCGACGTAACCTCTGACGTAACTTCTATTGACGGGCACAAGCATGCCGTGCCCATTGCGGGGCGGCGTTGATGCCCCTGCGTATCGGATCGCGCGGCTCGGAGCTGGCGTTGTGGCAGGCGAATCACATTGCCGGGCAGCTCCGGGGTGCCGGGCACGAAGTAGCCATTGAGATCATCCGCACCACCGGCGACCGGCTGCAAGGTGTCGCCTTCAACAAGGTGGGCACCAAGGGCATGTTCACAAAGGAGATTGAAGAGGCATTGGCCGATGGCCGCGTAGACCTGGCGGTGCACAGCCTGAAGGACCTGCCGACGGAGCTGCACCCGGCCTTTGCCCTTGCCGCAATACCGCCGCGCGCCGATCCCCGTGATGCGTTTGTGTCAGATCGCTATCAAAGCTTCGCCGAACTGCCCTCCGGCGCGCGCGTAGGCACCAGCAGCCTGCGCCGCCAGTCACAGCTGCGCGCGCACCGTCACGATTTGAAGTACATCGAATTTCGCGGCAATGTCGATACACGGCTACGCAAGCTCGCTGCCGGGGAAGCCGAAGCGTGTGTGCTGGCCTGCGCCGGGCTGGACCGGCTGGGCCGTACCGGGATGCTGCGCGAGCGACTGCCCGCACAGATCGTGTGTCCCGCTGCCGGCCAGGGTGCGCTTGCCATTGAGGTGCGCGCGGGCGATGCTCGCATGGTGGAGGCTCTGCACTTCTTAGATGATGCACCCACACGCTTTGCCGTTACCGCCGAGCGGGCTGCTCTGGGTGCGCTCGGCGGCGGCTGCCAAGTACCTATCGGCATCTACTGCGAGCGGCATGAGAGTGCAGCCGGTTCGCACTGGGAGATTACCGGGTCTGTTTCGCTACCCGGTACCGGCGCTTCCGTCCGGGTCTCGTTTGAGCACCGGCATGAGGAAAATCCAGACTTACTCGGTGTCCGGCTGGCGGAAGAGCTGCTGCGGCAGGGTGCCGGTGAGCTGCTCGCCATCTGATTTGTATGAAACTGCCGCTTGCCGGTCACCGTATTCTCGTCACCCGCACCCGCGAGCAGAGCAGTACCTTGGCCGCTGCATTGAAGACGCTTGGCGCTGATGTGCTTGAGGTGCCGACCATCCGCATCGCTCCGCCTGATACCTATGCTCCGCTAGATGCGGCGCTTGCACGCCGGAGCGAGTTCGACATCCTGATTGTGAGCAGCGCCAACACGGCACAGGTGCTTGCAGCACGCCTGCCTTCACCTTGGCTTTACCAGCCCTGGACGGTTGCTATCGGCCCGGCAACTGCCGGGGCGCTGCACGAAGCAGGCTTCCAGGTGAATGAACAGCCCATGCCTGCTGTTGCCGAGTCAGTAGTGCGCGAGCTTGCGCCGCGAGTGCGGGGCAAACGCATCCTGCTCCCACGCGCGAAAGTCGCGCGGGATCTAATGCCCGAGGCGCTCCGGTCAGCCGGCGCGATAGTCGAGGTAGTTGAGGCGTACCAGACACTGTTGGCTGAAGATTCACGCTCTATCTTGCAATCTGCATTCGCGGCAGACGCGCCGCCGATTTCAGCGGTGACTTTCAGCAGCTCCTCGACGGTTACCAACTTCTTTGCATTGCTGGGCCCTGAAGGCGCGCAGGCGGCCCTTGCCGCAGAGCGCGCCTACTCCATAGGGCCGGTAACCAGCGCCACGCTGCGCGGCTACGGCATAGAGCCCGCAGCCGAAGCAGTGAGGCACGATGTCGACGGCCTGATCCAAGCGATCCTAGAAATGCTCAGGCAATCGTCAGAATAATCTTGCCGCCTGCGCCTTTTTCAGCGATGCGGGTCGCTTCCTGAATCTTTTCGAGCGGAAACGTCTGGGCGATCGGAATGTGGAATGCACCATTGGCGATGTCCATGGCGAGCTCGGCAAGGCGCGAGGCATCAGGCACGGCGGAGTAAGAGCTGGCTTCCACGCGCTCGCCGAGATGATGAGGAAGCCCGGCGACGGAGACAAAGCGGCCATTGTCGCGAAGCGTTTTGATGGCGTGCTCGCCCACCAAGCCGCCCACACAGTCTGCTACGGCATCAAGCTCGTGCAGGTGCTGCATCTCCTCAGGCGCATCAAGCGCCACGACAAGCTCGGCACCGAGCGCCATCGCTTCTTCCTTTTGCGAGGCCCTGACGCCTGCGATGACCTTCGCGCCCTTTTGTTTAGCGACATAGACCGCGGTGCGGCCCACACCGCCGAGAGCGCCGGTTACCAGGACGGTTTCGCCTGCCTGGAGGCGCAGGCCGCGCTCAATAAGCTGCGTGCCGGTGGTGAGCACGAGCGGCAAAGCGGCAGCCTGCTCAAACGAGAGCGCGTCCGGAATCGGAGCGAGCACATCCGCTTTGGCCGTCGTGAATTCGGCATACGTTCCGCCGGCCTTGGCCATGACGCGCTGGCCTTTGGTCCATTCCTCAACCCCGGAGCCAACCTCATCGACCTCTCCGCATAGATCGACGCCTAGAATTTCAGGCAGGTCGAGCGGGTATTCATCCTTCATCACGCCGGCCCGCAGCTTCCAATCAATGGGGTTGATGCTGGTGGCGCGGAGGCGCACGCGCACTTCATTCTGACCGACCTCGGGCATGTCCTCGTCAGTCTCATAGCTCAATTGGCTCACGTCACCGTAGGCGCGCAAAATAACTGCTTTCATTGTGGTTGGGACTCCTTTTCAACTGAGATGCGCGGGCGGAAATGTCGCTGTCGGAACCGGACCTGCTACCATCAATAAAATCCAGGCATTGGGAGCTGCAATGCAGGCGATACTTGTGCTCGAAGACGGGCGCATCTTCCGCGGGGACGGCTACGGAGCAAAGGTGGACTGCTCCGGCGAGGTTGTTTTCAATACCTCATTGACCGGCTACCAAGAAATTTTCACGGACCCATCCTACGCCGGCCAGATCGTGGTTCTTACGAACCCGCAGATCGGCAATTACGGCACCAACCAGGCAGACGCTGAAGCCGCCAGGCCCTATATCGAGGGCCTGATTGTGCGCGAGTTTTCAGCGGTAAGCTCAAATTGGCGCTCGGAGCAGGTGGCCGACGAGTATCTTGAGCGGTACGGCGTGCCGGTACTGTCAGAGATCGATACACGCGCCCTGGTACGGCACCTGCGCGCCAACGGCGTCATGCGCGGCGTCATATCAAGCACGGAACAGGACACAGATGTGCTGATAGCTCGGGCGCGGGCGCTGCGCAAGATGGACGGCACCGACCTGGCGAGCGTCGTGAGCACGAAAACCGCTTATGAGTGGAAGCAACGTGAGAACCCGCTTCAGCTCGGCGAGACTACCCGCGAGTGCGACCTGCACGTGGTGGCTTACGACTACGGCATCAAGGGGAATATTCTGCAAATGCTGGGTTCGCAAGGCTGCCGGGTCACGGTGGTGCCGGCGCGGACCACGGCTGAGGACGTGCTGGCGCTGAAACCGGACGGCGTGTTCCTGTCGAACGGACCGGGCGACCCGGAGCCTTTAAGCTACGCTGTCGAAGCCATTCAAGGGCTTACCGGCAGAACGCCTGTCTTCGGCATCTGCCTCGGCCACCAGCTGGTGGGCATGGCGTTGGGCGGCAAGACATTCAAGCTGAAGTTTGGACACCACGGAGGCAATCACCCGGTGAAGCAACTCGCCACCGGGCGCGTCGAGATCACCAGCCAGAACCACAACTATGCGGTAGACCCTGACTCGCTGAACGCGAACGAAGTGGACCTGACGCACATCAACCTGAACGACCAGACTTTGGAAGGTTTGCGCCACCGGACGATGCCGCTCTTAAGCGTGCAGTACCACCCCGAAGCGAGCCCCGGTCCGCATGATTCGCATTACCTGTTCGGGGAGTTTCGGAAGATGATGGATGAGTGGAAAGCAGGAACTCGATGATACAGATTCAAATTGGAGATGAATTAGGTGCTTGGCTTCAAGAAATGGCGGCGAAATCCGGTAAGGATACGAATGCTTTCGCAAGTGAAGCTCTCCGTCAACACCTTGAAGATCGTGAAGATTACGAGCGCGCATTGGAGATTTCACGCCGGGTAAAGAGTGGGGAGGAGAAGACCTACTCTCTTGCTGAAGTAAGGAGTGAACTTGGCTTGGACGACTAGGCTGACTGACACGGCTAAAAAGCAGCTTGGTAAGCTTGATCGGCAAATCGCAGATAGGATCACAAAGGTTTTGGACGAACGCGTTGCACTCTTGGAAGACCCTCGCATGACAGGGAAGGCGCTAATCGGCAACTTCGAAAGTTACTGGTGCTATCGCGTCGGCGACTACAGAGTTTTATGCGAACTGCATGATAAAGAGTTGTTGATCCTTGTAATCGAAGTTGGCCACCGTAAAGACGTTTACCAGTAAGGATGAAATGCCGCGCAGGAACGACATAGCAAAAATACTCGTGATCGGCTCCGGGCCGATTGTCATCGGGCAGTCCGCAGAATTTGATTACTCCGGTACGCAGGCCTGCAAGGCGCTACGCGCTGAAGGCTATGAGGTAGTGCTGGTGAACTCCAACCCGGCCAGCATCATGACCGACCCCGAGCTTGCGGACCGCACCTACATCGAGCCCCTGACAACCGCCTATCTGGAAGAGATTTTGCGGATCGAGAGCGAGATGCTTACCGCGCAAGGTCGCGCGGGCAAGTTCGCCGTGCTGCCTACGGTCGGCGGACAGACGGCGCTCAATCTCGCGGTCGATCTTGCAGACGCGGGCACACTAGACCGCTACGGCATTGAGCTGATCGGCGCAAAACTTGAGGCGATTAAGAAGGCCGAAGACCGGCTGTTGTTTAAAGACGCCATGGCGCGCATCGGTCTTGACGTACCGAAGTCCGCGCTGGTCGACAATCTGCGCGATGGGCTGGATTTCGCAAACAAGCTGGGTTTTCCGGTCATCATTCGCCCTTCGTTCACGCTGGGCGGCTCAGGCGGCGGTATCGCTTACAACCGAGAAGAGCTGATAGAAATACTGGCGCGTGGGCTCGACCTGTCGCCCGTACACGAGTGCCTGCTTGAAGAGTCGGTGCTGGGCTGGAAAGAGTATGAGCTGGAGGTTGTGCGTGACCTCGCCGACAACGTCATCATTATTTGCTCCATTGAAAACATGGACCCCATGGGCGTACACACCGGCGACTCGATCACGGTGGCACCTGCGCAGACGCTCACCGATCGCGAGTACCAGGCCATGCGCTCCGCTGCCATTGCGGTTATCCGTGAGATCGGTGTTGAGACCGGCGGCTCGAATGTGCAGTTCGCGGTGAACCCTGCGAACGGCCGCATGACAGTGATTGAGATGAACCCGCGCGTGTCGCGGTCGTCCGCGTTGGCTTCGAAGGCGACCGGTTTTCCCATCGCAAAGATCGCGGCCAAGCTCGCCGTGGGCTACACGCTTGATGAAATTCCGAACGACATCACGCGCATGACCCCGGCCTGTTTTGAGCCGTCGATCGATTACGTGGTCGTTAAGATTCCGAAGTGGCAGTTTGAGAAGTTTCCGGAAGCCGACCAGACACTGAGCCCGCAGATGAAGTCCGTGGGCGAGGTAATGGCCATGGGCCGAACTTTCAAGGAAGCCTTGATGAAGGCCGTGCGCGCACTTGAAACAGGCCGCCGCGTAGGCGCGGAAACGCTCGACCCGAAGCAGCTGACCTACCGGCTGGTGACGCCGCAACCGGAGCGGCTTGCTTACATTCGCTTTGCGTTCCGCCGCGGCATGAGCGTGCGCGAAGTCGCGCGCCTTACACAAATGGACCCTTGGTTCCTGCACCAGATCAAAGAGATCACGGATGCGCTAGGCGTACTTGGCGACACAAGTGTGCAGCATGTACAACCGTCTCAGTTGCGAAAAGCCAAACGACTCGGTATTTCCGACGAACGTTTGGCTGAAGCCTGGGGTCTGCCTGGGGCGAAGGGGATCGAGCAGGTTAGGCAGCATCGGCTTGCGGCAGGCATCCGGCCTGTGTTCAAGCTGGTTGATACCTGCGCGGCGGAGTTCGAGTCGAGCACTCCGTACCTCTATTCCACCTACGACGAGGAAGATGAAGCGCCCGCGACAAGCAGCAAGAAGGTCATCATTCTGGGCTCAGGGCCCAATCGTATCGGTCAGGGCATTGAGTTTGATTACTGCTGCTGCCATGCCGCCTTTGCACTGCGCGAAGACGGCTATGAGACCGTAATGGTGAACTGTAATCCTGAGACGGTTTCAACGGACTACGACACCAGCGACCGGCTTTACTTTGAGCCGCTGACGCTGGAAGACGTGCTTGCCGTGTATGAACATGAAGCCGCGGCTGGTGCCGAGATCGGCATGATTGTGCAATTCGGCGGCCAGACGCCGCTCAATCTTTCGCTACGGCTCAAGGCAGCGGGCATCCCGATTCTCGGCACTTCGCCTGAGTCCATCGACCTGGCGGAGGACCGCAAACGCTTCGGCAAACTGCTGCGCGAGCTCGATATTCCTCAGCCGGCTGCCGCCACAGCAACCAGTGTGGACGAGGCGCTGACAGGGGCCGACAGCATCGGCTATCCGGTGCTGGTGCGGCCTTCGTATGTGCTAGGCGGACGCGCCATGGTAATCGCGTATGACCGGGCCGCTGTCACCCGTTACATGGCTGAGGCAGTCGAGTACTCGCAGGAGCGGCCCATCCTGATCGACCGCTTCCTTGAGGATGCGGTTGAGGTCGATGTGGACGCGCTCTGCGATGGCACAGACGTAGTGATCGCGGGCATCATGCAGCATATTGAGGAAGCAGGTGTGCATTCAGGCGACTCTTCCTGTGTACTGCCTTCGGTTGACCTCTCCCCGGTTGTTCTGGATACGATTCGCGTGTACACACGCAAGCTGGCCATGGCGCTTGACGTTATCGGGTTGGTCAACCTGCAGTTCGCCGTGCAACGCGAAAAGGTGTTCGTCATTGAAGTCAACCCGCGCGCTTCACGAACCGTCCCTTATGT
This sequence comes from uncultured Acidobacteriaceae bacterium, assembly GCA_964235655.1. GTDB lineage: Bacteria > Acidobacteriota > Terriglobia > Terriglobales > Acidobacteriaceae > EB88. The sequence continues at coordinate 301,152 of CAXSBB010000001.1, forward strand.
TTCAAAGGCAACCGGCGTGCCGCTGGCCAAAATTGCCTCGCGCCTGATGATGGGCCGCACCCTGCGCGAGCTGCTGCCGGAAGCTGTGCGCAGCGGTAACGACCTGAGCACGGGCCGATATTTCTTCGTCAAATCACCGGTGTTCCCATGGAGCAAGTTTCCCGGCGTAGACGCGGTGCTGGGACCGGAAATGCGCTCTACAGGCGAGGTGATGGGCGTAGCCGACAACTTCGGCGAAGCATTTGCCAAGGCCCAGCTAGCCGCAGGGCTCAAGCTGCCGGTGCGCGGCACGGTGTTCTTCAGCGTCAACGATCACGACAAGGTGCAGGTGCTCATTGTGGCACGACAATACATCGAGCTCGGCTTCGCCATCGTGGCGACAGAAGGTACCGCAGACACGTTGGAAGCCGCAGGGCTGCGCGTGGAGCGGGTGTACAAGGTTAAGGAAGGCAGGCCGAATGTCGTTGACTTCATCAAGGGCGACCGCATCCAGCTCATCGTGAACACGCCGCGCGGCATGGACACATTTTTCGATGAGAAGGCAATTCGTCGTTCTGCCGTGCAGCAGCGCATTCCCATGATCACCACGCTTGCCGCCGCGCGCGCTGCTGCTGAAGGTATAGCGTCCATGCAGCGGCAGGCCATCCACGTGTACACCATGCAGGCATTGCATGCGGAGCTCCTGGTTGAGCCTGCCGCACAGGTTGAGGCAAATGCGCGTGTGTAAGAGCGTGCTGGGGCACACCGCCACAAGCCTGTTTGTAGCGGCATGCGTCACAACTTACACACAAGCGCAGCAGACTACGCCCACCCAGCAAGGCCTTGCGGCCCTGCATGCCAACCGGCCGCAGCAAGCACTGACTCTGTTTCAACAAGCCATCGCTGCAGACCCGCAAGATGCGGCTGCAAATCTGCTTGCCGCTTCTACCGAGATTGCGCTGTTTGCACCCGCCGATGCCGTGCGATACGGCGAGCGCGCACTGGCACTGGAACCCGGCAACTGGAAGGTACACACCACGCTGGTGACGGCCTACTCCATGGCAGGCGACGTGCCGCATCGTGAAGCCGAACGAGACTTCCTGCGCAAAGCGCATGACAATCCCGCGCTGCCCGATGCGCGCGGTACCAGCGGCTTTCTGCTGGACCGGTTCAAAGCCGGTGCGTATACCGTCGATGCGGTGGAGTACTTCAAACCGCTGGGCAAATACAACACCTACTACCGCTTTCTGGTGCGCAACAATGCGGGTGCGCGTGTATGGACCATTGAGGTCAACAGCGACTCCTTGAACCAGGTTTCCTGGGCACAGGCGTATCCGAAGCAGGCGAAAGAGGGGCAGCGGCAGTTTCAGATTGAAAGCGCACCCGGTGAAGCACATGTGGAGTACCGCACGTTTTCAGGGGCTCCAGGCTATGACTACGTCAAATCGCAGGTCATAAAAATCCTGATCGCGCAGGCTACGCCGTTCCCGCCGGAACCGTCGCCTCAGTAAGCGCGGCTTACAATACCCCTATGCTGCTTGAAGGCATTTTTCCTGCTGTTACCACGCCCTACTACCCGGATGGACGGCTGTACCTGCGCAAGCTGGAGCACAACATGGAGCGCTACTCGCGCACCCCGGCGGTAGGCATGGTGGTGCTCGGTTCGACCGGTGAGGCGATGCTGCTCGACGATGCGGAATCGCGCGAGGTGCTGCACACGGCGGCGCCGGCGGCTACGCCTGAAAAGGTGCTGGTGGCAGGTGTGGGGCGGGGTAGTGCTATTGCTACCATCCGCGCGGCAGAGTACGCAGCCCAACTGGGCTATGACGCTGCATTAGTGCGCACGCCCTACTATTACGCGCCGCACATGACGCCTTTAGCCATGCTGACCTACTACCGCACTGTAGCGGATCATTCACCATTGCCCGTAGTGCTCTACAGCATCCCCAAGTTCACGCACTACGACCTGCCTGTGGACCTGATTGCCGAACTCGCGCAGCACCCCAATATCATCGGCCTCAAGGATTCAAGCGGCAGCGTAGAGCGCATCGCAGCTGTGAGTGCGGCAACTCGTTCAGCGGCCAGGCGCAGCGTCACAGTTACCCCTGTATTTGCCCCAGTTACAGGACGCATGCAGGCCGCTGCCGTAGCTGCTCCTGCCGGTGGAACGAATCTGGTCACAATCGGCGGCGGGTCCGCGACAGCCGTGACGCAGCCGGTGGTCAGCACACTCAAGACGCGCACGCGCGAGGTCGGTTTCCAGATTTTGTGCGGCGCTGCTGACAAACTGCTGCCATCGCTTGAGGCCGGTGCCACCGGCGGCGTGCTGGCGCTGGCCGCATGCGCTCCGCAGGCCTGCCACGAGGTGTACATCGCCTGGAAGGAAGGCGATGCGCCGTTGGCTGCGGAAAAGCAGGTGCGCATCGTAGAGGCTTCGCAGGTAGTTGCAGGCAGGCTCGGCATCGCAGGTATCAAGCACGCTTGCGACCTGAACGGGTACTTCGGAGGGCGTCCGCGCCTGCCGCTGCTGCCGCTTACGGGTGAGGAACGGGACCAGGTAGCGCGTACCATGCGTGATCTGCGCAACTAAGCCGGGCAAAATGAAGCAGTGTCATATCCCGAAAGCCGAATATAACATTGCTAGGTAAACATGAAGCAACATCACATTTTGAAAGCCAGATATGATGTTGCCGGCTCGTGGTCATGAGATGAAGCTAAAAGCCTGCTACCGAGGTTAAGAGTAGGTACCTCGGTGGGTGATTCTGCTTGTTCCGACGCAACTCCAAGTGCCGCTTCGCGTTCTCACCGAAACACCACTCTTGGAGCACTCCCCATGCAACGACTGGCGTTCTGGCTTCTTCTTGCACTTCCTCTCCCGGCTGCCGCGCAGATCGGTTTGTACGGCACCTTTTCCGCCGCCAACTTCAACGTACCGAACGTAGGCTGGCAGTACGGCTCTACCTTCGGCATCTACGACGACAAATTTTCGATCCCGTTTTTCTCACTCGGTCTGGACGGACGCGGCTCCGTGGTCGGCGGCAGTTCCAGTGGAGCGAGCGTCCGCAGCGGTCTTGTGGGGCCTCGGCTGGTCTTCAAACCGCATGTTCTGCCCATCATGCCTTATGTTGAGGGACTGGTAGGCGCAGGCTACGCGCAAGCCGGGCAGCAGGGAAGCGCAGCCTACTACTCGGCCACCAAGTTTGAGTACAACGGTGTTGCCGGGGTGGATTACACCTTCTTCCCACGCTTGGACTGGCGTGTGATTGAGTTTTCCTACGGCGGCTTGTCCGGCTTTCAAGGCAGTTTTAACCCGAAGACGCTGAGCACCGGAATTGTATTCCGGCTGCCTTGACCGTGTTTCGTCGGTACTTATAAAACTGCGCGGCATGCCGAACCCTTTGCTACTATCTGGCATGTTCAGTACACCCCGTTTGCTCCCCCTGGCGCTGTGCGCCGCGTTCAGCACCGTAGCCGTTGCGCAGCAGACCGTTCCCGGCAATCCGTCCCGCGCCATGCAGGCGCGGATGGATCGCTTTCTTAACAGCGGTACCGGTGCCTGGACGCCTGCGCAGATCGCAACTATGAGCCGGCTGCGAGACGCCGCCATGGCCGACCCATACGCATACCTTGAGCTGCAACACCTGACAGACAACATCGGCCCGCGCCTAAGCGGGAGCCCGCAGGCACAGGCGGCAGTGGAGTGGGTGGCCGGTGAAATGCGCGCACTGGGCGCAATTGTCACGCTTGAAAAAACAATGGTGCCGCACTGGGTTCGCGGTGAAGAAACAGCGGCGCTTACCGCGTGGCCGGGTGGCGCGCCCGGCACAGAGCAAAAGATTGTCGTTACGGCCCTGGGTGGCAGCGTCGCCACGCCCGGTACCGGCATCAGTGCGCCCGTGGTGGTAGTCAACAGCTTCGCGGAGCTGAAAGCACTGGCACCCGGTGCCGTTACCGGCAAAATCCTGCTGCTGAACCATGCTTTCGATAAGGAGCTGGCTGCTGTAGGGCAGGGTGGCAATGCGTATGGGCAGTCCGTGGTGTACCGCGGCCTGGCCCCGACAGTGGGTGCGGCAGCAGGCGCGGTGGCGGTGCTGGTGCGCTCTGTCGGCGGGGCGGACTTTCGCCTGCCGCACACCGGACACACGTCGTACCCGGAAGGTGACAGACAAATCCCCGCCGGTGCGATTGCAGCGGAGGATGCGGACCTGTTGGCGACGCTTGCCAAACAAGGGCCTGTGACATTGCGGCTTACCATGACGCCGAAAACCCTGCCGCAGGTACCTAGCTACAACGTCATCGCCGACTGGAAAGGCTCGGAGCACCCGGAGCAGGTCGTCATTGTCTCAGGGCACCTGGACTCATGGGATTTGGGCACCGGCGCGATTGATGACGGTGCCGGTATTGCCGTCTCCATGCAGGCCCTGCATCTGTTGCAGAAGCTCGGGATACACCCCAAGCGCACCGTGCGCTTCATCGCCTGGATGGATGAGGAGTCCGGCTCGGAGGGTGCCGCAACATATGCCCAGGAGCATGCGGGGCAGCTCGGCGACCACACTGCCGCGCTTGAAAGCGACCTGGGCTGCGACCATCCTTACGGCCTCATCTACTCCGGGCCGCAACAACTAGGTGAGTATCTGCGGCCAATCTCTGAGGCGTTAGCACCGATCGGTGCCGCCATGCTGGAGCGTAGCGAGGATACAGGCGAGGACATTGCGTCCATTGTGACCAAGGGCGTGCCCGGCTTTGCACCGGCACAGGACTCACGGACCTACTTCAACTATCACCATACGGCTGCGGATACCTTTGACAAGGTAGACCCGAAGCATTTGGCGGAAAACGCGGCAGTCATGGCTGTGACCGCCTACGCGCTGGCCGATGCTGCGACGCCTGCGCCGAGATGACTGCCGGAGCAGCTATGAAACGGAAGTGTCATCTTGGGCACATATGTGCAAGGTGATTTTCTAGTTGAACTTCCATCACAAAACCGTGTCATCCTGAGCGAAGTCGAAGGACCTGCTTTCTCCGGCTGCAAGCACAAAGTTCAAAAGCAGATCCTTCGACTTCGCTCAGAATGACACCTCTTTATAGATTTCTGCTTTCCGTCTCTTCCGGCTTGCGTGAATTTCCCGCTAGCCGGTTTGAATACATCTTGGTACATTCAGGAATGCCCGGACGCCTGCTGCTTGCTCCCGCTTTGCTCCTGTTGTGTGCATTCCCTATTTGCGCGCAACAAACACTCGATGCAACACCGACAACGGTGGCCTGGGGCTACTACTGGGCACATGCCAAACCGGTGATGACGGTGCACAGCGGCGATACCGTGATAGTGCATACGCTGTCCACTTGCGGCGACCCAGACCGCCTGAAAGGTATGGGCATCCCGGCAAACGAGATTCCTGCCTCCGTGACCGCGCTGTACGACGCCAAGGGTATCGACAAGGGGCCCGGCGGGCATATCCTGACCGGGCCAATCGCCATTGAAGGTGCGGAGCCGGGCGATGTGCTTGAAGTAGACATCCAGAAGGTAGACATTGATGTGCCGTGGGCCTGCAACGGCTTCGGCGCGGGCCGAGGCTACCTGCCGGACGACTATCCCTACGGCATGATGAAGCGCATTCCGCTCGACAGGCAGCGCATGGTGGCAGACTTCGCGCCCGGCATCGCTATTCCGCTGCACCCGTTTTTCGGATCAATGGGCGTAGCACCGCCTGAGTCCGCCGGGCGCTACAACAGTGCGCCTCCATGGATGCACGGCGGCAACATGGACAACAAGGAACTGGTGGCCAGCACCACGCTCTACCTGCCTGTACATGCGCCGGGCGCACTGTTTGAGGTAGGTGACGGCCACGCCGGGCAAGGCAACGGAGAGGTGGACATCACCGCTCTTGAGACCATGCTGACCGGCACCTTCCGCTTTGTGGTGCACAAGAAAACCCCCGATCAGCGCCTGCTATGGCCTATGGCAGAGACCCCGACCGCGTACATCACCATGGGTTTTAGCGAGGACCTGAACAAGGCAACAGAAATGGCGCTGCATAACATGCTCAGCTTTCTTGAAACGGAAAAGCACCTGACCCGCGATCAGGCGTACCAGCTCTCAAGCGTGGCCGTAGATCTTGACATTACGCAGTTGGTCGACACCAATGTGGGCGTACACGCCATGCTGCCGAAAGCTGTGTTTACGGGTGCAGCCGGCAAGGTTTCAGGGGGTGCCCAGTGAGTCTTGCTCTAAAATCGCTTTTGCTTGCAGCGACACTGGCGCCGGCGGCGCTCCAGGCGCAGGACGCAACTGTGCAGTTGTTGCAAAAGCTTGCGGACGCACCCGGTCCGTCCGGTGCTGAAGAGGGTGTGCGCGCCGTCATGGTGCCAATCATGAAGCCGTTGGCAACGAAGCTAACCTATGACGGTTTGGGTTCAGTAATCGCGCAGGTAGGCACTACCGGGCCGCGCATTATGGTCGATGCGCACATGGACGAGCTGGGCGGCATGGTGCGGCGCATCGCGCCCAACGGCACGCTGACCATGCAGATGTTGGGCGGCTGGCTCGACCAGGCCCTTGTAGACCAGCGCTGGGTGATCCTCGGGTCGAAAGGCCCGGTCCATGCGGTCACCGGTATCCGCGACATCCATGTGCTGCCTGCCGATGATCGGAACAAGGTTTTCCCGCGCGATAGCCTCTACCTGGACATTGGTGCCAAAGATGCCGCTGAAGCAGCCGCGCTCGGCGTTGGACCGGGCGATCCGGTGGTGCCGGACTCGCCGTTCACCGTGCTGAACGGAACGCAAAATTATCTCGGCAAAGCATGGGATGACCGTATCGGCTGCGCCGTGCTGCTCCAGACCATGCAGCAGCTGGCCAAGCTGCCGCATGCAAATCAAATCTTCTTTGTGGCAACCACGCAGGAGGAGATCGGCCTGCGAGGCGCCAAATCCGCTGCCGACACCGTGAAGCCCGACATCGGCCTGGCGATTGAAGGCGGCATCGCCGGTGACACCTTCCTCGGTCACCCGGAAGAGACGCAGGCGAAGATCGGCGCGGGACCGGGAATCTTTCTTTACGACACAAGCGCGCTGCCGAACCGCAAGCTGGTCACACTGGTTCGTAAAACCGCTGCCGATAAGGGCATTCCGCTGCAACTAGATTTGGTGCAAGGCTACGGGGATGACTCGTCCGCGATCCAGGAAAGCAATGGCGGCGTGCCGACTTTGAACTTTGTCGTGCCGGTACGCTACACGCATGCGCATAACGGCATTGTGAACCGCGGCGACTTCGACAAGATGGTGGAGCTGATGGTGGCGGTGCTGCAAGGGCTGGATGCGAGGACTGTTGGGGAGTTGAAGGACTTTGCACCGTAAAGAGGAATAAGTATGCGACCAATCTGGCGTTTTCTGGCGGTTTCTTCATCCATGAACCCCCGGCGCAATCCCATCGGTTTCTGCGTGTCGCTTCTCATGCTCGGCTACCTGTCTCTTCTGATAGCTCCTAACTTTCTCTTTGCCGAGTCGCATAATTTTGGGACTGTGACTATTTATGCGCACGGCTCGCTTACCGGGATTGAGCCGGAAATGCGGGAAGCGGAAGCAGCCTTAACTCGATCACCTATTAACAATCCAACTCTAAAGCAAAGACTATATCTCACACGCACGCCTCAGGAGTTTGCTTTCTTCTCGCCCTATAGTAAGCAGTCTTTTGGATCTACTTATGAAGAGTTCGGCAGCAGCTTTCTGTCTGCGGCCGACCCTGCAAGTAATACAGTTCGTTCAAGCCGTGACCGCTTCAATGTGCGGCAGCTTAGTCAGGTGATAGCACACGAACGCATGCACCTGCTGCTGGCACATCACTTTGGATTGGTAAAAATTCTCTTATCGCCTACCTGGAAGCAGGAAGGTTATTGCGAGTACGTCGCAGGCGGTCATAGCATCGGCAGCGAGGCAAACGGTTTGCGTTTACTGACTCAGGGAGTGATACAAGCTCCGGGAGTTACTTACTTTCGCGATTACCTGCGAGTCCGATTTCTCATCGAGCGCCGTGGCCTGACCGTTGATCAAGTGTTTGCACAGACTTTCGATATAGCGGCGATCGACCGTGAAGCCTTAGCGGCATACGGCAGGGAGTAAAACAACGTACTACTCAGTCGAGCTCGGCAAGAACGTCCGCGAAGGAAACTGCGGCATCCCGCAGCAGCAGAGTGTCAACACTCTCAAGCCGTCCCTGCTTGAAGCGCAGCAGGCTATTGTCAATAGGATCGATCACGTAGATGGAAGAGACACCCATGGCCTCGAAGTCACCGAGCCGGACGATAAGTCGAGAAAGCCGGTCCTCCGGGCTGAGGATTTCAAAAGCAATCAAAGGCGGTGTTGTCGCGATCGGCTCTTCCGGCAGTGCGGCGTCGAGTATGGCGACATCCGGTACACGGTAGCGACGTTCGCTCGTTTTGGTTCTGAGTTCCGGGCGGACACGGATGACCCACTCTCGCCGGTGCATCATAAAAAAATAAGCTAGTGTTGCTTGCCAAGCTGAATGCCGGTTTTCTCCCATCGGTCGTTCCTCAATGACACCGTCGACATACTCGGCATCCGGCTCGTAGGTGCTGTGGAGATACTCTTCAACTGAAACCAATGTCGTTGCCATGGGAAGCTCCTGACCGCAATCTATTATCGAGCCTATTGCACTAGTCAAGTTCAGCAAGAATATCCGCGAAGGGAATCGTGACATCCCGAAGTATCAATCTATCGGCATTTTCAAGCCTGCCCTGTTTGAACCGGAGAAGGCTGTTATCGACGGGATCGATTACGTAAATAGCAGGAACACCCATAGCCTCAAAGTCGGCGAGCCGGACTACTAAACGGGAGAGCCGGTCCTCCGGGCTGAGGATTTCAATTGCCATCAGCGGCGGAGCTGTCGCAATCGGTTCATCCATCAAGGCCGCGTCCGTAATGGCAACATCAGGAACTCGGTAACGACGCTCTCCCGTTTTCGTTCTATATTCCGGACGGACTCTGATATTCCATTCGCGCCGATGCATCTTGAAGAAATGCGATAACGTCGCCTGCCACTCAGAATGTCGATTTTCTCCCATGGGTCGTTCCTCAATGACACCGTCAACGTACTCTGCATCCGGCTCGTAGGTGCTGTGAAGATATTCTTCAACGGAAATCAATGTCGTTGCCATGGGAAGCTCCTGACCGCAATGTATTGTCGAAACTACTGCAAGCGCCCCGGGCTGGGTTTGGCCGCCGTAATCTTCACACCCATTCCATTGAGCAAACTGCGTGCCTGCGCGCCTTCAGGCGAGGCAGGGTAGCGTTGCACCAGCGCGCGCAGATCGCGGACGCCTGCATCGTGCTGTGAGCCGGCAAGCTCGGCCTCGCCTTTGCGCAGCTGGGCCGCGGGGGCCTTGCTGCTGCCTGCAAATTGTTCGAGCACAATGTCATAGTTGCGGATCGCAGCTGGGTACAAGCCCTGCCGGTACGCAACTTCGCCGAGGTAGAACGAAGCATTGCCGGACAACTCACTTTGCGGATAGAACTTGACGACGTCGGCGAACTCGCTGGTCGCCAGGTCGTACTTGGCACCGTTGTAGTCGCGCACCGCGCTTTGATACAGCTGTTCCGCCGGGGGTGCCTGGGCGGCTTGCGGACCGGGTGCGGCTTGCTGCGGACCGGTCAACGGCACATTGTTGCCACCTGCGGGCGGCGGTGCTCCGGTGTCCTGCTGTTGTGCAGGCGCGCCGCCGGTCGGGGCAGCATTCACGTTCCCCATCTGGTTTTGAATGCTTGTCAACGTTGTATCAATCCGGCCCAGGCGCGTCTTCAGCTCATCCACCGAGTCGTTCAGGCTTTGAATCTGCCCGGAGAGCGGGTTACCCTCCTGGTCCATCTTGCCCTGAAGCGCCGTTAGCTGCTGGTTCATACGGTTAATGTTTTCGTTTGACTGTTCCACTAAATGCGTCAGCACGCCCATCTGCTCAGAGTTGGCACGCTGCAGTTGTGCAAGGGAGTCCTGCAGAGCCTGAACCTGCGTTTGCAGCTGGATGATCTCCCTGGACACGGCAAATGTCGGAGACGCAGGCAGAAACAGGGCAAGCCCAAGTAGAGCAGAGGCCGGGAGGAATGGTTTCCGCATGCGGATTTCTCCTTGAAAGAGCAAAAGCTCAAAACTTCGTGCGAAAGCCCGGCTGCTTGCGGCATCCGGGCTTTAGGTTCCATCAGTTTAGCTCGCCTGATTTCACTAGCGGTCTAACGGTCTAACGGTCTAACGGTCTAACGGTCTAACGGTCGACGGTAAACTGCGCGCGGCGGTTCTGCTGGTAGCAGCTCTCGTCGTGCTCAGCGCAAAACTGCTTTTCTTTACCGTAGCTTACCGTGCGTATACGGTTCGACGCGATACCGGCTGAGACAAGGGCCTGCTTGGCCGCATTGGCGCGGTTTTCGCCAAGTGCCAGATTGTATTCGGTGGAGCCGCGATCATCGCAATAACCACCCAGCACAATGTTTAGTTTTTCGTGCTGTGTCAGGTAGGCAGCGTCTTGCGTTACTACGGCTTGCGACGGCTGATTCACGTCATAGCTGTCGTAATCGAAAAAGACGTCTTTCACATTCTGGTGAAACGCCGCGTCATCGACGTCACCCTCATTCAAATTGCTTGCCGTTGCCGGGGGAGCCGCCGCGCCCACAGTCACACGCGCCGTGGCATCCGCCGTGCCGCCGTCGCCGCGCGCAATCAGGTGATAGTTTGTGGATGCGACAGGCTTTACCGTCTGCGTACCTGAAGTAGCAACCGCCCCCAGTCCCTCAATGGAAACATCGGTCGCACCGCTTGTGTGCCAGGTAAGAATCGTGCTGTCGCCGGTATTGACTGAAGTCGGCGTAGCTGTAATGTCCGCAGTGGGTGTGGAACCGGCACTGGTGGTAGGCGGCGGGGGCGGCGGGGGAGCGGGCTTTTTATGGCAGCCTGCTACAGTGAGCAGCGCGGTGAGTCCAAGAATGGAAACAGAAAGTTTGCGTGCGCGGTGCGGCGCGGAAGATGGGTTGGAGCAGCGAACAAAATCAGGCACGGGGTTCTCCTTGGCAGCAGCGGTCGTTGTGCGTGTAGCGTTTACTTCAGGCTCCAGTTCGGTTGCGAGTAGGTGCCGCCGTGGGTCAGGGCTTGCTGCTCGGTACCGTCAGCCAGCATGGTCCATATCTGGGAACCACCCGCGCCTTCCCTTTGAAACGCGATATGGCGTCCATCGGGTGACCAAGTGGGAAAGTCGTTGCGGCCTGCCTCGTGCGTCAGCTGCACCCAGCGATGATCAGCAATGTCCATGATGTAAATATCCTGGCCGCCCGGTGCGCCGGGACCGTACTTGCGATTCCACGCAAAAGCCAGAAACTGCCCGTTCGGCGACCAGGATGGTGAGGTGGCGTAGCCGCCATCGGTCATGCGCTGCACGTTCGCACCGTCGGAATCCATGATGTAGATCTGCGGCAGGCCGGTCCGACCGCTTACCCAGGCAATCTGCGCATTCGTTTTGGGGTTCCAGCAAGGCGAAACGTCAGGTCCGCGAAAGTTGGTCAGCCGCTGCACGCCGCCGCCGGTCGCATCGGCAACATACAATTCAGAGTCCCCGGCGGGGCGGTCGGATGAAAACGCAAGCCGGGAGCCGTTACTTGACCAGGCCGGAGAAAGCGTAGTGCCGACCGGGGAATTGAAGTTGACAGCTCGGTTCAGCTCAAGCGAGTACAGCTTGATAGACCAGCCCGCCTTGCCGAGCGAGGAGAACGCGACGCGGGCATTGTCAGGCGAGATGTGGGGCGAGAGTGAAATCGTACCCAGGTGCGTAATCTGGCGAGGGTTTTGCCCGTCGTAGTCCATCGCCATGATTTCTTTATTGCCGCTGTGCGCGGCTACATAGTAGACCGTTGTTTCAGCAATTCCAGGTGTGCCGCCTAACCGCTCGATAATCTCATCGGCAAAGCGATGGGCGATACGGCGCGCATTCTCTTCTGTCGCAGTATCGGAGTACTGCTTACCTAAAATTTGCGGGCTCTGCGTATTCTTTGTGTCGTCGAGAAAACCGGTTACAGCCAGTTGACCGCTGTTAGCGGAGAAGGTTCCAAACGCCAGCATTTCTGCGTTCGAAGGTGCGGCAGACCACGATGCCAGCTGCACGTCACTCTGCGAACCGGGTGTGAGCGGAGGAGCCAGGCTCTTTGAAACCATGTCGAAGATGCCGGCATTTTGCAGATCGCTAAACAGGGTTTGATCGAAAGTCTGTTTCAAAGTGCCGGTCTGCGGGTCAGCGGTGCCGGGCTTGAAGTTGGCTGAGGCGATGCGGATTCTTTGCGCGCCGAGGTTGGTACCGGTGCGCACCCAATCCTGTGCATGTGCGAGAGGAGCAGCGGAGCAAAACAGCAACGCACCAGTGGTACTTAGGTAGAGCTTGTGCATCGTCTTCATTTCGTATGACCTGCGGTAAAACAAATGCGAAACGCTACGGCTTTTGACAATAGTACGACACCAAAAGTGACGATCCGTTGTAACCGGGCGGCAAGGGGCCAAAAGAGTCAACCCGCTGCACGGCTCGCAGGCAAGAGGTGTCAAGTGTCGGCGAGCCGCTGGATTGTTGCACCTGCACCCGGCTCGGCTCACCGCTGCGATTGAGTGAAAACGTAAGGTATACCTTGGTGCCTGCCGGTGTGGATGAGTCTACTTCCTGCAGGTACCAGTTTTGCGAGATTTTACGATTGATGACAGCCACATAGTAACCATAGAGTGCACCGAAGTTGCCGCCTTGCACTGTAGCCTGCTGCCCCGGCGCAGCTTGTGCTGTAGACCTTGCTACAGCTGCCGGTGCTGCTTCGCCGTAATTCGCGCGGTTCAGCGGGCGCACCTGCTCCCGGCTTGGTGTTGCGGCAATCAGGGGCACGTGCTGGACCGGCACTTTGGCTACTTTGGGCTGCTCAACCTGCTTTTTGGGCTCAAGCTTTGTTTTGAGCGGCTGCTTGTCCGGGATCGGAATGGTGTCCTGCTCCTCCGCGCGTGTCGCCTTCGGAGCCGGTGGGGCAGGTGCGGGGCTGGGTGTTTCTGTGGCCAGCACCTGGTCTGTCGGCTTCTGATCCTGCGGCAGCGGGATTGCGGGGGCCGAGCTGACCATGGTCGCCTGGATTGCGCCCTGGGTGTCGTTGTGGTTACCCCAGGCATTGCCGTGCAGGTGCGCGGCAATTAACGCATATAAGAGCAGCGATCCGAAAATAGCCGCGTGCAGCAGAAGAGACCCAAGCGCCGGACCCTTGAACGGGTCTCGATCGAAACTGATGTCAGGAGAGGATGCCATCTACTTCTGTCCTATAGGCTGCGTCACGATGCTGATATTTGTGATACCCGCCTGCTTGACCGCGTCCATGACCGAGGCGAAAGCACCGAACGGTACTTTTTCATCTGCCCGAAGGTAGATGACCTGGCTGCCGGGGTCGGCGTTCGGCTTGCGCAGCTTGGCGGGCAGCTCGGCCAGGTTCACCGGCTGGTCTCCCAAAAAAACACGCTGCTGCCGGTCGATAGTGACCACGGCGCGCTCCTGAGTGACTTCTTTGACGGTGCGGGTTTTGGGCACGGCTACTTCAATGCCCGACTGCAAGACCGGCGCAGTGAGCATGAAGATAACGAGCAGTACCAACACCACATCGACCAGCGGTGTGATGTTAATCTCCGCGAGCGCGGTTTGCGTGTGGCCGTCCCTAGTTGTGAACGCCACGCGTAGGCTCCCGTTCCAGTTCCTGCTGCGCCAGCCGCGGGTCTTGACCCGGTCGCAGCTGCACTTCTTCGAGCGTATTTAACAGCTCCCGCGCAAAGTCGTCATTGCGCGCGCCGAACTCGCGGCATCGCGCGGTGAACTGGTTGTAGGCCACTACCGCCGGGACAGCCACCAGGATGCCTGCGGCGGTCGTAATCAGTGCCTCGGAAACGCCCGGCGCGACAGCTCGCAGCGTGGCCGCGCCCGCTGTGCCCAAGCCGTGGAAGGCATCGACAATGCCCATGACTGTGCCGAACAAACCTACAAAGGTCGAGGTAGCCCCGATCGTGGCTAACCAGGTGAGCCGATTTTCAAGCACCGTCAGCGATTCGCTCGATGCGGTTTGCGCCGAGCGTTCGAGCGCCGTGATGTTGCGCGGCGGTCCGGAACCGCCTGTCTGACGGCGGTAGGTCTCATACACTTCGTCGAAAACCAGAACCAGCGGCGACGGCTTGAACTGCTCACTGACGGTTGCAATCTCCTGCAGGCGGGTGGCTTTGCGAAACGCACGAAGAAAGCGCGTGCTTTGCTTACGCGCTTTGGCAAAGGTGCCGATCTTGCCGAGAATCACAGCCCAGGAGTAGAGGCTAGCCAGCAACAGAACGCCCAAAACCACCAGCGCCACGGGTCCGGAGTTGGTGATGAGCTCGGCAACGGCAGAGCCGTGGGGAGCGACGGGTGGAGGCGCTCCGGCGTCTGGATCGGACTGGAATACTGCGGCAAGAAGGAGAAAATATGTCATGCGTATGAAAGAAGACCTGCGCTCACGTTAGCAGACGCCATGGGACCGGTCCACACCACCGGGCGGGGTTAGGGAACACTCCGGTACCGTGGTGACCGTGCCACAGCCATGCCGGACTGCTATGCTGCGCAGAAGGACCCCATGCTGCTCGAACTGCGCGCCGAAAACTATGCTGTCATCGACCACGCCATTGCGACGTTTGGCCCCGGGCTAAACCTGTTGACAGGTGAGACCGGTGCCGGCAAGTCCATCCTGGTGGACGCGCTGGCGCTGCTGATGGGCGACAAGGCTTCAAGCGATATCGTGCGCCACGGTGCCGACAAGGCTGTCGTGGCTTGCGTATTTGAAAATACGCCGGGTGCTGAAACCATCCTTGAAGAGAATGGAATCGACCCGCAAGGCCATGAGGTGATCCTGCGGCGCGAGGTGCTGGCGAGCGGCAAGGGTCGTGTGTTTGTGAACAATCAACCGGCCACGGTCGGAGTGCTGCGCCAGCTTGCCCCGGAGCTGGCCCTGGTACACGCGCAGACTGAAACCGGCGGCGACTTTGACGAGTTGCAGCAACGTACCCTGCTCGATCGCTACGCCGGCCTGCACCTGGAGCCGGTAGCCGAAGCCTGTAAGCAGTGGCGTGCCGTGCAGGCCCGACTTCGCTCGCTTGAGCAGGAGGAGCAGGATCGTTTGCGCGCGCTCGACCTATGGAGCTTCCAGTACAAAGAGATTTCCGCGGTCGCTCCGCAAGAAGACGAGGACGCGCTGCTGGAGAGCGAGCGGCGGGTGCTGGCCAACTCTGAGAAGCTGCTGTCTGCGTCCAGAAGCGCGCATGAACTGCTGTATGAGGGCTCAGCTTCTGCTGAAGCCGCGTTGGCTGCTGCTCTTCGGCAGGTGGAGGAGCTGGCGCGCTATGACACCCGCTTTGCCGAGCAAGTGTCGCAACTGGTAGAGGCGCGTGCTGCTGTCGGCGATGTATCCGCGACCTGCCGCGACTATGCGGAGACAATTCAAAGCTCGCCCGACAAGCTGGAAGAGATTGAGGACCGCCTGGCCGCATTGGACCGGCTGAAGCGCAAGTATGGTGCGACGCTGACTGAAGTGATCGCCTACGGTGAGCAGGTTGCGGGCAAAATCGCTGATATTGAAAATCGTGACGAGATTGTGAGGGCATTGCGCGTAGAGCTGGCAACGGCTGAGCAAGCCTATGCGGTAGCTGCGGCGTCGTTATCGAGTGAACGCAAAACCGCCGCGACCCGGCTGGGCAAACTGGCCGAGCAGCAGATCAACGACCTGGCGATGAAGGTGCGCTTTGAAATCTTTGTCACAGCGCGGGAGGGGCAAACAGCCTGGCAGACGCACGGTTGGGATACGGTGAGCTGCCGCATCGCCACCAATGCCGGCGAGCCGCTGAAGCCGCTCAATGAAGTTGCGTCCGGCGGCGAAATGTCGCGCGTGCTGCTGGCGCTGAAGGTGAGTGTTGAGGAAGGCGCGAACGCACGCGGACGGAGAAAGGCTGTCGCGCCGCGCACGCTGGTTTTTGATGAGATTGACATCGGCATCGGCGGGCGCGCGGCTGAGGCAGTGGGGCAAAAGCTGAAGGCGCTTTCCCGCTCGCAGCAGGTGCTGTGCGTGACACACCTGCCGCAGGTGGCTGCGTTTGCGGACCAGCATTTTTTGATTGAAAAGCGCGAGAAGCAGGGGCGCACCGCGACGAATGTGCGGCTGATGACGCTGGAGGAACGGGCGGAGGAACTGGCGCGCATGATCTCCGGGGCTACTGTGACGGAGACGAGCAGGAGGCATGCGGAGCAGATGCTGGCGGCTAGCCGGTAAATGGAAAGCGATGTCAATCAATCGCAGAATACGAAAGATCGAAAGATACACAAGTCTAGTTGACTCAGCGTGGATCGCCGATAAAGAGGATATAAAGTAGTACAAAGTCAGTTCAGCCAGCGAAAATGCTCTTCAGAAGATAAAGCATTGCAATTAGCTTACTGAGAAAGTAAAGTTCGTACGGAGACCTTTGTGTTCAAGTTTATTCTTTTCTTATGGCTCTCATTGATTCTGAATGCTGATAATGGGTCGGCATCTAACGGGCGCGTTTTAATCCAGAAGCACTGGATTGGAGAGCCAGTTGAGCAACTGCTCCAGGAAGAGCCCGAAGTGCTCAGTCGGCTGACAGAATGTCATTCGTTAATAAATAACCCTGATGCTTACGTGCTTAACAATCCAGATTTCCATAGTGTAAGAATAAAATCTAAAAACAAATTGAGTGCAAAAGACGAAGCTCTTAAAAACGCCAACAATGATCTGTACAAAGCCATTCTCAGTCGAAGGTTAACTCAACTAAATTGTAAAGACATGATCGACGCCTTTGACAAAAAAGCTGATGGTTATGCGCATAAGGAAGATTGGTCGCATCCTTCCGAATTAGGGTAATTATTTACTTGACTGACCAAAGCTTTTAGCTTAGATTGGAGATACCGTGACAGGGCAGCGCGAAGAATGTGAACACATCGTAGGGTTCATGCAGGCCGATTTTCCTGAGCATGGGGAGGTCGATCATCTTGTATTGATAAATGATTTGCACTTGGCAAGTTTACCTTTTCACTTCTGTCCTCTCTGCGGGATTGGCTTGGAAGTTTTAAGCTTAACGAGAAAATCCATAAGAGTGTCAGAGCAAGAGCATATAGCTTGTATGCTCTCTTCGAGAAAATGAAGTGATCCCATAGATTCAATGATCTCCACTGTTCCTCTCGCTTTGAACGATTGGTAAGTAACTTCTTTACTTCGACCGGACCACGTTGAGTGAAGAATCTTGTTCCTTCTGCTTTGTCCGTCCCTCAGCAAGGGATCAATTCTACTTTTGTAATCTGACAAAATTGATTCGTCTGAGTGAAATTTTCTCTCTTTCAGCAAAGAACTCATAACATCTAGCTTTTGATTAAAAGCCATATGAATAAACGGTACATGTGAGGTTAGCTGCCAGTATTCCAAGCTCATAAGTTCGATGAGAACCATGTTCATGCAAGTTTCAACGACGTTCCATCGCACAGCAACCTCTCCAATTGCTCTAAGGTGTGCGTCGGGTACTGACTGCTTATCTGCCATCGGGTAAATTTACGCGGGGGAGTACAATCTGTCCATGAAAACGATGCGTCCCCGACCACACCCGGAGATGACTGAAGGGCCAGAAGCGTATGAACGCTTTCATGAGGCGATGAGGGCAGTTTTGAAGGTACCCAAGAGTGCCGTGCCACCTAGCCCGTTTGGGTTGACGGCCAAGACCACACGAAATCTTACAGTCGAAAATGGTAGGAAAGTTACTCTAGCAAAAATCAAAAAAGAGGAGCATTGATGAAGTACGCTGTAGGGTCAGTAGTCAACCTGGTCACGCTCTGCCTTGGTATGGTCATAGGAGTTGTAGTCGCGCCACATTTGGAACAGCGCATTTTGGCAAACCAGACAGCACAGCAACCCCCCCAATCATCAGGGCCAGCATTGCCACAGGAGCTGCGTGATGGCCAAATAGCTTTTTTTGATGGGATTCGAGTGGTCGGCGTAAACCCGGCTATTTCAGCCGGCACAGCAGGGTTTTATCAAGTCCTTTCTCACCACATCCAAACTGATGAACTCATCGCAAACGGTTTCGATTTGCTAGAGCTTCAGCAGGGTGAATTGAATCTTTTACAGCGTGTTGTTCCCAAGGCTGATGTTGAAGCTATGATCCAGCGCTCGCGCGTCCATGAGCTGTTAAGAGTGGCAACCAAACCAGCGGTTCAACCCGAAGTACCGCCAAAGTAGTCAATGTTGATTGCCGCAGTCTTGCTTCTTCTAAATCCTCAAGTCGAAAACCTAAGACAGCCTGATTCGGGTACATTGACTCGTCCAAACTCTTCCACGTTCCACATCCCACCTAAAGAACAAGAGCAAATACGTTTGCGTAACACGGTACCGGGGGATACTGTACTACCTGAGATTCCTACTTATGAGTATCAGGCGCATATGTCATTTCAGCAAAACATTGACCGCGTTGATAGTAAAGTGGACCGCCTATCTGACCGCGTAACGAACGTTGAAGGTGCGGAAAAAACTCAGGTCGATACGCTAAGCGGTCTCAAGGACGATAGAACTGAGATCAAGGTTTGGCTAAAAGTTTTGGCTGCTGTGGCGACGATGATTGGAGGCCTGGTATCGCGCGATCTTTGGTTGCCATGGGTTAAGCAAAAGCTGGCAATACCACCTGAAAAACCCAGCTCCTCTTAACGCTTACCTCGTTTTTGTCTCTTCCATTCCTTCTCAGTTAACACTTGGTCGTGCATCAGATTGTTTGCCTGTGAGCGAATCCCACGAAAGCCGTTTGCCGACAATCTGAGAACAAGCAAACTGAAAGCGATCAAAATCATTCATATCCTTCCGCTGGTTATAGCGGAACGCCTGTTCGTCAAGGTAGCGAAATAGGTGGAAAGGTTCGACGCTCACGTATGTTCCGCTAATGCCGCGCTTCAGCAAGCTCCAGTAGTTCTCAAGTCCGTTCGTGTGAGCGCGTCCGTTGACGTATTCAAGAGCGTGGTCCACTACCTGATGCGCGTAGTCTCCCGCAAGTCCTTCGTAGGAAAGCAGAGCGTCCGTATAGAGAGCCGCGCCCGCCTCAACATGCTTGCGGACCTCAGACTGTAAAGCAGTCTTCTTGCGGTTCGCCACAACAGCCGTGCGAACCTTTCCACCGCGCTCAAGGATGCCCATCACAGCGACCTTGTCTTTGGTGCCGGTGCCAGTAATGCGCCGCGCCCTAACATTCGTGTGCATGTTGCGGGCTTTGCCGCCGATGAAAGTCTCATCCGCTTCGACCTCGCCGGATAGCATGTTATCGAAGGAGCCCTCATGCAACGCAAAGCGAATGCGGTGAGCCATGTGCCAAGCTGACTTCTGCGTGATGCCTAGATCGCGGGCAATCTCACAAGAGCTAATCCCGTTTTTACAGTTGACGATAAGCCACATCGCTGCCAGCCATTTGTCTAAGCCTAGAGCGGAGTCCTCAAAGATCGTCCCAACCTTGAGGGAAAACTTAGCTTTGGGGTGTTTGCCATAGCACTTGTACAGCTTCGCAGCCGCAAGATGCGTAACCTTGTCAGAGCCACACTGAGGGCAGCGCACCTTGCCATCTTCCCAGCGCAGAGATACCAGGAAGTTGCGGGCGTTATCGTAATCTGCGAAGTAGAGGATTGCTTCCTGAAGTGTGCGGGGGCTGCTCATAGACCAAGAGTAGGCTAAAAGCTTTGGTCGGTCAAGTAAATAATTACCCGAATTAGACCGTGATTCTTCTCTTACAACATGGTTTTTTCACGGCGGGCTTCTTTCCAGCATTCATGTTGAGTTCCATCGTGCTTCTCCGAGTGAGATATCTAAAGATCTAAGTGCAAGAATAGGAGTCGAGCCGAAGATAATAGATATCGCTAAGCAAAATGGGTTTGGTGCTGTTTGGAATGACCAATCTGAGGATTGGCTAACCCCGGATCTTCATGTAAAGCTTCAGTCGGATAATAATCCAACTAAATCAGTCGTTGACTTAGACGTAGAAACACGAGAAAATTACGATACTAGCTCAGAGCGTGCTAAAAAGAGACCTCGCCCGCTAGACTAACAGGCTTTATCTTTGACTTTCGATCATGCTACGCCCTGTGTTTGTCCAACCTTGCAAATAAGGCAATTATATCAAGGTAAATAGGATTGTTTTCTACCTCGAAGCGCTTGGTCTCTGTCCAGCTTCTATCCTTGCAGGCCCTTGCCGTTCGCGTGTCCGGGTCAATGATCCAAAGGTTCTCGATGCCCATATCGCGGTAATCACGGGCCCGGCGTTGTGTTTCGGCGTACGTGTCGCGCGGGGAAAGAATCTCGACGACAATCAGGGGCGGTTCGATGATCTCGCCGCCTTCGGGAGCATTTCTGACGACAACCACATCCGGAAGGCGATAAATCGAAGGCGAGATACGCGTGCGTGCTTCAACAGCGACTAATACATCCCATTCGTCTTCATGTTGATCGAACCAGGATGCGATGAAGGCTTGTAAACGAGCATGTACCCACTGCACCATGGGGTCTATCTCCGATGTACTGTTCTTAGGCCGTAGCTCGCCATCGATGTACTCGACGTCCGGCCGATAGCTGGTGTTTAGGTACTCCTCAATGCTGACGCGTGTGGATGTAGCCATGAATGCCTCGCTGCGCTGCTGTCTACCGTGAGTATAGCCGCGCTTGCAAGCAACAAAGTGCACCTTGCAAGGTGCACTTTCTTCGAGCCTTGCCGTAGCCGCAGGTATACTAGGCGGGTGACAGCAACCGTTCAGATCACCCTGCCCACCGTCCGTATCCCCGGCGACAAGCGCATCCTCCTGCTCAAGCCGCGCGGCTTTTGCGCGGGTGTTGTCCGCGCTATCGACATCGTGAATATCGCGCTTGAAACCTTCGGCGCGCCGATCTATGTGCGCAAGGAGATTGTGCACAACAGCTTTGTTGTCAATGAGTTGGCAGTTAAAGGCGCGATCTTCGTTGAAGATATTTCTGAGGTGCCTGAAGGTGCGCGCGTTATTTATTCCGCACATGGAGTCTCACCCGCTGTGCGCGCCGACTCGAAGCAGCGCCGCCTGCGCGTGATTGATGCTACCTGCCCGCTCGTCACCAAGGTGCATGTGGAGGCAATCAAGTTTGCCAAGCAGGGCTACTCGTTGGTGCTTATCGGCCACCGGGACCATGATGAGATTGAGGGCACGCTCGGTGAAGCGCCGGATGTGACGCAAATAGTTTCGACCGTTGAAGAAGTGCAGCTGCTTACCGTGCCGAACCCGGATCGGGTCGCATACCTGACGCAGACCACGCTTTCGCTTGATGAGGCACGTGACATTATCCAGGCGCTCAAGGAAAAGTATCCTAATATCGCCGGGCCGCATTCGCAGGACATCTGTTACGCGACTGAAAATCGGCAAGTAGCGGTTAAAAATGTGGCGCATCAGGCAGATCTGGTGCTGGTGGTCGGTTCCACCAATTCCTCAAACTCCAACCGCCTGGTAGAGGTTTCGCAAAACCTAAGCACAAACAGCTACCTGATCGACAAGGCGGAAGACATTCGCGCCGAGTGGCTTGCAGGGGTGGAAACGGTTGCTGTAACCGCGGGAGCGTCTGCGCCCGAGGTACTGGTGCAAGGCGTTATCGAGTTCCTGAGCAGTCGCGGCTATGGTGAAGCGGAAGAAGTTGAGGTCATGCCTGAGAATGTACGGTTTGGACTGCCGCCTGAGATTGCGCAGGCCGCCGCGGAGCATGCATCCAAGTTGAGTGCGGGCTTGAACGTCTAAATACTCTGCGGCATAATCTCAGAACCCGAAAGCCGTTGGCCGTAGTCCAATACAACTCATGGCGCAACAGCGAGCACAATTCGAAGAAGGTGGCAGCAAGCTGAAGTTCGGTCGGCTTGACGCAGCCCTGGACCAGGTGCAGGCTGCCATGCGCCGCACCGCGGACCTCATTTTTTCCAGGCAGCATCCCGAAGGCTTCTGGTGCGGCGAGCTTGAAGCTGATTCCATGCTTGAGGCCGACTACATTTTCGGCCACATATTGCTGGGCACCGGGGACCCGGGCCGCCTGCAGCGAGCACTGGCCGAGATGCTGCGCTACCAGAATGAGGATGGCGGCTGGTCGATCTATCCGGGCGGTCCCTCGAACATTTCACTTTCCGTAAAGTGCTATTTCGCCTGCAAATTGATGGGCTCTTCCGCGGAGGAGTCGCACCTGGTGCGGGCGCGTGAGTGGATTCTGGCGCACGGCGGAGTAGTGGAGTGCAACACCTTTACCAAAATTTATTTGTGCTTCATGGGTCAATATGAGTACGACGCAGTGCCGGCGGTGCCGCCTGAAATCGTACTGTTTCCTAACTGGTTTTATTTCAATGTGTATGAGATCAGCGCGTGGTCGCGGGCAATCCTGGTACCGCTTTCCATTGCATATGCCAAGAAGCCCTTCAAAAAGATTGCGCCTGAGCAGGGCATTGATGAGCTGTTTGTAGGAGGCCGCGCAAATGCGGATCTGCACCTGCGCTGGGAAAACAAGCTTTTCTCATGGCGCAACTTCTTTCTCAGCTTCGACCGGGTGACGCATTGGTTTGAGCGGGTTCACATTCGTCCGCTGCGTAAGGTTGCACTCAAAAAAGCAGAAAAGTGGATGCTGGCCCGGCTTGAGATGTCAGATGGTTTAGGGGCGATTTACCCGGCCATGCTGAACGCCATGATCGCCCTGCGCTGGCTAGGCTACTCGCTGGACGATCCCCAGATGATCCGTGCTCTGGACGAGTTTGAGAAGCTGGGCATTGATGAACCGAAAGGAACGGCAGATTATCCGCAGCCGACGTTCCGTATGCAGCCCTGCATGTCGCCGGTATGGGATACGGCGCAGGCTATCTTTGCATTGGGCGAGGCCGGAATCGAGCGCAACGATCCGCGCATGCTCAAGGCAGTGGACTGGATGCTGTCTAAAGAGGTGCGCCACAAGGGTGATTGGGCCGAGAAGGTCCGTAACACCGAGCCCGGCGGCTGGTACTTTGAGTTCAACAACGAGTGGTACCCGGACGTGGACGACACCGCGCAGGTATTGCTGGCGTTGAACAAGGTCGATAACCCGCGCGAGCGCTACCAGTATGACGTGAGCCATCGCGCCATCGACTGGATTTTTGCCATGCAGTGTCGCAACGGCGGTTGGGCGTCATTTGATAAAGACAACACCAAGATGATTTTCCAGTACATTCCGTTTGCCGACCACAACGCGATGCTGGACCCGCCGACCGTTGATATTACGGGCCGTGTGCTTGAGACACTTTCCATCTACGGCTACACGCACACAGACAAGCGTGTAGAGCGGGCTATCAAGTTCATCTTCGATGAGCAGGAGTCGGACGGCTCCTGGTTCGGGCGCTGGGGTGTGAACTACCTGTACGGCACTTTTCTGGTACTGCGGGGGCTTGAGGCCATGGGCATCTGGAACCATGAGCCGCAAATCCAGCAGGCCGCGGAATGGATACGGACTGTACAAAATGCGGATGGGGGCTGGGGTGAGAGCTGCCTGAGCTACGACGAGCCCGACTTGCGCGGCGTAGGCCCAAGCACGCCGTCTCAGACCGCCTGGGCGATCCTAGGGCTGCTGGCAGCGGGCGACAAGCGGTCAGACTCGGTAGCCAAGGGAGTGCGCTGGCTCCTGGAGCGGCAGTTGGAAAACGGCGGCTGGGATGAGTCGACCGGCGAAAGCAGGACCAAGCAGGCTATCTATACCGGCACCGGATTTCCGCGGGTGTTCTATCTTGCGTATCACCAGTATCGGGAGTATTTTCCCTTGCTGGCACTTACAACTTATAAACGCGCTATCGAGCGCGGAGACGAGTAAACTTAAGCCGGATGGAGGAGCGATGTCAATAGTTTCCGATTTACGTGAGGCTTTGCAGGATGTAGTCGCTCCAGATCTGAAAGCAGTAGTACGTGGGCTTGCTGATTTGAAGGAAAGCGTTGCCGAATTAAAAGCGGAGATGAAAGCAAGCAACGCGCTCCTGCGTGACGAGATGCAAGCAGGGAACACCCGTCTACGTGAGGAGATGCAAACCGGCCATGCAATTTTGCGTGAAGAGATTTCAGGTGTGGAAAAGCGTACTGCTGAGCGCATTGAGCGTGTGTACGATGCCGTGAAGATTTCTGATTTAACGCGAAGGAATGCGGAACTCGAAAAACAACTGGAACAGTTGCGTGCTCCACAGCAACATTAAACGAGGCAAAAATTATGGCAGTACCCATATCGCAGGCTTGGACCGTAGCCACATACATCCTCAAGCAGAAGTGGTCCGGCAAAAAGCGTTTTCCGCTGGTCACCATGCTTGAGCCTTTATTTCGCTGCAACCTGGCTTGTGCCGGCTGCGGCAAAATCCAGTATCCGGCTCACATTCTGAAGCAGGAGCTTACGCCGGAAGAGTGCTTCCGCGCGGTCGAAGATGCGGGCACGCCGATGGTCTCCATCCCGGGCGGCGAGCCGCTGCTACACCCGCAGATTGACCAGATCGTGGCCGGGCTGGTAGCGCGCAAGAAGTATGTCTATATGTGCACCAACGCGCTGCTGCTTAAAGAAAAGCTGCACCTGTTCAAGCCGAGCAAGTACCTGTCGTTCTCTGTGCACCTCGATGGCCAGAAGGAGCACCATGACTTTTCCGTTTGCCGCGAAGGCGGCTATGAGATTGCACTTGACGGTATCAAGGCTGCGGTCGCCGCCGGTTTCCGGGTTACGACCAACACCACGCTGTTCGACGGTGCCGACCCGAACTCCGTGCGAGCATTTTTCGATGAGTTGATGGAAGTCGGTGTCGAAGGCATGATGGTCGCGCCGGGTTACACGTATGAAAAAGCGCCCGATCAAAAGCACTTTCTAGGCCGCGCCCGTTCACGACGCCTGTTCCGGGCTATCCTTTCCAATCGTAAAGAAACCTGGAAGTTCAATGCCTCGCCCATGTATATGGAGTTCTTGATGGGTAAGCGTGAATTTACTTGTACCCCCTGGGGCATGCCTGCCTACTCCGTTTTCGGCTGGCAGAAGCCCTGCTACCTGCTTCAGGACGGTTATGCGGATACCTTCCAGGAGTTGATCGATACAACCGACTGGGCTAGCTATGGCACAGAATCCGGTAATCCAAAGTGTGCCAACTGCATGGTGCATTCCGGCTATGAGGCTTCCGGTGCGTACTACACATTCGCATCCTGGCGCGGTTTTGCTGAAACTGCTATGGCGACCCTCTTCAGCAAGTACGAGGATCGTGGCGCGCTTGACTTGCTGAATGAACCGAAAGCGCCTGTGCATGGCAGCCTGGTACAAATTGGCACCGTCACGCATGCACGTGAGGAAGCTCGGCAGGAGACAGTTGCCTAATGATGACCACAGGTGCTGAAGCTGTTACCGGCAAGCACATGGACGACCATGTCGATCCGAACCAGCTGGAAGTTGCCGCCGGACGTGAGCGAGAGCAGCTGGAAGGCTGGGTACCCTCGCTTGCTACCGATGACGAGAAGCGAGCCGCGTTTGAAAAAGCTTTCGACTACCGCGGCGACGTTACACTGACGCTTTATGATGGCCGTGTTATCGCCGGGTATGTTTTTGACCGGCGTTCCGGTATGTCTCTCGATGAAGCCGCGGTCCGTATTATTCCGGCTACTGAGCGCATCAAGCTCACTATCCCGTATCGCGATATTGCCGCGCTTACATTCAGCGGGCGCGACACGGCTGCCGGGAAGAGCTTCGACGCATGGGTCAAAAAGTACCATGAGAAACGAGCTGCCGGTGAAAAGAACATTGCGATCCAGCCTGAAGTGCTGGAATAATTTCTTATTCAGTCAGATAGACAGATCGAAATAGAAAGCCCGCGCATAGCGGGCTTTTTTAAGTTGCGAGCCTATGCGCCCGGTACCTTGGCTGCCAGGATTTCAATATCAGTGTCAAGCTGAGGCGGTTTGGCGAACAAGTCGTCTGCCTTGGCCATCAAGGCCTTTGCAATTTCGCCGGAGAGGTGTGCCTTCCGAGCACCGTCGTCGGCAAACGTGTCAAAAATCCCGTACTGTGACGGCCCGATTTTCAGTGCATACCAGGTGGTAGTGCCTGTTTCAGCCTGCGCCAAAGGTAGCGCCGATTTCAGAAACTCTTCAACTTCCTTTTCCTTGCCCGGCTTTGCTTCCATGTAACCCCATACTGCCAGCTTGTCCATGTGTCTTCTCCCGAACGTTGGGATGCGAGGAATCGCACGCTTGTACAAAATCACTCTACGTACAATGGTGAGACGCGATGAAAGTTTTCGTTACAGGGGCGACGGGTTTTCTGGGTGCGCATGTGGCGCAAGCGCTCGTAATGCAGGGTGCTGCACTGCGAGTACTGGTGCGGCCTACAAGCGATCTGCGCAATCTGGAGAAACTGGGCAGTTTTGAGCAGGTTACCGGCGACCTGCGCCAACCGGAGTCGCTGCGAGCAGGCTTACGCGGCTGTGACGCGCTGATGCATGTAGCTGCCGACTACCGTTTGTGGGTGCGCGACCCCCAAAGTATGTATGCGGCGAATGTAGAAGGTACACGCGCGCTGCTGCGGCTTGCCGCGGAGGAGCGGGTACCGCGTGTGGTGTGCACCTCAAGCGTGGCGACGATGGGTTTTCGCCGCGACGGTGTGATTGTAGATGAGACCAGCCCGGTGTCGCTCCGGGACATGGTCGGCCATTACAAGCGGTCCAAGTTTCTTGCCGAGCAGGTTGCGCTGGAAGCAGGTCGCGCCGGTCAGCAGGTCATCACGCTCAACCCGACCACACCGATCGGCTCAGGCGATCTGAAGCCGACGCCGACAGGGCGCATCCTTGTCGATTTTCTGAACCGCAATTTTCCTGCTTATATGGATACAGGCTTGAACCTTGTCGATGCCGATGAAGTCGCACGAGCGCACGTCGCTGCGCTTGAGCGCGGCACTCCGGGCGAGCGGTACATCCTGGGCGGCGAGAACCTTACACTCAAGCAGATTCTCGATAAGATGTCGGCTATCACGGGCCTGCCTTCGCCGAAGTACAAAGTACCGGTGGCCGTGGCGATGACGTATGCATTTTTCGATGAGTGGATTACGGGCCGCCTGCGCGGGCGCGAACCGCGCGCAACGGTGGAAGCAGTGCGCATGGGCAAGAAGATGATGTTTGCGTCGTCGGCCAAGGCGGAGCGGGAGCTTGGCTTCCGGGTCATCCCGGTGTACCAGGCGCTGCGCTCAGCCATCGATTGGTTCCGTGCGAACGGGTATGCACCATCCGGGGATGAAGCATGAGGAAAATCGGCCTCGTCGCCGCGCTGCGCGGCGAATTGCATCCGCTGGTGCGTGAGTGGCCCCGTACCGACCATGTTTCCATCGGCGAGCTGCGAGTAAGTGACGGCGGTTCCGTGCAGTGCTTTGCAGCAGCCGAGGGAATCGGCGCGGCTGCTGCCACGCGATCCTTTGCGGCGCTCCGGGCGGCTGCGGGCGAGCTTGACGCGATCGTCTCTTACGGATGGGCGGGCGCGCTTTCCTGCGCGGTCAAGCCGCCTTCGGTTCACTCCGTGGCCGAGGTGGTGGATGCTCGTACCGGCGAGCGCTTCCTGGCGAACACGCAGGCGTTTGGGCCTACCTCCGCTATGCGACTGGTTACGCTTGACCATGTTGCCGTCAAAGACGAAAAACGTGCGCTTGCAGAGCGCTACCAGGCCGTGCTGGTCGATATGGAAGCAGCAACAGTGGCCCGGCTGGCTCGTGCCCACGGCATACCGTTCTTGTGCCTGCGCGGCATCTCTGACGGCTATGCTACCGACCTGCCGAATTTGAACCGGTTCATCACCCCGGAGGGGCAGATGCGCACAGCAGCTTTTGCCGCAACCGCGCTGCTGCAGCCCGGGTCGTGGGGGTCGCTTATGGAACTGGGCCGCAACAGCCGTGCCGCTGCCGAGGCGCTGGCACGTGCGCTGCCGGACGTACTGCGTCAGACGAAGTTGGTATCCTGAGCCATATGGAAACCGCTGAACTGCCCCCCACCATGCATGCCGCCGTGTACCGCGGCATCAATGATGTACGCGTTGAGCAGGTACCTGTTCCAGAGATCGGCGCGGGCGAGGTCTTGCTGCGGGTTGAGGCTTGCGGCATCTGCGGTACCGACCTCAAGAAAATTCACACCGGCTCGCACTCCGCGCCGCGCGTCTTCGGGCATGAGACAGCAGGTACCATCGTAGCCGTCAGTGAGGGTGTCACCGGCTTTGCGCCCGGCGACCGTGCCATGGTGTTCCACCATATCCCATGTGGCCACTGCTATTACTGCCGTAAGAAAACCTTTGCGCAATGCCCGGTCTATAAAAAAGTTGGCGTAACTGCCGCGTTTGAACCGTCGGGGGGCGGTTTTGCTGGCTACGTGCGGGTCATGGACTGGATTGTTGCACGGGGGCTGGTCAAGATTCCTGATGGTATCCCCTTTGAGCAGGCTGCCTTTATTGAGCCGGCCAATACCTGCCTGAAGGCCATCAAAAATCTTGCATTGGCACCGGATGAGACGGTACTGGTCATCGGCCAGGGATCAATCGGGATTATTCTAGCTGCTCTGGCCGCGCGCACCGGTGCCAAGGTGCTGACTTCGGATTTGTACCCGCAGCGGCACGCCGTCGCCGCGCGATATGGTTTGAAGCACACCATCGACGCGCAGACGGAAGATGTAGTGGCACGCGCACATGCCGAGAGCGAAGGCCGCGGCGTGGATGCGGCAATTCTGGCTGTCGCAGGCGATCTGCTGATCCAGGTAGCTATGGATGCAACACGCCCCGGCGGTCGCGTATTGCTGTTTGCGCAAACGCAGCACGGCGAAGCGCAAGTAGACCCGGCAGCTATCTGCATGGATGAAAAGTCGCTGGTCGGTTCGTACAGCGCCTCCGTTGAGATACAGGATGAGGGTGCCGCGCTGGTGTTTGAAGGTTACCGTAACGGCTTCGACCTGACGCAGCTGATTTCGCACCGTTTCGCACTAGCCGATGCCGTAGAAGCAATCGAGATTGCGTCCCATCCGACAGCAGAGTCGATGAAAATCTTCATTACGCCGCAGGCAGGTTTGCGGTGAGCGCAAGCATGCAGGCTGCCGTGCTGTACGGCAGGGAAGACCTGCGGCTTGAGCAAGTACCGCGCCCTGCTGCCGGACCCGGCGAACTGGTGTTGCGCGTGGGTGCGGCGCTTACCTGCGGTACCGACCTGAAAGTGTTTCGCCGAGGCTACCATGCGCGTATGCTTCAGCCGCCGGTGCTGTTTGGCCATGAGGTTGCCGGTACGGTCATCGAGGCAGGCGAGAGCGCGGCGTTCAAACCTGGGCAGCGCGTGGTTGCGCTTAACTCTGCCCCATGCGGGCAGTGCTTTTATTGCCGGGGTGCGCAGTGGAACCTGTGTGAAGATCTGCTTTTCAACAATGGCGCTTATGCCGAGTATTTGCGGGTTCCGGCACGTATCGCGGCTAAGAACACGCTCTTGATCCCGGACCATGTACCGCTGGAGCGTGCAGCTTTGACGGAGCCTTTGGCCTGCGTGGTGCTTGGGCTTGAGGAGTCCGGCGCGCGTGCCGGTGACACGCTTGCCGTGATCGGAGCGGGACCTATCGGCCTACTGTTTGTACATGCCGCGGCGCTTGCCGGGGTGCGTGTCATTGCAGTCGTCAAATACCCTGAGCAGGCGCAAGCCGCTCTGCGGCTGGGCGCGGCTGAAACTGTTATGTTAGCCGTTGACGGTGCAAGCCCGGTGGCAGCAGTGCGCGCTTTGACTGAAAATGGGAGGGGCGTCGATATTGCAATTGAGGCAGTTGCCTCACCGCTGACCTGGGGCTGGGCAGTGGACATGGCACGCAGGGGCGGCACAGTAAACTTCTTCGGCGGCCCGCCGGCCGGTACCAAGGTGGAGCTCGATACAAACCAGTTGCACTATAGCGGGCTCACGTTGCGAGCCAGCTTCCATCACACGCCTCGCACGGTGCGCCGCGCGTTTGCGCTGCTTGCGGGCAGTACCTTCCAGGCAGAAGCCTTCCTGACCGGCCAAGCGCGCCTGGCCGACATTGTGGACCTGTACCAATCGATGAACATGGTTGGTATGCCGGGCGGCACACGCGGCATCAAGACGGTTATCCTTCCATAAGGATGACTTCCACTTCCATCGGGAACGACGGACCCTCGCTGCTTGCTGCAGGCTGGGCCGCGTTGCCTGCTACCTATGCGCCCCCTGCGGCTGCGCCGACGCTCCCTGAGGCGCAGGCGTGGTGCCGGCACTTAACGGAGACGCATTACGAGAACTTCCACGTAGCCAGCTGGTTTCTCCCGGAGCGATTGCGGACCCACTTCCATGCCATTTACGCCTACTGCCGCGTGTCTGACGATCTGGGCGATGAAGTGGGCGACGCAGGGCAGTCGCTGGCACTGCTGGACTGGTGGGAAGGGCAACTCCACCTTTGCTACCAAGGCGTTGCTACGCACCCGGTATTTGTCGCTCTCGCGCCGGTCATCCGTGCCTGCAACATTCCCATAGAGCCTTTTACCGATTTGCTGACTGCTTTCAGGCAGGATCAGGAAATCACCCATTTTGCGACCATTGAGGACGTATTGGCTTACTGCCGCTACTCCGCCAATCCTGTAGGCCGCCTGGTACTGTACGTAGCCGGTTGTTCCGATGAGGAGCGCTTCCGGCTCTCCGATCAGACCTGCACAGCATTGCAGCTTGCCAACTTTTGGCAAGATGTGCGCGTGGACCATGCAAAAGGCCGCATCTATCTGCCGCAGGCCGACATGGCGCGCTTCAAAGTGACGGAAGCGATGCTTGCCGAAGGCATTGAGAAAGGGAAAGCCAATGCCGCTGTGCGCGAGCTGCTGCGGTATGAGGTAGGCTACGCGCGTGTGATGTTCCGAAGCGGTCTGCCGCTGATCCGCATGGTAGATCGTGAGCTTGCGGTTGATCTCGATCTGTTTTCACGCGGCGGCCTGGCCATTCTAAGAGCCATTGAACAGGCGCAATATGACGTGCTGCGCGCGCGCCCCTCGCTTGGCAAAGCGCAAAAGGCCACGCTGCTGTTGCGGGCGCTCGCGGGCAAGTACCTGGGGACGTCCCCAGGACACACGCGGCAAGGCAAGCGCGCGTGACCGTCGCCCAGGCATATGCGGTATGCCGCGGCATCGCGCGCCGCGAAGCCAAGAACTTCTATTTTGCGTTTTTAGCGCTGCCCGCTCACAAACGCAATGCAATTTGTGCTGTATACGCCTTCATGCGGCATGCCGACGATATCTCCGATAATGAGTCACTTTCAAAAGCGGAGCGGCGCACGAGCCTGGCAGCCTGGATGGCGGCATGGCACCGGGAAGCAAGCGGCGGCGGCGGGGGTACGGACCCGGTATTCATCGCGCTCAATGATGCGCGGTTGCGCTTCAGGATACCCCTTGCACTACTGGATCAGCTGGTAGAAGGCACGGCGATGGACCTGGAGGAAAGTACCGGTGATCAGACCTTTGCGGACTTCAACGCACTCCGCCGCTACTGCTACCTGGTAGCTTCTGTCGTCGGGCTGGTCTGCATACGGATCTTTGAGTACAGCTCACCTCAAGCGGAGAAGCTTGCCGAGGAGCTGGGCATCGGCTTCCAGCTGACAAATATCCTGCGAGACGTGCGTGAGGACGCCGAACGCGGTCGCGTGTACTTGCCGGTAGACGACCTGGGGCGCCACGGCTTGGCCCCCGCCATGCTTGCGGCAGAGGCTATGCACGGAGCCGCGCCCCTGCCTGCAACCCGAACCATGCTTGCCGAGCAAGGGGCACGTGCAGAGCAGTTCTATAGCGCGGGCGCAAAGCTGCTGCCGCTTGTCGCGGCAGATAGTCGCTCCGCGCTGTGGGTGCTGATGACGATCTATCACCGGCTGCTTCGGCGTATAGAACGTGCGAATTATGACGTGTTCACCCAGCGACTCAGTGTTCCTCTATGGGAAAAGCTGGCGCTACTTACGCGCGGGCTCGGCGGCACGCTGGCCGCCCGCGCGCGCGGTACCCGCAAACCTGGAACTCTCCCGGTAATAGCAACACCCACAAAAAGCAGGGTTGCAGTCATCGGTGCGGGTGTTGCAGGCCTTGCCGCAAGCTGCGCCCTGGCAGACGCAGGCTACAGCGTAACCGTGTTTGAGCGCCGCCCCTACGTAGGCGGTCGCGCATCGTCTTACCTGCACCCCGGCTCGGGCGAAACCATCGATAACTGCCAGCACATCCTGCTGGGCTGCTGCACCAACCTGCGCAGCCTGCTACAGCGGGTAGGCCGCAGCAACGCAATTGCATGGACAAGCACTATCACCTACATAGAGCCGGGTGGCCGTCGCAGCGTGGTGCGGCCTGCTGCGGGGCTCCCCGCACCGCTGCACTCCGCGGTTTCTTTCCTCAAGGCCAGCTGTTTTTCGCAGGCCGACAAGCAGGCGATTGCCCGCGGGCTGCGTCAGTTCTTTCGCGGTTACCCGGCGGATATACCCGGCGGTGAGAGCTTTCTGGCCTGGGCCATGCGCCACGGGCAAACGCCCGGTGCGCTCAAGCGCTTCTGGGAGCCGATTCTGCAATCGGCTCTCAATGACGATCTTGACCGCATCTCGGTGCATTACGCGGGCAAGGTACTGCGCGACTCCTTCCTGATCTCAGCCGAAGCAGGCAAAATCGGCATACCGCTGCTGCCGCTCTCGGAAATGTATTCCGGCGCTGCCGCGTACCTGCAAGGACGCGGCGGCGAAGTCCGGTTGCGCACCGGCGTTGAGACACTGCACCCGAATGAAACAGGCTGGAGCGTACACACAGCTGAGGGTGAGGCAGAAAATTTTGACGCTGTGGTGCTGGCCCTGCCTTTTGAAGCGATGCAAAAGATGCTGCCTGCCTTGCCTGCCGGTCCGGAGTCAGCGGCTCTGGAGCATGCACTCCATCAGTTCGAGCATGCGCCCCTGATCGGTGTGCACCTGTGGTTTGACCGCGAGATTACCGAGCTGCCGCATGCCGTGCTTCTCGACACCACTATCCAGTGGATGTACCAGAAGGAGAAGTTAGCCAAGCTGGCAAAGCCGCAGCCGGGGCACACACAGGAAATGCAGGGCAGCCATCTGGAACTGGTGATCAGTGTGGCGCGCAAGCTGGTCGGCATGCCCCAGCGCGACATCATCGACCTGGCCGTACGCGAGCTTGGGCTGTTCTTTCCCGCTGTCCGTGAGGCCAAGCTGGTCAAAGCCGTAGTGACCAAGGAAGTTCGCGCGACATTCTCCACGACCCCCGGCCTGGACGCACACCGGCCCCCTGCGCGTACTGCCTGGCCCGGGCTGTTCCTTGCCGGAGACTGGACCGACACCGGCTGGCCGGCCACCATGGAAGGCGCGGCCCGGTCGGGTTTTCTTGCCGCCGAGGCAGTTACAGGTGGTGCGCACCGTTTCCTGGTGGACGATCTGCCTCCACGCGGGCTGATGCGCCTGTTCAGGGACAAAAACTAGACTCAAATTGCACGAAACGCATTGCACCGAACGTCAGGAGATCATCTTGCAAGGTACCGTCTGCTCCGCCGAGCTTATTGAGAACCACGGCATCATCGGCAATATGCGCTCTGCCGCTCTGGTCAGCCTCAACGGCACCATCGACTTCTTCTGCTTTCCGGAATTTGATTCGCCCTCTGTGTTCGCCGGGCTGCTCGATGCGGAAAAGGGCGGCTTCTTTCGCATTGAGCCGCAGCTGGAGGGAGTGCGCTACAAGCAGCTCTACCTGCCCGACACCAACATCCTCCTCACCCGCTATCTGGCCGATGAAGGCGTGGCGGAAATTACGGACTTCATGCCGGTGCAACAAGGAGATAAATCTTCCGCGTACGCGCACCAGATCATCCGCATGGTCCGCGTCATCAAGGGTTCCATTCGCTTTCAAATGCGTTGCGCGCCGCGCTTCGATTACGGGCGCGGTATGCACCGGGTGTGCTCAGAGGCCGATGCTATCTGCTTTGAACCGGATACGGATGGTGTGCCTCATATGAGCCTGTATGCCACCGTGCCGCTGAGCATCGACGGGCAGGACGGTGTAGCAGAATTTGTGCTGGAACGTACGCAAACGGCTTCCTTTGCTTTCGGCTCGCTCAAGGCTGAGGAGATGGGAACGACGAAGTTGCTCCACCCTGAAAATATGGAACAGCAGTTTCAATTTTCTATAAAGTACTGGCGTGACTGGACCTCGAAATCAACGTACAAGGGCAGGTGGCGCGAAACCGTGAACCGTTCGGCGCTGGTGCTCAAGCTGCTGATCTCGCAGGAGCACGGCTCCATGGTAGCCGCGCCGACATTTGGATTGCCGGAGAAGGTAGGCGGCAGCCGCAACTGGGATTACCGTTACACTTGGCTGCGTGACTCCTCGTTTTCCCTGTACGCGCTGGTACGTCTCGGCTATTCGAGCGAAGTGCAGGATTACACCCGGTGGTTGCGGGAACGTCTTATCGACGGTCTGCAAGCCGGGGCAACGGGTGGACCGCTGCAGATCATGTACCGCAACGACGGCGGCACAGAGATGGAAGAAGTTGAATTGAACCACCTGGCGGGGTATAAGGGCTCGCAGCCTGTGCGCATCGGCAATGCTGCCGGCAAGCAGCTTCAGCTTGATATTTACGGCGAAATCATGGATGCCGTTTACCTTTCAAATAAATACTCCGCCGCAGTTTCTAAAGACGGCTGGAATCGCGTTATCGCATTGATGGACTGGCTGCGAGAGAACTGGCAGCGTCCTGACGAAGGTATCTGGGAAATTCGCGGTGGACGCAAACACCTGCTGCACTCGCGCCTGCTGTGCTGGGTCGCGTTTGATCGGGTCATTCGTTTGGCAGACAAACGCTCCCTCGACGCACCTTTGAGAGAGTGGTATGAGGCGCGCAGCCGGATCAACGATGACATCCTTGAAAACTTCTGGGATGAAGACATGCAGTCATTTGTGCAGGCCAAGGGTGAAAAAGTCGTCGATGCCGCACTGCTGCTGATGCCCATGCTGCGCTATATCAGCCCGACCGACCCACGCTGGCTTTCTACCATGGAGCGTATCGAAAGTTGCCTGACTGAAGATAGCCTGGTACTGCGGTATGCAAGCGGCAGCGACGGCCTTGATGGCGATGAAGGCAGTTTTACAGCATGCTCCTTCTGGCTGATCGAATGCCTGGCACGCGCCGGGCAGGTGGACAAGGCACGCTTGCTGTTCGATAAAATGCTGGGTTATGCCAACCATGTCGGGCTTTACTCAGAACAGCTGGGAAGCAGCGGGGAGCAGCTGGGTAACTTTCCGCAGGCGCTTACGCACCTTGCGCTTATCAGTGCGGCTACGTACCTCAACCGGGTGCTGGACGGTATCAAGGAAACCTGGGCATAGGGTTTTGAAATGCTCAGGAGCCGGGTGCCCTTGTGCATAAGAACATTCGCTGGCTCACAGACAGCCATGGGGCTGTCACAGGTGTGGCGACGACGTTGAGCGGCATGGAAATCCTGAACACGCCGCTGCTCAACCGGGGCACGGCCTTCTCGCAAGAGCTGCGCGATACCTTTGCGCTGAATGGGCTGCTGCCGCCCCACGTGGTCACACGCGAGCAGCAGATCGCGCGTCTGTACCATGTCTACGGCGAGCAGCCTGACGACCTGCGCAAACACAACTTTCTGCGCCAGCTGCAGGATCGCAATGAAATCCTCTTCTACTCGCTGGTGGAGCGGCACACGGCAGAGATGATGCCGATTCTGTACACGCCTACCGTGGCCCTGGGCTGCTCGCAGTTTTCACGCTTGTACACCAAGCCGCGCGGGTTGTTCCTGTCGTACCCGCAGCGGCACCGCATGCGGCAGATGCTTGAAAGCCGGCCATTTCGTGACGTGGACGTAATCGTCGTTACCGACGGCGAGCGGGTGCTCGGCATCGGTGACCAGGGCGTGGGCGGCATGGGTATACCGATCGGCAAGCTGGCCATCTACTCGCTGCTGGGCGGCATTCATCCCTCACGTACGCTGCCGATTGTGCTCGATGTCGGCACCAACAACCCCGAGCTGCACAGCGATCCCTTCTATCTCGGCTGGCGGCATGAACGTATCTGCGAAGACGAATATTTTGCGTTCATCGACGAGTTTGTCGAGGCCGTTAAAGCGACCCTGCCCAACGTCTTGCTGCAATGGGAGGACTTCGCCCGACGGCATGCGCGGCCCATCCTGGAGCGCTACCGCGACCAACTGTGTACCTTCAATGATGACATTCAAGGTACCGCCGCCGTGGTTCTGGGCGCGGTGTACGCGGCGCTGCGCGCAAGCGGAGCCCGCATGCGTGATCAGAAGGTCGTGATTGTAGGCGCAGGCGGCGCGGGCACCGGCATTGCAGCCTACATGCTGCAGGCGATGCTGGAAGAGGGTTTGAGTGAGGCAGAAGGGAAGGGGCGCTTCTTTCTGCAAGATGTAGACGGCCTGGTTCTGGCTGAGGAGAAAGGGCTTTCGCCCGCGCAGGAGCAGTTTGCACATTCGCGGGAGGCGCTGGCCTATTGGCCTCAGCCCGGCGACGGAGCCGCCAACTGGAGCCTGCTTGAAGTTGTCACGCATGCGCAGCCGACGATTCTGATCGGCGTCTCCACGCGGCCCGGCTTGTTTTCTCGGGAGGTAGTCGAAGCCATGGCGCGATACAACCCTCGCCCAATTCTATTTCCTTTGTCGAACCCGACCAGCTGCGCCGAGGGTGTACCGGCGGAGATTTTAGAGTGGACCGGAGGCCGTGCGCTCGTGGCTACCGGGGCTCCCTTTGCCCCTGTGCAGCTGGGTGCCGCAACCATTCCGATTGCGCAGGTGAACAACTTCTACATCTTCCCGGGCGTAGGGCTTGGGGTTGCTGTGTCGCAGGCAGCGCGTGTAACCGACGCCATGATGCTGGCTGCCGCGCGTGCGCTGGGCGACTGGTCCCCGGCGATCGCCACGCCGGAAGCCCCGCTGCTACCGCATCTTGAAGATATGCAGGAGGCCGCAATCTCTATCGCCGTGGCGGTTGCACGCCGCGCTGTTGAGGATGGGCTGGCTCCCCCTGCCAACCCCGAAACGCTGGAGATGCGTATCCGTCAGCGCATCTGGCGACCGGAATACCCGGAAATGGTAGCCGAAACAGCAGGCTGCCCTTGAGCTCTCACGATCTGAGAGGGTGTGTGAGAAGTGGCTTCATCAACATCGTGTCAGCGTCAAAGGGTATACGCAAAGTTGCAAACTGTTACCCTCGTGTCATCCTGACTACCCTCGTGTCATCCTGAGCGGAGCGCAGCGGAGTCGAAGGACCTGCTTATCTCAGGTGCAGGCGCAAAGGTCAAAGGCAAAAGCAGGTCCTTCGGCTTCGCTCAGGATGACACGATTTTGCAACATGAGGTTAACATGAGAGTCACTTTCCAGACACGCGCTCAGGATGACACTGTTCTCTTACAGGGCGCTAACCCTGCTCTATGGGCGCTTCTGCCGTATCTCGGTTACAGGCTGCCACATGGAATCCTCATTTAGCGGGCCGCCCAGGTAGAAGGCAATACCATCAGGAAGTTGCGTGGAGAAAGCCTTCAACTCTGCACGGAGAGCGGCGTTACCGGCTTTTGCAGTGCTATAGAAGACGACGCAGCTGCCGCCGAGGCTTGTTGTATCCACATCCTGGATGCACATCTTCGCAAGCGGTGACCAGCTTGCCGGAATACTGAACCAATCCGGAAACAGCATCGCAAGGGCCACATGGCGACGGCTTACGATAGCTTCCATCCAGTCCGCTGTCTTGTCCATCTGCCGCGAGGCCTCAAGCGAGCCTAGCCCGTACACGTCAAGAACATAGCTGCCGGGTCGCCGCTCGAAACTGACAAAGCCGAGATCGTTGACCGCGTAATCGCCTTTGTAAAAGCCTGTGACAAAGCGATGCATCTGGTACTGCTGCTCATAGACAGCCCTGGCAGCGGATGCGGTTGCCGCGGTGGCACCGATATACGGGGACGCGCAAAACATCAGGCCCAAGGCAAAGTAGCCGAAGAAAAAGCGAGGCCGATCATGGAGAATGCGCATGCAAAGCAGAGTCAGAAAAACAAGCGCGTACAGCTCGTAACGAAAGAACCAGCCGAATCGGCCGATGAGCAGCTGCAGCAATCCTAGCGCGGCGGTGCCGGTGTATACATAGCGGCGAATCCGGGTATCGGCTCGGTAAGCAAGATAGGCAAAGATCAAGAACAGAACAAGGATGGGGTAACGCTCAGGAGTTGTGAGGCCCTGGTGGATGCTGCCTTTGAGCAAGGTCAATATCTTGACGGGCAGGCTGCCGCTGGTAAAAGCACTGCCCTTGACCAGGACTGACAAAGGCAGGGCAGGTAGACCCTTGCTGTGCAGGAACAGGGAAAACGCAAAGAGGGGCACCAGGCTAGCGATAAACACACCGGCAGCTGCCGTCCATTTGCGCAAACCGGCCAGCGCAAAGCATATGGCCAGCGTCAGCGTGAGGTCTTCATAGCGAACAGCAGGTGCCAGAACGGCAGCTGCGATGGACCACCAAGGGACAGGGCGCCCGGACAAGGCTTCCATCATGCCGAAGGCGCAGCAGATTGCCAGCAGTATTTGGAGAACATGCTCCATGCCGGTGATGGTGAGGCTGGGTAGATTGGCTGCGAAGATCAGCAGAATGCCTGTAAAGGCCTGCTGCGACCATGGCATGCGGCCCCCGACACCGGCCAGGGGCGGCCATGTAGCAACTATGCGCCCGATCAGCCAGGCGGCAAGGCTGCCGAAA
Organism: uncultured Acidobacteriaceae bacterium; assembly: GCA_964235655.1. Taxonomy (GTDB): domain Bacteria; phylum Acidobacteriota; class Terriglobia; order Terriglobales; family Acidobacteriaceae; genus EB88. The sequence continues at coordinate 340,001 of CAXSBB010000001.1, forward strand.
AGAATGTTCCATGCTAAAGGAACATAAAGGTGAATCGCAGTTCCCGCGAAGGGCACCAGGAGGAAAGGCCAGATGAGGCTTGAGTCCGGTGAGGTGAACTCGCCGGGGTTGATGCCGTAGTGCCCATGGGCCAGGTTTTCAGCCAATGCCAGGTGAATGTAAGGGTCATCCAACGCATAGACGAAGTGGCCTTCAGCCGCCTTGAAGACACTGTGGATTAAATAGAAAACTAGTAATAGGTAAAACGCTACGCAGGACAAGGGGATGTTTCGAGACGCACGTTGTACCTGGGACATATTAGGAAGTGATATTACCTGATGATGGCTACATCATTTCAAACGTCTGCTATAAGCGTCACTGCCGAAGCAGGGCAACTCCAAGACAGATGAACACAACCGCAGCCCAGCGGCGGCGGTCTACACGCTCCTTCAACACGAACCTGGCCGCAAATGCATTCGTCACAAAGGTCAGCGAAGCGGAAGCGGGCCCGATCAGGCTGACATCGGCATGCGACAACGCATACAGCAACGAAAAGAAGCCGCAAGCCATGCCCAGAACACCGCCGCAGAAGCGGGCATTTGTGACAACTGCCCGAATCGCGCCGGTTAAACCCTGCTTTGCACGAATCGCGTCGAGATCGAGGCTCCGCATGGCCGAGGCGATCAGCAGGTCTCCGATGGTGGCAAATGTGACAATAGCCGCGATCATAAGTGCGACCTGGAAGCCGGAGGAGTGAGGAAGGGCAGTCACAGCGGCTTGGTTTCGAGTGTAGCGGCTTGCGTATCGACCCCACTCATCTCGGTGTAGCTCTTCCCATTGGCGACAAAGCCGACGCCCGCCGTGATAAGGGCAATGCCCAGCCAGCGTGAAAATGTGATGGGCTCATGAAGCCAGAAGCGAGCCAGCAGCGCGATGAACACATTGCCGATAGAAGTGGTGGGCAGCACGTAGGTAAGGTCGGCCCATGAAAGTGCCGCTGTGTAGGAGCCGAAGAAGCCGATGAGCAGCGCGATGCCCATGGCAACATACGGTGTAAGCAAGGCATGGATCAGTAGGGCGGGATGCTGGGTGAGTGAAACCGGTCCAAGCTGCTTCATGCCGACAGCGAGAAACGTGTCGCCTAGCGGTGCCGTGATTGCAACGGTAAGCAGGACCATGTAGCGTCCGAAGGTCATTGAGGAATCAGCCATGGTTACCGTGTTCAACATAGAACAACGCGGCTAGCGAGAGCCGGCCGCGCTTTTGCAAGTAACTCTAAACGCCGGCGCTAACGGCTTCGCGGCTGTCACGAGCCTTGTCACTCTTGGTCTGCTTTACCATGCGATTGCGCTCGCTGCGGAGCTTCATAAACGCGCGTGCCTCGACATAGAGCCGCGGTACATCACGATTTACGACTGCCTTCCACACGACACGAAACGCCGCCTTGGGCCGAAAGTAGTATTCATCGTAGAAGCGGTGCACCATTTCCAGCACATACTCGGTCGGCAACCCCGGGTACTCGATATGCGCCAGCTGGTGGCCGCCCTCATCGACCATCTTGGCCTCGTTGGTAATGAAGCCGTGCTGCTTGGCATAGTCATAGAACTCAGTGCCGGGGAATGCATGCGCGATGGAAACCTGGATCGTCTCGACATCAAGCTGCTTAGCAAAGTCGATCGTATTGCGGATTGACTCTCTTGTCTCGCCGGGCAGACCAAGGATGAAGTCGCCATGGATAATCAGGCCGAGATCGTGGCAGTCTTTCACGAAGTCGCGCGCACGCTGAACCGTGGCACCCTTCTTGATGTTTTTGAGAATCTGCGGATCGCCCGACTCAAAACCCACGATCAGCAAGCGGCAGCCGGCTTCCTTCATTGCCTTGAGCGTGTCCCGGTCGGTGGTTACGCGCGAGGTGCAGGACCAGGTCAGCCCCAGGGGCTTGAGCTTGGCGCACAACTCGATGGTCCGAGCCTTTTGGATGTTAAAGGTATCGTCATCGAAGAAGAATTCCTTCACTTCAGGAAAGAGCTGCTTGGCATGCGCCATCTCGGCGGCGACGTCATCTGTCGAACGCTTGCGCCAGGCATGACCTGAGAGCGTCTGCGGCCACAAGCAAAAGGTGCATTGCGCGGGGCAGCCGCGTGTCGAGTACAGGGCTACATACGGGTGCAGCAAGAAGGGAACGTTGTACTTGGTGACATCCAGGTCGCGCTTGTAAATTTCGGTGACCCAGGGCATGTCCGGCTTGTCGAGCTTTTCGACTTGCGGGCGGTCCGGGTTGTGCACGATCTTGCCCGACTCATCGCGGTAGGAGATGCCGAGGATTTCATTGCGAGACTTGCCATTTGCATAGTCAACGACAGAGAAGTCAAACTCGCGTCGGCAGATAAAATCGATGGCAGCGCACTCGTCAAGCGCCTTATCCGTGTCGGTGGTCACAGGCGGACCGACAAATGCAATCTTGATGTGCGGGTGCGCCGCTTTCACTTTCTCGGCAGCGCGCTGGTCGCCGGTCCAGCCTATGGTGCTCGTAAACAGTACAAGAAACTCGTAATCCTTGAGAATTTCAATCACACCGTCCCACGAGACATGGTGCGGGTTGGCATCGAGCAGGCGTGAGCCTTCAAGCATGCCGGCCGGATACGCCAGCCACACCGGGTACCAGTAGCTCTCGATTTCACGTGTCGCGGGCCAGCGGGAGCTGGCACCACCGTCGAAATTTTCAAAGGAAGGCGGGTTCAGAAACAGTGTCTTTAGTGGCATATCAAGTCTAATCCTAACAGTTTGATGCATGGATGCCCTGAAATGTGTGCGCCTAGCGGGAACCCCGGTTGATCCAGGCCTCAAGCCTGCCGGTGGAACGCAGCAGGGAAAGTTGGGCCTTCAGCAGCATGAAACGTGCATCCAAGGCCTCGCTGTAGCGAATACGCTCATTGATGCGGGCTTCCATTTCATCGGCTGGGGTAAGCGGCGCAGCGGTGGGGTTCGCAGGTGGACTCTTCAGCTGCAACAGCACCGCCTGCAATTGCTGGCTCGCAAGCCGGGCCTGCAATTCGGCGATATGAGCCTGCCCGCGCAGTGCGGCAAAGCTTGCGTCCAGCTGCACTACCTGCTCCTCGGCTGCCTGGCGTCCCTGTTCGGCTTGCGTGTCGGCATGCGCTGCATCGGCGGCAGACTCTCGCGCATGCGCGGTAGTGCTTGCATTGAACAATGGGAAATTGATTTGTGCGGCAAGGCCGAAGTTATTCGGCTGGAGAGGGTGGTTGTAAAACTGGTTGTAGTTGTTCAACGTGGTCGCAAGATACTGGTAGGAGAAGCCGAAGCCGATCTGCGGACGGTAGTTCTGGCGGGCATCTCCGTGAGTGACGTAGTGTTTGCTGACCGCATTGCTGAAGGCCGCATCGACGCCCGCGGTGCGGCGCACACTTAAACTGCCTTCCGTGGATGGAGCTTCGGGCACGGTCTCTGTTTTGGGCTGCATCTGGTTCTCCGGCAGCCCGGTAAGGTCGCTGAGCCGCTTGCGCAGCAGCGTAGCCTGCGCCTGGAGGTCAAGCCGCTTCGCATCGGCCTGAGCCGCGGTCAGCTCCGCACGGGTCGCGGCAATCTGGCTTTCGATCCCTGCCGACAGCCGTTCCCCCTCGATGAAGTTCAGTTTTTCAGCATAGGTTTTCTCCTCGTCCAGGGCCACAAGCTGCTGGGTGATGGTGTTGAGCTGCAGGTAATCGAGCGAGCTGTCAAGCTCTACCTGGTCCAATGCATCCTGCAGGTTGAGCGTCGCCGTATGCAGACCTGCCCGCGCCGCGCGAATGTAGTCCGGCTGCGAAAACGAGATGAGCAGTGATGAAATCTGGGCGTTGAACACGCTCGGCACGCCGCCCAGGAAACCGTAGGAGTAGCCGGCTGAAGAGCCCGCTGTTAGGGACGGCACGTAGGCATCCAGGGTTTGCGACACGACTGCCTGCGCTTTAGCGACATCAGCCTGGGCTATCCGTACAGAGGGACTGTTGCGCCGCGCCAGATCCACTGCGGAAAAAAGCGATAGCTGCGCATGGGCTGGAGCAGCAAGCAAGCATGCAGCCGCAGAAAGCAAACATGTAGCGAGAAGGCGGGGTGCGGGGGTCCAGCTCAAATCGCTTGTTCCTTCTCGCGGCTGCTTGGCTTTTGGAGCCGTTCGATGTGTGCCCGGCAAAGATGTACCGCTGTTGGCATTACAGGCGATTCTACCTTGAAGCGGTCTGGGGTTTGCTCCCGGCGGCGCTCGTAAAACAAGGTATCGGCGGGCTGCTTCTACTGGACCTGCACCGCTGTGCCGTTCAGCAGCGGCTGCCCACCGAGCGCGCCCAGGGCTACGACATCGCCGGCGGCAATGCCGCTTGTGATTTGCACTTGCGTCAGGTTCAAGCTGCCTACCGTTACCGGCACCCGCTTGAGCGAGCCATGGACCACCTTGTACACATACGTCAGGCCCTGTTCGGTGTGCAGTGCTTCACGCGGTACAAAGAGTGCGTCGCTTACGCTGTTCGTCGTCACGGTCACATTCACGTTGGTGTCGGGCAGCAGGCCATCGTGCGGGTCCTCAATGGAGCAAAGCACCTCGCCCACGTTGCGCGTTGTATAGGCAATCACGGTTGCCGGCAACCGGGTAATGTGCCCATGCCAGGTCTGGTTTGCCTTGGCAACCCAGGTGATGGTGACCGGCTGACCCAGATGCAGTTTGCCGATGTCAGGCTCATCGAAGTAGGCCAGCACTTCCATGTGGTTCAGGTCGGCAATCTGCAGCAGGCGATCGCCCTGCTGCGCGTACTCGCTCGGCGCCGCAGATACGGAGTAGACGGTGCCTGCCAGCGGCGCATGCACACTGGCTTTTTCAAGGGCACCTTCTGTTGCCGTGACGGCGGCGCGTGCCTCAACAACTTCAGCCTGCGCCTGCGCCAAATTTGGAGAGTTCATGCGGGCTGCGCGGCGTTGTTCCAATACCTGGAGACTGGCCTGATCGTTGTTCAAACGATTCTGCGCCTGTGCCGTTTCACTCGGCGAGGCGGCACCTGTAGCGGCAAGTTGCTGTAATGTCGCAAGCGACTGTGCCGCTGCCTGCGCTTCGGTTTGCGCCTGCGCAAGCTGGCCGTTAAAGCTGCTACGCTCTTCAGGCGCACCGCCCGCTGCCAGCGTTTGCTGGTTAGCCAGCGCACCGGCCAGCGAGGCACGCGCCTGCAGCAAGCGTGTCTGCGCGTCAGAGTCATCCATGGTCAGCAGCAGCTTGTCTGCCGGTACGGCATCGCCCTCATGCACGTAGACGGTGCGTATCAGGCCTGGAAAGGGCGCATGCGCTTCGTAATTGGAGACCGGCTGCACCTTGCCGTTGGTAGAGACACTGCTTTTAATAGAGCCGCGTACCACTGTAAAGGCGCGCACCTGCAACACGGTACGGGTGGCGATATGGGCCAGGTAGGCCACGAGAAGAAGAACGAGGACTGCGACCGTCCAGATGAAAATGCGTGTGCTCTGCGTCGAGCGTTGTTTTGCCATGCGGTCGTCAGTCAATCCCGAACCTGAGTATACCCGGTGCCTCTTAAACTCTTCTGAGTGCGGCTGCCGTCACGGCTCAGCTAAACTGAAACGTATGGCAATCCTTACTCCGCGCTACACCGATGAACACGCAAGAGCCGGCCTTGACGCCAAGTTTCCTGCAATCGAAACCTGGGAAAACCAGTTCGCAGGCTACGAAATCCTGATCGACGATCCGGAGTTCACTTCTGTGTGCCCCAAAACCAGCTTGCCGGACTTCGGCGTGATCCAGCTGCGCTATATGCCCCGCGACCGTTGCCTGGAGCTGAAGAGTTACAAGGAATATCTGTTCTGCTATCGCAACCTGGGTATTTTTCAGGAGAATGTAGTGAATCAAATACTGGATGACGCGGTAAAGGCGTGCGAACCTGTGTGGGCGCATGTGCATGGCGAGTTTCGCCCGCGCGGCGGCATTGCCACGGTTGTGGACGCACGCTGGCCCCGGCCGGCCAAGTAGTGGGTTGGCCGGAGCGTGCCCCCGTTTGGGGACGGCGAGCCTCTGTTGGATTGAGCTGGCTGATCGCATCTGCCTGGGCCTACAAGACCATTGAGTTTCTGGTCCATATCAAACGTGTTCCGGATTTGCTTGAGGTGCGCTACAGTGACCCATTGCCTGCCGGTAGCCCGCGCCTGGCTGTGATCGTTCCGGCCTGCAATGAAGAAACCGCCATTGAGCAAACCGTGCGCTCACTCCTGGCACAGAGAGGTTTGCAACTCGAAGTAGTTGCGGTGGATGATCGCTCCACGGATCGCACCGGTGCGCTTCTGGATGCGCTTCAAGATGAGGTTCACGAAGCGGTCCCCACCGTATCAAGGGCGCAGGTAAACGCGATCCCGCTTACCGTGCTCCACGTGCGTGAGCTGCCGACAGGTTGGATGGGCAAGCAAAATGCATTGGCTCAGGGTGTTGCCGCCACAGATGCGCCTTACCTGCTGTTTACGGATGGAGACATTTTCTTCCGCCCGGATGCTCTTTGCCGGGCCATGCAGTACATGATTGAGGAGCGAGCCGACCACCTCGTCCTGCTGCCGACACCCATCATCAAGAGTTTCGGCGAACATATGATGCTCTCGGCCATGCAGGTACTCTCCGCATGCGCGGTGCGCCTGTGGAAGGTAGCTGACCCGCAAAGCCCCCGCGACCGGATCGGCGTGGGTGCGTTCAACCTCGTCCGCCGCGAGGCATACGAGGCTATCGGCGGGTTTACTGCTTTGCGTATGGAAGTGCTGGAGGACGTCCGGCTCGCGGTTGAGATCAAGCGCCTCGGTCTGCGCCAGCGTGTGGTATTCGGAACCGGCCTGGTAACGTTGCACTGGGCCAGCGGTGTGAGCGGAATCGTGCGCAACGTGACGAAAAATCTTTTCGCGGCCTTTCGCTTCAATACTTTCCTGGCTCTCGGCGGTTCGCTTTTCCTCGGCGTATTCGGTATCTATCCTGCTTATGGGTTCTTTGGGCCACCCGCTATGCAGCTCGCATCGCTGACAACCCTGGCATGGCAATGGGTTTTCTATCGCGCATGCCGGCGTGAAGGCGGCTCCGGCGCGCAGTATGCACTGTTGCTGCCTGTGGCAACAATTTTTCTTGTGTATGCCATGCTGCGTTCTACCTTGCTTACGCTGGTACGCGGAGCGGTGGTCTGGCGAGGCACGTCCTACCCGCTCAAAAAGCTTCGGGCCGGTTCCGGGCGGCTGGTCTAGTATTTTGAGCTGGAGTTGCTGCCGGCAAACACACTCGCTTTTTTGGACTTGTGCGACGTCATTGCCGGGTCTTTGAAGGCAGTCCCGTTGCCGCCTGCCGAGAAGCCGCTCAGCAGCTCCGGATTGGGACGAAACTTCTCCGGTCCATCGTGCAACTGTCGTGCGTGGCTCAGCAGCATCATCGATTGGCCGTGTACCGTATGGACCACGCCGCGCAGGCGCACATCCTGCTCCCGCAGAATATCGAGCGCACCGACTTCCTTGCGATCCGCCGCGAAACTCACAACTGTCATATGGCATGCAGTATCGGCAATGTCAGGCTTGCACAAGTCCAGGTAGCGCGTACCGTCGGTACTTTCCACTACATCGTAGACATGGGCGCTCAGACAGATATCCTTTTCCGGATGATCTGCCGCTTCCTCCGGTGTGTAGCAGGTTCGTGGAGAAGCGTAGCAAGCCGTAATGACCAGCAAAGGTCCAAGTAAGAACAGCAGCACAAGCCGAAGTAATGGCATGAACAACACCCGGTAAGAGGAAGATTGGGTGCAGAATAGCCGTTTTTTACAAAGAGCGACAGAGTACGTTAGTCACAAAGGCCTGCTCGGCGGCCGTATGCAATTTCGTTGCAGAATCACGACAGAACCGGTGTCATCCTGAGCGGAGTAAAACGGAGTCGAAGGACCTGTTTTCCTCGGCACAGGCACGAAATGCCAAGGCAAAAGCAGATCCTTCGGCTTCGCTCAGGATGACACCGGGTGCTTATTTCCGACTTTTTACTTGTTTTCGACTTTGCATACACCCTTTTAGGAGACCTCGACCAGCTGCCGACTTTCCTGGGCGGCCGCGCCGTAGTGGCTGCGTACGTACTCGTCCAGGATCTTCTGGAACTCGGGCACAATGCCGTCACCCCGTAAGGTCGTCATCAAACGGCCATCCACATACACCGGCGCGCTCGGCTCCTCAAACGTACCGGGCAGTGAAATGCCGATGTTGGCGTGCTTGCTTTCGCCCGGGCCATTGACGATGCACCCCATCACGGCCAGCTTCATCTCTTCTACACCCGGGTACTGCTCCCGCCAGACAGGCATGGAAGCGCGTAAGTAGTCCTGAATCTGCTCGGCCAGGTGCTGAAAAAAGGTGCTGGTGGTGCGGCCGCAGCCGGGGCACGCCGTTACTTGCGGCGTAAAGGAGCGGATTGATAGCGACTGCAGAATCTGCTGTGCGCATTGCACCTCTTCCGTCCGGTCGCCGTTCGGCTTCGGAGTGAGTGAAACGCGAATTGTGTCGCCGATCCCGGCCAGCAACAGCGGTGCCAGGCCCGCTGTCGAGGCAACCACACCCTTGACGCCCATGCCCGCCTCAGTCAGCCCCAAATGCAGAGGATAGTCGCAACGCGCGGCCAGCATGGTGTACACGTCAATGAGGTCGCGCACGCCGGAAACCTTGGCGCTCAGGATGATTTGGTCGTGCCGCAAACCGTACCGCTCGGCAGCTTCAGCCGAGGACAGGGCCGAAACCAGCATCGCCTCCATCATCACGTCGCGCGCGGGTAGCGGTTCCGCAAGGCGCGAGTTTTGGTCCATCATCACTGTTAGCAGTGCCTGGTCAAGTGAGCCCCAGTTCACGCCGATGCGGACGGGCTTCTGGTTCTCAACAGCGCACTCGATCATGGTGCGGAAGTTGTCGTCATTCTTGCGCCCGATCGACACGTTACCGGGATTGATGCGGTACTTGGCAAGCGCCTGCGCGCAGGCAGGGAACTTGCGCAGCAGCAGGTGACCGTTGTAGTGAAAGTCGCCCACAATCGGCGTATCAAGCCCCAGCTTGGCCAAGCCTTCCACGATGTACGGTACAGCCTGCGCAGCGGCATCGTTGTTGACGGTGACCCGCACCAGCTCTGAGCCTGCTGCGGCAAGGGCGGCGATCTGGGCAATGCTGCCTTGTATATCAGCGGTGTCGGTGTTGGTCATGGACTGCACTACTACCGGTGCGTCCGATCCCACGCGAACCTTGCCTACCGTGGCTGTAACCGTCTTCCTGCGCTGGATCTCGGGCATGGGGTCCTCACTTTCAGTTTACAGGAGGGTCGCGCAGCCTTAAGGCTCAGGTGTGGGTGCCTTGCCGTTTCCATTGACCTGGTCTTTGTGGGCGGCAAAGTAGGTTTCTTCGCTTGCCAGTAGCTTACGCACCTGGTCCGAGGCGGACTCCGCCGCGTTCAGTGCCGTTTTCCGCACAAAGTCGTAGGTACGATCCGAAGGGGGAGCCTGGAGTACCGGGGTCCACTTCGGGCTGCTGTCTACGATGGCTCGCAGTGCCTTGCGAATGTCGGCGTGGTCCGTGTCATAGGTATCGATGTTGTCCGACAACTCATCGACGATGCGCGTGAACTCCTCGTAGCGGGCGCGCAGCTGGGCAGGGCGATCGTTCTCGGTCGCGTCCGGCGTCAGCTCCTTGATGGCTTCTACCCGCTCATTTGCAAACTTCAGAAAGAGCTTGAGCCGCTCTACCGGGTGGTCGCCCTGTTCTCGTACCTGGTCTACCTGGGCGCTTGAAAGAGGGTCGTGCCCTTTTTGCGCCAAGCCGAAGCAGGTGGTCAGCGTTATAGCAAGCGTGATAGCTGCTATCCTGGCTATCGCCGCCACCGCGAAACGAGCTGCCATGAGTGAACCCCTACAACCGCACCATTTATAACGTGTTTGCAATGCTCAGGTCTACAGGCAGGCGGCGGCCTGTACGGGAGCTCTCCCGCGCCATCTCCATGATGCAAGACACGGACCACGCCGCCCCGGCTGTTACCGCAAGCGGTGCCTTGCCGAGAATGGCGTCACGTACATTCTCGTAGTAGCGGCGATAGTCTCCGGGCAACGTCGGCACCGTCTCAGGCGCGGCACCCGGTACGGTCAGTAGGCCCCAGGAGTGGAAAGATTCCTCACCGAAGCCGGGATCGGCAAAGTGTGCGCCCTCCTTCAAGGCAGCCTCCTGCGGGTCCAGACCCCACTTTTCATAGCCGCCCTTGGTCCCTTGCAGGGTGAAGCGCGCCCCGGGGTTGGCCGCACCCATTGTGGCCCGCAGCCACACCCGCAGAAGTCTCTGCGTTACCACCGGTGAATCCTCATAGGTCATCTGGATGTCGAAAGCATCGTCCACCGGCATCCCGGGTCGAATCGTACGCACATCTGCCCACAAGGTAGTCGGGCTGCCGAATAGCGCAAGCGCCTGATCAATCAAATGCGGCCCCAGGTCGAACAGGATGCCGCCGCCTGCGGCTTCCGTCTCGCGCCATGCACCGGGACGCGGTTCCAGGCGAAATCGGTCGAAGTGAGATTCAAACATCAGGGGGTCGCCGATGCGCCCTGTACTCAGCAGACTTTGTACGGTTTGATAATCACCGTCCCAGCGGCGATTGTGGTACGCAGACAGCACTACCTTATGCTTCCGGGCTACGGCGGCAAGGGTGGCTGCATCGCTGCTGGTCAGGGCGAGCGGTTTGTCAACGACCACATGGCGGCCAGCCCGGAGACACTGCTCAGCCAGGCTGCGATGCATGTCATTCGGCGTGGCGACAATGCATAATTTGATGGATTCGTCCGCAAGCATTTCGTCCAAAGAGGCGACTACACGCGCATCCGGGTACTTGGCAGGTGCCAGCTTGCCGGAACGTTCCACAATCGCCGCTACTTCCAGCCCCGGTGTTTCGTTTACTACCGCAGCATGGAAGATCTGCCCCGCAAAGCCAAAGCCGATCACACCGGCCCGAATCGTATCGCTCATAGTCAGTATTCTCTCACTGAGGTCTACCTTTGCGGGGTCGGTACACTTTCAACACAACAGAAAAGGCGCGCCTTAGCGCGCCTCTCATGTCGGGGAAGTACTTACTGTACGTCGCCCGCTTCCAGGTGAGACTCAAGGAAGTACAGCTGCTCTTCAGCATCAACATCCAGTGCCTTAAAGAAATCCGAAGTCGGCTCATCACCGATTTCGTCGATCTTGTCAGAGGCTTCACGCAGGGACGCTGCATATACCCCAAGGCTATTTGCCAGGGCATTTACATAGTCCATACCCGCGACCAGCATGGTGTCGAACTCAGGGATAGGTGATCCCTGCGCAGACTGACGCACGGTGCCGTTCGCTACACCGCCAAGCTGGGTCATCCGCTCCGCGATTGCATCGATTTGCTTGAAAATGCGCTTTGCTACCTGATCGAAGCACAGGTGAAGCTGGTAGAAGTTGTAGCCCTTTACATTCCAGTGGGCAAATTTGGCCTGCGAGTACATGTCAAGCGCGCTGGCAAGCCGCTCTTGCATCACTTCGACAACCTGCTTCTTCTGGTCGTCAGACAGATCCACACGATTTTTGTACATCTTGTTATTGATCTTTGTTTCCGGTCCAGGTGTGCCTTTTGCTTCAGACGCCTTTTTAACCGGCATTTCCTTTACGCTGTGCTGAGCCATTTCTGTAAATCTCCCTGATGTTTGTGGTGCCTAGCTATATATATGTAAGTCTCCAGGGTTCTTACAGACTCCCCGGTCTCTGTTGGCACTTATTAGGATGCAAGTTCTTTGCCGAAAGCAGTTGCCGTTTCCCGGTGTTGTCAGTGCATGAGAGCGGTACAATCTCCTCATGAAATCGCATACAAACGGGCACGGGACGTTCCTCAATGCTGCCGTGCGAGCATCTTTGGTGTTGGTGGGAGTAGCTTGCGTCCTCCCGGTCCATGCGCAAGATGACAGGCGTGGACGCAAGTACAAGGAGCCGCCGCCGGTTTCGCATATCTCTATTACGGTGACGCGCGCCTCCAACGGCAAACCCGTAGAAAATGCGGCTGTAATCTTCCATACCTTTCACGAAGGTAAAGATCAAGGCAATATCGAGCTCAAGACGAATGAGGAAGGTAAAGCGGTTCTCGACGTCATCCCGATGGGAGACGAAGTACGATTGCAGGTATTTAAGTCCGGCTTCCAGACTCATGGGGAAGCCTTTACAAACGACACCCTGAGCCGTGACCTGGCTGTGCAGGTCAAACCGCCTTCAGGCCAGTACTCGATCTACCAAAAAGCGCCTCTTGACAACAACACTCAGCAGTCTGTGACCCCGCAGCCTACAGAAGGTACTGCCAAGCCGGGGCCAAAGCCACACTAGGACTATTGAGTATCTGGAAGGCTTACCGCCGTCAGAAGGATTTCTCCATCACAGACAGCCAGCGGACGCCCGATGAGAATGGACCGGGTGGTGCCGGGAGCGGCTACCGCGATGCGGCTTACCTGCTCGCAACCGGTACCGGTAGTCCAGCCGATCTGGAACTCCGCTTGGCCCTCCTTGGCCAGCATGATCTGTTGAGAAGGTGCGGTGCCGGGTGAATCCTGGCTCCGTGCCGGAGTTGTTCCAGGTAGTGCAATGGAAGCTTCCATTGCGGTGGTTGAAACTTTGTGAATTTGTACGTTTGTTAAAACCTTACCGTTGGGGCCCAGCAGCGAGATAGCAGGGAAGCCTCCCAATCTGCAAGCCTCGCCCACATTGATCAGATTGAACCGTAGAGTGCGGCTGGACCCGCTGCTTTGCGCCTGCGTCTCTGACAATGTCAGCTTCACGGGCTGGCAAGGCTCCAGGTTGCTGACGTCAAGCAGGGTAGCCCGCTGCGCAAGGTGCGGTGCCGATTTTATAGAAATCAATGGTCCATTTGGATTGGCTGCATTGCGTGCCTGTGAGGTATTGTTTTCAATCCCGGGAGCACCGGCTTGTCGGCTGGTTCCGGCACGAATCTGGTTGCAACCTGTCAGGAGTACGAGCACAGTACTGAGCAAAATCACAACGGGCTTTGTGCGATTCGATTCCACGAAGAACTTCATAAGAATCCTGACACATCACCTGCAAAGAACGAAGCTTATGCAGTAATGTTTACGGATGAGGAAAACTGGAAATAGGTTGTTCCTCTTACGTGGGTGTGCTGCCGGCGTAGTATTCGGAAATGCTTTCTTCTCCGGTACCAGGCAATGTACATAACCCGGTCCGCAATCCGCTGCATGGATGCCGGGCCCTTGTAACCGGGGCAGCGAAGCGAATCGGGCGCGGCATCGCATTGGCACTGGCTCATGCCGGGGCTGACGTTGCCATTACCTACAACCGCTCCGCCGATGAAGCAGAGCAAACTGTACGTGATCTTGAGCAAATCGGAGTACGGGCGTGCGCCATTGCGTGCGATCTCCATGTACCCGCCGGCATTGCGACGGCGGTGGAAGCCGCGGCGCACTTTACCGGTGGACCACCGGGGCTCGATTTATTGATTAACAACGCAGGCGCGTTTGAAAGTGCAGCCTTAGAAGCGGTCACCCCGGAGCAGTGGGACGCAATGTTCAGCACTAATACTCGTGCGCCCTGGCTGGTGGCACAAGCGGCACTGCCATGGCTCAGAGCCTCGCCGCGCGGCGGCCGCATTGTGAATGTAGGCTCGCTCGGCGGTATGCATCCCTGGGCTACACATGGGCACTACTGCGCGTCCAAGGCTGCCCTGCACATGCTGTCGCAGACCATGGCAAAGGCCTGGGCACCGGAGGTAGCGGTAAACTGCGTCGCTCCCGGCATGATTGTGATGGGTACAGAAGCCGGTGAGGGGTACGAGCACTTCATCGAGAAGACGCCGATGCGACGCAATGGCACGGTCGAGGATGTGGCTGAAGTGGCGCTGTTTCTAAGCTCCGCTTCCATGTTCCTGACCGGGCAGGTCATCGCGGTGAACGGCGGCCTGGGTTTATAAGCGGGCTTACTCTTCGCTGCCGAAGAAGCGGCGGAAGAAGCCTACTTTGCGGCGGCCGTACTGCATCTGCTGCTCTTCATCAAAGTGGGTGTACAACTCGGTGGCGTCCGGTTGCTCCGGTAGTTCCTGACCGTCAAAAACAGCGCGAGGATTCTTGATGCACAGCAGTTCCGCTGTGTCCACGCCGTAACTCTTGCGAATGTGCTCAAAAGCCATGCTCATCACCGGGGCGCGCGATTCCAGGTTGTGCGCGTCGGTTGCGACGAAATGCACCCAGTTCTGCTTCATGAACTTTTCAGCCATGGCCTTGGCCGTACGGCCGAAGCGCCCGGTAAAACTTGCGGCGGTGATTTGTACAAGAGCCCCTTCTCGAATCCAGGCGGCCAGTCGCTCCGGGTGGCGCTGCAACACCGGGTTGCGCTCCGGGTGCGTGATGATAGGCCGCTGTTTGGACACAATCAGCTCATACAGGCTGTCGTTGGTGCTCTCAGAGATGGCGGAGTCCGGAAACTCGACCAGCATGTACTTGCGACCGTTGATGGCATAGCGCCCCGGATTGTCCAGTGCGTCCTGGATATTGTCGTAGGACATATGGAAGTCGCAGCCCAGGCCCAGCGTCACCCTGCCGCCGATGCGGGCACGCAGCTCTTCGAGCAAAGCTTCGTTGCGCTCGCGGCTGTACGGGAAACGATCGTTGGCATGGGGCGTGCAAACGATATGCGTAATGCCGTCGCGAGCTGCTACATCAATCATTTGTAGGGATGTGTCAAGATTCGGCGAGCCGTCGTCAAGGCCGGGAAGCAGATGGTGATGAATGTCGATCATGCGTTCCCCCTACGCCTGCAAGAGCTGCTGCTGTTCTAAAGCGTTTATCAAAGACTGAAAAATGCCGAAGCCATCCGAGGAACCAAGCAAGGCTTCGCTGGCTCTATCCGGATGGGGCATCATCCCTAGTACGTTCCGGCCGGAGTTCAAGATTCCTGCGATATCGTCAAGGGAACCGTTTGGATTTGCGAGCGGCGTTGCGTTCCCGGCGAGGTCACAGTACCGAAATGCAATGCGATTGTCACGCCGTAGCCCCGCCAAAGTTTCCGCGTCGCAGAAGTAGTTGCCTTCCATATGCCCCACCGGCATCTTCAGCACCTGCCCTTGTCGCAGCCCCTGCGTAAACACAGTATCTTCTGCTTCAACGCGCAGATACACCTGGCGGCACACATAGCGCAACCCGGCGTTGCGCAGCAGTGCCCCCGGCAGCAGTCCGCTTTCGCATAGAATTTGAAAGCCGTTGCAGATGCCCAGCACCGGACCGCCGCCCGCGGCGAAGCGGCGCACCGACTGCATGACGGGCGAAAACCGCGCAATCGCACCGGTGCGCAGGTAGTCGCCGTAAGCAAAACCGCCGGGGATCAGTACCGCATCCACGTCTTCAAGCGACGGTGAGTCATGCCAGAGCATGGTCACAGATTGTCCGGCGACCGCAGAGAGCACATGCCCGGTATCATGGTCGCAGTTGGAACCCGGAAACACCAGAACTCCGAACTTCATGGCCCTAGCCTAGCAGCTTCAAGGCTTTCTGTTATAGGCTGCGCCATCCTCTGGGCTTCCGAATGACTCCAACGCTGTAGTCGGCACTTTTACTGTCCCGGAAGGGGTCGCCTTGACCATGCCGCCCGAACCCACACCATCGTTTCGCCGTCCAGGCGATGTCCTGCAAACCGCCGGTACCGCGGTAGCGCAGTGGTGGCGTGCCGCCACTCTGGAAGGGCTGTGCGTAGGCCTCCTGTGGTGGATCGGTCTCATGCTGATCCATGTACCGTATGCCCCGCTTTGGGGGTTCATCGCCGCGCTTGCAGCCTTTATCCCGCACCTGGGCGGTGTACTGAGCGTGATCGGCCCGGTGCTGGCTGTGCTGTTCTCAGGTCATGACGTGTATCGGCTCGGACTGGTGTTGGGTCTCTACGCCATCATCGTGGTGCTGGATCAACTGCTGATTCAACCCTTGCTGCTGCGAAAAATCACCTATGTACCCCTGTGGGCGGCAATTTTGTTTCCCATCGTGCTCGGGGTCATCATTCCATTCTGGGGCGTGTTGTTGGCACCGCCGTTGCTGGCGGTGTTTTATGCCTTTCGGCGTCCGCGCGCCAAATCCGATACACCCGCGTGAAGCACTTGCCGAGCAGGCTGCATCTGCTCAAGGATGGAATTTAGACAGCTTGGATATTCGGGGCTCAAGGTCCCTGTTCTTTCACTTGGCGTAGCGACTTTCGGTGGCAGCAACGAGTTCTTCAAGGTTTGGGGCAGCACCCAGGTAGACGAAGCCAGGCAGCTTATAGACATATGCCTTGAAGCCGGTGCGAACCTGTTTGACACTGCCAATGTCTACTCGCACGGAGCTGCGGAAGAAATTCTCGGCAAGGCAGTAGGGGGGCGTAGGCACGAAGTGCTTCTATCTACAAAAGCCACGTTTCCCATGGGTTCCGGCCCTAATGACCTCGGCTCCTCACGCCATCACTTGCTGGAGCAGTGCCACGCCAGCCTGCGCCGCCTGGGCACGGACTACATTGACATCTACCACATGCACGGCTTCGACGCGACCACACCCATCGAAGAAACGCTTGAGACCCTGGACACATTGGTAAAGCAGGGCAAAATCCGCTACATTGCAGCCTCGAATTTCTCCGGCTGGCATTTGATGAAGTCCCTTGCTCTGAGTGAGCGGCACACTTGGCAACGCTATGTAGCGCACCAGGTCTACTACTCTCTGGTGGGTCGGGACTATGAGTGGGAGCTGATGCCGCTCGGAGTCGACCAGAAAGTCGGCGCCCTGGTATGGAGCCCGCTCGGCTGGGGACGGCTGACCGGCAGGATTCGGCGCGGACATCCGCTGCCGGAAAATTCGCGGATCGGACAGGGCGGCGACAAAGGCGGCCCGGTGGTCGAGGAAGAGTACCTGTACCGGGTAGTGGACGCGCTCGACCAAGTAGCAGCCGAGACCGGCAAAACCGTGCCGCAAATTGCAATCAACTGGTTGCTGACGCGGCCTACCGTGAGCAGCGTCATTATCGGCGCGCGCAATGAGGCACAGCTGCGCGCCAACCTGGCTTCAGTCGGCTGGGCGCTAAGCCCGGCACAGGTGGCAAAGCTCGATGCGGCTAGCGAGCGACCGAAAGCATACCCATACTGGCATCAGGATGATTTCCGTCAGCGTAATCCTTCTCCAGTCTCTTCATAGCAGGGAAATGGTTAGCTTCCCGTTGGGCCTATCGCGGAAAAACGGTTGCGTTTATCGTAATTGGACTTGTAGAGGAAGCGAAGAAGTTACTGTCGCCTGCGTACGAAGCCCCAATCCTGTGTGTTCCAGATGAAAGCTTGGTGCTCGCTGTACCGTTTGCAAGCAGTATTGTGCTGATTGGAATGCCATTATCAGTAAAGGTGAGCTGCCCCGTAGGTGTGCCCGCAACCTGCGGAGAAACCGTGGCACGGATGGCTGTACTCCCTGAGACCTGCGAGGAAGTGATGGTGATGCCGGTAGATGCTTTCGTGACGGTCACTGAAGCCATACCACTTGAGGGTGTGAAGCTTGCCGTATCCGCGGGAGTAAAGGAAGCGGAAACCGTGCCGGCTCCGGCCGGTAACAGCGTACCGGTCGGTACAGAGTAGCTGAACTGCCCTGCGACTGGTACCGGGCGAGACAGGCTGTGAAGCTGCGGCAGGAGCCATGGGAATCTCACGAGAAGGTCAAAAGCGATTTTCTCTCCCAGGTAGTCATGCCCAAGCGGAGTCGGGTGACCGTTCAGATAGAGATAATTATTCCCGGCGGAAGGATCGAGCGGATCGCCGTAAAGCCACGGCGTTGCCGCGGCCATATCGGTATAGAACACCGGACCGCCCGCCCGGCTGACGGCAGTGGACATGGCCTGCTCCAGCATAGGGTGGGAATCCTGGGGGCCGAACAGGACGACCGGAACATTCGGTTGGCAGCTTGCCAACTTAGAGAGCGTCGTGCTCACGGCTGTCTGCTCCGCGGACTCCGGGGCACTACCGTCGTTAGTGCCGCCCAGTATCACGACACCGCTGAAGTCTGTCGGGCAGATGTCTGTCTGCGCGCGCTCGACAAAGGTGCGGTGCAGGGCATCGGTCCCGGTGTTTGTAAAGCCTGTTCCGCCGATGCCGTCATCCCAGTAGTCCCAGTTGAAGTACTCGCCCAACGCTTCCGGGTAGCCGCCGCCGTTAAGGCCCGCTTGTGCCGGGGGCAGCACCGGCGGCAGAATGGTCGGGCCCGTCCATGAGTCGCCGAAGATCATGATGCGAGGTCCGAGCGGCACCTCCGGCGCGGTAATTGTGTCGCCGCCGACCGTGTTGATGCCGAAAAACGGGGCGTTGCCGCCGACAAGGAACTTGATCTGGCGAGGGCGCTTGTCGGGAAATTTCACTTGCACAAACAGGTGCTTCGGGTAGGCACCCGGAGTGTCCGTGGCGTCAGTCGAAACATAGGCTCCATCGACCCAGAGGCGATACGGGGTTTGTCTTGCCTGAATTACGGCCTCAAACTGCGAGCAGTCGCAGGTAAACGCCACGCGGTAGTTCAAGCCGTAGGGTGGCGGAAGCACATTACCGCTGTAACCGCCGGGCGCATTCGGGTCGGTAGTCGGTGTCAGGATGTTGTTTTCATACCGAAACACGGGCGAGTTGGGAAGGTACACTGCCGGTCCGTTCACGCCGAGAAGGGAGGTGTCCAACTGGGATTGCAAGGTCGCCGCATCGGCGGCGAGGTTCACAGCCGGTGCGGCCACGGCGGCAGCTCTGAGCGCCCCCGGATCGAAAGCGGTTCCATACGTGACCGTAACCGGGGAAAGCTGCAGAGCCGGCTGTACAGCCTTGGCGTGGAGTACCAGCTGCGTAAAAGTAGGTGCAAATACGCTGTTGCCTGCCTGTGCGGCTGAAATCGTGATCGTGCCGGGGCCGGTGACCGTCAGAGTTCGGCCTCTCAGTACGCCGGGGCCATCGACGGCAAGGGTAACCGGCAGATTGGATGAGGAAAGCGCGAGAATTTGGAACGGGGCGCTGTTAAGCGGTATGTCTAGTGCCGGTGCAAGGACTGTGATGGCCTGCCCCTGGGTGCCTTGCGCATACACAGCATTGCTGCAAGCCAGGAGAGACGAGAAGCAGAGCAGAAGATAAGGAAGTTTGTGCATGCGAAATCTGAACCTTCCATGCTGAAATTTGCACCGTCGACACCGGACAAATACGCGTCCGTCGCTGCACAGTATTGCGTTGCCGCATGAGAAGCAATGTAAAAAGTGGCAATATTACCCGGACGTAACCGGAGCGAGTTCCACCGGTTATGGATTCTGAAAGCTTGTTTTCCGTTTGAAAATACGGCGCATTTGCGAGGAATCAGCAGCTGGAGGCAATACCTTTCAAAGTGGTATGCGGCTGCCATACTGCCCGGCGAAAGAGCCGAGTCCGCTGCTATACTGAGCCGTCGCGCGGTGTCCTTTGCGCTTGCGCGAGCGAGAATAGAAATGAGGTTTTCCGATGTCCGGCCACTCAAAATGGGCGACAATCAAGCACAAAAAAGGTGCCACCGATGCAAAGCGGGGCAAGGCATTTACACGGCTGATCAAGGAAGTCACCATGGCTGCACGGCAGGGCGGTGGCGACCCGGACGGTAACCCGCGCCTGCGCTCGGCCATTGTTGCGGCGAAGGCGGAAAACATGCCCGCCGACAATATCAAGCGCGCCATCCAGCGCGGCACCGGCGAGATTCCGGGGCTAACGTACGAGGAAATCTCGTTTGAAGGCTACGGACCTGGGGGTGTGGCAGTGATTGTGGACTGCACGACGGATAACCGCAACCGAGCTGTGAGTGAAATTCGGCACACGTTTTCAAAGAACGGCGGCAATCTGGGCGAACCGAACTCTGTTCGCTTCATGTTCGCGAAAAAGGGTTTGATCGTGGTGGACAAGACCGCTGCCGAGGAGGAGAAGCTGATGGCGCTGGCCCTGGACGCCGGAGCAGATGATTTGGCCGATGAAGGGGAGACGTGGGAGATTACGACGGACCCGGGAACATACGAGACAGTGGCGCAGGCTGTGCGCGACGCAAAAATTGAAACACTTGCCACTCAAGTAACAATGATCGCGTCTACCTACACCAAGCTTGAGGGCGCACCGGCGGCGCAGATGCTGCGGCTGCTCGAAGCGCTTGAGGATAATGACGACGTACAGAACGTTTACTCCAACTTCGATATGGACGAAGAGATGGCAGAGGCGACCCGTTAAATTGCTTTCCCACTTATTTGCTTTGGAGATTGTGAAGCTTCGGTTTGCCTGCCTCTCCTTGTCAGCATGTGTATCTTGCGCTACCCATACATTCGCGCAGGGGACTCCAGCCACCGGCAATAATGCTCCGGCCTCTGCCGTTTTGGCTACAGATCCGTGGGAGTACGGCGTCTTTTTCGGCGGCGGCGTCGGCACAGGCAGTCGATCCAGCTTCTCGTTTGCGAATGCCGGTGTGCACCTGGGCAAGGTATTGACCGGTCCACACCTGTCAGGCGTGTTTCGCGGGCAGTTTGAGTATGCAGCCGATCTGATTCCGTACTGGCAATCCTTTACCCCGGCACCCGGCCTGCAGCAAACCCCGGTTACCTTCAACGGTCAAAATGGATCGCTGCTGCTGCCGTATAACGGAGGCACGTTTACGGGTGTCAGTATTACGCCCATCCAGCTGCGCTGGGATCTCATACCGCACAAACGCTTTGCCCCTTACGTGCAGGGTGCGGGCGGTTTGCTATGGACCAATCACAAGTACCCTCCTGACATTATTGTGCCGAAGGGAAATCCGGGCGGCACCAGCGTATGGAACTTTACACCGCAAGGCGGCGTAGGTGTGCATTACTTCCTAAAAAATCGGCAGGCGATCGACTTCCAGGCCAGCGCAGTTCATATTTCAAGCGCCAGCCTGGGCGACCGCAATCCGGGCGTAAATGCGAGCGTGCAGTTTCAGATCGGTTACTCCTGGTGGCGTTAGTCTGATGACGGGGACTCCGGCCTGATACTCCGCAGAACACACCCATCGAATAAGGCGTAAAGTTTTTGAGATCGGACCGCGCGTATGAGTGAGGCTCCGGTGCTGTGCATGCCGGTCTTTGCCGAAGGGCGAGATCGCAAGCTGGTGCTGCAACTGGTAGCTGCCATGCGGCTGCCCGGCGTGGTGCTGCTGGATTACGCCCTGGATGCCTACGCAAACCGCTCCACCATTACAATTGCAGGGCCGCCTGAAGCAGTGTGTGAGGCAGCGATTCGCGCCGCAGGCGTGGCTGCTGAACGAATCGATCTGACCCGGTCGAAGACTGATGAGCATGGGCAATCGTCAGCACATGCAACGACCGGTGCAGCGGACGTAATTCCGTTTATCCCGTTTGGCAACAGCACCCTGGGGCAGTGCGTGATGCTGGCCCGTGAGGCGGCAGAAGCCTTATGGAGCCGTTACAGCCTGCCCGCATACTTATATGGAGCAGCCGCTGCACGGCTTGACCGTGTACAGCTTGAGGAGGTGCAGCGCGGGCGGTTTGAAGAGCTTCGTAAAGCGGTACTGCGCGATGCAGGCAGGAGGCCCGATGTCGGCGGCCCCGGGCTTCATCCAACTGCCGGTGCCTCGATTGTGGGCGCTCGCAGTGTGCTTATGGAGTACCGCATTTCTCTTATGGGTAGAGACATCGGCGTGGCTCGGACGCTGGCGCGAAAGCTGCGAGAATCGGGCATCAGCGGCGTTCGTGCGATAGGGCTGCCGGCTGATGGCGGGGCCTATGTCGCGGTACTGATAACGGAGGTTCGGGCTGGGGTGCCGGCAGCCGTACATGCAGCCACGCTGCGGGCTGCAAGCAAGTACAAAGCTGCGCTTGGCCGGTGGGAGCTTATTGGATTGATTCCTGAACATGCCTATGAAGCAGGTAGCCCGTGGATTGCGGCGCTGGACGGCTTCGACACTGAGAAACACATTCTGGAGCGCCGACTCCGAAAGCTGGCCGAGTGGCCCTTGTAGCAAAACGGGAACTGCCTGTTGGAACCTGGTTACCCCGGTGCGGGAAAAACTACGAACGAGGTTGCGCTACGTCTAAGATGAGGATGTGGTGGAGCAAGTAACCTTCCATCCGGTAAATGAGGTTTTCGCGTGATTACTAAAACTGTATCGAGCAGGGTATGGCGCAAGGCGCTGGCGCTGGGAAGCCTGGCGGCTTCTATGACCACCGTTGCGCTTGGCGCGCAGCTTACTTCAGACGCGCGCGCGACCATTCCCAAGGACATTCAGCAACTGATTGTGGTGGACTATCGCGCGATGCAGAACTCGCAGGCTGCGCTTGACCTGAAGGCTCGCGTACTGCCGCCGGAACTAAAGGATTTAGAACATGCCCTGGTGACTTCGGGCATCGACAGCAACCACGATATTGAAGAGCTGGCTTTTGCCAACTTCCGCACAGACCCGAATAGCGATACCGGCAAGATCATCGGCGTTGCGCAAGGGCAGTTTTCCGTACCGGAGATCCTGGCCGACTTCCGCAAACGCAAAATCAAGCCGCAGATACTGCGCACCAACAAGATGTACCCGCTGACCGGCAGCGGTATGCTTGTGTCGTTTGTAAACCCGACAACGATGGTCTTCGGCTCGTCTGACGCGATCAAGGATGCGCTGAATGCCCGCGATGGTTTCGCACCCAACATGCTTACCAACCAGCCCCTTCTGCAGCAAATGGGCCTGGTAGATACTGAGCCTTTGTGGAGCCTGCTGGACGGCAAAGGAACCCAGCTGATGATGCAGAGCGTAGTTGGGCAGGCTGCACAACTTGGTGACTTTCAATCTATACGGAAGCGGCTGATCTCATCACGCTACAGCATGAACTTCGATAACGGCGTCAAGTTCAACCTGGCTGTAGTAACGCCGGATACAATCACGGCGGCGACAATGTCGAGCCTGATGAATGCAGCCGCTTTGTATGAAAAGGTAAGCGGAACCGCGGTTGAGAAGCAGGCCATTGATAATACGGATATTACTTCCAGCGCGGGCACGTTGAACGTAAACTTCAACGCATCCGACAGCCAGTTTGCAACGCTGCTGCATTCGTCGCTGTTCCAGAATGTAGTGCGGTAGGTTTAAGCGAGTTAAACAATCGATAGCAGGTATGATTTAGGAAAAAACCTATCTGCTATCGGCATGCACTAAGTCAGACGGGTACTTTTCAATAGATACTTTTACATCCCAGGTTTGCGCTCTAAAATACGCGCAGTCAGCACGACACCACTCTCGTTATTATGCAGAGTTATGGGAAAAGCGAGCACATTCCATACCCATTCTTCGCCCTTACGAGGCAGGTTTAATAGACCTCGGAAAGTTCGATCGATATAAGTCTCGCGTGCGGTGGCTACTCGCGTAATGATTTCGCGCCAGTCCGGTGCAAGCTCCGGCATCTCGAAAAACATATTCTTCCCGGCAAACCACTCGCGGGGGCGCTCCATCAGGCGGGCACAGGTTTCATTGACGTACTGCCAGTTACCGCGACTGTCCAGAACTTCAAGAACGACATCATCCCCCATGGCCATGTTGATCCGTGAGTAGAAAAAATCGCGCGCATCGACCATCACCGGCTTGCCCTGGCGCTTGGCGCGAAATGACCGCAGGGCGGCTACCAGATCATCCACCGAGCTGTAGCCTTTGAGCAGGTGCATGTCCTCAGGACCGCCGAAGCGCCGCTCCAAGGTAGCTGAAAGAATAATGATCGGTACCTCGGGCCGCCGCTCCCGGAGCTGCGAGGCCACTTCAGTACCGAAAAGACCTGTTCCAAGGTGATAGTCGAGCACGGCTATGTCGATCACGTTCAATAAGGCAAGAGCCTCCTCGATGGTCGAGGCCGTTTCCGTCTGGTAGCCATGCTTGTGCAGGATGGCGGCGCGCAGAAGCAGATTTTCGACTTGATCGTCCAGCAGCAGCACACGGATAGGTGCATCCTCGGCGGAGGAGAATAGGTCGAGCAGCTCAGGGTTCTGGATCGAACTTGTACTTGGGTCGTTTGGATCTTCCGGCTCGGCCATGAGCAGGGTAGATGCGTTTTTAGCTCAATCCCGATGCACAGGTTCTTCCGGTTGTCCCAGCAGGTGCTCCAGGCGGCTCAAGCGGCGCAACATCTCCGGCAGGCGCACGAACACGGCTGAGGCGCGCAGCCACTTCCGGTTGGCAAGGGCCGGGTAGCCGCTGACCATTTCCTTCGCTGCCACATCGCCTGGAATACCTGACTGTGCCGTGGCGATTACCCCATCGCCGACATGCAAGTGGCCTGCTACCCCTACCTGCCCGGCCAAAATTACGTTGTTCCCAATGTGACTGGAACCGGCAAGGCCCACCTGCGAGCAGAGCAGGGTATGCTCGCCCACCGTGGAGCCGTGTCCGACCTGGACAAGGTTATCGATTTTTGCACCTGCGGCAATCGTGGTTTCGCCGACACTGGCGCGGTCAATGCAGCTGCCTGCCTGGATTTCTACCCTGTCACCGATGACAACGCGCCCGCTTTGAGGAATCTTGTGCCAGGCTCCAGCCTCGTTTTTGGCAAACCCGAAGCCATCGGAACCGATGGTAACGCTATTGCCGAGAACGACATCATCGCCGAGAATGCAGCCCTCGCGCACGACGGCATGGGCATGCGCGAAGAAACGAACACCTGCCGTGACCCCGGCGTACAACACCGTATGGGCCAGTAAAACGCTGTCACGACCGATTCGTACGCCGGGTCCGATCACGGCGTATGGGCCTACGTGGATGCTTTCGCCAAGCTCCGCTGTAGGGTCAATGACAGCGGTGAGATGAATGCCGGGCGCATAGATGGGCGGCTGATAGAAGAGCTCAACAGCATGGGCGAATGCAAGGTAGGGCCGACTCACCCGCAACGTGGGAACAGGCAGGGCAACGGCAGACGGCTCTACCAGTACAGCGGCTGCCCGGGTTCGCCGGGCCGCCGCAGCGTAGCGGCGATTGTCGAGAAAGCTGATTTCATGCGGTCCGGCAGCTTCAAGCCCTGCAACCCCGGTAACCGGAACTGCGCCGGGAGAAATTGTATTTGCATTTTGGGGTTCGGCTGTGCCGGGGTGCAGTTCGGCCCCCAGCTCGCGTGCCAGTTCATCGAGAGTCATGCTCATAGTCGCGCCGCGGGTCATGCCGCCCATTTTAAGCGGCTTGTCGCTGGCTACTGCTATCTACTTCTGTTACAGTCGCATTTTGCCTTCTTGCGTCCAAATTGCAAGCTGTCCAGGTTTCTCTGTGCGGCAGCAGCCTGGTCGTCGGTGGGAAATCCCTACGAGTTCGTCTGGACGCATGCCCGAATATACTTACCTGCTTGAGAATCGTCTGAGTGCCGCCCAGAAAAATGCCTTGGCGCAAGTTCGAGAAGCTGCCCGTGAAGCTGGAACGACTGCTTTTCTTGCCGGCGGCGCGGTCCGCGACCTCACCACCGGCTCCTCCGTCCGTGATCTCGATTTTGCGATCCAGGGCAATGCGCTTGAACTGCAGGCTGCCCTTGAGGCGCGCGGCGGTATCTTGTGGGGGCGCCATGATGCTTCACGTACCCTTTTCTTCTGGTTTCCCGGCTCAGTCCGCGTTGAAGTTGCAAGCGCACGAGCAGAGCAGTTCCCGAAGTCCGGCCAGCCTGTCTACACCTGGAGCGGCATGGTGGATGACCTTCACCGGCGCGACTTTACCGCCAATGCCATGGCGCTGTCGCTCAATGAAGGCTCTTATGGACTGCTGCTCGACCCTTTGAACGGCGTAGCCGACATTGAGGCGCGGCAGCTGCGGCTGGTGAATAACTATGGCTTCCTAAATGACCCATCACGCATGGTGCGAGCTGTACGCTTGATGCACCGCTTAGGCTGGTCGATGGAAGAACGGACGGCTACGCGCTACGAGAATGCCAAGGAAGCCGATCTCTTTGAAAACCTCGCGCCATTTCTGCGCGGGTACGAACTTGAAGAGCTATTTGCTGAAGAAGATGCACTCTCAGCGATGAAGGCGCTTGAAGCAGAGGGCTGGCTTACCAAGCTGTTACCGGGCTGGACAGAGGGAAGCGTAGACACGGCCGCTCTTGAGAATCTGCATAGTAATCGCATTCAGCTCCTGATGCAGGGCATTGCTCCCGATCTGACTGCTGCTCACCTTGAAATTATGACGGCGAACCTTGGGGAAGGGGAACGCTCCACGCTCAAGGGGCTCATGGTGCGCCCCGGTCTGTTGCGACAATGGGAAGAGCTTGACACTGCCTCCAAGGAGTTTGCCAAGCAGCTAACCGGGAAAGAAGCAGCAATGCCGTCTGCGACCTGGAAGCTGCTGCACCGGTACGCCGCCGAGCCGATTCTATGGCTTGCGCAGTCGAAAAAGACACCGGCTGTTGAAACCAAGCTTCGCAACTTCTTTACCGTATGGCCGGAAACCTGGAAGAAAGTTCCAATTGCAATGATGCTGGAAATGCGCATCACGCCCGAGCTACCTGTTTATGGGGAGCTGTTGCAGGAACTCTTTCTTCAGCAGATTGACGGCAAGCTTGAGACGGATGAGCAGATGCGGGCTTTCCTCGAAACCTACTCGCCGCCCGCGCCGCCGCCTCCGGTATCGTTACGGCGTACTCGCGGCAAAAAGGCCGAGGCCAAAGGCAAGCGCAAGGGTGCGGTTCGTGATCTTGATGACGACGAGGATGAGGACAAACCCCTCGCGGCACATGACAGCGATGAGGACGAAGATGAGGACGAAGATACTGATCTTGACGTGGAGGTAGAAGACGAGGACGATGAGGTGGAAGTTGAACCCGTGGTCAGCGCGTCATTAGGTTCCGGTAAAAAGCTCAGTTTAGATCTGGATAAAGTTGACCTGTCTGCCGTACTTGGAAGGATTGAAGAGGACGAAGACGATAGTGATGGCGACAATGAAGATGAGGAGGATGACGACACGCCCGCTCTTCCAAAGTCTCCGGTGAAAGCCGTCGCTTCAAAGGTCTCTCCCGCGGCAGCAAAGAACAGCAGAAAGTCCACGCTTGGAACGAAAACTGCTGTACCACCTACCAAGCAGCTGGGGGCAAAGCAGGGTGTCGCACCTGCCGAGCCGAGTAAGAGTCCACAAGCGCAGCCATCCGGTAAAGCTCCCGCAGAAAGTGGCAAAACGAGTTTAGCGAGTGATGAGAAAGCAGCTGCGAAGGCGGCGATCAAAGTCGCACCGAGTGAGCCGGCGATTCTGAAAACGTCTGCTGAAAAGAAACCTGTGTCTGCTGACGCCAAACCTCAAGTTGCTAAAGGAGTGGAGAAGCAGACCCCGGTCATTGTCTCCGCTGCAGTGGCTAAAAAGGCATCTCCTGCGCCGAAGCCTGAGCCCCCCGCGAAAAAAGCAGCTCCAGCAAAACAGACTGCCGAGCAGGTGCCTGCGAAGAAGGTAGCGGTAGAAACTCCGCCGGTAGAGTCGATAAAGAAGGCTACTGCCAAGCCGCCGGCTGCAAGCGCAGAAAAAGCAGCTACTAAAGCAAGTGCACCGGCAAAACGCCGGACGTAAGTGAACAGGGTAGGGCTTACGCCTTACCCTCCCTCTCGAAAGCGCTACTTTTCTGCCAACAGCACACGAAGATCGCGCAGGTTATTTCCGGTAGGTCCGGTAATGATTGCGTCGCCTAGTGCTGTAAACAGGGGGCAGCTATTAAAGCGTGCCAACGACTCTTCCGGGTTGAAATGGAACTGCCGGGCGCGAGCTGCTGTAGTAGGGTCAGCAATCGCTCCTGCTGCCGCGCTATTACCATCGATTCCATCCGATCCGGCACTTAAAACCACCATCGCCTCACCCCCTCCATCCATCCGCAGCGCGCTGGCCAAAGCAAAGTGCTGGTTGCGCCCTCCGCAGCCATAGCGGGCGCTTTCAATGGCTACGTTAACCTCACCGCCTGATAGCAGGCACACGCGGCCCCACTCGGCACGTAGTGCATGTAGCCGCTCCAACAGGTAGGAAGAGGCGCGATCAAAAGGCCAATCGTCGGGCGCGCTGTCAATCACAACCTTGTAGCCCAGGTCCCGTGCACGCTCCCGGGCCGCGTTCACAAAATCATGGTTTGAAAGCAGCACATCCACCTGTGTGTGCTCCAGGCCGTGACCGGCGATCGGGGCGGGAGCACTTTTCGCCATAGCCTGAAAGTAGGCGCGCACTGTGGCCGGAAAGCGCGGCAGCAGATCCCAGCGCTCAAGCACCGCCGCGCAATCAGCCCAGCTAGAGCGATCCGGCAGCGTGGGAGAAGAAGCGACACAGCCCAAATCCTTGAGGGGCACATCGGCAAGCAGTAGTGTCAGCTTTTCAGCCTGTGGAGCCGCCTGCGCGAGGCGCCCACCCTTTACGGCAGAGAAGTACTTCCGCACCGTATTTACCTCAGTGATGTCGGCCCCGCACAATATCAATGTTTCGTAGAAAGCGCGGAGATCATCGAGCGAAATCGAGCGATCACGCGGCAGCTCAAACATGGAGGAGCCCCCGCCGGAAACGAGGAAGAAGACAAAGGTGTCGCGGCCGGCGTGCCCAAGCAGATCGAGTGCCGCTTGGGCGGCTTGAAGTGACCCTTCATTCGGCGCGGGATGGCTGCAGGCATAGTAGCGGATATGGCGATGGCGCTTTTCCGGAATATGCGGACCCGCGCAGATGCCATCGACTCGCAGCTTGGGCGGTAACTTCAGCAGCAGAGCATTGAGCATGGGCATCGCTGCTTTACCGAGTGCGATGACCTGAATCTTCTTAATGCTCGCGAAGGATTGTTCCACCGGGGCCAACATCGGCGATAGCTGCCTGCGCATCATCTTGCCCTCAAAACTCAGGTGGCGTGCAAAGGCACTTTCAATGTCACAGGCGGTAAGCGCCGTCATAAAAATGGAGGTTGCATCGGTGCGCAGGGCTGCGAGCCTGGCTTCGTCAGGGTTCATCGGGCGAGACCTTGGAACACGGTCCGCGCGGTGAGTTTCGGGAAGCAATGGGTCAGCAACCAGCTTTCCAGTGTCGCCTGCATCCTGTCGAGCTTGCCGGCGAAGAAGTGGTCCGCTTCGGTAACCCAGGCGATCTGCTTGGGTTCGGGCACCGGGGCCAAAGCTGCCTGGAGCTTGCCTACAGGTGCAAATTCATCGGCGGTACCGCTGAGAAAGAGTTTCGGCTTGGTGCAATTGTGCAGGAACTCATAGCTGTAGACACGGTTTGCGGCTTCTATAGGCGTCCCCAGGGATATAAGTCCGGACACCCGGTTATCTTCATAGCCGGCGCGCAGGGCCATGTGTGCGCCGAAGGAAAAACCGGCCGCAAGCACCGGCAACCCGTACTCCGCCATGAGCCAGTCCACCGCGCTGCGTACATCGTCCTGCTCGCCCTGGCCATGGTCATGCCGGCCCTGGCTGAGACCGGCACCGCGAAAGTTGAAGCGCAAAACTGGCATGCCTAGCTCGGTGAAGGTCTTCATGGCGTGGTACACCACTTTGTTGTGCACTGTGCCGCCAAACAGGGGGTGCGGGTGGCACAGGACCACGGCAGCCAGAGGTACGTCAGGCAGGCGGCTGGGGTTTAGCAGGGCTTCCAGGCGACCGGCTGGACCTTGGAGAGTGTTAATAGTACGTACGCCGCCTTCGCGTGGCAGGGCGGTAGGTGTTGGTATCATCACTTATATAGTGTAGGGCCGGCCGGCGAGAAACCTGCGGTATGCTGGGAGCTTGAATCCCAACCTGCACAATGAATCTGTCGCGCTGCTGCGGACCTTGATCGATATCGATTCCACTACCTTCTATGAAGGAGCCGTCGGCGCTTTCCTGGCGGAGTACCTGAAGGCTCGCGGTTTTACGGTGGAAACTACCCCTGTTATGCAGCCGCGCGGCTCAGGCTACACAGGCGAGCGACGGAATGTGTACGCAGCAGCGCAGTCAAAAGCACCTATTGTGGTGCTGTCGACCCACATGGATACTGTGCCGCCCTGGATTCCATCAAGTGAAGACGAGGAGTGGGTGTATGGGCGCGGCTCATGCGATGCCAAGGGCATCATTGTGGCCATGATGTTTGCGGCGGAGCAGCTGCGGGAGCAGGGAGTACCGGTAGCACTGTTGTTTGTGGTGGGCGAGGAACGCGACTCCGCAGGCGCGAAGACAGCCAATGAACACCCGAAAGGCAGCCGGTACCTGATCAACGGTGAGCCCACAGATAACCGGTTGGCGCTGGCCTCAAAAGGCGCTCTGCGCGCGGCAGTAACCGCGCGAGGAAAAATGGCACACTCCGCTTACCCCGAGCTGGGCGAGAGCGCTATTCACAAGCTGGTGCAGGCGCTTGATGCCCTGCTGAAAGTACCGCTGCCGCAGACAGAA
This sequence comes from uncultured Acidobacteriaceae bacterium, assembly GCA_964235655.1. GTDB lineage: Bacteria > Acidobacteriota > Terriglobia > Terriglobales > Acidobacteriaceae > EB88. The sequence continues at coordinate 370,389 of CAXSBB010000001.1, forward strand.
GACGTGGGCCCAAGCACCCTGAATATCGGTTTGCTGGAGGGTGGACGTGCTCCGAATGTCATTGCCGACCATGCCTCAGCGCAAGTGCTGGTACGGCTGGTAGGCTCTTCCGAAGAAACCCGGGCTGCCTTGATCGCGGCAGTTGCACCCTACGCGGAACTGGACTTTACCCTTGAGATTCCCTTTGTTCGCCTGCGAGCCATGGCCGGTCTGCCTACCATGATCGCGGCATTTACTACAGATATACCCGCGCTGACTGCCTGGGGTGAGCCGCTGCTGCTCGGTCCAGGCTCCATCCATGTCGCCCATACACCGGATGAGCGCATCCGCAAGCAGGAGATGTGGGACGCAATTGCGCTCTATGTGCGCGTGGCTGCGGAGCTGGCCGGCCAGGCTCCCCTTCAGTAAAGAGCACCCTGTGCTTCAGCCTGTACAGCTTCTAAAAAGGTTTGGAGCATGGCGATTTTCGGTGCAGCCAAGGCGTGGGTTGCAGGGAGCCGGATCGCGGCGGGCAGGTCAGCGAGAGTTCGCTCCAGAAATGCGATGACCGGCGTAAAGGTCGGGTAGCGTGTGTCGCGGCCTGTCTTTGCGACTGCTCTCAGGATGCCTATAGCTCCCAGCTGCTCCAGAATATCTGCATCGCGCAGGATGACTGCTTCGATAGTCTCAGGTGTATCGCGTGGCTGATGCGTGCGGATAGTTGCTAGTACGGCGTCGATCTTTTCCTCAGGAAACAGGATGGCTTGGAGGAGGGATGGGGCTTTTTCAACGGCATACGCTATGTGGTCCCAGCGGGCTAACTCCTCGGGGTTTTCCGGACGCTGGCCGACAAATACGCCCAGATCATGAAGGTAGGCAGCCGCAAAGACAACATCATCGTCGTAGAGGTGACCCTGGCCTATTCGCTGGGTAAGCGCATACAGCCGAGGCTGGTGACCGAATTTATCTTCAGGCCTGGCTTTTTCTCGTAAGAGAGTTTGGAGTTTTTCTCGAAAATTCTCGGACATGTGCCTTGCCTCTAAAAAATCAGCCTGCCGGCCTACGGACTCCCGGATTGACTTCAATGTCTCGTACTTTGTCTTGTACTTGGAAAAGCGAATCACCTTCTACAAAGCACAAGGGAGAGGAAAGCGCCTTGGAAAAGGTGAGTGAAGGGACTTCCGCCAAAAATTAATCGAGAGTTCGCTTTTGGGAACTCCTCCCAATCTGGGACAGGTGCCTGGCAAAGGTTACCACTGTACAAACGGTATTTGCCATGAGGGCGCTGAGAGATGGGACAATGATGTACGGACAGAGCTTGATCGGCTTTCGCAGTACCCCTGAGTACCGAGTTGAGACAACGTATGAGTAAATTTGTGGAGAATTGAATTTAGACAAAGCATGGAATGGGCTACAGTCAATGGTGTTGAAGCGTGGTTCACGCTTCCTCGGGGACATCGGCACACTTTTCTGTAACCCTTTGAATTGCTCGCTCACTTCATGAATCGCATATGGGTACGCGGTTATGAAGTGGGTTCCACATCTATGTAGGACGGTACGCCAAGGATTTTGGACGCAATGGGCACATCGGAGTTTCTTCGGCGCGGGGGCAGGGAAGGCGATGTATCCGCGGGCACGGCGCGCTCTTTGAACGCATCCCGGAAGCATGTCAGTTTAGCCTCAACTGCAACGGCCCTGATGATGGTCAACGATATGCTGGTGACCCTCGGTGCATTTATTTTTGCGTTTTTGGTTCACATTCTTGTGCAAAGCCGGATGCCGCATTTTCGAGGCCTGCCGAGTGACTTTACACCGGGGCCGAGCGACCTTTGGTATCTACTTGGCTTTCTAGTAGTCCTGTTGGCTGTGCTCCGCCGGTACGGTTTATACAACGGCGTGCCGGATCGCAGCGGCGCGCATGAGCAGCGGCTCATCGTACAAGCCTGCCTTACGGCCGGTGTATTGCTTTGCGGCTGGTTGTACCTGATCCATAGTCTTGACGTATCCCGCGTGCTGGTGGTTGCACTGGTCAGTACCACTGCGGTTGCGCTCGGCATACGACGCGCCGTGTGGCGTAAAGTCCGTTTCGCTCGTTACGCCAAAGGCATTGAAACCCGCAACGTAGTGATTCTGGGTACCAACCAGTTGAGCAGTGCCATCGGTCAGCAAATTGAAGATGATTACCACTTGGGCTATCGATTGTGCGGTTTTCTGCACGTCTCCGGAAGCGTCGATCCACCGGAAGTGGCTTCGAAACAGATCCTGGGCAATGTCGATCGCCTGCGTGAACTGACACGGCTTCACTTCATCGATGAGCTTGTCATTGCGCAGCCGTGCCCGGTAGAGACTGTAATCCAGCTGCTTGAAGAAGCACATGACGTGGAGATTGATATCCGCGCCATGTCAGGCTTTTTTGCGGAGCTGGGACAAAATGCTCCTGTCGAGTACCTGGGTGCTTACCCTATGGTGGCGCTGCACCGCCGCGACCCGCGCATGCTGGCTTTTTTCATGAAGCGGGTCGTCGACATTCTACTGTCGCTGAGTGCGCTAATTGGGGTTTTCCCCATTATGCTGGTCATCGCGATAGCTGTATTAGTAGATTCGCGTGGGCCTGTCTTCTACGTCTCTGAGCGGATCGGCAAGCGGGGGCGTGTATTTCCATGCTTCAAGTTCCGCACCATGGTGCGCGACGCGGAAGCAAAGAAGCGTGAGCTTGCCAAGCTGAATGAGCGGGACGGCATTTTATTTAAGATGACCAAGGACCCGCGCGTTACGCCGATCGGCCGCTTTTTGCGGAAGTACTCGCTGGACGAGCTACCGCAGTTTTTCAATGTACTCCGCGGCGAAATGAGCATTGTCGGACCCAGGCCGCCGATTGCAAGTGAAGTTGCCAAGTACGCGCTTGAGCATTTCCGCAGGCTTGAAGTACTGCCCGGATTGACAGGTTTATGGCAGGTTCAGGCACGGCATGATTCATCGTTTGCCCGTTACATCGCGCTGGACACGGCATACGTTGAAAATTGGAGTTTCTGGCTGGACCTGAAAATCCTTTTGCGAACAGCACAAGTAGTCATCAAAGGCACGGGTACCTAACCTACTGTATTAAAATTGCATAGAGCCCGGACAAACGCCGGGATATTAAATCTGTATGTTCGCGTTTGGAGGTATGGAATATGGCAAAACGTCGCGGCAATCCAAACTGGGGCAAGCCTGAGCCGATCGGCCCAGTGGTGCCTACAGTGACTTCTTTTGAGTTGGTTGTAAAAGAGTTCAAGCTGACACCGGATCAGTACGAGCGGTCTACGCGCCTGCGGGAGTGGGCCCGTCGAAATCGCAACTCGAAATATATCCCCGAGGCACTGCTCGAAGCCTGGGGTTTTGAGATCGAGTCGACACTGTAGCACCCGTTCTATGTAAGAAGGCCGCTCTTCGGGCGGTCTTTTTGCGTTTGGTGCAAGCAGGTAAACATCGCGGAGAGTACATATTTATGGCAGACAGCTTGGCAGCTCCATTTACAACCGTGGAAGAGGCGCTGAAAGAGTTTCGCGCCGGGCGCATGGTTGTCGTGGTCGACGATGAAGATCGAGAGAACGAGGGCGATCTGACACTGGCTGCGGAGTTTGTCACACCTGAAGCCATCAACTTCATGGCTAAATTCGGCCGAGGGCTGATCTGCCTGACCCTAACCGAGGAGCGTGCCGATTACCTGAGGCTGGACCCGCAGGCAGCGCAGAATTCTTCACGCTTTGGTACTGCCTTCACAATCAGCATTGAAGCCCGCGAGGGCGTTACGACGGGTATTTCCGCAGCAGACCGCGCGCATACGATCCAGGTTGCGATTGACCCGAAGTCGTCTGCGGCGGACCTGGCCCGGCCTGGGCACATCTTCCCGCTGCGTGCCCGCAAAGGCGGAGTACTGGTGCGAGCGGGGCAGACCGAGGCTTCGGTCGATCTGGCGCGCATGGCTGGGCTCAAAGCCGCAGGCGTGATCTGCGAAATTATGAATGACGACGGCTCTATGGCGCGGGTTCCCGACCTGGTGGAGTTTTGCCGGGTGCACTCGCTCAAGATGCTGACAGTCGCGGAGCTGATCCGCTATCGCCTGCAGCATGAGCGCTATATTGTGAGGGTGGCAGAGTCGGTGTTGCCGACCGCCTGGGGCGAGTTTCGCATGATTGCCTTTGAGAACGAAGTACACGGTGGCGAGAGCCACCTTGCCCTGGTACGCGGCGACGTTTCGCAGGGGGCCGCTGATGCCAAACCGGTGCTGGTGCGGGTACACTCGCACTGCCTGGCCGGTGAGGTGTTCGGTTCCAGCTTGTGCGACTGCGGCGGCATTGTGCAGCGCTCCATGCGGGCAATTGCCGAGGCAGGCTGCGGAGCACTGATCTACCTGCATAATGGCGGCCGCGGGTTTGACATCGATCCCACACCGACGCTTGTGCCGGGTATGCTAGCCGGCATTACCTTGCACCGGGATGGGCGTAGCGACGGGCGCGGTATCGAAACTCATGAGGACCGGCACGGGCGCATTCTTCGGCAGGTCGGTCTGGGCGGTCAGATATTGTCAGACCTGGGCATCCGCCGCATCCGTTTGCTGTCAAATACACGCACGCACGTGCCTGCTTTGCAGGGGTTTGGGGTAGAGATAGTGGAGCAGGTGGCAATTCCCGAGTGGACTCCAGCCGGACGCTAGCTTGATTCCGTTGAAGCCTGAAGATACCCACGGCCAAGTAAAACCAGCTGACGGCGCAAACTTTCCTCTGTCCCGGGATACGTACCCGCTTCCAGAAAGGCACGCATTGCGCCCGCCATGGCTGCGAAGAGTGTGGCTGCCTTGATATCCGGGTCCTGGACGCATCCGTCCGGGCCAGTTAACAACATGGACGCGATCGCTGTTCGTGAACGCTGCTGGACACTTCCACTCAATGCGGTTCCATCGAGATCCGCTGAAATTTTATAGAGTGCCTTGGATACCTCGGCGCGATGCAGTTTCGCGTCTACATAGGCTTCCACCAGACCCTCGATCATGAGCTTCAATGGGCAGCCGTAATGCTGTGTACAGGCCTGTTCTACAGCTCCAGCCACTAGTTTCAGATGCCGCTCAAGCAAGGCAAACAGCAGCGCATGTTTGTTCGGGAAATACTGGTACAACGTTCCAACGGAGACGCCGGCACGCACCGCCACCCGCGTTGTGGTCAACCGCGCGAGACCCGACCCGAGCAAAACCTGAATCGTCGCTTCAAAAATGGCCTCCACCGTTTCCGTCGAACGCACTTGCACCGGCGTCTTTCTTGCGTTTATAGCGGGGCGTGCAAGCAAGCTCATATGCGAAGTATAAACCTGAAGCTTCCTTCATCTAAAAGAACAGGAAAGCGAGAAACCCATGAACAAAGCAAAGAGTCGCGCTGGTAACAGGCGCTAACAAAAGCATCGGCTTTCAAGTCGCAAAAGAGCTTGCACGGGAAGGCTGCACGGTATATCTGGGCGCGCGCAAGCTCCAGGCAGGCAAGGAAGCGGCAGACCGGCTTGCCGCGGAGAACCTAAAAGTGCACCCCATTGAACTCGATCTACTGAACGGAAAAACGATTGAAGCGGCGGCAGCCAGGACCGAAAAAGAGCAAGGCCGGCTCGACATCCTGGTCAACAATGCCGGCATTATCTCCGATGCAAGGGTTCGACGGCGACTTCCGATGGGCCTCCCAGCAAGACTTCTCTACAGGGAGTAGAAAACACGATGAAGACCAACTTCATCGGCACACTGGCTGTTACGCAGGCCATGGTGCCGCTGCTGCGGCATGCTGCGCGGGAAAACGGCAGCGCAAACATCGTCAATGTATCGAGCGATCTGGGCTCGATTACCGGCAATGCCGACCCGAACTGGAAGTATGCCAAGGTCAAGTTTCTCGGCTACTCCGCGTCAAAAGCCGCGCTCAACATGTTGACTGCCCAGCTCGCCATGGAACTCCGCGAGGAGGGTATCAAGGTCAACAGCAGCAATCCCGGCTATACCAAGACTGACTTTAACAATCATCACGGTACCCAAACTGTAGAGGAAGGCGCGGCTGAAACGATCCGACTGGCATTGCAGACGGACGATGGGCACACCGGCGGCTTCTTTGAGACGGAAGGACCGCTGCCCTGGTAAAACGAGTGGAAACGAGCGGCATCAGGCATGAGTGGGCAAACTTAGAACGGAAGGCAATACAGTGAGCAAGCCCTGCCGCTCCAGCTCTGACTGCAATGCTTCGACAGTGGAGAACAGAATCGCAGACAGCCCTACAGAATGAGCAGCTGCGATGTTTTCCGGCTTATCGTCAAGGAACAAGGCGTCCTCAGGCGCGACCCCCAGCTTCTCGCAGGTGTAGGTATAAATCGCGGGATCGGGCTTGGCGATGCGCAGCTCACACGACCAGGTGTGATGGTCGAAGCGACCAAGCCAGCCGAACTCCTGCCGCATGTAGCGCACCAGTTCCTCGCCCATGTTGGACAGGATGGCGGTTTTGAAACCGGCATCCTGCACAGCATGCACCCAACGGATCATGGGTTCGTTCAGGGTGCTCCACATCAGTACATCGTTTTCAATCAGGCGCTCGATCTCTGTCGAGCCCAGCCCGAGCCCGGCATCGTCGGAGATGCGTGTCCAAAAGGCCGTGCCGTTCAGGTCGCCCAGGTCGTAGGAGTGGCGGTGACGCCAGTAGTGCTCTTCAAAAGCAGCAGCGTCAAGCCGTGTAATAGACCGGAGCGCGGCAAGAGCCTGCGGTTCCTGCGCGGTGCTCAACACCATGCCGTAGTCGAAGATTACCGCCTTCAATGCCATGCTCACCTCATCCGCTTTTATTATGCTGGACGTTGATACATTCGCCGTTACAAGGAGGTTCACACCTGTTTTCTTACCGTACCTCCTGGGACCGGGAAGAAGCGCCGCTGGCGCGTGCCGTGACTGCTCGCCGCGACGCCGGGCTGCCGGTTCTGGACTTGACGGCTTCAAACCCGACCCGATGCGGGCTCCCTGTAGGGGTTTCGCTTGCGGAGCTTGCTTCGCCCGGCGCGCTTGACTATGACCCGCAAGCCTACGGTCAAATGCAGGCTCGGGAAGCAGTTTGCGAGTACTACCGGCAGCGCAACGCGGCGTTGGACCCGCGTAACGTATGTCTGACAGCGAGCACCAGCGAGGGGTACAGCTTTTTGTTCCGGCTGCTGTGCAATCCCTGCGATGAGGTGCTGATTGCAACACCGAGCTACCCGCTGTTCGACTACCTGGCCGCGCTCGACGATGTGCGACTCGTGAGCTATCCGCTGCTCTATGATCATGGCTGGCAGATAGAGCCGGGTGCGATCGAGAGCCGGATCACCCCGCGCACAAGAGCCATCGCGTTGGTGCACCCGAACAATCCGACCGGGCACTTTGCCGGCGAAGCGGAACGCGCCATGCTTGAGGCCATCTGTGTTCGGCACAGCCTGGCACTGATCGTTGATGAAGTGTTTCTCGACTATGCATGGCCGGGTGTGTCGCCGGTCCGCAGCTTTGCTGCAGGATTCAATCCCGCTCTGACATTTGTGCTGAGTGGGCTGAGCAAAGTCGCGGCATTGCCGCAGATGAAGCTTTCCTGGCTGGTGATCGGCGGCCCGGAGCCGCTCCGAGAAGAAGCGCGTGCGCGCCTTGAAGTCACTGCCGATACTTTTCTATCAGTGAACGCCCCTGTACAGCAGGCGCTACCGGGGTGGTTAGCCGGATGCGACACCATGCAGGCCGCGATCAAAAACCGGGTGGCCGGCAATCTCCGGTCTTTGGATGAGGCGCTGTCAGGAAGCACAGCTTCACGATTGATCGGAGAGGGTGGCTGGTATGCGGTGCTTCGCACTCCGGCACTGATGCCGGATGAGGAGTTTGCGCTCGCGTTACTGGAGCACACGGGAGTGTTGGTGCATCCGGGTGCGGCATTTGGTTTTGCCGAGGCTGGATGGATTGTGGTGAGCCTGTTACCGGAGCCGGAGGTATTTCAAGAAGGCTTAAAATTATTTATAAATCATTTATCTTCAATAGACGGAATTACTTCTTAAAGTAACGCATTGATAAATTTCGCAGAAAGGGATTAGTCTCCTGCTCTGCGCCGATGGTAGTTTCCTCTCCATGGCCGGGGATGACAAGCGTGGTCTCCGGCAGCGGCAGCAGCCGATTGTGAATGGAGCGAAGAATCTTGGTGCTGTCGCCTCCCGGCAGGTCTGTGCGCCCGATAGATCCGGCGAACAGGGTATCGCCCGCCAGCAGCAGCCCGGCTTGCTCAAAGAACACACAAATACTGCCTTCCGTATGCCCGGGCGTGTGCAGCACGTGACCGAGAAGGTTCGGGAGTCCGACGGCAAGACCGTCATCGGCGCTTGCATCCGGTTCCGCGACGGTAGGCGGCGCAATGCCTAGCCATGCGGCCTGCTGCTCCATCATGCGGAGCAGCGGCAGGTCGGCCTGGTGCAGCAGGATGGGTGCTCCGGTAGTTTGCTTGAGCGCAAGCGCACCGCCTATGTGGTCAATATGCGCGTGCGTCACAATGATCTGCTTGAGCTTGAGCCCAAGCTCGCTAAGCCGAGCCGACAAGTGCGCCGGGCCGCCGGTAACCGCAAGACCCGGGTCAATAACGATGGCTTCGCCTGTTACCGGATCGCCTAGCAGGGTGCAGTTGCAGGCCAGCAGGCCAACCGGGAAAGTTTCACGCAGGTAGGGGAGAGTCATGGGTCTACTGTCGCCGGAATGCACGGACACTCGCTTGCGATAATGGAAGCATGGCAATACGAATGGAATGGACTGAGTGGCATCTGACTCCGGCAGGCTGGAGCAAGGGAGCGACGCGCGTACATGGTCAAGGAAACACATGGGCCGACGAGCCCGAGGACCGGGTGCTTTCCTATGTGTATAAGGAAGTGGAAACGAGCAGGTCGCCTGAAGTCCAGATAAGTGCTGAAGAGACCTGGCGCTCGAAAGCCGCAACCGATACAGACGAACTGCTGCGACAGCATGGGCCTGCTCCGCATCACCTGTAAACGTTAAAAAGGGAGGCCATCTGGCCTCCCTTTTGCATATAAACAACCATTACTTTTTGGCGGGCGAAGCAGGTGCGCTGTGGGTTGTCTTAGTGCCTTCAAGCACAGAGTGGCCTACGCCGGAAGTGCGCTGCATCAGGGCGAACAAGCCGATCGTAGTGAGCATAAAAGCGATGGCACACCAGGTGGTGGTCTTTGAAAGGATGTTAGCCGCGCCGCGCGGACCGAAAGCTGTCTGCGAACCCTGCCCGCCGAATGCGCTTGCCAGATCGGCACTTTTACCTTGCTGGAGAAGGATCATGCCGATGAGGAAGATGCAGAGCAGGACGTGAATGATAGTGAGCAGGGTTGTCATGCGGGTTCCTTCGTTTTATTACAACAATTTGGTGCGGAAGGGGGGACTTGAACCCCCACGCCTCTCGGCGCCACCCCCTCAAGATGGTGTGTCTGCCATTTCACCACTTCCGCTTTACCGCATTACTGCCTGGTCGGGCACGTGCAGGCTTGAGGGAAGCCTCGCCGCTCCGAGCCTGAGTATAGCAAATTACACCTCATCAGCGAGATGCATCAGCGAGATAGAAGCGCATGGTTAACCGCGGCTTGGGCAAGCGGAGCCATGACGGCATAGCCCGCTGCATTCGGGTGCAGACCGTCGGCTGAATAGTCGCGCTTCAGCATGCCGCTCTCATCCACCATGGCCGGGTAGTAGTCAAGATAGGTAAGCCGGTTCGTGGCGCAATACTGCCTCAGCCATTGGTTGAGCTCCAGAATCTTTGCCGGTGGACGACCTGCCGGCATGGCAGCGCCGGCCGGCCCGTAGCTGCTGACCGGCGTTACCGAGGCAAACACCATGTGAACGTCATGTGCCTTGGCCAGCTCAGCCATCGTGGCATAGTCGTCCTCGATCTGCCGGGTAGTCTCAGGGCCGGTGTTGCCGGACAAGTCGTTGGTACCTGCCAGCACCACCAGCACCGCCGGGTGCAGGTCAATAACATCCTGCCGGAAGCGGACCAGCATCTGCGGCGTGGTTTGGCCGCTGATGCCGCGGTTGATGTAGCCCTTGCCGGGGAAGAACTGGTCCAGGTGCCAGCCGTCTGTGATGGAATCACCGTAGAAGATCACGCGCTTATCAGCTGTCGTGGCTGCGGGTAGGGAGGCATCGGCGGCAGCGTAACGGCTTAGCTGGCCGTAGTCGTTAGCGAGCTTGCGGAAGTGATCAAGCTCCTTGGCTTGCGCCGCCGGGTCAACAGGCTGCGTAGCTTGTTGGGAGAGGGCCGGCACGGCCAGGGAAAGTGAAAGCAGCAGGAAAGCGGAGAGGGCTCGCATGCGGGTACGCTAACACGGGGGCCTATGGATGGAACAGAATGGTGATTCAGAAATCGGCAAAGCGGTAAAGGCACTCGGGCATGGGCCGCTGACAGAGCAAGCAATCACAGCGGTGCGGCCGCTGTTCTCGCGGACACTGGCTACGCCGCGCATCTACCTCGCAAACCACATGCTGGGTCGACCTCTGGATCAGGTGCAAGCGGATGTGGCTGAAGGTATGCAGCTGTGGGCGGAAGAGCTGCGCGGTGCCTGGGACCCATGGCTTGCGGAGGAACAGCGCTACCGTGCGGCGATCGCATCGCTGGTAGGGCCGGCACGACCGGATTGCGTGATTCCCAAGCTTTCTGCGGGACCTGCGCTGCGGACCGTGCTGAACGGTTTGCCTGCGGGCGCCACGGTGCTGACTACGCACGGCGAATTTGCTGCCGTTGCGGTAGTGCTGGCGCAGTACAAGGCACAGGGGCGTATCCAGGTGCGCTTTGCAGAGCCGGACGAGCAAGGCTGCTGGACCGCTTCACAGGTCATCGACGCGCTCCGCTCGGCATCGCCGGTACAACTCGTTGTGATTTCGCATGTGTTTTACGCGAACGGGCAGCTGCTTGAGGGCATGCCGGAGATCGCGGCAGCCTGCCGTGAGCAAGGGGCCGAGCTGCTGGTGGACTGCTACCACTCGCTTGGAATCGTGCCGTTTTCCATGCCGGAGCTGGGCTGCGATTACCTGATCGGCGGTTGCTACAAGTACCTGCGCGGAGGGCCGGGCGCTGCGTTTCTGGCGCTGGCTCCGCACATAGCCGACCGGTCCGGTGGGCAGCCGCGCGACAGCGGCTGGTTTGCGCTGGAGCCGGGTACAGACCCATGGCAGAGCAACGGCCCGCAGCTACGCCCCGGCGGCGAAGGCTGGCTTGACGGTTCCCCGGCCATGCTGACGTACTACCAGGCACGAAGCGGACTCGCGTTTACGCAGGCTATGGGCGTGGAGCGGCTGCGGGCGTACTCGCTGGAGCAGCTGCGCTTCCTCAAAAGCGAGCTGGCGGCGCGCGGTATTGACGGGGAGGGTGGGGATTTAGAGCATGGAGCATACCTGACAGTGGCTATGCCGCAAGCAGCAGAGGCGGTGCTGCAATTGGCGGAGCAGGGAATCGTACTCGACCAGCGAAATGGACGGCTGAGGGTGTGCCCGGATTGCTTGACAACGCGCTCGGAGCTGGTGCAGGTGGCGGAGGCAATCGCACTTGCAAAAACACACTTGGCTGATGCCACTACTTTTAGCAAAAAGTAGTAATTATTGCTACCATGAATGCTTATGTCAGCCATTCAGAAAATCAGTATCGCTCTTACCAGCGAGCAGGTTGCGTCTCTTAAAGCCGTAGTAGAGGCAGGAGAATATGCCACAACGAGCGAGATCATGCGCGAAGCTCTACGGGATTGGCAATGGAAACGTGAGTTGCGTAGTGAGGATCTAAAACATCTTCGGCAGCTTTGGGCAGAAGGAAAAGGAAGTGGGCCGGCTACCTCGCTTGATCTTGCCCAAGTACGTCAGGAAGCCCGTAAACACCTGAAAGCAGCACAGCAAACCGCTCATGAAAACTGAGCTTCTTTGGAGTCCGCAAGCAAAGATTGACCTGCTTGAAATTTACGTTGCTGTCGGGATGGACAATGTAGATGCAGCAGAGCGCATTTACACGGACATTGAAAGTAAAGCCGCTTCACTTATCGAATTTCCGCATCTTGGTGTGCGTCGCCGGGAAATTGCGCGTTCAGCGCGCATGCTGGTCGAAGGTCCATATCTTCTGCTTTACGAGACAAACCCGGATACCGACAAAGGGCTGATTGAATCCGTGGAAATTGTGCGGGTTGTTGATGGCCGTCGTGATCTCAAAGTTATGTTTTCATAGAAGGGAGTGATTATGTCTAAACTCAGCACAATCCATCCCAGCGACATACTGAAGACAGAGTTCCTTGACCCTTTGGGCATCACTCCGTATCGGCTCTCACAGGAGCTTCATGTAACCGCGCCGCGCGTGAACGACATCGTTCTTCAAAAGCGTGGAATCACAGCAGATATGGCGCTTCGGCTTGCACGATTTTTCGGCAATACGGCACAGTTCTGGATGAACCTTCAGGCTGAATATGACCGGCGCGTGGCGCTCAACGCGCTTTCGCCGACGGATTTAAACGTGATCATTCCTTTTGCAAGCAGTGTGAGATAGCGAATGGGTTTTATTGTCCAAGCCAAATGAGTACTGACCCAAACCACACCGAATACTTCCTGTGCAGCGAGCGCCTGGGCTTCCGACAGTGGCGCGCAGAAGACCTGCCGCTCGCCCGGGCTTTGTGGGGCGATTCGTCGGTGATGCGCTATATCGGCGGTCCACTGGAGCCTCTTGCCGCCCAAGCCCGCATGCAGAGCGAAATACTACGGCAACAAAAGCTCGGCTTGCAGTACTGGCCCATCTTTTTGCTTGCAACCGGGGAGCACGTCGGCTGTGCCGGGCTGCGCCTGCCTATTTTCGAGAAAACTCCAAAGCCGGATGTACTTGAAATAGGAGTACACATCCGGCAGCCGTTCTGGAGCGGGCGCTATGGAGAGGAAGCCGCTCGTACAGTAATCGGTCTGGCTTTCCGGGAGCATGGTGTGCATGCCTTGGTTGCGGCGCATCATCCGGAAAACCATGCATCGCAGGCGCTCATTACCCGGCTCGGCTTCCAGTACACGCATGACTGGCTTTGGAGCGTGACCGGGTTGCTACATCCCTGGTACCGCTTGGAACAAAGCAACACTGGCCGCTCTTCTGCGCTTGTCAGCCCCGCGCTATAGCTTCATTGCCGTGTAGTTCCGCATGCATTCCGTCCTGCTTTTCCTCAAAGCTCGCCTGAATCCATAGACACCATGCTCAGGTGACCGCGCGGATTAAAATGGGCTAGTCCCCATGGCTGAATTCACACACCTGCACCTCCACACCGACTTCTCCCTCCTTGACGGCGCCTGCGACGTTGACAAGCTCGTCAAGCGCGTCCAGGACATCGGGCAGACTTCTGTTGCCATTACCGACCACGGCAACATCTACGGCGCGGTCCACTTTTTTGAAGCGGCCAAGAAGCAGGGCATCAAGCCCATCCTGGGTTGCGAGCTGTACGTGTGCCAGAAGGAAGACCACCGGGCCGACCCGCAGGGGGACGAGTACAACCACCTGCTGGTGCTCGCCGAAAATGAAGAAGGCTACCGGAACCTGGTGCGTATTACGTCTGAGGCTTCGCTGCACGGGTTCTACCGCAAGCCGCGCATCAGCAAGAAGTACCTGGCGGAACATGCGCAAGGGCTGGTGGGTTTTTCAGGCTGTCTTGCGGGTGAGCTTTCACAGCACCTCATGAAGGACAACTATGAGGGAGCCAAGCGCACGGCGTCGCAGTACCAGGATATTTTCGGGCGCGGCAACTTCTTTTTAGAGATTCAGGACCAGGGGCTGGAGCTTGAGAAGAAGATCCATGCTGACCTGTTTCGCCTAGAAAAAGAGCTCGACATTCCACTGGTGGCCACCAATGACAGCCATTATCTGTGCGAAGACGACCACCACGCGCATGAGATTCTGCTGTGCGTGCAGACTGCCGGGTCCATTCACGATCCGAAGCGGTTCAAGTTCGACTCGGACCAGTTCTACGTAAAGACCGCGGCTGAGATGGAGCAGGTGTTTTCGCATGCACCGCAAGTGGTCAGCCGGACCATGCAGTTTGCCGAGCGCTGCCAGCTGAAGCTGAACAAGGTCGAAAACCCGTTCCCGGAGTTCGCGGTGCCCGCCGGGCACACCATCGACAGCTTCTTTGAGCAGATTTGCCGGGAGGGCTTCCGCAAGCGGCTCGACACGTCGATCCGCCACTTGCAGGACAAGGGCCTGTTGCGCCAGCCGCTTACCGACTACCACGCGCGGCTGGAGCGTGAGATCGAATGCATCAAGGCGATGAAGTTCCCCGGCTACTTCCTTATCGTGTGGGACTTCATTCGTTACGCGCGCGAACAGGACATCCCGGTAGGTCCGGGTCGCGGCTCGGCGGCAGGCTCGCTGGTTGCGTACGTAATGGGCATTACCGACATCGATCCGCTACAGAATGCGCTGCTGTTTGAGCGGTTTCTGAACCCGGAGCGGGTATCGATGCCGGATATCGACATCGACTTCTGCATGAACCGGCGCGGCGAGGTTATCGACTACGTCACGCGCAAGTACGGGCGTGAGCAGGTTGCGCAGATCATTACCTTTAACACCATGGCAGCCAAGGCGGCGGTCAAGGATGTAGGCCGCGCACTGGACCTGCCATATGGTGATGTGGATCGCCTGGCGAAAATGATCCCGACAACCATCGGCATCACGCTTGAGCAGGCGCTCAGGGACTCGCCGCCGCTGCAAGAGGCCTACGACAAAGACCCGCAGATGCGCGAGGTTCTGGATACCGCGCTGAAGCTTGAAGGTCTCGTACGCGGCGCGGGCGTACATGCAGCCGGTGTGGTCATTGCGCCTCGCCCTCTGACAGATTTAGTCCCCTTGTCGCGCTCGAAGAACGAGGAAATTGTCACTGCCTACGACATGAAGGCGATCGAAAAGCTCGGTTTGCTCAAGATGGACTTTCTTGGGCTGACGACGCTGACAGTGATCGACGACTGCTTGAAGCTGCTGAAGAAAAGCGGCGTCCTGGTCGATCTCGACGTGATTCCGCTCGACGACCAGGAGACCTACGAAAAGGTGTTCCATCGGGCGCTGACGTCGGGCGTGTTTCAGTTTGAATCGGGCGGCATGCGCGATGTCCTACGGCGCTATCGACCGACCACCATTGAAGACCTGACAGCGTTGAACGCGCTGTACCGTCCGGGTCCGATCCAGGGCGGCATGATTGATGACTTTATTGAGCGCAAGTGGGGCCGTCGCAAGGTGGAGTACGACCTGCCGCCGATGGAGACCATTCTCAAGGAAACGCTCGGCGTCATCGTGTACCAGGAACAAGTGATGCAGATTGCGAACTCGGTAGCCGGCTACTCGCTGGGTGAGGCCGACCTGTTGCGCCGCGCGATGGGTAAGAAAAATCTTGAAGAGATGGCGATGCAGCGAAGCCGGTTTGTTTCAGGTGCTGCCGAAAAGGGCTTTAAGAAAGATATTGTCACGCGCGTATTCGACCTGATGGAACAATTCGCGGGATACGGCTTCAACAAGTCGCACTCCGCAGCCTATGCGCTGCTCGCGTACCACACAGCGTATCTCAAGACACACCATCCGGTTGAGTTCATGTCGGCGCTGCTGACGAGCGAAATCTCAAAGCCCGAAAATGTCGTGAAGTACATCAAGGAGTGCCGCGAGATCGGCATCTCTGTCGAGCCGCCGGATGTGCGGCTGAGCGGGGCCGACTTTACGCCGAACTACACCGAGGACAAAAGCGCAATCCGCTTTGGGCTGACCGCGATCAAGAACGTCGGGCGCAATGCTATCGATTCGATTTTGCAGGTACGGCGCGGACTGGAGGAAACAGGTAAAAGCTTCGGCAGTTACTGGGAGTTTTGCGAGCAGGTAGACCTGCGCTTGATGAACAAGCGGGTTCTGGAGTCACTCATCAAGGCCGGGGCGCTCGACTCGTTCGGTCGTCGCGCACAACTGGTAGCAGCGGCCGATAAAGCGATTGAGCGTGCACAGAAAGCCCAACGCGACATGGCGAGCGGGCAGCACGGTTTGTTCGGCATCTTCGACGACCACCCGGCGACCACGACGGTTGCCGATGCGCTGCCCAACATCCCGGACTGGGATGAAAACGAGCGGCTGCAGGCAGAAAAGGAGGTGCTTGGCTTCTTTGTCTCCGGGCATCCACTGGACAGGTATGCCGACAAATTGCGGAACCTGCCGGGGGTTGTGGACACGGCGACCGCGCTGGAGATGAAGCCCTCGCCTGCGCCGACACGACGCGGCGAGCGCGCTGAAAACGAGGTACAAATCGCGGGCGTCATCGTGGGTTTGAAGGTGGCCAAGTCGAAGCGGTCGGGTGAGCTGTATGCGCAGGCCCAGCTCGAAGACACAATCGGCAAGATCGACTTGATCTGCTTTCCCAAGGACTATGCGGCCTTGGCGGAAAGCCTCAAGATTGAGGTGCCGGTCGTGGTGCGTGGAGCATTGCGCGCGGATGAGGATGCGGCCAATAAACTATGCCTGTCGTCGATTCAGCCGATTGAAGATGTCAAAGTGCGGCTGCCGAAGAACTTGCGAATCAAAATTCAGCTTGACGTTGCCAGCGGGGCACTGCTCCAGGAGCTACGCGGCATGATCGATGCCGCACCCGGCCCGGGCCGCGTGATGATCAACCTGGAGCAGCGTGGAGAATACTGCGTAGTGTTGGAGCCGGCCGGCTTTCAGGTGACAGCGGACCGCGCTTTCATTGACCGCGCGGAGACACTGCTAGGCCGCGGAGCCGTGCAGGTGATGGATTAAAGTGGCGCGTACAATCACAGAAATGCCGCGCACCGTTGCACCCAAGCGAGACTTGCCGCCCGGCAAAGCACAGGAGAAGCCACCCGCATCCATGGTTGAAGTACAGATCTCACCTGCGGTGACGGAGCGCTGGGCCAAGACGGAGCTGGCACGCCATCCTCTGCGGCCCGACCCACTTTTCTTTCTGGAGCACCTGTTTACAGACTTTATTGCGATCCATGGCGACCGGCTGTTTGCGGACGACCCAGCGATCCGCTGCGGCTTCGCCCGCTTCGGTGGTGAAGAAGTGCTGGTAATCGCCAACATCAAAGGCCGTACGACCAAGGAAAAGGTAGCGCACCGGTTCGGCATGCCCGACCCGGAGGGCTATCGTAAGGCACTGCGTGCCATGAAGCTGGCAGAAAAGTTCGGTCGGCCTGTCATTACACTCATCGATTTGATGGGAGCAAATCCCGGTCTGGGCGCCGAGGAGCGCGGCCAGGCTGAAGCGATTGCACGCAACCTGCGTGAGATGGCCCGACTGCGTGTACCGACGATTGCCGTCATAACCGGAGAAGGCGGCTCCGGCGGGGCGCTGGCGCTGGCCGTTGCGGACCGTGTGCTGATGCTTGAAAAGGCAATCTATTCAGTAATTTCACCCGAGGCCTGCGCCTCGATTATGTGGCGCGATGCAAGCAAGCGCGCACAAGCTGCTGAAGCATTGCGTGCCACCGCACAGGATGCGCTTGGATTGGGCTGCGTGGATGGGCTGGTATCGGAACCGCCGGGCGGGGCGCACACCGATCCCCAGGCTGCGGCAGAGCTGCTGGCCGCGGAGCTCGCAAAGCACATAGCCGCTCTTCGGCGACTTACGACCGAGCAGTTGGTAGAACAGCGTTACATCAAGTTCCGCAACATGGCGCAGTTCTATGCGAGCTAGCGGGGCTTACACTGGCTGACTGGCAGCAGCACCGGGCAGAGCTGCGCATGGCAAAGGTGCACGCCAGGGCGGCGCATCTTCGTGCATTCGTCTGGTTTCTGCTGGCACTGGTATTTGCCGCATTTGCGCAACAGTTCGCGGCGCGCGCTGCTTCCTTTCTGGCAGGTAACGCTCTCTATCCATTGTTGAACCGTCTTATCCTGCTGGCTGTCCTGCTGGCAGGTTTTAAGGCGATGGGGCTTGCCATGGGGCTCCGAGGCTTGCGGCAGGACGCTTCTGTTGATGCCACCGGCTTGCCGCGCCGTCCGGGCATAGGTCGGGAATGGTCGCTGGGAGCCGCTTTGGGATGGGCGGGCATCGTTGCCTGCGTGTTGCCCATCGCGCTTACCGGCAGTTTGATTGTTACAGTGGGCCATGTGGACGCAGGCACTATCGGGACACTGGTTCTGGACGTATTGACCCTACTGCTGGCCGCGCTCACGGACGAACTCATTTTTCGAGGCTTTCCTTTTCAGCGCCTGCTTGAGGCTCTAGGCACAACATTAGGGATGAGCTTGATGGCTGTGCTGTTTACGCTGGGCCACACAGGCTTCTCGGTAGGCAGTGGGGGCGGCGTTCTAGCGACGCTGCTACTGGGCTTTCTCCTGGGCATGGCTTACCTGCGCACCCGCGCCTTGTACGTAGGCTGGGGCTTCCACTTTGCCTGGAACGCCGGCATGGCTGTGCTCTTCGGACTGCCTGTAAGCGGCCTTACCGACTTTTCCCCTATATTTTCAAGCTACACCAGCGGACGTGCCTGGCTTACCGGCGGCGGCTATGGGCCCGAAGGTTCGGCACTGGCAGTGCTGGTTTTGCTGATGCTTCTATTTGTTATGGCGCGTGCCACGCGCGATCTGCGCCACCGCTGGGCTATGCCCCTCATCGTGGGTGCAGGCTTGCCGGTCGACATCGATGCGATGTCGCAGCGCCAGCATGCTCAGGGCATGGGCCCGGCGGTCCCGGCACCTGCGGGAGCTTCACTGGTGCAGATCGCGCCTGCCGATGCACCTTCAAACATACCGGGCGACAGGTTGCCGAGTGAACTTCCACCCAAGTCTGACTGAGTTGCCTGCACTATAGACGTTGCATTCCATATGCCTTACGCTTTACGGTACGTTGCGCTTGCACTGACCGCCCAGTCAGGCGCATGCTCAGGTATATCCCCTGGAGACATGCCATGGCTTATGCGCTGCCGGTCAAACAGATAGCCCTCATTGTTTTTGGTCTGTCGATACCCACCCAGGTCTCGCGGGCGCAGGTTTTTACGGTAAGTACCGAGCAGATTGAAGGCCGCTTTCTCCAGTTCCAACCGACGCATGTAGAACTGCCGAAGATGCACGCCGGACCGTTTACCGTGCTTGCGCTGCAGCGCACGCTTGCCTCGGAGCAGGGCTTTGCTATGCGACCTCTGCCGTTGGCCTCAAAGGGGCTGCAGCTTGTAGCGAATGGACCGCTTACACCTCGCGGTTCCGACTATGTCGATGAATTGAACAGCAAAGGTATTTCCTCCCACCCCGGAGACCGCGTCACGGTTACCAAGATTGTTGTCAGGAAAGAGAAATTGATCCTGGAGTTTAACGGCGGCCCCGACCTGCCGCACCAGTACCTGCGCCACCTGGAGGTCGGCGCGGGCAATGTGACCACACCCGTGGCTCGGGGCAATGGAGAGCAGGCTATCGGCTCACGACTCACACTGATTTTTCCGGAAGGCGTACCGAACGTAACCGGCGATGAAGTCAAAGCACTCATCGCGCCCATTGTGGGATTTGGTGAAAAATCGCCGCTGGAAGCCTATGTTGAAACCTTGCCGCCGTTCCTCAAGTCGGCGATTATGAAACACCAGGTTCTGGTAGGCATGGACGGCGACATGGTGCTGCATGCGGTAGGCGCGCCGGGGCAGAAGATGCATGAAAGCGATGCCGGTAGACCATTTGACGAATGGATTTACGGCACCCCGCCTGAGAAAACGCAGTTTGTACGACTGCAACATGACCGCGTAACCCGGGTCGAAGAGGCATCGGTAGGGACAACGCCGCTGGTGCGAACCGCCAACGAAGTAGGGGATTACTGGCAAACCCAGGGTGGTATCCAGAGTACGGAGCGGGTCATCAAGCTGGGTGACCAGACCGAGGCGGACCGCGCCGCGCAGAACGCTCCCACCACACCCCGGCCCACCCTGCGCAATCCGGGCGAGACCTTACCGGCAGACAAGGGCACTCCTCAGCAAAGCGAGGGTCCCGTACAGTTCCCGCAAAAGCCGGCGCACACACCGAGCCAGTAGCATGTCTCCAGCCTCTTAGGAGCGTTCCCTGGTGTAATCTAGCGGTATGCAGCGGCACCGATGCAGCGAGCTCCCTTTGAGGTTGAGTTCGTTGCGGGGCCGCCTAGCAGATCGTTTGAAAGAGGAGTAAGGAATGGCGAAGATTGCAAAAACGGGTGACCGCAAAAAGGTCATGGATACAACCAAGAGTACGGACTGCCCCAAGTGCAGCAAGCCGACGCGGATTGTCAAACGTGTCAAGGATCGTGAGCGCGGAACACCGGGCGGCGTCTATATCTCCTGCTCTGCGTGCGAGTTCCACGAGAAACTGTAAGTTTTAGTTGAGGCATAAAGCTCGGCTTAAGGGCCGGGCTTTTTCATGTCCGGCTTTTCATCTCAGTCAAAATTGCCATGTACGCGCTTGCCGGGTCTATAGCCTCGGTAATAGGCCTTCCGATTACAAGCTGGTTTACTCCCGCTGCAACTGCTTGAGCGGGGGTGCCGGTTCGCTGCTGATCTCCGGTTGCTGTGCCCGCGGGGCGGATGCCCGGTGTGACCAGGTGCATGCCCGGCAGCAGAATGCGTAAGTTTGCTGCCTCTTGCGCGGAGCACACAAGCCCCTCGAACCCCGCGGAAGCGGCTAGTTGCGCCAAGGCGAGCACTTGCTCAGTCGGGGAGCGCACGACGCCTGCCGCTATTAGCTCCTGGGCGTCCATGCTGGTGAGCATGGTAACCGCAAGCAGTTTGGTTTGCGACCCTCGTGCGGCCTGGGCAGCAGCGGCGAGCATGGCAGGCCCACCGCTTGCATGGACCGTCAACAGCGCGGGGCCTAGCGCAACGGCGCTGCGTATCGCACCTGCGACAGTATTAGGAATGTCATAGAACTTCAAATCCAGAAAAACCTTGTAGCCCAGCTTGTGCAGCTCTTTCACAAAGTCGGGACCGGCTGCCAGGAATAGCTCAAGACCGACCTTGACCCACTGCAGGCGAGCTTCGGAGGGGAGCGCAGTTTGCAGGTGAGTCAAAAAATCAAGTGCGAGGGGAGCGGAAGGGAAGTCGAGCGCCAGGATAAGACGCTCACGCTCTTCTCTGAAGACGAGCTTACCGTCCAATGCGGGCAAAGGAGGTCTGGATACTTGCAAGCTCGCTGGCCTGGTTCAGGATGTCGAGCCGTACCTTGGCGGTGCCGCTAAAACCCAGAAAATGAGCGGCGGCGTAGGAAAGGTCGATCACGCGGCTGCCGAAGTAAGGACCTCGATCATTGACGCGAACAACAACCGATTTCCTATTTACGAGGTTGGTAACCCGTACCAACGTACCCAGAGGCAGGCTGCGATGGGCGCAAGTCAGGTCTGTCATGTTGTAGTCTTCGCCGCTTGCGGTCTCGCGGCCCTGAAAATCGCCGCCGTACCAGGAAGCCCGGCCAACCTGGTACCAGTGCTTTTTGGTTACAGGCTGTGAGGCCGGTGACTGGGCTTCAGGTGCCTTGGCGGACTTGGCGATATTAGCACTGGAGAGAGCAAGAAAACCGGCCAGGCTAATGCCGGCGATGGTTGAGAAACGGCGAGTACGCGCTGCACGCTGCGTGGTGTGTTCTGTCATATTGTTTCTAAATTGAAGCAGATGAAATTGTGTAAGTCAAAGTTTTTACTGTACTTAGAAGCTTTATACGGAACTAAAAACTTACGCGAGTGCAACTTTTGCCGGATGGGTGTACTTCTTGCATTGCACGATTTGTAAAATTGCAGATTGCTTATAAGCTGATGCTATGCAGTATGTACGTAGCATTTCTAAAAGTGTTGCAAATTCGCACAAAGATAAAATTGTGCTGACAATTGCCGGTTTTGATCCCTCGTCCGGTGCCGGAATGACAGCTGATTTGAAGGTGTTTGCCGCTCATAAACTTTATGGAATGTCGTGCCCGACTGCCTTGACCGTGCAATCGACGCAAGGGGTAAAACGGGTGGAGGCAGTCAGTCCGGCGCTCATTATAGAAATCCTGGAATGCCTGGAGCAGGATGTCGAGCTTGCGGGGATCAAAATCGGCATGCTGGCGCAAGCAGACGTTATAGAAGCTGTGGCGGCGTGGCTGGGGCACTACCTGGAACGGAATGGCCTGATCCCGGTCGTACTGGACCCTGTTTTACGGTCCTCCTCCGGCAAGGATTTACTTGCCCCGGAAGCAGTTGCGGTTTTACGGAGAAAGTTGCTTCCGCTTGTCACCGCCCTGACACCCAATCTTGGGGAAGCACTTCTGCTGAGTGGAGACATACAGTCTGAAACCATGCGCGAGGATGCAGTGCGAGCCGCCCGCAGCTTGCTGCGCCAAATGCATAAGCTGGGTGCGGCTGTTGTCGTTACGGGGGGGCACTTCAGTCCGGAGCAGACGCCGGACGACCTGCTGATGGAGCACCCTGACATGCAGGGTCAATGGTTTACGGGCACCTGGGTACACACACGCGCCACGCATGGCACAGGCTGCGCGTTCTCTTCTGCGCTGCTGTGCGGCCTGGTGCAGGGTTTGCCCATGCCTGCGGCGGTAGCAGCGGCCAAGCACTATGTACATGCGGCTTTGGAAGCAGCGTACCCGGTAGGTCATGGGCACGGCCCCATGCACCACCTGTATGCCTTTTCACCGGAAAGCCAAGAGAGCCTGGACCCGGCTAGTGAACCGTAATACGCCGGCACACGTCACAATAGAACGTGCGGCATACTCGTAAAGCATCTTTAGGAGCTTCGGTGAAGTTACAACCAACATGGCAGGCTGCAGGTGCGGCTCTGCTGCTGGCAGGCACCATTTCATTCGCGCCGCTGTGCGGGGCACAGGCGGTGCCCGTGCATACAGCCGCACTCAGCAAGGAAGCTGATGTACGCAACGGCTTCGCAGCTTTTTATGACATGGACTACGACCTTGCCTTGCAGCGGTTTGAGCAAATTGCGACCGAGCACCCTGATGACCCGCTTGCAACCGTGTTTGTGCTTGACGGTACCGTTTTTAAGGAGCTGATCCGGCTTGACCTGCTTGATACTACCTTTTATGCCAACGACGGCTTTTTGAGCGGTAAGCACGCGGTTGTCGAAGATCCCGCGGTGCGTGACCATGTGCGCGGGCTAGCCGGCAAGGTCATCGATCAGGCAGATACACTGCTCGCCAAAGATCCCAAGGATGTAGACGCACTGTATGCACGGGCCTGGGCACGCGCGCTTGAAGCTGTCTACAACACACTGGTAGAGCGCAGCTTCGGCTCCGCGCTAAAGCTGGGCGTTAGCGCCAAAAATGATGGGGAAGAGGTACTAAAGCTTGATCCGCAATATGTGGACGCGAACCTGATTGTGGGTGCTTACCAGTACGTGGTGGGTGCGCTGCCGTTTTCCTTCCGTATCGTAGTTGGGATTGCCGGCATTACCGGTTCGAAAGAAAAAGGCATGGAGAAGCTGCGCAACGCGGCGGACCATGGAGCCTTGAGTCCGGTCGATGCGCGCACGTGCATGATGCTGTTCCTGCGGCGTGAGACTAACTACAAAGATGCTGAAAGCCTTGCGCGGGAGCTTGCCGCAAAGTATCCGCATGGCTACCTGTTTCAGCTGGAGCTGGCCAATCTTGAGAAGGACTCTGGCGACGGGCCCCAGGCTATCAGCCAGTACAAGCGGGTACTTGCCGAAACACAGCGAGAGGACTATTTCCATAGCGCGCACCTGGAATTGGATTACTTCGGCCTGGGCGATACCTTGCGCGGTCAGAAGATGTACGAGCCTGCTGCGGAGGCTTATCGCAATGCAGCACACCTTGCTACCACCAGCCCTGAGCTGAAGCAGCGCTGCCTGGTTGCGGCAGGCAAGAGCCTGGACCTGATGCACGATCACGCTCGCGCGACGGAGAATTACCAGGAAGCGGTTGATGCAGGCCAGGATACGACACAAGGGCAGGAAGCACGCAAACTGATTCGCAAGCCTTATGAAGGAGTTTAGGGAACTATCCGGGCGGGCTTTGCGTATCTGACACACGCATCTGGGTTTACGTATTTAAGATGCCCGTCTGACTTTACGTATCTGGCTTTGCGTATGTGACATGTGCATCGGCTGGGCGTATGCAAAGGGGATTCATAATGTTTTGCGCACGATGTGGAATGCAATTGGCATCTGGGGCGAATTTCTGTTCCGCATGCGGGGCACCGGCCTTTGCCGGCATCGTATCTCAGCCGGTCTGGTTAGACCCCATGACCCGGCTGCAGCGCCCGCGCAGCAACAGAATGATAGCCGGGGTGTGCGCAGGGCTGGCCCGGCAGTACCGGTGGGATTTAACCTGGGTGCGAGTCGTTACGGTGCTGCTGGCTATCGTTTCAAGCGGTGCCGGAGTGGTGGCGTACATCGTGTTCTGGCTGGTGATGCCGGAGGAGTCCTAGATGCTCCCGACCGGCACCTCACCGCAGGGGAGTGGGGTGTCCTCATAAAACAGCGCTTTGGAGTGCTCTATGCAGAGTCGGAAACCAGCAACAGGTGTCATCCTGAGCGAAGCCGAAGGACCTGCTTTTGCATTTGATTTTCACGCCACGCCCGAGCAAAAGCAGTCCTTTGACTCCGGTGCGCTCCGCTCAGGATGACACGAATTCCGTTGTGATTCCGTAGTGAAATACTTTGCACGCGCCTCCTGAGATTTATATTACGGCGCGAAGCGAGACCTGTTGAGCCATGTAGGCTCAAGGGGTGACCCAACCTCGTTCCCCTTCGCCACCGCGTCCGTTTACCCGTCCCCATCGCAAGGCTCCGCTGCACTGCGATGCCTTACCGTTGCCGAAGCTTGCAAAACGCTGGGGAACGCCGCTCTATGTGTACTCCGCGACGGCGATCCTGGCACGATATCTCATGTTTGCTGAGGCGTTCGCAGGGCAGCCGCACCTTATTTGCTATTCCGTCAAGGCAAACTCCGCACTGGCGATATTGAAGCTGCTTGCGGGCCATGGTGCCGGGTTTGACATTGTCTCCGGCGGCGAGCTGGAGCGCGTGCTAGCCGTGGACAGGCGGGCGGGGCTGCGGGTCGTATTTTCAGGCGTGGGGAAAACCGCCCCGGAGCTCGACCTGGCGCTTCGTGCGAAAATCCGGGTCTTCAATGTAGAAAGCGAAGAGGAATTGGAGCTGCTGGCGGAGTGCGCCGGACGGCGGGGCGGGCGCGCGCCGTTTGCACTGCGCGTAAACCCGGATGTATTTGCCGAGACCCACCCTTATATTTCCACCGGTCTGAGCGAGCACAAGTTCGGTGTCGGCATGGCGCAAGCGCGGGCTCTGTACACGCGGGCACGTCGAATGAAGTCGTTGCAAGCTGTTGGAGTGAGCGTTCATATCGGCTCGCAGATACGGGATGCTGGACCATTCGGGGCTACGGCGGCTCGTATAGCCGCACTGATAGCGGAGCTGCGTGCTGACGGTGAGAAAGCTCTGAATTCGCTCGATATCGGTGGTGGGCTGGGCATTGAATATGACGCGGCTACTGAATGGGACCCGCGTGCTCGCGTTGCGGAGTACGCGGCTGCCATACGCGCGGGACTGGGTGCATCGGTCGGTATGGAACTGTTGCTGGAGCCGGGGCGCTTCCTGGTTGCGCAGGCCGGGGCATTGCTGACGCAAGTGGTGTACACAAAACAAAACGGCGGGAAGCGCTTTGCCATTACCGATGCCGGGATGAACGACTTAATCCGCCCTTCACTTTATAACGCCTACCATGCAATTGAGCCGGTCGCCGCACCGGGGAAAGAGGCGCTGGAGGCGGTCGATGTCGTTGGTCCGGTGTGCGAGAGCGGCGACTTCTTTGGCCGAGATCGTGTCTTGCCGCACCTGGACCGCGGAGATCTGCTGGCGATTCTCGATGCCGGAGCTTATGGGCTTTCACTTTCCTCGAACTACAACACCCGGCCCCGTCCGGCTGAAGTGATGGTTGAGGGCAAGCGGGTTCGGCTGATTCGGCGGCGCGAAACGGTCAGAGAGCTGCTTAGACCGGAGAAAGTGTAGCGTAGGGGAGTTTTGTAAGGGCAGCTTCCACACGGTGTCATCCTGAGTGAAGCGCAGCGGAGTCGAAGGACTTGCTTTTTCTCGATACCGGCGCGAAGTTCAAAGGCAAAAGCAGATCCTTCAACTTCGCTCAAGATGACACATTTTTATAGGTTGGAATGGATGACACTTTTTATAATCTGGAGTGGTGAGTACTTCTCACAGGCCGCTCAGAGTGACACAATCTTTTGGATTCTCTAAAGCACGAGAATTGCTTTTTCCATCAGCCTAGTTCAGTACAGAATGGATGGAGGCCAGGGAATCCGCCATGGTGGAGGGCTGCAGGACAGTCTTAGGTGCGCTACTTAGGGCTGCGCCACCGGTACCATTCGGTCCCAGGCCCAGCATAATGAGGGCGCGCGAGTCAGGCATCAACTTTGTTTGCCAGCCATTGTCGCTCTGGAACTTCTGCATAGCAGCTTCGGTCTCCGCATTCCACTCGCCGCTCGGCTCACCGGTCAGGTAGTTCTTGCCAATCAATGCGGTCTGGATGGCGCGGGTGCGGTCTGAGTCTATCCCGCGTTGGCCGGGAACTGAGTGGACTGCGACGGCTACGGCCTTGTGGCGGCCATGCGTGATGGCATGTAAAACTTTATGGCGGCTTGCAGCTAACACATGCGAGTGCGATGCAAAAACCGGGGTCACTGCCATCAATGCAGCAAGACCGGTGCACTGTACTGTGACGAACCGCCTGGAACGAAGAAACATGAAGACCCCTAAAGAGTAAATGTCTATTTGGAGAGGTTAAATGCCAACTCGAAAGAATGCAACGCCAATGGGAAAGGCCTTTCGTGATTGGAGAAAGGCCTTTTCCGTTTTGGAACCACAAGAGTAACCAGGGCTTACCCTGCAACAGGCCGGCCCTGCGTTCTACCTACGGCAGGGTGCCGCCGGTTAGAGTCACATTGTGAGGACCTCGTGGTGAGACATACTCGAACACCACGTCATCACCGGACTTGAGGGTGGAAACAATGGCATCGAACTCCGCCTTGTTTTTTACCGGCTTCTTGTTGACAGACTGGATGATGAGGCCGGGTCCGACGGAAGGATTGAGATCGTCAGCGAACGAGCCGGGCTTCACTGCCTGGATGATCACTCCATGCAATCCCGAGGGGGCGTTCGAGGGTAGATCGGCTACGGAGAGACCCAGCTTGCTTTGCGATGCACTTGGCGCAGGAGTATCCGGTGTGTCACCGCCGCTATTATCTGCGTTCAGCGCGTTGGCAGTTTTCGTGCGATCCACGATGCCGACCGTTGCTGTCATGCTCTGATTGTTGCGTTTGTAACCGATTGCGGCAGTGCTTCCAGGATGGCGGGGCGAGATGTTGTCCACCAGGTCGTTGCCGCTTTTCACCGGCGTACCGTCAACACTCACGATGACATCGTTCGCTTTCAAGCCGGCCTTATCCGCCGGGCCGCCCGGCGTGACAGCGGAGATCAGCACACCGCTGCTGGCACCGTATGCCTTGGCGACCGCACTGGAGATAGTCGGCTGAAATGAAATGCCAATGGAGCCGCGGATAACCTTGTGATCGGGCCCGATGAGCTGGTTGTAGACGTTAATTACCGTGTTCGACGGGATAGCGAAACCGATACCCTGGTAGCCGTTTGTCTGGGTAAACAGCGCAGCGTTCACACCGATTACTTCCGCGTCCATGTTGAGCAGCGGACCCCCGGAGTTGCCTGGATTGATGGCGGCATCGGTCTGGATAAAGTGCTGGAACTGGCCGCCTTGACCCTGGTCGATGGTGCGATTTTTGGCGGAGATAATGCCGGCTGTGACCGTCTGCGAGAGATCAAACGGCGAACCGATTGCCTCGACCCAATCGCCGACCTGCGCACCTTCGGAGTTGCCGAGCTTGACGGTAGGCAGCGGGTGCCCTACGTCAATCTTGATCACAGCGAGGTCTGTCGCTTTATCCACGCCGATAAGCGTGGCCTTGTGTCCCTGGTCGTTTTCAGGATCTGTTGTCAGCTTGACGTAGATACGGTCAGCCTTGTCGACGACGTGGTTGTTGGTCACAATGTAACCGCGCGGGTCCACGATAAAGCCTGAGCCGAGTGCTTTGCTCTCCTGATCCTGCCGATCGCCACCACCACCGCCGGGGCCGCCCTGACCGCCGAAGAAGCGGTTGAAGAAGTCCTGCAGGTTGCCGTCACCACCTGACCCACCGCCCTGGCCGCCATCCCCGCCGCCATTATCATCGTCACCGCCCTGGCCATCATTAGAGCCGGGACCTTGCGAAGGGTCCCCTTGCCGCTGGCGATTGCCGCCGCGACGGCTGGTGGTCTTGGCTTCCTTGGGCAAGGTTTCTACATTGACGTTGACGATGGCGGGGCCGACCTCTTTTGCAATCTGCGTAAAGGTGTTGGACAGATTGCGCGGGTCTGGAACCTGCAGCGGCGTGGCGTCGCGCGTATCGACAGTCTTGTCTTGCCCGTGCACGCCGTGCGCCACAACCGAGCCGATCAGGATGCCGGATGACAGGGTGGCCAGGATAGTGAAAGCGGATGCCAGGCGGCGAATCCGGAAATAGTGAATCGGTGCGTTCATTGCAGGTCTACCCTCGTACCTTTCCTCGTGCTTGTAGATCGTCACATCAACAACAGAAGTTCAACTGCATGGAAGCCGTTTCAGGTTCCGAGAGCCTTGCATCTCCCTTAGTGTACCGGTATTGCTACGAACTACTAAGGAACTCGTTGATGCTTCTGGGATGTTAGACGCGGCTTGTGTGTAAGGGTTTCAGGACAATTTGAATCCGTTTCAACTTGTGATCTCGGGAATGGAAATTTGTGACCCGGGTGGTGACTCAGATGCGTGGAGCCGCCTCGTGCGCGGAGGGTTGCACGCCACCTGATGGAAATAGTTCTGAGACGGCGATGGCAAGCAGCACAAGCGCACCACCGGCAAGCGCGCGGCCGCGCAGGCGCTCGCCCAGTACCAGGAAGGAAGTGCCTGCGGCAAACACCGGTTCCAGCGCCAGGATGAGCGCGGTATGGCTGGCCGGTAGGAAACCCTGCGCCCAGCTTTGAATGGAAAATGCAGCTGCGGTAGCCAGCAGGGCTGCGACCAACCAGGCGCAGAAGAAGGTCGGGGTCGCGTGGAAAACCGGATGCGGTTCAAACAGCGGCAGCGTCGCCGCCATGACGAGCGCGGCGGTACCGATCTGCACAGTAGCCAGCGCTTGAAACGGCACATGCAGTGAGCCGTGCGCAAGGGTAAGCAGGTGCAAGGCGAACGCGAAGGCGCAGCCTACTGTGAGCAGGTCGCCGGTGCTGACGGATGCCGGCGACCATGGCTGACCAGCGGGGATGGCAAGCAACGCCAGCCCGGCAAAGCCGATTGCCGCGCCGAGGAAGGCACCTGCGCCAGGGCGACCCGCACCAGGTGCGCGTAGCCTCCCGGTAAGTGACAGGAACGGCACAAAGATCACCACCATGCCGGTCAGGAAAGCAGAGCGAGAAGGCGTGGTGAGACGCAGGCCGGTGGTCTGCAACTGGTAGCCCGTCGCCAGCAAGACACCTGCCAGCATACCCACGCGCCAGGCTTTGAGCGGGAGATCGCGCAGGTACCGCCGGTATGCCAACAGCAGCACCGACGCGGCCAGCGCCATGCGCAGCAGGTTGAACAACAGCGGAGAGACGGCGGCCAGCGCCGCCTTGACCAGGACGAACGTGGTCCCCCATACCAGCACCACGGCCAGAAGCAGCAGGTGAGCCAGGGTTTCGCGTCGCATGGTCAATCCGTCTCACCGATGTAGACCGCGCCGTTTACCACTGTGCGCAGGACCTTTGTAGCCGGTATGCTTTCCGGCTCGCACGTCAACAGATCCCGGTCGAGCACGACCATATCGGCAACGTAGCCGGGGCATAGCTTGCCCTTCCAGCTTTCAGCTTGCTCGGCGTAGGCGGAGCCTTGCGTATAGGCAAAGATGGCCTCGGGCATGGTCAATCTTTGTTCCGGGTGGAGGACGCCTTTGTCCGTTCGGCGCGTGACTGCCGCGTACAAGGTGCGGAACGGATCAATCGGTTCCACGGGGTAGTCCGTGCCGAAGGCAAGCGGGACACCGGCAGCCAGCCAGCTTCGCCATGCGTAGGCGCGGGTTGTGCGCTCCGGCCCAAGCCGCGCCTCGATCCAGCGCGCATCGCTCAGCAGGTGGCCGGGCTGCATGGAGGCAATCGTGCCTAGGGCTTTTGCCTCCGCAAAGGCTTGCGGGGAGGAGGCAAGCTGGGCATGTTCGATGCGGAAGCGAGGCTCA
This sequence comes from uncultured Acidobacteriaceae bacterium, assembly GCA_964235655.1. Lineage (GTDB taxonomy): Bacteria > Acidobacteriota > Terriglobia > Terriglobales > Acidobacteriaceae > EB88. The sequence continues at coordinate 400,710 of CAXSBB010000001.1, forward strand.
TCGGTTTGCACGGCACCGGCTTGCCGGGTTGCGGCGAAGGCACCAAGCGCCATGGTAAGCGCGCGGTCGCCGATGGCGTGGAAACCGAGCTGGAAACCGGCCCGGCTCCGCTCCAGAGCCATCGCGTTCAACTGCTCTTGTGTATAGAGGGCGAGGCCGGCCGTGGCCGATTCGTCAGAGTACGGCTTGTGCAGAGCGGCGGTACGGGAGCCTAGTGAGCCGTCGAGAAAGGCTTTGAGCATGGTTGTGCGCAGAAAGCGGTCGCTCGGACCGGTGGCGCGACGATGCAGGAGCTCAGAGACCGGCGCGTCAAACGGCAGCCACTCGCTGATGCGTAACGGCAGGCTGCCTTCTGCGTGGAGCTCGCGCAGTGCCGCGAAATCCTCGTCTGTTGAGTTGTCTTGCACGGAGGTGATGCCGAGCGCGACGGCCTCCGCAAGTAGGGTACTGAGGTCGCGTTTGCGGTCGGCTAAAGTCGCCGAGGGAATATGCCGCTCTACGAAATCACGCGCGGCACGCTCACGCAGGATACCGGTAGGCTCGCCTTGTGCGTCGCGGTCGATGGCTGAGCCGGGCGGCGCAACCGTGCCGCGCGTAACGCGGCCAAGCGCCAGCGCTGCAGAATTTGCGATGGAAATGTGGACGTCGATGCGGACAAAGGCAGCGGGGCGGTTGCCGGTGACACGGTCGAGATCGTGCCGGGTGGGTAGTACCGGGTGCTCCCAGAGATGCTCGTCCCAGCCGCCGCCGGTGAGCCAGCTACCTGCTGGAGCTTTTTCGGCAGCGGAGGCAATGCGACCGAGCGCTTCGGCAAGCGAGCGGGTGCCGGAGAGATTCACTTCGCGGCGCAGCCTTGCTCCCTCACCCAGATGGAGATGAGCATCGTTAAAGCCGGGCATGGCGAAATTTCCCCCGAGATCGATACGCTCGGCTGGGGTACCGGCAAGGTCTTGGTCGCTTCCGGCAGCAACTACGAGGCCGTCTCGCACCAGCAGCGCTGACACGAAACGCGGCGATGGTGAAAGCAGCTGCTCGCCGGTGAGGATGCGGCCGTTAAAAAACAGTGTGGAAGAGGACACGACGTTACACAGCCGCCGTGCGGCAATCGGCCAGGGCCAGCAACAGCAGCAGGATGCGGCGCAGGCCGAGGTCGCGGCCTCGGGCGTCAAACCACTCCGCGTGCGTGTGGATGCCGCCGCCCTCGCCGCCCGCACCGAGGCTGATGGCCTCTACCCCGAGTGATAGCGGAATGTTGGCGTCCGTGGAGGCGGTACGCAGTTCCGTACGCAAGCCAAGGTGACGGTCAACCGCGCGCAACAGGGCCAGCATACGGGCATCGCCGGGAAGCGCGCCTGCCGGACGCTCGCCGATGAGCCGCAAGGTTGCATGCAGGGCGTGTTCGGCGGGCACACCCGCGTTGGCTGCGAGTGCGGCATCTTCAACGGCGCGGTGCAGTTCTACTTCAAGCCGCAGAAGGTCGGCGGCATCGGTAGAACGCAGGTCAAAGCGCGCCCTGGCATCCGCAGGGATAGCATTGATGGCAGAACCACCCTCGATGGTTCCTACGCTCCATGTACTTCGGATGCTGCTGCGGCTGCCGTCGGCCTCGTGCGATGCAGAGAGTGCGGGCTGCCGCTGCGCCAGGTGCACAATGGCATGACTGAGGGCTGCTATCGGGTTGGGGCGACCGGCATCTGTCCAGGAGTGGCCGCCGGAGCCGCGCAGCGCGACTTCAAACCGTCGGCTGCCGAGCGCCGCTGTGACTGCGACCGTGTGGCCCGCGCCGTCGAGTACCAGGTGGGCCTCGATACGCTCCCGCCAGGCAGCATGCTCGTAGATATGACGGATGCCGCGCAGGTCGCCTTCACCCTCTTCCCCGACGTTGCCCAGGAACAGGATGTGACAAGCAGGCAGGATTGCGGCATGGCGCAACGCGGCGGCGATGCCGAGCAATGCGGCGAGACCGGCTCCATTGTCGCAGGCCCCGGGCGCTGTGAGCCGCGTACCGTGCAAGACCGGCGTGAGCGGCGTCCCGATAGGGAAGACAGTATCGAGATGCGCGGAGAGCAGGATTACCGGGGTGATTGCCTGCGTGTCGTTTTGCGACTCCAGGTGCAAGCCGCCCAATACATTACCGGCCTCGTCCGTATGCACTCCACTCAGTCCCAGTTCCACAAATTTGGCGGCAAGCCAGGCCGCGCGCAACCCTTCGGCAAAGGGCGGGGCGGGGATGCCGACACACTCGCTTTGCCAGCGCATGATCTGTTGCTCGTGCAGGTGGAGCCAGCCGAGCGCGGCGTGAACCTGCCGCCGCGAGGCAATCTGCGCGATGTGGGCAAATGCGGAGGGCGAGCTGAGGGCCGATGTGGACATGGGGGACGTTTAAGCGTAGCACCGGCTGCTCAGTCACCGTACTCAACGGAGTGCAGCCACAGTCCGCCGGCAGGTGCGGTAGGCCCGGCTGCCGCACGCTCGCGCGCCTGCAGGATGCCCGGCAGTGCCTCCGGCGCAATCCGGCCTCGACCCACATCCAGAAACGTTCCTACAAGATTGCGCACCATGTGGTGCAGAAAGCCGGAGCCGCATACGCGGTACACCAGCAGCCCCGTTTCCAGGTGCGTCTCCCACATGGACGAGAACAGTGTCTTGACGGTGGAAGAGTCCCCGGCAGCTGCGCGCTCACGCTGGTCCGGATCTTGGGCCTGGAAGGAGAGGAAATCGTGCCGACCAAGCACGGCCTGCGCGGCCTGTTGCATGGGTGCAAGCGCCAGTGGGAAGGTATACGAGCACACGTACGGCGCATGCCATGGAGCGCATAGCGTGTCGCGCCAGACGCGGTACTCATAGGTTTTTCGGATAGCACTGTGCCGTGCATGGAAGCCCGGCGGTGCGTGCTCCGCTCCCAGTATGCGGATGGATTGGGGCAACACATTGTTGAGGGCGCGCACGAGGTTCCCCGGCTTGATGGGGGCTTGAAGCTGTACGGAGGCAACCTGGGCCAGCGCATGCACCCCTGCATCGGTACGGCCGGAGCCCTGCGGCAATACCCGCTCGCCGGTAACGCGGGCGATGGCCCGGGCGAGCTCACCCTGCACAGTACGCTGCCCGGGTTGCACCTGCCAGCCGGCGAACGGGCCGCCGTCATAGCAAAGAGTCAGCTTCCACATACTTCCCGGAGTGCCGCCCGGCTGTGCTGCCATGAGTCAAGCGTACCGGATTCTGAGCCCTTCCCCAGAGCAGCGGCATCTGTTTCCTGAGTTATACTCGCGGCAACTCAGGCGGTGTACACGTTGCTTCTTGAGCCAATCTTCAGGCAGGACAGACAAAAGGATCAGGATGCACCAGGGCAGGACTTGTAGCGCACGGCAGCAGCGAAAAACTTTTGGAGCTTTGCGAGCAGCGGCGCTGCTAAGCGCCCTTGTACCCCAGGCCTTGCCGGCGCAGACACCAGATGTGCAAACAGCACCCGCGCCGGACTCAGCTGCCGCTGCCGCAGGCCAAAAGGGAACCACACCGCCCGCCGCCCCCAGCATCAGCAAAACACTAGAGGGGCTGCCGCCGTCTCCGCAGCCGAATGTGACAGGGCCTCTTTTTATGCGGCCCGGCACTCGTGATTTCACCCGGCCGCGCGGCTACTTCCCAAACCCGCTAGCACCCTATACAGCGACGACAGTAGAGCCTCCGCATTTCACAAATACTCCGCGCATGGGCGACTTGCTAAAGAACGGGCGTCTTCTTCTCAGCCTGAGCGATGCCATCATTCTGGGACTTGAGAACAACTACGACATCGCCATTCAGCGTTACAACCTGGACATTGCCGATACAGACCTGCTGCGCGCGCATGCCGGTTACACCTTGCTGGGTGTGAATGCGGGCCTGCTCACCGGCACCATCGGCGGATCGTCTACCTCGCTTGCCACCGGCGGCGGTCCCGGAGGCACCAGCGTCAGCTCAGGGGGCGCGGCTACCGGTGCGTCCGGCCTGGCCTTCACCACCAACCAGGGTGGCACCCAGGTAGAACTTCTGGACCCGGTTCTAAGCGGTACCATTGAGCTGCAGCGGGAGTATATCCCGCAGGGAAGTCCGGTATTTACAGGCACTCCACGGCTGAATGAAAACCTAAACCAGTATAACTTCACCTACACGCAAGGCTTTGAGACCGGTACACAGGCACAGTTGGTCTGGAACAACAATTACCTGACTGAGACCAATCCGTTTCAGACGTTCAGCCCGCAAACGCAGGGCACATTCAACCTGCAGTTGACGCAGCACCTGCTGCGCGGCTTCGGAACAGGCATCAACGGTCGCTTTATCGTGCAGGCTAAAAACGACCGGCGTGTTGCCGATTCGGCCTTTCGGCAGCAGGTGCTCTACACCGTTAACCAGGTAGAGACGATCTACTGGGGCCTGGTGAGCGCATACGAGGACGTGCAGGCGAAGCAAGGTGCGCTCGACCAGTCAACCCGGCTTGAGTCGGATGATGAGAAACAGCTTGCGATCGGAACACTGGCTCCACTGGATGTGGTGAACGCCCAAAGTCAGGTATCAAACGATCAGCAGTCCCTGGTCTCAGCCAAGAGCACGCTTGAGTACCAGCAGCTGATTATGAAGCAGGCGATCTCCCGCAATCTCGAAGACCCGATTCTTTCGGGAGCGCCGGTAGTCCCCACAGACCGCGTGGACCTGACGGAAACCCCCGAGGAGCGGACGCCGGTTGACGACCTGGTACGCCAGGCGGAAGCCAATCGTCCGGAAATTGAGCAGGCTTTGCTGGCGCTTAAGAATGACGAAATCACACTGAAAGGCGAGAAGAACGGACTGCTGCCCTTGGTCGACGCTTTTGCCTTTTACGGTGGATCTGCCTTGGGCGGTTCAGCAAATCCCCTGCTGGGGACCGGCGGATTTGTAACCTCCGGGTCCACAGGGGCACCCCCACCTGTGGGTTACGGAGACGTCTTCCAGAACACATTTAACAACTCCTCGCCCAACAAGGGTGCCGGGCTAACGCTTTCCATCCCTATCCGCAACCGGCAGGCACAGTCGGAGCAGGCGCGCTCGGTACTGGAATATCGGCAGGAGCAATTGCGGCTTCAGCAGCTACGGGTACAAGTGCGTATCCAGGTCATCAACTCGCAGTACGCACTTACCAATGATCGCGCCCAGGTGGCTGCGGCAGATGCCGCTCGTGAGTTTGCCTATCAGAGCCAGGATGCGGAACAGCGGAAGCTCAAGCTCGGTGCTTCGACTACCGCGAACGTACTGCAGCAGGGACGCAACCTGTCTATCGCGGAGGACAACCTGATTACCGCAAGGGCTACCTACGGTAAGGATCGCGCCACACTCGGCAATGTACTGGCAAATACACTGGACAAATACGGTATCAGCCTGGGCGATGCAGTCACAGGCAAGGTTACGCAGACACCTACCATTCCCGGATTAGCGCCGGCTTCAAAGCAGGATAAGCCGCTGCCGGGTCTGCCGACTCCGGGGCAGCCCGGTGGAAGCCCGAATGATGGGTTGAGTCCGGACGGCAAGCCGCTGCCGGTGCCTCCGCCCCCACCCGGCTCCAATTTGTAGAGAAAATGCCCGGCTTGCGCCGGGCATTACTTATGAGTCGCTTAAATCGGCTTAGCGCACAGCAACCGCGTCCAGCAAATTGAAGAACTCGGGAAAGGAAATGGCCGCGCACTCGGAGCCGTGGACCAGCGTGTCTCCGGTGGCGCGCAGACCGGCTACCGCAAATGCCATGGCGATACGGTGGTCGCCGCCGGACTGGATTTCAGCGCCGTGCAGTTGCTGGCCGCCGGGCACGTCGAGACCGTCTTCAAACTCTTGAACTTCGGCACCCATGGCACGCAGGTTCTGAGCCACCAGCGCGATCCGGTCGGACTCCTTGACGCGCAGCTCCTTTGCATCGCGGATGCGGATGCCGCCCTCTGTGTAGGGCGCAATGGCTGCCAGCACCGGCAGCTCATCAATGATCTGCGCGGCAAGCGCACCGGAAATCGTTGTGCCGCTCATACCGTCATCCGGCGCATGCATTTGGACAGAGCCGACGAGCTCGCCGTGCTGCTCCTTAAGATCCATGACTGTGAAGCGGCCGCCAAGCGCCGTGCACACGTCAAGCAGTGCAGCGCGGGTCGGGTTCATGCTGAGCAGGTTGAACAGCAGTGACGAACCTGGGAAGAGCAGGGTGGCGCATAGAAAAAATGCGGCTGAGGACAGATCGCCCGGTACCGTTGCTTGTATCGCTGAGAGCTTCTGCCCGCCGCGGATACTCACGCTATCAATGTCACAGTCGAGTTCCGCGCCGAAAGCGCGCAGCGCCAGCTCACTATGGTCGCGGGTACGAACGGCCTCACGCAGCGTGGTCACGCCTTCAGCCTGCAAACCTGCAAACAGCACGGCGGTTTTTACCTGCGCGCTCGGTGTAGGCGTGGTGTAGTCGGTGGCATGCAGCGGCTTGCCGTAGATGATGACGGGTGCATGCCCGTCCGTCAGGGTAATGTCAGCACCCATCGCCCCAAGCGGCTTGCGCACCCGCTCCATGGGTCGGCGCGTGAGCGAGGCGTCGCCAACCAGCGTGAACGTGCCTGCCTGCGGTGCGAGCAAACCGCTGAGCATGCGCATAGTCGAGCCGGAGTTGCCGCAGTCGAGCGGTGCGGAGGGAGCGCGTAGCACACCGCCGGTGCCTGTGACCTCAACCACGCCTTCATCGGTTTCCGTAACAGTTGCGCCAAGATCCTGGCTACAACTTAAAGAGCTCCATGGATCGGCACCCGAGGAGAAGTTGGTAAGACGGGTGGTGCCTTCGGCAAGCGCGGCCAGCAGTGCGTACCGGTGCGAAATGCTCTTGTCGCCGGGCAGCTGCACGCTGCCGCCGATGCTGCGCGCGGGCTGGATGAGATGAGTCTGAGATGGCTGAAGTGGATCGTGCAAAGGGGTCGTTGCTCCGTGGACTGTACTATAGATCATGCAATCGCGTAGAAATGCCTTGGCGAGGCCATTATTGACGATTTA
>CAXSBB010000002.1:0-352906 GCA_964235655.1 uncultured Acidobacteriaceae bacterium
TCCGACTCGCCTAGAAGCGCAAATTCGAGTTGCGTGAAGACGAACTGCGTACGCACGCTGATCATCTCTGTGGTGCAATTTGTGGGATCGTTGCGTAGCTCCGCCTGAAACTCCTTCTCCGCCGACTCCCACTTCCCCTGCAGCCAGAACGCATTGCCAAGGTGATAGTGGGTTCCCGGCTGATTCGGCGCAAGCTGAATTGCCTTGCTGTATTCCGCCAGCGCACCATCGTAGTTGTGCATACTTTCATCAACTTCGCCGGTGATCTCATGGGCTATTACCGAGTTTGGGTCAATGGCGTCGATCTGCGCCAGGGACTGCTCCGATAGCTTCAGGTAGGTCTTCCCAAGCAAGTACCAGGCCTGCTGGTCTTTTGGGTTGCGCGTTAAATAGGCGTGCAAGTGCCCGATCCCCTGCTCATCGTTCCCCCTTGAGATCAGCAAGTGTGCCAGCGCGAGCTCCACGTGATCGTCTGCGGGCTTGGCGGCGAGCGCCTCTTCGAGTTCCTTGCCGGCCTGTTCGTTACGCCCCAGCTTGGCATCGCTCAAACCCAGCAGCGCTTTTGCGGTGTTCATGCCCGGGTCGAGCGCTGGTCCCCGCTCGCAGAGTATCGGAAGTCTTCGCATCCGCACGATTGTTGAAGTACAGCATTCCCCAGGTTGTTATAGGCCGGAGCAAGATGAGGAGCCAGTTTCAGCATGGCCTGATACTTCGCAATGGAACCCTGCGTGTCGTCGCCCTGTTGTGCCGCCTTCGCCTCGGCGTAGAGCTGTTGCACCTGCCGCGTAACTTCGCCGCTCCAGTCTTGGCCAAAATGTTATTGCAGATGACGCCTAGACTGACAAGGATCAATGTAACGACGGATTGCGTGCGGAAGCGATGAGGAAAGCACATGGCAGACCGTTATAAAAGCTGAACATCGAAGAAAGCTGAGGGCTGCCATGGCAGCCCTCAGGGTCAAAAATGGAGGTGGAGATGATTAGAACTCTATTCGAAATGTAGCCTCCCCTTGTCGGTTAGAAATATTCGATCCTTGGGTGACGACTTGACCAAATGTGCCGTCAAGCACATTGGTATCCGGTCCATTGAACTGTGTCCGATTGAACAGGTTGATGTAGTCGATTTGCAGAATGCCCTGGAAGCGCTCTCCGAAGTAGAAGTGCTTCCGCACATTGGCACTCTCATTGTAAAGTGCAGGGTTTCTCAGTTCTCCGTAATTCTTCAAGGCGTCTCCAAGCACATACTGCGTCGTCGGCGCAAAGGCCGCAGGATTGAAGATTTGAGCGACTGCAGCTTTGCCTGTAAACAGGGCACGCGCCTTCGTGTACGAAGCCGTGCTCAGCCCGACTGACGAAACCCTGTCCGGCCTGTTTTTATTGTTATTGTTTCCGGCGAGTGGGACTTCGTTCTCATTTATCGGCTGGATCGGCGTACCGGCTTCGTAATCAAGAATCCATCCAACCTGCCAGCCGCCCACCAACTGCCCGGTCACTCCATGATTGTTGAAGAACTGCTTTCCAGGGCCGATCGGCAACTCGTACGTGCCGCTTACCTTCAGCGTTTCCGGCTCGTCCGCATTTGATACTACGTACTCCGGCTTCTGGTTGTACTTGTTGAGTGCCGTTTGCGCAAAACTCGAAAAACCGCTGCCGGTGTTATCCAGCAAATGCGACAACGTGTAGCCGACCAGGAAGGACAAGCCGTTGCTCAGGCGCTTATCCAGCTCAACTTGCAGGCTTTGATAGTATGTCGTGCCGGACGCCTCAAAGTTGTTGAAGACGAACGAGTGCTGCGGGAAGGGCAGGAGGGCCTGCGCGACCGAAGCAGATCCGCCGAAGTCGTTCACGAAATTTGTATACGGCAGGTTCACACCATCCAGCTGGGTTTGACCCGGAGCGAAGACGTCGGCCAGCTTCGATCCCAGGGAGAGATACTTCGGGTCCAGTTGATTGGGATCGTTGAGCTGGCTGGGCAGGTGAATGACCCGGTTTCCTACCCACGCGGCTGTCAAAAAAGTGTTAAAGGGCAGCTGGCGCTGCACATTGACATTCCACTGCTGGCTGTAAGGCGCGAGACCATCGTGGACAGGATCGAAGGCCTCAATTTGTTGACCGCCGCCGAGCCCGGGGTTGAACGGAGTGGGCGCAGGAAGCGGAAGCTGCTGGGTGTCCCAGCTGCCATAGGAGGAGACGTTGCTGCCTGTACTGTTGCGAAAGAACGTGCCTGCCAGCAGCTGGCCGTCATTGACTGCCACCTTGTTTGTACCGTATTCGTAGGCACCCCCATCCAGGAAGGCGACCGAGAAGCCGGCCTGGACCACCGTTTTGTCATCGAGCTTGTACGCAAAGCCCACTCGCGGGCCAAAATGACCGAAATGTGTCTGGCCTCGATTAAAGCCGGCAGCCCCGGCAAAGCCGCTGCCGAACTGGTTGGCTGCACCTGCGATAGGCTGCCCTGCCAGATTGACCGCAGCCGGATCTGTCTGGTTCGGATTCAAGAACACGATTTGGTTGTTGTTCTCGGTAAACGGCACTTGGACATCCCACCGTAGACCCAGGTTTACTGTAAGTCGCGGCGTAAATTTGATGTCGTCCTGAACGTAAGGCGATAGATCCACGTTTCTCAGGTGTTCTTCCGTGAGGCTGGCGATGTTCGCACTGTCCGGGACACCCAGCAGGTAGCTCGCGAACGAACTCCCATCGCTGCCGAAGTTCGGATCGTTAGGATTCGGTATGGAGGTCGTCCGTTGGCTGAAGTTGAACGCACCCCCCTGGCTCGACAGTCCATTATCCTGGTAAGTGCGGCGGAACTCTCCACCGATATTGAAGGTGTTCCTGCCATGCGACCAAAGCCAATTATTTACAACCGCAATCCCAAGTTTGCGATTGACGGATGAATAGGACCCCGCTCCCCAGTTGGTGGGTGCGTGCTGCCCATCAAATGCAATGGTGGGTAGAACATTGCTCTGAGCTACAGCAGAGAAGTTGACCCCACGATTCAGATTGAATTGATTATTAAGCTCACCGACCCAACCGAGGCCGGCTGTGACCGCGAGATGCTCGGTGAGCGCATTGGTGTAATTGAGCAAAAAGACGCTGCCAAGCGTCGGCTCCGACTCCTCACTGTTGAGTGGGTTGGGTGCCACCACAAAAGGATTATTGATGAAGGTTGTCGTGGTGTAGCTGTTTCTCCATTCGGTGTAGTGGATGCTCTGCCGATCGGTAAGCTTCTGATCGATTGTGAACCCGAAAACATGCTGGATGTTAGGAACAGCATTGGCGGCAAACGACTTGTTGCTATCTAGGCCGCCTACGTCACTACCGGGGCGATCCGGGTTGGGAAGATTGGCGAGCAGCGAGGCAGAGATAGGGCTGATCCGGCCCGTTGGGATGACGTTTCCCGGGAATGGCTGACCGGTTTGGGGATCGTAAATCGGAATAAGTGCGCCGGTTTTGCCATCAACGAAATCACTGAAGTTGCCGGTCTTCTCCAATGCCGTCGGCACGGTAGAAATATTCGTGTTTTCCTGGTTCTGCTTGTACCACTCTTGGCTGTAATGGAAAAACGTTCGATCCTTACCGTTATACAAATGCGGAATACTGACCGGGCCGCCGACGGTAAAACCGTAATTGTTCTCATGGTCTGTAGGCGGATGGGTCGAGCCACCCCACGCAGGACCGTTGAAGAACCCGACAGAATCAAAAAGACTGTTACGGTTGATTTCAAAAAGATCCCCATGATACCGGTTCGTGCCGGATGCGGTCTGGTAGCTTAACGCTCCCTGCCCCAAACCGAACTGGGCCGCAAACGTGGACCGCTCCACACGCACTTCTTGGACCAGCTCATAAGGAGGATTGAAGTTGCCTGTATTGCCTTCCGTCTCCGGCTGCGGTGCGGGGATGCCGTTATATAAAATTTCCTGCTCGAAATCGGCACCGCCGCTGGTGCGATGAGAAAACGTGTTGCCCGTCGTGCCGGGTGCCAGAAACTGCAGCGTATCGATCTGGCGGCCTCGTCCTGACACCTCTACCGGCAGTCCCGCGACGACATCTGGATCGATCGTCGTTCCCAACTGCGGCTGTGTCGTGTTTAACGTTTGCTGGGCAGCGGTTACTTCGACAACTTCCGTCGTGGACCCGGCCCGCACCTGAAAATCAAGAGTTCCGGTCGTGCTGACCTCAACAAGAACACCCTGCTTCACCTCTTTTGCGAATCCATCCGCAGTCACTTCAATCCTGTAAATGCCCGGAAGAAGACCCCGCACCGTATAAGTTCCGGCGCTGCTCGACACCAACTTCTGCGCCACAGAAGTTGCCTGGTTAGTAACAGTGACTGTCGCGCCGCCCACGACGGCGCCGCTAGGATCGGTGATGGTCCCCGTCAGACCTGCGTCCGCTTGGCCGAAGGCCCGCGAACCGCTTACCAGAAGTACACCGAGTAATGCCGCGTTCGTAGTCCACTTTGCCGGCTTAGAACCGCTGACCTTTTCGCAATTAGAGTAAAACTTCATCGCCACCTCCAAAATTTGTGTGCTTTTTGCGACGGCAGTTCTTGGTAGAGCGGCTTACGCCGCGGCTATGTCTATCCGGCGATCGCAAACTTCTGCGAGAACCCATGGCTTCTTAAAGCTCGACATCAATGCTTCTGAACTGACGTGCTGCGCACATGGTTTTCTAAATTGCATATGCCCGCGTAGCCAATGGTAGCTTTTCCATCAGATAAAAAATTCTTCAAGGAATGGTCGAACCTTAACTGTGCTTGCATTTGAAGTCAACAAAATTGCAGAGTGCGGGATCGTAGCGCAGTATAGCCGGATATACATCTGTCGGAAGGGATTGCAGAGTTCTGTCACATGAACGCATGGGCTGGAGCTGGGGAGCCGTTAGGATGAGGTTCCTGTTTAAGCACTATCGATTCCAGTGTGAAGATCAATCTGGTCTATGTACGCTGGGACTGCAAGTACGGGATCTCATACTGAAACTGTTCCTGCTTGGATGCTGGCGTTTCAGCAATGTTTATCGTCCGGCTGGAACCAGCGTTGCTGCCCAAAGCAGCACACTCCTGTTTGCGGGCAACATGAGGCTCTGCACCTGCTTAGTCAAATTGAGCCTCAAAGTGTAGGCGAACAGGATAAAGGGACTGCCGTTAATAGAACCGTCGCCCATAAGACGGTAAGGCACCTGCACGGCCGGTGTCTGTCCTGCCACACCGCAGCTGCCGCCGTGAATGAATTGCTGAGCGTTTGCGTGAGGGTTAAAGAGGTTCCTTCCGTGTAGTTCATGGTGAAGATCTGCCTGCGTTGCGCGTCGCTACCATCGCCTGAGCCAAGCAGCCGGAACTCTCGCGGATTGGTGGCGAGCACCAATCCCTGGTGTGCAAAGTACTTACGAATCTGCTGGCTTCCGGCCGGCTCGTCCAGGTTTACCTCGACTTTCTTGACTTTCACCACGCTCCGTTCCCGGCAGCTTCGCAAGCGCAGGCTCTGTATCCGGTTTACCCTCACTCGCGTTTCGTCTGAAAGTACAAACCCTTCACAGCTCAATTAAATGATTGCGATGGAATGCGCATGGCGTACTTCTTGGCCCTTCAAAATACGCCTGCATTCTCTCGATTGCTCTAACCAACGACCTTCACGGAAAAGCCGTTGGTCAGGATGGCCCCTCTCTCCAGTATCCTGCGGTATCAGGTACATAGGAGAAGGCCGTGCTCACCGGAGAACTGCGCAACCAAATCGACCGCATCTGGGACAGCTTCTGGTCCGGCGGCATCGCCAACCCGATTGAGGTTATCGAGCAGATTACCTACCTGCTCTTCCTCAAGCGGCTTGATGATGAGCAAACGCGCGAGGACAAGAAAGCCCAAACGCTCAACCTGCCTTTAGAGCGGCACATCTTCCCGCAAGGCGCGGACACACGCGGCACCCCCTACGCGCACATGCGCTGGCAGCACTTCAAGAACCTGGAACCGCGCGCCATGTTCGACCTCATCGGCGAGCACGTCTTCCCCTTCCTCCGCGCCATGGGCGGCGACGGCTCCACCTACGCACACCACATGCGCGACGCGCGCTTCACCATCCCCACGCCCAACCTGCTGGGCCGGGCCGTCGACCTCATCGACAAGCTCTAGATATTTAATGATTCAATAGGAGCATGGCCATAAGCGATATAAAACAGGAAGCCCTAGAATCGGAAGTACCCCTCAACACTGGAGTTGACGGAGAGCTTCCGTCTGGTTACATCGTCGACTTCGTAAGCGGCAAAGCGGTCAGGGGTACTCCCGAAGAACTCTTTGCAACCCAAACCTTTGCACGCAGGCTTGTAGAAGATTTTGACTACCCTAAGAATAGGCTTATTACAAGGCCGCAATACAAAGTACGCATGCGACCGTCGGACAGTAAACATTCTTACCCGGTCGACATAGCCGTATTTTCAACAGTCGCAAAGCATGATGCTGATTTACTGATGGTCGTTGAGTGCAAAGCCCCTAATGTAAAAGTAGGCAGAAAGCAACTTGAAATCTATCTATCCATGAGTGATGCCCAGATTGGCGTCTGGTTCAACGGCGCTGCTACTGAAGGTGCATCGCACCTTTATCTTCGTAAAGATTATTTACCGGGCGGTTTGGTCAATTTTAGTGAAATACCGACTCTCCCACGCTTTGGTCAACGCCTTGAGGATGTGGGCTTATACCTTCGAAGAGATTTGAAGGTGACGGAACAGTTAAAAACGGTTTTACGAGACATTCGTAATCATCTCGCGGGTGGAAATCACCTAAACATCGTGCGAGACGAGCCACTCGCTCAGCAAATTATCAATGTTCTCTTCTGTAAAGTTTTTGACGAAACCAGTAAAGGTGAAGATGAGTTGATGGAGTTCAGAGCGGGTATTGGGGAACATGCATCCGCTGTAAGAGAAAGAGTTTTGGATCTTTTCGCGCGCGTAAAAACTCGGTTTTCTGACGTTTTCGATCCTTCTGATTCAATTGTTCTTGATGATGAAAGCATCGCTTACGTTGTAGGAGATTTGCAGACGTATTCGGTAACGGACGCTAGAAGAGATGTTGTAGGAGACGCATTCGAAGTATTTATGGGACCGGCTTTACGAGGAGAAGAGGGCCAGTTTTTTACCCCACGCAACGTAGTTCATATGATGGTTGAAATTCTCGATCCTGGGACCAGCGAATCCATTATTGATCCTGCATGTGGTAGTAGGGGATTTCTTATTACTGCCCTAGACCATGTGTGGAAGAAAGTGGATGCGGCTGGACAAAAGAAAAAATGGAATCGGCAAAGAATTGTGGAAGAACAAAAACATGTAGCTTCTCAGTATTTCAGAGGTATAGAAAAAGATAGCTTTCTCGCGAAAGTGACAAAGGCTTACATGGCTATCCTTGGTGATGGGCGCGGCGGAGTCTTCTGTGACAATAGCCTCTTACCCCCTCACCGTTGGTCTCCCCTGTTGCAGGCGAAGATTCAGTTAGGCACATTTGATGTGGTCATGACTAATCCTCCATTCGGGACTAAAATACCGATTAAAGGTCAAGAGGTTTTAGGTCAGTACACGTTGGGGCATCAGAATAAACTTAACAAGCAGACGGGACGATATGAATAGACTCGAAAAGTCCTCGACAAACAATCCCCCCAGCTTCTTTTTATAGAGCGTTGCTTGAAACTACTAAAACCTGGTGGACGGATGGGGATTGTCATTCCAGAAAGCATTTTAGGTATGCCGACTTACACGCATATAGTGCAATATCTAAGGGAAAGAGTTCGCATCGTGGGAATTGTATCAATGCCTGAGGAGTTGTTCCAGCCTCATACACACGCTAAAACTGCTGTTGTTTTTATCAAGAATGAATTGCCAAAAGATTCAGACGCAATCTTCATGAGTGTTGCTGATTGGTGTGGTCACGACTCACGTGGTAACCCTACTGTTCGCGTTCTTGCAGATGGCACAAAGGAATTACTCGATGACATTCCAAAGGTAGTGGATACGTTCCGCAGTCTAGTGAAGGATTTCAAATAATGCGCCATTCAGCTCAAGCTGGGTTTATGATTTCTTCCTCGGAGGTTCTGAAGGATGTTCTCATTCCTCGCTTCTATGATCCTCGGATTGAAGATCAACTGAATGACTTATTAATACACTATACAATATTCACGTTAGATGAACTTGCTGCTCAAAATTTTATTCAGCACGATCATGGGAGCTATGTTCCCAAAATTCGCTATGGCACAGGAACTGTTCCGTATTTGAGAACTAGCGATCTTGCAAATTGGGAACTGAAAGCATCTCCCAAACACGGTGTGTCTCAAGGTATTTATGATGAGTATGGTCCCTCCCAAGATGTCAAAGTAGAGGACATCTTTTTTGTTCATGAAGGTACATACTTAATTGGCGCTGTAGCCATGACGACACAATTTGATGGACCTGCACTTTATCAACATCACCTCGCAAAGTTTAGAGTTCTAAAAGAAGCTCCATTTAGTTCCTACTTTTTACTGGCTGCTTTGGAGAGTCCTATAGTTCAATTGCAAATACGTTCGAAACAATTTTCTGCTGATATCATCGATTCTGTAGTGGGCCGACTTGGGCAAGTGGTAATTCCAGTTCCGAAGAGCCATGATAAATTGCACAAAATTGAAGAAGAAGCCAAGATTGCGATCCTTGGTCGCGCTAAGATTAAGGAAGAACTTTCTCATATGTTCAGAGAGCTTGATGATTTTCTACGTGGCGAGTCGAAGCGCGATTTACAATCCATTTTATCTTGGGCACCAAGTCAAAAATATGAAGGTCGGACACATTTTTTGAAGTATAGAGGCAGCTTCAATGCTTTTATGAAGCCGTCTAATGAGCTAAAAAACGACGTTTTGCTGCCAAAGTATTACGACCCATTCGTTGAGGAAGTAGTTGAGCGTTGTCAAGCAAGCTGTACGATGGTTGCGTTAGGAACTCTCGTCGAACAGGGTTTATTAGCAATGACCACCGGGGATGAGATTGGTCGGTTAACCTATGGCACTGGAGCTATTCCATTCGTCCGGACATCAGATTTCGGCAGTTGGGAACTGAAGAGGGAAGCAAAACAGGGTGTTAGTCAAGAAGTGTTTGATGAGTGGGCAGTTCGCAAGATGCCGAGCCTGGAGACATTCTCCTTGTGAGGGATGGCACATACCTGATAGGCAGCTCAGTACTGCTTTGCAAAGAGGATTTGCCTTTACTCTACTGTGGAGGAATCATAAAAATCCGGTGCTTGAGACCAGATGAGTTGAGTCCGGCAATGCTCTTTACATTACTCAATTTGCCCATGAGTATTCAACAAATTAGAAACAAGCAATTCACTAGGGATGTGATTGATACGTTGGGAAATCGATTAAGTGAGGTTTTGGTTCCAATTCCAACCAGGGAACGAATTAGAAGAGCAATTACAGACGAAGTCGCTAGCCGCATTGAGATGAGAACCGCAATGCGCGGAAGGCTTGAGAGACTTGTGGCTTCTATGTATATCTAGTATCTAAATTTCAAAAAGAGACGATATCGATTTATCGAAAGACGGTACCCGCCGCGGCAGGTAAGCGGCTTCTACACGGAGGCGGAGCTTGCGCTGCTCATCCAGCGGCGAAGCTCCCGCACGGGGCTCAGCACGGTGATTTCAAACCCGGGCATTTCCGGGCACTACTACCAAGAGCGTGCAATCCGCAACATCGCCAAGGCTTTTGAAGGCGGCCAGCGCAAGGCGCTCGTGGTGATGGCCACGGGAGCGGGAAAGACGCGCACCGTGGTTGCGCTGACCGACATACTGATGCGGGCGAACTGGGCCAAGCGCATCCTGTTCCTCGCCGACCGGGTCGCGCTGGTGAAGCAGGCTGTCGACGTCTACAAGGAACACCTGCCGGACATACCGCCGGTAAATCTGGTGACAGATCGCCATCAGGAAGGCCGCGTTTACGTCTCAACCTACCCGACCATGATGGGGCTGATCGACGATATGAAGGACGATAAAGAAGGAACGCGGCGGTTTGGGCCGGGGCACTTCGACCTGATCGTGGTGGATGAGGCGCACCGCTCGATCTACCAGAAGTACGGCGCGATCTTTGACTACTTCGACGCGCTGCTGGTGGGCCTTACGGCCACGCCCAGGGACGAGATCGACCGCAATACCTACGGCCTGTTCGCGCTGGAGCGGGGCGTGCCGACCGATGAGTACGGCTTGGGCGATGCGGTGGCGGACGGCTTCCTGGTGCCGTCAGAAAATATTGCCGTTCCGCTGAAGTTTCCGCGTGAGGGTATCGTCTATAACAACCTCTCGGACGAAGAAAAAGACCGGTGGGACGCGCTTGAGTGGAACGACGAGGGAGAGATTCCTGCCCGCGTGGACGGCCCTGCGGTCAACGGGTGGCTGTTCAACGAAAACACGGTGGACCTGGTATTGAAGCACCTGATGGAACGCGGCCTGCGTGTGGCCGAGGGCGACCGGCTTGGGAAGACGATTGTGTTCGCGAAGAACCATAATCACGCCGAGTACATCGTGGAGCGCTTCAATCACCACTACCCGCACCTCAAGGGGCATTTCGCCCGCGTCATCGACTTCCAGGTAAAGTTCGCGCAAAGCCTGATAGACGATTTCAGCCAACCGGAGACGGGGCCGCATATCGCCGTGTCAGTGGACATGCTCGACACCGGGATCGACGTTCCGGAGGTCGTGAACCTCGCTTTCTTCAAAGTTGTGCGCTCGAAAACGAAGTTCTGGCAGATGATCGGGCGGGGTACCCGGCTGTGTCCAAATCTATTCGGTCCGGGGAAGCACAAAAAGTTTTTCCGCATTTTCGATTACTGCGAAAACCTGGTCTACTTCAGCATCGACGCACCCGCGGTCGAAGGCGCCATGGCCGAGAGCCTCGGCAAAAAGCTCTTCTCGCGCCGCGTAGACCTGCTCGTGGAACTGAGCCGTCCCGATAGGAGAACCGGCGACCGTGCGGAGGACGAAGCTGCTCTGCGCGCCCATACAGCTAGCTTGCTGCGCAGCGAAGTCGCAGCCATGAACATGGACAACTTCATCGTGCGCCCGCAGCGTAGGCTGGTGGAACGCTACTCGGAAGCGACTGCCTGGGATGAGCTCGGCATAGAGGCGGTCCTTGAGCTGCAAGGTCTGGCCGGGCTGCCTTCACCTGCGGCAGACACCGATGAAGACGCAAAGCAGTTCGACTTGCTGATGCTGCGCATGCAATTGACCCATCTCCGCGGCGATCCGGGCCTTCGCACTCTTCAAGCCCAGGTGATACAGATTGCCTCTTACCTGGAAGAGAAATCGACGATCCCCATGGTCGCGGCCCACATGGCTTTCCTGCTGGAGATGCAGACGGACGCCTTCTGGGAAGGAGTTGCTGTCGGGCAGCTGGAGGAGATTCGCCGAAAACTGCGTTCGCTGGTTAAGCTCATCGAGCGAGTGGAACGGAAGATTGTCTATACGACATTCGATGACGAGATCGGTGAGGAAACCCTGATCGCCTTGCCGAATTTGCCGGTCGGCGTGGACATTGAAAAACTGCGAGCCAAAGCACAGGAGTTCCTGCGGAAGCACGATGGGGACACTGCTATCCAGAAATTGAAATGGAACGAGCCCTTGCACGCGGAAGACCTCGCGGCGCTGGAAGCAATTTTTCTAGCCGAGGGAACCAGTTCTGTAAGCATTGAGGAGGCAAAGCGAACCGGGCACGGACTGGGCCTCTTTGTCCGTTCCCTTGTAGGCCTGGACCGCGCAGCCGCAAAGCAGGCATTTTCAGCATTTCTAAGTGACAAAACTCTTACCGCCAACCAGATCGAATTTGTCGACCTCGTAATCGATCACCTTTCGCGGCGCGGGTGGATCGATACGTCGCAACTTTATGAATCGCCCTTTACCGACGGCCATCCACATGGCATTCATGGGATTTTCACTGATCCCCAGGTCCGGCAAATGCTTACGGTTCTAAACGCAGTGAAACAGAATGCGGAAAGCGCAAATACCTTTCTCTAGCTCTTACATCCTGGTGAAAATTACGTCTTGCGAAGGATGGTGTCGATGCCCGGCTGAAGGCGGTTCATAAAACGGCTTACCTTAAACGAGTTCCCGGTAGCAATGGAGTACAGAAGGCAGCCGGAACCTGGCTTCAGCGCCGACTAAGAGATGGTCAACTTTACGAATATGCCTTTGGCAGCACGAGCCTTTCCGCAGCTTTCTTCGCAAATCATCCGACGAGCGCTCTTATAAGCGGGTTGATTTACTTAAATACCAACTTCGGGATTGCCTGTGGCACTCGTCGGCCAGTTTCTTCGCTATTGGCGAGCTTTCCGCTCATACCTGCCCAATGAGCGGACTCCCGCTATGCATCCATCGCTTCCTTAAATTGATTGATTTCAAACACACGCTCAACTTCTCACACGCACCCGACTATTTTTAATCTCCGGCGCTAGAGTCTGGAGAGAACATGCCGGGCAGTGAGGCATAGTGGATTTGATACGTCGACGCCAATGGCAAGCCAAGGCGTGAGAAGGGTGGAACCCGGACAATGCCATCGTTTTACTCGACAAGCGAAGAGGGGAGAGGGTCGCAGGAGTCAAGCTGCCAGACAACCTTCGCACCAAGGGACCGACATTCGGAGTTTTAATTGACGCTGCGCTAGACCATAGCAGAAGGCATAATGGACCCCGCTCCACTCATGAGCTGGAGCTGAAGTATTCCATCATTCGTGAAAGTTTCAGCGCGAAGCGAGCGACAGAAATCAAGCGCGTACATCTCATGGACTGGCTTGCGGACCAAGCGAAGGTAAGAAATTGGTCCTCGGGGACACAGAATCGGTGGCAGGCTGCCCTGTCCCTTTGTTATCGAGTGGCAGTCACCAATGAGGTTCTGGAACGGAATCCACTTGCTCTCGCGCCTCGAAAGCTCGAAGGAGATGGACGTGTTTGATTTCTCGACGACAACGAGGAATGCTCTTGCGGAAGCTGATTGAGTCCAGGTGCCCCCACAATCTCGCCGCACTTGAGATCGCCATCCACACCGGGGTTCGCTCCGGAGAGCAGCATTCGATGTACTGGTGGCAGATTGACTTGGATTGTAGAGTTCTATTGATCCCGAAGAACCGGTCGAAGACGAAGAAGGGCCGGCACATTCAGTTGAACGCGATTGCACTAGAAGCCTTCAAGCGGCTGCGGATAGAAGCCGAAGCAAAGTGCTCTTTCCACCCAGACCGGGCTGTGTTTCTCAACCGCTATGCGGAGCCACTACGGAGCCACCGCGACTGGTTCGACCCGATATTGGCAGAAGCAAAACTACTCGACTTCACATGGCATTGCCTAAGACACACGTTTGCAAGTAGGCTGGTAATGGCAGGAGTCGACCCGCGAACTGTGGGGGAACTGATGGGATATTCCTCCTCTGAAATGACTAAGCGATATAGTCATCTATCCGACAGCCATGAGGAGCTTGCTGTAGCGCGCTTAGAACGAAAAGTAGAGCAAACCGGCACCACTAGTGTCACTAGTGCTTTAGAGAGCAAGTCGTAAGTAGTAAATTGTGGATTACGCATATGCGAAAGTGGCGAAATTGGCAGACGCACCAGACTTAGGATCTGGCGGGGTAACCCGTGGGGGTTCAAGTCCCCCCTTTCGCACCAAACCCCGGCAGCAAGCCGGTGTACTCTAGGGGCTATGAGTTCAAACAACCAGCCCACATTTGCCGTAACACAAGGCGCCAACTACCGCGAGACCTATGCCAACAGCGTTCAGGTTCGCGTCAGCGTCTGGGATATTTTCCTGCTGTTCGGCCTGGCCCATCCCACTTCCCCAGATGACGTCGTCATCGAGAACCAGCAAGGTGTGTACCTGAGCCCGCAGCAGGCGAAAGCACTCTTCAACATCCTGGGCCAGAACCTGGCGCAGTATGAGCAGACTTTCGGCCAGATCGCGCTGGAGCCGGTCGGCCCGCGTCCCGTCCAGTAACGTTCCTTGATTTCAAGCAAACAGAGGAGTGCCGGTGTCACACTTGCACTCCTTTGCCTCATCTTCATGCTTGAACTGGCAGCCCATGCCACGCTGCTGCGCCTGCCCTACTACTGGGATGAGGCCGGCTACTACATCCCGGCTGCGTACGACTTCTTTCGAACCGGCTCTCCTGTTCCCTTCTCCACACTCAGCAATGCTCACCCGCCGGGCTTATCGCTGTACCTGGCTGCGGCTTGGAAGCTGTTCGGCTTTTCCGCCCCGGTTACCCGTGTCAGCATGCTCTTCACGGCTTCGCTTGCTCTGCTGGCTGTATATCGGCTCACGCTGCATGCACTCGGCAGCCGCGGGGCAGCTACCGCTGTTACCTTGCTTACCGCAACATACCCGGTATGGTTTGCGCAGAGCTCGCTGGCCCATGCCGACGTTTTAGCCGCTGCGGCGACGCTGTGGGCGCTTACGTTCGCCTTTGCACCGCAGACGACCTCAGCCGGACTGCTTGCCATGTCGGTATGCTTCACACTGGCCGCGCTGTGCAAGGAAATTGCAATCGGTACGCCGCTCGCGCTCGCCGCGTGGGAAGCAGTGCTGCTGATGCGGTCCAAAAATACTTTCGGCAGCTCAAGCAAGCGCATCGCAGCCCTATGCCTGCCGGTACTGCCGCTCGCCGCATGGTTTGCCTACCATCGCCTGCGTACCGGCTTCACTTTCGGCAATCCTGAATACCTGCGCTACAACGCTACTGCCACGCTTGCACCCTTGCGCGTGCTGCTCGCCCTGGCGCATCGCGCGCTCCACCTATCGGCGCACCTCAACCTGTTTGTGCCGGTGGCGCTGGCGCTGGGCAGCCTCGCCCTGCCGCCGCTTGCCGGGCGGCCAAGGCTCAACATTGCAGTACGCAACCGGATATGGGTGGTGCTCGCGGCCAATGCGCTGCTGTTCTCCACGCTTGGCGGCGCACTGCTCACCCGCTATCTACTGCCGTTGTATCCGCTGGTACTGCTACTCGCGGTCTCTGCTGTATACGCGCGCTTTCGAAATTGGCTCTGGTTTCCGGCTGTAAGCGTAGCGGCCTTCACGGCTGCGCTGCTGCTGCCCGCGCCGTACCGGGTTGCGCCTGAGGATACCCTGGCATACCGCGACGCGATCCTGCTTGAGCAGCATGCCATAACAGTGGTCGCACGCGACTATCCCCACAGCGTAGTGCTCTCCGCATGGCCGGTGACCGATGGGCTACGCAAACCGGAGCTCGGCTATGTGACAAAGCCATTGCAGGTAGTCTCCATCGATAATTTCTCCTTGCCCGCATTGCAAAAGCTGAATGGAAGTCCTGAGAGCTATGCCACCGCCATCGTGTTCTCGACCAAGTACGAACCACCCGGCTTGCTAAGTCTCGGCCGCTGGAGCCGGCAGCAGGATGAGCGGTACTTTGACCTGCACCATGACCTAAGCCCCGGAGCTGTCGCGGCCCTGCTAGACGGCACGGTGGTGTGGCGCGAGCAGCGAGGGGGGCAATGGGCCGCCGTGCTGCGCTTTGCACACCCGCAGCTGGCTGAAAGCAACCGCTCTTATAATCTTCAGTGAGCCGAAGCCCTATGCGCGGCCGGAGGATCGCCCTGCGCCGTATCTGCTTCAGATTCGTAACACTTGCCTTGAGTTTTGCCTTGAGTTTCAGGTTCTCCGCCGCCCAGCAACCGGGCATCCCCGGCCCCGCAGCGGCAGGGCGGCCCCAGCCGACGGCACCGGTAACGCCTGCCACCACACCGCAGGCGCACGGAGAGCTGCTGCTGGCGCTTCCCTTCAACAACACGGGCACCGGCGCCAGCGTGGACTGGATCGGCGAGGCTTTCCCGGAGATCCTGAATCAGCGCTTCACCTCTGCCGGCTTCCTGCCTATCAGCCGCGCCGACCGCGCCTACGCCCTTGACCACTTGGGACTGCCGCCGGACCAGCCCACACGCGCTGGCACTCTGCGCCTGGCGCAATCGCTCGATGCCGACTCGGTCATCTTCGGCACCTACCAGGTAGAGGGCACGCGCATCACCGCGACCGCCCGCGTGCTCGACATCGCGGGTCTGCGCGAGAGTGCGCCGGTCACCGAATCCGCTGAACTGAGCCGTCTACCTGATGTCATCAATTCCCTCGCCTGGCGCATCACGCGACAGCTGGAACCTGCCTACTCCGTTGCTGAGGAGACCTTCATCGCCGCTGACGCCAACCTGCGTCTCGATGCCTTTGAAGACTACGTGCGCGGGCTGGTGCAGGGCGCGCCGGAAGAGCGCATCCGCCGCCTGACCGACGCCGTTCGGCTGGACCCGAACTACGGCCCTGCCTGGCTGGCGCTGGGTGATGCCGACTTTGGGGTACAAAATTACGATCAAGCCGCCATCGCTTACGGGCACCTGAACCGCAACGATCCGAACGCGCTCCAGGCGGATTTTCATCGCGGCCTCGCGTTCTTCTACACCGGCAAGTACCTGCCTGCGGAAGACGCTTTTGCCTTTGTGAGCACCCGTTTGCCGCTGCCGGAAGTAGTGAATAACCAGGGCGTAGCTGCGGCAAGACGCGGCAAGGATGGTGCTCCTCTGTTTCAGCAGGCAATCACCGGGGACCCTAAAGAACCGGATTACCACTTCAACCTGGCGCTGGCCTATGCACGGCGCAAGGATGCCGCCGCCGCGCAAAAGGAAGCTGATGAAGCGCTCAAGCTTCTCCCCGGCGACTCAGAGCTGCAAAGCTTCGCAGCCAACCTGCGCAGTCCCGGATATCTACAGCCGCCTGCCGCCTCCGCCGATACCGTTGCCGCCGCACAAGCTACCCAGCTACCTCTGGAGCGGGTAAAACGCTCCTACGACGAAGCCGCTTTTCGCCAGGCGGCCTTTGAACTGGACCAGCTGGAGGTATTGCGCGCCGCTACCGAGCCGCCCGCCAAGCGCATGTCCTCGCTGCTGGCCGAGGCCAATCGCTACTTGAACGC
Source organism: uncultured Acidobacteriaceae bacterium (assembly GCA_964235655.1). Taxonomy (GTDB): domain Bacteria; phylum Acidobacteriota; class Terriglobia; order Terriglobales; family Acidobacteriaceae; genus EB88. The sequence continues at coordinate 16,951 of CAXSBB010000002.1, forward strand.
GGGCCTGATTGTGGAAAGTGAACGCGAGTACAACCGCGCCCTTGCGCTTGATCCGGCTCCGGATGCCGGCTCCGCGGAGGCATATGCCGGGTTGGCACGCATCCGGGAGCGCACCGCCGACCGTGACGCCGCGCGGTTGATGGCTAATCGCTCATTGGGGCAAAAAGATAATGCCGCTGCGCACCTGGTGCTGGCAAGGTTGGCGCTCTTGAACAATCAACTGCCTGAAGCAGCGGATGAAGTGTCGGCAGCCCTGCGGCTTGATGGGAACAATACTGAGGCACGAGGGCTGCGCCAAGCTGTGACCGCGCGCGGAGGGCAGGTACCGTAAGCCGAATACATAAAGTAACTTTTGAGCGTCATCCTTCGACTTCGCTTCGCCAAGGATGACCCGAATTGTGTAGCAAGCATTGCAGGCAACTGCACCCGCTCCATGCTGCCAGGCAAAAACATCTGCCCGCGCTATGCAAACCACTGTACCGGCGAGTGTCCATAATCGGACACCTGTGCCCACTTCCGGACAGTTTGGGTTATCGAGCCACAGCTAAGCTGTTGATTCTAAATGAGCCTCCTACAAGCCACTTTGGCCACTGTCGTGCAACTACATCCGGCGTATGGATATTTCACGCCCCGACCTGAAACGCAAAAAGAACCGCCGCCGCTGGGTGCTGGCCGCTGTGGCTCTCGCCGTTCTCTCTACAGGCGGCATCGCTGTCTCCCGCCTCAAGCCCGCTTCGCCTTCGGTCGAGCGCAGCACGGTGTGGACCGATACCGTGAAGCGCGGCCCCATGGTGCGCCAGGTGCGCGGCATCGGCACGCTTGTTCCCAGGGAAGACCGCATCCGCCTCATTCCGGCTGAGACCGAGGCCACCGTAGTACGCCTGCGCGTGCTGCCCGGTGCCCATGTGGAGCCGGACACCATCGTGATGGACCTGACCGACCCGCAGCTGCAGCAGGAGCTGCTTGGAGCCCAGCTGGACGTAAAAGCAGCCAAGGTCGAGTACCTGAACCTGCAAGCCAAGCTGCAAAGCGACCTGATGACCCAGCGCGCGGGCGCAGCCACGGTGACCGCTGATCACAGCCAGGCGCAGAAGCAGGCGCAAACCGATGAGGCGCTCTACAAGCTGGGCGTCATCAGCGGGCTGACGTACAGCGCTTCGCAAGGCAAGGCCGATGAGATGAAGACTCGAGACGGTATCGAAGGCGAGCGCCTGACGGTAAACCAGAAGGCCATTGCCACCCAGCTTGAAGTGCAGCAGACCAAGGTGGACGAGGCGCAGGCCATCCTCGCGCTCAAGCAGCGGCAGCAGGGCGCGCTGAGTGTGCGGGCCGGTATTCGCGGCGTGCTCGTTGAGTTACCGCACCAGGTAGGCGAGCATGTGGACCCCGGCACAACCCTGGCCAAGGTCGTCCAGCCCGACCAGCTGAAGGCTTCGCTCAAGATTGCTGAAACACAGGCGCGTGACATCCAGATCGCGCAGCCTGCGGAGATCGACACTCACAACGGTGTGATCGCGGGCAAGGTTACTCGCATTGACCCGGCCGTATTGAACGGAACCGTCACCGTGGACGTAGAGCTTACCGGGGCGCTGCCGCAAGGCGCGCGGCCTGACCTGAGCGTGGACGGCACCATCGACCTCGACCGCCTGCAGGACGTGCTCTATGCAGGGCGTCCCGCGTTCGGCAACGAGAACAGCACCATCTCTCTGTTCCGGCTCACCCCGGACGGCAAGGAGGCGGTGCGGGTGCCGGTCAAAGTGGGTCGCGCCTCGGTCAATGCGATCCAGGTGCTGAACGGTTTGAACGAAGGCGACACGGTGATCCTGTCGGATATGTCGCGCTGGGATAGTACGGATCGCATACGGCTGGATTGATTCTCAATCCCTTAACAGATCGACCCAGATCAATTCAGGAGAAGAAAGTGAACACACCGCAAACGGAAGCACTAATCGAAATCGAAGCCCTGACCAAGGTCTTCTACACCGACGAAATCGAAACCCACGCGCTCTCAGGCGTCCACCTCGCCATCCACCGCGGCGAGTACATCGCCATGTCCGGCCCCTCGGGCTGCGGCAAGTCCACGCTGCTCTCGATCGTGGGCTTGCTCGACACGCCCAGCGACGGACGCTACCAGCTCAACGGCAAGCCGGTGGCCAACCTGACGTTTGCCGAGCGCTCGCGCATCCGCAACCAGGAGATCGGCTTCATCTTCCAAAGCTTCAACCTTATCGGCGACCTCACGGTGTACGAGAACGTCGAGCTGCCGCTCACCTACCGCTCCGGCATGGCCGCAAGCGAGCGCAAGGACCGCGTGCAACATGCGCTTGAGCGCGTAGCCATGGCGCACCGCATGCGCCACTACCCCTCGCAACTCTCGGGCGGCCAGCAGCAGCGCGTGGCCGTGGCACGAGCACTTGCGGGTGCGCCGTCGATCCTGCTGGCTGACGAGCCTACAGGCAATCTCGACTCGAAAAACGGCGAAGCTGTGATGACGCTGCTCAAGGAACTGCACGCCGAGGGCTCAACCATCTGCATGGTGACCCACGACAACCGCTTCGCCGCGCATGCCGAGCGGCAGGTCCACCTGTTCGACGGCAAGGTAGTGGCCGAGGGCGAGCTGCTGCGCCTGCTCGCCGAGCCCGAGCGCAACCCGAGCACGGTCACGCGCAAGGAAGGCGTGGGCACCGGTGGAAACGCGATTCCCTGAGCCGACCCGGCTGATCCAGTTTGATTGAGCCGGCCTGGCTAACCGGCACCGCACCAGCCCGAAGCATTTGCCCTGCAACACCCTAGAAGAAAGGCAGCCGCCATGCACTCAATCCTCGCCGACATCCGATTCGCTCTCCGGCAGCTAGGCAAGTCCCCCGGCTTCGCAGCCACCGCGATCCTCACACTGGCCCTCGGCATCGGCGCGACCACCGCGATCTTCACGCTGGTGTACCAGGTCATGCTGCGCTCGCTGCCGGTATCGCACCCAGAGCAGCTGTACAGATTCGGCAAAACAATCGAGTGCTGCGTTGACGGTGGCCTACGCAATGATTGGTCGATCTTTTCCTATGACCTATACAAGTACCTGCGCAATCAGACTACAGGTACGGCAAGCATCGCGGCGGTTGAAGCGGGACAGACACTCGTTAGCGCTCGCCGCGCGGGAAGCGCCGTTGCGGTGCAGCCTCTCGCGGCACGTTTTGTTTCCGGCAACTACTTTCCTGTGCTTGGCGTTAGCCCCTATGCAGGCCGACTGCTCCGGCCCGAGGATGACCGCGAAGGAGCGCCACCTGCCGCAGTCCTGAGCTACCAACTTTGGCGCACAAAATTCGATGCGGACCCGCATTTTGTCGGCAGCACTCTCCTTCTCACCGGGCACCCGTACACGGTAGTCGGTATAACCGCAGTCAATTTTCTAGGCGAGCGCAATGAGCCCGATCCCGCAGGTTTGTGGGTCTCGCTCGCACAGGAGCCGGTGCTCAACCCGGAACGCATGCTGCTGCGTTTACCCGGCGCGGAATGGCTTGACCTGCTTGCCCGCGTTCCGGATGTGAGGCAGATACCCATTCTTCAACAAGCTCTCGCCGGCGAATTGCGCCAGTGGATCGGCTCGCACCGCGCAGCTGTCGACCCGCTAATGGTGGATCAGGCAATTGCCAGGCAGACAACTACACTTGTCCACGCGCCCGACGGCATCAATTATCTCGGCGAAAGCAGCGGTAGCAGCCTCAAGCTTCTTCAGCTTGTCGCCACTTTCGTGCTGCTTATCGCCTGCGCGAACCTTGCCAACCTGCTGCTTGTACGCGGCATTGCCCGTAAACAGGAACTTGCAGTACGCGTGGCCCTCGGGGCGCCACGTCTACGCCTGCTTCGCCAAACCTTAATCGAGGCCATCTTGCTCTCGCTTACGGGCGGTATGGCGGCGCTCGTAGTCGCCTATGGCGGTTCCCGCGCCATTCTCGCGCTTACTTTCAAAAGTACCGACTTTGTTCCTATTGACCCTGCTCCATCCGCTCCTATTCTTGCTTTTGCCTTTGCGACCGCGCTGCTGACCGGCATCCTCTTCGGCATCGCTCCTGCATGGCTCGGCTCCCGGTCGAACCCCGTTGAAGCCCTACGCGGGGCCAATCGCAGCACCCATGACAGAACGGCGCGTCCACAGAAAGCTCTTGTCATTCTTCAAGCCGCGCTCTCGCTTGTCATGCTCTCGACTGCCGGGCTGCTCATCACCAGCCTGCGCCACCTGAAGCAGCAGGACTTCCGCTTCGATCCCCAAGGACGGCTCTTTCTCACGCTTGATCTTCAGGGCTCCGGCTACTCCTACCAGCGACTCGCGGCTTTGTACGGACGTATCGATGACACCTTCGCTCGTTTGCCCTGTATCGATCATTTTGCCTACGCTACTTACGGTCCCATGGCAGGCAACAACTGGGACACAGGAATCTGGTTCCCCGGTGTCAGCTCTGCTGCAAGGGAAGGCGCAAGCTACACCGCCGTAAGCGCTCACTATTTCGAAACGATCGGCACCCGCATTATGACCGGTCGCGCTCTCGGCGAACAAGACACAGCCACCAGCGCGCATGTCGCCGTCGTTAACCAAGCTTTTAGCGACAAGTACCTCAAAGGCAAGCAGCGCATCGGCGAGCATTTCGGCCCCGCCTCGCAAATCCCGGCTGAATTTACCATCGTCGGCGTCGCGGACAACACCAAATACGGCGACCCCGCGGAACCTGTGCCGCCCATGTTCTTCACCCCCATCACTCAAACTACCGCGTACCCTGATCCGCAGAACGTGACGGTAGAGCGCTTCAAGCATTTCGCAGGCAATTTTATTGTTCACTACCGCGGCGATCCGGCTGCCGCTTCCACGCAGGTGCGCCGCGCTATCGCTGAGATCGACTCCAACATCGCAATCCTTAATCTCACCACCTACGCCGACCAGGTGAATGGCAACTTTGTCGAAGCGCAACTCGTAGTCCGCCTCACCACCCTGTTCGGCATTCTCGCTCTCATCCTCGCCTCCATCGGCCTCTACGGCGTCACTGCCTACTCCGTCGCGCGGCGCACCAGCGAAATCGGCATCCGCATGGCGCTCGGGGCCAGCCGGGGCGGGGTGCTTGCCATGATCGTCAAAGGCGCGCTCACGCAAGCCCTGCTCGGCCTCGCGCTAGGCCTGCCGCTGTGCTTCGTTGCCGGGCGGCTGCTGCAGCACACGCTCTATCAGACCAGCGGATTTCAACCGTTCGTACTCCTCGCGGTAGCCGCCCTGCTGCTCCTGTCAGCCTTCATTGCCGCCATCATCCCGGCACGCCGTGCCGCTTTCATCGACCCCATGCAAGCCTTGCGCGCCGAGTAAAGTCCGGAACCCCAGCGCAAAACCGTACACACCCGAAACCAGATCGCGGCTTAACCCAGTCACCAGGGACTACTAAGGATTGCAAATGAACTCCATCATCGCCGATATCCGATTCGCTCTCCGCCGGCTGCGCAAATCCCCAGGTTTTGCGGCCACCGCCATCCTCACCCTCGCGCTCGGCATCGGCGCGACCACGGCCATCTTCACGCTGGTCTACCAGGTCCTGCTGCGCCCGCTGCCCATATCGCACCCGCAGCAACTTTATAAAGTAGGCCGAGCCAACACCTCCGGCGTCAACGGAGGTTTACAGGGTGACTGGTCCAATTTCTCCTACGAGGCCTACCGCTACCTGCGTGACGAGACGCCGGGCGTAGCAGGTATCGCAGCCGTTCAGTCCGGGATTACCACTGTAAGCGCGCGCCGCGCCGGTAACGCAGCTGACCCCTCCCCGGCAGTACAACCCCTCACGATGCACTTTCTCTCAGGTAATTACTTCCAGGTGCTGGGCGTAAAACCCTACGCAGGGCGCCTGCTAACCCCGGACGACGACCGCGAAGGCGCGCCGCCCGCGGCAGTCATGAGCTATACGCTGTGGCAAACCAAGTTCGGTGGAGACCCGCGCATTGTCGGCAGCACGCTGCTGCTTACAGGGCACCCGGTGACGCTGGTCGGCATTACTGCAGCCGACTTTCTTGGAGAGCGCGCCATGCAAGACCCTCCGGGCTTATGGCTGCCGCTTGCGCAGGAAGCCGCGTTTGAGCCGGGCTTTCCCCTGATGAAACTGCCCGTCGACGGCTGGCTCAACCTGCTGGTGCGCGTACCGCAGGCAAGCGCGGAACCGCAGGTACAGCTTGCGCTCACAGGGGAACTGCGCCGGTGGATCGGGGCCAACGCGGGTATTTTTTCAAATCTCACGGATAGTACCCTGGCCCGGCAAACCACCGAACTGGTGTCGGCGAGCGGCGGTATCAGCAACCTGCGCGACCAGTACCAGAGCGGGCTGAAGCTGCTGCTGCTGGTTGCCGGCTTTGTGCTGCTGATTGCCTGCGCCAACCTTGCCAACCTGATGCTGGTGCGCGGCATGGCTCGCGCGCAGGAGCTTGCCGTGCGCTCGGCCCTGGGCGCGCCGCGAGGGCGGCTCATCCGGCAAACGCTGGTTGAAGCCGTGCTGCTCGCCCTGTTCGGCGGCCTGGCCGCGCTGGCGGTTGCTTATGCGGGCACGCGCGGCATCCTCGCGCTGGTAACGCGCGGTGTCGAGCTCAGCCCACTTTCCGCCGCGCCTTCCTTACCTGTGCTGGGCTTCGCGCTGCTCGCTTCGCTCGTTACGGGTGTTGTATTCGGCATAGCACCCGCGTGGATCAGCTCACGCACCAGCCCGGTCGAGGCGCTGCGCGGCGCTAACCGCAGCACCCGCGACGCTAGCGCCACCCCGCAGCGAGTGCTCGTCATCTTGCAGGCGGCGCTTTCGCTGGTGCTGCTTTCAACCGCCGGGCTGCTCATCACCAGCCTGCGCGCGCTTGAGCATCAGGATTTCCACTTCCAGCCCAAGGGACGGCTGCTTGTCACGACTGACCTGACGGCTGCCGGGTACAGCTATGACCGGCTGGCGGGGCTGTATCGGCAAATCGACGATACCTTTGCACACCTGGGCGGCGTTGACAGCGTTGCCTATGCCACCTACACACCCATGACCAACAGCACCTGGAACGGCGCTATCTTCCTGCCCGGCGCTGCGCGCATCGGCGACGCCCCGCAAATCGCCGGGTACTCCGCCGTCAGCCCGGGCTATTTCGCCGCGCTGGGCACGCAGGTCCTGCTGGGCCGGGGTGTTACGGAGCATGACACGGCCACCGGCACCAGTGCGGCTGTCGTAAACCAGGCCTTTGTCAATCGCTTTCTGAAAGGGAAAAGCCCCATCGGGGAGCACTTCGGACCGAGCCTCAGCAAGGCAACCGAGTTTGACATCGTCGGCGTGGTCGAAGACACGAAGTACACCGATCCTGAAAAACCCGCTGTGCCGATGTACTTCACACCCCTGACTCAAAGTGTCACCTACACGCAGGCTGGAGAGACTTCAAACGAGAACTACAAGCACTTCGCGGCCAACCTGGTCGTTCAGTATCACGGAGACCCCGGCGCAGCCTCGGCCTCTGTGCGGCAGGCGCTCCGGTCCATCAATCCCGATATCCCGATCCTGAAAATGCAGGGGTATAAAGACCAGCTCAGCACCAACTTCACGCAGCAGGAGCTGGTCGTGCGGCTCACTACACTGTTCGGCATACTCGCGCTGGTACTGGCTTCCATCGGACTTTACGGCGTCACTGCCTACGCGGTCGCGCGGCGCACAAGCGAAATCGGCATCCGGATGGCGCTCGGTGCCGGGCGCGCCGGGGTACTGGCAATGATCGTCAGGCGGGCGTTGACGCAGACACTTATCGGGCTCGCCATCGGGCTGCCGCTGTGCTTCGTCGCCGGTCGGCTGCTTCAAAGCACGCTCTATCAGACCGGCGAATTTCAGCCGCTTGTGCTGGTCGCAGTCGCGGCACTGCTGCTCGCCTCGGCGTTGCTCGCGGCACTGGTTCCCGCGCGTAAAGCGGCCTCTATTGACCCCATGGTCGCCCTCAGAACGGAATAGAACCGTACCGGATTTTGAGTTAGGAGAACACCATGCAGACCCTGCTTGCCGATCTTCGCTTCGCTCTCCGCCAACTGCGCCGCTCGCCCGGCTTCACGCTCACCGCCGTGCTCACGCTCTCGCTCACGGTGGGCCTGGCGGCTACGGTGTTCAGCGTGTTTGATGCCTTGCTCATCCGGCCCCTACCCTACGGCGAGCCGGATCGGATCGTGGTGCTCCAGCCGCGCTCACTCGCCATTGAGCAGCAGCCTGCATCGTCTCCTGAGTACCAGTTCTGGCGTGATAACAACCGCTCATTTACCGCGCTTGCTGGCTTTTCATCGCAGACGATGAACCTGCGCGGCCCGCAAGGCCCTGCCGCCATCAACGCCGTGCACACAACTAATAACTTCTTCACCGCGCTGGGCGTGCAACCGATCTTGGGCCGCACATTTCTGCCGAATGAAAATGCGCGCGGGCGCAATGATGTCACCGTGCTCAGCTACTCGTTATGGCAGAAGAACTTCGGCGGCAAGCGCGATGTTCTTGGCAGCAAGGTAGACCTCGATGGACGGCCCATGACTGTCATCGGCGTTATGCCAAGAGGTTTTCGCTTCCCTTTGCAATTTCCTGATGCGGCTTTCGCGCCGTTTCGGGCGTCGGCAGATGACCTGCAAAGTGACAACCACTGGATGCGTACGCTCGCCAGGCTCAAACCCGGCGTAAGCCTTGCTTCAGCAGAAGGCGATATGACAGGCGTGCTTGCTGCCTATGGCCGTATCCATCATGACAGCCAGGGCCGACGCATGCGCCTCCAGACCCTTCAGGAAAATCTGCTGGGGCAGACCGATGGACTTGTTAAAGTTCTGACACTAGCCGTCATCGCGGTGTTGGCACTGGGTTGCGTCAACGTTGCCGGACTGATGCTGGTGCGCGGGTTGCGCCGTGAGCGCGAACTGGCATTACGAGCAGCCATGGGCGCCTCACGCGGCAGGCTTGCTCGGCAACTGTTCAGTGAGATTGCACTGCTGGCCGTGGCGGGCACCTGCGGCGGCGGGGTAGCTGCTTGGGCTCTGCTGCATGCTGTGCGAGCCCTGCTGGTCGCATCGCTAGCGCGCGGTGCGGAGGTCGCACTCAACGTGCCCGTACTGCTGGCTTCGCTCGCGGCAGCACTGTTTACGCTTCTGCTGGCGGGCCTACTGCCCGTGCGGCAATTGTTAGGCGTGGCACCGGCAGACGCGCTGCGCAGCGGTTCCTCCAGTGCAGGGGCAAGCCGTACACAGCAACGGCTCAGCACCGTGTTCATCGCTACACAGATGGCACTTGCCATGGTGCTGCTGGTCACCAGCGGATTGCTACTACGCTCGCTTGCGACATTGCGTGGAACAGACCTTGGTTTCCTTACAGATCACCTGCTGGTAGAAGACGTCAACCTCTCACCCGGCACCATCGTTGGCCGCGACATATTGCACACGTTCTACGAGCCGCTGCTGGAGCGCGTACGTGCGATACCTGGAGTGAAATCAGCAGCAATCACTAACATGCTGCCTGTTCAGGATGTCGGCTTCAATAGTGATGTCCAGATCGTCGGCAAGCCGCCTGCCCCAAAAGACAGAGAAATTCTTGCAGAGCTGCGTATAGTTACGCCGGACTATGACAAAACAATGGGAACACGCCTCCTGCGTGGGCGTCAGCTTGATGACAGATTAGATACACCCAGTTCGCAACAGGTTTTGGTTGTAAATGAAGCATTTGTAAAGAAGTTCTTCGCTCCCGGCGAAGATCCGATAGGCAAGCACACCACTGACGATGGCCATCCTGAGATCGTCGGCGTTGTCAGCAATCAGCGCCAAAGCCTTTATCAATCACCCCGCGCACAAATGGACCAGCCGGTTTCGCAGCTGCCGGCCAAATACCAGACGCAGTATTTACAGGAGATGCAACTCGTCATCCGCACCACCGTAGACCCGCTCACCCTGGCCGAGCCGCTGCGCAAGATCATGCAGCAACTCGACCCCGGCCTGCCCTTCCGCCCTGCGCAGACCATGACCGATATCGTCAGCGAGGCGCTGGTGCTTGAGCGCATGGAGGGCTGGCTGTTCGGCACCTTTGCCGCGCTCGCGGTGCTGCTGGCCGCGCTCGGACTCTACGGGCTCATCGCGCAGCGGGTAGAGCAAGGGCGGCGCGACATCGGCATCCGCATGGCGCTCGGCGCGCAACGCCGGCAAGTGCTGCTGCTATGGCTGCGCCGCGTGGCTGCTATCTCGCTCGCCGGGCTTGCCGCGGGCCTTGTGCTCTCCTTTGCCTTGCGCAAGGTCATTGCGTCGGTGCTCACCGTCCGCGCCCCGCATGAGGCGCTGTTCCTCGCCCTGCTTGTGGTTGCCATGGAGCTGGTCGCGCTCCTCGCCTCCGCAGCGCCCGCCCTGCGCGCCGCGTCGGTTGACCCGGTAGAAGTCCTGCGCGCCGAGTAGGCGTTTGCTGAAGAGTTTCAAGAAGGAGTCCCCTTATGCGTACTCTCATCGCCGATCTCCGCTACGCTCTACGCCAGCTGCGCAACGCACCCGTCTACGCCCTTACCGCCGTGCTCACGCTCGCACTCGGCCTCGGCGCGGCTACGGCCATGCTCGCCATTGTGGACTGTGTACTCATTCGTCCCGTGCCGCTACCGCACGCGGAACGGTTAGTGACGCTGAATCAAATTGTGAAAGGGCGGCACCAGCACTACATTCGCTCCCAGGATATCGAGGCTTTGCAAACCAAGGTGAAAAGCTTTGCGGGCGTCGCTGCGTACAGCAGCCTGCCTGCTCCCGTTTCCACGTCGGACGGTACGCGCATTGCTTTCAACATTGCCGTGCTGCCCGGTTTTTTTGATGTGCCCGGCATAGCCGCACACCTCGGACGAGTACCCACGCTTAAAGACGGCAGCGACCCCCTAGCGGTCGTCAGCGACGCATTCTGGCGCGACAACATTCATGGCAACCCGCGTGCGGTCGGCTCCCGCATCACGGTTGAAGGCAGACCCCTAACAATCGCGGGCGTCATGCCTGCAGGGTTCAAATTTCCTGGAGCCGAAAACGGCACTCTGGTATTCACACCGCTTCTGCTCAACGCCAAGGGACTGGACGTAAATAACTTCTCAAGCCTGTCAGTAATTGCGCGCCTCAAGCCGGGTGTGACGTCCGCAGTCGCGCTTGCTGAGGCCAAAGCCGTGTACGCGCATGGCGCGCCTTTGAAGAATGAGGAGCGAGGCGAGCTCAGCTTTGCTCCCTACCGCGATTCCGTTATCGGCGATGTGCAGCCGAAGCTGCTCGCCCTGCTGGGTGCCTGCGCGCTGCTGCTGCTCATAGCCTGCGCCAACTCCGCAAACCTGCAAATTGCCCGCGCCACCAACCGCATCAGCGAGATGAGCGTGCGTGCTGCGCTCGGTGCAAGCCGGGGCAGGCTGTTCCAGCAGGTTGTGACGGAAAGCGTGACAGTCTCCTTGCTCGGTGCGTCCCTCGGCCTCATGCTCGCTACGGCTATTTTGTACGGCTTGCGTGCCGCCTACAGCCTGCAATTCCCCCGTTTTGACGAGCTCGCCCTACACCCCGCCAGCTTTGCCGCCTGCGCCCTGCTTGCCACTGCAACCGGCGTTCTCGCTGCCCTTGCACCGGCCTGGAACGTAATGCAAACCGCAAATGGATTGCCGCTTTCGCAATCTGCAAAGGTCACCCGTCGCTCGCGTCTCAGCGGCAGCCTGGTCGCCGTCGAGATCGCGCTGACCTGCGTGCTGCTGGTAGTCGCAGGCTTGTTTCTCCGCACCTTCGTTGCCTTGCAGCAGGCACCGCTCGGCTTTGACCCAAAGCACGTGACAGCGGTCTCGCTCATGCCCCTCAACCCAAAAGAGGACAACGCGGCGCTCAAGCAAACGCATGCGCGGCTTCTGGATCGACTTGGCAGCCTGCCCGGCGTGGAAGCCGCGGCGGCACAAGTCTCCCTTCCCTTCTCCAACTTCAACATATCCATCAACAGCACGTTCAAAATCACCGGACAACCCGCGCACAAGGAAGATCAAGCGCTGGTTTCCCTCCTCAGCGCCGACTACGCCCGGACGCTCAGAGCACCTGCTGTGACCGGTCGCAGCTTTAGCAAAAGCGACAACGCGGGCTCGCAGCCGGTGTGCATGGTGAATGAGGCATTTGCCCGTCGCTATCTCAAGGGCAAGCGCACTGTCGGCAATACCGTCGAGCTGGTTAATGACAGCACAGACGGCACCGATGACCGCCTGTTCAAAACACCGGTTGCTGTTGTAGGCGTAGCCCCGGACGAGACCGGCAGCCTCGGCGAGCAGCCTGACCCGACACTCTTCCTGCCCTATGCGCAGTCTCCCGTAAACGGTCCCATGGACCACTTCCTGTTCGGCATCTCTCCGCAGTTCGCCATCCGCTCTTCTCTCCCGCAAGCCACGCTGGAGCGCGAACTCCGCGCCGCCATCAAGGACACCGCGCCCGACATGGCCGAAATGCAGATCGGTTCACTCGATGGGAATATTGCCGCCACGTTAATCCAAAAAAAGCTAGCCCTCCGCCTCGCCGGCGGCTTCGGCCTGCTCGCACTTGTACTCGCCGCCGTCGGCATCTACGGCGTGCTCTCGTCCTCGGTCGCGCAACGCACACGCGAAATCGGCATCCGCATGGCACTCGGCTCCACCCGGCAAGGCGCAATGCTGCTGGTCCTCAGGCAAGCAGCTGCCATGGTCGCGCTCGGTCTGGTTGCCGGGCTTGCCTGCGCATGGCCTGCCGGTCGCGCGGTGCGCTCGTTCCTGTTCGGTGTCACGCCACTTGACCCGGTCACACTGCTCACCGCAACACTCGCGCTGCTGTTCGTCTGCGCTTGTGCCGCCGCTATCCCCGCCTGGCGAGCCACCCAGGTCGACCCCGTCATCGCTTTAAGAACGGAGTAACCCATGCACTCTATTTGGCACGACCTTCGCTACGCCCTGCGCCAGCTGCAACGCTCGCCCGCCTTCGCGCTTACCGCCGTACTCACCCTCGCGCTAGGCGTAGGTGCAAATACAGCCATCTTTTCGCTGCTCGATCAGGCCCTGCTGCGCCCGTTGCCGGTACGCGATCCGCAGCAGCTGGTCGTGCTTGAAGGCACGGGCAAGGTGTGGGAGGGCCACACCGCCAACCATGGCGGCGGCGAAGAGGCGTACTTCTCGTACCCCATGTACCGAGATTTGCGCGATGCCATGCGCGACCATCGCCGGGCTCTTCAAAGTCTTATTGCGACCGCACCTGCAGACGTCGGAATTGCTCGCAATGGTGTATCACAACATGGCCGGGCAGAGCTGGTCAGCGGCAACTATTTCGCCATGCTCGGCGTGCAGCCTGCCCTTGGACGCCTGTTGACCCCGAATGACGACGAGCAGCATGCAGGTTCGCTGGCCGTGCTCTCCTTCGACTACTGGAAGAACCATCTCGGCACTGACCGGCAGATTGTCGGGTCTACCCTCTCCATCAACGGCCATCCATTCCAGATCGTCGGCGTGGCAGCGCCGCGGTTTCATAGCGCGGTGTGGGGTGAGACACCGGACGTATTCGCTCCCATGGCCATGCTCGACCAGGTGGTACCCGGCAAAGCCGACCGCCTTACCGACCGCACCGACCGCTGGCTCAACATCATCGGTCGCTTAAAGCCCGGCACGTCGCGCGCGCAAGCCCAAATCGCCCTGGCTCCGCTATGGTGTGGGCTGCGGGCTGAAGAGCTCAAAGCACTCGGCACCCGGTCCAAACACTTCACTGCCGAGTTCCTGACCGACAGCCGCCTGCGCGTGCTGCCCGGCGCGCGCGGTTTCTCATACCAGCGGGATGACGTTCGCCGACCGTTGCTTGCGGTCATGGCCATGGCGCTGCTGGTACTGCTCATGGCTGCTGTCAATGTCGCAAGCCTGCTGCTGGTGCGTGCCGCTGCGCGCATGCGCGAGTTCTCTCTGCGCTATGCGCTCGGTGCGGGTACCCGACGGATTACGCAGCAACTGCTGTTAGAGGGCTTGCTGATCGGCATCGCGGGCGGCGTAGCCGGTATTGCGATGGCACCCTTCACGCTTCGCACGCTGGTGAGCCGCATCGCAGGGGACCAGGCATATGTAGCATTCACTTCAACGATTGATGCGCGGCTGCTGGTCTTCAACTTCGCGGTCGCGCTCGGTGTCAGCGTCTTCTTCAGCCTGGCTCCCGCGCTGCAACTGCGCCGTCCTGACCTCACCGCCGCGCTGCGCCCCGGGAGCGCGACTGGCGGCACCGCCCTGCTCGGCTTTCGCCGCGTCATGGTGTGCCTGCAGATCGGACTTAGCCTTGTATTGCTGGTAGGCGCGGGCTTGTTTATGCGCACCATGCAAAAGCTCAGCACTGTCGATGTCGGCTTCAACACCGCGCATCTCCTCACCTTCGGCATCAATCCCAAACTGGCGGGCTACGCCCCCGCTGCCGTCCCTGCCTTGCATCAGCAGGTGCTTGACAGGCTCGTTCGGCTGCCCGGCGTGCAATCCGTCGCCGCTACTGACGATCCTGAGCTTGCCGGCAACGGCCAGGGCGGCAACATCACGGTTGCCGGTCACACCGACCCGCCTGAGCAGGAGTTCGATGTCGAAAAGTCCTACATCAATCCGGGCTACTTTTCAGCCATGCAGGTTCCCTTGCTTGCGGGACGCTTGTTCACAGACGGCGACGATGCGAGCCACCCGCACGTAGCCGTCGTCAATGCTTCTTTCGCAAAACATTTCTGCCCCGGCATCGCGGGCTGTATCGGGCGACTCGCAGCCAACGGCGGCGGCGACAATGTAAAGTTCGATATCGAGATTGTCGGTGTGGTGCGCGATGCCAGGCACGAAGGTGTCAGGCAGGCGGTCGATCCCACGTTCTTTCAGCCGCTCAAGCAGTCTGCAAACCCGGCCATACTCTTCTTCTACGTGCGCACCGCGGCGGACCCCGCGCCCATGCTGCCGGTCATCCGCCGCGCCATGGCGCAGCTTGACCCCTCGCTAGCCCTCGTCGCGCTACGCACCATGGACGCGCAAATCCTCGACGACCTCAGCAACGAACGCTTGGTCACGTTCCTCGCCATCTGCTTCGGCGCGCTTGCCACGGTGCTCGCAGGCGTCGGCATCTACGGCGTGCTCGCTTACGCCACCGCGCAACGCACGCGCGAAATTGGTATCCGCATCGCGCTCGGCTCCTCGCGCGGTTCCGTCGCGCGCATCATCCTTGCCGACGTGCTGCGCCTCACAGGTATCGGCATCGCCGTGTCGCTGCCGGTTGCGCTCGGGCTCAGCCGCCTGCTGCGCAGCCAGCTCTTCGGCGTCTCCCCTGCCGACCCGTTCTCGCTTGCGGCAGCCGTTATTCTGGTCGCCGCCGTCGCCCTCCTGGCTGCGCTGATCCCTGCGCGCCGTGCCGCCTCCATCGACCCGATCGAAGCTCTCAGAACCGAATAGAAACACGGAGTACCCTATGCAGCAAATCTGGAACAACATCAGTTACGCTCTACGCCAACTCCTCCGCGCGCCTGTCTTTACGCTCACCATAATCGCCACGCTCGCCATCGGCATCGGGCTCAACGCCGCTATCTTCGCCGCCGTGGACTCCGTGCTACTGCGTCCACTGGGCTACCGCCATGCCGACCGCATCGTCGCGATCGAGACCCACTTCAACGACGAAAACCGCTCCAACCCTCGCCTCGGCGGCGGCGATTATGCCGACCTCTCGCGCGGAGTCAGCGGGCTGGAGGCAACCGCCTACTACCAGGGCTACTCGGACGGTATCGAGCTGGACCGGGCGGCGCTCTACGTGCCCATCGCCATGGTCAGCCCGGGCTTTACGCAGGTGTTTGGTGTACAGCCGTTGGCCGGTCGCCTCTACCAGTCCGACACGACAGAAGCTCTGGTAGGCGCGTCCTTCGCCCGTGAGCATTTCGGCTCCGCGCAGGGCGCGCTCGGCAAAGTCATCCGCTACGGCGGCACGCTGCGCCCCATCGTGGGCGTGCTGCCCGAAGGCTTCGCATTCCCCGCGAAAACCGCCGTCTGGTTCCAGACCAAACCGATTCCGGACGCTCCCAGCCGCTCCGCCTACAACCAGCAGGCGGTAGCGAAGCGCCGTGCCGGGGTCAGCAACGCGCAACTAGCCGCCCAGCTTGCTGTGTTTTCAGCGCAGCTGCAGGCGACCTACCCCGAGGACCGCCATAAATCCATTGAAGCCGTGCCGCTACAGCAAGAACTCACCGGCAAAATCAGCCCCACACTGCACCTGCTCATGGGTTCGGTCGCCGTCATCCTGCTCATCGTGCTGGCCAACATCACGCACCTGCAGCTGGTCCGCGCCACCCGCGAGCTGCGCTCGATCACCATCCGGCAGGCGCTCGGGGCCTCACGCGGCGCGCTTCTGTCTCATGCGTTAGTAGAAGCCACCCTGCTAGCTATCGCAGGTGCGGGCGCGGCACTGCTGCTGGCTGTGCCTGCGCTTCGCTTACTGGTGCGCCTGGCCCCGCCTGACGTGCCGCGACTCGCCGACATCCGCCTGAACCCTGAAGTGCTGCTCCTGTCGTTTGCCGCAAGCCTGCTCCTCATGGGCCTCACCGCAGTACTGCCGGTGTGGCGCTCCTGGCACGTAGACCCCGCCGCCGCGCTCAAGGCGGACGCCGCTCGCGGCACGGAGAGCCCCGGCTCGCACCGTCTGCGCAACGGCCTGCTCGTCGCTGAAGTCGCGCTCACGCTCACCCTGTCGGTCTCGGCTATCCTGCTCGCCCGCCAGCTCATCGCGCAGTCGCGGCAAGACCTCGGTTTCTCCGCCGATCACCTCATCGCGCTCGACAGCCACGCCGTCGACGGTGCGCCTGCCCCAACATCAGAACCGAAGACACCCGCGGAAAAGGCAGCGGCTCAGGCAGCTAAAGACGCGCTCAACGCGCGCAATCTGGAACGGCTCGATGCGGCGTTAGCAACGGTCCGGAGCGTGCCGGGCGTCGAATCAGCCGAAGCCATGTTCGGCGCGCCCATGGGCTTCATGCATCCCGATGTCGGCTACACAGTGCGCGGTCGGCAGGTGTTCGCGCCGGGCACGGTGCGCCTGCCGTATGCCGATATCGCCGCGGTTACCCC
The DNA here is from genome assembly GCA_964235655.1 of uncultured Acidobacteriaceae bacterium. GTDB lineage: Bacteria > Acidobacteriota > Terriglobia > Terriglobales > Acidobacteriaceae > EB88. Next base: position 34,039 of record CAXSBB010000002.1, read on the forward strand.
CGGGCTCCTCCGCAGCATGCAGATTCCATTGCTGCGCGGACGCGGGATTGAACCGGGCGACCGCGCGGGCGCGCCCAGGGTTCTGCTCATCAGTCGGCAACTTGCGCGCGAAGTCTTCCCCAACGAGAACCCGCTCGGCAAGCAAATTACGTTTGGACTCGACGAGTCAGATATCGACGTTTGGGAGACCATCGTGGGCGTGGTCGGCGACATCCGCGACCAGTCCCCCGGTGCCGCGCCTTCTCCCTCACTGTATGTCCCGGTCGCACAGCACCCTGTAACCGCGCCGGACGTGCAGATCATGGTCCGCACCCGCACTAGCCCCGCCGCCATGGTCGATACCCTGCGCACCCGCCTCAAGCAAACCCACCCGGAAATCGCCGTCGAAGCCACCACCATGCGCGAAGACATCCGGGCCGCCCAGCGCGCCGACACCTTCCGCACCACGTTATTCGCCGGCTTTGCCGCAGTCAGCATCCTGCTCGCGGCAGTCGGTATCTACGGCGTCACCTCCTACACAGTAGCCCAGCGCAGCTTTGAGTTCGGCCTTCGCATCGCCCTCGGCGCATCGCGCTCGCAGCTGCTGGGCCTGGTGCTGCGCGGGGCACTCGCAACTACCCTGCTCGGTATCGTGATCGGCACCGGGCTGTCTCTTTCCCTCGTCCGCGTGCTCGGCAGCGTGGTAGGTAAGCTCCCCGCTTTTGATGGTGCCGCTTTCCTGCTCGCAGGCCTCACCGTGCTGCTTCTCGCCTTGCTGGCCACGCTGCTGCCGGCACGCGCCGCCGCCCATGCCGACCCCATGGCAGTGCTTCGCAGTGAGTAATCGAGAAATGTTGAGAGATTAGGAGGCTTTCCAGAATGCTTGCCGCTACCCAGGACCTTCGCCACGCACCCTACCGACTCCGGCGCTCCCTCACTCTCCCCACCGTGCTCACGCCCGGCGTCACGTACATCGACCGCACCGCAGCCCTCAGAACGGCATAAAGACACGGAGTAACCCATGCAGCGCATTCTATTCAGCCTTTGGCACGACATCCGCTACGCACTCCGCCAACTCCGCCGCTCGCCCGGCTTCACGCTCACCGTCGTGCTCACGCTCGCCCTCGGCGTCGGTGCCAACGCCATCGTCTTCAGCGTGCTTAATGCATTAATCCTGCGACCGCTGCCCGTGCCCGACGCCCAACAATTGGTCTTCTTGAACCGCACAGGCAACACCGGCAGCACCGTCCCATCCTCACCCGCGCAATCGTACCCGGACTACCGCGACCTGCGCGACGGCAACCGTACCTTTTCCGGTGTAGCAGCCTATGCCTTGGAACGGGCCGGGGTCCGTATCGCGGGCGCTGTGCACCAAAGCTGGTTTTCCGAGGTATCGGAAAACTACTTTGACATGCTCCGCGTGCAACCCGCGTTGGGCCGCTTCTTCCACCCCGCAGATGCGCACGGGCCTGATTCCAGCCCCTACGTTGTGCTCTCCTATGCCTACTGGCAGCGCGAGTTCAACGGCGACCCACACGTAACGGGCCGCACCATCGAGCTCAACAAACACCCGTTTACAGTGCTGGGCGTAGCTCCCGCAAGCTTTCGGGGAACAGAGCTCTTTACCGCGCCTGAGTTCTGGATACCCATGCTGAACCAGGCACAGATTCAGGGTTACAGCTTTTTGGAGTTACGCGGAGACCGTGAAATCTGGGTTCTCGGCAGGCTCAAGCCGGGCGTGAGCGTACCGCAAGCCGAAGCCGACCTGAACGCGCTGGCCAGGCACATGTCCGCTCGCAACCCGCAGGATGACAATTTGGGCTTTCACCTGTCGCGCCCCGGCCTGATCGGTGACCTGCTCGGCAAGCCGGTCCAGGCTTTTCTTTACGGCCTCACGGCGTTGGCCGCGCTGGTGCTGCTGGCAGCCTGCGCCAACCTGGGCAGCCTGTTTGCTGCCCGCGCCGCAGACTGCGCCCGTGAACTGGCACTGCGTCTCGCGCTCGGCGCAAGCCGCGCCACCCTAGTCCGGCAGCTCGTAACAGAGGCAGTGCTGGTCTCGCTGCTGGGCGGCGCTCTCGGCCTGACGCTCGCCGATGCCATGGCACGCGCACTCACCCTGTGGCATCCCTCGCCGGATTTCCCCATCACCTTCAACATCAACACAGACGCGCGTGTATCGGCACTGGCACTTGCTCTCGCGCTCGCAAGCGGCATCTTCTTCGGGCTGGTGCCAGTGCGCCAGATCTGGCGAGATAACGCCTACCTCGTCATTAAAAGCGGCCCCAACTCCGCCGCGAGCGGTCGCCGGTGGACGCTCCGCGACGGCCTGCTGGTCTTGCAAATTGTGCTCTGCTCCGTGCTCGTCACCTCATCACTGGTAGCCGTGCGCGGGCTCGCACGCAGCCTGCACACGTCGTATGGATTTCAACCGCAAGGTGCCATGCTTGCGAGTTTCGACCTGCGCATGAGCGGCCATACCGAAGAGCAGTCCCTTGCCATTCAGCACCGCGCGCTTGATGCCATCGCGGCTCTGCCGGGCGTTACGGCTGCCGGTTTTGCCGCAAACGTTCCGCTCAATCTCAGCACCCGCGACACGGACATCTACCGCATGGGCACCACGGACTTCCGCGATTCGAATGCCATAACCGATACAAGCCAGTACGACATCTCTCCGGACTACCTGGCTGCGGCCAAAACCAGGCTCCTTTCCGGGCGCGACTTTACATGGCACGACGACACGCACACGCCGCTCGTCGCAATCGTGAACCGGACGTTTGCACGCAAGGTCTTCGGCACACCCGATGCGACAGGGCGCTACTTCACGCGCAGCGGACCGCCCATCCAGGTCGTCGGCATCGTCGAAGACGGCAAATACAACACGTTGACCGAAGAGCCGACCGCTGCCATGTTTCTACCCTCAACGCAGGCACCTGACACACAAAATGTCTTCATCGTGCGCTCGCGGATCGGCGACGCGGCAACCGCAGCCGCAATCCATGACGTATTTGCCAGGCTCGACCCGGACCTGCCGGTCGCCATCGGCACCTGGACCCAGGCTATGGGTATCGAACTGCTGCCATCCGTAGCCGCCACGGTTGCACTCGGCGTCATGGGCGCGCTGGCCGCGATGCTCGCTGTCACCGGCATCTTCGGCATGGCCTCCTACGCGGTCTCGAAGCGCATGCGCGAGCTTGGCCTTCGAGTGGCCCTCGGCGCAAGCCGCAGGCAAGTGCTCGCGGCAGCCCTGGGCCGCCCGGCAAGGTTGCTACTCGCGGGCTCGGTTGCAGGCATCGCGCTCGGCGCCATGGCTAGCCGCCTGCTCGCCCACATCGTCTACCAGGCCACCTCGCAAGACCCGGTCGTGCTCGCAGGCGTGGTCGCCAGCATGGCCCTGCTAGCGCTCACAGCCACATGGCTCCCCGCCCGCCGCGTCCTCAAGGTAGACCCCGCTTCACTGCTGAGGGAGGAATAAATGCAAACACTCCGGCAAGACCTTCGCTACACCCTGCGCGGGCTGCGCAACGCCCCCGGCTTTGCGGTAACCGCGATCCTCACCCTCGCACTCGGCATAGGCGCAGCCACGTCCATGCTCGCCGTGGTCGATTGCGTGCTCATCCGCCCTGTTGCGCTGCCGCACGCGGAGCGCATTGTGAGCTTCAGCCACATCGCAAACGGCAAGCCCGACCAGCAAATGCTATACACCGATTTGGAATCACTGCGCAGTGGTGTCAAGGGCTTTGCAGCAGTGGCGGCATCATCAGGCCAGCTTGCACCGATCACCACGGTAGACGGCAGCCGCACCGGGCTTACTGTGACAGTCAGCCCGGACTTCTTCGCAGTCGCCGGGGTACAGGCTCGCATGGGCCGCGTGCTGAACGCGGCTGACGCGCACACCCCGGTAGCAGTCATTACCGATGCATTCTGGCAGGACACGCTTCACGGCAACCCGCATGTACTTGGCTCGGCGATTCAGATCAAAAAGCAGGCCTTTACCATCATCGGCGTCATGCCTCCGGGCTTCTCCATGCCGCAGGTGCTCCGTGGTCCGATTGTCTACCTGCCGTTGATTTTGAATGCAAAAGGAGAGGATCAGAACGCGCTTAGCAGCACAGGCTTTTTGGCAAGGCTCAAGCCGGGTGTGACCATAGCCTTGGCGATGTCGCAAGCCAAAGCTGTTTATGCACACAATCAGTCCGAGCCGGGCGAGAACCGCGGCGAACTCATCCTGCGGCCTTATCGAGAGCTCGTCACAGAAGACGAACAGCCCGCACTGCTGGCACTGCTCGGAGCCTGCGCGCTGCTGCTTCTCATCGCCTGTGCCAACTCGGCAAACCTGCAAATTGCGCGTGGCCTTACCCGTACCGGCGAGATGAGCGTACGCGCAGCTCTCGGGGCAAGTCGTGGACGTCTCGCACGGCAAATCGCAACTGAAAGCGTGACGATTTCCTTTCTAGGTGCGGCTCTCGGATTGGCGTTTGCCTCTACATCTCTACAGGTTCTTCGCGCCACTTATGGGCAGCGATTCCCTCGCTTTGACGAACTGGCGATCAACCCATCTGTATTCGCCGCATGCGCCCTGCTGGCCCTTGTCGCAGGCATTCTGGCATCGCTTGCTCCGGCATGGAATACAGTTCGAAGCATCGGCAGCGTGCAAGCTTCACTCGCTAATAAAACGACACAGCGTTCGCGTCTCAGCGGTTTGCTCATTACTCTTGAGATCGCACTGACCTTCGTGCTGCTCATCACTGCCGGGCTGTTCATTCGTACATACCGCGCTCTGGTGCAAGCGCCTTTCGGCTTCAACGCGCAGCATGTCACCACCATGACGCTGCTGCCGAATAACGCAGAGCTGAGCGGTGCGGCTCTCAAGCAAACCTATGACCGCCTGCTCGCGAGGCTCACGATTATCCCCGGCGTTGAAGCAGCAGCCACGGGGATGTCTCTGCCGTACTCCAGGTACATGGTGGACTGGACAAGTCAATTTCGTTTCGCAGGGCAGCCGGAGCGCGACGGTAATCTGACACACATCGCTTTCATCAGCTCCGGATATGAGCGCACTCTGGGCATGCACGTACGGCAAGGACGTGGGCTGCTCGCAAGCGATGTGCTGGGAGCGAGGCCGGTATGTGTTATCAGCGAAGGCTTTGCACATCGCTTTCTGCATGGGCAAGCTGTGCTTGGCCGTACCCTTCTATTCACCAGCAAAGACCCGGAAGCAGCCAAGGACAGCTTTTTCAAGACGCCGCTTACGGTTGTAGGCGTCCTGCCCGATGAAGTCGAGGACAGGTCGCCCGCTATCATCCTGGTTCCGTATCAGCAAATCTCCGCTGACACTGATGTGGCGAAGTTCCTCTTCGGTGCGGCTCCTCAATTTGCGGTCCGCTCCCCCCTGCCGCAAGCCATACTCGAACGCGAGCTTCGCCTCGCGCTTAAAGATGCCGCTCCTGACTTTGCGGAAATGCAAATGGGCCCGCTGACAGAAAGCATCACCAAAGCATTTGAAAACCAGCAACTAGCCCTGCGCCTCGCAAGCGGTTTCGGGTTGGTAGCACTCCTGCTCGCCGCCGTCGGCATCTACGGCGTGCTCGCCTACTCGGTGGCCGGGCGCACGCGCGAGATCGGCATCCGCATGGCGCTCGGCTCGTCCCGACAAGGTGCCATGCTGCTTGTCATCAAGCAAGCTGCCGCAATGGCATTGGCAGGTCTCGCGCTGGGACTTGCAGGCGCATGGCCCGCAGGCCGGGCGGTAAAAGCATTCCTGTTCGGCGTGCCGCCGTTTGACCCGCTCACCCTCACCCTGGCCGCTCTGCTATTGCTCACGGTATGCACCGCCGCCGCGGCCATCCCCGCGTATCGAGCCACACAAGTCGACCCAATCGAAGCCCTCAGAACCGAGTAGTCAACGAATAAGAAACACGGAGTCACGAATGCTAAACTTTTGGCAAACCCTGTGGCAAGACCTACGCTACGCCCTGCGTCAACTGCGCAACGCGCCGGGCTTCACCCTCACCGCCATCCTCACCCTCGCGCTCGGCATCGGGGTCACGACGACCGTGTTCAGCGTGGCGCGTCAGGTACTGCTCGCGCCCCTACCCTACCCGCAGCCGGAGCGGCTGGTTGGCGTTGCCCTCACCTGGCCCAAAGAGGACGGGCCCACCGAGGACGCAAATGCAAACCAGACCGGCGAGAGCTATGACTTCCTGGCTCAGAACAGCCGGAGCTACAGCTCGACGGCTTTGCTCGAAGATTCCAGCGGCATCGCAAATCTCTCAGATAAAGGCGGGCACTCGTCCAGCATTCGCGTCGCCGGCGTGACCCGCAGCTACTTCGACACTCTCGGCATAGGTCCGAGCCTGGGTCGGGCCTTTGCAGCGGATGAAGATCGGCCAAACGGACCGAAGACGCTGGTGCTCAGCTACGGCCTGTGGCAGCGGGCCTTTGGCGGTGACCGCTCGATCCTCGGACGCACTGTGCGCTTAAACCAGGAGAGCGTTACCGTTGTCGGCGTCATGCCTGCAAGTTTCCGCGCCGAAGTGCATTTCTCAAGAACGATGCTCGGCGCGCCCGACGCGTGGCGTCCCTTGCAGCTCAGCAAGAGCGATCCCGGTTACATCGGGACGAATTACGAAATGTATGCGCGTCTGCGTCCCGGCGTTTCGCTCGCGCAGGCGCAGGGCGAGCTGCGAAACCTTGATCGCGCCCTCGACAGGCAATTGCCGTACCTGAGAAACTGGGGGAGTTACGCGGGTCAGAATCCCGTCCTGCGCATCTGGCCGCTCGCAACCGTGTTTGCCGGGGATGTGCAGCGGAGCCTAGTCGTCATGGGCTGGGCAGCAACGGCTATGTTGCTGCTCGTCTGCCTCAACCTGGCCGGCCTGAACACGGCACGCGCTTTGCGGCGGGCTGCTGAGTTCGGCTTGCGCGCTGCGCTCGGCGCGACACGTGCCCGCCTGCTTCGGCTCGCTTTCCTTGAGGTCTTTCTACTTGCGTTTACCGGTACCGCCGGTGCACTGCTGGTGGCCGGCTTGCTTCTGCCCTTTCTCCTCGCGCATTCACCGGTTGCTATCCCGCAGCTGAACAGCGTCGGCGGCTTCGGGGTCACGCTCACACCGACAGCTTTTCTGGGGCTGCTTAGTGCCATTCTCTTCGGCGCTCCTCTCGCGCTTCTTGCGTTCACCCGGGAGCGAACACACCTGCGTCTCGGAGCGCCCCAAATAGGAGGAACACCGCGCCGGCAGCGCTCAGCTCGCGCTCTGCTCGTTTTGCAAATGAGTCTCGCGGTCGTGCTGCTTTCAACCGCATCGCTCCTGCTTGGGACTTTCTTGAGACTGCAGGCAAGGCCGCTCGGCTTTACCCCGGAAAAGCTGGTCGTCTTCCAGACGAATCTGAAAGGCGAGCGCTATGCACCGACCCTTGCGACCGAGCACTTTGTCACAACGGTGCTTTCCGGCCTCAGTGGAGCGCCGGGGGTGAGCAAGGCGGCGGCTATCAATGGCCTGCCGCTTGACCCCGGTCTGAACGAAAACGGCTACCCGGACGCGCGCAGTCAGTTAAGGCAGACCATCGAGTTTCGTGCGATCACGCCCGGCTACTTTCGCACGATGCAGTTGCCGCTGCTCGCCGGGCGCGACCTCGCCGCAAGCGATGGTCCGACGACACTGCACTCAGTCGTCATCAGCGCGGCCGCAGCACGCCGTTGGTGGCCCGGCCGGTCGCCTATCGGCAGCACAGTCCACACGGGCAACGAAGATTGGCGCATCGTCGGCATCGTCGCCGATGCGCCCAGTAATTCTCTGGCGGACGAGCCTAAAATTCTCATCTACGCGCCCATCGCGCAGCTTTCCGACGACGCGACGAAGATGCTCAATGGATGGTTCCCGACCAGCTTCGCCGTGCGGCTTGCTGCGAACCTCGATGCCGGACCCATCGTGCGAAAAGCCGTAGCCGCTGCTGACCCGGAAATCCCTGTTGCCAAGCTCACAACGATGCAGCAGGTCATCGACGATTCCGTAGCCGCGCCGAGATTTTTCTCGGAGCTTGCTGAGGGTTTCGCCGGCTTCGGTGTTCTGCTTACCGCAATCGGCCTGTTCGGGCTGCTTAGTTACCAGGTAGGGCAGCGCACGCGGGAGATCGGCATCCGCATCGCGCTCGGTGCCGGTCGCGGCTCCATCATGCGCTCGGTCATAGCCGGCAGCGTAGCGCTTGCGTTTGCGGGTGCGGTGATAGGCGGTGTCGGGTCGCTTCTCCTCGGCCCTTTGCTCAGCCGCTGGATAGCGGAAAACGTCATCGGTGCTGGAGCTCCGGAGCCGCACCTCTTTTTCAACAGTGTTGCCGCATTGGGCTGGGCAGTGTCACTCATCTTCCTGACCTGCCTCGCGGCGGCTGTGCTTCCAGCTCGAAGAGCAGCACAGGTCGAGCCGATGGAAGCACTTCGAACCGAATAGAAATGGAGCAAACAATGATCGAACTGAAGCATTTAGAACGCAGTTACAAATCCGGCGCGGCCCAAAGCTTCGTGCTGCGCAACATCAATCTCACCATCCGCGAAGGCGACTTCATCACCATCATGGGCCCGTCCGGCGCGGGCAAGTCGTCACTCCTCAACGTCCTCGCGCTACTCGATGACGAGTGGCGCGGCGAGTACCGCTTTGAGGGAGAGCCCGTGCACGCCCTCGCACGCAAGCAGCGCGCAGAGCTCGCCCGGCGGCGCATGGGCATGGTCTTCCAGAGCTACCACCTGCTTGACGATCTGACCGTGGCCGAAAACATCGACCTGCCGCTCTCTTACAAAAACCTGCCGCGCTCCGAGCGGCAGGCCATGGTCGCCGACACGCTCGACCGCTTCCAGATCGTCGGCAAAAAAGACCTCTACCCCAGCCAGCTTTCAGGCGGCCAGCAGCAACTGGTAGGCATCGCGCGCGCCGTCATCCACAAGCCCGCGCTGCTGCTTGCCGATGAGCCCACCGGCAACCTCCACTCCGCGCAGACAGCGGAGATCATGCAGCTGTTCCGCACACTCAACGCAGCCGGTACCACCATCGTGCAGGTCACGCACTCCGAGCTCAACGCGAGCTACGGCCACCGCATTCTGGAGCTGCGCGACGGCTGGATGACCGGCGACACAGCAGTCATGCGTACCGGGCAGACTGTAGCGCAATCCGCACTATAAACAGTTACGAATATGGAGAGCACCTAGTGACATCTTCTTTTCTTCAACGAGCAGTCGCAGCCATGCTTCTGCCGCTTTTGCCTTCCGCTCTTTTCGCGCAGGTTTCCACGCCTGCGCTACGGCTCGACTACCCGCACTCGCACAACCCGCTCGACACCTATCGCGGCACGGATCTGCCGCAAGCAAGCCTTGCCAACTCGCCGCGCATCGAGCAGCTCATCCGCGACGGCAAGATGTACTTGTCGCTTGACGACGCAATCCTGCTCGCGCTTGAAAACAACCTCGACATCGCCATTGCCCGCTACAACCTGCCCATCTCCGAGGCCGATGTGGAACGCACCAAGGCCGGCGGCACCTTTCGCGGCATTAACGCCGGTATTGTGCAAAACACTCCGGGCGGCGGCGTGGGCGGCTTCGGCTCCGGCGCGCCCGGCGGCGGCGCGGGCGGCACAACAGGCGGTGCAGGCGGCGCGGGTTCCGGTGCCAGCGGCCTGGTCTCGTCCACGCTCGGCACCGGCACTGCCGTCAACTCCTACGACCCGATCATCACCGGCAATCTCAGCTTGGAACACCTCACCCAGCCGGAGTCGAGCCTGGTTATCTACGGTGTTCCATCGCTCCAAGTCAACACCACCGCAAGCCAGATCCAGTACTCGCAAGCTTTTCCAACCGGTACCGTCATCAACTTCTTGCTTGAAAACAACCGCCAGGCAGAGAACAGCCCGTTTACGTTCCTTACCCCTGCGCTCAACGCCTACTATCGTTTTGAAGTACAGCAGCCGCTGCTCGCCGGTTTCGGGCTTGCCACCAACCTGCGCTACCTGCGCATCGCGCGCAATGACCGCACCATCTCCGAGATCGCCTTCAAGGACCAGCTCATCGCCACCATGACCCAGATCGCGAACATCTACTGGGACCTAGCCGGAGCCTACCAGGACGAGCAGGTCAAGGAGCGCTCACTCGGCTTCGCGCAGCAAACGCTGGCGAGCGACAAGCAGCAATTGTCCCTTCAAGCCATCCCGGCAGTCGAGGTAACCAAGGCCGAGGGTGAAGTAGCAAACCGCGATGAAGACCTGAGCATCGCCAAAACCACGCTGCAGCTACAAGAATCGCTCATCAAGAACGCGCTGACCAAGAACCTCGACGATGCGCGCCTCGATGAAATTCCCGTGATCCCGACCGAAAAAATTACTACGAATGACGCGGGTGCCTCGCGGCCATTGCAGGATTTAATCGATGATGCGCTGCACAACCGCCCGGAACTGGCCGAGTCTGACATTGACCTGGCCAACCGCGACCTGAGCCGCAAGGCCGCCCGCAACGCCGTGCTGCCTTCAGTAAACCTTAACGCGTACTACGCAGGCACCGGCCTGGCAGGGCAGAACAATCCCCTGTCGCGCACCTCCTCCACGGTGCCGACCAGCTTCGGCGGTTCCCTAAGCAATGCCTTCAATAACTCTTCGCCTGATTACCTCATCGGCCTCTCCGTCGCCATACCCATCCGCAACCGCATAGCCAAATCGGACCAGTACCGGTCCGAGCTTGAGTACCGCCAATCCGAGCTGCGCATCCAGCAATTGAAAAAACAAATTCGCATTGAAGTACACAACGCGCAGTACGCGCTTGAGCAAAGCAGCGCCCGCGTGCTGGCGGCACGAGAAGCGCGCGACCTGACACAAAAAACCTTCGACATCAGCCGACAGGAGCAAAAGCTCGGCGCGGGCTCCAACCTGCAAACCCTCGCCGCCCAGCATGACCTGGCACTGGCCGAGTCCACGCTTGCCGTCGCCGAAACTACCTTCGAGAAATCGCGTGTCGAGCTCGCCCGCGCCACCGGCGCCACGCTCGACGTCTACCGTGTCTCCATCACCGACGCCAAAAGTGGTGTGGTCACAGAATCCATTGCCGGCAATCTCCACACAAGCACACCGTAATCTATGACCATGCCACACACACGCGCGGCACCGGCCCGGCTCCTGCTGGCAGACGATCAGGCGCACATTTTGGAAGCACTGCAGCTGCTGCTCAAGTCGGAAGGCTACCTGCTGCACACCGCACAGTCGCCGGCCGCGGCCATGGTGGAGCTGGCATGCGAAACCTTCGACGCCGTGCTGATGGACCTGAACTATTCGCGCGACACCACCTCCGGCGCGGAAGGCATAGCTCTGCTGGGGCAGGTGTTGGCTACAGACAGTCAGCTGCCGGTAGTAGTGATGACGGCATGGGGCAATGTGGGGCTGGCGGTCGAAGCCATGCGGCTGGGCGCGCGCGACTTTGTGCAGAAACCATGGGAAAACGCGCGCCTGCTCACCATCCTGCGCACCCAGATTGAACTTCGCCAGGCGCTGCGGCGTACCCGTACGCTGGAGGCGGAACTGCTGCTGCGCACGGAAAACCTGCCGGAGTTCATCGCTACCTCGCCCTCCATGCGTCCGCTGCTGGACGGGATCGCCCGCGTCGGCCCGTCCGATGCCAATGTGCTCATCACCGGCGAGCACGGCTCCGGCAAGGAAGTTGTCGCGCAAACCATCCATGCCGTTTCGGCGCGCGCGGCTCAAACGCTGGTAGCCGTCAACACCGGGGCTTTGGCTGAGGGTACGTTTGAGAGCGAGCTGTTCGGCCACGTGCGCGGCGCGTTTACTGACGCCCGCGCCGACCGCATCGGCCGCTTCGAGCTGGCCGACAAGGGCACGCTGTTTCTTGACGAAATTGCGAACGTGCCCATAAGCCGGCAGGCCAAGCTGCTGCGCGTTCTGGAAACGGGACATGCCGAGCGCGTCGGTTCTTCCAAAACTTATAAAGTCGATGTGCGGGTGCTTTCAGCAACCAACGCCAAGCTGCCCCGCGAGGTGGAAGAGGGCCGCTTTCGCGAAGACCTGCTCTTCCGGCTCAACACAGTCGAGCTGCGCCTGCCGCCGCTGCGAGAGCGTCGAGAAGACATCGCGCCGCTGGCCGCGCACTTCCTCGCCCGCCATGCCGCGCGCTACCGCCGACCCGTCACCGGGCTTTCCCATGCAGCCTTGCAAGCCATGCTCGGGTACGGGTGGCCGGGCAATGTGCGAGAGCTGGATCACGTCATGGAGCGAGCCCTCCTGATGGCGCACGGCACGTACATTGAGCTTGCCGACCTCGGTCTTGCTCCCGCCAGACAAAGTCTGGGATCGATGTCTCAACTAGATGAAATGAGCCTCGAAGCAGTTGAAGCCATCCTCGTTCGCAAGGCACTCAGCCGCGCCGCAGGTAACATCAGCCAGGCCGCGGAACTGTTGGGGCTTAGCCGCGGCGCGCTCTACCGGCGGCTGGAGAAGCATGGCATCACGCCCTGAAGCGAGTCCTAAGACGGGTCATGAAGCGGCCTCGGCAACCGGCGTCAACCGACAGCGGGTCCCCCTGGGTCGCAACCGCCGACGCCTGAGCTACGACAAGCGTCTGCGCGTTACATTGTGGGCACTCAGTCTTCCCGCTTTTGCGTTCACCGGGCTGCTGCTCCACCTGGCGCACACGTCGATAATCTTCTCCGTGCTGACGCTCGGCACCGTCCTCGCAGGCTGGGCGATCTTGCAAGCCGCCATCGCCGACCGGCTGCTGCGCCCGCTGCAAACACTCTCAAACGTAGTGGCCGCGCTGCGGGAGCATGACTACTCCTTCCGCGCGCGCGGCGGGCGTCGGGGCGATGCGCTCGGCGACCTCGCGCTTGAAGTCAACGCGCTGGCCAATGATCTCCAGGCCGAGCGGCTGTCTTCACTCGATTCCGCGGCGCTGGTGCGCCGTGTACTCGATGTCATTCAGGCGCCGGTACTGGTGCTGGACGGAAGCGGAGTGCTGCGCTTTCTCAATCCCGCCGCCGCCCGGCTGCTCGGTACGGAGCCGCTGGGACGGCATGCGTCGGCGCTCGGCATCGCACATTTGCTGGCCGCAGCCGACGAGCAGGTAGTCACCGTGGACCCCGAAGCGCGGACGGCGCAATGGGTGTTGCGGCGCTCCCGGTTCCGCGAAGGCGGGGTTCCCCATGACCTGCTGCTGCTGGCCGACGTCAGTCAGGCCCTGCGAGAAGAGCAGCAGGAGGCCTGGCGGCGCTTGATCCGCGTACTCGGCCACGAGATCAACAACTCGCTGACGCCGATCAAGTCACTTGCAGGCTCGCTGCGGCTTATGCTGCAAACCGAAGCCGATCTCGCCGATTTTGACCGCCCCCTTGCCGTCATTGAAGAGCGCGCGGACTCGCTCAACCGCTTCCTGGCTGCCTATCGACAGCTGGCGCAGCTCGCACCGCCGCACCGCGAGCGCTTTCCGCTTGCACCGCTGCTGCGCCAACTGGCTTCCCTTGAAACTCGGTTGCAAATAGAAATTATGGATGGCCCGGAACTTGAGTTGTTTGCGGATCGGGACCAACTGGCGCAGGCAGTCATCAACCTGCTGCGCAACGGCACGGAGGCGGCCCTGGAGAACCTGACCCGGATTGCCTCAGTCTCCATTGCATGGGCGCTTGAGGGTGAGACGGCTGTCATCCGCATTCATGACTCAGGCTTCGGCATCGCCAACCCCGGCAACCTGTTCGTGCCCTTCTACACCACCAAGCAGCACGGCACCGGCATCGGCCTGGCACTTGTCAAGCAGATCGTAGAAGCACATAACGGCAGCGTCAGCCTCCAAAACCACGCACTAGGCGGAGCTGAGGCAACACTCCGCCTGCCGGACTGCGATACATAATCGTGCTTATGGGAGGAAGTTAAAGGCAACTACAAAGTTCCGCAGGTACGGAACAACCCGGAACACCACACAGGCTATGCAATTGGTTGCGGGGGCTGGATTTGAACCAGCGACCTTTGGGTTATGAGCCCAACGAGCTACCGGACTGCTCCACCCCGCTCTTCGACTATAGCAACGGACGATTGACGGGTCAAATGGCCGCGACGGCTGGAAAGCCGGGCCCAATCTCATCGCACGTAGAACGTACTACGCCTTGCCGCATGTTTTAGTTGTTGGGGATGCGCTCACTTCGCAAGCTGTCAGGGCACGCCCGATTGCAACAATTGCCTTGACCAATTCCCCAAAGTCATCCATCCGCGAACGATGATTTGTAATCGCGGCGCGAATGGCAAAGCTGCCCGATGCCAACGTGGTGCCGCTCACTATAAACTCCCCACCTTCCTGCACCGCGGTCACAATGCTCCTGTTCAATGCGTTCAACATCTCCGTAGCCGCCCCGCTCCGCAGAGGCCGGTAGCGAAAGCACACGATATTCGCAGCACGCGGAGCCAGCAGTTCCAGCTCGCCATGCTCCGCGATCCAGCGTTCCAGCCGCGCGGCCTGGCGCATGTTCTGCTCAATCAGCGCGCCGTGTTTTTCAAAGCCGTGCACGGAAAGCTGCATCCACACGCGCAGCGCCTTGAAGCCCCGTGAGGACTCATAGCCGAGGTCTGAAAATGACTCCCCTGCCAGCATGCCCCGCGCGGTGCGTTCCATGTATGCCGCGGGCGCCGCGAACGCCGCCTTGTGCGCCGCCCCATCGCGTACCAGCAGGCAGCCGGTCTCAAACGGCAGCGACATCCATTTGTGCAGGTCGAACGCGAGCGAGTCTGCCAGCTCCAGCCCAACCACCAGGTCGCGGTACGCAGGCGCAAGCTTCAGCAGTGCGCCGAATGCGCCGTCCACATGCATCCACAACGCCTGCTCATTACACAATGCTCGTAGCCCCCGCAAGTCGTCGATCGCGCCGGTGTTCACCGTGCCTGCATTTGCGATCACTGCAAACGGCAGCTCGCCTGCCGCACGATCCGCCGCAATCTGTCGCGCAAGCGCCGTCAGATCCACCCTGCCCTGTGCATCGGCGAAAACAAGACGCAGCGAGCGCCGCCCAAGCCCCATCAACTCGACGGCTTTCCTCGCCCACACGTGGGTCTCCGAAGACGCATACACCAGCATGCGCCCCTGCCCGCTCAAACCCTGTTCCCGCACGTCAAACGGAGCCTTGGCATGCCGCGCAACTGCAAGCCCCAGCAGGTTGGCCACTGAAGCACCGCTGGTCAGCAACCCGCTCGGACCTTCCCCTGCGCCCGGCGCACGCATATCCAGTGCTTCGGCAAGCCAACGGATTATGGTCCCCTCCACATGCACCGGCGCGGTAAAACCGCCGCCCACATGCGCGTTGGCCGCCGAGGCAATCAGGTCGGCCAGCATGGCAACAGGGGTTCCCTGCCCCCGCACCCAGCCCCAGGCACGCGGGTGGCGGTTGGCGCTGGTATAGGGCAGAATGCGGCTCGCAACCTCTGCGTACACGGCAGGCAGCGACCGCTCGCCCCTCGGTATGGGTGCCTCATCAAGCGCCGCCTGCACATGCGCGGGCACAGGCTGCCAGGCCGGTTTCGCCCGCAGGGTCCGCAGGCCGTGCAGCGTGTCGTCCAGGATGCGGTGCGCCTGCTCGGTCAGCTCGTCCCACTCCCGGTCCGTGGCCGGGTCCAGCGTGAGCTCGGCCACATCGGAAAACGGCTCCGCACCGGCCGGCACATCATCCTGAAAAGTTGAAAAAGTCATACAGAACGATGCTAGTTGATGCGCTCATGCCGGTAGCCCGCCGCGCCCAGCGCCGCGCGAATCTCGTCGATGTGCCCGGTCCCCCGCGTCTCCAGCGTTACATCGATCACAGTATTGCCCAGGTTCACGCCGTAGTAGGCCCGGTCGTGCGAGGTCTGCACAATGTTCGCCCGCGCATCCGCCAGAATTTTCGTCATGCCGTGCAACGCGCCGGGCCTGTCCGTCAGGTGGATGCGCAGCCGCGTACGTCGTCCATCCTTCACCAGGCCCCGCTCAATCATCATCGCCAGCAGGCTTACATCGATGTTGCCGCCGCACACCAGCACCGCTGTTCTCTGCGGTACGCTCGCCCCGCTTGGCGGCTGCGCCGTGCTTAGCGACGTTTTATGCTGCAGCAGCGCGGCCAGCGCCACCGCCCCGGCCCCCTCGGCCAGCGTCTTTTCACTCTCAAGCAGCACCAGGATCGCCTGCGCGATCTCCTCCTCATCGACGGTCACAATCTCGTCCACATATCGCTCCACCAGCGGGTAGGTCAGCGCCCCCGCTCGTCGCACGGCAATACCGTCGGCAATCGTCGCCTGCGGAAGAAGCGTCACCGGGCCGCCGCTTTCACGCGCACGCAGCATGGAGGGTAGCCGCTCCGTTTGTACGCCAATCACGCGCACCTGCGGCCGCAGCTCCTTGATAGCACAAGCGATACCGCCGATCAGCCCGCCGCCGCCGATCGGCACCACTACCGCATCCAGATCCGGCACCTGCTCCAGCAACTCCAGCCCTATCGACCCTTGCCCCGCAATCACCGCGGGATCGTCAAACGGATGCAGAAATACCATGCCGCTTGCTTCCGCTTGCCGCAGTGCTTCGGCATAGGCTTCGTCGTAGTTGGCCCCGTGCAGCACCACTTCGGCGCCATAGCCGGCGGTAGCAGAGACTTTGACCAACGGCGTCATCTCCGGCATCACAATCCGCACCCGGATACCGTGCGCAGCCGCATGGTAAGCCACCGCCTGCGCATGGTTGCCGGCACTGGCCGCAATCACGCCGCGCATCTTTTCCTGCGCGCGCAGCAGCAAAATCCGGTTCAGCGCGCCGCGCTCCTTGAAGGCCCCGGTGCGCTGCAGGTTATCGAGTTTA
Source organism: uncultured Acidobacteriaceae bacterium (assembly GCA_964235655.1). GTDB lineage: Bacteria > Acidobacteriota > Terriglobia > Terriglobales > Acidobacteriaceae > EB88. Next base: position 50,855 of record CAXSBB010000002.1, read on the forward strand.
AGAAAGATGTATTGCCCGGTCAGCTGCGACAGCCGTGCCGAGTGTGTTGCAGGCGTGTAGTAAATACTGTCGCGGATGCGCTCACGAGCAGCCTGCACATCAGCAAGCGTAATGGCGAGAGCGGCGTGGCGCGATGTCATAGCTTCAAGCATGGTGCCAGTGTCGCGCAGTGTTCCTAAAAGCGAAAGCAATTCCCTTTGCGAGAGGATGTGAAATCTCTTCTAACCCCGTCAAGCCCGTGTCATCCTGAGCGGGTCCGTACAAAGATGGAAACAAGTAACAAGTATCATCCTGAGCGAAGCCGAAGGACCTGCTTTGGCCTTTGATTTTTACGCCGCTACCGAACAAAACAGGTCCTTCGACTCCGCTGCGCTGCGCTCAGGATGACACCGGATAGGAATGTTTAGACTTTGCACACCCTCTGAGCGGGTCGCTATTCACCGTCGCTTTCATCAAGCTCCGCAAACAGTGTGGCGAGATCGACGTAGATCGGTGAATCTACCGCTTGAAACCGTTCTGTAGGCACCCAGGGTTCCCGATTGCAAGTCCATCCCAAACGCTTTGTGGGATGGATCAGCCATATATTCGGAATTCCCATAGCTTGATACTCGGCGATTTTCTCTTCTATCTCGCCATAGGCGTCACTTGGTGAAATCACCTCAATCACAATCAAAGGCGGCTCTACCAGCGTCTCCGGCCACTTGCGTCTCAACCCTACAACCACATCCGGCAGGCGCACATGCTTTTGAGATACCCGCGTTCTCACCTCAACCGCAGCCTTGATACCCCACTCTTTCCCATGGTTTGTAAACCAGGTTGCTAAAAGGCTCTGTATCAGCCCGTGCACGGACATCACCACAGCTCGCTCCTTGAGCACTCCATCCACAAACTCCATATCCGGGTCGTACATGGTCCGCAGATATTCATCGATAGAAACCAGCGTTGCCGTAGCCATGAATTCCTCCTAATCCGCAATAGCCTGTACGACCGCATGCGGCTCACCCGGCGCAATCCGGTACCCGCGCCAGCCGTAGTAAATGATGAACAAGTAGCAAAGAAACGGCAGCAGCAGCGAGTGATGAATGCCGAAGTGATCCGCCAATGATCCCATAAGTACCGGAATCAAAGCGCCACCGACAATGGCCTGAATCAGCAGCCCTGATCCGCGCCCGGTAAGCGGGCCAAGCTCCGCCACGCCGAGGGTAAATATAGTCGGAAACATGATGGAATTGAACAAGCCGACACCGAGGATGGTAAACATTGCGAAGTGGCCTGAGCCGAGCAGTGAACACAACACCAGTACGCCCGCGCCGACGCCTGCCCACATCAGCAGCTTGTTCGATGCCATGCGCTGCATCAGGGCCGAACCGGCAAACCGGCCGATCATCATGCTGCCCCAGAACAATGACACCAGCTTCGATCCCTGCTGGAGAGACAAATTCCCAATCTGCGGATCAGCCAGGTAACGCACCAGGAAGCTGCCGATGCTCACCTCTGCCCCGACATAGATGAAAATAGCCACTGCCCCTAGATACAGGTGCGGGTGGTTCCACACGCTGTCCTGCTTGATCTGCAAATTCGCAGGACGAAAATCGCGCGTCACTTCAATCCGTGGAAAGCGGTACAGCGCAATAGCCAGCGCAAGCAGAATCACAGCGCCGGCAATGACGATAAACGGCAGCTTGATGCTGGCAGCCTGGTGAATGCGGCTTGCGGTAAGAGCTGCTCCTTGCAGAGGCGCTCCTGTTGTCGCAGCCGCAGTCACACCCAGAATCAGAATGCCGCCGATGTACGGCGCGACCGTGTCGCCGAGGGTATTGAAAGCCTGCGTCAGGTTCAACCGGCTTGATGCTGTTTCCGGCGGCCCCAGGATGGTGACGTAAGGGTTTGCCGCAACCTGCAGAATGGTGACGCCTGCCGCAAGCACGACCTCAGCTCCAAGAAAAAGCGCGTAAATAGCCGATGTCGCAGCCGGTACAAACAATAATGCTCCGACGCCCATCGTAAGCAGGCCGATCACCATGGTGCGCTGGTAGCCGACCCGCTCGATCAGCCAGCCTGCAGGCTGGGCGAAAAAGAAGTACGAGCCGAAAAATGCCAGCTGGATCAGCGCCGCCTGCACGTAGCTCAGGCCGAAAATTGTCTGAAGATGCGGGATGACGGAGTCATTGATGACTGTGCAGAAGCCCCAGACAAAAAACAGCGTCGTTACCATCGCCATGGCGCTGTAGTTGGTAGTACCGGGAGCACTGGTGCTGATGGATCGGGTATCGCCTACGCTTGTAATTGCCATTCGTTTCGGGTGCCTCCGCTTGGATGTGGAGCTACGACCGGATCACAATCCTGCGTAGAAACCGTCATGATGCTACATGATTTGGCATACTGTGGACGACGCCTGTCTCATAGAGAAACAGTATCGAAGGGCTATACACCGGTTTATTCGCAAATCGTAAATCACGGAACTCTGAAACTTTCACCCGGCAATGCCGTCCGACAACCATCTCACGCCGCGCAGCGCACCAAGGCAACGTCACCGATTTCAGGAGTAGCCACCCCGATGCCAAGACTCCCGCTCCGCTCTTCCCTGCTCTGGCTTGCCTTCGCCGCGCCTGCCTTTCCCTTTCTGGCCCAAACCGGCCCTGCTCCGTCCGCAGCAGCCGGCCCACGTATTCTGGGCACGGTCACCGCACTCGCGGGGGATGCGGTGACCGTACATGGGGACGCCGGGGATACGACCGTCAACGTCACGTCAACTACGCGCCTGCTGCGCACCACCCCGGGCGAAACCAGCCTGAAAAACGCCGTGCCGCTTACCCTCAGCGACCTGGCTGTAGGCGACCGCGTGCTGGTCCGTACCGCCGCCGACGGCTCGGCGAGCATGCTGGTGGCGATAAAGCAGGCCGATATTTCGCAGGCCCATGAGCAAGCCTCCGTAGGCTGGCAACGCGGTGTCACCGGCATCGTCCAGCTGGTAGATGCCGAGCACGGCGACATCACCCTGCGCCCCGCCGCCGGTGCCGCGCCGCCGGTGGTCCACACCACACCCGCCACCGTCATCCGCCGCTACGCAGCAGATTCAACTGCCTTTGCCGACACGCACAAAGCCGCACTCGCCGACATCCATGCCGGCGACCAGCTACGCGCTCGCGGCGACAAGACCGAAGACGGTGCGCAGCTCACAGCGGTCGAGCTCGTCGCTGGCTCCTTCCGCAACATAGCGGGTACTGTAATCAGCACCGATGCCGCAGCGCATACGCTCACGCTTACCGATCTTGCTACCAAGCGCCCTGTCACACTCACGCTTGAAACAGCGACCCAGCTGCGGAAGCTTCCGCCTGAAGCTGCCGCGCGCCTGGCGCATCGCGGCGCGGATCTCGGCGTGGATCATGCCCCAGGTGGAGAGGCCGTCGGCAAAGCCGCAACCTCCACAGAGCACCCCCGTGAACCGGGCGAACATGGGGCAGGTGAACACGGTTCGGCTGATCACGGCCCGGGCGAACCCGGAGTACACAGCGGGGGCGACCCGGCAGCCGTCCTGGGGCGCGCCCCGGCCATCACGCTTGCAGACCTGAAACCCGGCGACGCGGTCATGGTCGTCGCCTCCGGCCCTGAAGCCAAGCAGCCGGTCGCTATCACCGTCATCGCAGGCGTGGAGCCGCTGCTCCGCGGCTCGGCAGATGCTAGTGCGGGCGTCTTCTCCGCTTCCTGGAATCTTGGCGGCGGTGACACAGCCGCTGCCGCGCAATAACGCACATTCTGCTTTTGCAGAATCGCAAGCAGAACAACCGGCAAAATAGACAGATACACAGGAGCCCCGTGAAACCGACGCACCTCGCGCTGTGCCTTCTCCCACTGCTCACCGCACCGGCCTTTCGGCTTCAGGCACAAACCGCGCCCGCCGCCGCGCCGGTAGCGTTCGGCAGCCTGCACGGCCAGGTCACAGACGCCTCGGGCGCGGTCATCCCCGGCGCAACCGTCAGCGTTACCGACGCACAAGGCCACACCATTGCAACCGGGCAATCGGGTGCCGACGGTGCCTACAGAATCGCCTCCGTCCCACCCGGCAGCTACGTCATCCTGGTGCAGGCTGAAGGCTTCGGCGTGCTCACCACCCGGCTCACTACCTTTGCCCCCAGCGTAGCGAAGCTGTTTGACGCCGCGCTCACCATCAAGGTCCAGCAGCAGGACGTCCAGGTAAGCGCCGACGCCCCCACTGTCTCCGTCGACCCGGACGCGAACGCCAACAGCATCTCGATCAAGGGCAAAGACCTCGACGCGCTTTCAGACGACCCCGATGAGCTCTCAAACGAGCTCTCCGCGCTCGCCGGTCCTGCCGCAGGCCCCTCCGGCGGCCAGGTCTACATCGACGGCTTTACCGGCGGCCAGCTGCCGCCCAAGTCCTCCATTCGAGAAATCCGCGTCAACCAGAATCCCTATGGCGCGCAGTTCGACAAGCTCGGTTTCGGGCGCGTTGAAGTCTTCACCAAGCCCGGCACCGACAAGTTCCACGGCCAGTTCCAGGCGCAGGGCAATGCCCGGCAGTTCAACACCGGCAACCCTTTCGCTCGAAACCTGCCGGATTACAACACCTACCAGTACGAAGGCACCCTGAGCGGCCCCATCAACAAGAAAGCTTCTTTTTTTGTAAGCGCCCAGCGCCGCAACATTCAGGACGACTCCATTGTCAGCGCCTTTCGACTCCAGGGCGAGATCAACGGCAATTTTGCCGCAGGCAACTTCAGCAACAGCGGCGACTTCAACCCCGCGCCCTTCTCGGACGCCGTAAACACCCCGCAAACCCGCACCAACGTAAGTCCGCGCGTAGACGTGCAGCTCACTGAAAAGAACACCCTGAGCGTGCGCTACCAGTACGAGCGCAACGTGCAAAACAACCAGGGCATCAACCAGTACAACCTCAGCTCGCAGGCCTACAACTCCACCTCCAGCGAGAGCACCATCCAGGTCAGCGACACTGAGGTATTCGGCCCTCGCGTCATCAACGAAACACACGTGCAGGCGCTCTACGGTCGCTCCACGCAAATCCCCGGCAACACCACGCCGCAGGTGCAGGTGCAGAGTTTTGAAACCTTCGGCGGCAACAGCGAGCAGTCCATCAACGACCACACCGACCGCTACGAACTCTCCAACCTGACCGAGCTCGCGCTGGGTACCCACTCCCTCTCTATCGGCGGTCGCTTGCGAGCCACGCGTGAAGCCAACAGTGCCGACTCCTCCTTCAACGGCCTGTTCACCTTCGGCGGTCGCACCTGCCCCACCGCAAACGGTTGCCCTCTTGCCGGTGCAGCCACCAACACTCTCTCCGCCGCCCAGACCTACGCCGCCACTTTAGCCGGGCAAGGCACCGGGCAAAGCTTCGCACAAATCCGCGCGGCAGGCGGCGGCCCCTCACAGCTTGTCTTCGTCACCGGCAACCCCAAGACCCTGGTCAACTTCATCGACGGCGCGTTTTTCTACCAGGACGACTGGAAGGTCAAGCCCAACCTCACCTTCTCCTACGGTCTGCGCTGGGAGACGCAAAACGACATCCACGACCATAGCGACTGGGCACCACGGCTTGCCGTAGCTTATGGCCTAACCCGCCACGGCAAGCCCACCAAGGACGTGCTGCGGCTCGGCTTCGGCTACTTTTACGACCGCTTCGGCGTCGCCCAGGTGCTGCAAGCCTCGCGCGTTAACGGCATCGTGCAGCAGGAAACGGTACTGCAAAACCCCAACTGCTACTACCCCAACGGCTTGCCCGATCTCCAAACCACGCTTGCTACCTGCGAGGCAGGCACCAGCGGCACCACGACGGCGGGAAACAGCAGCCGCTCCCCGGCCATCTACCAGATCAACCCCAACCTGCACGCCCCGGTCAACATCCAGAGCTCTATCGGACTCGACCACCAGCTCACCAAGGCCGCCACAGTCTCGCTCACCTACATCCACTCGCACGGCATCCATCACCTCGATACCATCAATGCCAACGCCCCCTACCTGCCCACCTACCAGCCCGCGCTCGGCAACATCTACCAGTACTACTCTGAAGGCGTTTACAACCAGGAGCAGCTGTTTGTAAACTTCCATGTCAACATCAGCCGCTCCCTGTCAACTTTCGGTTTTTACGGCCTGGGCTTTGCCAATGCCGATGTCAACGGAACCGGCAGCAACCCCTCCAACTCCGCCAACCTGAAGCAGGATTACGGCCGCGCAGGCTTCGACGTCCGCAACCGACTCTTTCTTATCGGCAGCTACTCTGCTCCGCACAACCTGCGCTTTTCGCCGTTCATCGTCGCGCAGTCCGGCAACCCGTTCAATATCACTTTGTCGCAAGACCTGAACGGCGACTCGTTCTTCAACGACCGGCCATCCTTTGCTCCCGCCGGTGCTACCGGGGCCGACATTCTCAATACTGTATATGGCAACTTCAACACCGCACCCGGTGCAGGTGCGGCACCGGTGCCGATCTTCTACGGCAATGGACCCACCCTGTTCACGTTCAACCTGCGCATCGGTAAAACCTGGGGCTTCGGTCAGAAGCTTGGGGGTGAGGACGGCGGTCAGGGCGGTGGACCCCCGGGAGGCGGCCGCGGTGGGCCGGGCGGCGGCGGCGGTGGCCGAGGCGGACCGGGCGGCTTCTTCGGCAACAGCGGCAATACGGGTCGCCGGTACAACTTCACGCTCAACGCGCAAGCACTCAATTTGCTCAACATCATCAACGTGGCACCGCCGACCGGTACGGTAGACTCGCCGAATTTCGGGCGCTCGAATGCACTGGCAGGGCAGATTTTTTCCTCGCCCCAGGGTTCCGCGGCCCGGCGCATTTTTCTGCAAGCCAACTTTACTTTCTAAAATCCCGAATCTCGTAGCGCGGGCCGTCGTCAAAAGAAGTGCTGTACTCTCTAAAGCCACGCAAACCCGTGTCATCCTGAGCACAGCGCAGCGGAGTCGAAGGACCTGCTTTTTCGGGCGCAGGCACAAAGATCAAATGCGAAAGCAGGTCCTTCGGCTTCGCTCAGGATGACACCAGATCCAAGCGAAGCCGATTTGCTTTCACTCAACTTGCCGCCATCATTTTTTCATCCGCGCCATGAGGACTCATGACTGACACCGCTACCATCCCGCCGGAAGCCCCAAAGAAAGAAACCAAGGCCCAGCGCGTCGAGCGCCTGAAGATTGAAAAGAACCCGTGGGATGTCTTCGACGAAGTCCGCCAGTTCGCGCGCGAAGGTCGGGCCAGCGTCCTGCCCGAGTGGGCCTCGGTCTACTTCAAATGGTGGGGCGTCTACACCCAGGGCGACGGTGCCGGTGTCACCGGCGGCAAGGCCGGTGAAGGTCTCGCGTCCGACTACTTCATGATGCGTATCCTCGCGCCCGCAGGCCAGCTTACCTCGGCCCAGCTCCGCGCCGTAGCCGACATCACGCGCCTGCATGCACGCAACATCGCCGACATCACCGTTCGCCAGAACATCCAGTTGCACTGGCTCACAATCGAATCGCTGCCCGAGGTTGTCGAAGCCCTGGAGCGCGTCGGCCTCTCCCCGAAAGGCGCTTGCGGCGACGTGGTTCGCAACGTCACCTCCTGCCCGCTCGCAGGCATCGATGCGCACGAGGCGTTTGACGTCTCGGCAGTCGCGCTAGAAATCCAGAGCGAGCTCATCGGTAACGCCGCCTACTATAACCTGCCGCGCAAGTTCAAAATCTCTGTCACCGCCTGCCCCCAGTGGTGCTCCTACCCTGAAATTAACGACATCGGCCTCACCGCTTCCATGAGGGAACGGGAAGAAGGCTTTTCCATCCGCGTCGGCGGCGGCCTGTCGAGCGAGCCTCATCTAGCCGTTAAACTCGATGCCTGGATTCCGAAGGCTATGGCGTTCACCGTCTGCCGCGTCATCACGGAAATTTTCCGCGATCAGCAAGTCCTGCGCGAAAGCCGCGACCGTGCCCGCATGAAGCAACTCTTCCTCAAGGAAGGTTGGACCGCCGAAACCTTCCTGGCTGAAGTCGAAAGCCGCCTGGGCTACAAACTCGACCCTGCCGTTCCCGAGACGGTCCCCGACGACGTCCTGCGCGACCACGTCGGCATCCACCCGCAGCGGCAGCCGGGCCTCAGCTCCGTAGGCGCAAGCGTGCTGCGCGGCCGCCTTACCGGTGACCAGCTCACCGCAGCCGCGGATCTAGCCGAGCGTTACGGCTCCGGCCACCTGCGCACCACCGTGGGCCAGAACCTGCTCTTCATCAATATCGAAACCGCCCGCGCCCGTGAACTTGTCGACGAGCTCACCAGCCACGGCCTCAAGGTCGAAGGCTCACAATTCTGGCGCGGTGCGGTCGCCTGCACCGGCACCGAATTCTGCAAACTCGCCATCACCGAGACCAAGGGCTTCACCCGCTGGCTCGTCGACGAGCTTGAAGAACGCCTTCCCGCCTTTGACCAGCAGCTCAAGCTCCACGTCACCGGCTGCCCCAATAGCTGCGGCCAGCACTGGATCGCCGACATCGGCATCGAGGGCAAAAAGATCAAGCATGAAGGCAAGCTGGTCGATGCCTACTACTTCTGCGTGGGCGGCTCGGTCGGCGCGTTTGCCTCGACGGCACGCCCGGTAGGCTACCGCATCCCGGCTACCGACGTGCCCGAAGCCATCGAGCGCCTGTTAAACACCTACCAGGGCAAGCGCCTGGGCGAGGGCGAAAGCCTGCGCGCCTACTTCGCCCGTCACTCTAACGACGAGCTGCGCGCCCAGCTTGCCGGCGAGCTCGTGACGCCGGTGGAACGCGACGCCGCCTCGCCCGGCGTTGCGACAGATATGTGAGACATGTAGATGAGCCTGCTCCCCGTATTCCTCAAACTCAATGGCCGTCCATGCCTCGTCGTGGGCGCGGGCGAAGTAGCCACCGGCAAGATTGAAAGCCTCGTCCTGAGCGACGCGGTCGTCACCGTCGTCGCGCCCTGGGCCAAGCCCGAGATCGAGCTGTTAGCCGAGCGCGGTGCCATCACCTGGCACCGCCGCGAGTTCCTGGACTCCGACATCGAAGGCCAGTTTGTTGTCATCGCCGGCACCGACATCACCCCGGTCAATCAACACGTCTACCGCCTCTGCGACGCCGCAGGCACCCTCTGCAACGCCGTCGACGACATCCCGCACTGCGACTTCTATTACGGCTCCGTAGTAAGCCGCGGCAACCTGCAAATCGCCATCTCCACCGCGGGCGAAAGCCCGTCCACAGCGCAAAAGCTCAAGCGCGAGATTGACGCAGCACTGCCGCACGATCTCGGCCTCTGGCTGCACACCCTCGGCAGCCTTCGGCGTGAGGTCCTCGCGGCATACCCGGCAAGCGAGGAACGAAAATCGCTGCTGGGCATCCTAGGCGAGCGCTCGGTTTGCGAAGCAAAGAGCTGCCCGTCCCGGCGGCTCGCCCTGCCGCACCTGCACCTTGAATCGCTAATGGGCCGAACCCCGCTTACCGCGCATGTTTCCCCTGCCCTACAACCGAAGCAAGGCGCGCAGGCAAAAACAGTGATGCTCGTAGGCGCAGGCCCCGGCGATCCCGACCTGCTCACAGTAAAAGCCGCCCGCCTGCTCGCGCAAGCCGACCTGCTCCTGCACGACGACTTAGTCCCACCCGCCGTGCTCGCCCTCGCACCCGCAACCGCCGAAATTATCAGCGTAGGCAAGCGCTGCGGCAGCGCAAGCATTACACAAGCTCAAATCCACGAACTCATGATCCAGGGAGCCCGCGCAGGCCGCACCATCGTCCGCCTCAAAAGCGGCGACCCGCTCCTGTTCGGTCGCGCCGGTGAAGAAATGGAAGCCCTGCGCGCCGCCGGTATCCCCTTCGAGGTTGTCCCCGGCGTCACCGCCGCCTCAGCAGCCGCAGCCGCTATCCCCTGTTCACTCACGGACCGCCGCGCCGCCTCCAGCGTCCTGCTGACCACAGCCCACACCGCGACCGGTGAACCTGTAACTCAGGAACCTACAAGAATCGTCTACATGCCGGGCCGCGACCTCACCCAAATCGCCCGCGAGTGGCGCGCCTCCGGCCTCCCCAACGACTACCCCTGCGTCCTGGTCTCCCACGCCGGCCAACCCGACCAAAAAGTCACCCGCACCACCCTCAACCTGCTCCACGTCACCGACCCCGGTGCCGCCCCCTCACTCCTCATGGGCGGCGAAGTCTTCGCCGAGCGCTTCGCCGCCATCGCTGAAGAGGACCGTACCATGTACGCCGCGCTCACGCCTGCAACCGAAGCCACGGCAAACTTGTAAAAGAATAGTGTCATCCTGAGCGAGAAGTAGTGTCGTCCTGAGCAAAAAACAGTGTCATCCTGAGCGAGAAAACAGTGTCATCCTGAGCGAAGTCGAAGGACCTGCTTTTTTCCGATGCCGCATAAAATCCAAAGGCAAAAGCAGGTCCTTCGACTCCGCTGCGCTCCGCTCAGGATGACACGAGACATAAAGCATGTAACTTCTCACACGCCGCTCAGCATCACGGAAGCCGTGGCATGCCATACACCACCAATGCAAAGCCGGTTCCCGCAGGAACCGGCTTTGCCGTACAAGCACCAACCTCAATCCACAGACAACACAGCCACCCCAACCCCAGGCATCTCCAGCCGCCCATCCTCCAGCTTGATCCCATCATCAGAAGCCATCACCAGCTTCACCTCCGCCTCCAGGCTCGCCGAATACCCTTCCTCCGCCAGCGTAAACACCAGTACAATCCCCCCGCGCTGCATGGTGAACCACCGGTCGTCCTCATCAAAGTCCACATCCACCTGCTCCAGTACCCCGTCCGTCAGTTCACGCCGTGACTTCCGCAGCGCAATCAGCCCCCGGTACCACTTCAGCATTTCGGCATGCGGTGACTGCTTCAGCTCATCCCACTTCAGCTTCGAAGCCTCAAACGTCTCCACCGACTGCGGATCGGGAATATCATCCGGGTCCCACCCGAATGCTTCAAACTCCTTCTTGCGCCCGGCAGACACCAACCCTGCAAGCTCCTTGTCTTCATGGTCCACAAAGTAAAGAAACGGCGTAGTCGCCCCCCACTCCTCACCCTGAAACAGCATCGGCAAAAACGGCGCAAGTATCGTCAGCGCCGCGGCAATCTTGGCCCTCGGCACATCCGTCAAATGCACCAGCCGCTCGCCCTTCGCACGATTTCCCACCTGATCGTGATTCTGCGAGTACCCCAGGAAGTGCCATCCCGGCAGGTTCTGCACGGGCCGCCCATGCACCCGGTCCCGCGACTCGGAAAACTCGCCGTCATACACAAATGCCTGCGACAACGCCTTGCCCAAATCGGCAAAGTCGCCGAAATCGACATAGTAGCCGCTCGTATCCCCGGTCAGCAGCGCCACCATCGCATGATGAAAATCATCGCTCCACTGCGCGTCAAACCCGTATCCGCCGGCTTCCTTCGACCGCACCAGCCGCGGATCATTCAGATCGCTCTCGGCGATCATCACGTACGGTCGCCCGGTCTCCGCCTGCAGCGCATGCACCTCGGTATTGATCTGCTCCATAAAGTTGATGGCAGACCTATCCACATACGCATGCACCGCGTCCAGCCGCAACCCATCCATGTGGTAGTCGCGCAGCCACATCAGCGCGTTATCGCAAAAGAAGCGCCGCACCTCAAACGATCCCGCATCCTCAAGGTTTACCGCATCGCCCCACGGCGTTTTATGCGCATCGGTAAAGTACGGCCCAAACATCCCGACATAATTGCCAGACGGCCCAAAGTGGTTGTAGACCACGTCCATCACCACCGCCAGGTCCTTGCCGTGCGCCGCATCCACTAACCGCTTCAATCCGTCCGGGCCGCCGTAGGCGGCATGCGGCGCAAACAGGTCCACACCGTCATAGCCCCATCCATGCTTGCCCGGGAACTCCGCAAACGGCAGCAGCGCGATATGCGTAATCCCAAGTTCCAGCAAGTAATCCAGCTTGGCAATCACTGCATCGCACGTACCTTCCGGCGTAAACGTGCCGACATGCAGCTCATAGAAAACCGCACTGGGATACGCCTTGGCATGGAACTTCGCATCCGTCCAGGCAAACTTGCCGTGGTCCACTACCTGCGAAGGCCCGTTGACCCCGTGCGGCTGAAACGCCGAGCGCGGGTCCGGCAGCTTCTGATCCTTGCCGTCCAGCAGAAAAACGTACTCCGTGCCATCCTCGGCATCGTCCACGGCTGCCGTCCACCAGCCGCCTTCCCCCTGGGTCAGCGGGTGCTTCGTTCCTTCAATCAGTACATCTGCCGTTTTTGCTTTCGGTGCCCAAACCTTAAACGTGTACATGCGTGCGTATGCTCTCCCTGAGCCGTTTAGATGATAGTTTTGAAGCTCACAAGCCTATTTCTTTCTGGAAGCGGTGTTTGCAATAGAAGGTTTTGGATCAAGTTCCGGCGTGGCATGCGTGTGTATCGTGTGTGCCGGAGAAGCCGGTACATGCCGGGTGTCGCGTGACCGGGTCGGCTCTTCCGTGCTTTCCAGGTCAAAAATTGCGTTCACCATGGCAATATGCGAGAAAGCCTGGGGAAAGTTGCCGACCTGTCGGCGCTTGCCCGTGTCGTACTCTTCTGAGAGCAGCCCAAGATCATTGCGTAAAGCCAGCAGATCTTCAAGCAGCTTGCGCGCATTCTCTTCCCGGCCGATCAGTTTCAGGCAGCTCACCATCCAGAATGAGCAAGCCAGGAACGCACCCTCACCCTGCGGCAGTCCATCTGCGGATTTACCCGTGTCGTAGCGTAGCAGCAGGCCATCGCGCATCAGCTTCGCTTCAATCGCCTCAATTGTGCTTTTTACGCGCGGGTCCGTCGCCGGCAAAAAGCCCACCTGCGGCATCAGCAGCAGTGAAGAGTCCAGTTGGTCGCCGCCATATACCTGGGTAAACGCACCCAGCTTCTTGTTAAAACCTTTTTTGCACACTTCGGCATGCACCTGGTCGCGCGCCTTGCGCCATGCATCGAGCGGTGCCTCGCTGCCTGTATGCTCCGCAATGGCAATGGCGCGGTCAAATGCAACCCAGACCATCATCTTGGAATAGGTAAACTGTTGCGCACCGCTACGCGTCTCCCAGATACCCTGGTCAGGCTGCTGCCATATAGTCATCAGGTGGTTTACCAGCAATTGTTGCAGGTGCAGGTCCACTTCACGCGGCACGCGAACTCCGGCAAGCGAGTGGAAAAATGCATCCATCACTTCCCCGTATATATCAAGCTGGAGCTGTTCCGCGGCGGCATTGCCCACGCGCACCGGCTTTGATCCCTCGTAGCCCGCAAGCCACGGCACCTCCCACTCCTGCAAGTGCCGCTCGCCCTTGATGCCGTACATAATCTGCACCTGCTCCGGGTTACCGGCAATGGCGCGCAGCAACCAGTCCTGCCAGGCCTCGGCTTCGCGGTAAAAACCGCCGTTCATCAATGCAAGCAGCGTAAACGTGGAGTCGCGCAGCCAGCAAAAGCGGTAATCCCAATTGCGCGGACCGCCCAGCGCCTCAGGCAGCGAGCTGGTCACGGCTGCTACTACGCCACCGGTTGGCCGGTATGTCAGCGCCTTGAGCGTTATTAACGAACGCTTTACCGCCTCGCTGTACTGTCCGGCGGGGGTACACTTGGCCGCCCATTTCGACCAGTACCGTATTACCTTCTCCAGCTCCGCTTCGGGATCAATCGGTGCCGGTTCCGCCTCAAAAGATCGCCCGTAAGACAACGTCATCCAAACCTGTTCGCCGTCGCTTACAACAAAGTTGCTCTTGGTTTTGTAGTCTTCGCCGTGGGTTTCAAGATCGGTTCGCAGTATCGTCATATGCGGCCCGGCAATAGCACGCATTGCATGGCCTTCCCGGGTTACCCATGGTATGGAACGGCCATAGTCAAAGCGCAGTGACAGCTCCATCTGCATCGGGGCTCGCCCTTGCAGGCACTGTACCCTCCGCGCAATGTGGGAGTGCCCGCTGCGGGCAGGCATAAAGTCGGTAACGACTGCAATATCGTCTCCGCGCGTCCACTTCGTTTCAAGCACCAGGGTGTCCGGCAGGTAGCGCCATGTGGCTGTCCACTTGTCCTCGCCCTCACTTACCGGCGCCGGAGCCAACAGCCAGCGGCCGTTTTCCGCGTCTCCCAGCAGCGCGGCAAAGCAGGCATCGGCGGCAAAGTCGGGCCAGCAAAGCCAATCGATGGAGCCGTCCTTGCCGACCAGTGCCGCTGTCTCACAGTCGCCGATAATTCCGTAATCTTCAATAGGTTGGGCCATCGGTTATTGCTCGTGGTACGAGCGTGACAAACCGCCGTCAACGAGAAAGGTTGCGCCGTTTACATACGCGGCTTCATCCGAGGCAAGAAAAGCGACAACATTTGCTACATCTTCTACTGAGCCGATGTAACCCACCGGTATATTTCCGAGTAACTCCTGTATCATCTCCTTGTTATCCATCAAGGCGCTGTTGATAGGTGTCTTGATAGCTCCCGGAGCGACATTGTTGACAGTAATCCCCAGCGGACCAAGCTCTACCGCAAGGTTGCGCATCATCATGCGCATGCCGCCCTTGCTGATGCAGTAAGTAGAAAATCCCGGAAATGCCATATCCTCATGCACGGAACTGATATTGACAATTCTGCCTTTTTTCCCGGCATCGCGTAGTTTACGCACAAACGCCTGCGTCAAAAAAAATGCGCCTTTAAGATTTACGTCGAGAATTCGATCATAATCGGATTCTGTAACATCCCAAAAATCGCTTTTATGCTCCATCCCGGCATTATTCACCAGAATGTCACAACCCTTGTAAGTGGAAAATGCAGCGTCAATAAGTGACTGCATCTGGTCCATCTTGGTGATGTCTGCACAAAACGAGATAGCAGTACCCCCGGCAGAGGCAATCGTATCTACCGTTGACTTCGCACCTTCATCGCTGCCGATGTAATCCACAACAACCGATGCGCCTTCTTTTGCAAGACGTATGGCAATACTCTGGCCGATGCCTGAACTCGCGCCGGTGACAATCGCAACGCGCCCCTCTAATTTCCCCATCTGCAAACCCTCACATATGTACTATGGATGCTTAAAGCAAAGTTAGTGCCATGCAAAAACCGTTTCGTCCTGAGCGTAGCCGAAGGACCTGCTTTTCGCCTTCCTCCCTTACACTACCCCTGCTTTTGCTCCAAACTATAGCGCTGCCTTGACTCGTAAAGCCGCATTAGGCTTTTCCGCCAAGGAAAATGCTTTTGCTTGTTTGGATGCGGCAGCCTTGAACTCTGCGGATAAACGGAACAAAGCCGCTTCATTTGTTTCATCATTTCTTCATGGAAATTGGCTACTCCCACTCAATGGTTCCCGGCGGCTTCGAGGTGATGTCATACACCACCCGGTTGATGCCGCGCACCTCATTCACAATCCGGTTTGAAATCCGCCCCAGCAGCTCATACGGCAGCTGCGCCCAGTCCGCGGTCATGCCGTCTTCCGAGTGCACCGCGCGGATCGCGCACGTCGCCGCATACGTACGCTGGTCGCCCATCACGCCCACGCTCTTGACCGGGAGCAGCACCGCAAACGCCTGCCATATCTTGCCGTACAGCCCGGCTGCCTTGATCTCGTCCACAACAATTTCATCGGCTTCCTGCAAGATCGCTACGCGCTCCGGCGTCACCTCGCCCAAAATGCGCACCGCCAGCCCCGGCCCCGGGAACGGCTGCCGCCCCAGAATGTCCTCCGGCATCCCCATGTCGCGCCCGATGCGCCGCACCTCATCCTTGAACAAATCCCGCAGCGGCTCAATCAGTTTCAGCTTCATCGTTTCCGGCAGCCCGCCCACATTATGGTGGCTCTTGATGACGTGCGAAGGCCCGTGCACCGACACGGATTCAATCACGTCCGGGTACAGCGTGCCCTGCACCAGCCAGTCCACCCCACCGGTCCGCTCTGCTATGTGAAGCGCCTGATCGTCGAACACCTCGATAAACTCGCGCCCGATCACCTTGCGCTTCATTTCCGGGTCGCTCACCCCTGCCAGCTTCCCCAGAAACCGCGCCCGCGCATCCACCGCCACCAGGTTCAGCCCCAGCTTGCCCCGCAGGTTCCCTTGCACTTTCTCAAACTCGTTCTTGCGCAGCACGCCGTTGTCCACAAACACGCACGTCAACTGATCGCCGATGGCCCGATGCACCAGCATGGCGGCAACCGAGGAATCCACACCCCCCGAGATCGCGCATATCGCGTGTCCCGTACCCACCTGCGCTTGAATTTTCGCGGTCGTCTCCGTAATGAAGTGCTGCGCGGTCCAGTCCGCCGCCGCCCCGCAAATACCCAGCACAAAATTGCGCAGCAGCTGCATTCCCTGCCGGGTGTGCTGCACCTCCGGATGAAACTGCACCGCCCAGATCCGCTCCTGCGGGTTCGCAATCCCGGCCAGCGCGTTTGCCGTGCGCGCGGTTTCGTGAAAGCCCGACGGCAGCTCCAGCGCCTCATCACCGTGCGACATCCACACGCGCATGGTCTCCGGCAGCCCGGCAAACAACTGCGTTTCCAGGTCCACCAGAGTCACCTCGGCATCGCCATACTCGCGCCGCGCCGCCGGCTGCACCTTGCCGCCGCGATGGTGCACGATGAACTGCAACCCATAACAGATCCCCAGCACCGGCAATCCTATCGCCAGCACCGCAGGGTCGGCCTTCGGCGCGTTCGCGTCGTACACGGACGAAGGCCCGCCGGAAAGAATAATCCCACGCGGCTGCAAGCCTTGTATCTGCGCAAGCGAGGCCGTACATGGCAGCACCGCCGAAAACACGTTCAGCTCGCGGATTCTCCGCGCAATCAGCTGCGTGTACTGCGAACCGAAATCAAGGATGACGATAGAGGAAGACACGAGGTTTAGTTTACGGCTTCGCTTTGGCAGTAGTAAGAGCATCTGTGACCTGCAAAGCATGCACTACCGCAAAGAACGCACCAAGCTGCCATGCGTCCGCGGCAGCCAGCGGAGGTAGTGACCATAGCAGCCACCAGCCCATCAGCAGCCAGGAAAAATGGAACGGTGCCGGCACAAACGCAAGCAGTAACGCAGCCAGAAACAGGTAAAAGCGAACACGCCCTACCGCACGGCGCAACGGCACAATGCCGGTGTGCGTGCCCATGCGCCACGCGCGGGCAAATGCGCGAAAGAACTCAAGGTCTTCTACCAGCGCCAGCACTGTCGCGATATGCATGGAGCGGCGAAAGCGGCCTGTAAACCGGGAAACCCCGACTGTAACCGCCAGCACCAGTACCGCATACAGCCAAATATGCCCATCCTCGCCGCTAAATGTAAGTACACGCGCGGCACCGATGAGGCCCACCCAGGCCGCGGCAAGCGCCAGCAAACCGGTGATTCGCAGGGCCTCACTCTCCGCCAGCATCCACCGGCGGCGCGGCAACCGTGCGTCGAACCGTACCAGCACCCCCGTGCGCCCCCACGCAAACGCAAGCACCCAGCAAAACACGGCAAGCGGCGCAAGGCCAAGCATCGCGCGCTCAACCGGCACCCTCAGAATGTCAATCGCGGCAAAAAGGTCCTGCGTAAGCTGCGCCGGGTCGGCAAGCAGTGAGTCCGGCGTAAGCAGCAGCAGCCCGGTACCCCGCAACGCCGGCAGGGCGGCGGTCCAGATACGCCATGCCTCAAAACCCGCCAGCAGGCCCAGGCAGCCTCCGCAGCACCATCGCCATGCAATTTCATACAGCAGCAGTGCGGGATCTCGATGGAGATCCCGGAACAGAGGGTGCCCTCCAAGACATCGCGTTAGCAAGCCTTGCGCCGGGCTTTGCGCAAGCCTGGCAGGTATCACGGGTCGCCCAACGCTCTGCCCAACACTCGGCCCACTACTCATGGAGGCCCTCACAGCGCAACAGCTTTCCTCAAAGGGATGCTCTAGCGCACAACAAGGTTCACGAGCTTGCCCGGCACCACGATCATCTTGACCACCTGCTTGCCAGCAATCGCGGTTTGAATTTTCTCGTCGCTCGATGCTGCTTCCCTCAGTGCGGCCTCGCTCGCATCTGCCGCCAGCCGCACCACGGTGCGCAGCTTGCCGTTGATCTGCACCGGAATTTCCATCTCACTCTCCCGCGCCAACCCTTCATCAAACGCAGGCCATGGTGTTCGCAGCAGACTCCTGCCTTCACCCAATTCGTCCCACAGCTCCGCAGCCAGGTACGGCGCAAACGGTGCCAGCAGCAACACCACATGGACCAGCACATGCCGCGTCACGGCAGGCTCAATCGCGCCGGAATCCATCGCGCCCGAGGCAGCAGTCAGCGTGTTCAGCAACTCCATAACGGCGGCGATACAGGTATTGAAGTGCCAACGGTCGTTAAAATCTTCCGTAATCTTCCGGATGGTCTGGTGCAGCTTGCGCAGCACGTCACGGGCGGCGGAGCTGATCTCCCCCGGCAGCTCGCGCGGAGCCTCCGCGACACTCGCGCTGTAGCGTTGCACAAACCGGTACACCTTTGCCAGGAACCGCGACACACCCGCAACTCCATCCTCCTGCCACTCCAGGTCGCGGTCCGGCGGCGCGGCAAACAGCGCGTACATGCGCGTCGCATCCGCCCCGTAGCGCGCAATCATCTCGTCAGGCGACACCACGTTGCCCTTCGACTTCGACATCTTGGCACCGTTACGGATCACCATGCCCTGCGTAAACAACCGCTCCGCAGGCTCGGCATTGGCAATCAGCCCCAGGTCGCGCATCACCTTCGTCCAGAACCGCGAGTAGATCAGGTGCAGAATCGCGTGCTCTACCCCGCCGATGTACTGGTCGATAGGAAACCAGTACGCCGCCTTTTCTGTATCGAAAGGAGCGCTGCTGTTCCGGGCATCCGTGTAGCGGTAGAAGTACCACGACGAATCCACAAACGTGTCCATCGTATCCGTCTCACGCCGCGCGTGGCCCCCGCACTCCGGGCAACGCGCATTCACAAACTCCGGCACCTGCGCCAACGGCGACCCGCCCTGCTGCGTGATTGCAACGTTTTCAGGCAGCAGCACCGGCAGCGCCTCATCGGGCACCGGCACAATGCCGCAACTGTCGCAGTACAGCATCGGGATCGGCGTACCCCAGTACCGCTGGCGGCTCACCCCCCAATCCTTCAGCCGATACGTAACCGTGGCCTTGCCGAACCCGCCCTGCGCGGCACGCGCGGCCAGCTGTTCCCGCGCCTGGGCACAACTCATCCCGGTCCACGCGCCGGAGTCCACCAGCACCGCACCCTCATCGGAATCCGCGATCACCGGCAGCATATTCTCCGCCCCCGGCACCTCTACCACCGCACGCACCGGCAGCCCGTACTTGCCCGCAAACTCCCAGTCACGCTCATCGTGCGCGGGCACGCTCATAATGGCCCCCGTACCGTAATCGGCCAGGATGTAATTAGCGATCCAAACCGGCAACAGCTCCCCCGTAAACGGATTGCGCGCGTAGTGCCCGGTAAACGCGCCCTGCTTCTCCAAAGTAGCCATATCGCCCGCTTCACGCGCCGCCCGCTGCTGCTCCAGCATGGCATCAACCTCGGCCCGCAACCCGGCATCGCTCGCAGCCCAGCCGGTCACCAGCGCATGCTCCGGTGCCAGCTGTACGCTCGTCGCGCCATGGATGGTGTCGATGCGCGTGGTAAACACTGTAATCGTCTCGCCCGTAAGCGCCGCTCCCTCACCTGGCTCTATGCTCCTGCCCTCGCCGGCGCGCACGTTCTCACTGATTCGCCGATCCGCTTCGTCGCCATATTCGCTGTTGCCGTGCTGTTCGCTGTTGCCGCGCACACCCTCCGCGACAGCAAACTCCAGCTCCGCCCCATCGCTGCGCCCCACCCAGTTGCGCTGCATGGTGCGCACTTTGTCCGGCCACCCCGGCAGCTTGTCCAGCCCGTCCAGCAACTCCTGCGCATACGCGGTCGTCCGCAGAAACCACTGCTCCAGGCTGCGCAACTCTACCGGCTGCTCTTCATGCCGCCAGCAGCAGCCGTTCACCACCTGCTCATTGGCCAGCACGGTAGCGCACAGCGGGCACCAGTTCACCTTGCTCTGCTTGCGATACGCCAACCCGCGCTTGAACATCCGGATAAAAAACCACTGGTTCCACCGGTAGTAATCCGGCAGGCAGGTCGTAATTTCATTGCGCCAGTCAAACGCAAACCCCAGCCGCTGAAACTGCCGCTTCATCGCCGCAATGTTGCTTTCTGTCCACTGCCTCGGCGGCGTGTTGTTCTTGATAGCCGCATTCTCCGCCGGCAACCCAAATGCATCCCACCCCATAGGGTGAAGCACATTAAACCCCTGCATCCACTTGTAGCGAGCCAGCGCATCCCCGATGGCATAATT
Organism: uncultured Acidobacteriaceae bacterium; assembly: GCA_964235655.1. Classification (GTDB taxonomy): domain Bacteria; phylum Acidobacteriota; class Terriglobia; order Terriglobales; family Acidobacteriaceae; genus EB88. Next base: position 71,203 of record CAXSBB010000002.1, read on the forward strand.
CCGCACATGCCCCATATGCAGCTGCCCCGACGGGTACGGCAACATCTCCAGCACGTAATACTTCGGCTTGCCTGACGAAACCGGCTCCGTCGCATACAACTCCGGGTCCGCAGCCCAGCGCTCAGCCCACCTGGCTTCAATCGCAGCCGGGTCATAGCGGTCCGCTCGCTCCGTACGTTCGACTACATCGGTCTGTATCGTGTCTTCCATATCGGCATGTAACCGTGACTTTCTTAGTAATAGTTTAGCCATTATTTATAACGACGCATGTCAAGCTGCCAATTAGACGGGAAACGCATACGTCGAAGGTCAACTTCGGAATAGTCGTTGAGCAGCGTTTTTAATTGTTCTTTCCAGGCAAACTGTGGCGCGACTTGGTCAAGAACTGACTGAAAGATAAGCGCCATCATGTAAAAGCCGCTGTTATCTGGACTCCATTGCTTCCATACATCCGGTATCGCAGGCTTGACGCCGAGGTTGCGATTCCATAACCGACCATGATGAGCACAGATATTGCGGACACCGACTAAAGCGTGAAGCCAGCTTACGAAAATTAGTTCCGGCTGTCCAAAGTCGTCAGCGATTTCTTTGCGCATCTTAGATCGAAGATGTGCATACATCCTCGACAAGGTACTGAACGAGATCAACTCGGTCGCCATCCATAGCGGTAGGTATGTTTCATCTGTATAGGTTGTACGAAAATGCTTTACGAAGATTTCCTGTGATCTTCCCTCTTCTCTCTTGATACCCTCCAGCAGTTCTCCATGACGATATGGTTTCAGCGGGTCGCTATGGCCAGAAAAAAGCTCAAAATTATCACTATTGGCATAGCCGAAAACACCATATTCATGAGCCATGCGATAGGTAATCGATGTTCGCGCAGCAATCTCAATCTTGGCTATCGCTTTCATGACAAGTGCTCGCAGATCGGCGTCAAATTCATAAAGACGAACAACGTTTTCAAATGTTATTCCTGTGCGGAAATCATCCACGCCTAAAATGAGGAACACTTTGAAGTAAGGGCTGAGGCGGTAGTAGCCGATACGGCGAAGGCAATCAAGCGCGTACCCCCGATTCGGGCAGATCATCCCGCGCGAGATAAGCAGATCGATCTGCTCTTCATAGAGGAGGGCTGGCTTGCTGTATTTCATACAGAAATAGAAAACCCGCCGATTTGAGCTTCACCTGCTTCCAGGGAGAGGCTTGGCGGGTGTGTTGAGTGAAGTGTACATCGTTGCAGCTATTAATGCAACCTTATGCCTCTTACTCAGCCTGCCTTCCCAAGCGCATACAACCCCTGCAACGCTCTTACATTCTTCTCCACATCCCCAGGCTCATCCACCGGCGTCTCCGCCACAAACGCACAATGCGCAAACCGCGCATCATGCAGCAGCCTCTTGAACGGCGCGCCCCCGATCATCCCTTCCCCAATATGCTCATGCCGATCCAGCTTCGACCCGCGCGCCGCCTTCGCATCATTCACATGCCACACCCGCACATTCTCTGTGCCGATGGTCCCCTCAATCCCCCGCACCGTCTCCTCCCACCCGGCCTCGCTCACAATGTCATACCCCGCAACATGCGTATGGCACGTATCCAAACACACCCCAACCGGCAGGTGCGCCCGCAGCAGCCCGATCAGCTCCCCCACCTGCTCAAAGCTCCCGCCGAGCGAAAACTCCGACCCCGCCGTATTCTCAATCAGCAAGCGAAACGGCTCGCCCCCAATCCCGGAAACGCCGAAGTCAATCCCGTCCACCGCCCGCTCAATGCCCTCCGCCGCCCGGCGCAGCCCTTCCTCCCGCGTCAACCCCTTCCACGAGCCCGGATGCAGCACCAGGAACTCCGCCCCCAGCGCCCGGGCCCGCTCTACCTCCCCGCGAAACGCCGTCGACGACTTCGCACGCACATCCTCATTCTGTGAAGCCAGGTTGATCAGGTAGTTCGCATGGATCACCACCGGCCCAATGTCATGCTCTGCCCGCAACGCCCGCATCCTGGCCGCAATCTCTTCTTTCACGGGCGCAGCGCGCCAGGTCCGCGGGCTTGAAGTAAAAATCTGAAATGTGTTCGCCCCCACCGCATGCGCGCGTTCGGCAGCCGTATGGAGCCCGCCCGCAGTCATCAGGTGAATGCCGATCCGCTTTGCCTTGCCTTCAGAAACATCACCGCGTGTCGTCATAGGTGCCATTTTAGAGGCAGCCTCCGCGTGTACAGTCGCATGTACAGTGGTGAGGAACAGGCCACACATGACCATACGTATCACCGCCGACCATCTCTTACTCCCCGACGCGCTCCTAGCCGACCCGGTGCTGCTCCTCGAAAACGATCGCGTCGTAAGCGTTTCCACCCGCGCCGCGCAAACCCTGCCGCCTGCAGCCGTCCACCGTGACTACCCCGGCGCAACTCTGGCCCCCGCCTTCTTCGACGTGCACACCCACGGCTGCCGGGGCCGCGATGTCATGGAAGCCACCGACGCAGCATTCCGCGCCATCGGCGGCTTTCTCGCCGCGCACGGTGTCGGGGCCTACCTGCCCACCACGGTCAGCGCCCCCAGGGATGCCACCCTGCGCTCCCTCTCCGGCATGGCGCAATTGCTGCGCGCCGCGCCCGAACCCGGCCACGCACGCCCTCTCGGCATCCATCTCGAAGGTCCGTTCCTCTCCCACGCCAAACGCGGCGCACACGCCATTGCAGACCTCCACCCGCCCTCCATCGAGTTCTTCGACAGGATGTGGGAGGCCGCCGAAGGCCAAGTCGTACTAATAACCATCGCCCCCGAACTGCCCGGCGCACTCGATCTCATCAGGCACGCAACCGGGAAAGGCGTGCATGTCTCGATCGGCCACAGCGACGGCTCCGCCGAACACGCTCAACAATCCATCACAGCCGGCGCAGTCTCCGCCACCCATACCTTCAACGCCATGCGCAAACTCGATCAGCGAGACCCCGGCATTCTCGGCATCGCGCTCACAACTGACGCCCTATTCGCCGAGATCATCTGCGACGGCCTCCATGTAGACCCTATGCTCGTCCGGCTGTTCGCTCGCGCCAAGGGTACAGACAAAGCCATCCTGGTCACCGACAGCATGAGCGCCACCGGCATGCCCGACGGCACCTACAAACTCGGTGAGCTCGACGTACAAGTCACCGCCGGCCGCGCAGTCACTGCCGACGGCGCACTCGCCGGCTCCACGCTCACCATGGATGCAGCGGTACGCAACTACACCCGTTTCGCCGGGGTACCGCTCGCGCACGCCCTGTGGGCCGCCACGCGCAACCCCGCAACCATGACCGGTCTCAGCGAGCACGCCGGCATACTCTCACCCGGCAAGCGCGCCGACTTCAACGTGCTTTCACCGGGAGGCGAGCTCCAGGCGACTTACCTGGGCGGGGTTCGCATCGAGCCTTAGAGCGTTTCTCCCTCACGTCAAACCGAAAGCGCGGCTCTTCACATGGCTCTTCCGGCAACGCCGCATGCAGCCGATTTATGGATTTCACCTGAGAGAATGCTTTCATATTCGGCTTTCCAAATGTATTAGCCTCGGCGCATCCGGGTACCGTCTCGCTTCCCGAAAGTGTCATCCTGAGCACAGCTTCCTACAAAAATCGTCATGTTGAGCCCGGCTGAAGAACCTGCTTTTGCCCGGCCTTCCGCCGCCTCTATTTCAGCTTTCAATCAATAGAGACGCACCCGGATGCGATTTCGCTTGAAGAAGGTGAACGCCTGAACACAGCCGAAAGACCTGCCTTTGCGGCTGAGCTCACACAAACATAAGCAATACGCCAATATTTTGTTACCGCCGTTCACCGGTACATGGCACAGAATAGAAACAGCAAAAAGCGCTGAAAAATGCGGCTGCGAACATGAAGCCAAGCTGAATTTACGTCGAAAAACGTCGCTTTAGACGTAAAAATGCGCTCTAAACGTGAGTCCCGTGTACTCACCCGAACATTGCAGAAAATAGGGGAACTCGCACCTGTACACCCCGGATGGTAAGTGATGTGTCTGCCCACCAAAGCCCTGTACCAGGTCCTTACACCCGTCACCTTCGGTACCAAAGTGCTTGACGTGTCAGCGCAGCAGCGCCCCCCATGAAACTACCGCGATCCCCAACACGCCGAACGCCATGCCCAGCAGCCAGTATGTGCGCTGCCGCGTCAGCAGCGTAATCGATGTAATGACCAAGCCGATCTCCAGCAGCGCCTCCCCCAGGTCGAACCGTCCGGCCTTCTTCTCCGCCGCTTCCACTTTTTCCTCAAAGCTACGCGCGACTTCCTGTTCCGTCACCAGATCGCCGCTCCATTTAGCCAGGTGCGCCTTGTAGTTCGCCACCATCGCTTGCGCCGCGGCAGGGTCGCGCACAGCGGCAAAGCTGAGCTGGTCGGCGGCAAGCTGCGTATCGTTCTGGCGAATCTTCTTGGCCTGGTACAGGTTCCATTGGTCGCTGGCGCGCGCCTGCATCAGTACCGCTTCGGTGTGCGTGCGATGCCCTAGCACCGTCACCACGGCCACCATCACAGCCAGCACACTCATCGTGAAGCTCACAGGCTTCTGGTGTTTGGGCGGCGCGCCATGCGCCTCTTCATGGCCGCCCAGCGCATGATCATGCTGCTCCTGCAACTCCTGTACTTCATTGGCTTCCACGCAAGTACCTCTTCCTGCAATTCTAAGGCTGCTGCTGCCCATAAAAAATAGGCGTTGGACATGAAGTCCAACGCCTTTCGGTGAAAGTCTATAAAATTTTGAGGAGCGGTTACTTGATGTTGCCGTTGACACCGTTCGGGAAGAACAGGCCGCCCTTGCCGCTCAGGTTCGCTCCACCGTACACAATGTTCAAGACTTGTGTAGTGCTGCGCCCGATGACAATGGCAGTCGTGGGATCAACGTCAACAACTGTCGATGCCTGTTGGTTAATAGCCGCATTGGTCACGACACTCACACCCACATCAACATTGTTAGTACCAGTAATCGCACTTGCCGCAGACAGCGACTGACGAACTTTGGATACCGCTTGCGACTGCTGCTGTGCAACAGCACCCGCCCGGAAGATCTGTGTACGGACAATACCTGCGTGGTAAGCCTCGACAGCATGGATCTGCAAAGCTGCTACCAGGTTCGACGTAGTTTTGATTGCGGGAGCTGCGCCGAGATACGCCGACACACCCACGTCCTCGAAAATGTACGCGCCGATGAGGAAGTTCGCCTCACTAGCAAATGGGTCGAAGCCGCCCTGAATACCAGCTGCTGCAGCCAGCGTATTGAAGCTATCCAGAAGATTGATGTTCGGCTGCGCTACAGCGGCATTAGCACCACCTGCGTTCAGTGCCCCTTGCAAAAAGGTGACATGGTTGCGCTCTTCCTGGGCGGTTTCAAGAGCGTAAGCCAACAGGGGGCTGTTTGTGGTGAACGGTACCCGCGCATTGGCCTTGACCGTGACTGTGCCCCCGGCAGCGCCGCCGCCGCCGGCTACGCTGATCGGCCCTGAGGTTAATTGGTCAATGGTTTGGCCTGTGGTTGCAAGTGTGTAGTACTGCGCCTCAAGGTATTCGAGGTTCAGCGCGAAGTTGAGGATGTCGGTATCCGTGATTGCCGCGGCTTGTGCCTGCGCGCCGCGCGTAACCGCGAGTCCGGCCAGTGCCGCGCCACCCATTAACAGGGCGTTGCGACGGCTGCGGATGCTGCTTTCTTCCTGTTCCAGTACTGCGATGTTTTCCATAATGATCCCTTGTCTTGAGTCCCTTGATCCGTAAGCGTGAGCTTGAGTGCGGTTTAGGAAAGCGATGTCGTGATGTTGCCGTTCAAGCCGTTCGGGAAGAAGCCGCCCTTGCTGACGACACCCGCTGTGGCATTCAGATAGACAATGTGCAGGATCTGGCTTGCGTTGCGCGTATAAGCTAATGAATTCATTGAGCTTGCCGCAACCAGGGTGCTGCTTGAAATCGGTGTTTCTGCCGCGCCTGAACTCGTACCTGTAACGGAATTGCTGGCATTGCCGCGCAAAGTCGAAATCTGATTTGCGATGGTGATGTAAGTCGAACCGAGCCCATTGATCAGGTAGCGGATCAAGCCTGCGTGGTACGCCTCAACCGCGACAATACCGCCCGCTCCGCTCACTACCGCAGCGTAGTTCGCATCGTTGACAATCAATGGGGCCGCCCCGTTATAGGCAGTCACTCCCACGTCCTCAAATACAAAAGAGCCGAGAACAAAATCATTCTCGTTATCGAATGGATTGAATGCCGGACCGATACCTGCTGCCATGGCCGCTGCATTGAATGCACCTGTAAATTCAATCTGGGGCCGGTCCACCGGGGTGCCGCCAAGAGCCTTGATAGTACTGCGGAGAAACTGCACGTGCAGTTGCTCATGCCCTGCAACCTCAACAGCATACTGTTGGATCGCCGGGGTCTGGAAGGCAACCTGTGTACCGCCGTTTACAGTTCCGGGAGCCGTGCCGATATCGGCAGCCGCAAGCCCGCTTCCTGTCACTGCGCGCAGATAAAACTCGGCTTCAAGGTACTCAAGATTCAGCGCGAAGTTCAGAATGTCTACGTTTGTATAGGTCTGCACTGTAGGAGCGGGAGCTGGTGCGGGTGTTGGAGTAGTAGCGGCGGTGGTACTGTTGCCGCAGCCGGCCGCGAGTGTTGCGGCTGCCGTAACCCCGACGCCTGCGCTCACGCCCGAGATGAACTTACGACGCGAAACTTTGTTTTGGAGCACTGCTTTGATATTGTCCATGGCCTTCTCTTCAACTGGTGATTGAGTCACACGGTTGTGGTGGAAACGTACTACGTATGACTATGGATTGCGGAACGAGCAAAAAACAGGGCGAGTTTGTAAAAACTCGCCCTGAGACATTACAGAAGTACCGTAAAGCTGCACATCATTGTCAGACCGGCTAGGCGGGTGCCCCGGCAAGCAGGATCGGCAGTGTCGGGGACGCCGATCCGCCGACCGGCTCCACTGTAATGCCGAACGCCTTGGCCGCCGTTGCCCCTTGAAGCGATTGCACCAGCAGGCTGCCGTTACCGTGCGCGTCCGGGGTAAAGGTGCCTGTAGCCACCGGGGCGCTGCCGTCGGATGGAATCAGCCACAGCTCATATACCTTTTGCGCGGGTAACGGTGCCAGATTACTGGCCTGCAGCAGCAGTACACCGCTCTTTTGCTCATAAACGGCACGTGCCGCCGGTGTGGCCGGTGCCTTCGGCACAGTGAGGTTGGCATGCACGGCAAACGGACTTGTCAGTGTGCCTAGAATGCGCCGGGCCTTGTCCGCTTCGCCCTGCAACTGAGCCGTTTGCCGGTTTTCCGTTGCCAGTGCCCCTCGCAAGCTATCGCGGTCCTGCTTGAGCCCTGCCGCAATCACCAGGCATGCCGCGGCGACTGCCCAGCCGACCCAACTTACCCATGGCAGGACACGCGACGCGCTCGAACGCGACTTCGGCACCATCCCGACTGGAGAGACAGCGCGAGGAGGCTCGCCTGAAGCAGGGCTGTCCCCATTCACGCGAGACGGACTCAGCTTTGACAGAAAACGCTCACGCGCACCTTCGGGGATCGCAACCGACTCCGCCGTCACAGAACCCAGCGCGAATGTGGCAAGGTCCTCGCGCACTCGCATCAACTCTCCGCGACATAACGCGCAGCTGCGCTCATGCGCCAGGATTGCCGCAGCCTCCTCTTCGCTGAGAAGCAGCAAGGCAAACAGGGCCAGATCTTCAACATCGATATGTTTGTACTGGTCGTTATATTCGTTCATGCCCGGGCTGCCTTTCTCAGCGTCAGGACTGCTCGCCTGAGCCGCGTTTTGATCGTGCCAAGAGGACTTTTAAGCCGCTCCGCGATTTCGGAGTGGCTCAGACCCTCAAAAAATGCAAGGTTCAGCACGGTCTGCTGTTCCTCCGGTAAAGCCTGCATCATGGTGCGGGCTCGCGCCAGCAACAGGTTTCGCTCCCCCTCCGCCGCCACATCGACCGGAGACAGCAGCACGACGTCATCTGTCGAGTCCGTGGGCCGTCGTCGGCGCAGGACATCAATCGAGCGATTGCGTGCGAGCACGGCAAACCACCCCGCCAGATTTCCTGAAAGCGCTTCCATCACCGGAGGTTTGTGCCAGATGCGCAGGAAGATTTCCTGCATGACATCCTCAGCACTCGAGGGGTCGCTGAGCACTCGCAATGCCACCGCGTACACCACGGAGGAATGCCGGTCGAACAGCGCCACCATCGCTTGCTGATCTCCTCCGCGTACGCGGTTTAGCAGGCTGCCGTCGTCTTCCGCCGTGCCCTGCCTTGTCAGCTCTCTATCCACCTAACGCACCCCGGGGAATAATGGACGCCATGTTTTTACCTTTTCAAACTTTTATTTGGAACGGAACTCCCAGTCTACCCAGAAAGTTGCAGACCCAGCCTACACCCGGTCCCACCCAACCCCAGTATGATGAGGCATAAAGTTCTACGCCGATGTGGTAGGCAGCCATGCGTGTGCTGATTGTCGAGGATGAAATCCGGCTGGCCGAAAACCTGGCCACTGCTTTGCGAGAAAGCTCCGGCATGGCTGTAGACCACGCTCCGAACGGTTTAGAAGGGGAGCAGCTGGCAATGCAGGGCTGCTACGACCTGATCCTGCTGGATTTAATGTTGCCCGGTCAAAGCGGTTTGGCTACCCTGCGCCGCATCCGCGCCAAAGGCAATGGCACCCCGGTGCTGATCCTTACCGCTCGCGAAGGTGCCGAATCCGTCATTGAGCTGCTGAACGCCGGTGCGGACGACTACCTGAGCAAACCGTTTGATCTGGGCGAATTATTAGCCCGCGCCAAGGCGCTCATCCGCCGAGGCAAAGGCAATGCGCACCCGCTGCTCCGTGCAGGCGACGTCGAGGTCAACACGCTCGAACAAACCGTTCATCGCGATGGCCGCCCCATTGAAGTCTCGCCCACCGAGTACCGCATTCTGGAGTACCTGGCGCATCGACCGCGCGCGGTCGTCTCGAAACGGGAATTACTTGAACACCTTTATGACTTCAACTGGCAGCATCACTCCAATGTCATCGAGGCGCACATTTCCAACCTGCGCCGCAAGCTGGACCGCAACAGCACTTTTCCCTTGATTGAAACGCTTCGGAATCGCGGCTACCGTCTCAGCGTACCGGCGGCGGCGGAGCTGTCGTGAACAAACAGCGCTCCATCCTGCGGCAGTCCATTGTCGCTGTGCTGCTTACAGAAACTGCCGCCGCCCTGCTGCTGATCGGCGTGATGGCAGGCTATGAGCAGCACGTGCGTTACCACGCCTTTGACATGATGCTGCGTGGCCGTGCCAATGCCATGCTGGGCGCGGTAGAGGATGCGGAGGACCCCGGAGACAACGTAGCGCTCAACCTGAGAGGGCTTGAAATGCCTTCAGGCGACCTGTTCCAGGTAACAGCCGACAGCAACCGTGTGCTGGGCCGCTCTTCCGGCTGGCCCGCTCAAGGTTTGGGAGCACAGCCGGGGCTCAACGCATCAGCGGTTACGATCGGCGGCAAAGGATACCGCTTTATCGTGCAGCGCGGTGTCCGGGTTGTGGACTCCGAGCACGGCGGCGGCACGGCGCACCCTGTCGCAATCGTCTATGGAGCACCCACGGGCCAACTTCGCCATGAGGTGTTTGAAGCTGTTCGCTTCTACACAGCTGCCTTCGCGCTCGTTCTGCTGGCTACCACGCTCCTGCTGACACGAATGCTGCGTCGCGCGTTGTCTCCCCTGCACGACCTGACAGTAGCCGCAGGTAAAGTCTCCGCCGAAGCGTGGCACTTTGCGGCTCCCGGTAGCGCTCAGCAAACCCGTGAACTGGCTCCGTTGGCGGAAGCTATGGAGGCCTTCGTGAAACGGCTGCAGCAGAGCTTTGAGCAGCAGCGCCGGTTTACCAGCGATGCCGCACATGAGCTCAAAACGGATGTTGCGATCATCAAATCCTCACTGCAGCTGCTGACAATGCGGCCCCGCTCGCCGCACGAGTACCGGCAGGGTCTGGCCGTAAGCCTGGAAGACTGCGACAGGCTGGAGGCTGCTGTGCTTGAAATGCTTACCTTGGCACGGGTGGAGCATGCGTCGTTTGTCTTTACCGGCAGCACAGACCTGACTGCACATGCCGCTGCGGCGGTGCGCACACTCAATGCCATGGCAGATTTACGAGGCGTTCGCTTGCAACTCGAACCACGCAATGGAGATGCCGCGTATGTGCCTCTCACTCCCGGCGACTGCAGGATTCTCTGCACTAACCTGATGCGCAATGCAGTGCAGCATAGCAGGGCGGGTAGCGCCATCGCAGCCGCTGTAGGTGTAGAGGCCGGGTACGTTGTCATGGCCATTCAGGATGAGGGCGAGGGCATTGCCCCCGAGTCCCTGCCGCACATCTTCAAGCCCTTCTACCGCGGCGATGACGCACGCGACCGCGAGCGTGGCGGCACCGGCCTGGGACTGGCTATCTGTAAGGCTCTTTGTGAAAAAGCAGGCGGAACTATTGCCATCAGTAGTCAACCGGGCTGCGGTACGCTCGTAACGGTGAGGCTACCGAAAGCTGCTGCCAAGATTGCACCTGAAATTGCACTTGAGACGGTGGCTGACGTGCGTGATCTTCACGCAGTCGAGTCCCAATATCGACTTGTAACGCCCCATGCATCCATCAGCGATAGCATGGAGTTATGAACGAAGGGCGTTGGGTGTTGTTGATCGCCAGTGAGCTTGGCGGTACAGATTCTGTCTCAGACCGAGCCATGGAACGATTGGTCAATGCGATCAAGGAAGAAGGCTATGAGGTCGTCCGAACTTCGACACCGGAGGATGGTCTCTCCCTGGTAATGTCGGACCCGTCGCACAGCGCGATTCTACTGGATTGGGATCTGGAAGGCGATAACCAGTTTGATGAGCGAGCTGCTTTGCAGATATTGCGCGCCGTGCGTCGCCGCAATAAGAAGATACCGATTTTCCTGATTGCCGACCGTACCCTGGTCAGCGAGCTGCCGCTTGAAGTGGTGCGGCAGGTGCATGAGTACATTCACTTGTTCGGCGACACGCCGGCTTTTATCGCCAACCGCGTTGATTTTGCAGTGGAGCGCTACCATGAGCAGCTGCTGCCGCCGTACTTTCGCGAGCTGAAGAAGTACACCGACCAGGGTGCCTACTCCTGGGACGCACCGGGCCACATGGGCGGGGTTGCATTCTTGAAGCACCCCGTAGGCATGGAATTTCATCGCTTTTTCGGTGAAAACCTTTTGCGTGCCGATCTCGGCATCTCCACCGCCCCGCTCGGCTCGTGGCTCGACCACATCGGGCCTCCGGGCGACTCCGAGCGCAACGCTGCCCGTATCTTCGGCGCGGACTGGACGTTCTACGTGCTGGGCGGATCGTCTACCTCGAACCAGATTGTGGGCCATGGAGTGATCGCGCAGGACGATATCGTGCTGGCCGATGCGAACTGCCATAAGTCGATTGCGCATGTGTTGACCATTACAGGTGCGCGCCCGGTGTACTTCAAGCCCACCCGCAACGGTTACGGCATGATCGGCCTGGTACCGCTGCGACGCTTCAGCCCGGAGTCGGTGCAGGAACTGATTTCAAAAAGCCCGTTCAGCGCGGGCGCGCCCAAGAAAACGCCGACGTATGCGGTGGTGACCAACTCGACTTACGACGGCCTGTGTTACGACGTAAACAAGGTAGTAAGCGAGCTGGCGCAGAGTGTACCGCGCGTGCACTTTGATGAAGCCTGGTACGCCTATGCCAAGTTTCACGAGCTGTACGAAGGGCGCTACGCGATGGGTGTGCCCGACGAGATGCCGAACCGCCCGGTGATCTTCGCCGTGCAGTCGACGCACAAGATGCTGGCTGCGTTCTCCATGGGTTCAATGGTGCACGTAAAGCTGAGCGACCGCGCGCCCATGGACTTCGACCAGTTCAACGAGTCGTTCATGATGCATGGAACGACTTCGCCGTTTTACCCGCTGATTGCCTCACTCGACGTGGCGGCGGCAATGATGGACGAGCCTGCCGGGCACACGTTGATGTACGAGACAATCCAGGATGCGGTGACATTCCGCAAGGCCATGTCCTCTGTGGCACACCGCCTGCGTGAGGCCGAAGAAAACGGCGATGGCTGGTTTTTTCGGTTGTTCCAGCCGGAGCAGGTAACCGACCCCAAGACCGGTGAAGTGTGCCTGCTGGAGGAAGCCCCTGACAAGCTGCTGATTACCGAGCCCGGCTGCTGGACGCTGAAGCCGGGGGAGACCTGGCACGGCTACCAGGATGAAGACGTTGCCGACGGCTATTGCATGCTGGACCCAACGAAGGTGACGCTGCTGATGCCGGGTGCAAGCGCGCAGGGGCTAAATGAGGAATGGGGCATCCCGGCGGCTATCCTCACAGAGTTCCTCGATGGTCGGCGCGTGGAGATCGCGCGCACCGGCGACTACACGGTCTTGGTGTTATTTTCCGTGGGAACCAGCAAGGGTAAGTGGGGCGCGTTGCTTGAAAATTTGTTCGAGTTCAAGCGCCTGTATGACTCGGACGCGGAATTGACGGAAGCCATGCCGGAGCTGGTCACCAAGTACCCGGCGCGCTACCGCAAAGTGACGCTCCGTGAGCTGAGTGATGAAATGCATGCCGCGATGATCGAGATGAACCTGCCTGGCTTGGTAAATGCATCCTGCGATGAAGACTTTGACCCGGTATTGACGCCGGGGCAAGCCTATCAGAGCCTGCTGCGCGGCGAGACGGAAAAGGTTCCATTTGCGGAGATGGCCGGGCGTATTGCGGCCGTCATGCTGGTTCCCTATCCGCCGGGTATCCCGATGAGCATGCCGGGCGAGCGGCTGGGCGATGCAAGCAGCCCGGTAGTCAAGCTAATCCTTGCCATGGAGAAATTCGGGAGGCGCTTTCCAGGCTTCGAGCGGGAAACGCACGGTATCGAACTCGACGCCGACGGCAAGTACTGGATGCGTGCCGTGGTGGAGAACGGTAAACGTGCGGCAAAGCGGGAGATTGAGGAACCCGCAATGCAGCAGGTTCTGAGTTCGAAGCCGGTGCGGAGGGCGTCAGAGTAGCTGGGGCAGCTGGTGCCGTCTCAAAGGTGTGCAAAGTTGCAAATTACTACCCCGTGTCATCCTGAGCGAAGCGGAAGGACCTGCTTTCGCGGGTGCAAACACAAAAGTCAAAAGCAGGTCCTTCGGCTTCGCTCAGGATGACACGGTTTTATGACTGAAGTTCGGGCTTAGAGTCACTTCGCGCACTTTTCAAATCGGGATGCGGATTTTTCAAGGTATCCGCCATTGCGTGTACTCTACAGACGCCAAGGAGGCACGCAGTTGATGCGCTCACTCATCATTCCACTTGCTCTCTTGATGACCGTGTTTCAGGCCTATGCGCAAGACGAGCGCAAAATAACACCCGGCAACGGCCCTGAAAACGCGCCGGAGACTACCTTCCTGCCGCATCAGCTTGGCACCGATCATGCCGAGGCCATCACAACACTCGACATGAACGGCGATGGGCGCATGGACCTGCTGAGCGGCGCGTATTGGTACGAGAACCCCGGACCCAACGGCGGTGAATGGAAACAGCATCAGTACCGCACCGTGGGCACGCTGAACGAGTTCGTCTCAGATAGCGGCGAGTGGACGATTGACGTGAACCATGACGGCCTGCCCGATGTCGTGACGACCGGCTGGATGCTCAATGGCCTCTTCTGGTACGAGAATCCGGGCAAGCCGGACACCATGTGGCAAGAGCACAAGATCACCGACAGCTACGACACTGAGGGCGGCGCCATGGCCGACATCAACGGAGACGGCAAGCCCGACATCATCCTCGCGCACTACAATCGCTCGGGCATCCTGTGGGTTGACTTCTCCGGTCCGCAGCCGAAAGTTCATCACGTAGGCGACAGCACGCAAGATGGGCACGGTACCGGTGTCGCCGATGTGGACGGCGACGGCAAGCCGGATATCCTGACGCCCTTCGGCTGGTTCCGCAACATCGATGCCGATCATGATAAGTGGGAGTGGCACGGCGACTGGCAGCTGGGTGACGCAGGCTTCCCCATCCTGGGCTATGACGTGAACGGTGACGGCAAGCTCGACATCATTTACGGCGAAGGCCACAGTTACGGCTTGTACTGGCTGGAGCAGGGTGCCGCCGGGCACTGGACCAGGCACACGATTGATGAATCGTACTCACAAATTCATGCGCTGAAGATGGTGGACCTGGACGGTGACGGTGAGCCGGAGCTGCTGGCAGGCAAACGCTATCGCGGCCACTCCGGGAACGATCCGGGCTCGTATGACCCGCTGGTTATCTACTACTACAAGATCGACCGTAAAACCGCGCGATTTACCCGGTACCCCGTCACGGTAGGTGGCGCGGGCGGCGCGGGTACACAGTTTCTGGCGCTTGACCTGGATGGAGACGGCGACATCGACATTGCAACCGCAGGCAAGACCGGCGTATTTTTCTTTGAGAATCTAACCGCAAACAAGGTTCCCAAAGCGATACGTGAGGGGCAGCTGCTCTTAAACAAAAATTGGCCCTTCCCCGGAGAAGGCAGCATAGTGCAGCAGCAGGACGGGCCGCTGAAACACTAGAGGATTGCATATGTTCAATCGCAGAGGGTTTTTGAAAACGGCCGGCATGGTGTCGGCAGAGTTCGTTGCACCAAGCCTGCTTGCAGCCGCGCTACCGGGCGAGACACCGCATAAGATCGCCAAAAACGACCAACTGCAAATCGCGCTGATCGGCGCAGGCGGCCAGGGGCAGTCTGATACGAAGTTTGCCTTGCAGGTGCCCGGCGTCAAGCTGGTAGCTGCAGCGGACTGCTACAACGGTCGCCTGGAGCACTGCAAGGAGTTATGGGGCGCAGACGTTTTCACAACCCGCGACTACCGCGAAATTCTTACGCGCAAGGACGTCGATGCCGTCATCATCGCCACGCCTGACCATTGGCATAAGCAGGCTGCGATAGACGCCATGCAGGCCGGCAAGGATGTGTACTGCGAAAAACCCATGATCCATGAGTACGCCGACGGCCCGGCGATGATTGAGGCCGCGCAGAGCACGGGGCGCATTCTGCAAGTGGGCAGCCAGCGCGTGAGTTCTGTGGTGTATGCCAAGGCGAAAGAGCTGCTGGCTGCGGGCTCCATCGGGCAGCTCAACATGGTTACGGCGCGCTGGGATCGTAACTCGTCACTTGGCGCGTGGGACTACACGGTGCCCGTCGATGCAAGCCCGGAAACCTGCGACTGGGAGCGCTTTCTCGGCACGGCACCGCAGATACCCTTCAATGCCGAACACTTCTTCCAGTGGCGCAAGTGGAACGCCTACGGCAGCGGCGTGGCGGGCGATCTGTTTGTTCATCTCTTCAGCGGAACGCACTTTGTCACAGGCGCGCTAGGCCCCTCGCGTGCCATGGCCACCGGCGGCCTGCGCTTCTGGAAAGACGGCCGCGACACGCCCGATGTGCTCCTGGCGCTGTTCGACTACCCGACCTTCAACCTGAGCCTGCGCGTCAACTTCGTTGACGGCGGCGAAGAAAGCGAAGGGCTCATCTTTACCGGTTCCGAAGGCACCATGGAGATCGCCGGCAACACAGTAAGCGTGAGCCGCACCCCGCGCGAACGCGAACCCGGCACCTCGGTCGACACCTTTGCCGATGCCACGCAGAAAGCCACCCTTGCCGCCTACCGAACCAAGTACCCGGCAAAACACCCTGAGAACACCCCGGCACTGGGCTACGAGCGCTTTGCCGCGCCCGCGCATTACAGCGACAGTTACGACCACTTTCGTACCTTTTTCGAGGCGGTACGCGCACGTACCCCTGTCACCGAAGACGCCGTGTTCGGCTACCGCGCCGCCGGAGCCGCCCTGCTGAGCAACCTGAGCTTGCAGCGGGACGCCATCATCAAGTGGGACCCGGTCAGGATGCAGATGGTGTAAGCAGTTTTCTCTTTCCTTGGGAAACAAAAAACCGCACAATCGCGTACAAGCAGCGAGGGCGCGCAGATGAACCTACGGATTGAGGGTCTCTCAAAGACTTACAGCAACGGCGTCAAGGCGCTCGACAACATCTCGCTTGAAATTCCAAGCGGCATGTATGGGCTGCTGGGGCCGAACGGCGCGGGCAAGTCAAGCCTGATGCGCACCATTGCCACCTTGCAGGAGCCGGATAGCGGCAGCATCCACCTGGGCACGATCAATGTGCTGCGGCAGAAAGACGAGCTGCGGCGTGTGCTGGGCTACCTGCCGCAGGACTTCGGCGTATACCCCCGCACCAGCGCGCAAGACATGCTGGACCACTTGGCGCTGCTGAAAGGCATGACCCACGCCGGGCAGCGCAAGGAGGCTGTAGCCGCTCTGCTGGTACGTGTGAACTTATACGATCAGCGTAAAAAGGCGCTCACCGGATTTTCCGGCGGCATGCGCCAGCGCTTCGGCATTGCGCAGGCGCTGCTCGGCTCGCCGCAGCTATTGATCGTGGACGAGCCGACAGCAGGGCTCGACCCGGGCGAGCGCAACCGCTTCTACAACTTGCTGGCAGAGATTGGTGAGAACGTCACGGTCATCCTCTCCACGCACATCGTGCAGGATGTAATGGAGCTCTGCACCAACATGGCCATCATCCATAATGGCCGGGTACTGTACGCCGGCGCGCCCGATGCAGCGGTGCATAGCCTTCAGGGTCGCATCTGGCAACGGTTTATCTCCAAGCAGGAGCTTAAGGAGTACGAGGCTCGCTACAAGGTGATCTCAACCAAGCTCATCGGAGGCCGACCATTGGTACACATCTTCTCGCCGGAGGCTCCCGAACCCGGCTTTGAGCCCATACCTGCCGACCTTGAAGACGTCTTCTTTTCGCACATTCAGGGTCTTGCTCCAGGCGCGTCAACAGCCAAGCTGTAAGAGGGCACCCGCATGTTCCAGCTCTTCTTTTTCTTCGAGCTACGCTACTGGCTCCGCTCCTGGATGCTCTGGATTTTTCTACTCGTCATCTCGCTGATGATCTTCGGTGCGGTCGCCTTTCCTGACCAGGTGAGGGTAGGCGGCGGACTGGGCAACACGCATCAGAACGCACCGTTTGTCATCGAGAATTTCTACTCCTTCATCTGCCTGCTCACACTGTTGATGACGACAGCATTTGTAAGCTCGGCTGCATCCCGCGAGTTCGCCTACAACACTGACCAGCTGCTGTTTGCCACGCCCATCCGCAAGTTGCCGTATCTTGCCGGGCGTTTTCTTGGTGCGGCGACTGTTTCGGTACTGCCGCTGCTTGGCGTATCCATCGGCATCCTGCTGGCCAAGTACATGCCCTGGGTTACGCCCGAGCGATGGGGTGCGATCTACTGGTCGGCTCACCTTCAGGGCATTCTCGTGTTTGCGATCCCGAATACGCTGCTGTGCGCGGCAGTCATCTTCGCTATCGCGGTGCTCACGCGCAGCACGGTCGCGTCATTTGTAGGCAGCCTGATCTTGCTCACAGCCTACAGTGTCGCGCAGGCGCTGACTTCAGACCTGAAGAACGAGACTGTAGGTTCGCTGATTGATCCCTTCGCAATCCGTACCTATGCGCTCGCGACCAAGTATTGGACAGTTTCTGATCGCAATCATTTAGTGCTCGGCTTTACAGGACCAATGCTTTGGAACCGACTTGTATGGCTAGGTATCGCTGTGCTGATCTTCGGCTTTGCCTGCCTGCGCTTCCGCTTTGCGCAGCGGGCACAGGCGGGCAAAACCGTACCGGCAGAGAGATTTGTGCCTGCCCCAGTAACAGTGGCTATACCGGTACTGGCGTTTGGGTTTGCAGCGCACCTGCGGCAATTTTTGAGCGGCACACGGCTTGAATTTAACGCGCTGGTACGTTCGACAATCTTCATTGTGATCGCGCTGGCGGCAATGCTCAATTGCCTCTCGGCCGTCATTTTTAACGCGACAGAAGGCTTCGGCGACACCTCGCTGCCGGTGACGTACAACCTCGTCAACATCATTACGGGCACACTCTACATCTTCCTGTTTGCCATGATTACCTACTTTGCCGGGGTGCTGATCTGGGAGGAGCGCGACGCGCGCGTAGACGAGTTCTACGACGCCATGCCGCAGCCGGTATGGCCGAGCTACTTTTCAAAGTTGTTGGCACTGCTCGGCAGCATCGCCGTGCTGCAGTTTGTGGCCATGCTCACCGGCATTGCAGTGCAGCTTGCCCACGGCTACCACCGACTGCAACCGGGGCTCTACCTGGAGACGCTGTTCGGCATCGACTTTACAACATTTTTGTTTTTCGCAGTGCTGGCATTCTTCTTCCACGTCGTATCGCCGAACAAGTTCATCGGCTATTTCCTGTACATCGTCTTTGCCATCCTCAACCTGTTCATTTGGAACCCGCTGCACGTCGCTACCAACCTGGTGCAGTTCGGCAGCCGCCCTTCGATGACGTACTCCGACTTCTTCGGCTACTCACCCTATATCCGCTCATGGACCGCGTACACGCTGTACTGGACGGCCTTTTGCGCGATCCTCGCGGTGCTCAGCATCCTGTTGTGGCAGCGGGGGCGCGACACTGCGTGGAAAGCACGCTTTTCACTGGCCCAGCAACGGCTGCGGGGGCCTCTGCCGGCGGCGCTCGCTGTATCCGGAATCGTGTGGATTGCACTCGGCAGCTGGATTTACTGGAACACCGAGGTGCTGAACCATACGCGTAGCGAACACGATAACGAGTTAGTACAATCCGATTACGAGAAGACCTACAAACGTTATGAGAAGCAGATGTTCCCGCGCGTTACGGATATAAAGTACGCAATCGACCTGCAGCCGGAAACAAGCAGCATGACATTGCACGGCACCGCGCAGATACAAAATGAAACCGCCGTGCCCATGCAGGCGATCCACTTTACTACCAGTAGTAACGACGACTACCGCACCGACATTGACCTGCCCGGCACGCAGCTGGTTAAGGATGACGCGCGGCTTTCGTACCGCATATACAAGCTGACCACACCCATGCAGCCGGGAGAAACGCGCACGCTGCGCTACACCGTACAGACAGTGCGCCACGGCTTTCAGAACGCAATCACCAACGTGCGCGTGAACGGCAATGGAACTTTCTTCGACAATGATGTGGTGCCGCACATCGGCTACCAGCAAAACCGTGAGCTGAGCGATACCAACAAACGCCGCACCTACAAGCTGCCGCCGACCCAGCTGATGCCCCTACTTGAAGCAAATTGCACGGCAGACTGCCGCAACAGCTATCTCACCAACAGTTCCGACCTGCTCAACGTAGAGACAGTCATCAGCACGGCGCCCGGCCAAACCGCGATTGCACCCGGCTCGCTTCTGCGTACATGGAGCGCCAACGGACGCAACTACTTCGATTACAAGCTCGATCACGCGGAGTACAACTACTATGCATTCCTTTCCGCGAACTACCAGGTAGCACGGCGCGACTGGAACGGCGTCAAAATCGAGGTCTACTACCTGCGCGAGCACCCCTGGAACGTGCCGAAAATGCTCGACGCCGTGCAGCAGTCGCTGAGCTACTACTCCGCCAACTTCTCGCCCTACACACAGCGTGAAGCGCGCATTATCGAGTTTCCGCGGGTGGCCAGCTTTGCGCAGGCGTTCCCCGGCACCATGCCCTACTCGGAGTCAATCGGCTTTATCGCCAACCTTGAACACCCGGACGACATCGACAAGGTTTTCTTTGTCGTGGGACATGAAATGGGCCACCAGTGGTGGGCTTACCAGGTACTTGGCGCCAATATGGAAGGCGCGACGTCGCTGTCAGAAACGCTCGCGCAATACTCGACCATGATGGTGATGGAAAAGCGCTACGGACGCGACCAGATGCGCAAGTTCCTGGCCTACAACATGGACGGCTACCTGCGTGCGCGCGGGCGAGAGCTGATCAAAGAGAGGCCGCTGCTGAAAGTCGAGGCGAGCCAGGGCTACATTCATTACGACAAGGGTGCCGTGGTGATGTACTACCTGCGCGAGATGATCGGCGAGGATGCGGTAAACCGCGCGCTGCGTAAGGTGATCGCACAGTACGCCTACAAGGTGCCGCCCTACCCGACCTCGCACGCGCTGGCTGACGCGCTGCGCGAGCAGACGCCGCCCGAGCTTCAATACCTGATCACAGACCTGTTCGACGACATCACGGTGTTCTCAAACCGCGCGATAGAAGCAAGCGCCCGCAAGCGAGCCGATGGGCGCTATTACGTAACCGTGCACGTAGAAGCGCGCAAGTTCAAGGCTGACGCACAGGGCGAAGAACATGAGGTACCCGTAAACGACTGGATCGAAGTCGGCGCGCTTGCGGCACCCGCCAAGGGGCAGAAGAACGGTGAAGTGCTGGCGCGGCAGCGTGTCCACATGGGAAGCGGCGCGGGTATATATAGCTTCGTCACAAGTAAGCAGCCGGATAAAGCGGGAATTGATCCATTGCTGCTGCTGGTGGATCGTGTGCCTGAAGATAACCTGCACAATGTAACTGTGGCGCAGTAAGCGATACCTATGTCGCCGCCGCATGAAACGGCAATATAGGTATCCAGCTGCGAGCTTTCAGTTACAGCCCTCCGGCGTTTCTCAGCATACCGCCGTCGATGAAATGGGTACTACCGGTAACATAGGAGGCATCGTCTGAAGCAAGATACACCGCCATTTGTGCTATTTCTTCAGGCTTGCCCCAGCGTTTCATGGGTATCTGTGCAAGTATCTTCTCGTTCAGTTTGGGATCGCTTTCGACGTCCTTATCAATCGGAGTGTACACCGCTCCCGGACCGATGTTATTGACGGTAATCTGGTGAGGAGCCAATTCCACCGCTATTGTCCGCATTAGCATACGTAAACCGCCTTTTGAAGCGCAGTAAGGTGCATTGGTCAATAACGGCAAGTCCTCGTGAATGGATGAGATATTGATGATACGTCCACCCCTGCCTTGCTGGATCATCTGCCTGGCAGCGGCCTGCGAACACAGGAACGGTCCGGTAAGGTTTACGGCCATAATCTTCTGCCATTCTTCCAACGGATAATCCACGAAAGCGAATTTCTTTTCGATGCCCGCATTATTTACAAAGATATCGAGCGAGCCGAACGCCTCTACCGTCTTTTTCACTAAATTTTGTACATCGTCCGGCTTTGAGATATCTGCATTGATCCCCAGCGACTTGCCGCCGATGTCCTGAATTGCTTTTAGTGTGTTCTGTGAAACGGATGCGTCGCCGACGTAATCCACAACAACCGAGGCACCTTCCTTGGCAAGCGCGATTGCAATCGCCGCACCGATTCCGGTTCCTGATCCTGTAACAATAGCCGTTTTCCCTTGCAGTTTCATACGTTGCTCTCCACACGGTCTGGGATGCAGCCTGCCTGGATCTTGCGGCCATGTCCGGGGAGATTCCGAGGGAAAACCAACTCCGAAGGAGAGATTGCAAGGCACCGGGCCGCATCTCAAACCTCATGTCTGAACGTTACGATGTCATTGTTATCGGCACTGGAGCAGGGGGTGGGACACTGGCTCTCCACCTGGCCCAGGCGGGCAAGAAGATCCTGATTGTCGAGCGCGGCCCTTTTATGCCGCAGGAGAAGCTCAACTGGGATACTTCCGCAGTCTTCCTCGACAATCGTTATCACACCAAGGAGACTTGGCACGACAAGGACGGCAAAGACCTGCACCCGCAGCAAGCGTACTTTGTCGGCGGCCAGACCAAGGTGTACGGCGCAGCTATGTTCCGGATGCGAGCGGAAGACTTCGGCGTCATCCAGCATAAGGGCGGTATTTCGCCTGCCTGGCCGATCAGCTATGCGGACCTTGAACCTTTCTACACCCGCGCTGAAGAGCTGTTCCATGTGCATGGCGACCTGGGGAGCGCACCGTCAGTCGCAGGTGGCTTCGGTTCCTCATTCGACCCCACGGAACCCTTCCACTCCAAAGCGTATCCATTCCCGGCATTCAGTAACGAACCGCGCATGCAATCCATTGAAGACGATGTGCGAAAGCTCGGCATCAACACCTTTCCAATTCCGCTTGGCCTGAAGCGTGATGAGGCTGACCCGCTCGCCTCGAAATGCATCCGCTGCGATACTTGCGACGGCTATCCGTGCCTTGTGCATGCCAAATCAGATTCCGACATCAACTGCATCCGGCAAATCATGCACTTACCCAACGTCACGCTGATGACGAACTCACGGGCCGTTCGGCTGATTACAAATGCCGCCGGTACTGCTGTAGTTTCTGTAGAAGTCGTGCATTCTGGTACGGGCAAACAGTATGGTTCACCATCAATGCCTATAGATACCAACGCACCGCCGTCATCAAAGAACGGCAGTACGGCCACATATGAGGCGGATTTATTTGCTGTATGCGCAGGTGCGGTGAACTCGGCGGTTTTGCTGCTTGCCTCAGCAAGTGACAAACACCCAAGCGGACTGGCAAATCGATCAGACCAGGTGGGCCGCAACTTTATGTATCACCAAGCGGATGCGCTTCTGGCAGTTTCAACAAATCGTAATAACGACAGTTATACAAAGACCTGGGGCACAAACGATTTCTACCTCAAGGACCCGGACCCCAGTTATCCCTATCCGCTTGGTCAGGTGCAACCGGTCGGCAGCTTCCACTATGAAATGATGAAGTCCGACGCACCTCCGTTAACTCCGGAATTTATCCTGGAAGGGATGAAGCAGCACTCCGTTCCTTGGTGGCTTACAACAGAGGACCTGCCTGCTCCGGAGAACCGTGTCACGCTCCACAACACGACGCCGCTTTCAGTTGCAAGCGAGCAGCCCGGTGTAAATGGAGCTCACCCGTCCGGTGATACCAAGTGGACCAACGAATCGGAGCCCGTCACACAAGCCGCACCCGGACGCATTCAGCTTTCGTATACACCAAACAATGTGGAGTCCTACGACAGGCTTCACGAGCGCTGGGTGGACACACTAAAAAAGGCCGGCCATGCCACCGGTAGTGTGCCGCTGCATGCTTACTTCAAAAAGAGGATTCCGTTAGAAGGAGTCGGCCACCAGAACGGTACCTGCCGCATGGGAAATGACCCGGAGATAAGCGTACTCGATCCCCAATGCAAGGCGCACGATCTGGATAATCTTTATGTTGTCGACGCATCCTGCTTTGTTTCAGCCAGCGCCGTCAACCCTTCACTCACAATCATTGCAAATGCAATTCGTGTTGCAGATCACTTGCTTGGGGATCGTATTCACTAGGCTATTCCTTGGCTCTAGCCGGCGATGCCAGCTCGCTCTGCCCAAGTGTTTATTTCCACCACGTCGCAGCTACTGGTTAACGCGTCCTCCCACGCATCAGTGATTCAATCTGCTCCGCGTGCGATTAGAACTTCGAGCCGATCGTTGCCGGAACAATGCGCTTCACGCACCTAACCTTTGGCCAGCTCGCGAGCCCGTTCCGTAGCGCGCATTACGGCCTTGATAAGCGTCACGCGCAGGCCGCCTTCTTCAAGCTCCAGGATGCCGTCAATAGTGCAGCCTGCGGGCGTGGTCACGGCATCCTTCAGCAGCGCCGGGTGGTAACCGGTATCAAGCACCATGCGCGCTGCGCCGAAGGTGGTTTGAGCAGCCAGCAGCGTCGCCACATCGCGCGGCAGACCGACCTTAACACCTGCCTCTGCCAGCGATTCCAGAATGATGTAAATGAACGCGGGCCCGCTGGCCGAAAGCCCGGTAACCGCGTCCATGTGCTTTTCATCGACTATGACAGTGCGCCCGACAGTGGCAAAAATGCGTGAGGCAAGTTCCATCTGTACGTCGGCGACGTAGCGCCCGCGGCACAGCCCGGCAATGCCCGCACCTAGCATGGAGGGCGTGTTCGGCATGGCTCGGATGACTGCAATCTCCATACCGGCTGCTTCCTCAATCGCCTCAGTGCGAGTAGAGGCGGCGACGGAAATCAGCAGCTTTTCGGGTGTCAGCGCCGGGCGAATGCTGCGTACCAGCTCTTCCATCTGGAACGGCTTAACGGCGAGCAGCACAATGTCAGCCGTTTGCGCCGCACGCAGGTTATCAGTGGTGACCTCAACACCCCATTGCGTCGACAACACAGTCGCTCGCTCCGCATGCGCGACCGTTGCCGTGATCTCATCGGCCGCGAACAGCTGCTGTTTCAAGAACGCCTGCAGCAGAATGCCGCCCATCTTGCCTGCGCCCAGCACTGCAATGCGCTTCCCTTCCTCGTTCACTTTGCCGCTCCTGTTCCCTGCCGAACTGTCTGTTGCATCCACTGCGTCATGCGAGTTTCAAGCACATCCATCGGCAACGGTCCGGCGTCAAGCACCTCGTCGTGGAAGCTCTTGTAGTCAAAGCGACTGCCTAAAGTTGTTTGTGCTTTGGCTCGCAGCTTTAAGATTTCAAGCTGGCCGATTTTGTAGCCTAGCGCCTGTGCGGGCCACGCAATATAGCGGTCTGTTTCTGACTGCACCGTGGCTTCATCAAGCCCGGTATGCGCGTGGAAGTAGTCCACCATCTGCTGCCGGGTCCAGTGTTTTGCGTGTACGCCCGTATCCACCACCAGTCGCACAGCACGGAAGATGTCAGTTTCAAGCCGTCCATAGTCAGAGTAAGGGTTCTGATAGAAGCCCATGTCCTTGCCGAGCCGCTCTGCATACAGACCCCATCCTTCGGTATAGGCGGTGTAACGGCCGTACTTGCGAAACTCGGGGAGCCCCGTCAGCTCCTGTGCAATAGAGATTTGTAGATGGTGGCCGGGAATACCCTCGTGGTAGGCAATGGATTCAACATTGGCAAGCGAGCGGTGCGCAAAGTCATACGTATTGATGTAGATCGTGCCGGGCCGGGAGCCATCCGGCGTGCCCCGCTGGTAGTAGGCAGGTGCCTGCTCTTTTTCCGAGTATGAGGGTACCGCTTCCACCTGAAGCTGTGCCTTGGGCAAGATACCGAAGTACAGCGGCAGCTTGGGACGCATCGCGTCAAGATCCTTGCGGTACACCTCAAGCAGTGCCTCCCGACTCGCAGGATGCTCCTTCGTGTCGGCGGCAACCGCGGCTCGCAGAGCGGCGATATCCGCGAAGCCAAGCTTTTTCGCAATCGCCAGGATTTCCGCTTCGTCGCGTGCCACCTCGTCCAAGCCGATTTGATGAATTTGCGCCGGGGTCAGTGCGGTGGTGGTGCTCTGCTTCACACGGAACGCATAATAAGCGTCACCATCGGGCAGCGACCACACACCCGGCTCCGCGCGGCCGGCCGGAACATACGTGCTCTCAAGGAACTTGGCAAAGCGCGTGTACGCGGGCAGCACATCTTTCGTAATAGATGTCAGCAGTTCCGTGCGGATGCGTGCTTGCTCGTCCGCCGGGATAGCGGCAGGCAGCTTGGCGAGCGGACGAGCAAACGGGCTGTCTTCGGGCTTTTGCGCGGCCAGGGTCTGCGTTTGCCGCAGCACTTTTTCAAGCAAAAATCTAGGCGGCACACGCTTGTCGTCTATGCCGGTTTCAAGAGCATCCGTCACCTGCTGAAAGGCAGCCGGGACCGCGTGCATGCGGGCGATGTAGTCGTCATAATCTTTAACAGTGACGAACGGGGCCACTGACTGTAGCTGCGGCAGCTCTGTCTGGATGCCGTTGAACTGGTTGACCGACATCTCCCACGGCTTGTAAATAGCTTCTTCCTGCTGCTCGACCAGGTTGCGGAGCATGAGGTTTTTCGACAGCTGCTCCGCTTCCGGGAGCCCGGTTATATCGATCACGGCCAGGCGCGTGATGTACGCTGCACCGCGCGCAATCTCGTCGTTATAGGCAGAGGCCGAGCGGTCGTCGAGCCGGTCGTTGTAGCGCTTGTCCCCTACAGAGGTTGCAAACTCCGGGCTATGCTTCAGCCGGTCCTGCCACATCTCGGCAAACAGGGCCGACAGCGCGGTGGATCGGTCCTGCGTTGGAGAAGCAGCTTGTGGAGAGGCTGCCGATAATGCAGGCTGCTGTGCCCAGGAGGAAGCTGCTGCCATCGCAAGCGCCAGCAGCGGCAGCATGGAAAATATGTTCGAAGTGCGCTTCAAGGTCGGCTCCGGCAAGGCGCAGCCTTTGACTCAAAAGCTGCGCCCGTTTGTTGCCGAGTGTACGCTACTGCTCCCTTGCTGTTGTCGCGGTCCCCATTGCCTGGGCTGCATGTGCTGCCATGTAAGACCCGTACGCCGGAGTCAAAGCGGGCTTGGTTGCGGCTGCGGTCTCATTGGCATCGAGCAGGCGGTACAGCGTAGACCGGCTGATGCCGAGTAGACGCGCTGCTCGCAGCTTGTTGCCGTCCACGCCGGCAAGCACCCGCTGCACATGGCGCAGGATGGCACGATCCAGATTGGGATCGGCATTCTCATCGGCATGGGACACGTTTTCCGGAATGCTGACCGACGGCTTCGCAATTTCGAAACGATGCTGCGGCATGAGCCGTGAAGCTTGTGGAACGGCTGCCGGGATAAGCCTGCTGCGATCCCCGGAGAAAGGCACGATCATGGGTTGCATTGCCTTGGAAGCTGTTGGGATGGGGCTGCCCAATTCCTTTTCCTGTGTCATTTCCAAGGGAGAGAGCGTCAGGTCCTCAGCTTTAAGCCAGCCGTCAGCCGAACGAAGGGCGGCACGGGCTACGGTTGCGCGAAGCTCACCGACATTGCCCTGCCAGCCATGTGCCACCAGCCGCGAAAGCGCGTCTTGCATGATACCCCGTACCGGTTTGCCGTACTCGCCTGAGAGCTGCGCCAAAAAGGTATCAACCAGCATGGGGATGTCTTCGCGCCGGTCGCGCAGCGCAGGCAGTACCAGTTGCACAGCGGAAAGCTGCTGATAGAGGTCTGCGCGAAAACGGCCTCCCTGTACCAAGGCTCGCAGCGGCACCGAGGCTGCCACCAGAAGCGCCCTTGGAGGAGCGGCATGGGGCGCGTGTGCAAGGACCGGACTTGCTGCATGTGTTGTAGAAGAAGCTTTGCCGTCCTGCCGCAGCCAGGCCAAAAGATGCAGCAGCCGGTTTTGCTGTGTTGCATCCAGCCGGTCTACATGGGTCAGGTACAGCAAGCCGCCGCTTGCATCCTCCAGGGCAGCTTCTGTGCCGCTCCCACTTAGGAACTGTGCTGCGTCACACATGGCCAGCTTGCCGCCCCGGTTCGCGCTCAGCTTGGCAAGCGTTTGCGCCGCCAGCAGTTTCCCGGTACCGCGCTCGCCTTCGATCAATGCCACGCGAAGGTGATTTGCGATGTAGCGTAACTGCAAAAATAGTCGCTCCATAGCCGGGCTGCGTCCGGCCATCTCACCCAGCCGCCACCGGGCCCGCTGCCCTCCGCTTGCCGCCGCGTGTGCCTGCCTGTTGGCTTCAAGTGCCGCACCCGGTACTGCTTCATTCCAGCTGTTCAACGCCATAGCTCCTCCGAAGTGTGCTGCCGATTTCTGCCGCTATTGCGGTCTTGGCAGCTATATCGGCGGTTTCCGGCGAAGCATGAGCCTACAGGTTTCTTTCGCTCAAATTAAAAGTGAGAAAGCTATAGACTTTATCGGTTGAGGAAAAAGTTCCACATAGAAAATGATCATTCATCGCAGTTTCACGCTAACTTCTCTCTTTTCAGCATAGGTATAGAATGCAACCTCGGCAGAGAGGTAGCCATGATGATTGACACAAGGCTTGTCCGCTGATGATTGGATGGATGCACTCTCCATCAACCTGCATGAGGAAGAACACCGGGCCAAGATCGAGGCTCTTCAATGGCGCCTTACGCAACGCCTGCTCACACTTGGACAAAGCGTAATCGTCGAGTGGGGGGCTTGGGGAAAATGGGAAAGGGACAAGTTGCGTACAGAAGCACGAGCCTTGGGAGCTCGCGTTGAACTTCACTATCTTTCTGCACCGTTACAAGAACTCTTTGTAAGAATCCAGAAGCGCAACATGGAAGACCCACCTATAAAGTGGGAAGATGCGCAGAAATGGGCTCAAATATTTGAGCCGCCGACACCTGCGGAGATGGCCTTGTTCGATCCACCGCTTCTAGATACCCTCTGCGGCCCGAACTAAGCCACAGGAACCGCAGCGCGCATGCGCGAGGAAGGCTGGTCGGACGCGATGACCCCGTCGCGGATAGTCACTACACGATGTGCGTACTCGGCAATGTCAGGCTCATGGGTGACCAGCACAATGGTGTTGCCGCGCGCGTGCAGGTCGTCAAACAACGCCATGATCTCGTCGCCTGTCTTCGAGTCGAGATTACCCGTCGGCTCATCGGCAAGGATGATCGAAGGTCGGTTGATGAGCGCGCGCGCAATGGCGACCCTCTGCCGCTGCCCGCCTGAAAGCTCATTGGGCCTGTGATCCATGCGCTGCTCAAGGTTGACGGCGGCGAGCGCCGCGCGTGCGCGTTCCAGCCGCTCCGCAGAGCCGGTGCCGTTATAGATCAGCGGCAGCTCGACATTGTGCAAGGCTGTCGCACGAGCCAACAAGTTGAAAGTCTGGAATACAAAACCGATTTCCTTGTTACGGATGCGTGCCAGCTGGTCGTCATCAAGCTCTGAAACATCATGTCCATTGAGCCAGTAATGTCCGCGCGTGGGCGAGTCAAGACAGCCGATCAGGTTCATCAGCGTTGACTTGCCGGAGCCTGAAGGCCCCATGATGGCAACATATTCGTTTTGACGAATCTGAAGGTTGATGCCTTGCAGCGCGTGCACCTGCTGATCGCCCATCACGTACGTCTTCCAGAGGTCCTCGACCACGATCATCTGGTCCGCTGCAACTGTTCCTACTCTGCCTGTTGCCATCCAAGCCTCGCTCCGTCAGGGTTATGAACCATCTTCGCTCTTGGGAGCAAGCTCTGCTTCAGTCGCCGGCTTGACCGGTGCATCGTTTTTGAGCACACGCAGTACTTTGTAGGTGCCGGTCACAATCTGATCGCCGGCCTTGATATCGCCGGAGACTTCCAGTTTGGAAGTGCCGCTGATACCTGTATTGAGCGGTACAAAGTGCGCGCGCAGCTTGCCGCTTTCCTGCCGGACCACAAACACGCCCTGGCGGCTATCCTTAGCGGGCGCAGGTGGCCCTGCTGCCTGCACAGTAGCTCCGCCACCCTTTTCGTCACTTGCCGTGGGTGCACCGGTTAGCGCCTGGATGGGCACCGAGAGCACGTTCTTCTTGTCAGCGGTCACAATCTTGGCTGTGGAGGAAAGTCCGGGCCGCAGCGCCGTTGACGCATCCTGGCCGGGGTCAAGCGTCACGATTACTTTGAAATCTTTTGCCTCTTCGGTCCCGCTGGTAGACTGGCTCGTCGCCACTCCCGTGGAGCGCAGCAATGCCTGGTCGCCCACTTCTGTGACGTGACCCTTCAGCACTTTATCGGGAAGCGCATCGACAATCACGTCTGCCGGCTGCCCCATCTTGACATTCACAATGTCGGTCTCGTCTATCTTGACTTCAGCCGTGACAACCGACATATCGGCAATCGTCATCAGTGTCGAGCCTTCAGCGTTCTGAATGCCGATCACCATTGTTTCCCCCTCGCGCACCGGCAAGTTGGTCACAATACCGTCGTAGGGGGCGACACTTACTGTTTTGTCCAGCGAATCCACGTTCGAGCGCAGGGTCGCCACAGCCGTGCCGAGATGGCCGCGCGCCGACTCAGTCTGCGCCTTGGCCTGCGTCATGGCTGCCTTGGCCTGCGACATGCTGGCTTGGTCAAGGTCAAAGGCTGCCTTGCGGGCGTCAAACTCCTGCTTTGAAACCAGCTTCTCGTTGTAGAGCTGCTGATATCGGTCGTAGTCAAGCTTCTTCTGCTCAAGATCAGCCTGGGCATGCTCGATATTGGCTTGTGCGGTCTGTTCCGCGGCCAGGTAGGAGTTAATGTCAGTCTTCGCGGAGTTGATTGCTTCACGCTGCGCGGCCACGTTCGCCGCCGGCTGTACGCTTTCAACAGTTGCCAATATCTCTCCGCGATGGACCCGCTCACCTTCCTTGACATACAGGTGCGTGATGCGGCCAAAAGCTGTCGCACCGATATTGACGTAGGTTTTAGGCTTGATCTGCCCGGTGCCGCTTACGATCGAGGTGATCTCACCCTGCTCCACCGTGCCGACCAGAACCTTGGTATAGCTCTTTTGCACTCGCAGCACGGTAAAAGCGGCTATGGCTGCCAGCACCAGCACCACTCCGCAAATCGTTGCTACCTGTTTCCATCTCATGGGCTTGCTCCACGCCTGCTCCCACCTGTTGTACCAGCGCCTCGGCTTCGAGTGTCGGTAATTCATGATACCTGCGCAAGAAATTCGCGGCAGGAATCGAAAAAAGTGCCTTCCCATGAAGGGGCACTATATAAATTCCCAGGAAGTTACATTGATGGTGAAAATAGAGAAGCGTCTAGTCTAACCACCATGGAAGGTCATGGTACAAACTTTTAGGAATCTATGAGAATCGTTTGGAAAAGCAAGGGTTTGCGGCAAACTGCGGTGCCGGCGATATTGGCTTGTTTGTTCATGGTAGGCGCAGCACAAGCTCAGTACGTCGGAACAGCTCCACCGCCGCCGGTTATGGAGAGGCCACACCCTGCGCCCACGCGCGGCTACGTCTGGATACCCGGCTACCAGCGATGGGATGGGCAGCACTATGCATGGGTGAGCGGCAGATGGGTGATGCCACCACGGCCGACAGCATCTTGGGTTCCGGGGCACTGGCTTCCAAGTCCGCGCGGATGGTACTGGATACGGGGTCACTGGCGAGCTTAGATCAGGCAAAAATGCCGGTTTAGAACGAAGCCGACTCCTTAAAACAGCAACGGGATGTGGAGGACACCATCCCCTCACATCCCTGAACTCACAAACTAAAACTCTCTACTGCACTACACCGCACGTTGCTTAGGTCGACCCGGCTCTCGCAGCGGTACAGATTTGGCGGCGGTGGGAGCCGTTTGTGCACCGCCGGGTGCACAGACTAATTCGAGCCCCACAAGGGCTCGCCCATCTTCCGCAACATACTGCCGGTACTCGGTTGAGTGCTGCCGGTAATCGTTGGAGCGTTGAGGAAGAAAGAAGATCTTGCGGCACAATCCACATTCCCATGGAAACAAGCCGAAGCGCGGCATCACTACACGCTGCCAAAAACCTACCCGCCCGTGGCGGCGAAGCTCCACACCGTCACACTGCGGACAGTGCGGTTTCTCTCCCTGGATCGCTACCGCCGGTTGCTCAAACATCATGCCGCTTTCTCCTGAACACCTGTGCCTGGTTTCCTCATCGGCAGCGCACAGAAAATCTTGAAGGATACACAATTAGACGCTAATTTCGAGCAGAAGGTTCTGCCTGGACTCATCAATGTATTTACGCATGTCGGCAGGCTTTAATGTAAGCGGACATCAGTACGGAAGTAATAAAAAGTGAATTTTCCTTACGTCGGCGGCAAGAACCCGCTATCCCTGCCTGTAAAAAGCATGTGCTCTACATGCGTCTCCAAAAAGTATGAAAGCTAGGCTGTGCGCAATTCGCGATGCACCAATAACTTCTGTACAAGCCGAATTAGCTCAGTAGGATGAAACGGCTTCAGACGGAACAAGATGTGTGTCCCATCGTACTCACTTTCGGCATCAGCAAGGCCGCTTAGTACCAGAATCGGCAGCATAGGCAGTACTTGCCGAACTCGCCGGGTCAACTCAGCACCGTTTATGCCGGGCATGATGTGGTCGGTCACCATCAGACTGAGCGAGGTGCGAAAGGCTCCATTTTCAAGCATGAGCAGTGCGTCTTCGGCAGAACGGGCAATTACTACTTCCGCACCGGAGCGCATCAGAATGGCTTGTCTGGCCATAGCCTGCACCGGATTGTCATCCACCAGCAAGATCAAGGCGCTCATAGGTGTCTCACATTCTTTCCAGCCAGGACCACGGTGCTTGCTTCGCTTAGGGAGATGTCCCGGCAGGTAGGCAGGTTGCACCGTGCGAAGCGTGCGGGGTGTTGGCAGAAGGTGTACAACCTCATATACGAAACAGTTTGCCCGCGGATTCAAATTGCTTTGATCGTCTTGCAATCGATGCAAACTTTGCATTGGCACCGTGCAACACCCATAGTTCTGAACGGTTGTAGCCCTCCCAGACGCTCTGCGACAATGAAGAACAGGCTGACCTGGCTCAGCAGAGGGAACTGGACCGCCATGCCATTCATGTCAGCGATATCAGCTTTTGGGATGCCGGCTTTCGGAAGCTATGCCCTTCTACTCGCACTCGCCCTCAGCGCCTATACGCTGCTGGCCGGCGGAGTAGCCCTGCGTCAGCTTGCCGTTACCCGGCCTGGAGTGCGATACGCTGTAAATCCTGAGCGATTGGCTGAGACGGCACGGCGCGCCGGTATTGCGAGCTTCGTCGCTGTCACCGGTGCGGCGTTTGCACTGATCTGGGCAGCCTTTGCTAATGACTTTTCCGTTTCCTACATCCTGCATCACTCAAACCGCGACTTGCCCGGCGCCTACAAGTTTGCCGCTTTGTGGAGCGGACAGGAAGGTTCACTGCTGCTGTGGGCCTGGCTGCTGGCGACTTACGGCTTTGTGCTGCGGCTGCGCCACAAAACAGATGTCAAGCTGTTCGCATACGCCTCAACCATCCTGGCCGCGATCCAGTTGTTCTTCCTGGGGCTGCTCAACTTTGTGGCGCCGCCGTTCGCATTGGTCGGCGGCACCGTCCCGGCAGACGGCTTCGGGTTGAACCCGCTGCTCCAGTACCCGGAAATGGTCATCCATCCCCCGATGCTGTACCTGGGCTATGTAGGTTTCTCCGTACCGTTTGCCTTTGCACTGGGCGCGCTTATGATGCGCTATCCCGGTGAAAAGTGGATTCAGATCACGCGGCGCTGGACCATGGTCACCTGGCTGTTCCTCACCTTCGGCATTTTCCTCGGGGCGCACTGGGCCTACTCCGTGCTGGGCTGGGGCGGCTACTGGGGCTGGGACCCGGTTGAGAATGCCTCGCTGATGCCGTGGCTCACCGGTACTGCATTCCTACATTCGGTGATGATGCAGGAGAAGCGCGGCATGATGAAGAAGTGGAATGTGTGGCTGATTTTCTCCACCTTCCTGCTGACGCTGCTCGGCACAGACCTGACACGCTCGGGCCTCGTCTCATCGGTTCATGCGTTTGCGCAAAGCTCTATCGGCGGCTGGTTCCATGGCTTCATGTTGATTACGTTTCTTGTCTGCGCCGTTACATTCTGGCGGCAACGCGGGCACCTCACTGCCGACCACCACATTGAGTCGATTACCTCGCGCGAGTCGAGCTTCCTGTTCAACAACATCATCCTTTTGGCGGCCTGCTTTACCGTTTTGTGGGGCACCCTGTTCCCCATCTTGAGCGAGTACGTGCAGGGCAATCGCGTTACAGTCGGCGCACCCTTTTACAACCGGGTTGCGGTACCCATCGGCGTGTTCCTGATGCTGCTTACCGGCATCGGTCCGCTGCTGGCCTGGCGCACAGGTTCCCTGCACTCGCTGCGGCGCAACCTGGTGCGCCCTGTGACTGCGACAGGCATCGCGGCGGTGCTCATGGTGACATGGGGTCTGCGCCCCTGGACCGATGAAGCCTCGTTCTATGCCTACACAGTCTGGGTGTTTGCGACCTTTGTCAGCGTAGCTATCTTTTCGGAGTTTCTGCGCGGCGCACAGGTGCTGAGCCGTCAGACAGGCCGCGGCCTGCTGAGCTCGACCCTTTTGCTGACACAGCGCAACACTCGCCGCTACGGCGGCTACCTGGTTCACCTCGGCGTCGTCGTTATCTTTATCGGCTTTGCCGGCTCAGCCTTTAACCAGTCGCAAGAGAAGGAGCTCGGCTTCCATGATCACCTGCAGGTAGGGCCATACACGCTGGTGGCTGAGAGTTTTACGCAAGATTCAAACCCGAACTACGACTCTGAGTACGCGCTCCTCGACGTCTACAAATATGGCAAGAAGATCACGACCTTAACTCCGTCGAAGCGCTTCTACCCGGCCAGCCAGCAGACCGAGACGATTGTAGCCAACCGCTCCACCCTGGCCGCTGATTTATACACGGTGTACGCCGGGCAGAACCCGACCACGCACCAGCCCATCGTCAAGGTGTTTCTAAACCCGCTGGTGGCCTGGATCTGGATCGGCGTGCTGCTGGTAGTAGCAGGCAGCGGGGTAGCCCTGGCACCCAATCGACTGACAGGCTTGGCGACAAGCCCGAAGCCGGCCACCGCGGATACAAGCGTCGATACCAGGCTCGTTGCAGCCGGCGGAGGGGATTGATGCAAGTAGCCCGCACAACGTTAAGCCTTGCCCTGGCGCTTGGCACCCTCGGCTTGAGTATGGGTGCAGCTGACATTGCATTGCGAGAAGCAAAATTAGGTCATCAGACCATGTGCACCTGCGGCTGTGCACAGCTCCTGGGTGAGTGCAACCATGTGGGTTGCCCCAATTCACCCGGCATGCTCAAAACGCTGCACGCGGATGTGGCCGGAGGTATGAGCGATCACGAGATCCTGGCGGACTTCCAGCATAAGTATGGGCCGACCTCGCTGGCTTCCCCTCTGCTGACCCGCTTCAACCAGGCTGCCTGGTTTGTACCACCTGCTGTGCTGATGCTGGGGCTGCTGGGAGCACTGCTGCTCATCCGCCGCCCGCGCGACAGCCGGCCGGCTGAAGCCGCTCATACCTCGGTCGCACTTCCCTTGTCGCCTGCGCAAACGGCGGCACTGGCGCGCGTTCGCCGGGATACGGTCGGGCTATGATTGCGCTGCTGGCTTGTGCGGCACTTACATTGGCATCGGCCTTGTACATTTTCTTCCCTGCGAAAAAGGTCGCGGTGCAAAGTGAGAAGTCGCGGCTGGAGTATTTGGACGAGCGCAAAGCCGTGCTCTACGACAACCTGCGCGACTTGAACTTTGAGCATCGAGCGGGTAAATACCGCGATGAAGATTACACCACCGAGCGAACAGCACTGGAAACGGAAGCAGCAGCTGTAATCGCAGAGATGGATGCGATAGACGATCAGAAGCGGCCTTCCGCTCAGGGGGTCTAAGAGCCGCATGAAGCCCTCCATTCGAATCACGCGGTTTCTCCCTTCCCTCGCCTTTTTCTTGGCCCAGCCCATGCTGGCTGCCGGTTCCATCTCCGGCATTGTCACGGATCGAACCAACGGCAATGTAGCGGCCGGCGACACGGTAGCCCTGATCAGCTTCAGCCAAGGCATGCAGGTAGCTGCCGAGATCAAAGCCGATGCGAATGGACACTACTCCTTCTCTTCAACGGATGAGGGGCAACACCTGATCCGCGTGACCCACCAGAAAGCGACCTACTTTCAACCGGTGCCGCCGGGTGCGCACACGGTTGACGTGGATGTGTATGACGTAGCAGCGAGCGTCGACGGTGTAGTTACCGAGGCCGATGTGCTGAGCATGCAGACCTTGCCGGGAGGCGAGTTGCAAGTGACAGACGACTTTTTTGTCCGCAACGGCTCAGACCCTCCTCGTACCCAGTTCAGCAACCAGGCGTATGAGTTCTTCCTGCCGGAGGGTGCCAGGCTGCAAGGCGCAGCGGCCATGGCACCCGGCGAGCGTCCGGTTGAGGCGACACCGACACCGCTGCCCGGCACAGGGCACTACGCATTTGTTTTTCCCGTGAGGCCCGGCAGCACCCGCTTCCAGGTCATGTACACATTGCCGTACACAGGCAAAAGCTTCGGCTGGACGCAGCGCGAGTCCTTGGCCACAGAAAACCTGGTAGTGCTGCTGCCCAAGAGCATGCGCTTTATGCCGGGAGGCACGGAGTGGCAAACGGTGCCCGCAAACCCGGAAGCACAGACCTTTGTGCGAAAGGGCGTAGCACGGGGGATTGAAGTCAGCTTCAAGCTGGCAGGTGAGGGCCAGTTGCCGCGCGACTCTCAAAGTGCAGGCGGGAACACACCCGGTACAGGCAGCGCAGGCGCGGCAGGCAACACGGTAGCGACCCAGCAGAGCATGGCCGCCGACACACGGCCCGGCGGCGGCCTCGGCCCACCGGTAGACACGCCCGATCCGCTCGACAAGTACAAGGGTTGGCTGCTGGGCGGTCTCGGCGTGCTGCTGCTGGGCGGCGCGGGTTGGCTGCTGCGGGGCAAGCCGGTGCCGCTGGAAACAGCGGGTATAGTGCCTGAAGAAAGCCGTGCGTTGCGGCCCGCCCTGGAGCGCGCATTGCTGGCCCTTGAGCGGGAGCATGCGCTTGGTGCGATAGGCGAGCAGGAATATGAAGAGAGCCGCGCCGGTTTGCAGCGGGTTCTACACCGGGCACTTGCGCGGGAGGCCGGTACCGTTTCTGAAGTAAAGCAATCCCGGTAGTTACTCACTGCGGGCAGACTCTTTCGAAATCAAAAAATCTTACATCTTTAACACACCAGTATGCTTGCCCTCCATCTTCCACAAGGGCGAAAGCAAGGTTTTAACGTACTGTAAAAAAGCTCATTTCATTGCTGCTGCCTGACAGCTATACATGCAGCCTTACGAAAAGGTTGCCTTTACTTGCTACTGTCGTCGTCGCCACTTAGAATAAGTTAGTTTTGCAGGAGTACCGGCATTATGCAGAGTTCCCCCGCTTCCTCGTCTTCATACATCCCATCTTTCGCGCTGCGCCTGGTAGCTTCTGCTGCCCTTGCTTTTGCCGCCACAGCGATACCGGCATTTGCCCAGCAGTCCGGCCAGCCTGCCGGTACAGGTGAGGCACAGGCTGTCAATGTGAGCACAGACACAGCGAATGGAGCCGCGGCTGCCGCCAAGGCAAACCAGGCCGCCGCGCAGGCGCTGCTCGATGTCGAGCGTCCATCGGCGGACCCCGGTGGGAAAAACGATCCAAACAGCCCCCTGAACCGCAAACTATCTGACAAGGAACGGTTCAACCAGCAGAAAGAGCTGCGGCAGGAACTGAAAGGACCCTACAAAAAGTGGGCCAATGAGGATGTGCGCTGGATCATCACCGACCAGGAACTGAAGGCGTTCAAATCACTCTCAAATGATGAAGAACGAGATGCCTTCATCGAACAGTTCTGGCAGCGGCGCAACCCCGATCCTGAGTCGCCCGAGAACACCTTCCGCGATGAAAATTATCGCCGTATCGCATATGCGAACGAGCACTTTGCCGCGGGCAAACCGGGCTGGCTGACGGACCGAGGCCATATGTATATCGCATACGGCAAGGCGGATTCAATTGATTCCCATCCATCGGGCGGTTCCTACGACCGGCCCATAGAAGAGGGCGGCGGTCAGACATCGACGTTTCCGTTTGAAATCTGGCACTACCGCTACCTTGAAGGCGTGGGCGACAACATCGATATTGAGTTTGTGGATGCCTGCCAGTGCGGGGATTACCATATGACGATTGACCGCTCTGAAAAAGACGCCCTGCTGCACGTGCCGGGTGCCGGAGCTACCCTCTATGAGCAGCAAGGCCGGGCTAAACAGGCAGACCGCTTTCATGGTGGGCTGGAGAACCTGGGCGAAGGCCCGTTGAGCAGTTCCCAGCAGTCCAAGCAGTTCGACCGGCTGGAGCGTTATGCCAAGCTGCAGGCACCGCCCGTTATCAAGTTTCAGGATCTGAAGCTTGAAGAGTTTCTCTCAACCCACAAGGTTTTGAACGGGCCGTTCTTCCCCTTTGACGTGCGTACGGACTACGTCAAGGTGACGGACGATACGGTGTTGATGCCGCTTACGCTGCAAATCCGCAACCGCAATATCACCTTCCAGACCAAGGATGGTGTATCGACGGGCAGGGTACACATCATCGGTCGAGTTTCGACCATCACGGGCAAGATTGTGCAGAGCTTTGAAGACAATGTCGAGGTAGAGGAGCCAAGTGAGCTTCTGCCGAAGATTCTCGACAACTCGCAGCTCTACTGGAAAGCCCTGCCGCTGCGCCCCGGTCGCTACCGCGTCGATATCGCAATCAAGGATGTAAATAACGCCGATCACATTGGTACCTGGGCGCAAGGCATTGTAGTACCTCGTTACGATGACGACCGGCTTTCGGCCTCATCGCTGATTCTCGCGGGCAAAATGGAGAAGGTTGCATCGAAGGAGATCGGTGCGGGCAACTTCATCATCGGCAACACCAAGCTGCTGCCTGCGGTGACTCCGAGCCAGACCCAGCCGGCTATCTTCCACCAGAATCAAAACCTGAACTTCTGGATGCAGGTCTACAACCTGGGCATTAACCAGGACAGCAAGAAGAACGGCGCAACCATTACCTACCAGATCATCAACCTGGCTGACGGCAAGCCTGTGTTCTCGACGGATGAGACTGCCGCGACACTCGGTGCAAGCTCCGACCAGGTTACTGTGTCGAAAACCGTGCCGCTGGCAAGTGTGCCCCTGGGTAAGTACAGCATTAAAGTGAGCGTGAACGACGCAGTTTCCAAGCAGGAAATCGCACAAACCGCACCCTTTACTGTGCAGTAGAAAAAGATGCGAGCATGCCGGGTTTCATACCGGCATGCTCCTTGTATTTGCGTTACACTTCGGTCACGTTGTTGGGACAGCCGGCCACAAGAGCCGACGTCTTGGAAAGTCGTTCAGGAGCACGGCGCAAAGAAACGGACTCAAGATACACCGAGTGATCTCGAAAGCACCCAGCTTCGTCGGCCTTGCCGTCGCGTTCGTTGCGAGCATCTTTGCCACGCCTTGTATCTCCCTAGCACAAGCTTCAGCTATGGGCCTTATCGGTGCGACATTCCGCTCCGGGGTGTCGGGCGTTGTACGCGACAGCACGGGTCGACCCCAAATCGGCACATTGGTTGAGCTGCTGAACGCCCAGTACGACGTGGTGGCGCAAACGTTTACCGATGATCGCGGGCGCTATGCCCTTCCGCAGCTCAATGCGGGCCGCTACCAACTAAAAGCTACAAACATGCTGTTCCTGCCCGCTGTACGGCCTGACCTGCATTTGCTTGCCAACTCCAAAGTTATCGTCAACTTGACATTGAGCACTGTGTACCAAGCCTTGCAACTGCTGCCGGCTGAGCCGCGCATGCGCAATGGCGCTGCCGATGACTGGAGCTGGACACTGCGGCTCTCCGCGAACCGCCCGCTGCTGCGCGCGGTGGACCCGGGGAAGGTACATGAGCTGAAAGTTTCAGCCGCTACCCGGCGAGTTACCGTCCGCAACGGCTTTGCTGCTTTCGGCCAGGGAGGCATCAATCAGCAGGTGGTATGGAGCGAGCCGGAAGGAGAGTCGCACGGCTTGCTGCTGGAGGCACACGCCGCGACCGACAACACCGGCCTGAGCCGGATTTCAAGCACCGGCGAGTACCGTGAGCAGCTTTCGCCCAATCGCCTTGTGACCACCACTGTGACGGTAACGGGCCGGCCCGGAGTCCGATCCACCGGGGCCGACGGGTTGGTGACCGCCCACGTTCGATCCGCGGCTACAGTCCGGCTTGGAGACCTGGCCGAAGTGAGCACAGGTACGGAACTGGA
Source organism: uncultured Acidobacteriaceae bacterium (assembly GCA_964235655.1). Taxonomy (GTDB): domain Bacteria; phylum Acidobacteriota; class Terriglobia; order Terriglobales; family Acidobacteriaceae; genus EB88. The sequence continues at coordinate 110,657 of CAXSBB010000002.1, forward strand.
GCTGGCCCGCCTGGGCGCGGAATCCGCGGCGTTTGGCAGCCATCCCTTTATCACCGTGGCGACACACACCGGGCAAACGGCAATTGAGTACCGCCTGGTAACTGCGCGCAGCCTCACCGGCCCAGACGACCTGGAAGAGGAAGCTGCCGAAGACGCGCCTTTGCTTTCACAAACAGCTGGAGCATTGCATCTGGAGCAGGGTCTCCATCAGGAGCTGCGGGTGAGCCGGAAGGTTCGTAGTTGGACTGCCGAAGCAAGCCTGTTTCACGATACTCTACGTCATCCTGTTGTGAACGGTGCGGTCGAAGGGGACGAAGCTGCCATTGACTCAAAGAATGTTTTGTACGATCCCGGAACGGGCACTATTGCAGTCTCAGGCCAGGGCTACAGCCATGGCGGTGTGCTGGCCATGCTGCGAGACCAGCTGAGTCCGGAGACCTGGCTTTCCCTGAGCTACGCGATGGGCGATGTATTGAGCATGCCTGCGACGGAGCTGCCGAAAGCAGTCGGCCCTATGCCCGGCAACTTCCCTGCCCAAAGCGCATCCGCGCTTGCTGTCGCTGCCGGAACCCATTTTGCCGCCACCGGCACAACGGTGCGAGGCAGCTACCGCTGGCAGCCGGTCAGCACGCTCACACAGGTCGCCCCATTTGCGAGCAATAATCTTCCTGATCCGTACCTCGGCTTTTCTGTGAGGCAGCCGCTGCACCTGCAGCGCGCGGGTTCCGGACGGGTCGAGGCAATCCTGGACGTGCGCAACCTGCTGGCGCAGGGCTATCGGCCTTTTCTGTCACAAGATGGCACTACGGTGTACTTCGCGCAGGGGCAGCGTTGCATTGCGGGTGGGCTTAGCTTTTCCTTCTAAAGCAAATCGAGGGTGTCATGTGCAGAGAAACGCATCACCCTGAGCGAACAGGCACATAGAAAACGTCTAGTAAGCGGTGTCATCCTGAGCGAAGCCGAAGGACCTGCTTCTGCTTTTGATTTTTTGCGCATGAACCCCAGAAAAGCAGGTCCTTCGACTCCGCTGCGTTCCGCTCAGGATGACACCGGATTGTCAATTTGCAGCTTTACACATACCCTCTGAGGGTTTACCACTCGCTGTAAGACCGTCCATCCGAACTGGATTGCGTCGATCCGCCATGAACATTAGTGATACCGCCCGCAGTTTGATCCACGCTTTGAAGCGAGTCATCTGAGTCCGTTACCCAAGTGGTCTGGCTTTGCGTGAGCGGGTCCTTTGGAATTTCCTTTAGGTAACCAGACTGCACCAAATCATCAAGCGCCTGCGGAGCCTTTTCCTTATCCATCGTGTATGAGTCGATAGCCTGACGCATAACATGCAGGTCCTCACGAAAAACAGCCTCTCGTGCGCTCCTGATGGAGTTGGTGTAGCTCGGAATGGCGATAGCGGCAAGCACACCAATGATCAACATGACAATCATCAGCTCAACGAGCGTGAAGCCGTGCTCTCGCTTATATGCAAACGATTTGAGTTCCACTTCGGGCATCGCTTCTACCACGTCGAGTATTTTGTGCCGTCAAGAGCCGTGCCTTGAGCTTTTGTATACACGTCAAACAGGTTCTGGCCGCCGAACGAAGTGCTATCCGGGTCGTCCTGCATGGAGCGTTGGCCCCAGTCATCCTTGCCTGTCATGGGGTCCAATGGAATGTGGCGTAAAAACTTGACCTTTTTCCCTTGCACATCGACCCCTTTGACCAGTGTTTGAAGGTCCGGCGGATACCCCTGGCTATCGACCTTGATCTGGAACGCATTGCGGTCGGCAGCGTCTTTATAGTGGTCGATCGCAGAACGCATGGTCCACAGGTCGTAGCGCAGCTCCCGTTCCTTCTCACGCTTCTTTTCAAAGCGCGTGATGGGAACAGCTGCTGAAGCCAAAATCGAAAGAATTGCCACTGTCACGATCAGTTCGACCAGGGTAACGCCGGCCTCGCCTTGCAAGCGGGTCCGCAGCAGCCGGGTATGCAGCAGGCGTCTCACTTGATGTGAACTACTCCCTGCGACCCGCTGGCCTGCATGGGCTGCTGTTTGCTGTCGCGTACCACGGGTTTGTTCAACGTAATGGTGGCATCACCTACGGCTTTGGCCTGGAAGGTAACTGTGCATAGCGTGCCTGCGCCTGTAATCCCGGCTGTACCCGGCGGCCGCGAAGTTGAAATCACCACGTTGCCCGCGCCGTCTTCACGGTGTACCAGCGCCACAGCCTGGCCGTCCTTCTGTAGGAGATCGCCTACATCCACGTTTACCAGCGCGAGCTTGTCATGGTCGTATTGAAGCTGTGAAGTCACCGCATACGCATCCGTTGCGCCCGAAACGTTGATCATTTCCTGAAACGTATTGCCCACCGACTGCGTGGCATTGGAAGCAACCAGCTGCAGGTTTATAGGTGTTCCAGTACCGCCTGCGGTTGTGCTGACGGATGCAGGTACGACGGCGGCACCCGCAACTGGAGGCACGCTTTGAGAAAGAGGCGGCGGGGGTGGCGGAAGCACCGGCGTTCCCTGCCCCGGGATGGTCCCGTTCAGCTGTGTGGGGTTGGTACCGGCAGGAATTTGCGGTCGCGGCGCGGCGAGATCCGGGATGCTATTAGGCTGCGGGGCTGCCGCACCGGTTGGAACACTCCCAGGATCATCATCGGCATTCTGGCCCAGGCTTATGCGGCGCAGTGCGATGTCATTCGTAGTGCCGGTATCGATCTGCCGTAGGTTCAACGGCGAAATCTCCGCAGCGCGCACAATGTGCGGTACTACCAGGAAGACAATCTCATCGTCATTCAAGTTGTCGGTCGTGTTTGAAAATAGGTATTTCAGAATCGGCAGTTCGCTCAAGCCGGGATACCCGGAGATTGCCTTGGAAACCTGGTGCTGAAAGATGCCGCTCAGGATGCTGGCTTCGCCCTCGCGTAGCCGGATGGTCTGGTCAAGCGTGCGCTGGGTGATAATGGGCTCGTTGATGCCGCCCAGGTTTTCAGTTCCGTTCGTCGAGGACACCTCAATCTTCAGCTTCATGGAGACATCGCGGTCATAGTGAACAGTAGGTTTCAAGTCCACGTTCACACCGATGTCGAGGTACTGGAACTGCGTATTGACCAGCGAAGAGGTGATCGCGGTTGCAACACCGGCCTGGAAAGAGCCGGTAGCTACCGGCAGCTTTTCGCCGATTTTAACTGTGGATTCCTGGCCATCCGTTGCACGTACACGCGGGTTTTGCAGGATGCGTGTATTGCTGTCGTTTAAGAGCAGATTGACTTGCGCCTGGCCGATGCTAACCGCAAAGTTGGTTGAATTGAGATGAGCAAGCTGGTTGAGCTGCAGCTGGCTGGAAGTTGAAGTCGCGGTCGGCGTTGTGCCGTTATTGCTGGAGGCGGTGCTGGCAGTGGCAGCGGTGCCGGTAATCGCATTGCTCTGCTGGAAGTTGATAGAAGCTGTCTGCGGCAGTTGGACGCCGTAGCTTCTCATCTTGGTGCGGCTGACTTCGAGTACCGCTACGTCAATCACAACCTCGGGCCGCGCCTTATCAAGATCGTTGATAAGCTTGCCCGCCAGCAGCAGCTCGTCGGGAGTGCCGCGCATGATGATGGCGCTTTGGCTGGGCACGCCGTACAGCTTGGCACCGGAGGTGAACACATTGCGCAACGCTGTCTGAATGTCATTCAAGTCGTTCTGCTGAGCGACATTGGTCAGGTAGAACGTCTGCACGGCTTCCTCGTCAAGCTCTGTGCGCTTGCCGCGGGTGTTCTGCGCTACAAAGATGGTATTTGGCGTGATCGGTCGCCAGAACGTGCCGGAAACTGTGCCGAGGATGCGTAGGGAGTTGTAGACATCCTCATTTGAAAGGTCAAGCTGCAGCCGGGTGGAGTGGTAATCCGGGTCAAACAGGACATTGATGCCGGCCAGCTTGCCGATGGTCTGGTACATCTCCTTGACATCACCCATGGCGTGGATGGTCAGCGGCTCGCTTGAGGTGGGCTTGAGCTGCGGCGGGCCGCCCAGGTTCAGGAGCGCCTTGCGTTCACTCTGCGCCATGGCAGTTTCTGCCGGGGGTGTGTTCGCCTCCCCGTCAAGCCGCTCCCGGGTGACGCGGATATCCTGGGTTGCCAGCTCATTGCTTGGATCAATTTCAAGGCCGCGCAGGAACTCGGTCAGTGCGCCGGTACTGTCACCCTGGTCGCGTAGCAGCTCGCCATGCTTGATATGGGCCGCCGCAGCATCAAGCCGCAGGCGCTCGTAGGAGATTTTGTACCGCTCATCGCCCGGCTTCTTCTGAAAAGCGCGAGCATAGTCGTTGTATGCATTTTCAATGTCGTCACGGGCTTCGGCGGCACGCCCGCGATTGAAGAACGCATTGGCGGACTGCGCGGAGGCGAGCGGCGTATAAACAGTGGCGCAAACAGCTGCGAGGGCGAGTGGAAAGCCCCAGTGATACCGGTAAGTCATGCAACTCCAAGGATTCAAATACACCATGCAAAAATCTTGCTGTCTGCTATGGTAAGTGCCAAGCAGACGCCAAGTAACACTGTCTTTCAGACGATTGCCGGCTCAGTATAGCATCGTGATCCCGACAAAAAAGAGAGCTGCAACGCATGAAAATCAGCTCTCATCTACCCTTTAGTCATGGCGAAGCAATCCACATACCAGGTACAGGCAGCACCCAAGGCAAGCACAACCGCTAAAGCCAAGCCACGCGATCCGGTCGCAGCCGGCGAACGAGATGCAGCCAACAATCGCGCCGCCGGGCACAATTACTTCCTAATGGACCGTTTTGAGGCGGGGGTGGCGCTGCGAGGCTCCGAGGTCAAGAGCATTCGTGAGGGGAAGGCCAATCTGAAGGACAGCTACGGCATTTTGAAGGGCAATGAGGCTTTCCTGCTGAACGCGCACATCGGGGCCTACTCGCACACCGGGTTCGATTCGCATGACGCGGTACGAACGCGCAAGCTGCTGCTCCATGCCGGTGAAATCCGCAAGCTGATCGATCAGACCCAGGCCAAGGGTTTTACGCTGATCCCGACACGGCTGTACTTTCGCAATGGACGGGTGAAGTGCGAGATCGCGGTGGCTCGCGGCAAGCAGGAGTGGGACAAGCGGGCCACTGAGAAGAAGCGCGAGGGCGATAAGGAAGCACGGCAAGCCGTAGCGGAGAGTAAAGGGCGCTAGTTTGCTGAAAAGTAAGACCCCTGCGCGGGAGACGGTGCGTGGCTTGTTTTCACTTGTTCTGAACTTTCAGGTGTCATCCTGAGCGGAGCGCAGCGGAGTCGAAGGACCTGCTTTTGCTTCCTCTTGCCGCGCATAGTTGATCTCAGCATCGTATACAAGGTGAAAACCGAACTTGTCTTTGCGCTCGCCTCCCAAACTCCAGCCGACCTCCTGGTGATCTTTACAGCCGACGAAAACACGAACAAAGCTGCCGACGCCAAGCCTGCCGTGTTCCCGCTGACCGAGTCGCAAACTGTACATAATTCCATCGGCGACATTCTTACAAGCGGTGAGTTCAGTTCAGGCGCAAACGAAACGCTGCTGGTGCACTCCCCTGCCGGCTTTGCCGCCAAACGCCTGCTGCTGGTCGGCTTGGGCAAAGCTGCTGTCGGAGGTAAAGGTCCGGGACTCTCCGTACTACGAAAAGCAGCCGGGACAGCCGCGCGCTTCGCAAAAAAGCGCGGTTTGCGCGATATCGTCATTGCCCTGCCGCAAACGCTGGTTGAGGCAACTGACGCCCAGGCAGCAGGCACGATCGCAGAAGGGGTCGGCATTGCGGATTATGAGTCCGATACTTATAAATCAGACCGCAATGAAACAAGCCTGCACACTTTGACCGTGGTTGCCTCAGAGCGCATCGATCAGGCAGCGGCACAGACCGGGCTGGACGAGGGCATCATCATTGCCGAGGCACAGAATTTTGCCCGTACCCTGGTGAATGAGCCGGGCAATGTACTGACCCCCACTGCCCTGGGCCAACGGGCGGCGGCCATGTGCGCCGAGGTCGGGCTTACATGCGAGGTCTACTCGACAGATAAGCTGAAAGAATTGAAGATGGGCGCGTTTTTGGGCGTGACCCAGGGTTCGGACGAGCCGCCCGCACTGATCGTCATTCGCTACGAGCCGGAGAGTGCTACGCAAAGCGAGACCGTACTGGGGCTCGTAGGCAAGGCGATTACCTTTGACACCGGCGGTATTTCCATCAAACCGGCAGACGGTATGGAGAAGATGAAGTACGACATGGCCGGTGGCGCGGCCATGCTTGGGGCTATGCGTGCCATTGCACAGCTCAAGCCCAAGGTGCGGGTGCTGAGTGTAGTGTGCTCCGCTGAAAACATGCCTTCAGGCCGCGCCTATCGACCCGGCGATGTGCTGACCGCGATGAGCGGCAAAACCATCGAAGTTGTCAATACGGATGCGGAAGGTCGCCTGGTGCTGGCCGATGGGCTGCACTATGCAAAGCAGCTGGGCGCAACCCACCTGATAGACGCCGCAACCCTGACCGGCGCGGTTTCTGTTGCATTGGGCAAGCACAATGTGGGCGGCTTCTCCAATAACGACGATTGCTGGACTGAATTTGTTGCAGGAGCAGAAGTGAGCGGGGAGCCTTTCTGGAGGTTGCCGCTAAGCGAGGAGTACCGCGAGCAAATCCGTTCGCAGATTGCCGACCTGATGAACACCGGTGGACGTTATGGCGGCTCCTGCACGGCAGCTGCATTTTTGGAGCACTTTGTGAGCGAGACTCCGTGGATTCATCTCGACATTGCCGGAACCGCGTGGCTTGATGACGCAAAGCCATGGATGGCAAGCGGCCCGAGCGGGGTAGCCGTCCGTAGCCTGGTAGCGTGGGCACGGCGATATGCATAACATCCCTGCTCGGAGATGGTTCCTTCAAGCTGGGTACTCGTTGCAGTGCAAAAGGCCACCTTGTTCCGGGATGTATCCCTGGAACAAAGTGGCCTTTGATTTGAAAGAGCACTCCTGCGCATGAGTGCTCGCGCGCAGGGTTTTACGCTTCTGCCAGTACTTCGATCAATTTCTTATTGAACGCCGGAAGGTCGTCCGGTTTACGGCTGGTGATCAAGTTTTCATCGACAACAACTTCTTCGTCAACCCAGTCCGCGCCTGCATTTTCAAGATCTGTCGTCAGTGACGACCATGAGGTCATGGTCATACCATCAACGACATCGGCCTCGATCAAGGTCCAGGCTGCGTGACAGATTGCGCCGACAGGCTTGCCGGTCTCAAAGAACTCGCCGATGAAGGCTACCGCGCCGGGGTCCATGCGCAATTTATCGGGATTTTGCACGCCGCCGGGCAGTACCAGCATGTCGTAGTCGTCTACCGTGACCTCGGGAACGGTCTTATCCACCTTGACGCTCTCGCCCCAATCGGTCATGTTCCAGCCCTTGATCTCGCCCGATTTGAGTGAGATAACGTGCGTAGTGGCACCCGCTTCTTCCAGAGCCTTTTTGGGTTCGGTGAGCTCTGCCTGTTCGAAACCTTCTGTCGCCAGAATTGCTACCTTCTTGCCTGTCAGCTGCTGTGCCATAGTCCTGTGTCTCCTCAACAGTAGGACGGCAGCATGGGTCCGCGCGTTGCTAGGCAGGGAGAGGAGCGATCACCAAAGCAGGTCGAGGACTTCCGTGAAAGGGATGATGCGGTCTTGGAGATTGATCTCCGTTGCCGCTTCGAGCTTGCCCTGGCTGAAGCGAAACAAGCTGTTGTCGGCGGGGTCGACAACGTAGAGCGCTGGAGCACCCATGGTTTCAAAATCGGCAAGTCGGACGAGTAGGCGGGAAAGGCGATCTTCGGAGCTCAGGATTTCAAATGCGATTAGCGGCGGAACGAGCGCGACCGGATCACGGGGAGCATTTGCGTCAAGGATTGCAATGTCAGGAATTCGGTAGCGGCGCTCACTTGTTTTGGTGCGGAGTTCCGGGCGAACACGTATACCCCACTCTTTTGCCCGTACGTTAAAGTACGTGACAAGCGCTACCTGCCAAGCTGAATGCTGATCTTCTCCCATAGGGCGCTCCTCAATGACGCCGTCGACGTACTCGGCGTCGGGCTCGTAGATGGTTTTCAGGTACTCCTCAACAGAGATCAGGATTGTTGCCATGGGGTTCCTCCGCCACGATCATAGTCCGGATTACATAATGTTCGGTGTCTCAATACCGAGTACAGCAAGCGAGCGCACCAGCTCGCGCTCTGCCACGGCAGCGGTTGCCAGCAGCAGCGTTTTACGAGCGGGATCGGGCTCGGTAAGGATGTGGTGCTTGCGGTAGAAGCTGGAAAACTCCTGTGCCAGCTGAAAGCAGTGCCGGGCCAGGTGGGCGGGCTCGGCGGTCTCGCGGCACTGCTCCAGTACCAGTGAGGTTTTCGCCGCACGCAGCCACACTTGCCAGATGCTGTCTTCAACTTCGCTGTCAAGGTCGGCAGCCGACGCGAGTGCATCTTCCGGGTTTGTGCCGGCTTTACGGAAGATAGACCGGATGCGCACCACGGCATATTGCAGGTACGGGCCGGTCTCGCCTTCAAAGGCGAGCGCGTCCTTGAAGTCGAACGCGATCACGGTGGTGCGGGTGAACTTGAGCATGAAGTAACGCAGTGCGCCGACAGCGATCTGCCGCGCGGTGCCCTCGCGCTCCGCCTCGCTGAGCTCGGGGTTGCGTTCGGCGACTTCGGCATGGGTCGCAGCAATGAGCCGGTCAATCAAATCATCAGCTTTTACGCCGAAACCTTTGCGGCCGGAAACCTCGATGTAGGCGCGGGTACGGTCTTCCTCGGCAACCTCGTAGCCCAGCTCAAGCGCACAGCGGGGGGTGAGCGCGACCATCTCATAGGAAAAATGCGTGTAGCGAGCGGCTTGCTCGACGAAGCCCATGCCGCGTAATGCCTCAATAACATTGGCCTGCGGGTCGGACTGACGCGCGTCGATGACATTGTAAATGGCATCCGCCCCGCCGAAGTGCGGGTGGTCGGGGGCGCCGTAGACGACGGTTACCCAGCATGTGTGGTCAAGGTACGGAAAGAAGGGCAGGTATCCGAAGTCTCGCCCCAGCAGGCCAAACTTCCACAGGTGGTAAGCAATATCCTTGCCGACGTAGGTCACTGTTCCGTTAGAGCGGACGATCACCTTGGTGTCCTCGTCGAGCTCACCTTCCTCAGCGTCTGAGCCAGGCCGGCGCATTACCCAGCAGCCTGCATTTTTACCCGCTGTTTCCAACCGGAGCACACCGCGCGCCTTTAGCTGCGCAAACGCAGCGTCCCAGAAATGCAGTTTGAGGATTTGGCTTTCGCGGGGGAGAAGGTCGTACTCGATGCCGAGCCGTTGCATGGTGAGCAAGTGACGCTTCACAATGGCAGTCGCGACTTGGTCGGCAATCAATGCAGCTACGTTGTCTCCTCCTTCCACCTCGTGAAGGGTATCTAAACGAAGCTGTTTGCGGGCGGCATTTTCCTCTGGGCTGCCCGTCGTGTACCACTGTGAAGTGCGGGCATAAAGGTCCCAACATGCATAGTCGATGGGCTCTGTGAGAGTCTCGAACCACTTCGCGAACTGCTCGAGCGAAAGGCCCAGCAGGTGTTGGAGTCCGACGACGATATCGGCGACCTGGACGCCAGTGTCATCGATGTAGTTTTGCACGGAAACGCGGTCGCCTGTAGCACGCAGCAGGCGGACAAAAGTATCGCCGAGAATGGCATTGCGAAGGTGCCCGACGTGTGCCGCCTTGTTCGGGTTGATGCTGGTGTGTTCAACAAGCGCGTGCTGCGGCGCGCGCGCTTCCAACTCGACACGGCCTGAAGCGAGAACACGCACAGCGGCGGCGCGGTCCAGCCGCGCATTGATGTAGCCCGCGCCTGCGACTTCAAACCCCGCAAAGCCTTCAACGGACCCAAGCTCTGCCGTAATCTCTTCCGCGATCTTGCGCGGAGCCTTGCGCAGTGTCCGTGCCAACTGTAAGGCGACCGGCACGGCATATTCGCCGAAGCGTAGATCGGGCGGCTGTTCGATAGCGAAGTGTTCGATGTCAAGCGAGTACAGGCTTTTGAGCACTTGGCGCAAGGTCTCGGCAAGCCGCTTCTGTCCGGAAAGATACAAGGGGATGGTCCTGGCTTTCGTAATATATGCGAACTCGTCCCTGTGAGTCTAAATCGCCCGCGCGAGATAGAATCGCACGGCTGGTAAGATGACCCTTGCGCCCCATGCAAGCTGCCGACCCGCAAGCCCCAACCATGCCAGAGCCCAGCACCCCTTTCTACATCACGACGCCGATCTACTACGTCAACGCGCGCCCGCACATCGGCCACACGTATACCACCGTGGTAACCGATGCCATTGCGCGCCGCCGCCGCGCGCTGGGGCAGGACGTCTGGTTCCTGACCGGCACAGACGAGCACGGGCAGAAGATTGAGCGGTCTGCCGCACTCGCCGGCGAAGAACCGCAGGCATTTACCGACCGCGTTTCCGCCGAGTTCCGCGGGTTGTGGGACCGGATGGGCCTGACTTATGACGATTACATTCGCACCACGGAGGCCCGGCATAAGCGCGGTGTAGCCAAGTTGTGGAACGTGCTGAAAGAGCGCGGCTACCTGTACAAGGGCACCTACACAGGCCAGTATTGCGTTTTCGACGAGCTCTATGTGGAGGCCGGTCCCGGCGCGCCATGCCCGGACTGCGGCCGCACGACAGAGACCGTGAGCGAAGAGAACTACTTTTTCAAATTGTCGGCGTTTGAAAACAAGCTGATGGAGCTCTATACCGAGCAGCCCGGCTTCATCCAGCCGGAGTCGCGGCGCAATGAGGTGCTTGCATTTGTACGCGGCGGCCTGCGTGATTTATCGGTTTCGCGCACCGGCTTCAAGTGGGGTATCCCGGTGCCGGACGATCCGTCGCACGTCATCTATGTATGGCTCGATGCGCTGGCGAATTACATCACCGCGCTCGGCTATGGGTCTGACGATGAGTCGGCGTTCAGGAAGTTCTGGCCGGCGCAGTTGCACATCATCGGCAAGGAGATTTCTCGCTTTCACTGCGTGTACTGGCCCGCGTTTTTGCTGGCTGCGGGTTTGCCGCTGCCCAAGGCTGTGGTGGCGCATGGATGGCTGCTGTTCGAGCAATCGAAGATGTCGAAGTCGCGCGGGAACATCGTGCGGGCAGAAACGATTTTGGCGGTGCTTGGGGCGGATGCGCTGCGGTACTTTCTACTTCGTGAGATCGTATTTGGGCAGGATGGCAGCTTTTCGTTTGACGCGCTTGTGCAGCGGTATAACGCGGATTTGGCAAACGGCTATGGCAACCTGGTGAGCCGTACGCTGGCTATGATCGCCAAGTATTGCGATGGAATCATCCCCATAGCGCCATATGAAGAACGCATCGCAATTGCTGCGCTAAAAACGCTTGCTGACTTCAACCGGCATTTTGATGAGCTCGAGTTCTCGCGTGCTCTGGAAGCGGCCTGGTCCTTTGTTGCGTTGATCGATGGCTACATCACAGAGAGCGCTCCATGGAAACTTGCCGCTGCCGAGAATGAACGGGGCGCTCTTGAATCAGTGCTGGCCACCTGTGTAGAAGCCATCCGCATCATTACCGCGCTCGTCTACCCGGTCCTTCCGGAGGCAGCCGCGAAAGTCTGGGCGCAGTTGGGCTTGGGCGATATAGCAAATGCCGACATCCGGCATCTGAGCTGGGGAGGTCTCCCGCCGGGCACGCGGCTGGGTACGCTTGGACCCGTTTTCCCCCGCGCTGACAAGGACGCCATACAAAGGATGCAGGATATGGAACAAGAAAACGCGAAAGCGACAGGAAGCGTAAGCCCTACTACACCGGAAACAGTACCGGCAATTTCGGATACCAGCTCAGGCCCGCTCTCATCGCTACAGCCATCGTTGCCTCTCTCACCGGCTGCTTCTCTATCGAGCCCGCTTGATACCTCCCTGCCGTTTGCGGCCTTTGAGCCGGGCCTGTTGAACATGGAAGACGCTGCGCTGGTCGGTCAAATCACGGCCCCGGCACCGATTGCCATGCAGCCCGATGCACCGCTTGAAACCCTGCCGCCGGAGCGCCCGGACGCCCTGCCGCAGATCAACATTGACGATTTTCTGAAAGTCGAGCTGCGTGTGGCACAGATACTGGTTGCCGAGCGCGTTCCTAAAGCCGACAAGCTGCTGCGGCTTGAGGTTGACCTGGGCTACGAGCGGCGGCAGATCCTGGCCGGCATTGCAGAAACCTACATGCCGGAGTCGCTGATCGGTCGCAAGGTAGTCATTGTGGCGAACCTGGCACCGCGTAAGCTGCGCGGGTTTGAGTCCAATGGGATGGTCGTTGCCGCTTCACTGGGCGAGCATGGCAAACCTTCGCTCGCCGGCTTTCTTGACGATGTGGAGCTTGGCGCACGGCTCAAGTAAGGGGAAGCACATTGTTGGTTGACTCACACGCGCACCTGGACCATACCCGCTTCAATGAGGACCGCGACCTGCTACTGGCACGTGCCTGGCAAGCCGGTGTGCGTACCATTCTGTCAATCGGCATCGGCGATGGGCCATCCTCCATGGACGGAGCTCTAAAGCTGGCGCGGGCTTACCATGATATGCCGCTCACCCCACGCATCTACGCGACTGCGGGAGTGCATCCGCAGGATGCCGCGCAGTGCGACGTGCGAGCCCTGGCTAACCTGGACGCGCTGCTTGATGAGCCGGAAGTCCTCGCCTGCGGCGAGATCGGCCTCGACTTCTACCACAATGACAATCCGCCGATGGATGCGCAGCAAGAGGCCTTCCGGGCGCAGATGGAAATCGCAGCGGCCCACGGCAAGCCCATCGTGATTCATTGCCGACCCGGCTCGGCGTTCGGACAGGAAGCAGACGCCTGGGAGCAGACGCTCCAGATGCTTGAGCAGCACTGGCAGCCGACCGGCCTACGCGGCATCCTGCACTGCTTTTCCGGCGACCGTGCACAGGCTGATCGCGCCCTGGCGCTCGGCTTCCTGATCTCATTTGCCGGAAATCTTACCTATCCCAGCGCAGGAGCACTACGCGATGTGGCTCGCGCACTGCCGGCAGACCGGATACTGATTGAAACCGATTGCCCCTTCCTGGCACCGATACCTGAGCGAGGCAAGCGCAATGAGCCGTCGCTGGTGCGTCGCACAGCGGAGCTGCTGGCACAGGTGCGCGGCGTGTCGCTGGGAGCCCTGGGGGAATCAACAACCGAAAATTTCTTTCAGCTTTTTCAGATTTTCCATGAGGCCGATGCGGTTCCGCTCCTGTAACCCGCTCAGCCTTCATACGCAGGACACATAATAGAAAAGGACGTAAAAACCTATGGCCGCTGACAATTCGTTCGACATCGTTTCAAAGGTCGACATCCAGGAAGTGAAGAACGCCATTGAGCAGGCGACCAAAGAGGTCAATGCCCGCTTCGATCTCAAGGACTCGAAGTCGACCATTAAGCTCGATGGCGAGGAGAAAGAACTGGAGTTGCACTCGGCTGATAGCTACAAGCTGGAGGCGGTGCGGCAGATTCTTGAGCAGAAAATGATCAAGCGCGGTATTTCTGTCAAGTCACTAGAGTTTGAAAAAGAAGTGCCTGCTTCCGGTTCCAGCGTCCGGCAGAAAGTAACCTTGAAGCAGGGCATTGCGACAGACAAAGCCAAGGAAATCGTCAAGCTGGTCAAGGATTCTAAAAGCAAGGTACAAGCCACGATTCAGGGTGAGACGGTTCGTATCACCGGCAAGGATCGTGACACCTTGCAAGAAACCATCGCGCTACTCAAGGGACATGAGTTTGGTATCGATATGCAGTTCACGAACTTCCGTTCCAATTAGGTTCGCGGTTAGTTTGGCCGGGTAGAAGCAGATTTGCCGCGAAGGGCCCGGCCCACGCATCATGTACGGCAGGAGAGTTTGTGGGTACAGCCATAATAGCGACGGCCAAGGAGGTGTTCGACCTCTTGCACGATGACCTCCAGGCCATTGAGCGGGAGTTTGGACGGGATGCCGTTTCCTCCGTGGCAGCTATCACGGAGATTGCTGAATATCTGCGCGGCGGCGGCGGCAAACGCATCCGTCCCTCCATGCTGCTGCTTTCGTGCCGCTGCCTCGGCTACTCCGGCTCGTCCATGCACCGCCTCGGAGCTGTGATCGAAATGATCCACACAGCAACCCTGGTGCATGACGACATCATCGACGGCGCGGAATTACGGCGCGGGCGGCCCTCTCCGAATACCACCTGGGGCAATTCACGCTGCGTCCTGGCAGGCGACTGGCTCTACATGCAGGCCTTCCACATTGCGCTGGAAGAGCAGAACTTCCGTGTGCTTGAACTGCTGATTTCACTTACCCAGATGATGGTTGAAGGCGAACTGCTGCAAACGGAAAAGCTCGGACGGCCTGTTACAGAGGGGGAGTACAACGAGCTGATCTATCGCAAAACCGCCTGCCTATTTGAAGTGTCCATGCGGCTGGGTGCCATACTGGCAGGAGCCGATCCTGCCATTGAGAGTTGTCTGGCCGAGTACGGTCATTCGCTGGGACTCGCTTTCCAGGTTGTGGATGATGTGCTGGATTTGACCTCAGCCGAGGCGGTACTGGGCAAACCGGTAGCCAGTGACCTGCGTGAAGGCAAAGCTACACTTGCTGTTGTGCATGCTTTGCAGCATGCCACGGCTGCTGAAAGCGAAGCCATTTTACAAGTGCTTGCTGATGGCGCTTTTCTGCAAGTGCGCTATGAGGATGTCCTGTCTACGCTGGACCGTTACGGGTCCATCGATTTTGCCATGAGCGTGGCGCGGGGTCATGCGGAGCGCGCACGGCGTGCGCTCGATCCTATCCCGGAATCCGAGTACAAACGGGCTTTGCTCTGGGTACCGGACTTTGTGGTAAACCGGGAAAAGTAGTCCGTAGGTGTGGAGGCATTCACGATGCTTTACACATAGTTATCAGTACAACTTCCGTAACTTCACTATGTTGTCTTAGTTATTTTTTTGTCACTTGGGTATCTTTCCGCATAAATCGATTGTTGCGCTGCTAACATACGCTTGCAACCCGGAAAGGGCTGCCACGAGGTTAGGTTCATGCATCTCCAGACACGCGCCGCCGCACTTGCTCTATCGCTAGCATCGCTATCATCGATCGCACTCGGACAATCAAGTGGAATTGCAACTCAGCAATTCAAACAGACCAGTCTGGTTGCCGATTCCACGGCAACTGCGGCAAATGCCACGACGATTGATCCGAACCTCGCAGGTGCCTGGGGGCTTTCACGCTCTTCCGCCGGGCCATGGTGGGTCGCCGATGGAGATAACAATGTCGGCGGCTTCTCGACGCTTTATAACGGGGTCGGTGTCCGGCAGAATCTGGTTGTAACGATTCCAAGCGCGAACCCGAAACAGACACCAAAAGGTTCGCCCACCGGCATTGTGTTCAATGCAAACGCAGCGAATTTTGTGCTTCCCGACGGCAAAGCCGCGAGTTTTCTCTTTGCAACGCTCGACGGGCTGATTGCCGGATGGAACGGTACAGTTCCCAACAATGTGGCGCAGATTGTTGCCAATCGTTCAACAACTTCGGTATTTACCGGACTGGCAATCGCATCGGCAACTGTAAACGGCACAACGGGCACATATCTTTATGCGGCTGACGTAAAATCCGCGAAAATTAGTGTGTTTGATAGCTCATTTCATCAAGCAACGGCTATTGAGAACGCAATCGGCAGCTTGGGAGTTCCCTATGGAATGTCGCCGTTCAACATTCAAAACATCGGCGGCAACCTGTATGTAACCTTGACAAGGACTGACGGTTCGACAGGGCCGGGCCAGGGTTTAGTTGCTGCTATCAGCCCTGAAGGTAAGCTGCTTGGAAGCCTGGAATCAGGACCGTTCTTAAATGCGCCATGGGGTATTGCAATTGCACCCAGTGATTTCGGTCAATACAGCCACGACCTGCTGGTAGGTAATAACGGCGACGGTAAGATTAACGTCTTCAACCCTATTACGGGCCGCTTTATCGCAACTCTTGTAGATGCAACCAATACCCCTATCGCTATTGACGGTCTATGGGGGCTTGATTTTGGAAATGATACGGCAAATGGCGGTCCGGCGACGACACTGTATTTTGCTGCCGCCCCAGGCACAGGCGGCCTGTTCGGTACGCTGACACCGATCCAGAACACAAACGGTACTAATCAGTAACTGCTCTCCAGAGTGCGGAAAAGGCCGCTTTCACAAGCGGCTTTTCCATTGCTTAGGCTAAGTTATGTTATGCGCAACAAAGTCATTAATCCGGGTATACTCAGCCTCGCTGAGGCGGAAAGTCGCAGCGGGCAGAGTACCTTCCACTTGTTTGCCGTCGCGCGCACCTACAATGGCAGCAGTAATCACCGGGTTGTGCAGTGTCCAGGCAATTGCTACCACGCCGGTCTGCACTCCATGATCGTTGCCGATCTCGGTAAGCAAGTCGGCCAGCTTCAGGTTGCGAGATAACTTAGGCTCATTGAAATTCGGGCTCCGCTTGCGCCAGTCATCGGCGTCCATACCGGCTAGACGTTCCGCTGTCATTTTGCCGGTCAGCAGGCCTGAGACCATGGGTGAATAGTTAATAACACCGATATTGTTCTTTTCGCAGTAAGGCAAAATCTCGGGCTGGACTTTCTGGTTTAGCAACGAGTAAGGCGGCTGAAGTGAAGTAATCGGTGCAATCCCGGCGATACGCTCCATCTGCTCCACGTTAAAGTTTGAGACGCCCAGATAACGTACCTTGCCCTCCTCTTTCAGCTGCGCCATGGTTTCCCATGCTTCTTCGATCTTGTCTTCGGGATTGGGCCAGTGAATCTGGTACAGGTCGATTGTGTCCACTTCAAGACGTCGCAGAGAGTCTTCGCACTCCTGGCGAACTGACGCGGCATCCAGCGCGCGAAAGATCTTGCGGTTCTCAAGATTCCACTTCATAGAGCATTTTGTAAACAGGAACGGCTTTTGCGAACTGCCTTTGAGCGCACGCGCCACTACTTCTTCCGAATGCCCCAGGCCGTAGATAGCCGCTGTGTCGATCCAATTGATTCCAAGCTCAAGAGCGTGCTGAATCGCTTCCATTGAGTTCGCATCTTCCTGCGAACCCCAGGCAAACTCCCAGTCGCCTCCACCTATGGCCCATGCGCCGAGGCCGATCGGGGTGATGTGAAGGTCAGAATTGCCTAGCTGTCGGAGTGCCATTTGCGTTGTTGTTGTCGTTGCCATAGGTGTTTTGGATGCAGTCAGTGGAGCAGGGTCGCCGGCGAGGTTGCGGAGGCACAAGCGTGGAAGGCGTTGACGCATTATTGCTGCTCGGAGGCGGCAAAAGGAAAGGTGCCGGCGGGCCGCCAGGGTCCGCCTTCGTAGTGCCAAAGCAGCAGACCGGCCGCAGTCACGGTAAAGGGGCGAAAACCGCCGGAAAGCCGTGTGAAGAGTTCTCGCGCGGCTTCCGGAGTGACCTTATTTTGTACAACTACATGCGGGCGGAACGGCTGCTGATCCTGCCTCGAAAGCCACGCCGGCCATCCCTGGCGTAGCTGCGTATGAATCTGGTCAAGAGGGGGAGCTGAGAGCGCGTAGGCCACGCCTCTGCCGAGTCGCATCACGTCATGCACCTGTACCGGGAACGCGGGAGTCATTGCCGCAAGCTCACTGAGCCGCTTGCTGATGGCGTCGAGCTCCTCGCCGGGCAGTGCATGGAATAGAGATACATGCGCGGGAATACGGTTGAGCTGTGCCGGGAAGTGCTGCTTTCGCTCGCGCTCAAAACGCGCCTGGTTACTCTCGTCCAGAGCAAGGGTCAGAATCAGCGGGCGTACGGAGTGCGCGAGGTCGGGCATATTGCTGGGATGCGGGCATTTGATATAGTTGGTGACTGGGGCTAGTTTCAGCTTATAGCCGGTTTGAGGGTTTCTTCTTCCTTGCGCTAACCCAACTCTTCCATTGCCAGTGTTGTTGAAAGGATTTTGCCTGTGTTGATGATTCGTTTGGCGCGTTTCGGCGCGCGTAAGAAGCCGTTTTATCGTGTGGTTGTCATCGAGAAGGATCGCGCACGTAACGGCCGCTCCATTGAACTGGTGGGTACCTACAATCCACGTACCAACCCTGCCACTATTGAGTTCAAGCATGAGCGCATTACCTATTGGACCGGCAAGGGTGCCCAGCTCTCAGAGCGTGTAGCCAAGCTGCTGAAGAATGCGCCTGTCACGCCTGCGGCTTCAGTAGAAGCTGCCGCGTAATTAGAGTTTTGTGCTTCACAGCTATTGTGCTCTGTCTCTGAACTGATACTATGGGCGCCACTTGGGAGAGTGCTTGCAAGCAGCACTTTTCCAGGCCGGAGCAGCGGCATGACGAATCAGGAAGCGCCCATAGAGTTCCAGAACGACCTTACGCAAACCGATCCCACGCAAGCCCTGGTCATGCAGATTGCGCAGGCACTTGTTGATCACCCGGAAGCCGTTGAGGTGAAAGCGTTGGTACGCGAAGAAAGTACAGTGCTTCGGCTCCATGTACTGGATTCCGATATCGGCAAGGTAATCGGCAAGCAGGGTCGGACCGCGCATTCGCTTCGTAC
Source organism: uncultured Acidobacteriaceae bacterium (assembly GCA_964235655.1). GTDB lineage: Bacteria > Acidobacteriota > Terriglobia > Terriglobales > Acidobacteriaceae > EB88. The sequence goes on from CAXSBB010000002.1 coordinate 129,239, forward strand.
GATCCTGAGCGCGGTGAGTATGAAATACCACCACCGTTACACCTTGGACATCGTTGAAAACGAGGTCCCTCGCTCCAATCTCGACGCCCGGGAGTAAGTACCTGCTCGACTCTTCAAGCACCCCGGAACGCTGGTTGCGCGTGGCTCGCCTTGTGCGACCGCAGGGCCATCGCGGTGAAATCATCGCAGACCTCCTGACCGACTTTCCCGAGCGCTTTGCAACGCAGCCGCTTGTTTCTCTGCGCGCGACGGAGCTTGCCGAGCCAAGCCGCCGGGTCACAATCGAACACACCCGCATGCACGGCGGTCGCATTGTGTTTGCATTCGCAGAGTGCACTTCCATGAACGAAGCGGAGACACTTCGCGGCTGGGAGGTAGTCGTTCCCTGGGAGGAGCGTGCTTCCCTCGGTGAAGACGAGGTGTATATCGCGGAGCTCACCGGCTGTGTTCTTACCGACACCGCCACGGGCGCACTTGTAGGTACGGTAATCAACGTGGACCGCGAGTCTTCGCACCATCCTTTGCTGGTAGTGGAAACGGATCATGGCGACGAGGTGCTGGTTCCGTTTGTGAAAGCGTATGAGCCGAGCTGGAATCTTGCGGCAGGCACACTGCAAATGCGCCTCCCTGCCGGATTGGTCGATCTCTCTGTGACCGGCTTGAAACAGGAAGACGAGGAATAAGGGTGCGCTTCGACATCCTTACGATCTTCCCCAACTTCTTTGGTATCCCTACTGCAAAAAGTGTGGATGGCGCTGGGATTTTTGGGTCTGGCATGTTGCGTCGTGCGCTGGTGGGCAGCAAGGTCGAGGCTTTCGTTCACAACCTGCGCGACTTTGCCGTTGACAAGCACCACACTGTGGACGATCGCCCCTTCGGCGGCGGTGAAGGCATGGTGCTGAAGCCGGAGCCGTTCGCGGCAGCTCTAAGGGCCATCGGCGTAGCGCCTAAGGGGCAGCGCGGGCATGAAGCCGTGATCCTGCTGGCAGCCCAGGGCCGCCCCTTTACGCAGGCAACGGCGCACCGGTTTGCCCGGCTGGAGCGCGTGGTACTTCTGTGCGGGCGCTACGAGGGCGTAGACGAGCGTGTAGCGACTCTGCTGGCGGATGAGGAAGTTTCTATCGGCGATTATGTGCTGACCGGCGGCGAGCTGGGCGCGGCTGTGATTGTGGATGCCGTCACGCGACTGGTGCCGGGTGTACTGGGCAATGCGGCGTCAAGTGCTTTTGAAAGCTTCGGCGCGCAGGATGACGGGCTCCCGCACGCGCCCGCTGCCGCGCCGCGTGCTACGCACGGCGCGGGCGGTTTGCTGGACTACCCGCAGTACACGCGGCCACCGGAGTTCGGCGGCCTGGCGGTGCCGTCGGTACTTATGGAAGGCAATCACGAGCAGGTACGGCGATGGCGACGCGAGCAGGCGCTTGAAAAAACCTGGCGCAACCGGCCCGAGCTGCTGCTGCACGCGGAACTGAGTGCGAACGATCACGCATTTTTGCATCTGCTGGAGGAGCGCGCCGGGAGGTAGACAGTTGCTACTTGGAGCCGGTTGTTTTGTGGAGAAGAAACTCCTGCACCAGATTGGTAGCGGCTTGGGCAGCGATGCCGAAGCCGAAATTATAGAAGGTGAGCGCGGCACCATTTCGACTGGAAACCGGATAATACAGGTTGGAAATGCCGCCGGAAGACAGGTCGCCTAGAAGACGGGAGTAGTTTACCTGCGGTTTGCGATTGTCACCGAGGCAGAGGACCGAATTTGAAATCGCATAGAACGTGCGGTCCCGGATAGTGCCTTCACCGCTGTAGAAATAGCGTGGGTCCTGCTTGAAGAGCACAGGAAAAAGAGTTTCTCCAAAGAAGTCAGCCGTAAAAAAATCGGCATAGGCCGTGCCGTAGCGCCTGCCGTAGCCTCGCGCGCCCTGTCCAAAGTCGACATAGGTGTTGCCCGCCTGCTCCACGCCGGCAAGGAGACCGGTGACAACATACGTGGTGGGGTCGAGAGTGAAGTCACCGAACAGGGCAAACTTTTGCTTGGGCGTAAGCGGGGCCACTTGCGGCAGCTGCCGAATGTTGAGAGCTGTAACAGGCTTGAAAGGATGCGGCTGCGAAGGCGCTTGCGGAAGGCTGGGCAGTGCGAGGGCAACTTGTTGTGCGAAAGAACTACGTGCGGCAAAGACGCAAGAGATTGTAAGGACCAAAAACTTTACGTGGAGCGATGAGGTGAGACGCATATGCTGCTCTGTTTCTGGGGGTGTGGGAGCCTGGAAAGTCAGGAAGGCTTATAGTGCAGCAGAGCGAATATGCTCCTACACGGTAAGACGTCACACTTTGCTTTTGCTTCTTTTAGCTAGATACGCTTAAACCAATAAGAGTTGTAGCACAGGTACGACAAGCCGGCAGAAATGTTGATGCCGAAAGAAAGAAATGCTGCTGTATACTGAGGGCTCGGTTGATGCTCGGCGACGTTTGCTGGAGTGCTGCGGCTGAAAATCAAGTTGAGGGAACCATGTCCATACATCCAGTAATGCAGCGCCTTGCCGAAAAGTTGCAGCGCACAGACCTCCCCGCATTTGCCACCGGCGACACAGTTCGCGTGCAGGTCAAAATCAAGGAAGGCGATAAGGAACGCTTGCAGGCATTCGAGGGTTTGGTGATCGCCTACAAGCGCGGGCCGCAGGGTTCATTTACGGTTCGGAAGATGAGCTTCGGCCAGGGTGTCGAGCGTATTTTTCCATTCAACTCCAAAGTTGTCGACAAGGTAGAGAAGCTTCGCTCTGCCAAGATTCGCCGCTCGCGCCTGTTCTATCTACGCGACCTGCGCGGCAAGGCTGCTCGGCTCAAAGAAGTCGACGCACGGTCGGCCAAGTAGTTTGCATGCCTGCAAAAAGCGTTCCTTTCGGAACGCTTTTTGCTGCTTCCTATGCACCCACCGGCTGAAGTTTCAAAAGCGACGCGCAAGCTGCGCATGTTGCGTAGCTTAGTTTGCGATGACAGTTTTGAACAACTGGCACGAGCTGCAGGTGCCTTGTCCATAGCCGGTGTAGACGAGGTCGGTCGAGGTGCGCTCTTCGGGCCGGTTGTTGCGGCTGCTGTCATCCTGCCCGCAGACTGTCATGCTTCCATGTTGCAGGCAGAAGGCTTGCGCGACTCCAAACAACTGGATCGAGAACAGCGAGAGCGGCTGGATGGGATCATCCGTAGCTGCGCTGTTGCCGTAGCTGTTGCCGAGGTTGATGCGGTGACCATCGATCGAATCAATATCTACCAAGCTACAAAACTGGCAATGCTGAAGGCCGTGCAAGCACTTGCCGGCGCACCGGACCACTTGCTGATCGATGCCATGCATCTTGCTCATCCGTGTGCCCAGACCAGTATTGTCTACGGCGACTCACGCTCTCTGTCCATCGCCGCAGCCTCTGTAGTCGCCAAGGTATACCGCGACGCGCGCATGTCTACCCTGCATTTGGACTACCCTGTGTACGGCCTGCACGAGCATAAAGGGTATGGCACGCCTGCCCATCAACTCGCCCTGCTGCGACATGGCCCTTCGCCTTTGCACCGGCGCAGCTTTCGCCCTGTGCGGGAAGCAGAGCTGCCCTGGGACGCTCCTGATAGTTTGAACTAGCTGCTTTTTGCGGTCTAAGGAGTCTCCTGTGTCGCTGCGCCTCATGTGCCTCACTGCCCATCCCGATGATGAAGCTGGAGCGTTCGGTGCTGCCTTGCTGAAAGCAGCCGAGCACGGTGTGGAAACTTTCGTTCTATGCCTGACCGAGGGTGCGGCCGGCTCCTACCGCGAACCGGGACAAAGCGATGAAGAGTTGGCCGCATTGCGGCGAAAAGAATTCGCACAAGCTGCTGCCGCCCTGCACGTAAGCAGTACGGAGCTGATGCAATACCCGGATGGCGGCCTCTGGAAGGAACCTTTTCCTGAGCTGGTGGAAATATTTGTACGCGGGCTGCGCAGGGTAAAGCCCCATGTTGTGCTCACCTTCGGTGGCGAGGGCGGTGTCAATCTCCATCCCGATCACACAGTGGTTTCGCTTGCCGGAACAGCGGCTTTTCACTGGGCCGGTCGTCCCGGCTTTTTCGCTGAGCAGGCACTCGCACCCTGGGCACCGCAAAAGCTGTACTACACTTCCACGTCATTTATCGCAGTCAAGGATGAAGAGGTGCAACGCATCGGTACGCGCGTGCCGCCCTCGCTCACCTATCAGCTGACTCCCGATGAGTACGAACAAAAATGGAACGTCGCGTTTGCGAAGCACACCTCACAGCGCGGTGTGCTGGAGCGTGTTCGAACCCAGTTCGATGCGGAGATGCATCAGGAGCAATATCTGCTTGTGGCGGCGCGGAATCCCCTGGCTAACGAAAATAATTTGTGGGACGGAATCACAGAAGAGTAACTGCTCACAGGCACTCATCGGGGCACCAGCACCTTGCCCACTATTGCACCCGCGCCATCCTCGGGTTCACCGAGGCCGCCATACCGGCGGTTTCGTGCGCCGTACGCTTCGAGCGCTTCAAGCAGGTGAATTCCGCGGAAATCGGGCCATAAGCGCTCTGTTACTAAAATTTCGGTGTATGCAATCTGCCACAGCAAATAGTTTGAAATACGCATTTCGCCTGAAGTACGGATCAGCAAATCCGGGTCGGGCATATCGCGCGTGTACAAGTGGCGGTGTATATCCTGCTCAGTTATATGGTCCGGGCGGAGCAGCCCCTGCTCGATCTCGCGGGCAAGCCCGCGCACAGCATCCACAAGCTCGGTGCGCGCGCCATAGTTAAGCGCCAGCGTCAGCGTGGTGCCAGTGTTGCGGCAGGTTTCGTCGGCAGCCCATTCCATGCGTTCGCGGACCTCGGACGGCAGCTCGGCCGTACGCCCGATGTACTGGATGCGCACATTGTTGTCGTTCATGCGCTGCACATTGTTGTTTAAGTAGCTTGATAGAAGGCGCATGAGAAATGAGACCTCAAGGCGAGGTCGACGCAGATTATTTTCAAGCGAAAAGGCATAGAGTGTCAGCCAGCGAAGGTTGATGCGCGAGGCAGTTTCAACTACGTACTGCACTGACTCGGCACCTTGCTTATGGCCTACGAAACGCTTCATCGAGCGTTTTCCCGCCCAGCGTCCATTGCCATCCATGATGATGGCAATGTGCTGCGGCAGGCGCTGAGGATCGAGACGACGGTAGATGGCCGCCTCTTCCGCGGAAAGCTCATGAACGCGGCTGGGCTGCTCAGTGAACAAAGGGTCAACCTCAAGTGTGACCGTAGCATAGCGGGCGGTGCTCCGCAAAACAACAGCGGTGCGGCAGATTGGAGTACTTCTGTTCCAATCGCCGCGCTGATCTACTACGCCCTTCGCGGTTACGCGTGTCGCATGCGTGCCGCGCCGCTTTCTCGCGCCATGCTGCGGGCATGGCTCAGCAACACCCTATGCTGAAAAGCATTCATGGACCCGATAAACGGCAACATTTCTTCAAGGAAAGGGTCCCCAAGAATATCGGCCAGAGCTAGCTCACGCCGCGAGCGAGCATCCTGCAGCAATTCACTCACGGGCGCTTCAAGCGCTGTAGCGAGGCGCTGCAGCGAGGAGAGCGTCGGCATAGCCTTGCTGTTTTCAATCTTGGAAATATATGTGCGGGGTACCAGCATTCGGCAGGCAAGCTGCCGCTGGCTCAGCCCTCGCGCCCGGCGCAAAGTACGCACCGCCTGGGCCACATCAAGCTCTTGAGGAGCGGGTGCAGCTTTACTTGCAATTTGAAGAGGAGCTAGTGCGGGCTCTTCAATTTCCAATGGTTTGCGGCAGCGTCTGCAGATTACGGTTGCAGCTCTGAACTGAACAAGCTGACAGCGCTCGCAGCGCAGAACCTCACGTGACTCCGGCAGGGCCGGGATGGTAGCCAGGTTGGTGGCCATAAGTTGTATACGGGGCGCCAGAGCGGACGTCTCGTGAATAGAAAAACCATAAGGTCTTTGTCTATTCCATAAATCATCTTTACCTTGCGCCATGATGCCCGCCTTGTCAAGGAAGGAACTGAAGAAACATTAAAAGGAAGGGATAAAACCAGAAGATAACCGAACGAGAAAGGACACTTCAGGTTTGTGCATAGTTTCCTATTTAGGCGGAGTGTAGCAGTCGGCGGCACAGTGCAGCCTGAGGACGGCTGTGGACAGTGGTGGATCGTAAGGAAATCAAGGCCATTATGAAGCGGGTTATAGGTACGGGATAGTGCTCAGAGGGTGTGCGCGAATATTCAGGTCGAACATCCCTCACACCATCGTGTCATCCAGAGGAGACGTGTGAGAAATGCTACTCAGCAACACCGTGTCATCCTGAGCGGAGCGCAGCGGAGTCGAAGGACCTGCTTTTCTCGGCTACAAGCGCAAAGTTCAAAAGCAAAGCAGGTCCTTCGACTCCGCTCAGGATGACACCGAGTTAGCAGTTTGCAACTTTGCATATACCGTGGTCCAGAATAGTTGCCCTGGCAACACCCGGCTAGCGAGCAGGTTCGGCAGCTTGCAATTCAGCCGTGATGACCTTTGCGGCTTCCCTTGCCTGCTCGTACCTGTCCGGAGGAAAGGAGATCGCGCCGACGCGCGCATGGCCTCCTCCGCCGTAACGCTCGCAGATCGCCGCCAGGTTGACCAGTTGTTCCCGACTTACTGCGGTCCAGGGATTGGTGCCGACAGCTACCTTGGTTCGAAAGCTCGAGCGCGACAGGCCCACGGAGTACGTGGCTGTCGGGTGCAGGTAGTACGGGATGAACTTGTTATAGCCCTCAATGTCACGGTCGGCGATGTCAAACGAAACCGTGCCGTTCTGAAGAGTGGAACGCTCGCGGATGAGCGCGAGTGCTGCCTGATGTTTTTCAAGCAAAGGCGGCAGCAGTTCGGCAACAAACGGCTGCTCGAGGATCTGCTCAATCGGCATGGCCGTCAGAAGAGGAATGACTCTTGGAACAAAGTCGGGGTCCGCTGCCGATTCAATCACCAGGGTAAGACGCATGGCAGCTTCTCGCATCTCGACCGCGGCTGTAGCGCTCTCGTACAAGGCACCGTCGACGATGTTGGCCCAGTACACCAAAGTGGCCAGGCCGGATGCGTCAAAGCCGAAGCGAGCTACGGCGGTGTCTGCAATGAACGAGGTGCAGGAGGTGTACGCAGGATCGTAGAAGCGTCGATTGCGAAAGTTACCGGCCGGGTCGGCAAGCCCTTGCTCGTAGGCGGCATGGTCTTCAGCGGAGAGAAACGCGCTGAGATGGTGATCGAACCACCAGGTCACGCGCGGCGAGGGCGAGTATTTGAAGTCGACAATGGCGTTTTCGTCGCCGGTGAACTCACTATCGTCGAACAGCGACCCGGCGCGGTGTACCAGCCCATGGTACTCATAGGTGGCATGGGGATCGATGCACTCGCGGTGGAAGCGCGTGAACAGAGCAGCGGAGCATGCACCGTCAAAGCAGTTGCCGTGATAGAAAACGCGAACTCGCAATGGCCGTTCCCCCGTTAATAGCTTGTAGGCGTGAATCTCTTAGAATGAGGAACTGTCGGCTTGCTGTCAAGAGCTGCCGGTGAGCCGCGATTGAAGCCTATGTACACTTCGAACCGAAAACTCGGCGTCCTGCTGCGATGGATATTTATGGGGCAGGAAGGTCTGCGGCCCGGCTGGGGTTGCTTTGCTTTCATACTGCTGCTGCTTGGTATCAGCCGGCTTGTGCAGTTCATTGCAAGGCAACTTGCACATGGTGCCCTACCAAGGCCGCAAGGACCGCTCAAACCGGGCTTTCTCATTACCAGTGAACTGGCGCTGCTACTTGCGATCTTTATTGTGACTCTAGTGATGGCACGGCTGGATCGGCGGCCTCTTGCAAGCTATGGACTGGGCGGACGCTCCATCGCCGGGTACCTCGGGTTCGGCTTGGCTGCCGGGTTTACCGCGATTTCCACGCTGGTAGGGGTGCTGTGGGCCTCGCACCTGATGGTGCTGCATCCGGCTGGACTGCCGGGGAGCAAGGCGGGGGAATATGGTCTGGCCTGGGGCGCCGGGTTTTCGCTGGTAGCAGTCTCTGAGGAGCTGCTGCTGCGCGGCTACCTGCTGTGGACCCTGGCGCGGGGCATCGGCTTCGGCTGGTCAGCCCTGCTGCTTTCCGTGGGCTTCGGCCTGATCCACGGCAGCAATCCTGGAGAAACCCCGGTGGGGCTATTTTCAGCCGGTGCGATAGGGCTGCTGTTCTGCCTCAGCATCTGGTACACACGCTCGCTGTGGTGGGCTATCGGGTTTCACGCAGCGTGGGACTGGGGTGAGAGCTTCTTCTGGGGAACATCCGACAGCGGGATGGTGGTGCAGGGACACCTGTTCAACGAGCAGCCCCTGGGTCGCCCGTTGTTGAGCGGCGGCGCGACCGGGCCGGAGGGTAGCCTGCTTGTATTTCCGGTGCTGATGGTATGCGCGCTGCTGATGTTTGTGTGGTTCCGATGGTCGCGCCGAAAGGCAGAGACAGGGCTGCCGGTCTGAAATGGGCTGCTGCCCGATGGAATTCCCATTACGGTTCGCTCCTGCACGTCCACGGCTTCTATTGTGCTTCCATCCTGCGCGCAAGTGAGAGAATCAGCGGGAATGCATACCGTTGTCAGCAACGCACCTCGACCGTTCCGGCAGCTCCTGCGGCGGCTTGCGACCGGCTTTGGGGTGCTGCTTTTTCTGCTGATTGCCGCGGTAGGTGCGGTGCTGCTGGGTTTGCAGCACCGCATGCAAACGTCGCTTGCGCCCGTAGACGGCATGCTGCACCTGCCGGGACTGAGCGCGCCTGTAACGGTACAGCGCGACGCTCACGATGTGCCGCACATCGAAGCGGCAAACATGAGTGACCTGCTCGAAGCGCAAGGCTGGGTTACGGCAAGCGACCGGCTGTGGCAAATGGATATGGCACGACGCCTGCCCGCAGGGAAGGCGGCAGAGGTGCTGGGGAGTGCCCTGGTGCCGCACGACCGTGTGGAGCGGACGCTAGGCATGCGCGACGTGGCAGAACGCATGGTGGGCACTCTGCCGCAGGATCAGCTTGCGCAGCTGGAAGCCTATGCGCGCGGTGTCAATGCGTACATCGCGCATGCCGAAGGAGGAGGCACCTTGCCGGCGGAGTTCTCGCTGCTGTTGTATGAGCCCGCGCCATGGCGTCCGCTGGATTCCATGCTGGTGGCGCTGTCAATGTCGGAGATGCTGGATGAGCGCTGGCAGGCCAAGCTGAAGCGCGAACAGGTGACGGCAAGGCTGGCAGCACACGGCGAGGCGGCGCTGGCGGCAGCGCTATTCCCTACCGGCTCCTGGCGCGACCACCCGCCGGTGCCGAGCGGGCCCGGCATCAGCGAGCCGCAGGATGTGCCGCAGATTCCGCTTGACTCGTCACAAACACGGTTACAAACCCCTGTGCTGCCTGCCGAAAGCCTGCTTGCACTTGCCGCTATGGGGAAAGATGAGCCATGTGCAGGCTGTCGGCCCGGCTCCAATGAGTGGGCGGTGAGCGGCGCACATACCGCGAGCGGCAAGCCGCTGCTCTCGAACGATATGCACCTGGACCACGGCATCCCGGACCCCTGGTACGAGTCGGAGTTGCGCGCGGAGGCGTTCCATGTAGCAGGTGTCACTATACCGGGGCTGCCCATGATCGCAGTCGGGCACAACGACCACATTGCATGGGGCTTTACCGCGCTTGGCGGAGACACGCAGGATGTGTACATAGAGCAGCTAAATGGGCAGGGAGCGTACCGGGCATTGAACTCTCCTGAGAACTCTTTCGAAAATTCTTCAGGCTCCCAGGAATGGCTCCCGCTCCAGCATGAGCATGAAGTGATCCATGTGCGTGGTGGCCATGACGTGCCGCTCGATGTGGAGCGTACCGCCCATGGCCCGTTAATCACTGCTCTCATCCCCGGCGAGCACCGTGCGCTTGCGCTCCACTGGACCATCTATGACGCGCAGGCAAAGGGCTTGCCGCTGTTCGCGCTTGACAGTGCAACTAACTGGACGAGCTTTCGTGCGGCCATGGCTACCTGGTGGGCACCCACGCTCAACGCGGTCTATGCCGACGATGCGGGGCACATCGGCTATCAAACCATCGGGCTGATCCCTGTGCGTGCAGGCGGGCTGCAAGGCGTGCCGATAGTACCAGGGACCCTTGCTGCGGCAGAAGCCTCCCAAAGCGGGATTGCAGGGCCGGGGGCACCAGGTACACAGGCGGCAGCGGGCGAGTGGACCGGCTACATACCATTTGAGGGCTTGCCTTCCGTACTCGACCCCCCGGACGGTATCGTGGCGACTGCGAACGCACGCGTCTCGCCGGACGGCTACCCTTACCAGTTGACTCTCGAATGGGCTTCGCCCTACCGCAATGAGCGCATATGGCATTGGCTCGCAGGCAAACGCGGGCTCACGCGGGGCGACATGCTGAAGCTGCAGACTGATGTCTACTCCGAGGTGGACCAGGAGATCGCACAACACTTTGCCTACGCAATCGACCATGCAGAACACCCGAGCGAGCGGGCGCGCACTGCGGCGGATCTGCTGCGCTCATGGGATGGCGTGTTCGACGTGAACTCGCCTGCGGCGGCTATCGTGGCCTCGACAGAACAGATGTTCTGGCCGGCGGTACTGGGCGCGAAGATCGGCGACGGCTGGCGGCTGTATGACTGGACGGAGAGCACCTACGCGCGCGAGCAGCTGATCGCGCACCAACCGGCGGCATGGCTGCCTGCGAATTATCGCAACTGGAACGACTTTCTGGCCAGCCTGGTGGAGGCGGCTTGCAAGCCCGCGCCAAGCCGCCTTGCAGACTGGCGCTACGGCAGCATCCACACCATTACCATTGAACACCCGCTATGGAAGCTGCTGCCGGGCTTCCATGCAGGTGTGGGTCCCCTGCCGCAGTCGGGGAACCAGTCGACGGTCAAGCAGGTGTCGGGCACACTCGGTCCGTCGCAGCGGTTTACCGCGGACTTCGGGGATCTGGACCAATCGACAGAAAATATCGTGATGGGGGAGGCAGGCGACCCGGCAAGCCCATACGCGCGAGACCAGTGGACTGATTGGTACGGCGGCACCACGTTTGCCTTGCCCTTTAGCACGCAAGCCGTTCAGGCAGCCGCGCAGCACACATTGCGGCTGCTTCCGTAGCGTGGTAGGCACAGCACAGACCGGGCGCATTGGACTTTGGGGGGCGGTGGCGTTCGCGGCTACCCTGCCGCTCCTGCTTCATGGGGCATCCTGCGGGCAGGACTTTGACTTTCACCTGCAAAGCTGGCTTGCAGTGCGCGCGGCATGGCATGCGGGTCTTTTTATCCCACACTGGGTGCCTGCGGCTAATTACAGCGCGGGTGAGGCGCGCTTCGTCTTCTACCCGCCCTTGTCGTGGCTGCTGGGTGCGCTGCTTGGGTTGGTGCTGCCATGGACGTGGGTACCCGCTGCATTTACGGCTGTGTGCATCGCAGGCGCCGCAGCTGCTATGCATACAGTAGCGGGCCGCTTTTGCCCGGAGCCGCAAGCTGCGCTGGCTTCGGTGCTGTATGCGCTGAGTCCGTACCTGCTATTTACCGGGCTTGAGCGTACCGCCTTCGGTGAGCTGCTGGCTGCCGTGTGGATGCCGCTTCTGCTTGACGCCCTGCTGCGAGAGCGCCTGCCCATTGCGCGTACGGCGGGGCTGGTGGCGGCGACCTGGTACACCAATGCACCGGCAGGCGTTATGGCCTGCTACATGGTTCTGTTTGCAACTGTGTGGGTTGCAGCACGCGGGCCTGACAGAATCGCTCCCCTGCTGCGTGGGGGGGCGGCACTTACACTCGGCTGCGCTTTGGCGGCGGACTTTCTGCTGCCCTCCTGGTACGAGCAGCGCTGGGTTTCAATCGCACGGGCCGTTGGCCCCGGTATGCGCGTCGAAGACAGTTCCCTGTTCGCTCACACAGGCGAGAGCTATCACAACCAGGTCCTGTTTACGGCCTCCTGCATTGCTGTTGCAACGCTTGGGGCAGGCCTGCTGAGCTGGGCGGTGCTGAAGCTTGCACCTAGAGGCTTGGGCGGTAAGCAAACCCGCACAAGCCATCTGCCGGGAGGGCTGCTGCTGCTCATCCTGCTGCTGCAGTTCCGCGTCAGCGATCCGCTGTGGAACCTGCTGCCTGAGCTCCATTTTCTCCAGTTTCCATGGCGTCTGCTGCTGCCTGCGAGCGCGGCAACGGCGCTGCTTCTCAGCCTGGCGCTCGCCCAAACATATACGAAGATGCGCTTCCCTCTACTGCCTATGCTGGCCCTTGTCTATGCCGTGGGGATCGTCACCTGGGCCGCACACACCCGCTATCAGCCATGCGATGAGCAGGATAATGTCACGGCACAGATTGCCCTGCTTCAAAGCGGCACCGGCTTTGAAGGTACAGACGAGTACACAGCCTCGGGCAGCGACAATGGTGAAATCCAGCAAGGGTTGCCGTCCGTACGGTTACTCCGTGAACCGGGTGCAGATGAGGGCGATGATACGGCAGCCGTAAACCCGGCCTGGAAGCTGACATCTGAAGCCTCCGTGCTAGGAGAAATCGCAGGCGAGGTTCACGTAGTGCAGTGGCAGCCGGAAAGCTTTCTGGTGCGCATCCGCCCAGCTACGCCAGCGTACGCTGTGCTCCGGCTGGAGCGCTTTCCCGCATGGAAGATTTTGCTGAATGGCCACCCCTGCGGCAACGCCTGCATCGCGCGTGAAGACGGCTTGCTGACCGTACAAGTACCTGGGGGGCAGCCGAGCATGATTGAAGGCCGGTATACGGTCACCGGCGACGTGTGGCTGGGGCGTGGGCTCTCTGCGCTCGTACTCGTAATGCTGCTCGCAGGCAGCAGGCGTGCAAGGCCTCGGCTATGATGTTGTGGAAATGAACGTTGACGTACACAGCCTGCTGAGCACCGGTGCCTCGGCAACAGATGCAGCCCTCGACCGGCTACTGCCGCCCGCCGGTGCCCCGCCCGCCTCTATCCACGCCGCCATGCGCCACAGTACCTTTGCCGGGGGCAAGCGCGTACGCCCGGTGCTGGCAATGGAGGCCGCGCGCGCCATGGCCGGTATGGTCCCGACCGGTGCGGATGAGCTGGGTGCGGCTCTTGAAATGCTGCACACCTACTCGCTGGTCCATGACGACCTGCCCGCGCTCGACAATGACAACCTGCGCCGCGGCAAGCCGACCTGCCACGTCGTTTATGGCGAAGCTATCGCCATCCTGACCGGCGATGCGTTGCAGACGCATGCCTACCGCGTACTGGCCGGGCTCGCCTGCCCGGCAGAGGCGCGGGTCAAGATCATTCGCCTGGTCGCCGAGGCAACCGGCACCGAGGACGGCATGATCGGCGGCCAAGTACTGGACCTGGAAGGCGAAAATACAGCCCCGTCGGTGGCTTCGGTCGAGGCCATCCACAGGGCGAAAACAGGCGCGTTGATCCGGGTCAGCATTGTGGCCGGCGGCGTGTTTGCCGGTGCCGATGCCGCCCAGGAAGAAGCCCTGACCCAGTTCGGTCGCCGCGCCGGTCTTGCATTCCAGATCGTGGACGACCTGCTGGACATGACGCAAAGCTCCGCGCAGCTGGGCAAGACGGCAGGCAAGGATGTTGCCAACGAGAAAGCGACCTGGCCGGCGGTGCATGGTGTCGAACAGTCACGGCTCCATGCGGCGCGTCTTATTGAGGAAGCGTTTACTGCTTTGCAAAGCTTTGGGCATGATGCGGATGGATTGAAAGCCATTGCCGCTTACCTGGTGGAGCGCACACATTGATTGCAGGCACGAATGGAAAGGGTTAAAACCATGGCTGTCACCGAGCAGGAAATCCTAAGCGCACTACGCGATATCAACGACCCGGAACTACCGGTCAATATCGTCGATCTTGGCCTGGTGTACCTGGTGGATGTGCAGCCGGACCCGGACGCACCGGGCATGCTGCCGCGCAACCGCGTACACATTGAAATGTCGATGACTACCCAGGCATGTCCCGCGCACGCCATGATCCTGGAGCAGGTACGAAACCGGCTTGCCGGCATCCAGGGCATCAGCGAGGCACAAGTGGATTTGGTGTGGGAGCCTGCATGGACGCCGGACCGCATCAGCCCGGAGGCGCAAAAAAAGCTGGGAATTGCCGGCTGAAGCTTGTGCAAAGACATTCCTTGGGCAGCAACCGCAATGTGCGCTGCCAAAGCCGAGGATGGAAAGAAAGCAACTGGTAGTGGTCTGCCGTACATCCTGCCAAGGGAACAGACATTTAGAAAGATTTGAGGTTCCCGCCACATGCCACCAAGTGGACTCCAGAATTTATTCGCAGCGGAACTTAGTGCTTTGCTGAGCGCGCACAAAGACAGTGTTGAGCAATCAGGCGACAGCGCATCGAAGGCAGTAAACCCAAAGCTGAAAGAATTGTTCAAAACCGGCGCCGACATCAACGGAAAACAGGTGAAGCGGCTTGAGAAAATCTTTGCAGCAGCCGGTTTAGAACCGAACCGGCAAACAAATACGATTATCGCCGGTATCGACGAGGCAAATAGCAGACTGCAAGGTGAGTTAATCGGCATCCAGGAACGCGATTTGGCAATGATCAGCATGGCGCAGGCGACAATCCACTACTACATCTCCAAATATGGAGCGCTGCGAGCCTATGCGCAGGCATTGGGCCACAACAAGGCGGCGGGGCTGCTTGGGAAATCACTCAGCGAGAACAAGGAAGGCGATACACAGTTTTCAAAAGTTGCTGAAGCTATCATGGTGGATGCCTACCGCGCAGAGTTCCCGGCTAGCGAAGGCATTGGATCGGTGCGGCTGTTCTTCCGGCTACTGGCGGTGGCAGGCTTGGTAACGGCAGCGTTACGAGCGGTTCAGCAGCAACAAAATACGGCGTCGCAGTAGGGGAACGCCTGCAAAAAAGGCGAGGCCTGAAGCCTCGCCTTTTTTGTAAGCCCATTACACCTGCCGCGAAATGATTTCTCGCAGACGTACCGCCTGCTCACTAAACTTTTCGATGAAAGTTTCCGCCCGTACCAGAAAATCCTGGCCGCTGCGAATGTAAGTGGGTAGATCGGCCCATAGTTCCTGCGCAGCTTCCGGGCGCTCCAGTATTGTCATAGCCGCACCCGCACCGGCAATCACCAATGCCTGGCGCTTGCGCCCCATCAACAGCAATACTGCACCGGCGACCAGGGTTGTCGCGGCTACGTGGTGCGACCAGTGCAGGTCCTTCGGGTTCGGTAAAATGGTGCCCTTTGATTCTGACGTCATCTTTGTAAGATCCATGTTGAAGCTCCTCTATTCCGGTCCATCGGCTTGCGAGTGGGATGCAGTTGTCTAGGGAAAGCACTGTCTAACCTGTGTGATATCGGCCTTCAGGCTCAATCGAGGTCGAAGTCGCGCAGCGGGCGCTCGGTCAGGGGGGACTCTTTGGCTTTGCGCAAGGCTTCGGCAAAGCGCTTTGCCATTACATCATCCTTGTTCTTTTCAGCGTCTACCGCTTGGCGAAACAGCGACTCTCGGCGCTCATCGCCCTCGCGCATGGCCTTGGCGGCAGTCTCAAAATCGTCAAAGGTGCGCTTGCGCGGCGCAGGTGTATGGGCAATCACGGCGCGGCTCGCCGGGTCGATGCGCAGCATGCCGCCGCACTCAGGGCACGAGACATCAAATGGTTCGGCAGACAGTCGCAGCGGTTTTTGCGCCATGGTCATATCCCCTTCCGGCGGGTCGGATGCATTACAGCCAGTTATAGCAAGGCCGCTTCCAGCCAAGCTACAACACCATAAGTTTATGCCCCGGGCAAGGATCGCCGGCAGCTTCTATAAGAGTTCCAGGTAGCCGTGCACCATACCGGGCCAGTGCCGCTGCCGCACCCAGGCTGCGTTCCTGCAAGTGGCCGCCGGGGTATACCTCAGCGTAGAGACCCTCAACGCGGCGGCGGATGCTTGTATTTTTTTGGAGCTCCCAGCCGGCAGCCAGGCGGCGCAAACGGCTCATCTGGTAGCGCATTTTGTTTCCTGCCACTTCAGCGGAGCGGCCTAGATCCGGGTCCATGGTGCGCATCCAGCCGGTCAGCGCGTCAAGCTCGTCTGTCATGGCAGTGCCTGCGGCTTGCAGCTTACGCTTCCCTTCCGGCGGCAAGGCGCGCGCGCCTGCACGTTGTGTCAGCTCTTCGCGCGGCATGCGGAAGATTTCCGGCAAGTCGATACCGTCATGCTCCAGCACGGCGGCGCTGCGTGCGTCGAGCAGGGTGGCGCTCAGGCGCGGCAGCACGGGCGTTTGCCGACCCAGAATGTGTTGCGAGATGACCGCGGTTTGCGCAAAATAGGCGATCTCCGCGGGGCCGCCGATGTAGGCGGCAGTCGGCAGAATAGCGTCCTGAAACACAGGCCGCAGCAGCGCGTTCGGGCTTAGGCGCTCAGGCTCACGGTCCAGGATCGCCAGCAACTCCGCCGTCGTGTAGGCCGTGTGCCCGGCGGTCCAACTGCCGTCTGCACGTCGCTTGAGCGGCAGCCGCGTGTGCAGTTCGTTTTCAGCTCCGCCCTCCAGCAGAAACAGCAGGCTACCCCCCGGCTTGACCAGCACTTGCTGATGGTAGCCGCGTGCCTCAAGCTCGCGCCCCTGGGCAAGCAGCAGGTTTTCGAGCGTTTGCGCGTCCGTGATGGCACGGCGCAGAACATGGGAACCGGATGCGTGAGCGGAGCGGCCCGCTGCATCGAAAACGATCAGCCCCCACTCACGGAACGTAGCCGCGAGCCATTGCGAAAAGGCGCCCGCGAACGTCGCTTCAGGCCGGTAACATCGCCGCAACAGGTCGAGCTCGGCGCTGTCGCCCAGCAAGGTGCCCGCGCGGGTGAGCGCTTCGTTGACCGCAGCCTGAAGTCGCAAGGCACCTACAGGCGCGCCGGAGCCGCGCTCAGGATGGTTCGTGAGGCGAACCGTTTCAAGCGCGCCGGTACCCCGCAGCGCACCCTGTAATGCTACATGGTCGATCTCGGCAAAATCGTGGTCTTCCGTTGCCAGCCAGAAGATGGGCACATGCGGTATACCGGTTTCGCGGGTAGCTTCCGCAGCTAGCCGAATGGCAGTGGCTGCCTTATAAAGCGTGTAGAGCGGACCGCCGAACAATCCAACCTGCTGGCCGGTAACAACCGCGCGGGCACCGGTGCGCAGCCGCGCGATGTTGGCAATGGAGGCAGGTCCGGCATGGCAGGCATGGGCTTGCGCTTCCAATACATCAGCCAGCGCGGGATTCGGCGTAATCGGGATGGAATGATGGTGCATCCAGCTGTTGCCGGTAGGGGCTACCGGGTACAAGCCGGCGGCTTCCCCGGCTAGGTAGTCAGTGAACAGCCGGGAGAGACCTGGCAGCACAGTGAATGGGTAACACGCACCGGCCACAGAGTTCATCTCCATCTCAATTGCAAGTTTCTCATGGGCGGCCCTGCAGGCCCATGAGCGCGAGACAAGCAGGTCCTTCCACTGCGTTGCGCTTCGCTGAGGGTGTGTGCAAAGTCGGAAACAAATACCAGGTGTCATCCTGGAGCGAAGCCGAAGGACCCTGCTTAGGTGTCATCCTGAGCGAAGCCGAAGGACCTGCTTTTGCCTCTGACTTTCGCTTCTGTGCCGAGGAAAGCAGGTCCTTCGACTCCGCTGCGCTCCGCTCAGGATGACACGAGTTTGTCGCGATTCCGCAATGAAATACTTCGCACACCCGCTTAGGATGACATCGGATAGCAGTCTGCAACTTTGCACATACCCGCCTGGGATGATCCCTGTTTCTATTTTTAAGGAGACATGGGTTTCGCTTCCCGGAGAAACCTGGGTGAGAATGGAGATGCGAGGACAGGCATGCCGAAGAAAATAGAAAAGGAGCCGGTGAAAGCCGGCCTCCCAAAGATCACGAAACGAACGAAGCCGCCAGCCGAAAAGCTCACGGTAAAGACAGCCCGAGAACACGCTGAAAAGCCGGAACGCAAGCAGGCTCGCACCGCCGGACCCAAGTTGCGGCGCGAGGGCAAGGCCGAGGTGCTTTCCTCCGAGGTCGCCTATGAGGGACCGTTGTTCAAGGTGCTGAAGGAGCAGGTACGCGAGCCGAACGGCCACGTGGGCAACCGCGACATCATCCGGCACAACGGCTCGGTGGTGATCCTGGCCGTCGATGAGAAAGCCGCAAGCGGCAAGAAAGGCAAAAAAGACCCGCTGCTCATCATGGAGCGCCAGTATCGCCATGCCGCCGGGCAGTACCTATGGGAGTTGCCAGCAGGCAAAATCGAGCCGGGCGAGCAGCGCCTGGCAGGGGCCAAGCGCGAACTGCTGGAAGAAACCGGCTACACCGCCGCCCGCTGGACCGAGCTGGTGCGCTACTTCGCCAGCCCCGGCTTCCTGGGCGAGTGGATGCAGGTGTACCTGGCCGAGGAGCTGACAACGGGCACGGCGCAGCCGGAGGAAGATGAAACGCTTGAAATCTACTCCGTACCTCTTTCGCAAGTAGAAGCCATGATGGCTGAAGGCAAAATCCTTGACGGCAAGACGCTGATCGGAGTGAGCCTCTACCGGCAGCTGCGTGCCGCACGAAAAGCCGACCGCAAAAAGAAAAAGCGGGGACGCAGCAAAACCGATTGAGCCTCGTCCAAACGGCAGCGCTGCGAAAGCGTCCGCCGGCCCGAACGATGCGGCCGGTGCGTCTGTCGGGAAACCCGACCGCAATCTGCGCATAGGAAGGCATCGTCGGTGGGACACTTCAAGGGCAAAGTAAAGTGGTTCAACAACGCAAAAGGCTTCGGCTTTATCGGCAGAGAAGACGGTCCCGATGTCTTCGTGCACTACTCCGCTATTCAGATTGAGGGTTATAAAAGCCTGAAGGAAGGCGATGAGGTGGAGTTCGACGTGATCCAGGGTACGAAAGGCCCCCAAGCCGATCAAGTCATCCGCCACCGCGAGATTGCTTAACTTTCATAAAAATACAGAGTCCCGCCCCGAAAGACCGGGCGGGATTTTGTGTTTAAGGTCATAAGGCAAGACCACTTCGCGGGAAGCAGCCAAGCAGGCGGTTTTCAGCACACCTTGCCACTAGAACGGCTCCGCATGCTTGAATACAAGCATGGAGAACCGCCTCATCGCTGCGATGCTCGACGAAACCGCTGACCTGCTGGAGATTTCAGCGGCTGACCCGTTCCGCATTCGCTCTTACCGGCGCGCTGCCGAGGCAGTCGAGGCCAGCACGGTACAGCTTGCAACCTTGGTTGGCGAGCCGAAGCAACTGCTAGCCATCCCGAATATCGGCAAGGGCATGGCCGCCAACATTCAGGAGATTGAAAAAGCAGGCACCTTCCCGCTGCGCGAAGAGCTGATGTTGCGCTACAAGCCGTCGATGCTCGAACTGCTGCGACTGCCGGGCATGGGGCCGAAGTCAGTAGCGCTGTTCTGGGATGCGCTGCAGGTCGGCTCGATTGAAGAGTTGGAGGCGGCGCTTGCGGATGGTCGCGCGCTGACCTTGCCGCGCTTCGGGCAGAAGGGCGTGGACAAGCTGCTGGCCGGCATTGCCGACTACAAACGCAACAGCGGACGCTTCGGGATCAACGTGGCGGAGAAGGTTGCGGACCAGTTAACGGCTTACCTGCGGGAATTTCCGGGGCTGGACCGGATCGTACCTGCAGGTTCGCTGCGGCGAGGCCGCGAGACTGTAGGCGATCTCGATATCCTGGTGACCGGACCTGCGTGCGCGGAAGACGTGGTAGCCGCAGCCGTGGAGCATACGGCGGCCTACCCGCTGGCCGGCACGGTGCTGGCCAAGGGTGCCAATAAGGTGTCGTTCCGTATGCGCTCCGGCTTGCAGGTAGACGTGCGGCTGCTGCCCGAAGGCTCCTTCGGCGCGGCGCTGCAATACTTTACCGGCTCCAAGATGCACAATGTGACAATCCGCCAGCGGGCGCTGCGGCGCGGTTACACACTGAGCGAGTATGCGCTGGCCCGGCTTGAAGATAGCTCTTTTGTTGCGGGCGCGGATGAAGCTGGAATCTACGAGGCTCTTGGGCTGGCATGGATTCCACCGGAGCTGCGTGAGAACAACGGCGAAATCGAATTGGCGGAGGCGGGCACGCTGCCGAAGCTGATCGAGCAGCAAGATATCCGCGGCGACCTGCACATGCACACGGACGCAACCGATGGAAAGAACACCATCCGCGAGATGGCTGAAGCCGCAGCCGCGCTCGGCTATGAATACATCGCGATTACCGACCACTCAAAGCACCTGGCCATGACTAATGGCCTCGACGACGAGCGCGCCCTGTTACATATCGCCGCCATCCGCGATGTGAACGAGCAGATGGAAGGCCGCATCCGCGTACTGCCCGGCATTGAGGTCGATATCCTGGCCGACGGCTCACTCGACATGGCTGACGAGGTACTGGCGCAAATGGACATGGTGGTGGCAAGTACCCATTCGCATTTTGGGCAGGAGGAAGCAGAGCTCACGGAGAGGCTTCTGAAAGCGGTTGAAAACCCCTATGTGCGCGTAATGGGTCACCTGACCGGCCGCATTTTATTGCGACGCGAGCCTATGCGCTTTGACGTGACCACGGTGCTGAAGCGGGCCTCTGAGCTGGGCTGCGCTGTCGAGCACAATGCCTCAGCCGAGCGGTTGGACCTGAGCGATATCCACCTGCGCCTGGCACATCAGCTTGGCTGTACGCTGGTGATTAACACCGATGCCCACCAGTGCTCCACCCTGGGCAAACTGCAATATGGTGTGCGGCAGCTGCGGCGTGCGGGCCTGCAAGCGCAAGACGTGTTGAACACGCGACCCCTGGAGCAATTTCTAAGGGGATTGCGCCCACGCCCGTAGTGCCTTCTCCACACCGCATTCCATTCGATGAGGTAATCCATGACCTACCAAGCCCCTGCCTACGATGCGGGCCAGAGTCGCCGAACTTTTGTAATTTTGCTGGTGATTATCTTTTTGTTTTTCAGCTTGTGGGCCTGGGTTTTCTTCCACCAGAAGCCGCGTGTGGCCGACGGCACCATTGAAGGCCTGACGGTGATCCCGCAGCACACGGAGATACGCCAGGGCGGCACCATGCGTGAGGGCTACGGCGGC
The DNA here is from genome assembly GCA_964235655.1 of uncultured Acidobacteriaceae bacterium. Classification (GTDB taxonomy): domain Bacteria; phylum Acidobacteriota; class Terriglobia; order Terriglobales; family Acidobacteriaceae; genus EB88. The sequence goes on from CAXSBB010000002.1 coordinate 150,345, forward strand.
GGTGTTGCCAAGTCCGATGAGCTGTACGTCTGGGTCACTTTCAACATGAAGAACCTGACCGAGGACGTGCCGCTCTACGAAACAGGCCAGCAGGCCACACTATCGCTTGCCGACGGCCAGCAGCTGTTTGCCCATGCCGCCGACCCGCGCCAAGTTGCCATGGTGAACGCCCTGCCCAAAATCCGGCAAGTGCAAGGAACCCTGGTACCGCGCGAACTGACCCTCAAGCCGGGCGAGTCCACCAAGGGTTTAGCGCTGTTTGCGTTTCCGGTCACGCAGCAAGTATGGGATCAGCGCCGTGAGTTTTCCGTTGCTGTTGCTTTCCAGTGGCAGCGCGACCTGGCGATGAAGGAGCTACGCCCGCTGCACTAAGGACGCCACCTACAATAAAACGGTGAACCCGGCACAAGCACATGTTGTGATCGCAGGCGCAGGCATCATCGGCTTGGCAACTGCACTTGAACTAGCCATGGCAGGTTTTCAGGTCACGGTAGTGGAGCGTGGCCGCGCCATGGAGCAAAGCTCCTGGGCCGCAGCCGGCATGCTGGCGGTGGACGATCCGGAAAACGCGCCGGAGCTGCTGCCGCTGGCTCGCCTGAGCCGCGCCTTGTACCCGGAGTTTTTAGCGCGGATTGAGCAGCTATCAGGCTTGGCGGTACCGTTGCGGACGCAGCAAACCTTGCAGGGCCATGTGCTCGGCGAACCTGGGACTCCCGACCTGCCGCCCTCTGTGCTGCCGGACCTGAATACGGCACGGCACCGGTTTACTCTCCTTGAAGAAGCAAGCCTGGACCCGCGCGACCTGTGCGCTGCCTTGCCCCTTGCGGTGCGCGCGGCAGGGGTGCGGCTACTGGAAGGAAACGCGGTGTGTGCGGTGGCGAGCAGCCAGGGCAGCGTGGCCGTGACGCTTGCAGACGGTTCCGTTGTTGAGGGGAATGCATTTGTGATTGCAGCGGGCGCATGGTCCGGCAGTGCGGCGGGTCATCGGACGTCTTGGCCGATAGCGCCGCGTAAAGGGCAGATGATCGAAGTGACGCTTGATGGGCCGAAACTACCCATGGTTGTGCGCACGCCGGAGCTGTACCTGGTGCCGCGCGGTGATGGCCGGGTTGTGATTGGTGCGACCGTGGAGTACGCAGGCTTTGACCGCAGCATTGACGAGGTGGCAGGAGACCGGCTGTGGGAAGCGGCGGCGGCACTATGGCCGCCGATACGTGAAAGCCGCATCACAGCGCGCTGGACAGGGTTGCGCCCAGGTTTTCACGCAGGCATCACGGATGCCATGCCGGTAATCGGGCAGCTCGAAGATAGAATCTGGGCGGCAACCGGGCACTTTCGCAACGGCATTCTATTGGCCCCGGGAACGGCTCGGCTCATGCGCGAAATGATGGCAGGCCGGGTCTCGTCCATATCGACAGGAGCATTTCAGCCGTCGCGATTCCCTGTGTAACCGCGTCGCATGGTGCCATTCCTGATTTGGAACCCGGTCCGTTTTGGAAAGCACTTCAGAAGCAGGCGACCGTAAGGCCGTGACAACACTTTCTTCGCTGCGCTATAACCGAAGTGTTGCTCCGCCACGAGAAGTAACGCGCCGGCCGCGTCCTCTGCGGCTACAAAACCGGTAAGGGAGATTTATGTCGACTGCTGTAGCAGGAAAAGGACTGGAAGGCATCGTTGCCGCCAACTCAGGCGTTTGCTGGATCGACGGCGAGGCCGGTGTGCTTGCCTATCGCGGTATCGACATCCATCAGCTGGCGCAGCAGTCCACCTTTGAGGAGACGGCATACCTGCTGTGGCACGGCAAGCTACCCTCGGCAAGCGAGCTTGAGAAATTCTCAGCGCGGCTGGCTGACGCACGCGAATTACCCCCACCCATTCTCGAGATGATGAAGGCATTTCCACGCGATGCGACGCCGATGGAGGTGTTGCGCACGGCTGTTTCAGCCCTCAGCTTTTATGACGCGGACGAAAAGGCAGTGGACCACGAGAGCAATCTCCGTAAAGCATTCGCCATTACCGCGCAAGTGCCGATGATCGTAGCCGCCTGGGATCGCATTCGCAATGGGGAAGAGCCGGTTCCGGCAGACAAATCGTTGTCGCATGCCGGCAATTTTGTATGGATGCTGCGCGGGGAGAAGCCTTCCGAAACCGCGACGAAGACCTTTGACATCGCGCTCATTCTGCATGCGGACCATGAGCTGAATGCCTCCACGTTTGCCGCGCGCGTTATCGCGGCCACGCTGGCTGATATGCACTCCGCTGTTACGGGAGCTATCGGTGCTTTGAAGGGACCCCTGCACGGCGGTGCCAATGAAGCCGTGATGCACATGCTGTTCGCTATCGACAAGGCCGGTGCCGATCCGGTCGAGCACGTCAAGGGCATGCTGGCTGAAAAGAAAAAAGTGTCAGGCTTCGGTCACCGTGTGTACCACACGGAAGATCCACGCGCGACGCATCTACGACGCATGTCGGAGGAGCTTGGTAAGGCCGACGGCAATTCCAAGTGGTTCGAAATGTCGCGAGGAATCGAGCTTTACATCAAAGCTGAAAAGAAATTGAATGCGAACGTAGATTTTTATTCCGCTTCCACGTACACCACGCTCGGCATCCCCATCGACTTGTTTACGCCTATTTTTGCAATCAGCCGAGTGGCAGGCTGGGCCGCGCATGTGCTGGAGCAGCTTGATGATAACCGCTTGATCCGTCCGCGAGCGGAGTATACCGGGCCCGAGTATCCTGCCCAGTACACTCCGCTTGAACAACGGTAAACCGCAGAGGTTTACTTCCTGCTGGCAGGCGGCACGATGCCGTTCATGCGCAGGTACTCAACCAACTGGCCATAGTGGTCATTGTTATGCTGCAAGGACGCGGCAACGATCCCGGCACGTGTCGCTCCCTTCTCGTCAAGCGCGACAAAAGCATTTTCAGGCGTCATGGTCGCTATAGCTGCATGGTCGTATGTATAAGACTCTTTAAGCGCCGCAAGGATCTGATCGCGGGTCGTGATCTTTTCAAAATCGGCACGCGCCTTCCCTCCGGCAACACCGAAGCCACGGTAAAAACCGTAGTTGGCACTGGCAAGGTGCTTGATCTGTGCGGAGAAATTGCTCACGCCGTCATACAAGCCGATTTTGTCTGAAGGCACGAAGTCGAATTTGTCAGCAGGCATGGCCTCGGCAAGATCGACGATCTCTTTCTCCTGGCTGGAAAGCAGCTTGTCAAAGACCTGGGCAGGCGGTATTGCCTTGCCTGCCGCGCTTTGGGCAAAGCCGCTTACAGGAGCTGCTATGGACGGAATCGCAAGACATGCGGCAACAATAAAAGTATTTAGCGGGGAACGCAGTGGCATGGGTTAGTTCTCCTTCATTGGGTAAAGCATCGTTGTGCGCCCTCACGGACGTTGATGACATAGACACCGGTGCAGTGCGTGCCTAGCCTAGCAGAAGCAAGCACAAACGCGCGGCGTAAACTTGAAAGTAACCATGCAACGTATTTACATGGATGCAAACGCCACTACGCCGCTGCTGCCGCAGGTGTTTGAGGCCATGCGGCCGCACCTGCTGGGCAGCTTCGGCAATGCATCCTCCATCCACCACTACGGTCAGCAGGCGCGTATGGCGGTTGAAGAAGCGCGCGAGCAGGTAGCGGCTGCCCTGGGTGCCCGAGCAAGCGAGATTGTATTTACCGGCGGCGCAACGGAAAGCGACAATCTTGCGCTGTTCGGCGTAGTTGGCAAAGCGCTCGACGCGGGCGAGTCGGCACACCTGATTACTACCTCGATCGAGCACCATGCCGTACTCCACGCTGCCGAGGCACTGGAGGCACGCGGCGCGGCAGTGACCTACCTGCCGGTTTCGAGTGGTGGGATCGTAGATCCGGAAGATGTGCGCCGTGCGCTGCGCCCCGAAACGCGGCTGGTTAGCGTGATGCTAGCCAACAATGAAACCGGTGCGCTACAGCCGGTAGAAGCCATAGCGCGACTTACGCGCGAAGCCGGTGTACCCATGCATACCGATGCAGTGCAAGCTCTCGGTAAAATCGCTGTGGATGTAAAGACGCTCGGTGTTGATCTTCTAAGCCTGTCAGGCCATAAGCTGCACGGCCCGCAGGGTGTGGGTGCGCTGTGGGTGCGTCGCGGCATCAAGCTGCAGCCGATGTTGTATGGGGGCGCGCATGAGCGGCAGCGGCGCGCAGGTACTGAGAACCTGGCGGGCCTGGCCGGGCTGGGCGTGGCCATGCAGCTGGGACGGCAAGCACTTGCCGACGGCACCGTGGCGCGAGTTGCTGCCTTGCGCGACCGGCTGGAACAGGGTCTACTTTCGACAGTAGACGAGTGCGGCGTGAACGGGCCCGTTGCTCCCGGCACACGCCTGCCGAATACAACTAACCTATGGTTCGACCATCTGGAAGGCGAAGCACTGGTAATCGCGCTGGACTTGAAGGGTTTAGCGGTCTCGGGCGGCTCCGCCTGCGCCTCCGGCGCAACAGAACCCTCGCATGTGCTTACCGCCATGGGCCTGGGCGCGCATCGAGCACGCGCCAGCCTGCGCTTTTCCCTCACCCGGCTTACCACAGAAGATGAGGTTGACCGGGCGCTTGAACTGGTACCGGCGGCAGTGGCGAGGCTGCGCGAGTTAAGCCCCGTGTACGGCAAAGTATCGCAGCGCGTGTCAGGCATCGCGGTGTAATCCTCGTTCTACCAGAGAACCCTATGGATCGGCACTCCGCCGCAAGTACTCTTGTCCCGAACTAGGCTCGCTTCAGAGTAATTTGTAACGGGCCATATCATCTGAGCGATACTAAGACATGCCTCCGAGTTATAACAACACAATTGCTATTGCAATGTCCGGCGGGGTTGATTCTTCAACCGTCGCGGCGATGTTGCAGGGTGAGGGTTACGATCTTATCGGCTTGACCCTGCAGCTATGGAATCAGCGCCGCCTGGCCGGTAAGGAGGGCATGCCGGAGCAGGTGCAGGGGCGGTGCTGCTCGATTGACGATGTCTACGACGCACGGCGCGTGGCTGAAACTCTTGGCATGCCTTACTACGTCGTGAACGAGCAGGCACGGTTTGAGCGCGATGTTGTCAGGCCCTTTGTCGACGAGTACCTGGCCGGGCGCACACCGATTCCCTGCTCCCTATGCAACAACCACTTGAAGTTTGACCAGCTTCTACTGACAGCACGGCAGATCGGCGCGGATCGTATTGCAACCGGCCATTACGCGCGCAACGCCTATGACCCGGAGCGTGGGCGATGGATTCTAAGCCGACCCGCGGATCGCTCAAAAGACCAGACGTACTTTCTATTTGGGCTTACTCAGGAGCAGCTCAGCCGGACCCTGTTTCCGTTAGGCGGCTACACCAAGCCCGAGGTACGTGCGCTGGCTACCGAGCATGGCTTGGCGCTGGCGCAAAAGCCTGATTCTCAGGAGATTTGCTTTATTCCAGGCGGGGACTACAAGCGTTTTATCGATGCATATCTTGAAGAACAGGAAGAAGCCATGCCTGAGACAGCGGGGGTATTAGTGACTACCAGCGGCGAGCAGGTCGGTGAACATGCGGGCATTCACAACTTTACCGTAGGGCAGCGCAAGGGACTGGGGCTAGGTAAAGCGCATACTCAGGATCACGGTCCTCTATATGTTATCCAGATCGATGCAATTTCAAACCGAGTAACGGTAGGTAGCGAAGCAGAATTAGGCAGAAATACATTTCGGGCGCGACAGCTGAACTGGATCAGCGTTAAGGCTCCGCAAGATGGAATGCACATAGAGGCAAAAATTCGGCACCGGCATGAGCCGGCACCGGCAGTACTCCGCACTGTATCAGAGGACGAGGTGGAAGTAATATTTTATACAGCGCAACGCGCCGTGACTCCAGGTCAGTCTGCTGTGTTCTACAGTGGGAATGAAGTCGTAGGCGGTGGATGGATTGTCTGAGCACTTTGCAGTGGGTCGGCTACAGTTGAAATGGGCTCTGTTGCAGTAACCGGATGTGTCGCATGAGTCTCTTTTTTGTTGAGCAACACGCTAAGGCTAGCTCGCAAAGCATGGATAGCACCGCTCACCTTGCGGGCCGGTACAGCAACGCCTGCCTGAACTGTTGAGCCTGCATGCGAAAGGCTACCTAGTACTGCGGATACCATCTCATCCACCTTGCCGGCCTGGGTACGAGTTTTATCCACCACTTCACCGACGGTTGAGTTCACATGCTGCGTTTGATCACGAACTGTGGAGGAGATATCGACGATGTGGCTTGAGACGGTGCGGATCTTGGGAGTAAGGTCCTGCACTACCTCACGCACATTGCCCACGATAGGCATAGCTTTCGCGGTGACGTCTTCAGTAATCTTCAGGATCTTCTTTAGAGCAATGGTCACGGCAAAGTAGAGTCCGAGAAAGACCCCAGCCTGAATGACAATGCTGATGACAACGGCGATGGTAAAGACAAGCTGCAGATTGTAGGACGCTGGCATGGTCGAGGCTCTCGAAAACTTGAGGTTAAGGTAGTTGATTCCTAAAAGAAGTTCAGGAGGCAGATGAGCCTGCCCCCGTAAATCTACCGGTTAACTAAGGGTTTCAGTACCGGGAATGACGATCTGCTTCGGCAGGGGCGCGACCGTAGTTTCGTTGTAAGCCTGTTTACCTGCTTCAAAGGATGCAGCCAGTTTTTCCTTCTGCTCAGCAACAGCCTGCACGCCTTGCGTGTAGGTATCGTTGATTTTTTGGCGACCGGTTTCAATCGTTTCCTTGGCGGTACCTACAAGACTGCCTGCCTGTTCCTTGGCGGAGTCGACCAGGTTGCTTGCCTGTTCCTTGCCGACATTCACGTATTGGCTGGCCTGCTCCTTGCCCTGTGCTGCGTACTGGGCTGCCTGCTCCTTGGTACGTGCGGCGTACTCGGCGGCGGCGCGAGTAGCTTCGCGTGAGCGCTGGCGGACGTACTCAGTTGAGCCAAGCGCGGTTTCCTTCAGCTCCTCGCGTGTTTGCTGACCCGGGCGTGGAGCGTAAAGAACACCTAGTAACGAGCCCAGACCGAGACCCGCAAGAAACCAGCTAAATGGGCTACTGCCTTCAGAATTTTTTGACATTGTGGTCTCCTTTTTGCAAAAGACAGTTCCTGCTGAAGCTCATGCGGTTAACAAGAGCAGGAAGCAGTTATCCCGGTGGTAGATGCAGCCATTGCGTTTCGTGCTGTACCGGTTCCGGCCAAACGCAAAACGGCTCCGCATGGTGCGGAGCCGCTCGGCTGTGCGCGAGCTTAACAGACGCTTACTGCGCGCAATTGGTCGCCAAGGGATTGGCAAGCGGTGTGTTGTTGTTTGAAGTACCTCCACACCCGGAAGCTCCCAGTAGACCGACAGCGAACAGAACGATCAACAGCGAGCGAAAACGACGACGGCGCGCAGGCAGGCAAAAGAACAGTGCGGAGCAAAGCACCGAGTTGCCGCCGAACACGAGCAGCAACAGCTTGTTCGAGCCTGCAGGTGCTGCTGAAGCCGTGGGCGGTGCGGCGTATGTACAGGCAACAGAGGCAGTGCTGTTGTAGTTACCGTCGCCCACATAATTGGCGATGAGGCGGCTGCTGCCGCTTTGCAAAGCCGAGTACGGCACGGTAAAGGTTGCCAGCTGTGCCACGGTGCCGTTGGCGAGAACGCCGTTTGCGATGGTTCCAGTAAACGAAGTGCCACCAACCGAAAGCGTGATAGCTCCGGATGGTGCTGCAGCTTCACTATCCGTATCCAACTCAACAGTCAACGTCCGATTACCGATTGTAGCGGCGGCTGCGGTACCTGTATGCACCGTAGCTGTAGTTGCGCCTTTGGTGATAACAAGCGGAAAGGTTCCGCTGTTACTGCTGGCAAGGTAACTACTATCACCGGCATAGGAAGCTGTAAAGCTGTACGTGCCCGGTGTCAGATTATAGAGGGGGAATGCTGCTACACCTTGACTATTGACCGTTTGCGGATTTGGGTTCACGCCACTCGATTGCATAAGAACCGCAGCTGCGCCATTGTTCAGAAGAGTTACCTGGCCGGTGGCATTTCCATGGAAAGTAGTACCGGCAGAATTTTCTGGAATAGCGTAGGCGAAACCATATTGTCCGTAATTTGCAGTCGTAACAGTACCCGCAGTGAAATTAGTAGTGGATGTGCCCGCATTTGGGTCAACAATGGTGATTTGGAACGAAGGAGTACTAGCCTCCGGCGTAATGCTGACTGAAATTGGAGCAGACGTAGTGCTAGGTGAATTCTGTACATCGCCCTGGTAGTAAGCCTGGATCGTATAGTTACCGCCCGGTAAATCGGCAGCACTGACGGAACCTGTCCCATTGGTGAGTGGAACCAATTCATTCACAGCCAAGCCGCCTGAGCTGATCGGACTGGTAATGGAGACACTGCCAGTTGCTGACGTAGGGTTTACCTGCGTGGAGAGAGTGACCGGGGTGCCATGTGGAACGCTGATGCTGGTAACAGTCGCGTTATTAACTTGAGCGGTAAGCGCGATTGTAGTGGGTGCGAACCGTACCTGGTCCCATGCGTTAACTAGCTGTGCCACATCGACGCTGCCCAGGCCTGTCGCAAGATCATAGCCGGTTGTAGCGTTGTAACCCGTCAGGAAGTTATTAGTTCCACAATTAGGGGATGGTGTTGTTGCTGTTGCCGTGGCACATGGGACAGAGATGTTGCCGGCTGTGATGTCGTGGAAGATGCTGCTGCGGTTTGTGTTTGTGGCAAACAGGTTGTAGATAGTGTTATTTGCTAAACCGAGCCGCGTATTTGGCGTGGTTCCAAGCGATTGGATGACCATGGCCAGCATACCGGCGAAAGCGGGCGTTGAAGCCGAGGTGCCGCCGATCTCAGTGATCTGAAATGGGCTTGCCGAGCTGCCGACGCAATCTGTTGTACCTGCCATCTCACTGGCATTAACTGTGCCGTCAGAGCATAGAGCCCAGGTAGCATTGTGCTCGTCACCGGGCGAAGCAAATAGAGAGACATCCGGAATGTAGCGAACGCCTGCCGGTGCCGTGGTATCCGCAATGGAAAGGCCGGACTGAAAGGATGGCGTGGGATAACCGGTAGGTGCAACCAGGCAATTACCGTTTGTGTCGACCGCTCCATTGCAGATGCCGGCAGTACTGGGTCCACCGCTGCCGGCGGCCAGGATGGTCGTAGTACCGCCGTTCCCATCGGGATACTGCATCGGCATATCAGCTGTGTAGTTCCCTGGGGGGTTCAACGTAATACTGATGGAATCGTTCCAGGGATTTTCAGGAATGTAGCCCAGCGCTGTAGTGGAGTAGACGTTGCTAGTAACCGGGTTGGCACCGCTTACATACTGCGCGAAGTTCGTTGCAAGCACATCGAAATCTGTGCCGCCTACCGCGATGTCGTAAGGAGTTGAAGCGTAGCCGCTGACGGCAAGGCCGCCTGTAGCCTGTGTAGCAGAGCCACCATCACAGCCGGCGGAACCGGTGTCACCGGAAGCAACGGTAACCGTAATGCCTTGCGCGGCAGCCTGCTGCCACAGCTCGCTGATAGCCTGGTTGCCGGTTGCACCCAGATCGCGCTCGCAGGTGCCGAAGCTGACGCTCAGGATAGCCACCTTATTGTCCTGGACCGCGCGGTAGGCTGCGTCTGTAGCTCCATCCTGGAGACTGCTGTCGGCGCTTGAGTAGAAGTAGATGTTCGCACCCGGCGCAAGCGCCGCTGAAAACTCAGAATCTACCAGTGCCTCAACCGCCCCACCGCCTGCGACAACGCCGGGATCTACACCATCGATCACAAGCGTTGGAGCTACAGGCGAGGCCTCATTCAGGAACAGCCGACGGTAGTTCATGTAATCGGCAACCTGCAGGTCTGAGTCGCCGACCAGGCCGAGGTTGACTCCCGCACCGGTCTGCTGTGACGTCCCCTTGTAGTTGCTGTTGAACACATTGGGTGAGTCATAAATCGTTGCTGCATCGCCCGGTGTTAGAAACAGGTACGTGCTTTTACCCAGCGGCCGGGTGAGCAGGGGGGTTGTGCTCGTTTCCGCAACTGCCTGCAAGCGACCGTCTTGCCTCCGCACCTGTACGCTGCCCTGCAGCACATGTTGAGGGGTACTATGAAAATCATTCAGCCGTGCTACACCGGCCACAACCGGTGCCAACGCAGCCGGAATCTGCGGGTCGCTGACATTGCTGTAGTGCTGCACGCCGTTCACAACATAGGAGTGCATGCCGGTGTGGAATGCCTGTGCAACCTGCGCGAAATTGCCGGAAAACTGGATCAGGTTGCGACTGGCCGGTACGGCCTCGATTTTGAAGCCCTGGCTCTGCAGCCATGTCTCTACGGTTTGTAAATCCTGATCGGCCACACCGAACTGCGCGCCGTAGCTTGCAGGCGTAAGCCACTTGTGAAAACCGGGCGAGTTCGGGTCCTGCAAGCCGCCAAGGTAAGCGCGCAGCGCCACCTGCTGCGCGGGGCTACGCTTGAGCAGCAGCTGCATCTTGCCGGTAGCCATGCTGCCGGGGGCTACACCCTGGTCATAGCGGGCCTGCGCCAAAGGATGAACGTTCCCTTTAAGGGTCACCATGGATTCACCGGCAACCGGCTCGGTAATCCGCACAGTGGGCACGGCGAGAGGCTCAGAGAGCGATTGCCCATGTGCGGCATTCCAGGGGAACGCCATAGCTGAGACGATGCCGGCGCAGGAAAGAAGTTGGGAGAAAAGCTTGAGTCGCATGCGGGTCCAGTGATCCTATTCTTAAAGGCAAATCATGCCGGCGTCATAGGACGCACGCAACGATTGTTATGAAGTTCATGGCTGCGCCCGTTCTATGGTAGACAGGAGGCCAAGTCAAGCAGGTACCGTAGCGCCGATGCACGGTAAGACAACAGCCAAGAAGAGAAAGTTGCGGTGATCGGGAAATCTTTTTCCATCCGGCAGCGAGCTACAGTGCTGTGAAGTCCAATGTGAAGTACCTTTCCACAAGCAGACCACACAGCATTGACACCGTGCCCGGTCCACTTTAGCTTTCGTAGAAGAGCCGTACCTCCAACCTGCCGCTGCCCCATCGCATGCAGCGTCTGTGGGTTCGGCCTGAGGTAGCATGAACCGACACTCCCGTACATTTCACAATACGCACTACCTTCTGCTTTCTGCCTCACTCTTGCTAGGCGCAAGCGCGGCACGTGCCCAGACCGGTCCCGATCCTACTTCTATAACCGCGCTTAAGGCGAGCGAGCCCGACGCAGCGCGCGAACTGGCCGGCTTTGAGGGACGCACCACCGTCAAGGTATTGCCAAACGGACTCACGCTGGTGCTATGCGAGCGCAAGGGTGCGCCGGTGTTCTCCTACTACACCATTGTGGATGCGGGTGACGCAAACGATCCCGGGCAGGACTCCGGCCTGGCCCATATGTTTGAGCACCTGGCTTTCAAGGGCACTGAAGACATCGGCACCACGAACTACCCGGCTGAAAAGACAGCTCTCGCCAAGCTTGAAACTGCCTATATCGCGTATGACACCGAAAAGCTGAAGCGCGTCGGCCAGGATGCCACGAAGCTGAAGCAGCTGCGCAGCGACTACGAAGCCGCTGAAAAAGATGCGAACCAATATGTGATCCCGAATGAGTTTACGGAAATCGCGGAGGCGAACGGCGCAAACGGACTGAACGCCCAGACCTCGCTCGATGACACCCGCTACTTCTGGTCGATGCCGGAGAACCGGCTGGAGCTGTGGGCCTATCTGGAGAGCGACCGCATCGCCCACCCCGTGCCTCGGCAGTTCTATCGCGAGCGTAGCGTCGTCGAAGAAGAACGGCGTCTCCGCGTGGATAATAGCCCCACCGGCCGGCTGGTGGAGCAGTTCCTGGCGGCAGCCTATGCGGCGCACCCATACGGGCGACCCAATGTGGGCTGGCAAAGTGAGCTCGACAACATCACGGCGACCGAGGCGGCTGCCTTCCACGCAAAGTACTATGTGCCGTCAAACATAGTGATTGCGGTGGTCGGCGATTTCTCGAACAGTGACACACTGTCGTTGCTGCAGAAGTACTTCGGCGCGATTCCTGATGGCGGCCCCAAGCCGCAAGGCGTTATTACGGTTGAGCCGCCGCAGACAGGCGAGCGCACGGTAAGCCTGCAGGACCCTTCACAGCCGACTTATCTTGAGGGTTATCACCGGCCCGACTACCGCGACCCCGACGATGCGGTGTACGACGCGATTCAGGATATCTTCTCCAATGGTCGCACTTCGCGGCTGTACCGCAGCATGGTCCGCGACCAGCGGATTGCGGTCGAGGCGGAAGGGTTTACAGGCTTTCCGGGAGACAAATATCCGGGGCTGTTCGGTTTTTTCGCGGTGCCCGCACCGGGCCACGGCAATCCGGAACTGCGTACAGCTATCCATAAAGAGATTGACAAACTGCGAACCGCCGATGTTTCTGACGCGGAACTGGCAATGTACAAGACGCGAACCCGCGCGGCGCTCCTGCGCGGCCTGGCAGAAAACCAGGGACTGGCGGAGCAGCTGGCGGTCACGCAAATGCGCTACGGCAACTGGCAGGAGCTGTTTCTCCAGCTGAATCGAGTCGACAAGGTGACCAAGGCAGACATACGCAGGGTGGCGAACAAGGTGTTTACCTCTACCAACCGTACCTATAGCGAAATAGACCCCCCGGCACAAGCGGCAAGTGCCCCGCCCGAAACGACCAGGCCGGGAGGCACGCGATGAAGTACCTTCTATGTGCCTGCACACTCGCGCCTCTTCTTCTGGCCGGTACGCTAGCCGCGCAAACATCACACCCGGTGGTACCGCCTGACGCGCGCCAAGCCGCCCAGCCCGGTGCGTGGGAGCAGCTGAACGTGCCGCCGCTTGCGCCCTTCAAACCTGCGGAGCCGAGGCGTGTCGACCTGCCCAATGGTGCCGTACTGCTGCTGACCGAGGACCATGAGCTGCCCTTCATCGACGGCTTTATCCAGATGCATGGGGGGAGCCGCGACGTGCCTGCATCGAAAGCCGGTCTGGCCGGACTGTACGGTGAAGTGTGGCGTACCAGCGGTACTGCCAAATTGAGCGGTGATGCACTCGATGACTTGCTGGAGGCCAAGGCAGCCAAGATCGAGACTTCGGTGGACCTGGACTCAAGTTCCATCTCCTGGTCAAGTCTGAAGGGTGACAGCGACCAGATGCTTGGGCTGGTCATGGACCTGCTGCTGCACCCGAAGTTTGATCCGGGGAAGTTGCAACTGGCTCAGCAGGAAGAGATTGCCGGTATCCTGCGCCGCAACGACGATGGAGGTAGCATCGCCGGACGTGAAGCTGCCAAGCTGGTCTATGGCAAGGAGAGCGCCTACGGGCGTACGACCGAGATTGCATCGGCTACGGGCATTACCGTTGCTGATTTTGAAGCGTTTCATGCTAAGACGGTGATGCCCAACAATATGATCGTAGGCATAGAAGGCGACTTTGACGCACCAGCTATGGAAGCGAAGCTGCGCGCCGTCATTGGTTCCCTGCCGAAAGGTGCCCCGCTTGCGAAACCTGCTGAGAGCTTCCCCGGACCGAAGCCTGGACTGTACCTTGTTGACAAAAAGGACGTGAACCAGAGCAACATCTTTATCGTGGGCTTGGGTATACGGCGCGATGACCCGGACTTCTACACGCTCTCCGTACTGAATGAAATCTTCGGCGGCGGTTTCGGCTCCAGGCTGTTTCAGGATGTTCGCACCAAGCTGGGCCTGGCCTACAGCGTCGGCGGCGGCTTCGGTTCGGCCTACGATCATCCGGCGATGTTTCGCGTCGTTGCCTCGACCAAAAGCGCGAGCACGGAGGCGGCCACGGCGGAGATGCTGAAGCAGACCGCCGATCTGAGGAGTACGCCTTTTACTGAAGATGAGTTAAAACTGGCCAAGGATCAAGTACTGAACGGCTTCATCTTCAACTACGACACTCCTGACAAGGTTCTAGACGCGTCGGCACGATTGCTTTTCTACGGCTATCCGGCAGATTACCTGGAACGCTACAGGGCCGGGGTTGAAAAGGTGACAGTGGCAGACCTTGAGCGCGTGGCCAAGGCACGGGTAGACACTTCCAAGTTGGCTGTGGTGGTAGTAGGTAATCAGGCGGAGTTTGAAGAACCCTTATCGAAGCTCGGTATCGGGGCCGCGCAGCCTATCGATATTACAATTCCAGTGCCGGAGGAGCTGCGCAAGCAGCTCGGCGGCGCAGGGCAGCAATAGCTCCGGCAATTTTCGGCATCTTGTAGGAATAAAAGGCGGCAAAATGTCTTTTGCAATCGCAGTCATGGCCGCCGGTAAGGGCACACGTCTTAAATCAAGCCGCCCGAAGGTGCTGCACTCGATCGGGGGCAAACCCTTGCTGCGGCATGTTCTCGATGCGGCGCTGCAGATCGTACCCGCAGCAGATATTTACGTCATTGTCGGCCACCAAGCAGAGCAGGTGCGCTCTGCCGTGGAACATACCGGAGTGTGCTTTGTTGAGCAAACCGAGCAGCGCGGCACCGGGCACGCAGTGCAGCAGGCGCTTGGCGCGCTAGCCGGATACGATCATGTGCTGGTGTTATCGGGCGATGTGCCGTTGCTACAAAGCAGCACCATTGCCGCATTGCGCGACCTGCATTTGAACGAGCATGCCGCCATGACCATCCTCTCGGCAGTAGTGGAAAATCCATTCGGCTATGGGCGCATCATCCGCCGCGGCACGAGGAAAGCTGAAGTTCAGGCCATTGTTGAGCAAAAGTCGCTCACGCCTGAGCAGGGATTGATCCATGAAATTAACTCCGGCATTTACGCATTTGCCCTGGAGCAGCTGGAAAAACACCTGAGCCGCATAGAGGCCAACAATGCGCATGGTGAGTTGTACTTGACCGACATGGCCGGTCTATTGAACGCGGCGGGTGAGCGAGTGCTGGCGATGGCGGCTCCATCTCCCAGCGAGGTGCTCGGTGCAAATACCATCGTCGAAATAATGCAACTGGACACAACCATGCGTCGGCAGACAGCCGAGCGCCACATGGCAAACGGCGTTACCATTTTCGCGCCGGAATCCGTAATCATTGATGCAGATGTCACCCTTGAGCCGGATGCAATCCTTGAGCCGTTTGTACAGCTTCGGGGTGCAACGCACATAGGCAGCGGCACAGTCATCCGCTCTTATTCCGTACTTGAAGATATGGTCGTAGGCCGCAATGTACTGATTCGCCAGGGATGCATCCTGACCGGCTCCGAGGTGCGCGCCGGTGCGTTGCTGGGTCCTTACGCCCACCTGCGGCCTGCCAGCCTGGTCGAAGAAGGGGCGCATGTCGGCAACTTTGTAGAGCTCAAGCAAACACACATGCACCCGGGCGCGAAAGCAAACCACTTGGCCTACCTGGGTGACTCCGAGATCGGCGCAGGTGCCAATATCGGTGCGGGCACCATCGTTTGCAACTACGACGGGGTTAGAAAGCACCGGACGCACATCGGCACGGGCGCATTTGTAGGCAGTGACTCTGTGCTGGTCGCGCCGCTCAGCATTGGAGCAGGCGCGTATGTGGCTGCCGCATCGTGCATTACAGAGGATGTTCCTGAAAATGCTCTGGCGCTGGGACGAGCCAGGCAGGTAAACAAGGAAGGTTGGGCTATAAGGCGAGCCCATCAGGAAGGAATAGAGCAAAAGTAATTTCTAGCTGATCGCACCTGTCAGGAGGCGAGGGCCTCACGTATGCGAAGAGCACTCAGCACATTGCGCATGCGAATGCGTGCCGAAGTCAGTGTTCGGAGCACTTCCGACTCGTCACAGCCTAGAAGGACTCCGATTCGGCCGGCGGTGTAACCCTCCACATCGCGCAGTAAGAAGATAAACCGTTCACGAGCCGGCAGCATCGCAACTGCTTCTTCAAGGTCTGTGCGACGTACCTGGCCGTAGCGTAAATCTGCGTCCGCATCGGGTTTTGCGGGTGCTTCAGGCGCTAGCGACAGGCGTTCTTCAAGCTCGCGCAGCAACGCATCGTCGATCTCAGCAACATCCGGCTCCGATGCCGCAGAAAAAGCTTGTAGAAAAGTTCCGGTCAGGATGTCCTCGGCAATCCGTTCATTGGCAGTCATGTAGTAGGAAATAGAAAAAATTCTGTGCCGATGTGTTTCGTAAATATCGCGCTGCTTTTGCTGTTCGGTACGCTGCTGTGCTTCCGCGACGACAATCGTGTGACTTCCCCGCGACTGCTTATCCCATTCAAACAAGGGCGGCTCCTGTAACACTTCAGTGTGATTCTAGCTGCCTGGGTGATGGTTCCGCACTTTTATCGAAGAATGCTACAGCGCGGCTGTATCTACTGCGGACAGCAACGCCTGCACTGCAGCAACATGCTCGATTACTGCTTCTTTAACAATTGGTGGGCTGTATGAATGGTAGTGTCCTGCTCGCACCGCAAAATGAATGCTGAGTAATTTTCACCATTTTAGAAAAAGTACCATTAAGAAGCACAGGCCTGGCATCATTAGCTTCTGTCACGCTGTCGAAAACTGGTTCGAGATGAGAATACTCGCTCTCATAGAGAATCGTCATCTTCGACACACCGGCGCTGAGGTTTGCCGTGCCTGAGGGCTCCCACTACAGTAACCGATCAGCTGAACTCTCCTTTGGCAAGCAAGATCTGCGAAGTGACTCGTTCAACAAGAAACACCTTGTTTGCGGTACCATCGAATGCAGAATTGCTGCTTCTATACACGCTTTGGCGGCATGTAACTGCATGACCTTGGGCACATACGCAACCCGGAAAGGATGGGAGACATGGCTGCCGAGAAGATTCTAGTTGTTGATGACGAACAACTGACACGTACGCTACTGGTGACTCTTCTCCGTAAAGAAGGTTACGTGGTAGAAAGTGCACGCGACGGTGAAGATGCCATGCGTGTACTTGCCGTGAAGCCAATCGATCTTATTGTGACAGATCTGATGATGGGAGCGGCGGATGGCATGCGACTTTTAGAGCAAATCCGGGGAAGGCAACTGCAAACACCTGTCATCATGGTGACAGCGATACATGAGGTCACCACGGCGATTGCCGCTATGCGCAATGGGGCATTTGACGTAATTCTAAAACCGTTTGAAAAAACTGTTTTGCTCGACTCCGTCGCACGCGGAGTAGCATTCGGCAACACCAAGCGCCGAGATACTACCTATCGCAACAGCCTGGAACATCTTGTAGAGGCACGCACCAGCCTGCTTCGTGAAGCGATCTTCGAGCTGGAACGCTCCTTTGATACCACACTGGAAGCGCTTGGTGATGCGCTTGACTTGAAGGACCCTGAGACTGAAGGGCATTCGCGTCGTGTGACAGCGTACACCATAGCAGTGGCGCGGGCGATGGGCATAGAACCGACAGATATGAAGACGATCAAGCATGGAGCATTTCTACATGACATCGGCAAGATGGCAGTTCCAGACGCGATTTTATTGAAGCCGGGACGACTGGACCCTGAAGAAACGCTGATGATGCGCAAGCACTGCTATCTGGGCTATCAGATTGTATATAAGATCCCTTTCCTGAAAGAAGCTGCAGATATCGTGTACAGCCATCAGGAGCATTTCAACGGCGGCGGTTATCCTCGGCAACTGCGCGGAGAAGAAATTCCTCTTGGCGCGCGTATCTTCGCAGTTGCCGATACGCTCGATGCAATTACCTCAGACAGGCCATATCGTAAAGGCTCGCCCTTTTCAGCTGCACGGAATGAGATAGCTCGTTGTGCCGGAACGCAATTTGATCCGAAAGTAGTCGATGCTTTCATTTCCATGCCAGCCGCAGTGTGGGAAGAGCTGAGGGACGCGATCCTGGGACGTTCCGGGGTGTTGGTGCACTAAAGATCTAAATAAATTCTGCCGGCACTTCCGAATTCTCGTTTCCAGTGGCGGCTTGTGCGGCCTGCCGCATGCGTGCCAAGCTATGCCGATTCCACAAAACCACGGCAATGCCACTCAGGAAGGCAGAGCTGACAACCACAAGCGCAAGCCGCCATCGCGGTGTCGCTACCGGTTCAGAGGTCAGCTTGGGTCCATTTCTCTGAACCTGTGTGTCGGCAGCCTCACTGCCCCGCTCAGCAACATGCGCAAAATCTGCAGCCTCATCTACATCATTCATGCGTCGGCTCCTGTGGAAAAATTCTCCGGAAAATTGTAGACAGTCGCCTCTAATATCCAGAAAAGTGTTATTCTGGAATCACTTCGAGGCAGAAGTGGCATTGAGCTGGTTTGTAGATTGCAGCGAAGGCTCTCCATCCAGTACATCAGTTTTGTAAGACAAGTTGCGTCACTGGCCTCCCGGCATGAGCAGTTTACTGTTCATGCCGCCTTTTTTGTTCGCAGATTTACTCCAAAACATGAAATTGGCTCATTTCGGGACAAGCAGCTATTTGCCTCCGGAAATCCCGGTAGCGGATGCTGCTTTTAATCTTTCCAACTCCCCGAATGCTTTTTGGGAGTCCTCTTTCCGCCCTAGCTTGGCGTAGACACGTGCTATCTGGTAATAGGCGCTTTGCTGGATAAAGGGTGAAGGCTGACTAGCCAGGGAGCGCTCCAGCCACTGCGCTGCTTCTTCGTTATGGCCGGTTTCCGACAAGCCCAGACCCAAATAGTACGCGTTTGGAGCCATGGCTCCATGGGCGGCAACGGCTTGCCGCAGCAGTGCGACACCGGCTTCCGGGTCACCCCGCTCCAGGCGTATTTTACCGAGGTTGTACAAAGCGATGGCACTGTTCGGGTTCAGCTTGAGTTCTTGCTCATACGCCTTGATTGCCTCATCAAAACGGCTGAGTCTCTGGTCTTCGGTCCCAAGATCCTCATAGATATCTGCGTCGTTGGGTGATTTTTCAATCGCTGCCTGAAACTCGGCAATTGCTTTTTCCGGCTGCCCTGAGGCGGACAAATTTTCACCAAGCGCGCGATGCACAATGGCCGAATTGGGATTGAGCTTGTATAAAGTTTGGTAAATCTGCTCGGCAAGCTGGGAGTGTGCCCGGGCCTGGTAGTACAAAATCTGCTCGTTGGCAGGTGCAAGCACAGCCGCCCGGTCCAGCGGAACGGCTGCTGCCCCGGCATCGCCTGCGGCAAGCTCGATAATGCCGGACCAGGTTAGAGCCTCCACACTATCCGGTTGCAGCGCGAGTTCCTGCCGCAGATTGCCGGCAGCTGCAGGATCACCGCTCTGATATTGAGCAATACCAAGGAACATGTGAGCTCCGACGGCATGCGGGTCTAGCGCAAGGACCCGATTGAGAGCTTCTTCTGCATCCTTTATCTGGCCCAAGCGAAGCTCACACAAGCCGAGGCCCATGTAGGCATCCGATAAATTGGGAGCGGTCTGCGTTGCTTGGCGAAACATACTTGCAGCTTCCGCAGCTTGGCCGGCCTGCATCAACTGCGAACCCTTTTGCATCCAGGCCTGCACTTGGGGAGACAAGATGGTCTGTGCCCCGGCAAGCGCGGGAAAGATTGACAAAGTGAGGGGTACGATTAGGAGAAGGAAGTAGCGCCTATAGAGTGAAGCAGTTCGCTTTAAACATGAGACATGCTGCGCATGCCGGATGCAAATAAGTAGTACATGAAAGTAGATTGACTTACTGGATAAATACCTGGAGGATGGCTTTTCCTCCATTCTCCAGGTATCGCAATAGGCTGCATAGCTAGAAGTCGATGCGGCCTGTAATTTGCAAGTTGCGTGGGCCATAATCAGTTGCATTTGCAGTTCCAAAGCGTCCGGGGCCGTCCAACGGAGCTGTATCAGGAATCGAGAAATTGTGCCGATTGAACGCGTCAAGAGCCTCCACCTTCAACTGAAAGAAAGCGTTTTCCTTGATGTGGAAGTTCTTGATCAAGCTGAAGTCTTCCGTGAGAAATAACGGCGTGGTAACTTCCTCTGTGACACGCGGAATGCCGGAACCAAGTTGATATGCTCCGCCGTTCCGGTTTGCATTCGGATCTACAAAAGCAAGCGGATTGAAGTAGGGAATGCCGGTGAAAAGGTTCGCCTTGTGCTTGTTCGCCTGGTACGCAGGGTTGGCGAGCGGCTGGCTTGGATTCCGGGAGAAACGAATCAGGTTCTGATAGCCCGGAATGCCGCTTGCACCTCCAAATGATATAGGTTGCCCAGACTGATAGCGTTGAATACCGCCGATCTGCCATCCTCCCAATACGAAGTCAGTAACACCGCCTTTATTGAGGAAGGTACGCCCTTTGCCGACCGGCAACTCATACAGATAGCTGGCAACAAATGTCTGCGGAACATTTTGGACGCTTACCGACTTTTCCAGGCGGTGATTGAATACATTCTGATCCTGCGCAACGCCGGGATTGACACCCGGCAGGATGCTGTCGGCATCAGTCTCGTTTTTAGCCCATGTGTAGGAAAGCTGCAGATTCAATCCGTTGCGGAATCGTCGGGCAAGTGAAGAGATCAGCGCATTATAGGAAGAATGGCCGACATTTTGCAGGCAGCAATCTGTCGCAATGAAGTCGTATTGCGGAAATGGCCGAAGTGCGCGCTGTACTTGACCCGCAAATGTCGGGTACGGAGCAGCAATTCCGTCAGTAGTACCGCCTTGAGGAATAGGATCTGTGAGCTTGTTTCCAAGTGCGAGATCACTTAGCGGGATATTATTCACGTTCTCGAGAGAGGAACGCAGGTTCTGCGCCGCCTGGCCGATGTAGCCGATCGTGAAGATAAGATCCTGAGCAACCTGTTGCTGTACCTGGAAGCTCCAGTTATAGACTGCGGCCGGGCGCCCCTGCTGAGGCTCAATTACGTTGTTGGGCACGAAGTTGAAATTACCCGTCGTGCCGGTCAATTGGCCGGGATCTAAATTGATAGTGCGCGCGAAAGTGGGAAACCCGCTGTCGAGCTGAAATGCAGGAGAGAAAGCATCTGCGCTGACTGGGTTTGGATTTGCAGAGTACCCCTGCTGTTCACCGCCGCCGAAGTCGCTGTATTGCAGCGGGGCGTATAGAATGTCAAATCCGCCCCGAAATACTGTCTTCTCCTGAGATTGTGCTGGGGTATAGGCAAATCCTATGCGGGGCGATATGTCTTTGTAGTACGTGTTAGCCCATGCCGTATTACAGTTGCAGTTGGTGCCGAAGACGAATGCGCCCGGCAGGTTATTTGCAGCCGGATCGGGTGCGGTGAAGCTAAAGTTGGAAGTTTCGTTATTCGCCTCCTTGCGAGGGAAGTCGACAGAGTATTGCACACCAAGGTTTAGCGTGAGTTGGCTTGAAACCTTCAAGTTGTCTTCAGCATAGAGAGCGAAGTACTCAGAGTTCCAACGAGGAGCGTGAAGCTGCACATTCTGAGATCCGCTATCTGTCTGCCCCAGCAAGAAGGATGCATAGCTGTTTCCACTAATTTGTTGTGGGCTTCCACTTGGTACATTCGTGGCTACATCCGTTTCATTATGTAGAAAGGTGAGCTGCGGCGTGGTTTGATTGATGACACTGAACTGCTGCTTACGGAACTCTCCGCCAAACGTGAAACTATTCCTTCCTTTTTGCCAATCGAGGCCATCGTGAAAAATCAAGGCATTGTCCACGTTGTCCCCGTCTTCGCCACGTCCGAACTGATTATTCAGTCCATACCCTTCAAACCCATCCCAGTGGATGATTGGAAATGCATTGGAAGTTATGTTGCCGATGCCTGCTTGTGCGGAGTAATTCACCAAGGTAGGAGCAAGCAGCGCGGAAGCAAAGTTTTTGCTGTTAGACCGGTTGAGACCCACCAGAAAATGGTTCAGCAAATTAGCACTGAAAGTATGATCGTAGCCACCGCGTCCGAAGTGCGTAGTGAAATCCTGCTGGTCTCCACCGGCATCAATAGGAAACGGTAGAACAGGCTGGCCTGTATACCGATTATTTTCGCGAACACTATAGGACCCAAACACACGATCATTTTGAGAAATTACATGGTCGCCGCGAAGTGTCTCAGTTGTGTTGTTAATTGCATACTGGCCATTGAATGCGTAATTATTAACTGGCCCATATGTACTAGGCTGGCCGGGAAGGTTAGCATGTGGAAAGTAAGTTGCCAAGCCCTGTGCTGAGGCACTGAAGCGATTTGCAGGAATGATGTTGTTAGGGAACGGGGTTCGACAGTTAACGTTACCTACTGTTCTGGCAGTCAACGGATCGAAAATTTGATTTTGAAGAACCAACTGCCCCGTACAAGGGTTAACGGTTGTTGTGCTCACACCATTACTGGTAAGGATTGCCGGACCGCCAAGAACACCGGAGAAATCGCCTGCCCGCTCAGCATCGGTCGGTAACGTGGTGACAGGCGTTGCGCCAAGCTTTTGCTGAAACTGCTCCCAGGAGAAGAAGAAAAAAGACTTATTTTTGCCGTCATACAGGCCGGGGATTCGGATCGGACCGCCAAACGTGCCGCCGTAATCGTACTTCTTGTCTCCCGGCACGTTGTACAGCTCGCGGCATGCGCCGGTGTTACCGGCACCTACACAGCTTTGTGCTTTGTAGCCGTTGTTGAACCAGGTATTTGCATCCAGAACATCATTTTTGAACAACAGATATGCCGTTCCATGATAGGAGCTCGTGCCCTGCTTGGTAGCAAAACTTTCAATGCCGCCACCGGTCCGGCCATACTCAGCGGAAGGTGTTGCCGTAGTTACCTTGAACTCCTGCAATGCTTCTACGGAAGGTGCCTCTTCGTCGAAAGAAGAACCGTTTTCGCTTCGTTGTTGACTTACACCATCCAGCAGCACCTCGTTGCCGAAAGCCTGTCCGCCGCTGATCCTGGAAAAGAACAGCCCGTTCCCGTTGTTGCTGCTGGTTCCCGGACCTGCTGTACCGGGCAGCAAGAAGACAAATGCTTCCGGAGAACGCAATGCTCCGACGCCGCCAAGCGCCAGGGGAAGCTCAATAATCTGCTTGGATTGAACGGTTCCGCTGATGTCAGAGGTCTGCGTCTGGAGGGCCGGAGCGCTCGCATCCACTGTTACATCTGTTGATACTTCCCCAGCCTTTAATGTGATCGGCAACGCAGTCGTGCTGTTAATAGTCACCTGAGCGCCATTACTGACAGCAGTCGAAAAACCCGCTGCAACGGTAGTGACATCGTACTTACCCAGTGGAACGTCCCCGAAGCGGTAATCCCCGGCTGATGATGAAACCGTGGTGAAAACTTCGCCTGTTGCTTCATTTTTGGCGGTAATCTTGGCACCGGGAACTACTGCACCGCTCGGGTCGGTAACGCTACCAGCCAGGTTGCCGAAAGCCGACTGGGCATGAATATCATGGTTCCCCATAAGAGAAGCCATGAGCAAGGCAGGTAAGGCTATGTTTCGAAGTGTACGTTTTGACTTGGTACCGCCGTGCTCAGCTTGGATTCCCGTAAAACCTTCCTGCCGCTTACCAACCATGTAGCTCTCCTGAAAAGACATCCATTCGTAAATATGTGGGCTTAAGTCCGGCTCTACGTGTCTATCCAGGTCATATGCGGCACCTGGATTCCGAACCGAAATCTCTTAACCCCTTCGTGGAGCACCAAACCGAACGACAGTTTGCTTGCCAGCAAAAATAGAGGGCAAGACGTAGTGCTGTCAAATTACTTTTGGGTAAAGCGCTTAAATCCAGGAGAACCGGGCAAACTTACGCTTTCCGGTCCATGCCCGCCATCACACCGCGCATGTAAGCGAAGCTGGCGATAACGCCGGGCATCGGGTCGTCCGGATGAACCTCGTACTCCAGGTCCACAAAGCCGCCGTACCCGATTGCAAGCAGTGCGTCAAAGATGCCTCGCACATCCATTCTGCCGTCACCCACAGCGACCTGGCTTTCCTTGTCGCTAAAGCTCGTCAGGTCCTTCATGTGGACATCGAACAGTCTCGGTCCCGCAGCGTGTATGGCTTGCACTACATCGGTCCCGGCGCGAACGGTATGGCCTACGTCGATACAGCAGCCCATACGCGGGTCCATAGTTTTAACTACTCGCAGGACGTCGAGCGGCGAGTGCCACAATGTATCTTCCGGGCCATGGTTGTGAATGGCGATGCGGATGTCGTACTGCCTGGCAAACGCCTCAATGCGCGGCAGTGTCTCCGGGGTCGGGTCGCCGGCAACAATGACGCCGATACCGGCGCGCTTGCAGTACTCGAACTTGGCGTGTATGTCCGCATCTTCATTTTTGGCAAAGTAAATCGCGCCTGCGGCATGCAGGGTGATGCTTGCGGCAGCATAGTCCTTGAGAGCTTGCGCTTCCCCGTCAGGATCGGTCGGCAGGTGGTCCTTGATGTCCTTGACGTTCAAAGCAAGCACATTCAGCTGCTTCATGGCAGCGATCAATTGCGCCCGTGTCGAGTTGCGAAACGTGTAACTTGCCAGGCCGAGGCGAATGGGTATGACAGACTTAGGCGTCTGCGACCGGGCCGGCACGCTCATAGCAATAGAGAATGCCCCGCCGGCAACCACAAAACTGCGACGGGAGAGGGTGTTCGTCATGCATATCTCCTAAGCTTTTCACTTCAAAAATGGAGCATGCAGCGAAGGCGACGAACCTGCAACTACGCTCGCAAGAGGCGGGTCGTGCTTAAACCTTCGGTGCCCAACCCTTTTCATATTCGCGCCCCCACGACTTCATGGCTTGGCTATCCCCTTTGATCTTGCCGTCTGCGGTATCAAGGGCAAGCTCCCGGTTTACCTCCCATGCAATGTTTGAAAGCTGCAGCATGGTGACACTGACGTTCCCTACAGCGATAGGCGCATTTAGCTTTTCACCCTTGCGCACACCGGCGATGAAGTTGGCAAAGTGCGCGTCGGTCATGGTGTCGCTACCGACCAGGTCAGTTGATGAGGTCTGCGCGCCCGTCTTGAACTCCTTCGTTTTCACACCCTTCCAGTCGTACACCTCATACCCGTCACGATCTACCAACACCGATCCGGTGGTGCCCTGGATTACTGAGCCGCGATCGCGGCCGTAATACTTCATGCCCTGGCAGCTTTTGCCTTCCCACGAGATGGACTGGTCGCCGTAGCTGAAGTTGGTCACCAGCGTGTCGTAAAACTGCCAGTCATCCTGGTACTGGTAGCGTCCGCCGGATGCGGTCACGCGCTGCGGGTAATCGACACCGAGTGCCCACCGGCATACATCCACCTCGTGGGTTCCATTGTTCAGCGACTCGCCGGTACCGTAGTTACGGAACCAGTGCCAGTTATACGGCTGAATATTGTCGGTGTATGCCTGGCGCGGCACAGGCCCCTGCCACAGGTCCCAGTCCAGCGTCGCCGGTACGGGCGCTTCCTTGCCGTGGCCGATGGATTTGCGCACATTGCTGTACCAGGCTTTCGCAAAGTAGGGGCGTCCGATCAGGCCATTGTGAATTTTACCGACCACTTCAATGGTGTGCGCTGAGGAGCGTTGCTGCGTGCCCATCTGCACCAGCTTGCCGTACTTTTTCTGCGCCTCCACCAACATGGCGCCCTCGGCGGGATTATGGCTGCAAGGTTTCTCAACATACACGTGCTTGCCTGACTGCAAGGCAGCGATCGCCATGGGCGTATGCCAGAAGTCAGGCGTGGCAATAGTAACCGCGTCAACCTCTTTGAGCTGCAGCACCTTGCGGAAGTCACCGTCCATGGCCGGGGCTTCGCCCATGGCACCTTGCGTTTGGCCGGCAAACTTCTTCAGGATCACGCTATCCACATCGCACACATGCGAGACGCGCGCCGCTTTGCTGTTGGCTTTCAGCGCGGACAGGTGCGCATACGCCCGGCTGTTGAGCCCGAAGATGGCGAAGTTCAGCCGGTCGTTCGCACCCAGGATTTGGCCATAGGACTTCGCGGTGGTCATCACGGTAGCGGCAGCAGCGGTTTGGAGGAACGTGCGTCGGGTCAGCATAGGTGTGTGTCCTTTCAGGCAGCAGTAGGAGGAGTGGGGATGCCGGCTGTGCCGAGAACTTTTTTGAGGCCGGCCATACTTGTACGGGAAGAGTCTTCAGGACCCTTGCCGCTTTTCCAGTGTGTTTCAAGGCTCAGGCCGTAGTGGTAGCCATCGCGCTTCAAGGCCTCAAGCTGGCCAACCCAGTCCACCACACCGCCGCCGACCGGTGCCCATTCGGGCTTGCCGTCGGCGCCGAAGACGACATCCTTGGCGTGGCAGTGGGCGATACGGTTTTTAGGCAGCAGATTGTAGCCGTTCGGATATGGCTTGGAACCGGCAAAAGCAGAGTTGGCAGCGTCCCAGTTCAGCATGAGGCCGGGCACGGCAGCCAGTGTCGCTGCAGCCTCCGGGCCGGTGGCGGTGTTGCAGGCCTGCTCGTTCTCAAGCATCAGCGTAATACCGGCCTTGCGACAGCGCTCCGTAGCCTGCTGCAACTTGGCATTGATGGCGGCACGATAAGGTTTCACGTCGTCCAGGCGCCAGTAATCGAAGCAACGGATACGATCCGTGCCGAAGCTCTTGGATAAAGCAATGCAGTGGTCGAGAAGCCGGTCCTGCTCCGCTGCGTCAAAGTCCGCATGGAACTGATCGCGGTGTTCACTCAACTTCGACAGCGGTGCGCCGGGCCAGTCGGCCTTGAACAGCGGGCTTGCGATGTCGGTGACTTTCAGCTTATAGTTCGCCAGAATTTTGCGTGCCTCTTCTACCTGCTTGTCGTCAAGCGCAGTCGCGCTTTTGCCCCACATCGACCGCAGCTCGATCCAGCTAAGCCCAAAATCGTGTGACGCAACACGGCATGCCTGCTCAAAGTCCTGGGTAATCTCGTCATTGATCACTGCCAGCCTGAAGGGCGAAGCCTCCGCGGCAAGTGCTGTTCGCAGCGGCCCCGGCACCATCGCCGCCGCTCCTGCCAGCCCCAAACTCGCGAGTACACTGCGTCTGCTTTGCTCCATGGTTCCTCCTGCGAACAACTTCCTGTGACGAACTTATTGTGAGCCATTGAGAGGAGGTTCGTCACGTCCGGCTTCGAACTTCCATGTCACTAAGAATTGGAAGGTGTGCGACCTGACTTGCCGCTGCGGGCGCTTATACACTCAAGGTGCCCATCCCAGATGGTGAGTACGAGAGGGATACCTTGCAGCCATTGATCGAAATCAAAAGACAAAAATCTCCACGGTCAAATGGCCGGCGCTCATTCGTTTTGCTGGCCGCAGGGGTGTTCGCCATTCTGCTTTTCGGCCGTATCGCACTGTCTTACTGGGTGGACCTGCTCTGGTTCCAATCGCTGGGCTATGGGCAGGTGTTCTGGAAGACCCTGGGCCTCCAAGCCGCTGTCTTTACGATTTTTACAGCGGCCACCTTCCTGATTTTGTACGGAGCGTTCACGGTCATCCGGCGGACGCATCAGGCCGATCTGCCGAATTCGTATGCCATTGCGCTCACAGGCAAGCCCATCAACCTGCCGGTAGCGCCGGTGGTCCGCTTTCTTTCGTTTGTTGTTGCGCTTGCTATTGCCGGGCTCACAGGGCTTGCCATTATGGCGTCATGGCCGACCCTGGCGCAGTTCCTGTATGCGCCGCCCGCGGCAGTAGGCGCGGTGGACCCGACGTTCGGCAAGCCGCTGAACTTCTTTCTGTTCACCCTGCCTGCGTGGCAGCTTGTAAATCACTGGCTGTTTACGCTGGCACTGATTGCGTTTGCCGTTGCCGTGTTGTTTCTATCTATAACCAGTGCTTCGCGCGCGCTTAGTAAAAGCGCGTATGCGCCCTCACCATGGCGCGGGCTGTCGTTAACCACGGCGTTCCTGCTGCTTGTAGCCGCCATGATGGTGTATGTCGACAGGTTTGAGCGTGTACTTGAGCACCACACTATATTTGACGGTGTCACGTACACTGACGCTCACATCATGATCTGGGGGCTGCTCGTTGTCGCTCTCGCTCTTGTCTTCGGTGCTGTTGTAGCAGGGGTCAACGCGGCGCGGCAGGCACGAGGCTTGTGGCTTGCGATTGCTGTTCTGCCTGCTGCTTTCTGCTATCTCCTGCTGACCCTTATCGGCTGGTATGTCGGAAACTTCATCGTCAAACCGAATGAGCTGGTCCGGGAGCAGCCTTATATCTCGCACAACATCGCCATGACCCGGCAAGCCTACGGGCTTGACCGCTTTGTGCAAAGCGAGTTTCCTGCCGAGACCACCATCGACGCCACAGACCCCGCGCACAATCAACCTACGCTTCAAAACATCCGCCTATGGGACTGGCATGCGCTGCAAGACACGCTGCGGCAGGTACAGGAAATTCGCACCTATTATGATTTTCCCGACATCGACATCGACCGCTATAACATCGACGGCACCACCCGCGAAGTCATGCTGGCAGCGCGCGAACTGAACGTTGAAAAACTGCCGGTAAGCAGCCGCAACTGGATCAACGAGAAGCTGATCTACACCCATGGTTACGGCGTTACGATGAACCCTGTCAACGGCTTTACAAATGAAGGCTTGCCGACGCTGCTGCTGAGTAACATGCCCGTACAAAGCACGGTAGCAAATCTAAAAGTCACGCGCCCAGAGGTCTACTACGGCGAGCTGACCGACACTGACGTTTACGTCAAAACCAGGCAGCAGGAGTTCAACTACCCGCAAGGTCAAAGCAACAGTGTCACCTCCTACAGCGGTACCGGCGGCATTGCTCTGGGCGGCTTTTTCCGCCGCGTCTTGCTGGCAATTGATCGCGGCGACCTCGGCACGCTTCCCTTCAGCGACGATGTCAATGCAGGAAGTCAGCTGCTGATGCGGCGCAACATACGCGAGCGGGTGGAACGGCTGGCACCCTTTCTTACCTTTGACCAGGACCCCTACTTGGTAGTCGGCGAAAATGGCCGGCTCTCCTGGATTATGGATGCATTTACAACGTCCGATACATACCCCGACTCGACCCACTACTTTCTCGCCGACACCCCTATTAACTACATGCGGAACAGCGTCAAGGTAGTTGTAGACGCTTACAACGGCAACGCGGCTTTGTATACCTTCGACGACAAAGATCCTATCCTTGCCGCATACCGCCGTATCTTTCCAACCCTCTTCAAGGATGCATCAACCATGCCTGCCGACCTGCGCAAGCATGTGCGCTACCCTGAGGCACTTTTTCGGTTACAGGCCGATGTATACGGCTTGTACCACATGACGAACCCGGCAGTGTTTTTTAACCGCGAGGATTTATGGACGATTGCCACCGAGACGGTAACAGATAGTAACGGCCAGCAAACCGTGCAGGTCATGCAGCCGAACTACGTACTGATGAAACTGCCTGATGGCAAAGGTGAAGAGTTTGTCGAAATACTTCCCTTCACTCCAGCCAACCGCAACAATTTGATCGGCTGGATTGCCGGTCGCTCTGACGGTGCAAATTACGGCACGACCGTAGTCTATGACTTTCCAAAGACACGCCTGATCGACGGTCCGCAGCAGATTGAAGCCCGTATCGACCAGAACGCACAGCTTTCAGGCCAGCTCACCTTGTGGAACCAGCAGGGCTCGCACGTGTTGCGGGGCAGCCTGCTCGTCATTCCATCGGGGCGCGCGCTTTTATATGCCGAGCCGATCTACTTGCAAGCCCAGCAAAGCCCTATGCCGGAGCTTCGTTTAGTCGTGCTTGCACTACAAGACAAGCTAGCCTATGGCACGACGTTTGAAGCAGCACTGACGTCGCTCTATGGCGGTGCGACTTCGTCACTCAACAGCCCCAGTAATGCCGACACGGCGCAAAACGCGCCTGCGCCTCAGACCGGTCGTCAACCTGCAACCGGAGCAACAGATAGCAAGGGCCTGATCTCAGAAGCCGCCCGAGACTTTGCTGAGTACCAGCAGCTGACATCGGCAGGCAAACTTGGTGAAGCCGGGCAGAAGCTTGATCAGCTGAAAGGGGTGATTGATCGGCTAAACGACCAGGCAAAATAGTAGCCGAGACTGTAAACCAGTGTCCTGACCTCATATTCATAACGGAAGGTGAAAGTCCAAGCAGTATATGTCAGGATTGCATTTTTGTGCTGACCACAAACAGTGAGCCATGGCACCTTCCGACATATCTATAAAATCGCGCATTACCCGCCGGCTCGGCGACGAGCAGCGCTTCTGGGCGCTGTTTACTGCAATGCTGGGTACCTTTGCCGCACTCAAAGGGCTGCGCCTGCCCGGTGTGTGGGTTTTTACACAATCGCTGGTTGACTATAGCCACGGCTTTATCAAACGCGGCCTGCTCGGCACAATCTACGGCGCATTCGGCATCTACAACCGACGCGGGCTTACGATCACGTACTTCCTTGAGCTCACCATACTCATGGTGTTGCTGATAATCTTCACGCGCCGCAGCGGCCTGATGGAGCGAGTCGACACCCCTGCGGTTGCAGCAATGTTTGCAGGCAGTTATGCCGTGACCTACCTGTTTCACCTCATCGGCTACAGTGACATCCTCAATGCCGCACTTACTATCGCGCTGCTGCTGGTGCGCAAGGCGCACATCCGCTTCCTGCTGGGACTGCCGCTGCTTGCCGGTGGACTACTCATCCATGAAGATTTTCTACTGCTCTTTACACCCGTTTTGTTGCTCAGCTTCTACCTGCAAGGCGTGGCAAGCCCGTTGGATCGCCGTCGTATCTGGAGCTTTGGGGTAGTTCTTGGAGTTGTTGCGCTCGGCATTACGCTTTTCACTTCGCTGCGAACGCCCATGGAAGGCGAGCAGGTAGATGCTTTCGCCACATACATCTACGACCGCGCGGACTTTGAGGTACGTGAAGATTTTTTTCAAGTCTTTACCAACTCACTTACCGGCAACTTCGCCATGATGAGCCGGTTCGGCTGGCACGAGTATTTGTGGTGGGCGTTCCAGGCCGTGTCGATTTGCGTGCTGGGGCCGCCGCTGGTACTGCTGCTGCATTTTTGCATGCGCCTGATACGGCAAGCTGCGCCGCAAACGCGCGGGCTTAGGGCTGCCGTTCTGGTGGCCGTGCTGAGCCCGCTATGTATGCACCTGCTGGGTCTGGACCAGGTGCGATGGAATACCTGGGTTGCGGTCGACGCCTATCTTGCCCTGGGTGTGCTTGCCATGCACCTGCCGGGCGAGCAGCTTCGCGTCAGCGCCTGGGAACGTAACGCGCTGCTGCTCGCTATTGCCATCGGTATGGCCGGTGGGCATGGTTTATTCAATGGTGCCCAGGTCAACCCATACCCATTCTTCCCGAAGTTCACGCAAAAATGGATCGAGCACCACGATGGCCCGCTACCGGGCTTCCACAAGCCGCTACACAGCGGATGATGGTATATACCCGCTGCTATATCTGACTGCGATCTCGCAGCATTGTGTTGCAGAAGAGAAAATAGTGCTCTCGGAAAGATTCAAACTTCCCACCTGTGAGGAGGTATGGCGGTTCGGTCTGAACCCTGCTAAACGTGCACGCCTCGTTTGTGCTGACACATTCTCCAATTACCATCATTATGAAAACGCCTGCAAAGAAATGCGGCAAGCACCTCAAAAAGGACAACAGCATGACAAGCCTGCTTCAGCACAACCTCGAGGGTGCCGCAGCCACACTCCGTGGTTTGGCTCCACTCGAATCGCAGATGGTCGCCGCGGCGAAAGCTGTGTCCTCTGCCCTGCTCTCGGGGCACAAGCTGATGGCTTGCGGCAATGGGGGCAGTGCCGCGGATGCCTCGCACCTCACCACTGAGTTTGTCTGCCGCTATGACCGTGATCGTCGCCCCTACCCGGCACTTTCATTGGCGGTCCATGGAGGGGACTTGACCGCCATCGGGAATGATTACGAGTTCAACGACATCTTCTCGCGGCAGATTGAAGCCTTTGGTCAGCCGGGAGACGTGCTCACGGCGTTTAGTACTAGCGGCAACAGCGAGGACGTTCGACGAGCGCTGGTTGCGGCAAAGGATCGGCAGGTGCATACAATCGCGTTTCTGGGCCGCGATGGAGGGGTATGCGCAGGTCTTGCCGAGATCGAGCTTCTAGTCAGCAGCCAGGTAACTGCCCGCATTCAGGAAGCGCACAAGTTCCTTCTGCACACGATGTGCGAGTTGGTGGAAGAACACCTGGCGGCGCATACGGCTGGAAATACGGCTTGAGAGCACCCTTTCAAACGCACATTCTCTTTTCCAGCAAGGATAGCCATGGCAGACAATGGGATCAACGAACATAGCGAAGCGGACCACCTCAAAGCCTTTTCTTCCCCGTAAGAGCCCGAAGTTTCACAGATTTTATAGTCGATTGTCTTTGAGGTGAAAGATGCAACGGTTACTTCGAAAGTGCGGAGCAGCTTGCTGCCGAACGAAACAAGCCGTCTGGAAGGCTCAACCGAAAAGCGTTGTAACGGAATGCATACGGATGCAATTGGCCTTGAGTCTCTGCTTGCTGAGTATTCTCTTTGTCGCGCTCCCAAAACTATCTGCTCAAACGATACAAATGCGCGTAACCGAGCAGTACCTCAACATTCCCATCGGCAGGCAGACAAAGTTGCGAGTTTTCACCATTAGTGAAAATGGCTCTGTAAAACGCGAATTTCCGTTGCAGTTAGCTGGTGACACAGTGGACTACTGGATCTATCTCGACATCAGTCAGTTCAAAGGGCAAACCATTACGCTTGCGGGTCCTGCGACCCAGCCCGCGCTGGCTCGCATGTACCAGGATCGAACCATCCACGATGCGGCTACTATGTATAAGGAATTGAACCGACCGCAATTCCACTTCACCGTGAAGCGTGGGTGGAGCAATGATATCAATGGACCTATCTTCTTCAACGGACAATACCATCTATTTTGGCAGGATTTTCCTTTTGGAGTACTTTGGGATACCGGCTTTATGTACTGGGGTCATGCGGTAAGCAAGGATCTTATTCACTGGACCGAGCTCTCCCCCGCGATGATGCTTGACCGACTCGGCTCACCCTGGTCCGGTTCTTCGTTGATCGACCACCGCAATGATGCCGGGTTCGGCAAAGATGCATTGGTGCTGGTATACACCGCCTTTGACCGCGTTACAAAAAAGGAAGTGCAATGCCTTGCCTACAGCACCGATAACGGAGCGACCTTTACACGTTTTGAAGGTAATCCTGTGCTGGACACCGACGCCGAGGTAGGTAGCGATGAAACAAGGGACCCAAAGGTTTTCTGGTACGCGCCCACGCAGCATTGGGTCATGGTCCTGTTTGAGAAAGACGGTATGTCGATCTTTAACTCGTCCAACTTAAAAAACTGGACACGCACAAGTCACCTGAAAGGCTTGTACGAGTGCCCGGACTTCTTTGAATTGCCCATAGACGGCGATAGAAGTCATACAAAATGGGTTATGCACGGCGGCTCCACATCTTACTTTATAGGAACTTTTGACGGCAAAACTTTTACTCCTGAAAGCGCGAAGTTACAGTATGCGGAAGGCAAAAGCGCCAAAGGTGAAGACCTCCTGTACGCTGCACAGTCTTTCGCCGAGATGCCCGATGGAAGACGGGTACAGCTAGCATGGGGGCGAATTTGGGAAAAAGACATGCCTTTCACGCAGATAATGCTTTTCCCCACTGAATTTAAGCTCGTTACAACCGGCGACGGCCTCCGCATGGTGGCGACGCCTATTCAGGAAATTGACGCCCTGCACGGGAAACAACACGTCTGGAAATCGCTGACGGCCGCTGATGCAGACCGGAAGCTGCATGCGATTCCAGCCGGTCCCCTCCAGGTCAATATGGAAGTCAGCTTGCCCCCGGATAACGCGATTACATTGCAGTACCAGGGTAGTGACCTTGTGACTCTCCACACTGCAGACCTGAATGGCAAGCCGGGTTCGGTAGAGATACTGATTGATAAGGCTGTTGCTGAGATTTTCATCAACGGAGGTCTACGCTATATCGTTCGGGAGCTTCCAGCCAGTCAGAGTCCTGTCGGCTTGAGCGTCCACTCAGAAGGAACAGCCAAGGTGTTCAACCGCATCGAGACTTATGAATTGAAGTCGATGTGGCCAAGCAAAGCATGATCGCGTGTTGTATAAGGAGCCAGGTATCTCGTACGACCTGGTATGCGTCTTCAGGTGAGCTATGAAAACAACTCTTTGTCTCGACGTCGGTGGAACGAATTTCAGTGTTGCCATGTTTCATGGATCAGTCATGGAGCGGTCTGAAACTCGCGCCACCAATCGCAGCATCGGTCCCGGCTGGATGCTCGATCAGATGGAAGAAATTGTCCGAAGCTGGGCAATCACAGATACATTCGACGGGTGCGGCATCGGTTTTGGCGGCCCTGTCGACTTTGCCGCGCAGCAGGTCATCTACTCCACGCACGCTGAGGGCTGGAACGACTTTGATTTGGTGGGTGAGGTCAGCCGCCGTTTCGGAGCTCCCGCTGTGGTCGACCGTGACACGATGGTCGGTGCGTTGGGAGAAGGCTTTTTCGGAAGCGGCAGGAGCATTCGTCCTCTTTTCTACATGACTTTATCAACCGGCATCGGCGGCGGTTTGTTGTTGGAAAATGATTCTCTTCTACGCGGGGCAGACTCCTTTGCCTGCGAGCTGGGACATCACACGATTGTCCCGGACGGACCGGAGTGCCTTTGCGGCTCCCGCGGCTGTCTGGAGCGCATGTGCTGCGGCCTATGGCTGCAACGGGATTTCGGTCAGCTGGCCCATCTTTTACTGCTCGACCCGAAGTTTGTTGAGCAGTATGTCGTATTCCTGGCACGTGGCCTGAAGAACACCATCATGTTCCTGAATCCCGCTCGCCTGGTCATAGGTGGTGGCATCGCCAAGGCCGGCGATCGTCTCTTCCTGCCGCTTCGAGCAGAGCTGGCGCGGCAAATGCCGTCATGGTCCAAGGCACAGATTGATGTGGTGCCTGCGGAATTGAAAGACCATACTGTGCTTTGGGGTGGGCTAAAGCTCGTCGAACTCGAACTCTACACACGCAGAATCGCCGGTTAAATAACAACCTTATTCTTAATCCTCTAACCTCACAGGATTCCAGAACTCACAAGTCTTTGGCATGCTCAGAGCACTAGCTGAATCCCTTAGCAACACTCCTTTAGGCAACAACCGGTCCAGCCAAAAGAGTGCTTCCATTGCGGTATGTTCATGAGCTGCTGAGAGACTCGTCGTAAGCCAAGCAAGATTTTCCTCCCAGGCCATGTCTCCTCCCTGCTTCTGTTCCAATGTCATTTCCGGTATCAGTTGGTCTGTGCCGGTGTCGTATTTTAATACATGTCATTGCATGAACCGGGTTCAGGAGTCTTGATAGCATGTAGTTCAGAATCAATAATTTAAATGGTGACCCCGGGAAGATTCGAACTTCCGACCTGCGGTTTAGGAAACCGTCGCTCTATCCACCTGAGCTACGGGGTCAATGCAAGTCCATTCTCTCACCGGAAGCCGGAAGAAACAGCCTGTTCTTTGTGCATCATACTGGCTGAATCATTACCGTTAGAAAATAACACCCAAATTCAAGCATGAGGAATTACGACCCATATGGCGGAAATCACACAGTATGTAGTGCAGGAAGGCACCTCCCTCAAGCGCGGCGCGCACTGGAACGGCCAGGGAGTGAACTTCGCACTTTTCTCGGCAAATGCAACAGCTGTCGAACTTTGCCTCTTCTCAGAGGACGGCAGAACTGAAACGCAGCGCATCGTACTGCCGGAGCATACCAATCAGATCTGGCACGGGTATGTGCCGGAGTTGGCACCCGGGCAGCGATATGGCTACCGCGTTCATGGACCTTACGAGCCGGAAAAGGGCCATCGCTTTAACCCCAACAAGTTGCTGCTTGACCCCTATGCCTATGCCCACGCCGGTGAACTGGAGTGGAACCCGGCAATCTTCGGCTACACCATGGAGTCCATGGACGATCTGACTTTCGACGAACGTGATTCCGCCCCGTTTGTGCCGAAGTGCGTTGTTGTAGACCAAAACTTTGACTTTTCCGGCCACCGTGCGCGCAGGCATGTCCCGTGGGAAGAGATGATCGCTTATGAAACTCATGTCAAGGGATTCACCAAGTTGCGTAAGGACGTGCCGGAGCCGCTGCGAGGCACTTACGCCGGTCTGGCGCAGCAGCCTGTCATTGAATACATCAAGTCGCTCGGAGTGACTTCAGTAGAGCTGCTGCCGATTCACACCTTTATCAATGACAGCAACCTTCTTGAAAAAGGCATGGTGAACTATTGGGGCTACAACAGCATCGGCTTTTTTGCTCCTGACCCACGCTATGCTTCGGAACGTGCCGACACCTTGAAGGAGTTCAAGGAAATGGTGGCACGCTACCACGAGGCCGGGCTTGAAATCATCCTCGACGTGGTCTACAACCACACTGCCGAAGGCAACGAAATGGGCCCCACGCTTTGCTTCAAGGGTATTGACAACGCAAGCTACTACCGCCTGCTGCCCGACAAGCCTCGCTACTACATCAACGAAACCGGGACGGGCAACACGGTCAATGTAAGTCACCCCCGGGTGCTGCAAATGGTCATGGATTCTCTGCGGTACTGGACAGAGGAAACCAGCGTGGACGGCTTTCGCTTTGACCTGGGTACCATCCTGGCACGTGAGCCGAACGGCTTTGATAACCGTAGCGGCTTCCTGAAAGCTTGCTCGCAAGACCCGGTGCTGGCAGGCGTCAAGCTGATTGCAGAGCCGTGGGACTGCGGTCCGGGCGGCTACCAGGTCGGCGGCTTTCCGCCGGGCTGGGCAGAATGGAACGATACCTTCCGCGACACTGTGCGCGATTTTTGGCGCGACGAGGCATCCGCCTCAAAGCTCACTGAAAAACTTTGCGGTTCCGGCGACATCTTCAACCACCAAGGTCGCAAGCCGTGGTCATCGGTCAACTTCATCACGGCGCATGACGGCTTCACGCTGAATGATGTTGTGACCTATAACGACAAGCATAATGACGCTAACGGCGAGGATAACAAGGACGGCAACGACAACAATCTGTCCTGGAATTGCGGTGCGGAGGGTCCGACTAAAGACGCGGAAATCAACGCCCTGCGCTCGCGGCAGATTCGCAACATGCTGGCTACACTGCTGCTGTCGCAGGGTACGCCCATGCTGCTGGCCGGCGACGAGTTCGGCCGGACGCAGAACGGCAACAACAATGCTTACTGCCAGGATGATGAAATTAGCTGGCTGAACTGGGACCTCCACGAAAAAGGCAAGCACCTGGTGGACTTTGTAAAACAGCTCACCCGCTTGCGTCATCGGTTTCCCATTTTGCGTCGGAGTCGCTTCTATACCGGTGCTTACAACGAAGCTTTGGGCGTCAAGGATTTGACATGGATCAACGCCAACGGCAATGAAATGGAAGACGAACATTGGGGTGACTCGACCATGAAGTGCTTCGGCATGCTCATGGACGGACGCGCCCAGCCCACCGGCATCCAAAAGCGCGGCGGCGACGCAACCCTGCTGCTGGTTATAAACGGTCATGGTGAAATGGTCGACTTCTGCATGCCCGAGAGCTACGGAGGCGATGAGTGGTCGCTGCTGCTGGACACGAACCGGGAAGAGAACGATGCAAAGGGCATCTTCAAAACAGGCGAGAGCTTCCAGGTAACCGGACGCTCGGTGCTGCTGCTTGCTTTACGCGGTGAAAACGCCCAGAAGGGGCAGTACTAAACAGAAAGGAATGGAAGTAGAGGAAAAAGGAAACAGCGCACCGGTAAAGACACAGTATCGGTACCTTCTGCTTCCGCGTTTTCTGAACCTTTCATTCCACCACCTGTGCTAGGCTGCCACTGGTGGAAGCTCAATTAAACCAGTTATTTGCCGAGGAGTACCGGGCATTGAGGCCGCGGGCACCTATTCCACCGATCAAGGCCCGCTTTTACCGTTTCACCAGCCTGAACACAACCATTCGCCTGCGCGAAGGTGAACTGCGCGTACATTTATCAGACCTTCTCGAAGGCGCGCCGGAGCCTGTGCTGCGTGCCATCGCTCATATTCTGCTCGCCAAACTCTACCGCAAGCCCATAGAAGCGGTGCAATCCTCATGCTACAAACGCTATACCTTGTCAGAGGTCGTTATGCGGCAGACGGAACGCATCCGGCAGCTGCGTGGGCGCAAACGGATTGTGACCGCCAAGGGGCAGCGCTGGGACCTGGATGAGGTTTTTGAATCGCTGAACGTACGCTTCTTTCATGGTTTGCTGGGTCGCCCTATGCTGACTTGGAGCGAGCATAATGCGCGGCGCTTGCTGGGACACTACGATGCAGCGCACAACACCATTATGGTGAGCCGCGTGTTTGACCGGCTCGATACTCCGCGCTATGCCATCGAGTACCTGATGTACCACGAGATGCTCCATCTGAAGCACCCGGTCACTGTGCGGCGTGGACGGCGCTGTGTACACCCGCGTGCATTTCAGGCAGACGAAGAATTATTTCCTCACCTCAACGCTGCTCGCGCTTACCTTAAAACACTTCATTAAAATCAGTTCCTGCTTGTCTTAAGTATTTGAGTAAATTGAGACAGGAAACTGCTGAAATGAGAGGGTATAGTTTCCCGTAGCTTTCTTCCATATATTCAATGTTGCGGGGGCAACCTTCTTATATGAAATTGCAGCCTGAGAGGTTTTATGTGCTGGGATGAAGGTTCCATTTCAATCCACAGCTGCTCGCACGAGAAATGGCCATCTACTTGCAGGATGATTACCGAGAGTCACTAGTGGGTGATGTAATTTAGCATGGAACGGTCCGCGCAAACACGAGTGGTTGCCATTGCACTGGCCCTGTTGACAGTTGCGGCTGTGCTGCTCGCCATCTTTAATTTTCAGCAGGAGCAGCGCTTTCAGTCTCCCACAGACGGTATCTGGTGGGTAGAGTCGCACGGCGTGCTCCAGGCACAGCGTGTACCGGCAAACTCCCCCGGAGAGCGCGCCGGTATCAAGGCCGGCGATTTCTTATTATCCGTGAATGAACAAGCCACTACGCGCATTGCCGTACTGGTGCGGGAGCAGTTCCATACCAAGGTTTACGGGTCCGCAAATTATCTTGTCACGCGAGCGGGTATCCGCATCGACGTTCCGGTCATTCTGGATAGCGCCGATATCAGCTTTCACTACGGGATGCGGCTCATCGCGCTGATCTATCTCGGCATCGGGCTGTATGTCCTGTTTCGACGCTGGACTGCACCGCATGCTACCCACTTCTACATCTTCTGCCTGCTTTCATTTGCTCTGTATGCGCTGCTCTATACAGGCAAGCTGAACACCTTTGACTGGACGGTGTACTGGTGCTCGATTGTCGCAGGGGCTTTGCAGCCGGCGTTATTCCTGCATTTTGCACTCTCGTTCGGTGAGCGGTCCCGAAAACGATATGCTCTGCTCCTGACACTGACCTATGTACCCGCCGCCATGGTAGTGGGCCTGCAGCTCTACGCGCTGCTGCGCTGGCAGGCCACGGAGCTGCTGGCACACCGATTAGACCAGATCGCCACAGCCTACCTTGATGCGTTTTACATCTTGGCAACCATCCTGTTTTCTGCCCAGTATTTGCGTTCCGGCAAGGATGCCGGTCAGGTGCTGCGGCGACAGCAGCTCAAGTGGCTGGCGCGCGGGTCCCTGCTTTCGGTTGTGCCGTATTCCCTGCTCTACGTATTGCCTTACCTGCTTGACCGGGTTACGCCGGACCTGGTGCGCAACCTTGCCCTCCTTTCGTTAGTCATTCTGCCGCTGACATTTGCCTGGGCCATTGTGCGCTACCGGCTTATGGATGTGGACTTGATCTTCAAGCGCGGCGTTACCTACACGCTAGCCACCGCGGCACTGCTCGGCTTCTACTTCGGCTTGGTGGCACTGGCAGCGGAGCTGGTGCGCAAGCGCCTGCCGAATGCCGGCGTGTACGGATTGGTCGCCGCTATCATCATCACCGCTGCTCTGTTTGATCCGCTCAAGCGCACCATCCAGAACCGTGTAGACCGGCTGTTCGACCGCAAACGCTACGATTACCGCGAAACCCTGATCGGCTTCGGCAGGGAGCTGGGCACGCAGACCGACCTGCGCCGCCTATTGGACTCAATTACCGGCAGGTTGTCGCAAACGCTGCTGGTGGCGAGGGTAGCAGTGTTTCTCGCGGAGGACACTCCCGGACAAGCAACCGGCTTCAGACTGGCTGTGGCCCACGGGCTGCCGACTGCCTTGGTGGAGGCAGGCGGCGAGCTGTCTCTGGCCTTCCTGAACTTTAACGAGCCGGACGCCCGCACGCATATCTTTCTTGAAAACCCGCAGGCGGCACTCCACCTTCCGGATGCCGAACGGCATACCGCAGCGCAGCTGGAGCTGCACTATTACCTGCCCTGCCAGGTAGGCGAGCGCACCATCGCCGTTATCGGTTTGGGACGCACGACCGACGGCGATTTTCTTTCAAGCGAAGATGTCGAGCTGCTGGAATCGCTGGCCGGTTATGTCGGTATCGCTATCCAGAACGCAACGCTCTATGCCAGTCTCCAGAGCAAAATTGCTGAATTCGAACGGCTGAAGGAGTTTAACGAAAATATCGTCGAATCTACCAACATCGGCATCGTCGCGGTGGATCTTGAGGAGCGTATCGAAAGCTGGAACGCGCAGATGGAAGTGCTGTTCGCAGTACCGCGCGCCATGGTACTGGGTCAACGACTCAGCGAGGTATTCGATAAAGCGTTTGTACGCGAGTTCGATCAGGTTAAGAACAACCCAGGCGTGCATCACTTGTATAAGTTTCCGTTAGCGAGTCGTGCCCAGGCTGCGCCCCAGGTTACATTTCAGGCCGGCCCACAGGAAGAAAGCCGAGTCGCCAACATCTCCATTGCACCGCTGGTCTCGCGCGAGTTCCATATCCTGGGCCGCATCGTGCTAATTGATGACATCACGGCGCGTGTGGGCTTGGAGGCGCAACTGGCGCAGGCAGAAAAGCTTTCCTCCATCGGCCTGCTGGCCGCAGGCGTAGCACATGAAGTCAACACACCGCTCGCCGTTATCTCCTCGTATACGCAGATGCTGGGCAAGCAGCTGCGCGGGCGCGGCGAAGAGGGAGACCGGCTTGCGCCGCTGCTCGATAAAATCACCAGGCAGACCTTTCGCGCGTCAGAGATCGTAAATGGGTTATTGAACTTTTCTCGTACCGGCGGTGCGGAGTTTCGCACAACTGACGTCAACGCTGTTGTACGTGAGACGTTGAACCTGCTGGAGCACCAGTTGCGTACCTCTCGCGTCGAAGTGGTTACAGAGCTCGATGCCGCTCTGCCTCGTATCCATGGCAATAGCGGCAAGCTGCAGCAGGTGTTTCTCAACCTGTTCCTGAATGCCAAGGATGCAATGGAAAAGGGCGGCTGCTTGCGGGTGCGCACCGGCTTCGATACCGCCGTGACAGTAACGGTGAACGATACCGGCTCAGGCATCGCGCCTGAGCACGTGGGGCGCATCTACGATCCTTTTTTCACAACCAAGACTGCCGTGAAGGAAGGCCAGCGCCGCGGTACCGGTCTCGGCTTGGCGGTAACCTACGGCATTATGCAGGAGCATGACGGCAAGATTTACGTAGAAAGCCTGCCGGGTGCGGGCACAACATTTGTCCTTGAGTTCCCTCTTCTCACAGCTTCGGCCACGGATATACAGGAGAAGACAGCGCATGCCTGAAACGATGTACGCGCCACCGATAGTGGACGCAGCCGCAAACCACGGCACCGGGCACACCATCCTCATCGTAGACGACGAAGCAAGCATCCGCGAGACACTCGAAACCCTGCTGGAGCTTGAAGGTTACGGCGTAGAGATGGCCATTGACGGCGAAGCAGGTTTGAACCGCATCGGGCAGAGGCCTTACGACCTGGTGCTGCTCGACCTGGCACTACCCGGCAAGAACGGCATTGAAATCCTGCAGCTCATCCGTGAGCGCAATCCGGACCTGCCGGTAATCATGCTGACCGCCTACGGCACAGTCGACAACGTTGTGGACGCGATGCACGCCGGCGCGCAGAACTTCGTTCAGAAACCCTGGGACAACGAAAAGCTGCTCGCTGATATTCGCACCGCCATCGCGCGCTACCGGGCCGAGGAAGAAAACGTCCAGCTCAAGCGCGCGCTCAAGCAACGCTACAGCTTTCCTAACATCATCGGTAAAAGCGAAGTCATGCTGCGTGTATTCGACCTCGTAGCGCAGGTAGCCCCCTCACGTTCCACCGTGCTCATCCAGGGTGAAAGCGGCACAGGCAAGGAGCTGATCGCAAAAGCAGTCCACGCGAACTCGCCGCGCAAGGACAAGCCGTTTGTCCCGGTTAACACCGGCGCGGTGCCGACGGATCTACTGGAGTCCACCCTCTTCGGGCACGTAAAAGGTGCTTTTACTTCGGCCATCTCCGCAAAGAAGGGCTTGTTTGAGGTCGCCAGCGGCGGCACGCTGTTTCTCGATGAAATCGGAACCATGCCGCTCGATACCCAGGCAAAAATCCTGCGCGTGTTGCAAGATAAGCGCTTCATGCACCTGGGCGGCACGCAGGAAATCCAGGTAGATGTGCGCATCATTACCGCTACCAATGTGGACCTGAGCCAAGCGGTGAAAGAAGGCAAGTTCCGCGAGGACCTGTTCTACCGGCTCGATGTCATCCGCTTCGAGCTGCCGCCGCTGCGGGCGCGCCGCGAAGACATCCCGGCGCTCGCCACCTTCTTTTTGCGGCGCTACTCCGAAGAAAACGAGCTATCCGACCGCACTCTTTCTCCGGAAGCTCTGCGCGCGTTGCTCGACTACGACTGGCCCGGCAATGTCCGCGAGCTTGAGAATGTCATGGAGCGCGGCGTAGTACTCAGTTCCAGCCCTGTCATCGGTCTGGAGCTGCTGCCTTCGCATCTGACAGGCCGCTCCTACTCCTCAAGCCTGCTGGAACATTCGGCAAATGCTTCCCTGTTCGACATTATGGAAGACATCGAGCGCAGAATCATCATCGACAAGCTGGAGCGCTCCAACTGGAACCAGACCGAGGCCGCCGAGCAGTTCCACATCCCGCTTTCGACCCTGAACCAGAAGATCAAGCGCCTCAATATCGAGATTAAGAAGCGCATGCGGGAAGCATGATCCGGCGAGCATAACCTGACGTCCGGTACGTCATGCTGCATCCAAGCCGAAGCCGCCTTTACAATGGTGCTTACACTTCATGGCAGACAGCACGCTCGACCGTTTTGCGAAAAATTCGTTTCTTGCCCTGCAAGAGTACGCGCTCCTTACCGGCCGCGCGCTGCTCAACCTTTTCAAGCGCCCGCTCTACGTAGCCGACATCATTACGCAGGCTGACTCCATCGGTGTAGGCTCCGTACCCATTGTGCTGCTCACCGGCTTCTTTACCGGCGGCGTGCTTGCGCTTCAATCGGCATCCTCGCTGTCACAGTTCGGTGCCGCCGCTATTACTGGACAGCTGGTATCGCTGTCTATGATCAAGGAGCTTGGCCCGGTGCTCACCAGCCTCATGGTCTCCGGACGCAATGCTTCCGGCATGGCGTCGGAGCTTGGATCGATGGTGGTGACTGAGCAGATCGATGCCATGCGCGCTCTCGGTACGGACCCGCTTAAGAAACTCATCATGCCGCGGATCGTGGCGACCATTTTCACGCTCTTCTTCCTGACTGTTCTTTCAGACGCTGTGGGTACTCTCGGCGGCGGCACAGTTGCCGTGTTTCTCCTGGGCCAGGGCGGCTCGCAGTACTTCCACTCCGCATTTCAGGCGCTCGTTTTCGGCGACATCTTTCAGGGCCTCATCAAGCCTGTATTCTTCGGCTTCATCATCGCAACCATCGGCTGCTACTACGGCATGACGACCAAGGGCGGCACGCAAGGCGTAGGCCGATCTACAACCCAGGCCGTTGTTGTATCCTCCATCCTGATCATTGTGAGCGACTTCATTCTCAGCCGCTTTATGATCGGCATCTTTGGACGCTAAACCCATGCCGGACGAAAAAGAGCACAAAAGCTGGAGCGAAGAGCACCCTGGGGAGCCGGTCATCGTTTTTGATGAAGTGTCTCTACAATCAGGCACCCACACTGTTCTCGATAAAATTTCGTTCGAGCTCGGCGGCGGCCAGACGCGCATCATTCTTGGCCCTGCGGGTGTCGGTAAAAGCGTGCTGCTCAAGCTCGCCAACGGACTCATCCGACCTGACTCAGGGACCATCAAGATCTTCGGGCAAGATCTGAGCACCGTCAAAGATGACGATATGTTTGCCCTGCGCGACCATATCGGCATGGTTTTTCAGGAAGGCGCTCTCTTTGATTCGCTCACAGTGCGCGACAACGTAGCCTACCGCCTCAACGAAGATCATGTCCCCGCTGAGGAGATTGATAAGCGCGTCCATGAGGTTTTGTGCTTCGTCGAGCTTGAGGCCACCATCGACAAGTTTCCTTCGCAACTATCAGGCGGTATGCGACGCCGTGTATCTATCGCACGCGCCATCATCAGCAACCCGGAGCTGGTGCTGTATGACTCACCCACCGGAGGGCTTGATCCCATCACTTCGACCACTATCATCGAGCTCGTCATCAAGCAGCGCGATGTTTCCGGCTCAAGTGCCTTGCTGGTTTCGCACCGGCTGCAGGATGCCTTTATGCTGGCTACGCACCGCTTTAACAAAGAAACGAACAAGATGGAAAAACTGCCGGACGGCGGGGTGGACGAAAGCACGGCCTTCCTCATGCTGCACGAAGGCAAACTCGTCTTTAACGGCCCCACGATGGACTTGGTACATTCGGATGATCCGTTTATCAAGGAATATTTAGGCTAGTTAGCCCCAGAGGTACGCCCCTACAAACGCCCACCAAGTAACAGTGTCATCCTGAGTAAAAGTTGGCGTGCAAGCGCCAACTGAAGTTGAAGAACCTACGTTCCCCAACTTGCTACCAATCCTCTATGCGCACTACCGCAGACTTGTGTCATCCTGAGCAAAACCGAAGGACCTACTTTTCTACATCCACTCTGAACACCGGCAGCTCCAGCC
The DNA here is from genome assembly GCA_964235655.1 of uncultured Acidobacteriaceae bacterium. GTDB lineage: Bacteria > Acidobacteriota > Terriglobia > Terriglobales > Acidobacteriaceae > EB88. The sequence goes on from CAXSBB010000002.1 coordinate 195,259, forward strand.
CCTCCGAAGCACTAACCCAACATCATAAATTGCGCAAACAGGCTACCGCACCGAACGTCGAAAATCATGTACCCAGGCTTCGTTGCGCCAGCCTTTATTTACAAAATCTGAGAGGCCTGCCAACTGCCACACATCACTATAACTTCCGCTATTGCGACTTATGAGGACTCATTGCGGTCGCGCGTTTCAGTGCGGTGTTCCTAAAACTTTACTGTTTTGACGAGATTTAAGGCCAGGCAGTTCAGGGTGCACACCGGGCAGAAGACCTTGCTCTGTCGCGATCTTTTGAAGTAGTCGCGTCAGTTCCTGACGTTCCTCTGGAGCAAGCGACGTGCAGATTCGGTCTTGATGTGCTCTCGTTAGGGCGATCAGTTGCGACGCGACACCCTGGCCTTTTTTCGTAAGCTGCAGCGTGTAAGACCGGCGGTCCTCCGCGCTCTTCCCGCGCCGCACCAGGTCCTTCTCTTCCAGTTCGTCGATCAGCCTGACCAGATTGCTGGGAAACATTCCGAGGGCGTCCCCGAGTTCCCGCTGGGTGAGTCCGTCCGCTCGAAAGATTGCCTTGAGCACGCCTACATGGGCCAGACGAAGCCCAAGTGGATTGACCTGTTTCCCAAATGAGTTCTGGGCATGCGAACCAACCTGTGCGATGAGGAAGGCAAGATCCTGTGGCAAGTCTGAAGTTTGATTATTTGACGACTTCGCCATCTGCTTCCTGTGCATCGATATATAGTATAACTGTTATGTCAGATGGAGTGTTGGCTGATTAACCGAACTGCGTGAAAGAGGCATGCAATGGAAGTTGCAAAATGGATTGTCGCGTTGATTGCTCTGTTTAACTTCGGAGGCTATGTTGCTGACGCGGTAATTCCGTTTACAGCAAAGCAGCACATCCACAATCCACGTTGGCCGCCCCATGCCAAGTTCCACAATGGCCAAACGATGCTGCTGGGCATCGGACTGGGCCTCTACTCACTATTTCTTCTCTTCGGAACAGGGCCGCTGACATTTCTTCACCTCACTCTCGCAGCGGTCGCAGCCTCGCTCTACTTTGTGGCGATGCTTCTGTCTCCCATTTTTCCGGGTGCCGGTTGGAGTGACCCTGAGTTCACGAAAGAGAACGGGTCAGTCTTGGGGATGCATCCTCAACTCTTTGTGGGGTTGTTGGTGTGCCTGATTCTTATCGCGGCTTGCTGGTATTCCTTCTTGAAGCACTAGAAACCGTAAGAACACAAGCTGAAGAAAGAGGCCACAGTCCATGACGAATCAGCGCAAGCCCGACTATCCCACTCACGAGATGTTCCTCAATCGCTGGTCGCCAAGAGCCTTCACTGCTCAGCCAATCACCCGGGAAGAACTGCTTACCATGTTGTAAGCGGCTCGCTGGGCGGCTTCCTCCTACAACTCTCAGCCTTGGCGCTTCCTAAACCTTCTTGTGCCCTTCAACCAGTCTTGGGCGAAGGAGTCGTCTGCGCTGGTCTTTCTCGTGTCCAACCCGACGATGCGATCTCCTCGAAGCAGTAACGAAGTTCCATCCCCGACCCACTCATTCGATGCGGGGACTGCCTCCGGCTACTTCGCCCTCCAAGCTTCGCTGATGAGCTGGTACGTGCACGACATGGTGGACTTTGATGCTAATTGCGCCTTTGAAGACCTGAGCGTTCCGAATGGTCATAAAGTCGAAGCCGTCTATGCGGTTGGCAGGAAAGCCGATCCAGCGGGTCTGCCGGAAGAACTGCGTGCCCGCGAGCTCCCCAGCAACCGGCGCTCGTTGGAAGAACTCGCCTTTGAAGGTGGATTTCCTAAGTAGCGCTCCGTTCTACAGTTTCTAACAGAGCAGCCCACTTGAGACGAAGTAGCGGCGTAAGTACCGGGAAACGCGGTTGGCGGAAGTTACCTGCACTCAGCCCCCGCATACTGGCCTATAACTTTTGCCATTTGGTGTAGCCACCCCAACTCCGCGCAACTCCACTTGCCAAATCCCGTCTAATCCATCAGCATGCGCTTCCCCAAACTTCAGCGACGGCCGGAACTCGATGCACTTCGCGGCCTCTTCCTGGTATGGATGACGCTGACGCATCTACCCACGCGCATCAGCGAGTGGGTCAACCAACCTTTCGGTTTCCTCTCCTCCGCAGAGGGGTTTGTATTCCTTTCGGCTCTTCTGGTAGCGCGCATTTATAGCCGTCAGGCAGCGGAAGACAGCGCCGGGCTGCGTAGCAAGTTGTGGCACAGGGCGCTTAAAATTTATGGCATCCACCTGCTCATGCTGACACTGGCCTTTACGATAGTAGCGGCTTTGGCTGTGACCACGCATCGTGCAGCCATCTACAACCTGCTCAACTTCTATCTCGCGCATCCCGCGACTGCGATTATCGGTTCCGTGCTGCTGCTGTACTGCCCACCCTTGCTCGATATTCTGCCCTTATATGTTTTGTTTCTGGCCGGCACGCCGCTGGTGCTGAGCTGGACGGCACGGCGCGGCTGGCGTACTCCCCTACTGGCGAGCTTTGCCTTATGGGTAGGCGCACAGCTCGGCTTACGAGAATGGTTCCACAGCGGTATCGTCCACCTGACGCACTTGCGGATTCCGGTGCAAGAGGGTGGCGCTTTCAACCTGCTGGCATGGCAGGCGGTCTGGATGGCCGGTCTGTGGCTGGGTGCATCCTCAGCGGAAGGTCGCAATCCGCTGCGACGTGTCAACGGTCCTATTGCCGCAGGGGCATTAGCTATATGCCTGTTCTTCCTTGCGGTACGGCACGGCTGGCTGGGAGCTCGCCTCACTGAAACCCATCTGGCTTTTCAGCTCGATAAGTGGCATATCGGACCCTTGCGCGTGTTGAACCTAATGGCGTTTACTGCTCTTTTTTACTGGTTGCGTCGCTTTGTATTCCCAATCGTTCAACGCGAACCATTCCTCACTCTCGGCAAGGCTTCGCTTGAGGTTTTCTGCGCCCACATTGTGTTTGTGTTTCTTGCTCTTGCCTTGCTTTACAACGATGTGTCAGAGCTGCATGGCATAGCTGCTCTCATCATGCTTGCCGTTACGTTTGGAGGGCTCTTTGTACTTGCCTCGCAGCTCGTCAAGCGGCGGAGGAGGGCAGCCCGAGATAAAAACCGCCCTGTAGAAGCCCCAGGTACGCCAAATGAGCAGTCCAGCGTTCCCCTTCCACTACAAACTCTTCCTGCCGCAACTTCGCCCCTTTATATAGAAGAGGAAAACGTGCAGTTACCCGCTGCCCCCAGTGCGGCAGGTCTGTTATAGCGTCAAACCTTGGCGCTCGCTCTCCAACTCGATCTGAGTCGCCTCCATCAAGTCTTCATCCTCCGCTTTTTGGATCATGAGCAGCCCGACAAGTGAAAGCGCAGCTGCCGCTGTTATGTAGTAGCCGACATAGCGAAGCCCATATTGCTTGGCAAGCGAGACGGCGATGTAAGGCGCAAACGAAGCCCCCAGGATGCCTGCCAGACTGAACGCCAGTGAGCTGCCGGTATAACGCACCGACGTGGGGAAAAGTTCAGAGATCACGGTTCCGAGCGGCCCGTAGCTGAAGCCGGTCACGGCAAACCCGGCCACCATCATGACTACGACGCCGAAGAGGCCTGAAAGAAACAAGGGCGCCATCACCAAGCCGAAACACCCGGTAAGCACTGTGGCAGCAATCATGGCGCGGCGTCGTCCGCGTTCAGCAAACAAAGCGGATATGGGGATCGCAAGCGCAAAGGTACAAACGCCGACAAGCTGTATGAGCAGGAAGGTTTGGCGTTTGTAGCCGAGCGCGGATGTGCCCCAGGAAAGCGTGAACACGCTCATCAAATAGAAGATTACGAATGTGCAGGTAGAAAGAAGAACACCGGCCAGCAGTGCCCTGCCGTGGCTGCGAAAGACAGTAAGCATAGGTGCCTTGACCTGCTCGCCGCGCTCAAGTACTTGGCGGAACGCAGGCGTCTCCCGAATTGTCCCTCGCACATACAAACCGACGAAAACAAGAACTGCACTGGCAAGAAACGGCAACCGCCAGCCGAAGGAAAGAAATTGCAGTGGCGTCAGATAGCGCGATAGAAGCAAAAATACAACGGCTGAGAGGAAGAAGCCGAGCGGCGCTCCAAGCTGCGAGAACATCCCGTACCAGGCACGCTTCTTCGGCGGCGCGTTCTCGACTGCAAGCAGCACGGCTCCGGCCCACTCTCCGCCCAGCCCGATACCCTGGCCGAAACGGCACAACGACAACAGTAACGGAGCAAGGAGGCCCGCCGATGCATACGTAGGCAAAAGACCGATAGCCACCGTGGAGAGTCCCATCGTGGAAAGGGCAAGTACCAGGGTCGTTTTGCGTCCGATGCGGTCGCCGAAATGCCCAAAGAGTACAGAACCTATGGGACGCGCAATGAAAGCGATGCCGAATGTTGCCAGGGAGGCAAGCGTTGCGGTGGCCGGGTTGGAAGCCGGAAAAAACAGGCGTGGAAAAACAAGCACCGCAGCCGTGGCATAGATGTAAAAGTCGAAAAATTCGATTGTGGTACCGACAAGGCTAGCCAGAAGTACATGGAAGACAGTGTTTGCGCGAACGTCGGGAGAAACCGTTTCTGTGCTCATGGTCACCCATAAAGGTAAACGGTTTCTCCAATCCCGATTCGATTCGCAGTCTACACAGAGCCATGCTCTACACAGCAACCGTAAAGGTGTCCTCAGTGCGTGTTACAGCACGGTACAACGTATCACGCTCAAACGGCACCCGCCCAGCCGCCTTGATCAGCCGCACCAATTCTTCGCGACGCATGCCCTGTGGCGTGGTCGCCCCAGCATCGTGGTAAATCTTCTCCTCCACCACAGTACCGTCGATGTCATCGGCGCCGAAGCGCAGCGAAATTTGTGCCATCTTGGGCGACACCATTTGCCAGTAGCTCTTGATGTGCGCAAAGTTATCGAGCATCAACCGGCCGATCGCAAGCTGCTTGATATCAGACAAGCCGGTAGTTTTCGGTAAATGGTGCAACGCCGTATTCTCCGGGTGGAATGACAAAGGAATGAAGGTCTGGAAGCCGCCCGTACGGTCCTGCACCGCGCGCAGCCGACACATATGATCGATACGGTCTTCGTCGTTTTCTACATGGCCGTACAACATGGTTGCATTGGACCGTAGCCCAAGCTGGTGCGCGGTTTCGGCAGTCTCCAGCCATTCATTGCCGTCAATCTTGTGATCGCAGATGATAGACCGTACGCGATCGGCAAAAATCTCCGCACCGCCGCCCGGCAACGAATCAACCCCTGCCGCGCGCACCCGCTCCAGCGTCTCACGAATTGTCAACTTGGCACGTTTCGCAAGAAAAGCGACCTCAACCATGGTGAACGCCTTGACGTGAACCAATGGAAAGCGCTGCTTCAAACCTGTCACCAGGTCCAGAAAGTACTCAAGCGGCAAGTCCGGGTGCAAGCCACCCACAATATGAAATTCGGTTACGGCTTCGCTGTAGCCCTCCGCAGCGGTGGCCCATGCCTCTTCAAGCGCCATGGTGTACGTTCCCTCGGCACCTTTCTTACGACCGAATGCGCAAAGCCTGCATGAGGCAACGCACACATTGGTTGGGTTGATATGGCGATTTACATTAAAAAAAGCCAGATCGCCATGCAAGCGTTCGCGCACCGAGTTTGCCAGCCAGCCGATTGCCAGAATATCGGGTGAGCGATACAGAGCAAGACCATCCTCAAAGCTCAACCTTTCACCTGCCGAGATCTTCTCAGCAATAGGTTCAAGCGCAAAATCATCTGTCGCAAAGCTGTGCCGATTAGCATGAGGTGCAAGGGAAAGTGCGGGTGCCTGTGCCATAAGTACCTTCTCTATCCAGTTTACTGGAGCACCAGCGCAGGCCGTGATCTCACGCAGCATTCCTCTTACAACAAAGGTCACTGTGTAAAAACGAAAGTGGCATACTATGAATCGCGTCACTGTTACTATGCCGACAGATGCCGATACGGTCGTATTCCTTATGGCGTGTTTTCCTGCTGCTTGCCTGTGCAGGCTCGGCAGCCGCTCCGCTTCCAGGTCAATCCCAGCAAAGTGCCGCCGCAGGGGAGCGCGCGCGCGAAACTTCGTCACTTCCTGTTTTCCCGACGATTGCTGCAGAGTCGCTCGACAAAATGCCTATCCTTCTGCCCTCGCAGCTTGAGGGCACAGAAAACCTGCTGCTGTTATCGTGGGCGCGCGATCAGACTCCGCAGCTGGATACCTGGATATCAGTGGCACAGGCGCTACAACACCGGGATTCTGGGTTCCGCGTCTACAGAATGCTTGTCAGTGCGCCTGAGAACGTGCTGTATCGATGGTGGGAAACTGCTTCGCTCCGTGCCGATGAAACTGACCCGGAATTGCTGCATTGGAACGTACCTTTATATACAGATAAAACCTTGCTGCGACGTAACCTCGGTCTTGAGAGTGATGAGCGCTCCGTTGTAGCCCTGCTGGTTGACAAGGCAGGTCATGTGCTATGGAAAGCGGAAGGTCCCTCAACGGCGTCTACCCGCGCCGCCTTGCTGGCTGCAGCCATTGCCAAACCCTAACTTGACAGCAGGGGCCGCTCCATTTCGAGAGCATCGGTAACCCCGTTGTAGTAGCCCGGGATTGTTGCCACTTCGACAAAGCCGAAGCGCCGGTAAAAGCATTGCGCTACACGATTGTCAACTGCGACTTCAAGAACAACGGCAACCGTTCCAAGTTTTGCAGCTCGTTCAAACACCCACTGCATCAGCAATGCGCCGACACCTTGACGCCGTGCCTGCGTTGCCACATCAATAGTAAGCAGGTGCAGTACAGGCTTGATGCTACGCATACCGGGCTGCCGGGGCAGGCGGCGTATGGGTCGCACAATGGCGAAACCCATAACGCCGCCATCCAGACAGGCCACGGTTGTAAACGCACTTGGATGGTGCAGGAAGCTACTGAGCTCGGCTATCGTATATGCAATGCTGGGCGGAAAGCAGCTTTGATCCAGAGCATGCAAAGTCGGCAAGTCTCCTTCCGCGTAGTCCCGCAGCCATGCTGAAAGCACCTTACTGTACGCCGGGCGCCACAGCCGGGCTTGTAACCCCTGCCTGCTCCTGTTTTGCATCCGGCTTGGGTTCAAGCACGACTCCATCAAACAGTGAGGCACCTATCAGGCGATCTCCTTGCTGCAGCACTTGGTGTACCCGCCAACCGGCCTGCCAGTACTTCCACGGTGTGCCGCTTGCATCCACTCCAAAAATCGAAGTGGAAGTTCGTGAGGACACCATAACCCGTTTTAGCGCAGGGTTATAGTCCAGACCGTCAATCCCCCCCAGGGGCAGGTTCTTGACTTGATCCCAGCTACCGCCGCCATCCTTGCTGAAGAAAACACCCTCACGGCCCCCGGCCCATACGGTGGTATCTGCCGAGATCGCAAGCGCATTCACGCTTGAAAGCCCCGTGGGTAGGCTTACCGCCTTCCAGGTATGACCGTCATCGTCAGATAGCATGATGTTGTTGCGCTGACCGGCGATTACGCGCGAACCGAGCGCATCGAGATATTGGTACTCAGCAGGCGGAAGCGGCGCGGCTTCCCAGCTTTGACCATGATCGGTGGAGCGGTACACACCTTTAGTAGCAGCAGCATACCAGGCACTATTTCCAAGGTCGAGCGCGTAAACGCGGCCCTCGATGGTGCCTGTCTTGTGAATACTTTCGACTGTGCGAGCTACAGTGTGCGTGGGCCGGTGCCCGTAATTCTGAGCCGGAGCTTTACGGCTTGTACGAGTCACCAGGTCGCCGCTAGCCTGCCACTTGCCGTCTACCAGCTTGGCAATCCCGTTGCCCGTGCCTGCATAGATAGCTCCATCCTCTGCTTGCGCTAGAGCAAATACATCGCGGCCGGCCAAGCCGTCGGATTGCTGCTGCCAACTCGCGCCGTCATCCTTGCTGACAAAAACTCCACCGTAAATTTTGTCGTTGAGCACACCGGCGTACAAGGTTTGCGGCTGCTTGGCATCTACCAGCAGAGTTTGCACGATACGTTGCGAAAAGCCGCCGTTCGCGCTGCTGAAGGTCTTTCCTCCATCCTCACTTGCCAGAACGCCGCTGCGGTCCGTGGCAATCAACAATATCTGGTCATCAGACGGGTCCACATAGACGTCATTGATAATGACATCCGGACCTGTGAGCCGGTTCCAGTTCACGCCGGCATCTGCTGTTTTGTACAACCCTTCCGTAGTGCCTGCGTACACAATGGCGGCATTTTTTGGATCTTGCATCAGTACGCGCGTGCGTCGCGCCGTTGATGGAATGCCTTGGACTTTCTTAAAAAGATCGCCAGCAGTTTCACTTTTATAAATGCCGGAACAAGCGCTGGCATAGACCACGGAAGGGGTATGCGGGTCGATGATGATCGAAAATACGTCGGAGTCATCAATCAAACCGTTTTTGATATTGGACCAGTGCGCGCCCCCATCCGTCGTCTTCCAGGGCAGATGCCAGGTACCTGCGTACATGGTATTGGTGTCTGCCGGGTCGATCGCAACAGACTCCACCTCATGCAGCTCGGTTGACTCCGGGCTGATTTTGCTCCAGTGTTGACCGCCATCCACCGAGCGGAAAACGCCGGAGACTGTGCCGGCCACGTATAGCTTCGAATTGGAGGGTGCTTGCGCTAAAGCGCGGACACTTTGCCCCGCCATGTCAGGCGCGGTGGCCCAGGTCTTACCGTTGTCGTGGGAGATGTAAATGCCCCCACCATGCTCACCAAGCTCAAACACACCCGCGACAATTGTTTTCGGATCGCTGCTATCGACAAAGATGTTGTCGACCGCCAGATCGTCTCCACTGCCGAGCCTTGCCAAGCGGTGCCAGCTCTTGCCGGCATCCTTGGTTTCATACATCCAGGAACTGAGCGTACCCAGGTACAGATGTTTGGGATCACGAGGATCAGCCGCAAACGAGCGGGCATCACCGCCATCCGGGCCTACCGAGTTCCAGGCATGCGAAGCGGAAGACGTTTGTGCATGAAGAAAAGGCATTGCGGAAACAATTGATGTGAAAGCGAGAGCGGCACAGGCGGTGCGGCGAAGTTTTGATAGTTGAAAGTGAGTGCTAGTCAGTAAGAAACTTCTCATAGTGTCTGTGCCGGCGATAAGCCGGTCTCCTTGATTGAATATGTACAAATAAAGTGCGAACACAGCGAAGGGCCAGCCGCTTGCACGGCTAGCCCTCTCGCAAGCGAGGGAGAGTAACTTCTACTCTCCCTCAATGTACTACTTGCTATGGTGCCGGTGATGGTGCTTTCCGGCAACGTGGGCGGTGCGCGGCTGAGCCTTCAAGGCCGACTCGTCCACGGTTGTGGTACCCGGGATGTCGCTCTCGAAGTTGGCTCCTGCCGGTACCAGGTAGTCGTCCACCTCGTTCGTACCCTTGGTGCCGGTGCGGACCGTGATGCGTGAAGCATCAATGCCCTTCTCCTTTACCAGGTAGTCCTTGGTGTTGACGGCGCGCTGCGCGGCGAGCTGCTCAGGTGTTGCGGCGACTTTACGCGCATGCTTACCATGCTTGGTCGGTGTTGCCTGGCCCTCGGCTGCGTTACCCACCAGGGTCAGTGAGGCATCGGCAGAGCGCTGTGCGTTGAGCGCGAGATCATCCAGGCAGGCCTTGGCTTCGTTGTCTACACGGGCCGGGCGCTTGGTGTCACGGTCAAAGGTGATGGTGCAAAGTGTCTGCGTCTTGGGTGCCGGCGGCGGCGGCGGTGCATTGACGGTGACGGTAGTCGTCGTCGTTGCGGTCTGGCCCTTATCGTCAGCCACATTGCAGGTTACGGTGATTGCGCCGGCCGGTGCGCCTGCGGTTGCCAGCGTTGCGGTATTCGTTGTGCCGGAAATCTGGCCGGCCGATGCCGAATAGCTGTAGGTCAACGGACGGTTCTGCGGGCTTACACCCATTGAATTGATCGTCGAGCTGTCACCTGGCATGACAGTAGCCGGGTTGGCTGAGCAGGAAATGGTCGGCGGCTCAAACTGCTTCACCGTGAAGCTCACGTTGCAATCAGCAAACTGGCCGGGCTTCGGCCCTTCGCTGACATGTCCCATAACCTTATAGTCGCCCGGTTGAAGAGTCGCCGTGTCGACGGTTGCCGTCGAGCTGTCGCCCTTAACCTGTACGCCTTGACCGGACCACGTGTAGGTCGCTGTCTTCTTGGGATTCAGATTCGCCGCATTGCCGGTGATTGTGACCGGGTCTCCTGGAAACACGGTTGTTGGGTTTACCGTGCAGGCGTAAGTAACCGGCGGCGGCGGGATGATGTTGCCGAATTTGAAGACAAGACCGGCACTCAACTCAGCAGAAGAAATGTTGGCACGGCCGCCGGTAATTGCCTGCGGACCGAAGTTCGCATGCGTGTATACGTAGTCAGCCTGGAAAAGGCGAACAGCCAGGCGATGATTCAGGAACGGCGTGTCATAGTCCAGACCGCCGCCGACTTTGACCAACGGGCCCCACTGATAACCGTGAACCACATCGGGCTCCGCGTTGGGGCCGCCTACACGGGCAGCACCTGCCAGGCCATGGGCAAACGGAGTTACACCCAGCTCAGTCGGATAACGAAAAACGATACCCGCCGCAGCATTCTCAAAGCTGTCATTTTTGCCGAGCTCATGATCCGCATACTCGACAACTCCACCGACGTACCGGTTGAAGAAGTAAGCTACGGAGCCGATGGCACCGTAGTCTACGGAACCGTACCGCAAGGGAAAGGGCTGGCCGGTAACAGCACTATTAGTAGTTACGGTACCGTGCGGGGCGTAGTAGGAATAGCCAGTAAAAATATCAATGCGGGAAATAGGCGCTTGTTTGGGCCCTGCCGCAGAAGGTGCCGTAGGCGTCGCTGCCGCTGGAGGGGTTGCCGCCGGCGTTGTGGGTGCCGGCGTTTGTGGCGGTGCCGTCTCTGTTGGAGACGTCCCCTGCGCCGGCGCTGCCGGCGGTGTTGGAGTCGTATCCTGCGCGTGAATGGTTGTGGCACCAAAGCCCACAGCACATCCGACAAGCAGTATTCGACTCAGAGAGTCCAGTGGACCACGATACATGCGTCTATCCTCCGCAACCTAACTTAAAGTCGAACAAAATTCTCGGTGAAAACGCGGTGTTTCCCCTCGTTTCGGATCCAGTTCGTCCGCAAAACCGAAGTTACCAATACGCTTACCACCTTAGAGCATCAGAACTCTGGCAGGTTGCCCTTGAGCCATTGTTTTTCGCCCCGTATCCGATTCGGTAACCGTGCAGGTGTACGAGTCTGTTCTGCCCGGCCCTGCGTCCTATCGGCTATAGAACTTGCAACATCAAGAGTGGCTGCTCCCCATTCACAAAGCAAGTAAAATCGCTACGCTCCTACTACTTTCGTGCCGGAATGAACCTCAAATGAAAAAAGGCCGCTTTGAAGAGCGGCCTTTTAATACACCTTCCCAGCTACTTAAGACAGGTTCAGCGTACGCCGGGTGGTTCCTTTTTCATTCTGAATTTTCTCTTGCAGCAGCGTTAATGCATACATCAACTGCTCAGGCCGCGGCGGGCAACCGGGCACATAAATATCCACCGGAATGATCTGGTTGACACCTTGCACAATAGCGTAATTGTTGAATACGCCGCCTGAAGTCGCGCAGGCACCCATGGAGATCACCCATTTCGGCTCAGGCATCTGGTCATAAAGTCGCCGGATTACCGGCGCCATCTTGTTCGACACACGCCCGGCGATCACCATCAGGTCTGCCTGGCGCGGCGAAGGGCGAAACACCTCCATGCCGAACCGTGCAATGTCATAGCGTGAGGCACCCATCGACATCATTTCAATGGCGCAGCATGCCAAGCCGAAGGTCATGGGCCAAACAGAGCTTTTACGCGCCCAGTTCAGCGCGGAATCCAGCGATGCCAGCAGGATACCTTCAGGCTCCTGCTCGCCGTAGGTGACTTCCCGCAACTTCTCCCTGTTCTTTGAGAAAGAGCCGAGATTTCCAAAGTGGTAGCGATCCTGCTGGACTGAAGTACTCATATTTCCAATATACCGCCCGTCCCGCTGTATCAGGGTCGGGACGTCACATTGCTTTGCACTGCGGCAATAGCCAGCCCATGGATACCGCGATTGTTTGTTCCATATGCACTCAGGACAACGCCGCGCTACGGTTTTCTTCGGCTTTCCGGCTGAAGTATGTAAAAGTATGGGCAATACGAAACACATTTCTGCATCTTGCGAAATGCCGGTTCGAAAAAAGCTTCTCCGGAGTGCCATGTCAACCTGCAGCTCCTCTCGCTACTGCCGCATACTCCTCTTTACAATGCCGCTGCTATGCGGCGCTTCCGGGCTTGCGCAAGGGACTCCCGGTATTACCGAGGCGCGAATTGCCAAGCTCGAGGCCGCCGCAGCCGCCGCGCAAAGCGGTGCCGATAACACCTGGATGCTGGTATCAGCAGCATTGGTGCTGCTGATGACCGGTCCCGGTCTGGCGCTGTTCTACTCCGGCCTCGTCCGGCGCAAGAACGTGCTGTCCACCATGATGCAAAGCTTCGCCATGATGGCGATTGTGACCGTGCTGTGGGCCGTCTGTTCCTATTCGCTTGCCTTTGACTCCGGCAGCGGCTTTGTCGGCGGCCTGCACCACCTGTTCTTACGCGGCGTAGGTCTGGCGCCGGACCCCGACTACGCCGCGACAATCCCGCTCCAGACTTACATGATCTACCAGCTTATGTTCGCCATCATCACACCGGCGCTGATTACAGGCGCGTTCGCGGAGCGGATGAAGTTTTCTGCCATGGCGGTGTTTCTGACGCTGTGGTCGCTGCTGGTGTACTCGCCCATGGCGCACATGGTGTGGGGCAAGGGCGGCATGCTGAACGCAAGCCTGGGCGGTCGGTTTCCCACGCTCGACTTTGCCGGGGGCACGGTAGTACACATCACTTCCGGGGTATCCGCACTGGTGTGCGCGCTCTATCTGGGCAAACGGGTCGGCTATCCCAAGGAACCCATGATGCCGCATTCCGTGGTTTTATCATTGGTCGGCGCGTGTTTTCTGTGGGTAGGCTGGTTCGGCTTCAACGCGGGTTCGGCGCTTACCTCCGGACCGCTTGCGACCAGTGCGTTTGTCAATACGCACTTTGCCGCGGCGACCGCTGCGCTGGCCTGGGCGGCGGCAGAGTGGGTCCGTAGCGGCAAGCCGTCCGCGCTGGGTGCGATCTCAGGCGCGGTGGCAGGGCTGGTAGCGATCACACCGGCAGCAGGTTACGTGCAGCCCATGAGCGCGCTTGCCATCGGCGTAGCGGCAGGGTTGTTCTGCTATGCCATGGTGATCTGGGTCAAGGGGTGGTTCGGCTATGACGACTCACTCGACGCCTTCGGCGTGCACGGCGCAGGCGGCACCCTGGGTGCGGTACTGACCGGGATTTTTGCGTCGTCGGCGATCAACCCCATCTTCAAGGACGCCAAGGGTAATGCACTGCCTTCAGGCGCGGTGGACGGCAACTGGCACCAGGTGGGTAACCAGCTGATAGGTGTCGGCATTGCATGGGTACTATCCGGAGTGGGGACACTGGTGCTGCTCAAGCTGGTAGACCTGGCTATCGGGCTCCGAGTTTCCACCGAGGATGAGACAGAGGGTCTGGATATCTCGCAGCATGGCGAAGAAGGTTACGACTTTGCAGCGTAGTTCCATCCTGAACCTGGCTAAGCCGATCTGGAACGTGCATGTCTGCGAGCCGGAGTATCAAGCAGAAAACGGCTGCAAACGAGCGCATACTGACCACACAGGAAGAAGGGCAATCGAATAATGTTCAAGATAGAAGCGATTCTGCAGCCCTCGCGGCTGGATGCAGTGAAAGACGCGCTTGTCGAGGCAGGCATCGAGGGTATGACCATTTTGGAGGCGCGCGGGCATGGTCGGCAAAAAGGCCATACAGAGTTTTATCGCGGGCGCGAGTACACAGTCGACCTGTTACCCAAGGTGAAGCTTGAAACCGTAGTACCTGATGAATTGGTGGAAAAGGCGATCAGCGCCATTTCAAATGCAGCCCGCACCGGCAAGATCGGCGACGGCAAAATCTTTCTGACCCGGATTGATGAAGCCGTGCGTATCCGCAATGATGAACGCGGCCCCTCCGCGCTTTAGCTTCCCAAACAGATTTGAAATCCAACCTGAACCTTGAACCCATATTGAGGAGGCATGCATGTGGAAGCCGGTAGCAATACCTCCCGGTTCGTTGCGTGAACGTGTGGAAACTCAGGCGCTTGCAGCTCGCGACATGTTTGCTCGCAGCGGAGATGGAGAGGCTTGTATCCACCGACGATCAGCCCAGGTGGAGCAGCTGGTAAAAGACATATGGACAGGCTTGCCTGGGAGCAGCGAGCCCCAAGTAGCGGTATTTGCGCTGGGCGGCTTTGGACGACGAGAGTTGTTCCCTGCCTCGGATGTCGACGTACTATTCCTATGCCTGCACGAGGGCGCCGAGCGAGATGCGCATGAACTGATTCGCTCGGCAACGCAGGCCATGTGGGACATCGGTCTGCGTGCGAGCCCGGCTACACGCACGCTGAAAGAATGTGAGCGGCTGGACGCTGAAACCAAGCTGGAGTTTGCCATCTCATTGCTGGACCGGCGCTGGATCACCGGCGACGCGGCCCTGGCACACCGGTTTGAAACCGAGCTGTTGCCGGCAGCTTTCGAGCGTGAAGCCACCGGGCTTGAAGCCCATTTGGCGGCTGCCGCACGTACGCGCCACGGAAGATATGGCGACACGATCTTTCACCTGGAACCGAACCTGAAGGAAGGCCCCGGCAGCCTGCGCGATTACCACTTGGCGCACTGGCTTCCGCAGCTGCGGGCGCTGGGTACCAGGCAGCGCGCTTTGCCTAAAGCGGAACCGAAGGGGGAAGCACAAGCCGCCCAAGGGGAACCGGGCCGAGAATTGAGTGGGGAGCTTGATGCGGCGTTCACATTTCTGGCGGCGGTGCGGTGCTTCCTGCACTTTCGTAACGGACGCGACGATAATGCGCTGGACTGGGCGGCGCAGGATGAGGCGGCAGCGGAGAGCATCGGCCTGGAAACGCTTGGCTCCGTGGACCCGGCCTACTGGATGCGCACCTATTACCGGCATACGCGCACGGTATATCGCAGGGCATGCCTGCTGCTGGATAATGCGCCCTCAACCGGGCGGCAGCCGCTGCTGAAAGCACTGCGGCGCAAGCGCAGCCCTATTGCGAGCACCGATTTTTGGGTAGAAGAGGGGCGCATCACGCTTGAGTCCGGTACGCTGACCGATGCCGATACCCTGCTGCATGTCTTTGTACACATCGCCGGGAACGGGTCTCGCTTTACGGAAGACGCGGAAACGCGAATCGCCGAGGCGCTGCCTGCGCTGGCGGCCCAGTTGCCCGAAGGGCCCTTCCTGTGGAACTGTCTCCGAGACATCCTGCTGGGCATCCATGCGGCGCATGCGCTGCGTATTATGCATGCCATCGGGCTGCTGGAGCTGATTCTGCCGGAGTTCCATGGCATTGACTCGCTAGTGGTTCGCGATGCATATCACCGCTACACAGTCGATGAACATACGTTCCTGGTCATTGAGAACGTGCACGCCCTGCGCGCGCCGCGCCACGAGTGGGAGCGAAGATTTGCCTCACTGCTACCGGAAATTGAGCGCCGCGATCTGCTGATGCTGGCGTTGCTGCTGCACGATACCGGCAAGGCCCGGCGCACGGGCGACCATGCGAGCGAGAGTATTGAATTGGCCGAAGGGGTGTTTACACGCTTGGAGTTTGATCTTGAAGAGCGGGATATTGTGCGCAAACTCATCCGCAATCACCTGGAAATGTCCCATGCTTTGAGGCGCGACATCTTTGACCCGCAAAGCGTGCAGCGGTTTGCGGGTCATGCGCCGGGGCAGCAACAGCTCAAAATGCTGACAGTGTTGACCTATGCCGACATCAAGGCAGTACATCCCGATGCGTTGACGCCGTGGAAGGCAGAAAATATCTGGCAGCTCTACATCGCCACCGCGAACTACCTGGATCGCTCCGTAGACGAAGCGCGCTACCACGTGGACGCAGACCCGGTAGTACTATCGCGGATTCTGGCTCGGGTTGCGGTACATGGCGGCTTTGCCGATGCGGAGGATGCACAGCACGAACAGCTGCGACAATTTCTGGAAGGTATGCCCCAGCGCTACCTGCAGACGCGGCTGCCGGATCAGATCGGTGAGCACTTCAAGCTGTCGCTTGCACTACCCAAAGAGCCGGTGCAACTTGCCTTTCGTCCGCTGCGGCAATTTAACGAAGTCACGCTGATTACGTACGACCGGCCCATGCTGTTTGCCGACATGGCGGGTGCCCTTTCAGCCTGGGGCATGAATATCGTCAAGGCTGACGCGTTTTCAAACACTGCAGGCATCATCCTGGACTCCTTCCAGTTCACCGACCCTTTCCGCACATTGGAGCTAAACCCCGGTGAGCATGAGCACTTCCTCGCCAGTCTGCGGGCAGCGCTTAAAGGTACGGTCACCGTAGACGGCATGCTGCGAGCCCGGCAAAGACCTCGCCGGGGTACGGCGGCAATGCCGCGCAGCCGGGGCATCCATATGGAGCCGAAGTTTCACTTCGACGGAGACAGTGCCAGTCATAGTACGTTGCTGCAGGTTGTCGCACCGGATTTGCCGGGGCTGCTGCGAGAGCTTTCTACTGCGATTGCTGCCTGCGGGTGCAATATCGAGGTGGCGTTGATTGATACGGAAGGCGAAATTGCAATCGATGTGTTTTACCTCACTGTGGGAGGAGCAAAGCTGCGGGAGGAAGACCGGCGATGCGTTGCGCGGAACGTGGAGGCAGCACTTGCAGCCCCTACTTTGCCTGCGCAAACCGGCTCTTAGAAGACCGGCGACAAACAAACAAAAAGAAACGCGCCGAAGGAGGCGCGTTTCCATTTGCGTACCGACTGAAAATTCAGCTAAACGGCACAGCGGTTGAGGGTTGAAGCATATCGCGCGATGGTGTCATGCAGCGATGTGCGCTAAGGAGAAGCTGTCCATCGCAAGTGTTACGCGCCATACCGATAGAGCGGGTACAACGCGGGCATACCACAAATTTTTGCAGCGAGGTGGCGGAGCGAGGCACGATATGCAGATGTGGACGGGCGTGGGTAGTAGTGATCATCGCAATCTCCTTTTATCTACGTCTCTCCGCTGCTCTGCGTACCATGGGTGCCCAAGGGGCATTGCAGATGAGATCGCGTAGTTTGTACTCTGATAGCCATACAGATGTCAAAAATTTACAGAAGTGTTGCCTATGAAGATGACTACAATGTTACGGCTGTACCAAAGTTATTCTATGCGCCTTAGCCACATTTTCTGCATTACACAAGTGTTACATCCGGGTACCATCCTCCACTGCTAGGCTCGACTCTCAGACAAGTAGTACCTCCCAGAACATTGTCTAGGAACAGGACCGACCTTTATGCCAATCGACGTAGAAGAACCGCAAATAGTCGGCAGTGCCCCTGCCGCTCGTACCAAAACGACCGCGCCGGTCGCTGAGCAATTTCGCATTATGGGGAAAAAGCACCAGGGCGGCTCTATCTCCTGGGTCACCAGTATTTTCATGGTCATTTTTCACCTACTGGCGATTACAGCACTGTTCTTTTTTACCTGGAAAGGTCTTTTCGCAGCAGTGGTGTTGTACGTGCTGTCGATCAATGTCGGCATCGGCATGTGTTACCACCGCTTATTGACGCACCGCGGCTATAAAGTGCCGCGCTGGTTGGAGTACGTGCTGGCGGTTTGCGGCACGCTCGCACTTGAAGGCGGTCCGATTTTCTGGGTAGGTACACACCGTGTGCACCACCAGCTGTCCGACCATGAAGGCGATCCGCACTCGCCGAACGATGGAACATTCTGGGCCCACATGGGCTGGATTATGAGTGGGCAGTCACTGCACTCGGCGACAAACATCCTGAACCGGTACGCACCCGATCTGAGCCGTGACGGGTTCTACCGGTGGCTATCGAAGTACCACTGGATACCTCTAACTACAGTCGGTCTCATCCTGCTGGCATGGGGCGGCTGGCCGGCAGTGCTGTGGGGAATTTTTCTTCGCGTAACCCTTGGCCTGCACGCGACCTGGCTGGTGAACTCAGCGACGCACCTTTGGGGATCGCGCCGGTTTGAGACACGCGATGAGTCGCGTAACAACTGGTGGGTAGCACTGCTGACCGGCGGCGAGGGATGGCACAACAATCACCACGCGCACCCTGTTTCCGCACGGCATGGGCTGAAGTGGTATGAGTTTGACCCAAACTACTACGGTATCTGGCTTTTGAAGAAGCTGGGTCTGGCCCGAGATGTGCGAGTAGCCGCATGGGACCCCGCCAACCCGCGTCCCGCCGGAACAGCATAGCGTCTATGTAGTACCTGAAAAAGCGCCCGCGAGCCTATACTGCTTGCGGGCGTTTCCTTTTATGCCCACCGCCTATGCGCATGCAACGCCGACGTCCCGCAATTGTGCTCACCATCCTGCTGGGAGTTTTCATGGTGGGGCTGGCAATCACGCTCAACGTGAGCTGGATTGTGCTCAATTGGCGGCAGTTGCTGCTGCCATTAGCTATCGGCATCCCGGTGACCTCGCTGCTGATCGCAGGCGTAGTGCTGAACACCATTTTCCTGGTGCGGGAAATGCGCCGCAACGAGCGGCAGGACTCGTTTTTAAACGCCGTGACCCATGAGCTGAAGACGCCGATTGCCTCTATCCGGCTGTACCTTGAGACATTGCAGCGGCGACCGGTGCCGGAAGAAAAACGGCAAGAGTTTTACCGGGTCATGCTGGCCGACAGCGATCGACTGCTCCAAACTGTGGAGCAGGTGCTGAAAGCAGGCGAAGTAACGCACCAGGACCACACCCGCGCGTATGAAGCACTGGATTTACGTGATATCGCCGAGGAAGCTGTGGCGCGCATGCTGGAGCGGAACCACTTGCCACATGAAGCAATTGCTCTGTCTATTCCACCGACTCCACTGCTGGTCCATGCCAGTCTGGAAGAATTGCACACCGCCGCCGGGAATCTGCTAAGCAATGCCGTGAAGTACTCCGCTGAGGTGGTAATGGTGTCCGTGCGTGTATTCGCCGATGAACAAAACCGCGCCTGTCTGCAGGTGTCTGACCGAGGCATCGGCATACCGGCCAACGACTTGAAGCGGATTTTCAAGCGCTTTTACCGGGTACCGGTGCGGGCTGTATTGAAAAAACAGGGGACCGGTTTGGGACTGTTCCTGGTACGGACAATTGCAAAGCAGCACGGCGGCAGTGTGGCCGCTGTAAGCCAAGGCGAAGGACACGGCGCAACATTTACGCTGTGTCTACCGCAGGTGGCCGAAGCATCGCCCGCAGTGGAGCGTGAGCCGCTGCCGCAAAAGGCCGGCGCGTGAACGCCTCTTCCAGAATTTTAGTAGTTGAGGATGAGGCGCATCTAGCTGAAGGCTTGCTGTTTAACCTGCAGGCTGAAGGCTATGAGGTAGAGCTGGCCTATGACGGTGAGGCCGCGCTGACCCTGCTGCGCGAGGCTCCTGCCTTTCAGGCGGTGCTGCTGGATGTAATGTTGCCCGGTAAAGACGGCTTTGCGGTAGCAGCCGAGCTGCGCGGAGGCGGTAACTACGTTCCTATTTTGATGATGACCGCGCGGGGGCGGCCCGAGGACGTACTTGAAGGTTTGCAGGCAGGCGCGGACGACTACCTGCCCAAGCCGTTCGACCTGAACATCCTGCTGGCGCGTCTGCATGTACTGCTGCGCAGAATGCAGTGGGTACGCAAAGCGGCTGATCCGGTGCAGCTCGTGGAGATTGAAGGCAAGCCTGCGGTATATGAGTTCGCGGGCCGGCTGATCGACTTCTCCCTGCTTGAGCTTGAAGCCAAGGGGCAGAGGGTGCGATTGACATTAATGGAGGCCGAGTTTCTGCGCTACCTTTTCGAGCACCCCTTCCGCATCATTCCGCGCACCGAGCTGCTGGAGCAGGTATGGCGTGTGCGAGAAGATACGGACACACGCGCTATCGACAATTTTGTAGTGCGGCTGCGGCGCTACATCGAGGACGAGCCCGCCAACCCTGTGTATTTGAAGACCGTTCGCGGAGTTGGATATCGGTTTCTACCGGCGGGCGAGTAAACTCAAGGCTTCTGCCCATGCGCATCCTGACCCGTTACATCCTGCGCGAAATCATCGCCCATGCCCTGCTGGGCGGCGTTCTGTTTACCTTCGTCCTGTTTGTGGCCAAGGATCTTGGGCACTTGCTGGAGCTGATCATCCGCAACACGGGCTCCATGGGCACGGTGCTGCGAATTGTGCTGTACACCATCCCGAACACGCTCGTTTTCACCATACCGATGGCGGTACTCGTAGGTGTACTGCTGGGTTTCAGCAGACTGGCAGCCGACAGCGAGATTACGGCCATGCGCGCGTCTGGTGTGGGCGTATGGAGCTTTGTGCGCACGGCCGGCGTGGTGGCGTTTGCGGCGCTGCTGGTGTGCCTGGCAAACTCGCTGTACGTGGCTCCTGCGGCCTGGCGGGCTTCGCTGCGGCTAAGCGACGAGCTGCGCAACTCACAGGCTTCGTTTGAAGTGCAGCCGCGTGTGTTCTACGAGGATTTCAAAAATATCGTGTTGTATGTGGACGACGTGCGCGCCACCACGGGAGCATCGTCATGGCGCAAGGTGTTTCTGGCGGACCTGTCAAACCCGGTGCTGCCGCGCATCACCACAGCCGCGCAGGCTACAGTGGTCAACAATGCCGAAGACTCTGTGCTGATGCGGCTGCGAGATGGAACGGAGCAGCAGGTAGATCCATCGAATGACAACCAGTACAACGTGTCGACCTTTTCGCAGACTGATTTGCCGTTGCTGTCTGAAAACGACAATACAAACCACTCCGCGCATGCGCCCGCACCCACGCTCGCCATGTCAAACGCCGATCTGCGAGCGTTGATTCCTAAACCCGGCGGCCGCTGGTATCAGATCGAGCTGGACGAGCGCTACAGCTACCCGTTTGCCTGCGTGGTGCTGATGCTAGTGGGGGTGCCGCTGGGTATCAGCTCGCGCCGCAGCGGCAAGAGCGCGGGCTTCGTGCTGACCATCGTGCTCGTGTTTCTGTACTACTTTCTTTCGTCCACAGGCAAGGCGCTGGCACGGCAAGGCAAGCTGCCCGTGGCGTTGGGTATATGGGCAGGCAACTTGCTGTTTGGCCTGGGCGGGCTATGGCTGCTGCGGCATCTCTCAAAAGGCGGCGCAGGTGTGCCTTCGCTGCCGGACTTTACGGCGTGGCTCCCCAAGCGGCAAGCCACCGTTTCTACGGCGCGCGACCGTACGAGTTCAGGCCGAGTTCGCAGCGAGCGCAGGCACTTTCCGCTGCTGCTCGACAGCTACGTTATTGTCGAGTTTCTAAAAACCTTCGGCCTGGTGCTGGCAACGTTTGTCATGCTCATGCTGCTGTTTACTTTCTTTGAGTTGCTGGGTGACATCATCCGCAACCGCTCGCCGTTTACCGTGGTGGGCGAGTACCTGTTCAACCTGACCCCGAGTATGGTGTACCTCATCACACCGTTGAGCGTACTAATCACGGTGTTGGTGGTGTTCGGCGGCCTGAACCGGTCCAATGAGCTGACAGCAATGAAGGCGACCGGTATCAGCGTGTACAGGATCGTGGTGCCGATTCTGGCTATTGCGTCGGTGCTGGCGGTGTCGCTTTTCTTCTTCGATGAAACCTACATCCCCGGTGCGAACCGGCGGCAGGAGGCACTGCGAGCGGTCATCAAGGGACGCCCGGCGCAGACCTTCCAGCGGCCGGATGAAAAATGGATGTTCGGGGTAGAAAAACCGGGGCTGCCGGGGCATATTTTCTACTACCAGTTCTTCGACCCGGACCATGATCGCTTTGCCAACATCAGTGTCTTTACATTCAAGCCTGGCACATTTGAATTGCAGCGCCGGTTGTTTGCCGCGAGCGCGACCTGGGATGCGAGCCGAAGTGTGTGGGTCTTCAAGCAAGGATGGCAGCGCAGCTTTGCCGGCGATGAGGTGCAGGACTACAATACGTTTGCTTCAACCACCGTAGCCGGGCTGACGGAGCAGCCGCAATATTTCAAGCGCGACCCGCGCCAATCTTCCGAGATGAGCTTTGCGGAGCTGAGCCGGTACATTCACGGTCTGCGCCAGAGCGGGTTCGACACGATGCGATTGCGGGTGCAGCTGAATCATAAGCTGGCCTACCCGCTCATTACATTGGTAATGGCCGTGCTGGCGGTACCGTTCGCGCTTTCGATGGGGCGCAGCGGATCGCTTGCCGGGGTGGCCGTTGCCATCGGTGTGGCGATTGTGTACTGGGTCACCAGTAGTACGCTGGAAGCAATGGGCAACGTAAATGTGCTACCTGCGATGCTGGCTGCCTGGTCGCCCGATTTACTGTTTGCGCTGGTGGGCAGTTACCTGCTGCTGCGAACGCCCACATAAAGCAAAAGTAGAGTGAATGCCCTGTAAAAGATCATGTCACCTTAAGAAAGTGTGTGAGAAATGTGGTCAGCAACATTGTGTCATCCTGAGCGAAGCGCAGCGGAGTCGAAGGATCTGCTTTTGCTTTTGAACTTTGCACCGGTGCCGAGGAAAGCAGGTCCTTCGACTTCGCTCAGGATGACACCTGTTGTTTGTGACTTTGCACACACCCTCTAAGCGAAGTTTGAGGAGTTTATGCTGCCTGAACTGAAACCGCTGATCCCCTACCTGCGCCGCTACAAGCGGGAGTACATGTGGGGCGCGCTGGTTACCGTGCTTTCCAATGCTGTCTGGATTTTCTTCCCGCTGGTGATTCGCGCGGCCGTCAATGACTTTTCGCACGGGGTAACACGCGCCAAACTGCTGCGCTACGCATGCATGCTGGTTGGCCTGGCATTGGCTAAAGGTTTCTTCCTGTTCTGGACACGGTGGATTCTGATCGGCATCTCGCGCGACATCGAGTTCAACCTGCGTAACGACCTGTTTGCGACGCTTGAAAAACAGCCCGCCTCGTACTTCCAGCGCAACCGTATCGGCGACATCATGGCGCGCATGACCAACGACCTGAACGCGGTCCGCATGCTGCTGGGACCCGCGATCATGTACAGCGCCAACACGATTCTGTTTACCATCGGAGCGCTTTACTTCCTGCTGCGGATTTCTCCGTTTCTAACGCTGGTGGCGCTGGCCCCGCTACCGCTGGCCAGCATCCTGGTACAGGCACTCGGACGGCGCATCCATGACCGGTTTGAGCGCATTCAGGCCATGTTCTCAGATATCTCCGCGCAGGCGCAGGAGAACTTTTCCGGTGCGCGACTGGTGCGAGCCTTTGCACAGGAAGAAGCACAGATCAAGGCGTTTGAGCAGTCCAACCGCGAGTATATTCGACGCGGGCTGCGGCTCGTCCAGCTGATGGGCATGCTGTGGCCTACCCTTGAGTTTCTGCTGGGTCTGGCAATGGTGGTGGTGCTGCTGGTAGGGGGCCATGAGGTGATCCATGGCCGCATCAGTGTCGGCGATTTTGTTGCATTTTCTACCTACACGGTGATGCTAACCTGGCCGGTGATTGCGCTGGGCTGGGTGGTGAACCTGGTGCAGCGCGGCAAGGCCTCCGTCACGCGCATTCAGGAAGTGCTGGTAGAGAAGCCGACAATCGATGACTCCGACGCTGCTGTCTCGCTGACCGGAATCGGGGCCGGTGAAGTCGAGTTTCGTGACCTGTACTTTACATATGAAGGGCAGACGCATGAGGCTCTGCGCGGAATTTCACTGACCGTGCCTGCGGGGACAAGCCTGGCGCTGGTGGGACCGACCGGCGCGGGCAAAAGCACATTGGCGAGCCTGATTGTACGCATGCATGATGCACCCATGGGCACGGTTCTGATCGACGGCGAGCCGGTACGCCGCTACCCGCTGGATACGCTGCGGAGCGGTATCGGGTATGTGCCGCAGGAAACATTTCTGTTCTCGACCACGATCCGCGACAACATTCTGTTGGGGCGGCCTGACGCAGCAGATGCCGAATTGCTCGCAGCCGCGGAGGCGGCGCATATCCGGCGCGAGTTTGAGGAGTTTCCTGCCGGCTTTGACACGGTAATCGGGGAGCGCGGACTGACGCTTTCAGGCGGCCAGAAGCAGCGCTCGGCACTGGCTCGGGCTCTGATCCGCGACCCAAAAATTTTAATACTGGATGATTCTCTGGCTTCGGTCGATACGTATACGGAAGAGCAGATTCTGGCCGGGCTGAGCCGGGTGATGGCGGGCCGGACAACTATTTTGATCGCGCACCGGGTTTCGACGATCCGCCACGCGGACCAGATCGCCGTACTACAGGAAGGGCGCGTAACCGAACTCGGCAGCCATGAGGATCTGGTGGCGCACGGCGGGTACTATGCGAGTTTGTTTGAGAAGCAAATGCTGGAGGAGGAGATTGCGGTTGTGGGGTGAGGTAGTCTGCTAACTCTTCTACTGCGTTGCTGCCATGGATTGTGCCACAATTACCTAGGGGTATTGCTATGGCTTTCGAAGCTATCCAGATCGTTCTATCACTTGAAATTATTCAGGAAATCAACTCCCTGGTTGGAGTTGAGGAGCGGGACGCATTTATTACAGAATGCCTTAAGGACACCCTACGCAATCATCGGATTTTAAGTTCACTCGCTAAGGAAGAGCCTATCTGGAAAGATGAGGATCACCCGGAACTGGCAGCCATGGGAACGAACGCTTGGGTGCGTTCTGTCCGCCAAGAAAATGAAGAACGGTTCACGTCGCTGCACAGTGAAGAATGATCCTGCTACTTGATACAACCGTGATGATCGATGCTTTACGCAACCGGCAAGGGCGTCTTGAGTATTTGGATCAGCTTGTGCGAACTAAAAACAAGCTGGCTACGTCTGCAGTAAATATAGGTGAGGTCTATGGAGGTTTGCGTCTCGGTGAGGAGATGCGAACCGAATTGTTCCTAACGACTGTGCGGGTCTACCCTGCTACGAACTACATCGCTCGACGTGCTGGTCTGCTGAAAAGCACTTATGGTCGCAGAGGTATAACTCTGGCAATTACGGACATGATTGTCGCCGCCACTGCGCTTGAATATAGCCTGCCGCTCCTCACTGATAATCGTCGTCATTTTCCTATGCCTGAACTTACGTTGTACCCACTTCCATCAAACACCTAGAATTTTAACGATAACTCGCTTCCGCCTGCGTCCATCAAACTCGGCATAAAACACTCTTTGCCACGTTCCCAGGTCAAGCTTGCCTTTCGTAATGGGCAAAGTGGTTTCATGGTGCAGCAGCAGAGCCTTAAGGTGAGCGTCAGCGTTGTCTTCACCGGTCTGGTGATGGCGGTAGCCGGGCTTGGCGGGGGCGAGATGCTCAAGCCACTCGCCGATATCTTCAATCAGGCCGCTCTCGTGGTCATTGACATAGATGGCGGCAGTGATGTGCATCGGTGACACAAAACAGAGGCCGTCCTCAACGCCGCTGGCGCGCACGATGGCTTCAATTTGCGGAGTGATGTGCACCATCTCGCGTTCTCGCTTCGTTTCAAACCACAGGTAGTCCGTATGTACCTTCATGCGGTCCATCATAGCCAACATGCAGGTCCACTATCATCGAGGGAGATGCCGGACGAGATCACCCATGCGGAAACCCTGTACTACGACGCGCTGGATCGGCTTGCGGAAGGCGATGCCGTGCAAGCTGTTGCAGGCTTTCGTGCGGCGCTTGCAGCCGACCCCGGGTTTCTGGACGCGCAGCACGGATTGATCCGCGCCCTGCAGGATGTCGGGCAGTATGACGAAGGCATCGCCGCGGCGCAGGCGCTGGCCGAACGCGCACCGGAAGACGTTCTGGCATATACCGCGCTGTCGATCCTGTACCAGCACAAGGGCATGATTGCCGAAGCAGAAGAAGCCGGTACCCGCGCGAAACTGCTCGGCTGGAAGCTGCAATTGCGGGCTTCCGCGGCGGGCAAATAATGCAAGGTGAAGCGCGGTTGCTGCGAGCAATGTACGAGGCGATGGTGGCGGCCTATGGACCGCAAGGCTGGTGGCCGTCCGAGTCAGCGATCGAGACTGTAGTAGGCGCGTACCTGACGCAGAATACTTCGTGGCGCAATGTGGAGCGGTCCATTGCCAAGCTCAAGGAAGCCGGGGTGCTCACGGTGGATGGGCTTCGTACCGTCGATGACGAAGAGCTGCGCGAGCTGATCCGGCCCTCGGGCTACATGGTGCGCAAAGGAGCGGCGCTCAAGGCGTTTATCGCTCTGCTGGATCGGGACTACGGCGGCTCACTTTCTGCACTTGCAACAGTGCCGGTAAGGGAAAGCCGTGAAGCCCTGCTGGCACTGCCCGGCGTAGGGCCGGAGACTGCTGATGCAATCCTGCTGTACGCGCTTGGGGCACCGGTGATGGTGGTCGATGAGTACCTGCGGCGGGTCGTTACACGACATGGATTGATCAACGAGCGCGCCCGGTACGGCGACGTACAGCAGTTGGCGCTGGAGGCTTTTGCCGGAGACGCGCCGGGGGCGCTGCTGCAGCATTACAACGAGTTCCACGCGCTGATTGTGATGGTAGGCAAGACACACTGCGGCGGCACAGCGCGGTGCGAAGACTGCCCCCTGAACCGACCCGAATTTACCCCACCTGCACAGCCGGACATTGCGCCACGCACTGTTATCACAAGAAAGCAGGCACTATGAGCACCCGTACCCTGTACGTGGCAACCGGCAACATAGGCAAGCTGCTCGATTTTGCAACTGCCGCAGCTACAGTTGGAGCCGAGTGGAAGATTGAACCCCTGCCCGGTTTGGCGGAGATCGCCGCACCTGCTGAGGACGGCACGACGTTTGAGGAAAACGCGCGGGCCAAGGCGCTGTACTACGGTGCTTTTCTGCCGAACGAGTATGTGCTGGCAGATGACTCCGGGCTGGAGGTGGACGCCCTAGATGGAGCGCCGGGCGTGTACTCAGCCCGCTACGCGGAGCGGCTGGGAATAGCTGCCGTACCGAGGGCTTCCGTATATGCCGGTACGAACCAGCTAAATAACGCATGCCTGCTGCTGCAGATAGCCGCAAGCAGCCGGGTAGAGCGTAGCGCGCGGTACCGATGCGCGCTGGCAGTAGCGCATGGGGGCAGCGTTGTCGCGCAGTCGCAAGGCTCAGTTGAGGGAGAAATTTTGAGTGAGCCGCGCGGAGCAGGCGGCTTCGGGTATGATCCGCTGTTTTACCTACCGCCTTTGAAGCGCACCATGGCCGAGCTGGGGCGCGAAGAACGGCTCAGTGCAAACCACCGCGGCATGGCTTTACGCAATTTGCTCGCATCATTTGCGTGATGTTGTAATCGATGCGTCTTCAAGCCCGCGGTACTTTAGCATCGGTTCTGCATTCGCACCACGACCGGCCCATGCTTTGTACATCGCCTGCAAATCCTCCGTATTACCGCGCGAGAGCACCATCTGCCGAAAGCGGTCGCCGTTGGCACGAGTCAAGCCGCCATGGCTCTCAAACCACTGGTAGGCATCATCATCCAGCATCTCGCTCCATAGATAGGCGTAGTACCCCGCCGCATAGCCGCTGCCCCAGATATGCGCAAAGTAGGTGAAGCGGTAGCGCGGGGGCACCTGCGGCAATGCCAGGTGCGTTTTCGCAAGCGCGGCCTGCTCGAACTCGTCCGGCTTTTGCAGCGGGGCGTCGGCAGGCAGGGTGTGCCATTCCATATCGAGCCGGGCGGCAGCTAGCAGCTCAGTCAATGCGTAGCCCTGGTTAAAAGTCCGTGCCTTCTTGAGTTTGGCGGCAAGCTCCGGCGGCATAGGCGCACCGGTTTGATAATTGCGCGCATAGTGCTCGAAAACCGATGGGTAGAGCGCCCAGTGCTCATTGAACTGCGAGGGGAACTCGACAAAGTCGCGCGCAACCGAAGTACCGCTCAGCGTGGGGTACTCGGTCGCGGCGAACATGCCGTGCAAGCCGTGGCCGAACTCGTGGAACATGGTGGTGACGTCGCTGAACGTAATAAGCGCAGGCTGCCCCGGCGCAGGCTTGGTAAAGTTGGCGACGTTGTAGACCACGGGCAAGGTACCGCGCAGCTTCGACTGCCCGACAAACTCGCTCATCCACGCGCCGCCGTTCTTGTTGTCACGTTTCCAGTAATTGCAGTAAAACAGGGCCAGCGGCGTGCCGTCGGCGTTTGAAACCTCAAACACGCGCACGTCGGGCTCGTACACAGGGATGTCGTGGCGCTCTTTGAACGAAATGCCGTAGAGCAGGTGGGCGGCATAGAAGACGCCGTTCTGAAGCACGTTGTCGATCTCGAAGTAAGGCTTGAGCTGCGCCTCCTCAAGGTCGTACTTCGCCTTACGCACCTGCTCCGCGTAGAACTCCCAATCGTATGGCTGCAGCTGGAAGCCGCCATTCTGCGCATCAATCATGGACTGAATATCAGCCGCTTCAGCTGTTGCTTTCGCTGTGGCGGCGGGGACTAGCGCATCGAGAAAGTGCGTAGCAGCCTGTGGAGTTTTGGCGGTCTGGTCTTCGAGCTTCCAGGCGGCATACGTGGGATAGCCTAGCAATTTGGCTTTTTGCGCACGGATTTGCGCGATACGGGCGATTGTGGCGCGTATATCGTTGTCACCGTCGCGCTCGGCGCGTGCGGTGGAGTTTGCAAATAGTGCTTCGCGGGTGGTGCGATTTTGCAAGCTGCTCAGGTCGGGCTGCTGTGTGGTGTTTTGCAGCGGCAGCAGATAGCCCTCCTGCTTGCGGCCTTTCGCGGCGCTTGCGGCAGCCTGTAGCTGCGCGTCGCTCAAACCGGCGAGCGCCGTCTTGTCCGCGGCCAGATACGCCGCGGCCTTGGTGGCAGCCAGCAGCTTGGTTTGAAACGCATTACTGAGGGTGGACTCTTCCTCGTTCAGCTGCTTGAGCGTCGCCTTGTCCGTGTCAGAAAGCTGAGCGCCCGCATGGACAAAGCGGTCGTACTGCACCTCAACCAGGCGCAGCTGCTCAGGTTGCAGGTGCAGAGCGGCACGCTCGTCATACACCTCCTTGACCCGCGCGAACAACTTCGCGTTCAGGTGGATGGCGTCCTGGTGCGCTGCCATCTTGGGCGCTTCCTCGCGCTGCACGGTTTGTAGCGCCGGGTTAGTATTGGCACCGGCCACACCGCTGAAGACCTGCATGACGCGGTGCAGTAGCAGCCCGCTACGCTCCATGGCAACAAAGGTATTGTCGAAGGTGGGCCTAGCCGGGTCATTCGCAATAGCGTCCATCTCGCGCAGCTCGGCTGCCATGCCTGCTTCAATGGCCGGCTGGTAATCGGCATCTTTGATCCGGTCAAACGGCGGCGCGTGGAAGGGCAGGTTGCTTTCCGCGTAGAACGGGTTCGCCGGGCCGAAACTTGCCTGTGCGCCGGCACTGCTGCCCCCGGTCAAGGCCCCTGCGGCCATCAGCAAACCAACCCATCGCATGTGCATGTCTTTGTCCTCAATTCCCTGCCCGCGTCCATTGTGGAACCATGATTACATGGTAGTCATAGCAAAGATGGCCGCTCGGTTGACGGTCGCAGGATGCAGGTGGAAAATTAAGAGTTGTCTGACCAGGTGTGCGCAGACAAGGAGCCTATGGCAACCATCACTGTTCCGCAACCCGTAACCGGCCCCGATACAGGCGCGCGCAGAGGCACAAAAAACAAGGGTGTGCCACCGCTCCGTGCGGGTCAGGGGCACTCGTTTCTGCTGCGGCGGCTTCACTCGTTATCAGGCATTGTGCCGATCGGCGCGTTCCTCATTGAGCACCTTGTCTCAAATTTTGAGGCGCTGAAAGGCCCGGCGGCATACGCGGCGCAGGTCAAGTTTTTGAACTCACTACCATTTGTGCGCGTGCTGGAGTGGGTCTTCATCTTCCTGCCTCTGGCCTACCACGCCGGGTACGGCATGTACATCTGGCTGCGCGGCAAGTCGAACGTCATCTATTATCCGTGGGCGGGCAACTGGATGTACGTGGCGCAGCGCTGGTCGGGCGGCATCGCGCTTGCCTACATCATCCAGCATGTGTGGCGGCAGCGGTTCGCGGGTGTCAACCTGCCCGACCATCCGGGCGCGGCCTTCCACAAAGTGCAAGTTGAACTGCTGCACCCCTGGATGTTTGCTATCTACGCCATAGCAATGATCGCGACCTGCTACCACTTTGCGTATGGCGTGTGGTTGTTCGCGGCCAAGTGGGGCATTACACCGGGCGACCGGGCGCGGCGCAACTTCGGTTGGCTGTGCACTGCGGCTGGGGTGCTGCTATGCGTCATCGGCCTGGCCAGTATGTGGGCGTTTATTGAACCGAAGTACCGCAATGCACCGTCAGATTTAACACCGCTACAAATTACCGAGGGCACGCAGGCAGCTGCTCCCCTTGGGCAGGCGCACACACAGGATTGAGGCATTCCCGATGGCTGCATCACCCAGGATTATCGTAGTCGGCGGCGGCCTTGCGGGCCTCTCCGCTGTCATCAAGATCGCCGAAGCCGGCGGTACTGTCGACCTGTTTTCAATTGTGCCCGTCAAGCGGTCGCACTCGGTATGTGCCCAGGGCGGCATCAACGCGGCCAAAAACCTGAAGGGTGAGGGCGATACTACCGCCGCGCACTTCGACGACACGATCTACGGCGGCGACTTCCTGGCGAATCAAACACCGGTCAAAAACATGTGCGATGCTGCGCCGGCGATCATCGACCTGCTCGACCGCATGGGAGTTCCGTTCAACCGCACTCCCGAGGGGCTGCTCGACTTCCGGCGGTTCGGCGGGACGCTGTACCACCGGACGGCTTTTGCCGGGGCCACTACCGGGCAGCAACTCCTTTACGCCCTGGATGAACAAGTGCGCCGCTACGAATCTGAAGGCAAGGTCACCAAGTACGAGGGTTGGGAGTTTCTCTCATCCGTGCTGGACGGCCAGGGGGTGTGCCGCGGCATCTGCGCGATGAACCTGCGCGATATGTCTGTGCGAACCTTCGATGCGGACGCGATCATCCTGGCGACCGGCGGCATCGGCGCGATCTTCGGCAAAAGCACGAATTCCGTTGTCTGCACAGGATCAGCGCAGTCAGCGGTGTACCAGCAAGGTGCCTACTATGCCAACGGCGAGTTCATCCAGGTGCATCCGACTTCGATCCCCGGGGAAGACAAGCTGCGGCTGATGAGCGAGTCGGCGCGCGGTGAGGGTGGGCGCGTGTGGGTGCCGCGCAAGCTCAACGACCCGCGCGAAGCTGTGTCAATTCCTGAGGCGGACCGCTGGTACTTCCTTGAGGAGTGGTACCCAAAGTATGGCAACCTTGTTCCGCGCGATGTGGCGACGCGAGCTATCCACAAGGTTGTGTACGAGCATGAGCTGGGCATTGATGGGCAGCCGATGGTTTATCTCGACCTGACGCACATCGACGCGGCGACACTCGACCGCAAGCTGGAAGGCATTCTCGAGATTTACCAGAAGTTTGTCGGCGACGACCCCCGCAAGGTGCCGATGAAGATCTTCCCCGGCATGCACTACACTATGGGCGGCTTGTGGGTTGATTTTGACCAAATGACGAACATCCCGGGAATTTTTGCTGCCGGTGAGAGCGAGTACAACTACCACGGCGCCAACCGGCTGGGAGCGAATTCCCTGCTCTCCTGTATTTATGGCGGCTTCCAGGCCGGCCCCAACGCGCTGAAGTATGCCAAGGGCCTGCCGAGCGCGCCCGCGAACGGCTATGGCGTGAGCGAATGTAAGCGGCAGGAAGAGATCAACGGGCGGCTGCTGTCATCAACCGGCACGGAGAACCCCTTCAAACTATGGCGCGAGCTGGGCGAGACGATGACCAGGAACGTGACCGTGCTGCGCTACAACAAAGCCCTGGGCGAAACGGATGAGAAGATTGTCGAACTGCTGGAACGGTTTCGAAACATCAACCTGAGCGATAAGAGCGCCTGGGCCAATACCAGCTTCGCGTTTACAAGGCAGCTGTACAACATGCTGCAACTGGGGCGCGTGGTAACGCAGGGAGCGCAGTTGCGGGATGAATCGCGCGGAGCACACTACAAGCCGGACTTCCCGGAACGGGATGACGAAAAGTTCCTGAAGACGACCAAGGCGAGCTTCGCGCCCGATGCGGATGAGCCGCGCTTCACGATGGAGGCGGTTGATACGCAGTGGATCAAGCCAAGGCCACGACGGTACGACGCTGTCAAGTAAATTATTTAAAAAACTGTAAACAAAAAAGATTGATCTTGATAGAGGTTTTAAGTGAAGTGGGAATATGAAATCCGAACGATAAATACAGAGTGGAAATCGCAAGGAAATACAAATCTAAGCGGCGTACCTGAACCAATTGAGATAATCGAGGGCTATCTGCAAGGTATGGGAGAGATGGCATGGGAGTTGGTATGCTTCTTACCCACGGAGCCGCCAGAAAGACAATACACACCATACTGGGATGGAAAGCCTTACACACTCTGCGCAGTCTTTAAACGTTCTGTAGACCAGGATGATTAAGCCGCATGAAAGCAACCGAACAAGTCGAGCGGGCGTAAAATGGAGATTATGGCAGCTATCGCGCACACCCCGGCACCTGAGCTCACCGGAGCGGCGATCCCGCTCAGCAAGCCCAACGGCAAGACCGTTCGCATCGAGATCAAGCGCCAAGCCAGCCCCGACGCCCCGGCGCACTGGGACAAGTTCGAGCTGCCGCGCCGCACCGGCATGAACGTGATCTCGGCCATGATGGAGATTGCGGCAAATCCGGTCACAATGGATGGGCGCGAGACCACGCCGATTGCCTACGACGCGAACTGCCTGGAAGAAGTGTGCGGCTCGTGCGCCATGCGCATCAACGGCAAGGCGCGGATGGCCTGCTCCGCGCTCATTGAGAACGTGCACGATAACGGCGTAGTGCGGCTAGAGCCGCTGTCGAAGATGCCCGTGGTGCGCGACCTTTCCGTGGATCGCTCCGTGCTGTTTGAAAACCTGAAGCGTGTGCAGGCCTGGGTGCCGCTCGACGGCAGCTACGACCTGGGCGCAGGCCCGCGCATCACCCCGCAGCAGCAGGAAGTCGCCTACCCGCTATCACGCTGCATCTCCTGCACTATCTGTATGGAGGTATGCCCGCAGTACACCGAGGAGACAGGCTTTGTAGGCGCGGCGACCATCGCGCAAGCCAAGCTGTTCAACGATCATCCTACGGGTAGAGTGCTGAAGGAAGAGCGCCTGCACGCCCTGATGGGCGACGGCGGCATCCAGGAGTGCGCCTTTTCGCAAAACTGCGTAAACTCCTGCCCCAAGATGCTGCCGCTGACCAAGGCGATCTCGGATGTAAGCCGGGACGTGATGATCCAGGCTGTGAAAGATGTGTTTACGCGATGAGAAGCCACCATATATTTAGCAAGTTTAGTGACCCAAGCAAGCTTAGCAGCCATCAGTGACTAGCTAAGTGATTATAGTGGTCCACCAACATTCGCATGGATCGTCCTAGATTAATAACTAACATCTGCTGTTCATCAGCCACTTGTGCTTCGTTCAATGATTGAGAAATAAGCAAATTTTCAGTTCCGTTTATGCGAATAAAGATTTGAATTTGAGTAATGCCAGCTGTATTTTTTAAGGCACCTACGGTTTTCAAAAACCTTCCTATGTCAATATGAACAAAGTTGTACTTTAAGAGACTTTCTATCGATTCACCCGCAATAAGGCCTCGATCTACAAGTTGCAACTCTGCAAAGTAATTCCGCGATGACGCTTGCTGTTCAACATCTGACTCGCGTGCTGCAAATACCATCTTCACCGCATTTTCATCGCCCAATATTAAAACCGGTGCAGCATCCATAAAATGGATGCTCTGAAAGTTTGGATCTGCTGTTTTATTACGAGTACTAATTTGTAATCTCACGCTGAGATCATTTAATTTTGATGTTTTTATTTCAAGAACATTCAATTTCTTTTTCGATAAAGCTAATTCTTCTAATGCAAGCGCTGCGTTCTTAGCAGTCCAAGTTAAGTGTTCTTGAGTTTGACTTAATTTAACATTTGCTTGCTGAAGATCTTTAACGCTTTTCTCAGCTGTTTGGGCAGCTGACGAGACTCTTTCGTTCAACTGTAATTCTTTCTGCTTTTGAGAAATTCCTACAAGGACGTCTCGTCTGCTACTCAGTTTGTATTGTACTGCACCTAAAACTCCAGTTGTTATAGCTGCAGCTACCAGCACGCTTTGAATGGCACTGACAGCTTTGCCAATCGCCTCACTCGAATTCCAAAAGGAACTATCCATCGCAAGTGAATTGTCTTACATCTTTAGCGATATAACAGAATTTGATTCATTTGCTCTAAAGATTAACAGGGGAATTCCTTAAAAGCTTTGCAGTAGGCTCATGCGCTGGCCCGAGAAGTGACGTGAATACATAAAGGCCGTAACCTAATAGATGTAAGTACGGCAGAAAACAAAATTCATAGCAGGCTCAAGTTGAGGTCACCAAGAAGGCAGCAGAACAACTGTTCTACCGCCTTTTGGTTCTCCTTTGCAGCAAGAATTACCGCTCCACCGCATACTCCCTGTGTCCAACCGGCGCGCCTTCACTCTCCGCCTGACTCTTACGCACAGCGATCAGGTAAATAAACACCCCAACCGCAGCCTTCGCCAGAATATCGGCCAAATTACAACTGACTTGAATACCAACCGTCGTGCCCGGTTCGGAGAAGCCGAGCATGGGCAGAATGAAGACGATGAGGAGATTTCACCCGGGTAGCCGAGCGCGACCATTCTGATGGCGAACAAACAATATTTCTATGTATGAGTGATGACTGGCATAACAATCATTCCGACCGCGCGTGACTCGCACTTTCAAGATTCGGTAGTCTAGACACGGCATGAATCTTACATATAGCTCCATCTTCTTTGCTCTATTGTTATCAGCCGCAGGTGCACTTGCACAGCAGACAAGCCCTCCGCCGCTGCAGCCCCCACCGACCGGCACGGCTCCGACAGCACCAGCAACGCTCCCAGACTCCCCCGACTCCACCATCAAACCCACACTCCAGCCCACCGGCCCCACCGCCGTCTTCGACACCAGCATGGGCCGCATGACCTGCAAGCTCTTCACAAAGGAAGCCCCGCTAACCACCGCCAACTTCATCGGCCTGGCAACCGGCACCCGGGACTGGACCGACCCGGTCTCGCACAAAAAGCAGCATGCAAAACCGCTGTACAACGGGACGACCTTTCACCGAGTCATCCCCGGCTTCATGATCCAGGGCGGCGACCCGGTGGGCGACGGCACGGGTGACCCCGGCTATGCGTTTGCCGATGAGATCGTGCCGGAGCTGACCTTCAGCGTGCCGGGACGGCTTGCCATGGCGAACTCCGGGCCTAACACAAATGGATCGCAGTTTTTCATCACAGAAACGCCGCAACCTTCGCTTGACGGCAGCTACTCCATCTTCGGCCAGTGCGATGATGCGAGCGTAACTGTGGAGAAAGCAATTGCCCAGGTGGACCGCAACGGAAGCGACAAACCGCTGACACCGGTGACGCTGAACAAGGTCACAATTGTGCCGGTCGGTGAGACTGTGCCTCCGGTGCCAGCCCAAGCGGCTCCTGCTGCATCTACTCCACAGTAATCTACAAGTAATTATCACTACCAGGAGAAACCCGAACTATGGCTCGTCAACCCGGCACATATGCCACCTTCCAGACCACGCAGGGCGAGATCGTTTGCCGACTGTTTGAAGATGTAGCCCCCAAGACCGTGAAGAACTTCGTCGAGCTAGCTGAGGGCACGCGCGAGTGGTCGCACAAAGGTGAGAAAAAGACAGGCACCAAGCTATACGACGGCACGATCTTTCATCGTGTGATTCCTGACTTCATGGTGCAGGGCGGTGACCCGGACGGCACCGGTATGGGCGGCCCCGGCTACAAGTTTGAGGATGAGACCAAGGGCTCGCCGCACAAGTTCGACAAGCCGGGCAAGCTGGCCATGGCAAATGCCGGGCCGAACACGAATGGCTCACAGTTTTTTATCACGGTAGCGCCGACACTTTGGTTGACAGGCAATCACACCATCTTCGGCGAAGTCGTTGAGGGGCAATCCATCATCGATGCAATCACGAAGTTGCCGCGCGGTGCACAAGATAAGCCGAAGACACCGGTGGTTTTGGAGAAGGTTGTAATTGAGCGGGTATAGAGTTTCTTGCCGGCAATAGGAAAGCCCGGCGCATTTGCCGGGCTTGTTCTATAAAGAATTATTTAACAGTGCAGGTCCCTATCTAGGAATAAGTGTAAGTAGCAATTAAACGCCAATGATAGCGCACAATTCCTTTACAGAGTCAGCACTCTTTTGCAGCGCCGCTTGCTCATCAGCAGTCAGCTTGATTTCCATAATCTGCTCCAAACCTTTCGCGCCTAACTTGCACGGTACTCCGACATACAAGCCTGTTATCCCATACTCACCTTGCAGATACGCCGCGCAAGGCAGGATTTTTTTCTTGTCCTTCAGGATAGCCTCAACCATTTCAATGGCTGCAGCAGCAGGTGCGTAATAGGCCGAGCCGGTTTTCAAATACTTTACAATCTCCGCACCGCCGTCACGTGTGCGTTGCACCAGGCGGGTTACAGTCTGCTCATCAAGCAGCTCGGTGATGGGAATGCCGGCAACGGTTGAGTAGCGCGGCAGCGGCACCATGGTATCGCCGTGCCCGCCCAGCACAAACGCAGTGACGTTTTCGACGGACACCTTCAGTTCTTCCGCAATGAACGTCCGGAACCGCGCCGAATCGAGTACCCCGGCCATACCGAGTACACGCTCACGCGGAAAGCCCGAGTGCTTGAACGCGGCTTGCGCCATAGCATCAAGCGGATTGGAAACAACAATCAAGATCGCGTTCGGAGACGTTTTCACTACCTGTGCAATCACGTCCGCCATGATCTTGGCATTGGTGTTCAGCAGGTCGTCGCGGCTCATACCGGGCTTGCGGGCGATACCGGCTGTAATGACCACAATGTCGGAATCGGCAGAGTCAGCATAATCATTCGTGCCGGTAATAGCGCAGTCGCGCTTTTCGATCGGCATGGCTTCCAGCAGGTCCAGCCCCTTGCCCTGCGGTACGCCCTCGATCACATCCAGCAGCACGACATCCGCCAACTCTTTAGCGGCAAGCCAGTGTGCGGCGGTTGCCCCCACATTGCCTGCGCCTACAATCGTCACCTTCTTTCGCATCGTTTCTCCTCCTCGTCAAACTATCATCGATTGCTCGTGTAGAGACGATATTGACCGATGCGAATTGCCTCGCTATGATCGAAGAACCGCGAGAGGCAAAATCACCGCGGCTATAGAGTGTTGCCCCCTCGTTCAATGGTAGGACAGCTGACTCTGACTCAGCATATCGGAGTTCGAATCTCTGGGGGGCAACCAATGCATGTACGGGTTTCCAGTTGCTTGCAGGGAAATGCCGGCTATTAAGAACTTTCTCATTCAAGTCCATACCGAAGACATTGTGGGCAATCTAACTCGCTCTTCAGCTCAACTCAATGCCTGCGTTAGCACCTTTCAAGCCGCGTACTTGCTTCCGTTGGTTTTCTTCCAGCTCTTCTACAAGCTCTTTCAAGCGCCGCTGCGAGCGACTGCTCACTTGCAGGAACTGAAATCCATAGCGAGTCTCTGATCGGTTCGCCTTCATTCTGGCTCGCACGCGGAACGGCAGCTGGTTGATTGTGAAAGCAAGCTCTACCTGCATCTCGCTCTCAAGGTCCACGGGTTGTTTGACGATGAGCATGCAACCTTCCGCGCTCAAGTCAGCAATCCGGGCATGCACCGGCGGCGAGTTCATGGAAAAGATAATTTCTGCTTCTCCGGAACAATGCCATCGACGGCTTTGCCGTCGCTCACTTGCCATCAGGATCATTGCCTATTCCCAGCACGTGCCCGAAAGTTATTCATAGGGGATCTATCGGCAGTTCACCGAATTATTCCAGTCTGCTGTGCAAATGTTTTTGTGGAATACCTGCTCAGGCCTACCGCCTACTCCTCTCGCAGTACCTCCAACGGTTTCTGCCCCAGGATTTTGAAGCTTGCCGCCCAGCCGGTGCCCACCGCGAGGACGGTCGTAAGAACAATTCCTGAGCCGTCGGCAAAGAAGTCCGACACAAACGGCACTTCTGCAATGTGCAGCAAAAGGCGCGACAGTGCATTTGCAAACAGCGTGCCCACTAAGCCCGACAAGAGACCCAGTACAACAAACTCCACAGAGAACACCCCGGCGATGCGGGGCCGGGTAGCCCCCAAAGTTTTCAGCACTACAACCTCGCGTACCCGCCGGAAGCGTGTACTGGCGATGCTCGACGCAAGGATCACCAT
Organism: uncultured Acidobacteriaceae bacterium; assembly: GCA_964235655.1. Taxonomy (GTDB): domain Bacteria; phylum Acidobacteriota; class Terriglobia; order Terriglobales; family Acidobacteriaceae; genus EB88. The sequence goes on from CAXSBB010000002.1 coordinate 233,673, forward strand.
GCCCGACAAAATAGAAAACCCGGCCAGGAAGCGAATCACAAGCGTAATTTGTCCGACAACCTGCTGGATGGTATCGAGAATATCGGCGATGTTGATAGCCGTGATAGTTGGATAGTTAGCAAACAGTACCCTTTGTAACTCACCGATCCTCCGCGGTTGCATGTGCATGGCCGCGTACCACACTACCGGCATATCACGTAGCTGCGCCGGGGCAAAGACGAACTCGCTACGACTGGAGATGTGCTGACCATCCACCTTATAAATTGCGCTTACGGTGGAGTTGAACCGCTGCCCGTCAGACGCAAAGCCTATCTGCGAGCCGATGTGCAGGTGCAGACGGTCCGCGACACGGTCAATCACGGCGACAGAGTGCGGGTCGTCCTTGCTCCACCACGCACCTTTTTCCACCTTGATACCGACAGGAACCTGGTCAGCCCAGGTAAAGGAAAGCGTGCGCCGCAGGTGCATGGGGTACTTCTTGCGGTCAAGCTTGCGGACCGGGGTGCCTTCCAGCGTATCGAGCGTACCGGTCAAGATGGGCAGTGCCTCAAAGTTTTTCTCGGCACCGGGCTGAGCCAATACCAGCTGCTTGACGCCTGCCAGTTCATTCGAAGCAATATCGATGAGGAACACGTTCGGCGTATTGGGCGACATGGCCTCGTGCATACGCGACACGATGGAACGCTGCATCAGGAAAACGCTCAGGATGAGCATGACACCTACGCCAAGCGCCGCCAGCACCGCCGCGGACTGGTTGCCGGGTCGGTACAGGTTCGCCAAGCCATGCCGCACGGTAGAGGGTAGCGACAACCGGGTACGGTCAAGCCCGGCGCGCAGCACTCGAAGCACACCGGAAGCCAGGGCCAGAAGAATGAGCAGCGACGCTGCAAGTGAACCCGCGAACCAGACACCGCCGCGCCAGTTGTCGGAAAGCAGAGACGCGATAACCGCCAGCGCCAGCACAATAAATACACTCGTGACAATCTGCAGCCAGGCTCCGCGCAACTGCTTGAAGAAGGCCCGCACCGGCTGGCCCGGCTCACCGGTTTCAACAAGGCGGCGCAGCACCACGCTGGGGCGAATGTTGCGCACCTCAAGCAGGGGCGGCAGCGAGAACAGCATAGTCGTCAGGATGCCGGTCGAAAACGCCCCCAGCACCGGTAGCCAGGGCAACCGCAGCGGCGGCCGGATTGGCAGCAGCGAGCCGAGTACGCTAGGCAGCGCCCACTCAACCCCCACCCCTAACACCACGCCCAGCAGAGCCCCGGCACAGCCCAGCAGCAGCGTTTGCAGCGCGTAAATGCGCAGGATATCCGCCGAGCGCGCGCCCATGGACTTCATGATGGCGATGCCGTCAATACGTTGCTGCAAGTGAGCGCGCATGGCCATGGCCACGCCGATGGCACCCAGCACCATGGCCACGAGGCAGATCAGGCTCAAAAGGCCGCGTGCCTGGTCCAGCCCTTCGGTCAGCTCCGGCGAGCCCTCACGATAATCTCCAATCTGCGCCTCAGGCAAGGCATGCTCAAGTGCTGCGCGTGTGCCTACGATGGAGGCACCCAGAGGTAGCTTGAAAAGAAACCGCTCGGTGGACCGGCTGCCGGGCTGCAGCAGTCCGATAGCTTCTACAGCGTGGCGAGTCATCATGACGCGCGGACCGATGCCGACGCCTGCGGTGAGCCGGTCCGGCTCTTTCGAGATCAATGCAGTGATGCGGAACTGCTGACCGCCAATGCGCAGCATGGTACCCACCTGCGTGTGCAGCCGCACCAGCAGGCTTTCATCAACAACTACGGTGTTATCTGTGAGGGCTTGCGCAAATGGAATAGCCGGTTGCAGCTTCAACGTGCCGTAAAATGGGTAGACCCTGGGGTCAACAACCTTCAGCGAGACCAGCAGCGGCACCGGATCGCCCGCCGTACCGGCCATCGAAGCCATCTCGGTCACCTGGGTCATCTGCGCATCATTTTTCGTCGCAAATGACGCAAGCCGCGCCTGCTCTTCAGGCCGCAGCGTGCGGCTCAATCGCGCGGAAAGATCAGCCGCCAAAATAGACCGCGCCTGGCCCAGCAGTGTGGTGGTAAATGAGTCGGCAAAGCCGCGCACGCCCGTGAGCGCACCCACGCCGATAGCAACGGAAAGAATGACAAAGATGAACTTGACACGGGCAAATACGAGCTCGCGCGCCGCAATGCGGAGTGCAGTGCTCCAAGGCAGAGCGGGCTTGGACGCCTGCTTCCCCGCCATCTAGCGCCGCCCCGCTTCGCCGGCGCCGACCGGCAGCATCGCATATCCTTCGCCCTCGCCGGTTTCCATGGTGCCTCCATGTACCAGTTCGTCCTGTACGATCAAGCCGTCGCGCAGCACGATGCGCCGGTCCGCGCGGGCGGCAATCTGCGGGTCGTGCGTCACCATCACGAGCGTGGTGCCGGCTTCACGCTGGCGCGTTGTCAGCAGCTCCAGCACATGCTGACCGTTGACCGTATCCAGGTTGCCGGTAGGCTCATCGGCCAGCACAATAGGCGGTTCCAGCACAAAGGCGCGGGCAAGCGCGACACGCTGCTGCTCGCCGCCTGAAAGCTGCACAGGATAGTGGTGCATGCGGCTGCCCAGGCCTACGCTTTCAAGCAGTGCGCGTGCGCGCTGCTTGCCGTCCCCGCGCGCATTGAGCTCAAAGGGCAGCAATACATTTTCAAATGCTGTAAGCGTGGGAATGAGCTGGTAACTCTGAAACACGAAGCCGATTTTTTGCCCGCGCACCTGCGCCAGCTGGTCTTCAGCCATGTGGCTGATATCCACGCCGTCGATCAGCACAGAGCCGTCACTAGGATTGTCAAGCCCGGCCAGTAAACCAAGCAGTGTGCTCTTACCGGAGCCGGACGAACCCATGATCGCGACAAACTGCCCTCGCGGTACCAGCAGGTTGATGCCTTTCAAAATCTCGACCGTCGTACTGCCGTTCCGCATCCGCTTCCAGATCCCACGTGCTTCTACCATGCCCGCTCCTTGCTTCTTATAAGACGTGCCGGACTTTCTGAAGACACAAAAAGCGTTCCTGCACCTCGAACTCTCCGGATGCCGTCCAATGGTTATGCCCGTTCGCCTTATTGTCCTGCTCTCGCTTCTCTTTCCGCTTGCCGCCCACGCTCAGACGGTAGTTTGCTTCGGCGACTCGCTCACAGCAGGCTACGGCGCTCCCGCAGGTGCCTCGTACCCGGATGATCTTCGCAAGACTTTGGCCCAGGCCGGCTCGCGTGCAGTCATCCTCAATCAGGGTATCTCGGGCAACACGACAAAAGACGGACTGGCCCGTGTGAACCAGATACTTAGCCTTCATCCCGCCATTGTCGTGCTTGAACTGGGCGCAAACGACGGCTTGCGCGGCTTCCCCGTCACCGATATCAAAGAGAATCTGGAGCGCGTCATCAAGCAGCTCCAAAGCGTGCATGTGCGCATCCTGCTCGTCGGCATGAAGCTGCCGACCAATCTAGGCCCTGACTACATCGACCCCTACGACGCGCTCTTCCCTGCCCTGGCTGCGAAGTACAAGCTGCCGCTGGTTCCTTTTATTCTTGATGGCGTGTACGACCATGATGAACTGCTGAGCCCCGACAACCTGCACCCGAACGCCGCTGGGTACCGGGTAGTGGCAAACAACGTGCTGCCATACCTCCAGCCGATGCTGGCAGAGCGCAGCAATATGGCCCGGACTCACCCATAGATTTTTTCCAGGTGGTGGATGGTAACTCCCTGGTGCTCTACACAAATGCAGCAAACCGCGCGCCATGCCTGCCGAGTTTAGTCAGTCCAATGGTCACAATGTGCCGGCCGGTCGATCAAAAACGACGGCGCTTGAACGTAAAATCGTCCAAGCGCCCAGTTGGTCCTAACCCCGCATGCATGCAACAGTGCATGGAAAGCTATATAACCCTTCCTCCGAGCACGATGCCAATAATGAGCGTCGACCCGATAATGTAGACCATGGTTACTACCGACACGAAGAGGTCCCATTTATACGTCTGTAGTTTACGTTTGCGCTTATAGTCGCGGTAGAAACCGCGTAAGAAAAGTATCAGCAGGCTGAGTATTACCAGTCCGAAAATAATAAAATGATGATGATCGAGAATCCATTGCACCATGCACGGCCCTCCCGGTTGTAATTGTAGGTTGCATCTAAAAGCAGCTGGCTACAAACGTAGCGGCTCCCGCGCCGGCAGCACCACGCGTAGCCCACTTGGCGACACCTTGCCACAGAACACCACTCAATGGCACTGCCGCACCGTCGCTCAGGATGTCTATTGCAGCTAAAGCGACTGCAGCAGCAACGAGTGTCAGGCCCGCCGCTAAGCACCACTTTTCCTTTGAAGTACGGAGCGGCTAGGACGGCGGCTGACCACCACCGCCGCCGCAACCTCCACCGCCGGTTATCGGGTCACCGCCGCCGGGAGGTGGTGGTGGGAGTGTGAACTCACAGTGGGGTACTGAAATTAAAGAGCCGGGCGTAATGAGATTAGCGAGCGAGGCCGTACTGCTCAACAAGTTGTAGACAAACGGTGAAATACCGTAGGACGCTAGTTGTCCAAGTAAACTTTGCTTTTGTTCAGCAGTGATAGTGTTGAGAAAGCTGAGACGCCTTTGCAAGTCGGCAGCAGTGAGTTCCGGCGTGGTCGTTTGTAAATCAGCCAGCAAGGCGGCCTGGTCGATGTTCGCGCTCAGTATACTGCTCACAGAAACACTGCCGGCTGCCGCCTTCATGCTTTGGTCGTAGGCAGGATTGGCCTGCAAAGAAGCGTACAGGTCCGTCAAGGCACTACTGAGCGTAGCCCAAGCTGCGCCGTTCAGCGTCACATACGTTCCTTGTGGCACGACTGTAGCAAACGCGGCTGCGGAAGTGTCCCAAATTGTACCCATTGGACGTGGATATACAGGGGGGTAATCCAATGGGTGGGGCGGGTGGAGGTAGACGGAGTGGATCTTGTACTTGACCAGCCAGTTTATGTGTGACCCCGAACCCTGCTAATGACGCGGCAGAGCTCCCTGCGAGCTTGAAAAATCTGCGACGGTGCATCAAAAAAACCCTTTTCAGATCAACATAGTGAACAGCGTAAAACAATTCGAGGCTTAGATCGTTTCAAGCAAGCCGATGTTCCGGAGGGAGAAGAGTCAAAGCCTGTCGAACGACACCTTTCTATCACAGAAAAAGCTTGATGAATATTGTTCATTGCAAGCCTGCTTGTTTAGCGAAAATCATTCTTCAGTATGTGCGCGAAGCATCCGCGTAATGCAGCTTCTCCCGACGGAAAGGCTGCATTTGGAATTGCTCTGTGTACGGCGACTACAGTGAAAGGGTTTGGCTGCTCTCTTAAAACTTACATGCCGGGTTCCGCCATCAATGTGCTGGCCTCCGCCTACGACCGGACTACTGTGACAGCCTTTCAGGAGTACGCGGACAGGCAGCTTGTGTACTCGCAGCCCATGACCGACTTCAACATCACCTTGCCTGAAAACCTCGGGCCGCACTTGCTGGTGACGAAAGCATGGGACGCGAACGGCGTCAGCTTCCGCTCCAGTCGCCACACCACTGTGTACAGCGGCACGCCGGGTTCAGTCTGTTATGCGGCACCTGCCTCGGCAAGCCTGTGCCTGCCGTCAGGCGCAACAGCAAACTCTTCGGTGCATATCCTCGGCAATGGTGCCACACACTCTAACGGCGCCAGTTCCCCAGTGCCCACAGCCGCACAGCTCTACGTGGACGGCAGCCTCGTCGTGAATGACACCAGCGGATCTATTTTAGTGGATGTCATACAGCCGCTTTCAGCCGGTACACATGACCTGGTATTTAAGCTCTGGGATGAGAACGGGTTTGTGTACACCGCAACTAAAAACGTATCCGTGCAATAACTGGAAACGGGCAAATGGAGCAAATGCCATTCGCCCCTTTCCACCCTATTAGGGCACGGTATTTTTGCCTGCCCTCTAAGTCATCTTTGTAAAGCTTTGGGTAATGCGCCGAAAAGTGGAGAGGATGGGTTCACTTTCCCGAACAGCAAGGTTAGCCATTCCAGTCTCAGACAAAGGCAGGCTCCCGTCCATAGGCAAGATGGCCAGTTCACTTAAGCTCGGTGTTCCAGCCGAACGGGGAAGCAGAGACACTCCTAAGCCCGCCGCTACCATACTCAAGATAGTTTGCATTTCGCTTGCTTCTTGAAAGGCTTGCGGGCTAAACCCTGCGTCGTTGCAAATCTTTAGAATACGATCGCAGAATCCTGGAGCTTGTTGTCGCCTATATAGGATGAACGGCTCCTCTCTCAAGGTCGATGGGGAGATGCTCCTCATCTTGTTTAGGGGATGGTTTTTGGGCAGAAAGCAACAGAAAGGTTCCTGACCCACCAATTCAACTTCTATCCCCTTGGCTTGAAACGGCATACGAATAAACCCGACATTGATACTCTCGTTGAGCAACGCAGTGCTCTGCTCCGACGTCGGCAGGTTCCGCAAAGAAAGCTCGATTCCCGGAACGTGTTCCTTATAATAATGGATGATCTTGGGTAGCAGCCCAAACGTTGCCGAATTTACAAATTCAATGCGAAGCGAACCAATCTCACCCGAGTCCGCTGAAAGGTGTATACGCCCCAGCAAAGTTTGCATAAATCCATAGCGGATTTGGAGAAGGCGGGTCTAACTCACCCGAATTACGGACGAAAAGCGTGTCGATGAGCTTCCTACGCTCATGGAACAAAATCCTGATACAGCCATCTTGGTGGAAAAGGTGAAGGATTGTGCATTTCCCTTCTTTGCTAACGGCTACGGTGCCCGGTCTATGTACGCACTGGCACTGGGCTGTGACCCTACAAAGGTAGGCCTGGAGATCGGCGATCGTTTCAAGAAAACCTATAATCCCGAAATGGTGGATAGTGTACCTTGCCAGGAGGTCGTGTATCGATGCGATGATGTCGATCTCACGATGTTTCCCCTCTTTCAGCATCACCCTAAAGACGGCCAGGCCTACCTGAACGACACCAACGTGGTGAGTCGCAACCCAGAGAACGGGTTGATCAATCAAGGTATATATCGGTTTATGTACCGGTCGAAAAATGAGATCAATATGGATATGCGCAATGCGACGCATCGCGCTCGCATTGCGGCTGAGTACTATGCCCAGGAAGGCAAGGACATGCCGATCACTGTCCTGATCGGCGACCCGACACTGGACCATATCGCCTCCATGATGAGCAATCCGGATAGTGATAACTGGGAGGTTTTGGGCGGCTACTATGGTGAACCGGCGAAGCTGGTGAAGTGTCTTACCAGTGATCTGACGATTCCTGCTAACGCTGAAATCGTGATCGAAGGACACATCATCACCTCAGAAGGCTGGGTTCACGATGAAGGACCCTACGGAGAATACACCGGAACATACGGCGGCGGGCTCTCGCTCCGGCGGCGATGCAAAATAGGCGTTGGCAATCATGCTTGCCGGATCGCGGCAGTGGATGCCGAAGACGGTGATCCGGATGGCGTCCCTGTGACCTTTTTGGAGTGGACGGATAACCGGCATACTCTAACCTATTTCCACGCTTAAGCCGCTCAATAGTTTCTGGATAAGAAGGAAGCGTGTCTGTTGTGATTGATGTCGGCGGCAGTCCCGCATGGCGGCTGTAGTTTTGCTCAAAAATAGTATGTAGCGCGGATAGTTCACTGCTCTAGCAGCATGAGGTCGATCGCCCGGTCGTAGTTATTAATTTCCCGGAAAGATACTCCCAGCTGCAGCCTACCTTGATGCAGGTTTCGTCTACCCGCCGGGAAGTGGAACCGTAGCTCTGATAGGTCCATACTCGTCTTTCAAGCTCAGGCGCCTAGCGGTGAACCCAACGCATCAAATACCGTATGCAACGCAATGAACAGAAGCGAGCAGAACCTAACAACATTTCTGAAGTTTCTGCTTAACTTGCGGGCAGTCAGACTTGCAATCGCCTCGTTTCCTCTAGGAGAGCTGATGCAGCAGAAACATCGATCCTTACCATTGGGATTTCTTGCGGGTGCGCTCGGCGGTGCGCTCGGCGGTGCCATCGGCACCATTGTGCTTAACGCTTTCCAGACCTCCTCACTCAAAGCAACAGAAGCGCTGGAAGGCAAGCTAGGTATCGACAAGACATACAGCAAGCAGCAGAAAGCGCTTCTCAAGATGTTTGAGGAAGCGCATGCCAGGACTGCCGATGCAGTTGCCGGTGTAGCGGGCGTGAACCTGACACGCAAGCAGCGCAAGGCCGGGGTTCCGGTAACGGAGTTTGCCTTCGGCATATTGTGCGCGGGTATGTACGGCGCGTTGGCTGAATATCTGCCGGCTGTCACAGCGGGCGCAGGCACGGTATACGGTGCGGCTCTCTTCACAGGCGCCAGCATCGTCGTGCTGCCGGCCATCGGCTATGTGCCTTCGCCGCAGGACCGCACGCCCGTCCAGCATGTGGGTGGGCTGGCGGGCAACATCCTGTATGGCGCAGTCACTGAGAGAGTTCGCCGCCTTTTTCGTTGAACCCACCGGCCGCGAGGCTAGCTACACGGCTATGAGGCATCCATACCTTTGTAGTTGTGGAATGCATTTACAAGATGTTGAGGAGATTCAATGGAGCTTAAAAAGTTCAACGTGATCGTTCGTCGCTTTGATCCACACAAAGGCTTGGCTAATGGTGAAGAGTTCATTCTGCCGGTCGACAGTCCGGATGAGGAGCACGCAGTATCGGCGGCAATGTCCAATGCGATTGCCTTCACCACAAAAGTGCAAGCATCTTCCCCGCTGCAGATCGCATTTTGCTGCGTGGGTATTGAAGCGCGAGCTTGATCCGGAAGGCACGCTGCCGATCCGGCAAACGTCACCGTCATCAGCTCTTCCCTACGGACCCTAGGGTAATTCTTTGCCTTTACACAGCCTAAGCGATAACAGCTTGTGCGGAAGTGCACTGTACATGGACTTAACGCAAGAAGGAGGATGGAATGGAAGAGTTAGGACTGCCGCACTTGAAGCATGGCATCGCGGAGTTGGAACCGGGAGTCCGGCTGCACTACGTGGTCGCAGGAAGCGGTAGCCGCACGATGGTGCTGCTGCACGGCTATCCGCAAACATGGTGGGAGTGGCGTCATGTACTGGTGCCGCTCGTAGGCGCGGGCTGGAGTGTGATTGCCCCGGATTACCGCGGCGCGGGTGGCTCGTCCAAGCCGCCACAAGGGTATGACAAGCGGACCATGGCAGCAGACATCTACAAGCTGCTGCGGGAGCACCTGAGAATTATCGGTCCGGTCACCATGGTAGGACACGACATCGGGATGATGGTGGCCTATGCCTTCGCAAGCGAATACCCGAAATTAGTGGAGAAACTCGTGCTTATGGAGGCGCCGCTACCAGGAACGGCAGCCTACGATGCCACGGTGTCGTCGACAAAGCTGAACGATGCGACCATGTGGCACTTCTTCTTCCATAATGCGCAGAACAGCTTGGCGGAGTCGCTTACAGCAGGACGCGAACGCCTGTACCTACAGCACTTCTATGAGCGGCTGGCTTTCAATCAGAATGCCATTACAGAAGCTGACCTGGACCTGTATGCCTCCCACTACTCCGCAGCCGGTGCGATGCGGGCAGGCTTTGAGGTGTACCGGGCTTTCGACCATGACGCAGAGGACAACAGGGCAGCGCTCAAGAAGAATGGGCGATTGAGCATGCCTGTGCTTGCGCTGGGAGGTACGTCAAGTTTTTACCTGCCCATTGCGAAAGCCATGCTTGCAGAGGTTGCAAAGAAGGTGACGGTGGTTGGTATCCCCGATGCAGGACACTGGATTGCGGAAGAAAACCCGAAGGCGTTCGTGGAGGAAATTCTAAAGTTCTGTAACTCCAAATAAGGAGCAGATGCGCGCTCGGACATCCTGCCTGTCATCCGCCACCATCACCCTATGTACGCAAGAAGGAGCCGATGCTGCCATGCCGAATTACCTGATGTATCGGGACGACGTTGAGACGATTGCCCCTGATGAAAATGAGACCAAGCAGAAGATCGTAGATGTTATGACCCAAGGGATGGAACTGGCGCGCCGGAAATATGGCCGCGCGGTGCGCATCTCCCATGCGAAGGCCCACGCCCTGCTCAAGGGCGAGTTGATCGTTGAGAGCAGCCTCCCGCCGCAATTGGCGCAGGGCCTCTTCGCGCAGCCCGGCAAATATGAGGTTCTGGTGCGGATGGCGCAGCAGCCGGGGGAGTTGCTGGACGACTCAAAACTCTCTACCGATCGCGGCATGTCGGTGAAGGTCCTTGGAGTGAAGGGGCCAAAGCTCGAAGGGCATACGGCGGAGACACAGGATTGGGTTTTTGACGTCGGCAAGCAGTTTCTTGCGAGCGGCATGAAGGAATTTCTGCAAGCATTCAAACCGAATGCGGAGATCGCACCCAAGCTGCCGGACAGTGTAAAGGGAGCGGTCTCGACAGTAGCCCGCGCAACAAACACCGTCCTGAACGCAGTCGGTGCAAACTCCGAGAAGCTGGCCTTCTACGGCCATCCAGTCGTTCATCCGGCAAATGAAGAGTACTACTCACAAGTCCCTTACCGTTACGGCGAGTACGTAGCAAAGCTCGGCTTCTTTCCTGTCTCGCCCGGCCTGAAGGCGTTGAAGGAGCAGCCATTCGATCCCGAGACACCGGACGCCTTGCGCGAGGCTATGAATACATTCTTCCAAAAAAATCCAGCTGAGTTTGAGCTGCGGGTTCAGCTCAACACAGGACTGGACGATATGCCCGTCGAGGATGCACAAGCAGAGTGGCCGGAAACTGAATCGCAATATCAGACCGTTGCCCGGCTTGTAATCCCAGTCCAGACGGCCTGGGACCCGGTTAAGGATAGCTACTTTGAAGATCTGACATTCTCTCCGGCACACGGGCTTGCCGCGCACCGGCCTTTAGGCGGAATCAACCGTGCGCGCCTAGTCGCCTACAAGGCGCTCGCGGACCGACGACTCGCAGATAACGACAAAAGGGCTGAGATGCCAAGCAATCTGGAAGAGGTTCCGGCATAGAGGAACAACCATTACGCCATAGCAAGGGTGGGTAGGTCGTTTCTCCATGCCCTTAACTCGTCTTTCCAGCACGCTGGAGGCAGCAGACATCACTAATTCTTAAACACCGGCAGTTGTAACTTAAAGGGAGCAGTTTTAAATGATTCAGTCCTATGGGTACGCCACGAACCACTCCTTTACCGACCTTAAATCCCACAAGTTCGAGCGTCCCGATGCCAAGCCGAACGAGGTCACCATCGAGGTGCTTTATTGCGGTGTGTGTCACTCGGATATCCACCAGGCGAAGAACGAATGGGGTAACACCGTATACCCCTGTATGCCCGGCCATGAAATAGTCGGCCGAGTCACTGCTGCGGGAACCCAGGTCACTATGCACCAGGTGGGCGATCTCGTCGGTGTCGGCTGCATGATCGACAGCTGCCGGCAGTGTGAACCCTGTCGTTCCGGCGATCAGAATTACTGTGAAGGGCCGAACAGCTGGCTAGCTACTTACAACGGACCCATGGTGCCCGCCAAAAAGTCGCCCGATGAGACGAACCATTACGACCGTGACAACACCTTTGGAGGCTACTCCAATGTTGTCGTCGTACCGGAAGACTTCGTCCTGAAAATCCCCGCTTCGCTTGATCCTAAAGCAGCGGCACCCCTGCTTTGCGCCGGAGTCACCACCTACTCCCCTATGAAGCACTGGGGCGTGAAGGCCGGCAGCAAGGTAGGCATCGTCGGCTTTGGAGGTTTAGGTGATATCGCAGCCAAGATGGCCATAGCGATGGGAGCCACGGTCGTCCTGTTCACCACAACGGAAGAAAAGAAGGAAGAAGCTGCGCGCATTGGGGCCACCGCGGCGATGGAGAAGGATCTCAAGAAGGAGGTCGATCCGACAAACCCTCTCACCCAAACCTTCGACTTTATCCTGAGCACCGTACCCGAGAAGCACGATCTAAATCCTTTTCTACCATTGCTGAAGCGCAATGCAACCATGGTGATTTGCGGCGATCTGGGGCCGCTGGAACCAATCAACAACATGCAGACAGCGTCACACCGCAACAGCATTGCGGGATCGCTTATCGGCAATATCGCCGAAACACAGGAGGTTCTTGACTTCTGCGCCAAGCACAACATTGCCCCCGACATCCAGGTCATCGACATAGCGGATATCAACGATGCCTACAAGAAAGTGGAAAAGGGTAACGTTCGTTTTCGTTACGTGATTGATATGTCCACACTGAAGAATGAAAATGCATAAGTCGGATGCACCAGAAGAAGGTCAGGGCAGTATTTGCGGAGCAGGGAGGCAAAGGTCAACCATAGCCGCCGCGCAAGGCAATAGCCGGAGCACTACCCTGATACTGCTTTACAAGACTACCCGTAAAGCTCCTTTATTCGGGAGCTTTACGGGTTTTTGGTAGTTGCGTTCTACCGAGCAAAGCATCAGACCGTTTATGAAGCTGAAGACGATCAAGACATCCATATTGCATCAAGCCTATGAGGTAAGCGGACCCAAACGAGCCGAGCCGCTCTTGCTGCTGCACGGATGGCCGGATTCGCCGCGTACCTGGGACAAGGTTCTCCCGCATCTGCATGAAGCCGGATACAAGACCATAGCTCCTTACCTTCGCGGCTATGGTCCAAGTAGTTTCCGAGATCGCATTTTTGGAAAGAACCCAAGGCGAACCGGGCAGCCTGTGGCCTACGCACAAGACGTCATCGACCTTGCGGATCAGCTCGGGTTCAAGCGCTTTCACTTTATTGGACATGACTGGGGCGCCATGGCGGGTTACGCATTGGCGGCACTCTTCCCCAAGCGCCTAAAGTCGCTTGTGGCGATCTCCGTCCCCTTTCAACCTGGAAAACCCAAGCCACCTGCTTACCCGCAGGCACATGCCTTCTGGTACCAGTGGCTGCTTTGCTCCAAGCCGGGCGAAGAGTTGTTTCGCAGCGATCCTGTAGCCTATGGCCGCGCACAATGGGATACCTGGAGCCCTGCCGGGTGGTACAGCGAGCAGGATTTTGAGAAAGCAGCCGATAGCTGGCAGGGAGAGGACTTCAAAAACGTCGTTCTACATGCGTATCGATCACGCTGGGGTCATGCGGCACCCGATCCTCGCTATGCCAGGCTGCAAGATCGTTTGCAACAAACAGAGGTACTGCATGTCCCGACATTGCTGCTTCACGGTAAAGATGATCGCTGCGAACTAATCGAGACGACTGAGGGTGCGGAGAGCTATTTCGACAAAGGCTACCGACGAGTGCTGCTGGAGGGAGTCGGCCATTTCCCTACGCGCGAAAAGCCGGTTGAATCAGCTGAAGCCATTCTTGAGCATCTCAGGGCAGATAGGACTGTCAAAGCTAAGGAAAGCAACTAAGGAGTGGCTCCTGAACCTGGGACTGCGTTATGGCGTAGATAAGCCGCGTAGCAAGTCGCATGGCAGTCTTTCAAACTTTAGCCCGAAGCACTTCACTTTGCCGGATCAGGTCTAGGCCGTATCGGTAGTTCCGGCCAGTTTGCGGATACGTACCAAAATAAGACTTGGCCCCGCGTATCGAGTTCACCTATGCACCGGATGCCTCTATCGGCACTCTCTTCATTCGCGGCGCTTTCGGCATCTACTACGCGCCACTGGACTATTCCGATTTTAGAAGCGCCAATCAACTGGGCTTCATCACAAATCCCAACTTTAACAATCAGGATAACTACAGCCGGGCCCTAGCAAGGGCACCGCCGAGATTCTGTTCAAGGTTTTAGCTCGGATCAAGGTTTGGGCGACTGCGAGAGAAGCAGTTTCAGCACGTTTTCTGTTGTTTCGGTTTCCCTTCTCACAAATGCTTGTTTGCATCTGTATTAAGAAGCGAAAACAGAAACGGTTCTTCAGTCCGCCATCTTTTTCACATCCAAAGATGTCACTTTCACAGCCTTCGACGCAGCACTGATTCCGTTTGTTCCGACTGCGAAGACTGTATAGGAAGCTGACTCACCCCTGCCCGGCCTGGGGTCCGTAAAGATCGGCCTCGTCAAGCCCATCGCAATCGTTTTAGCCTCCGGCTCAAGTGAGCTTGTCCGAACAACGCGATACCCCTGCGCACCCAAAACTGGAGTCCAGCTCAGAGTCACACTGGTGTTCACGGTCAGCGCCTTTACCTCGGTCGGTGCTGCCAGTTGCGCCGCATTCTCCTTCGGTAGCAGTCCATAAACACAGAACTGGCCGGTTCCTACATTTTCCGTGCCGAAGCTTGCCAGGTACACTTTACCGTTCGCAATGGTCGGGGGCGCCATTTTGGAATACTCACCGCAGTCGTCCCGCGTTTGAGTTTGCAGTGAGTTCCACAACTCGTGGCGTATGTTCTCTGCTTCGTATGCATGGAGAACTCCCGGCCGCGATTCATGCCATGAGTCTCCGGTTGCGTGGATCGATGCCCACAAAATCCCGTCTTTATTACCGTTCGCCGAAAGCGACAACATCGCGCCGGGATGCCCTTCATTTGGGATATCGCGCATCATCAACGGCGTCTCTCCCAGTTTATTTCCATCCAGCTTGTACACCTTCGCCTTGTCTCTCTGCCCCCACACATACAGCAGGTTGCCGACGTTAGCGCTTTGCCAGTACACAAGGCTGTGCAAATGCGATACGGTCGCAGGAAAGTGTTGCAGCGCATGTTCGTCGCCCAGATGGCCGAGGTTTTGCGTATTCAGCGTGTACAGGACGCCTTCTTTGCCGCCTCCAAGCACCAGGTGCGTCCCCGGGATCAATGTCGCCCCTGAAGAGTCCAGGTCGGTGTCCGACTTATCCAGTGCGAAATGGTTCGTCGGGGTAAACCAATCGATCAATTTGAGCTTCGGCGTTAACTTCAAGAAGCTCTCACTGAAGTTCGTGACTCCATTCCAACTTCCATTGCCGGTTACAACGTAAACATTGCCTTGCTCGTCTGCCGCAGGCCCCTGCCCCGACTGCCAGATGCTCGCTTCGGAACCGGTCGGCGATGTATTTAGGACGCTCACCTGTGCCAGGGTCTTCGCATCGTAGGCCATCAAAAACCCGTGGTATGGGTCCTTGTCGCAGTGTGATGCATAGCCCACATACACCATGTCGTTTGCGAGCATCAGCGCCGGCCTTTGATTCTCCATCAGCGCATTGAAATCCGGCGCGCCGATATCTACCGGACTGCCAGGCAGGTCCGCACCTGTCGCCAGGTCCAGTGCATGAAGTTTTTGAACGAATCCGGCGCGCGGCCCGGTCAGAGCGCCGGCACGAGTCAGCGCGACCACGTACAGCACCCCGCGAGCTTTATCAATTACAGGTGTACCGACAATGCCCATCTGGCCGTTCATATCGAAACATCCAAAATCAGTGCTGTGTAGATTCGCAGGCGTTCCGAAGTTCACGTGCCATACCGGCGACGAAGCCTCTGCGTCATTCGCGTCGAAGGCGTAGACGCTGTTGTTCACCGTCGTCACATATACAAGATCATGCGTTCCTCCACCGACAGCGATGCCGGTCGCCACCAGCGGTTGCGTATATAGCTGGTCATCCACGACTCGCTTGAACAGCATGCCGAACTGGGCCGGGTTTACGTTTGCCGGGGTCAGCAGTGTTTCTTGGAGGTTCACACCTGTTCGGGCATTGTCGTTGTGCTGCGTCAGCACATCTACCTGCGCGTATGCACCGGAGATCGTGATTGCCATGAAGCTCAAACCAGCCAGAACAGAACTCAGATCGTGTTTCAGGTCCTTGCCGATCACTCGCATCAGGTCTCCGACTGGTATGTATTTGGATGGCCATGTACACCATGCACTAAGAAGTAGGCGGCAGCCGGGATCAATCGAGCGAAAGCGCAACTTTGTGGAATGCACGATGAAATTCCAGAATTAAACTACACATATTTTATCTATTCCGCTTTCCCTACAGTGTTGTCTTTGTAAGCCTTTTGCAGGATGAAAAAGGCTTGTTTCTGCTTTCCATCTTCGGAAAGGAGGCCTTTGCGGTTGTAACCATCCTGAAGTTTAGGGATGTTGCGGGTAGTGGAGCGGAAGTCGATCAGGACCCAGGGCGTGATGCCGCGAAGCTGGGGGATCTTGGCAAACATGGTCAGCTGATGCCGGTAAAGGCTCGCCTGCTGCTCTTCGGTCCAGCGTTGGGTATCGGGGCCATGGTTCCCTATCTTCGCTTCGGCACCGAACTCGCTCATAATGATGGGCTTTTCAGGGAGAACCCAGTGCATGGTGTCTGCGTCTTCAGGCACACCGCCGTACCAGCCGATGTACTCGTTTACGCCGACGACGTCGAGAATATCGGCCAGGGGATCGTTCAGGGTCGCCGTGCTGCCGACGACATGCTCGGAGTTGAGGGCAGACGTGATGAGGCGAGTGGAGTCGAGCTTGCGGGCCTCACTCGCGAGATCGGTAATAAATTTGGTGCGAGTCGGGTTGTTCCCTGTTTCGTTGGAGAGGGACCAGAGAATGACGGAAGCCTTGTTGCGGTCGCGGCGGATCATCTCATCGAGCATGGCCGCGTCCTTGGCATAGACTTCGGGCTTGTCGAAGGAAATGTGCTGCCAGTTCGGGATTTCAGACCAGACCATGATGCCGTCACGGTCCGCGGTGCGGGTCATGCGCTCATCATGGGGATAATGGCAGAGGCGAACGAAATTGGCGTCAAGGTCTTTGAGGTAGCTGAAAATGGTGGCAACATCCTGGTCGTTATCGGCTCGGCCGCCGCGAATGGGAGCTTCGGCGTGCACATTGACGCCCTTGAGGAAAACTGCTTTGCCGTTGAGCAGGATGCGGGTGCCATCGACACGAATGTCACGGAAGCCGATGTCATCCGTAAGCTTGTCCCCCTGCTCCGCTGATCCCGTTGCCAGGGTCACTTTGTAAAGCTTTGGGCTCTCCGGCGACCAGAGGGTGAGCTTGCCGGCCTTCACGGTGAAAGGGGCTCGTCCGTCGGCCTCAGTCTTAAGCTGTGTATGAACACCGGCTTCAGGAATATCGAGGGTAACGGCGGTTCCGGCTGGGGCGTCGAGGACGTGGACATAGCCGGTCAGCTCGGTATTGCCGGGCTGCCAGGTGGGCCCATGCGCAAGATGAACGTCATAGTCGTCAATAAAGGCATCCGGTACGGTGACAAGGGAAACGTCGCGGGTCAGGCCGCCGTAGTTGTACCAGTCGTAGCCGACGGAGGGAATGCCGTCTACCAGGCGAGTGGCGTCGACGGCGATGACCACGAAGTTAGAACCGGAGTGGAGCGCGGCGGTGACTTCGCAATCGAACGGTGTAAAGCCGCCTTCGTGATCGCAAACCCGCTTCTGATTGACCCAGACATGCGAACGATAGTTGGCCGCGCCGATGTGGAGGAAGGTACGGGTACCCGGCTTGGGCTGGGCATTGAAGTCCCGCTGGTACCAGAGAACGCCTTCATAGTTGAACAATTCGGGAACCTGGGTGTTCCAGTCGCCGGGAACCTTCAGCGTGGGCGCGGTTGAGAAGTCATACTCCTCATTGTGTGGGCCGCTGGAGATATTCGGGTGGGTGTTCATAGCGTAACTGCGGTCGTTGATGGCACCCGTCCCGGTGTAAAGGGCGCGGCCCGGAGCCTGGTCCACGAGGTAATGCCAGTCTCCATCAAGACTGGTGACGGTGCGGTGATCGATGCCGACAAGCAGGGTCTGGAACGGTTGCTGTGCAAGGACCGGAAGCGTGACTTCCAGGCAGCCGAACGCTACTACAACGTTGCAGAGCATTAGCAGTGAAACAGCTACGCGGTTTGACAATGTGATCACGCCCCGGTTCTTGATTGGATAGACAACCTGCTCACTCTCAGATCAAGTGAGCACCAACTCTAACACTCAGTAGGAACACTTAAGGAGAAACTGAAAAAGTATGAGCTGGGAGTATTGTTCTGGAAGCGGTAGCTGCCGGGACTGCTGACTGCTCCATTTGGACCCTCGTTACCGCCCCTAAAGATAAACGCGGGCGATTTGAAGATATCAGCACGCAGCTGCAGTTGCGGTCACACGCATTCACCTTAACCATGAAGCTGATCAGCGTATTGGCCTTCCAAATCGATGGTCAGCATGAAAGATCGGGCAATCTGTACCGTCTCTGTACAAGCTTTACGGGTTTGTTGAGGTTCACTCGTTATTCAGGTACTCAGCATCTCAGGCTCGGAAGTTGTATTTAGTCTGTCCGTGAGTTGCGGGGTAGAGGAATAATGGCGAATGCAGCTAAAGTTCTTATGCAGACACTGATTCTGTCCGGTGTAGAACGGGTGTAAGGGCTTCACGGAGATTCGCTCAACGGTATAACCGATTCCATCCGGACCCATGCAGAGGTACAGTGAGTCCATGTGCGTAACGAGGAAGCAGCGGCATTTGGGGGCGGGGCAGAAGCGCACTTGACGGGATGGCTGGCAGTTTGCGCGGGTAGCTGCGGCCCGGGCAATCTGCACTTTATCAACGGCCTGTATGACTGTCAGCGCAGCCGGGTGCCGGTACTGGCGATCGCGGCGCAGATTCCAAGCCGGGAACTTGGGACAACCTACTTCCAGGAAATCTCTCCGGCACAATTCTTCAAAGATTGTAGCCACTACTGCGGGGTGGTTTCAGCCCCGGACCAGATGCCGCGGGTGCTGGCCATGGCCATGCGGACAGCGATTGCGAAATGCGGAGTAGCTGTGATCGTGATCTCCGGCGATATTTCTATAATGGAGTGCCCCCATCCCCCAATTACGCTCGGTTTTCTCCGCAACGAGTCTGCCACCGTGCCGGCAGAAAAAGAACTGGATGCCGCAGCGGCGGTGCTGAACGGAGCCAAACGAGTCACCATATTGGCCGGCGCGGGCTGTGAGAGCTCGCACGCGGAGCTGATGCAGATCGCGGAACGACTCCAGGCACCTATCGTGCATGCCTACCGGGGTAAGGAGTTTGTGGAGTATGACAACCCCTAACGACGTGGGCGTGATGGGGTTGATCGGGTGGCCCATCAGGTTACCGGGCGATGATGCACTGTAACGCCCTACTAGCGCTCGGAACAGACTTCCCTTACCCGCAGTTTATCCGGAAAAAGCCAAAAAGATTCAGGTGGATGTGCACGGCGAGCAGATCGGCCGATGGGCATGGGCGAGCTGCTCACAGCGGTACAGAACAGGCTGCCGATTAAGATCGTCGTCTTCAACAACAACGCGCTTGCGTTTGTGGAGGTAGAGATGATTGCGGCAGGCATCGTCCCGTTCGGGACGGAGCTGAAATTCCGAATTTGGCAAGGTAGCCGAGGCGTGTGGACTGCTGGGTCTGCGCGTGACAAAGCCGGAGGAGCTACAACCGGCTCTGGATCAGGCATTTAGCTACGATGGCCCGGCGCTGGTGGAGGTACTGGTACATCAGCAGAAGCTTTCGATACCGCCGACCATTACAGCGGCGCAGGCAATGGGGTTCAACTGATACCTGACCGAAAGCGTACTGAACGGCAAAGGTGACGCAATCGTGGATTTAGCGAAGACCAACCTGCTGGATCGATTGCTGGGGGAATTGAGCAAGCATGAGCGATAAGGGAGAAAGCATGCGGATCGGCTTGTTTGTGCCGTGTTACATCGAGGCGTTTTATCCGGACGTAGCTATCGCCACGCTCGAGCTGCTGGAAAGCTTGGGTCACAACGTTAAATATCCTAAACACCAAACCTGCTGCGGCCAGCCAATGATTAATACGGGCGACCAGAAAGCAGCGGCGGCGACCGAAGCGCACTTTGTGGAGTGCTTAAGGATTTGAGATGGTTGTGGGACCGTCAGGCAGTTGCGTCCACCATGTCCGGGTCCACCTGGATGCTTGCGAGCAGACGGCGGATGCCGTGCGAGTGTGCGGCGCAGTCCGCGAGCTGAGCGAGTTCCTGCACGAGGATCAGAAGGTAGATACGTTTTTCAAAGCATTGTTTCCGCACAAGGTGGGCGTACATGACAGCTGCACCGCAATACGCGGGCTGCGGCAGGTACAGTCGTCAGAGCATCCGAATCAGCCTTCTTACTCGATGAGCCGGGGTTTGTTGAAGAAAGTACCGGGGCTGGAGATAGTCGAAGCCGAACGCTCAGACGAGTGCTGCGGGTTCGGCGGCAGCTTTTGTGTGACGGATGCGGCGGTTTCCGCGAAGATGGGCCACGACCGGGCGAACGATTTCGTGCGACAAGGCGCGGAGTACATCGCATCGGGCGATATGAGCTGTCTGCTGCAAATCAAGGGCGTGATTGACCGGGAGAAGCTGCCGCTCAAGGTGGTACACATGGCACAGATTCTGAATGGGGACCGTTCGCATGAGCATTTTTCCGATATTCGGCGAGAAGCCTGTTGACCCGCAGGATGCAGCCGCCCGGTTTATTGAAGACCCTAAACATGAAGAAACGCACGACTGGCTGGTATGAGCCATGCGGACGAACCGCGACAAGGCTGTAGCTGCGCTGCCGGATTGGGAGCTGCGTGATGTGGCGTCGCAAATTGAGCGCGGTACGGGCGGCGCTGCCGACACCGGCGGTGGACTTGCCTGGGAGATGCACCTGCTCGGCAAGCTGCGGGTAGGCAGCAATGTGGAGTATAAGGAGCGCTGCCGGGACTCAAAAAGGTAGATGGGTTTCCTGAGCCGGGCAATCGCTGGTGCCCTTTTTTGAGAAGCAGCTGGTAGCCATAGGCGACCGGTCGTTTTGGGTGGGCAGCGCGAAGGAGGGGCAGGCGAAAGCGCGCGCGCATTGTTTCCGGAGGCGAAAGTCTGGGCCTCAACTACCTCAGAGATTTCAGCAAACCGCAGTGTAAGAGCGGACGATGTGCCGGGGAGCTTCGCCGATGTGGATGTAGCGGTGGTGCGCAGCAGACTGGGTGTTGCCGAGGCAGCGGCGCTTTGGCTGGACAGTGATGACTTGGTGGTACCGTCACTGGAAGTGCCGGCGCGGAACCTGATTGTTTTGCTGGACCCGGAAGCGATTGTGCCGACGCTGCATGAGGCATATAACGGTGGAATCGCCGGGGACACGAGCTCATACGGAGTGTTTATGGCGGGACCTTCAGCAACTGGAGATATTGAAGGAGTAATTCATGGAGCACAAGGAGCGCGAAGCTTAACGGTGCTGCTGTTGGAGTCAGGGGGAGATCGCACTGTGACACCTACCCCTGGAAGCATCAGTTGACTTAGCCGCAGCAGGTCCTTCATTTAGAGTATTCACTACGTCACGACAAATTTTGTCAGGATATTACAGGGGAGTATGTACGTCCAAATCATTAGTTGCTTCCACTGTAACTTAACATTTTTGCAACATATGGAGGCATCCTAAAACAGGTACGCACATTCTCAGTGGTTATATAATGTAGAGAACATCTCCCCCAGAAAAACTGTATTTGCACGCACTGGTAGTCGCGCAACAAAGCATCAGCAAAGAATTGACTTTCCTTGTCTCTCTTGTGATACAGACCTTGGACTGCATTCCGCACGGGAGCCGTGAGGCGATTTCCCCTTACTCGACATATCCACGGAAAGAACAGCCGACTTGGTGTACATTGACTAAGGGTTAGCTATGCATGGGTCAGATATGGTTTATACCTTGCTAACGGATTCTATCTATCTGTAGTCTATTTAAACTTTGCTACAAGCCTGACATTTTTATTTCCTACAAATTGCACATCTTCTCTTTGATTCTATAGATTTTGTTCACCACTGCGGGGCCAAAATTAAACTATCTCAATACCCGGCAAGCCTACAAACTCTAACCGACCACGGTATAACGCTGCGGCTCAATACACCGATTCCCGGAGAAACTCATGCCCGACGCTGCAACTCCTCAAAAATATCCTCAGATACAAAACGGCCAATACGCACCCGGCACACTGCTTGATGACGGCAAGTTCCGTGTAGAGTTCGACTCCATGGGCCAAGTCAAAGTTCCGGCAGACAGGCTTTGGGGAGCGCAGACTGAGCGCTCACTGTACCACTTTTCTATTGGTCGTGACCGTATGCCCATCGAGGTCTACCACGCCTACGGTCTCTTCAAGAAAGCCGCTGCAATCGTGAATGAGCGCATGGGTCACCTGCCGAAAGACAAGGCTGACTTGATCGTCAAGGCTGCCGATGAAGTGATCGCCGGGCATCTTGATGAGAACTTTCCTCTTTTTGTTTGGCAAACCGGCTCCGGCACCCAAAGCAATATGAATATTAACGAGGTGCTGTCGAACCGCGCCATCCAGATGGCTGACGGCAAGCTCGGAACACAGGTGCCGGTCCACCCGAACGACCACGTCAACATGTCGCAATCCTCCAATGACTCCTTCCCCTCGGCCATGCACATTGCCGCCGTTAAGGAGATCAAAGATTCGCTGCTGCCCAAGGTCACCCTGCTTGCCGCCACCATCGAGCGCAAGGCCCATGACTGGCGCGACATTGTGAAGATCGGTCGCACCCACTTGCAGGATGCTGTGCCGCTCACTGTCGGCCAGGAGTGGTCGGGCTATGCCGTGCAAATCCGCAATGCCATTACCCGCATCGAGCAGTCTCTCTCCGGCCTATATGAACTTGCCGCCGGCGGTACCGCGGTCGGCACCGGGCTCAATGCGCCAGCCGGGTTCGACGTCGAGATTGCAAAAGAGATTGCCACTTTGACCGGTTCGCCGTTTATTACCGCACCCAATAAGTTTGAAGCCCAGGGTTCGCTTGATGCAATTACTGCCGCCCATGCCGCTTTGCGCGGTCTCGCCGTTCCGCTGATGAAGATTGCCAACGACATGCGCTGGCTGGCTTCCGGCCCCCGCTGCGGGATCGGCGAACTTATTCTGCCCGACAACGAGCCGGGCTCATCCATCATGCCCGGCAAGGTGAATCCGACTCAATGCGAGGCTATTATGATGATCGCGATTCAGGTCATCGGCGACGACACCGCCGTTGCCTTCGCCGGTTCGCAGGGCAACTTCGAGCTCAACACCATGCGTCCCATTATCATCAACAACTTTCTTCATTCGGCTCGTATTCTCGGTGACGGCTGCGAAAAGTTCCGTCTTTTCTCAGTCGAAGGCACCGAAATAAACGAAAAGAAGGTGGCTGAGTTTCTCAAGAATTCACTCATGCTGGTCACCGCGCTCTCGCCGGTTATCGGCTATGACAATGCCGCTGAGATTGCGCATGCCGCGCAGGAATCCGGCTCCACGCTGAAGGAAGCCGCACTCAAAAGCGGCTTGATCGATGAGAAAAAGTTCGATGACATTGTCGATCCTAAAAAAATGATCTCCAACCACCCCTCGTAACTCATAAAAGGATGTGTTCTGTTGGGGCTCATCGGAGCCCCAAGTCCCTGAAGTCGATCTCATACGCTCGAAGAAGCCCGGAACACTGTCGCACCCGACTCTCCCCTGGGAATCCGTTCCAGCTTCTACCACCCCAAGTACCCGACCTCGACCGGATCACCATCCAAAGAAACTGTCGAGGTGCCCTCGTAAGAAATCGCAGCTCTTTTGGCTAAGCTCCTGCCTTGTCTCATGGCAACTTGCCGGTACCCCAGTTCGCGCATCTGCGATGTGGGGTACTCAAGTCAAACCTGGAAGCTGTTCTTAACTTTGCACCCATCTAGGCACTTTGCAGCAGCTGGGCTCAATGCGTGTTGGTTCGGGCTGCCGGTGAACATATGTGCTCGCTCTTGTGTAAGTGGGCGAGCAGAAAAGGCTGGCTGGCGAAGGTGATGATCAAGAGCCGGACGCCGCAGCCTACGCCTGAATCGGCTTTTAGCCTAATGGGGCTTGTGCTGGAGATACATAGCCCCAGTGAGATCACGCGACATAGTCAGAGCTAAACGAAAGAGTTAAGTACTTTGTTAAATACGACCGGTATGGATTTAAAGCAAATTGGCGGATGTTATAAAATTTGACATAGCCTGATTTTGATGCTCATGTATTGCCACCTTACTCATCCAACCTCAACCTCGTTGAAAGAGCCTGATCCCAAGCTCAACGTGCACCATCTTTGCAAATGCTCTAAACCAAAACTACCCGGGGTTGGAACAACACCCCCGCGACCCGATCCGCAATGGCGACGAGTTCACGCTGGCCCGCGAAGATGCGTATCGTCGGCGCGAGGGAGAACTCCGGCAGCGCAACCGGATTTCCATGCCGAATGCGCTCCAGGGTGGCACTGTCCGCAGTCACGGCGGCGAACCCCGGCAGGATAGTTCGCGCATGCGGCAGGGATGCTTCGAGTGTCCCGGCACGGGCGAACTCGTCAACTTGCTCCAGGGTCATTGCCTGCTCAAGTGTAAAATCTCCCGCCCCCACACGTCGCAGCGCTGCCAGGTGCGCACCGCAGCCGAGCTGCTGCCCAAGCGCATGCGCGACCGAGCGCACATAGCCGCCTGAAGAAATCTTCAGCATAAAACTCGCGTCGAATGTTCCATCATCGCGTTGTTCGAGAGTGTCGATGGTGAAGTTGTCAACAGTGATGGTGACCGCGCGGAGTATCGGGGTCTCACCGGCGCGAGCCAGTGCATACGCTGCCTTGCCGCCGACTTTCTTCGCGGAAAACGCAGGCGGCATCTGCTCTCTTTGCCCCAGAAACGCCTTTGCCAAGTCTCGCAGCGTCTCGATAGAAAATTCGGGCCGCACCGGCTCACCGGCCTGCACACCTTCCGCGTCATAGGTGTCTGTCGCGTAGCCGAAGCGAATTACACCGGTGTAGGTCTTGGGGAGCGAGCCGTAGAACTTCGCCAGCCGCGTCCATTTGCCCAGCAACAGCGGCAGCAGCCCGGTCGCCATAGGGTCAAGCGTGCCCAGGTGTCCGACAGATTTTTCACCCGTAAGCCGACGCACTCGCGCCACCACGTCGTGCGAGGTAATGCCGCCGGCCTTGTCGATAAGAAGCAGAGCATTCATGGCGTACCTGCCCTACGCAGCGCTGCCTCCCTCTTACGCATTGCGCGGCGCGCCGGGCCGTACCAGCGACAGAAACTCCGCGCGTGTACGCTGCTTCTGGAAGACGCCCAGCATCGCCGAGGTCACCGTGTGCGATGCCTGCTTTTGCACCCCGCGCATCATCATGCACAAGTGCTGCGCCTCAATGACCACGCCGACACCCATGGGCTCAATCGCTTCCTGTACCGCTTCGGCGATCTGGCGCGTCATGCGCTCCTGCACCTGGTAGCGCCGGGCAAACACGTCGACCAGGCGCGGCAGCTTACTCAGACCCACCACCTTGCCGTTCGGAATGTATGCGATGTGTACCCGTCCGAAAAACGGCAGTATATGGTGCTCGCATAGCGAGTACATCTCGATGTCCTTGACGATCACCATCTCGTCGTAATCCACATCGAATAATGCGCTGCGAAGGATCTCCGCCGGGTCTTCGCGCAGGCCGCTGGTAAGAAACTCCATGGCGCGCGCGGCGCGTGCGGGGGTTCGCAGCAGGCCGTCCCGTGTCGGATCGCCGTCAAAACGGCGAATCAACTCGCCGTACAACGCCTCCGTACTGACGTCCTCAAGATTGACCTGGAGGGTATCGGTTTGTGTATGGCTGCTCATCGTACCTCTTGTTTTCCGGTACCCGGCGCCCTAATACCCGGTGCTCCGGTACCGCCCATATAGGTAAACGCGTTGTTCACAGTCTCTTCCAAACGCACCTGCCGCAGCACGGCATCTTGCGACACAACCGGCAAGGCCGCTGCAAGCCGTTTATAAATCTCCATGCAAAAGTTCTCACTTGTCGGCACCAGCTCCGCAAAGGCCGGTAGGCGGTTCAGGTTCGTGTGGTCGAACGGCTCCAGCACTTCGCGGGCAACCACGCTGTCAAGCTCCACAAGGTCGATCACCATGCCCGTAACCGGATCAACCGGGCCGCCCACCAGCACCTCTACCATGTAGTTATGTCCATGGCCATGCGGGTTGGCGCACTTGCCGAAGACCTCAAAATTGCGCGTCTCGTCCCACTCCGAACAAAACAGGCGATGCGACGCACTGAAGCTGTAACGCCTCCCAAAGTAAACCGTCATGGCTCTCCGTAATAGTCGGCGAACAGCTCAGGGGTTTCGTACACGCGCACCTGGTGCAGGGTGGCGTTCTCGCCCACTTTGTCTCGGAGCCGGTTCCAAATGGCGACCGCGATGTTTTCCGCCGTCGGCAAAACGGTCTTGAACTCCGGCACTTCAAGGTTCAGGTGCCGGTGGTCATACACATTGATGACTTCCCGCTCCATTACGTCCTTCAGCCACTTCAGGTCCACCACAAAGCCGGTTTGAGGATCGGCCTCACCGCGTACCGTGACATCCAGTGTGTAGTTGTGACCGTGCCCGTTACGATTGGCGCACTTGCCGAAGCGCCGGGCATTTTCCTCGTCACTCCAGGAATCGACCCAGTAGTAGTGCGCAGCGCTCCATTCAGCCTTGCGCGTCAGCGAAATCATTGAAACTCCTTGTCCGGTCGAGTGCCGGGTTTTAACGTCGTGCAATCGGGTACTCGCGGCCTTGCCGGCGTACCCGGCGCAACACACGCACATGGAACCAGCTTACATAGGCAAGCGCGGCGAAAACGGGCAAGCCGAGCGCAATACTCAGCAGCACGTTACCGGTGGAGAGATGAGACCGCGCGGCACGCCGGTAAATGCGCAGCAGTGTACGCAGCCACAACAGCAGGATGACCCACGGCACCCACGGCTGGGGCGCAGGGTACAGCAGAGCCACCAGCGGCAGCCCCCACACCAGGGCAACATCGAGTAGCCGCCACACGGCGAGCGCCAGGGCATTATTCACAAGCAGCGCGAAAGTCGCGGTCTCCGATTCCCACACCGCTGCAAACTTCCCTTGCCGGTGCTCCACCGCATCGGGCGCATAGCGGTATCGCAGCCCCACTTTGGCGCGCTTCGCCAGAAAGGCAAGATCAGCTTCAGCCACCGGTGAGGAAGACACAGCACCCACACCGCCCAGCTCGCGGTAGACCTCCGCGCGCACCAGGAAAAAATCCTGATCGGCAAACGCCAGGCGCTTGGCCGCGTCATTTACTTGCACGGGCGGGTACGCCGTCGCTACTTCTGAGAGCACCAGCGGTAGCACGGCACGCCCCAACAAGCCGCCGTGGAGCTGCCTTGCGGAGTACGAAAGCGCCGCGGCGTTGTACCGGCCTGCTTCAGCAAGGGCGCGGCTGTTCGCGCTCGGCAGGTGAACGGTAGCCGCATCTGTCAGCAGCAGCCACTGCCCGCGCGCCTGCTCGGTCCCTGTCCACAATGCATTGTTTCTGCCTGTCCAGCCTTTCGGCAGCGGGTTACGTGCCGGGAGTACTCGCGCTCCCGCGTAGCCGCGTGCAAGCTCCATCGAGCCGTCGGTGGACTCGTCATCGATCACCAGCAGCTCCCAATGCCGGCCCAGCACCCAGCCGGGCTCGCTCTGGCGCAACAGCGAATCAAGACATGCGCCAAGTGTGGCTCGGGCGTCGCGCACCGGCACAATCACGCTCAGGATTATGCCTTCAACAGGATTTGCCGCTTCCGGCTCTATAACCTCCAGGTCCACAAAGCTCTCCTTTCTCCCTCCGCCGGAGAGGGTGCCGTCAAGCTTCTATAGTAAAAGGGTGCGCAGCCCTCTCTTTGCCGCTCTTGCTGTTCTTGCACTTGTCGCGGTACCCGGCTGCAACACGGGCAACGGTTCATTGGGTCTGATCGGCAAGCCCGCGCCTGCACTGGCGCTGCCCACAGGTGGCCCATCGCTTGCCTCACTCCATGGCCGGGTGGTGGTGCTCAACTTCTGGACTTCGTGGTGCGCGCCGTGTCTTGAAGAGTTTCCCTCGCTTGAGACGTTGCAGAAGCAGATGCCCGGGTTAAAAGTGTTAGCGGTCTCCTTTGACCAGGACCCTATAGCCTATGCGAACTTCCTGAGCAAGCACCCGTTTGCGTTCCAAAGTGTACTTGAGACACCTGGCCGCTCGGATAAGGCATACGGGGTCACGGGGCCGCCCGAAACATACATCCTGGACCGGAATGGAATTATCCGCCGCAAGTTTGTCGGTGCGCAAGACTGGTCCAGCCCTGAAATTCGCGGCTTTCTACAGGCAATTCAATAGCTTTTAAGCTCTTGGAAACATCTTAAGATAAGGTGCCACCCTGAATGAGCTGCCACCGTGAATGAGAGATTTCCTGAATTGGATGCCACTCTCAATGAGAGACCACCCTGAAGGATGGGTCATCCTGAGCGCAGCG
The DNA here is from genome assembly GCA_964235655.1 of uncultured Acidobacteriaceae bacterium. GTDB lineage: Bacteria > Acidobacteriota > Terriglobia > Terriglobales > Acidobacteriaceae > EB88. Next base: position 261,909 of record CAXSBB010000002.1, read on the forward strand.
AAGGATCTGCTTTTACCGTACCTTCCTTGATCTTTGCCGAATCCCTTTACACACACCTTTTCAAAATGACTCGTTTCTATGTAGTTTCTCAACGCATCAGCGCTTCTCAAACTCCTCTTTCAGGGGACCCGAAGCAGGATCATGGCTATCTTTCCCAGATACCATATCCGAGCGCCTCGTGCGGTAAGTCTGCCCGCAACTCAGCCCATCGCTGCTATTCTGAAAACATTATGATGCCTCTGGATGTCCTGTTCCGCTACCTGGAGCACCCGACCGAGCGGACCATGTTCGCCATTAACAAGCTCTCCACCGTGTACGGTTTTCGCGCCGTTCGTGTAGACGAGGCTGCGCAAACAGTGCGGGTCGAGTTTGATGCCACGCACCTGAACAAAGTCACCGTGCAGCAGCTGCTGCGCCGCACCGGGCTTGACGTGGTGGAGGAAATTTCATTGTTGCCGCCGCAAACTGCAGCACCCGCTCCCGCTCCGCCGAAGTGAGCATGGGTGGACACCTCCCCGCTCCCTTGGTATCTTAGGGGAGTGCTCGCGGGCTCCCCGCCCGGCACCATGTGCGCCCGTAGCTCAGCTGGATAGAGCGACTGGCTACGAACCAGTAGGCCGGAGGTTCGAATCCTTCCGGGCGCACCATTTCACCCTCGTTGATACATGGAGTGAGCAACTCGCATAGTAATGCCGGTTCACCGAGGCCGATGCAGCCGTCATTAAAGAAGTAGCTGACAAGCGTCTGCAAAGGGGAGATATGGAACAGGGTAAAGCGGTACATCTCGATCCCGGCTTGTACCGGATCTCAGTCGTCACGGGTGTCGCTCTGCTTGCCCTTGGAGTAGGCGGCATTCTCTTCCCAAAAGCATCTTCCAAAATGTACGGTGTACCTTTGACGGGTTCTGACGAGCCGGAGGAAGCCTACGTACGCGCAGCCGCTGTACGTGATCTTTCTCTCGGAGGCATATTTCTGTCATTCACCGCGCTCCATGACCGCCGGGCACTTGGCATAGCCGCTCTGTTTAGCTCTGTTGTTGCCGTTGGCGACGGCACGATCGCGTTACGGCATAGCCCGGCTCCACGCTGGGTCCTTCCCATCCACTGGGGCAGCGCCGTAGCTCTTTGGGGTTTTGCGTATCTTTTACTGCGCGATAGAACCCTGAAAAACGAGCTGTGAAGAATGTATGGCATGAAAGCTTCAGCTATGCACCCCCTAACCTCTGCACGCCGTTGATTTCGAAATTTACTGGGCCCACCGGTGGCCGAAAGAACCGGTGCCCTGCTGAAGATTTTGAGCAACTATCGCTTGAGGCAGAACAGCGCACGGAGAGCCCGCCTCCAGCGCGGCTGAACCGTCGTAATTGCGCCGATGAAGCCCCATCAAAGCATCAAAACATTGGGAATCGAGCTTGTCGGGAACATCTCGCTTCATAATTCCCGATGCTTCTTCATGCGATAGACCGGCCCGGTACGGTCGAGCTTCTGTTAGAGCTCCATATACGTCAGCGACAGCAAGGATGCGCGCTTCCAGGGGAATGTCGGTTCCGGTAAGGCGATCCGGATAACCGGAACCGTCCAGTTTTTCATGGTGGGCCCCGGCAATAGCAGCAAGTCCCTCAAAGGCACGAACACGGCACAAAATTTTTCGGGTTAGCGCCGGATGTTCCTGCACTACGCCCCACTCCGTTGCATTCAGTTTTCCATTTTTATCCAGGATGGAGTTTGGCACCCGCAATTTCCCCAGGTCATGGAGGAGTGCGGCGCGACGGACAAACTGTGTTCTGGCCGCCCCAAGCCCCATTGCGACGGCAAGACTGCGTGCAATCTCTGTAACACCCATGGAGTGGCGGAATGTGAATGGCGATTTCGCATCCACTACATCCGCGAAGGCTTCGCATATTTGGTCGAGCCCGGCATCAGTTAAGGAGTTTGTGCCGCTGGGCGCCGCATCAAGCACCCTCTCCATTGTGTGTCGATTGTCATCCACTTCGCATCCCGTCCAGAGCGCGCCGCCGGTATGCAGGCTTTGTGCGATCCGGACAAGCTGCGGATCGAACCAGTGGCCGCTGCGCTCACGCATGGTAGCGATTGCAGCCGTAGTGCTCTGCTCGGATGCAAAGACATCAAGATGCTGGGCGAGGCATGCAATGCGCGCCATTAACGGAATCTGTTTGCCCCGCAAACGCGCAGGATAGCCGCTGCCGTTCCAATGTTCATCAAGGCAGCGCACCGCCTCGGCACTATTCTCGCTAAGGCCGATTTTTCGGATGATGCTTGCGCCGCGATCGCAGCGTAAGGCAATCATCTCCGCATTGTTGCTATGCTGTTTGGCAGCGATTTCAAAGATACGCGCGACCTTGCCGAATGTACCTGCCTCCGGTGAGACGTTGTTCCAAAGCAGCCGGATAGCCGATAGTTTCGGCTGGTGCGGCTTGGTCCAGTCTTCCAGCTTTACGCCCGATTTTACGGCACGATCGTCACCGCCGCCGATGATCTGGCACATGCGCGCGGCATTGCTGCTGCAACCGATATCCTTCAGCAACAAGGCATAGTAAAGATGGCCTTGCTCGGCTTCACTAAGGCCAAATTGACCCGCAATCCGCATGCCGATCAAACAGCTGCGTAACGCATGCCCGGGCTTTGCGTCCTCTGTAAGATCGAGCGCGAACGAGAGTGAGGAAAGAATTTCCGGGAGCGAGATAGCGCCGTTCAGATCTGCAACTTCTCGCAAGTGAGGGTGAGTGGAATGATTTTGCGTCCTCATGCGCTACATATCGGCTGGATGATATTCCTGTTCAGAGGATTTCTAAATATTGCACCCGGACGTAACCACTAAGTTAATAATCTTCAGCTTTCCGTAATCGGCTCTAATGCGCCGGAGCTGCCTGCTTGCTGCCCTCACGTGGATTATTCTTCCGCAGCAAGAAGGCCAGCAAAACCATGACAATCGATGCAGCACCAAGAAGCCAGAACACATCGATATATGCCAGCGTAATGGATTGCGATTGCAGGTTGTTCAAGATTTGTCCATCTGCGAGGTGCTGTGCATTGGCTCCACCCATCTTACCGGCAAATGTGCCTTGGAACATGCCCTCCATGCGTTGGTAGTTCATGTTCGACGGCACCACATTTTTTAGCAGCTGGTCCTGATGAAACTGGCCGCGCTGCGTGACCGCCGCATTGGTCAAAGCAATCAGGATGGAGCCGCCGATGTTGCGTACAAAGTTGATAAGACCGGAAATCTGGTTTGATTTCTCCCGCGGCAGTCCGAAATATACCGCTGTGGTAATCGCAATAAAAACAAGTGGGATAGAACCGATCTGGAAGACGCGCAGCCAGGATGCGGTGACAAACGATATCCCCGGGTTGATTTTGGTAGCGGTGAGATAGTAAGCAAGCGCAAGAACTGCAAACCCGAAAGCAATGATGTTCCGGGCGGGAAAGCGTGTGACGGATTGCCCCGCGAGCGGCATCACGAACAACAAGGCGATGCCCCCACCGGCGAGCGAAAGGCCTGAAATAGTAGCTGTATAGCCGATCTGCGCCTGCAAATATTGCGGCTGCAGCACCGTAGTCGCATTCAGCAGGCCGCCAGTAAGCAGCATTAGGAAGCAGCACACGGCGAAATTGCGGTTCTTGAAAAGCTTGAGATCCATAAGCGGGGTCTTGGCACCCCACCACTCCCAGACAATCAGCCCGACAAAAGCGAGAAAGAACGTAATACCGAAAAACTGAATAAAATGCGAACCGAACCAGTCATTCTCCTGCCCCTTGTCCAGTGTCACCTGTAGGGCACCCATTGAAAGCACGAGCAAGGCTACGCCGATATAGTCAACTTTGAAGAAGTTCTTCAGGTCGGAACTGGCCCACGGCGGTTCCTCGACTAAACGCGAAGTCAGGAAAAAGGCAAGAATTCCAACCGGGATATTGATGTAAAAAATCCAGCGCCAGCTATAGCTGTCTGTAAGCCAGCCGCCGACCACCGGACCGATCGAGGGTGCCAGCACTGCCACCAGGCCGTACAGGGCAAAGGCAAGTCCGCGCTTGGACGGTTCAAATGAGTCGGCCATGATAGCTTGCGCCATGGGCTGCAAACCGCCGCCGCCTGCCCCCTGCAATACGCGAAAAAACAGCAGCATGTAAAGGGATGGAGCAATGCCGCATAGAAACGACGAAACTGTAAAGATGACGATGCAGCTCATGAAAAAGCGTTTGCGCCCAAGTACACTTGACGCCCAGCCGCCCATCGGCAACACAATCGCGTTTGCCACCAGGTAGGAAGTTAGAACCCAGGTGCCTTCATCGGTGCTGGCCCCCAGTGAGCCGCTGATATACGGCAGCGCCACGTTGGCAATGGAAGTATCGAGCACCTCCATAAAAGCCGCCAGCGCAACCGTTGCTGCGATCAGCCAAGGGTTGACCTTGGGTCTCCAGTTTGCGTCGTACTCCCCCGCCATCGATACTCCATGGGTGCCCGTGACAGGCAGCAGCCCGGCTTCTGCTCACTAGATGCGCCACCCTCCCGCAGCGACGCGTAAACATCGTTCACGACGCAACCTCTTGCGGCCGCTCAGCTCTGTTGCAAATGTTGCTGTTGCAAGTGTTCCTGGAGGAAGGCAAGCGTCCGCTGCCATGCCTCATTTGCTGCGGCTTCGTTGTAGCTGCCCCGCTCATCGCAATTAAAGCCGTGCCCGGCAGCGTAGGTATAAACCGGCACATCCGGGTGCGCGGCCCGGATCGCTTCGACATCGCTCATGGGAATGTGATCGTCCTTATCCCCGAAGTGAAGCAATACCGGCATATTGGGCTGCTCGCCGATGAACTTCGCAATGTACCCGCCGTAGTAGCCGACCGCCGCGCCTACCGGCATGTGCGCCGCAGCCATCCAGGCAATGCTGCCGCCCAGGCAAAAGCCTAGGATGCCGACCTCCGTCTTGTACTCGTCGCGCGCGAAAGTAACTGCTGCCAGCGTGTCAGCCGCAGCCCACTCCATCTTCATCTGTTGAATAATGGCCATGCCTTTCTCCCTGCCTTCGGCGTCGTAACCGGTCTCAAAACCACGCTCGTAGCGATCGAACAATGCCGGAGCCACAGCAAGGTAGCCTTCGCGTGCAAACCGGTCGGCCATGGAACGGATGTGGTGGTTTACCCCGAAAATCTCCTGGATGATGACAAGCGCCGCCTTCGGTGTGCCTTCCGGCATGGCGACGTAGGCGTCCAGTGCATGTCCGTCAGCTGCGTGCAGCATTACAGTTTCACTCATGTTTCCCTTCATTTACTGCGTCCGCAGGTGCAATGGCGGGTACAGTATCCGGTGCAGCGACCCAGTAGTCGGTCCGTGCAACCACCTGCGCCGGCAGTTCTCCCTTTAACTGTACCTGCAACCTGTGCAGCCCCGGCGTCAGCTCCGTTGGGTGAAAGCTGAGGATGTAGCGGTTGCGAGCATGGCTGGCCAGCTCAGAGATGCGTTCTTCAAACCCGCGCTCGCTTGTGAAGCTCGTCGCCTCGCCGCCGCTCATCACCGCCAGCGACTTGGCCGCGTTTGCCTTCATGGCGTTCGCCGCCAGCACCGCCAGCTGGACCAGGTTCCCGGAGCCTGGATTTAACAGCTGGTCCAGAAACTGCGCCTTCACCGGCGACCACGTCAGGCTCAGTACCAGGGTGTTGCTGGTACCGATGCGCTCCACCAGCTGCGAGGCGGTTACGCGCTTGCTGCCGTGGTCGCGTGACTCACTCAGCAGCAGCAGGATGCGGCGTCGCTCCGCGGGCCGCTGCTCCAGCAGGTCAATGGCATAGCCTGCCGCGTCCAGCACCGCCGCACCCCCGTCACCCGGCTCAAGCGCATTCAGGTCGCCCTGGATGATGTCAGTATTCCGGCTCCAGTCTTCTGTGAACGCAAGCTGTGAGTCGAACTCGACCAGTGTGACTTCGCCGTTGCCGTTGCCCAGGAACAGGTTGAGCAATGGAGCCAGCCGCTGAAACTTGGCGAACTGCAGCGCGCTGGAGCGGCCTTTCTGAAGGCACACGACCAGCGAAACCGGTGTCGCGTCCAGGTCGTCATCCACATGAAGCGTCTGCGGCACGCCGTTGTCAGTGAGCGAAAACGCATTCGCACCCAGCCCATAGACAACCTCGCCGCTCTTCTGCACCACCAGCGTAGGCACCAGCACCACGGTCGAATTCACGCGAAAGGTCGTTGTCGGCCCGGCAGCTTGTACGCCATCCTGCGGGCTTGCCTGCGCATGCGCCAAGGCAGATAGGAATACAGCAAACAAAGCCGGCGCCGGCAATCGGCGGAACGCACTAGCTCTCATTCGCGGCTTTCTTCCCGGTTTGCATCTCAGCGGTCCAGTGCAAAAAGCGCAGCAACTGCCGCCGCTCACGCCAGGTAAACCGCAGCACATCGCGGCCGGTCAAAGTCTCCGCATGCAGGCCGGAGTAGGTCTCAATACGCCAGCGAACATAAGGACTGCGCCACGGCCGCAGCCGCGAGCCCCGTGTCGCATTCCAGATAAAGCGCATGGCGGCGAGCATGGTGCCAGTATAGGCGAGCGAAGTGGGCTTCTACTTTTCTGGAGAAAGCCGGGCTTATACTTCTACTAAACGGCACCACTTATGAAAGTGAGGCGTCATGGCAGCAGTAAGCCCTATGGCAGTGACATCCTTTGTCTCGTTGGAAGAGTACCTGCGCACCAGCTACGAGCCCGATCCTGAGTACATCGACGGCGAGCTAAAGGAGAAGCCGGTGGTTCAATGGACGCACTCAAACTTGCAAGCTATCTTGAGCAGTTGGTTTCACCAGCGCCGAAAAGAGTGGAACATCACGGTGGGCGTCGAGTCTCGAATGAAGGTATCGTCGATGCGGGTTCGCTTGCCTGATGTTGTCGTCGATTATCGTGGTTATCATCCGCAAGTCTTGCTTACACCGCCATTAATCCTGATCGAAATCCTTTCTCCTTCCGATACTTTTACCGGCATGCAGAAGCGTATAGACGATTACCTCAAAATGGGCGCGCCGAATGTATGGGTGATTGACCCTGAGGCACGCATCGGCTTTGTCTATCGTCCTGACGCACCGGCACTGCAAGTGACTCGTTTCGAAGTAGCGAACAGCCCGATTTACATTGCCCTTCCAGAGCTATTCGCCGAATTCGATGAAGAGAACCCCCGTTAAATGCAATTGCCATACCGCATCCCCAGGTTCTTTCACAGGTAAACTGGTACTGATGATTCCTACCCTTGAATGGACCGATGCCGGCGTTCGCTTCCTGGACCAGACCAAGCTTCCGCTTGAAGAAACCTATGTGCTGGCAACCACCTACAGCCAAGTCGCCGATGTGATTGTGACGATGGTAGTGCGCGGCGCGCCGGCCCTGGGAGTGACCGCGGCCATGGGCGTAGCCCTGGGTGTAGCGCGCAGCAATGCAGGCACGCTCGCCGAGCTCAAGCCGGAGTTTGAACATATCTGCGTGACCCTCGCCGCAACCCGGCCTACAGCCGTCAACCTGTTCTGGGGCATCGCCCGCATGCGCAAGCTCTTCAACGCGCTTGCCGGCGAGCCCGACGCAACGGTCCCATCCGTCCAAGCCGCGCTGGTTGCCGAAGCCCGCACCATGTACGACGAAGACATTGCCGCCTGCCGCACCATGGGCGGCCACGGCGCACCGCTGCTGCCCAAACAAGGCGGCGTGCTGACCCACTGCAACGCGGGCGCGCTAGCCACTTGCGGCTACGGGTCTGCACTCGGAGTCGTGCGCTCGGCGGTTGCCGCTGGAGCCAGCATCCGCGTGTACGCCGATGAAACGCGGCCCTTCCTCCAAGGCGCTCGCCTTACCGCGTGGGAGATGATGCACGACGGCATCCCCACCACCGTGCTGTGCGACAACATGGCCGCCACGCTCATGCGCCAGGGCAAAATCCAGGCCGTAATCGTAGGTGCGGACCGCATCGCCGCCAACGGCGATGTAGCCAACAAGATCGGCACCTACGGCGTTGCGATCCTGGCCAAGGAGCACGGCTTGCCTTTCTACGTGGCTGCGCCCTGGTCCACCGTCGATACCGCCACCCCTGACGGAGAACACATCGAAATCGAGCAGCGCTCGGCACGCGAAGTAACGCACCACGGCGGCATGCAGCAAACTCCGTATGACGTCGACATTGAGAACCCGGCTTTCGACGTCACGCCCGCTAAATATATAACCGCCATCATTACGGAGCGCGGGGTTCTCCACCGGCCTAGCCGTGCTTCCATTCAAGCCATGGAAAACATGGTGACCACAGTAAACACGTCCGCGGAAAGTGAAGCCGTTCAGGCAATGCACCCGGCTTGAGCGTACTTCGCCCCAAACGGAACCCGGGCGCGAACTTTAACGCCGGCAGGAGACCGCGCAAGCGCTTGCCCCAAGCCGCCTTGCTCGTACTATCGGCTGCCCTCGCAGGGTTCGTAGGGTACCTGACATGGCCGTCGCGGGTCACAGTGCTCTGCGAGCAAATGCCGCAACTTGCAGCCTTCGCCATGTGCGCGGCCACCCTGCTGGTGTTCAGCTTTCGCGCCATGGCCGGGGCGCGTACCGCAGGGCAAGACCTGCGCATCGCCGGTAGCTCGGCCATTCTGGCAGGGCTAACCTTCTTCCTATCCATCCATTTTGTCGCCCAATACCGTAAGCCCTGCCTCGCTGTGCAACAACAGCTCCATGCACAACCGACCGTGAAATCTCACTAGCGTAAGCAGCTTTTCCTTGCATGGGTAAAGGGCTTCGCGTAAATTGCATGCGAGCGGCAACCCCATAGCCGTGCTGCACCATACACTTCCCATCTGCAAGGAGCACCCCATGCTAAAAGGCTTTCGCGACTTCATTCTTCGCGGCAATGTACTCGATCTGGCAGTGGCCGTCGTCATCGGCGCTGCATTTACCAAGATTGTGACCGCCCTGGTCGATGACTTCATCAACCCGCTCATTGCCGCCACGGTCAGCAAGCCTGACTTTTCTAAGTTCTCTTTCACCGCTCACGGCGGCGTCTTCAAATACGGTGACTTCCTGAACGCAACAATCAACTTTCTGCTGGTTGCCGCAGCCATGTATTTCTTTGTGATCTTGCCGGTAAACGCTTTGATGAAGCGCCTGCATCCCACCACACCCGGCGCGCCCACCACCAAAATCTGCCCGGAGTGCCTCAGTGAAATCCCCTTAACAGCACGCCGCTGCGCCCACTGCGCCCAACCGGTTCCCCTCGCGGCCTGACGCACTTACTGGCTAGCAACCCCGGTTTCAGTCCGGCGGATGAATGCGGCCACACGGTCGTGCAGCTGGTGCAGCGACTCTCCATGCACATAAACCATGTGGCCCGCTTCATAAAAGTCGTACTCGATATTGGCCGCCAGCTTCCCCGGAATCGGCAGGTGCTGCTCCTCATACACGGCAGCATAGAACGGTGTAGCCAGGTCGTAGTAACCGGCGTTCAGCATCACATGCAGCCCCGGATTCTGCTTCATGGCTTGCGCCAGGTCGGTCAGCACCTCGGTAGCGGTAGGCAGGCTTACATGCTGCCCCGCCCGGCTCCAGTCCCAGGTAAAACCGGGCGAGCCGTAAGCTGACGGCTTGAAAGTAAGTCCATCGCCGTACTTCAGGGTATTGCGAGCATAGTCGTTAAACAACGAAACATAAGCGGAAGAAAACGCTGCGCTGGCCGGGTCATAATCCGGCGTCTTCGACATCGGGTCAATAGCCGGGCTGCTGAACCGCGCATCCAGCCGCCCGGTGTCGGTATCGTCATCCCCCAACAGCGTGTGCTCAAACTGCCCGCCTGTAACGCGCAGATTGCTTTTGAGCAGGTAAGCCACGGGCAGCCCGGTGTAGCTGTGCAATTTGTCAGCGATGGACTGCTTTTCACTCGCAGGCAGCGCACTGCCCTGTGCCAGCGCCTGCAAGTATGGCCCGGTAGCAAACGTCTCAACTTCTTTCAGAAAAGATTCAAGCCCCGCAGGCTGTTGCGGCAGCTTATGGTGGTACGCAGCCGTAGCGGCGTAGGTAGGCAGTGCCAGCGCATAAGGCAGGTCATTGCCGGGCGTCACGGTGTCGATATCCGTATCGAAATCAAGAATCTGCGATAACAGGATCACCCCGTTCAGCCCGATGTCTTTTCGGTTCGTCATCAGGTTGGCGAGGATGGCGGAGCGGGTCGTGCCGTAGCTCTCCCCAAACAGGTACTTGGGCGAGTTCCAGCGGTTGTACTTGCCCAGAAAGCGTGCGATGAACCGCCCAAAGGCCCCGGCATCTTCGTCAAGCCCCCAGAAAGCCTTTCCCGCGTCCTTGCCCTGCAACGTGCCGAAGCCTGTGCCCGGCATGTCGATAAACACCACATCGCTCACATCAAGCAGGCTGTATGGGTTCTCGGCAAGCTGGTAAGGCGCGGCACCGGTCGGCGTGTGGTCGGCAGTGACCACGTGTTTCGGCCCAAGCGAACCCATGTGCAGCCACATGGTAGAGGAGCCCGGGCCGCCGTTATAAAAGAACGTGACCGGACGCGGCCCATGCTCGCCCGCCACCGAGTAATACACGTAACTCATACGTGCGACCGGCGGGTCTTTATCAGGGTCCGAGTGCGGTTTGCCGTCCATCGGCTTGCCCTCCGGCGACAGCGCGGCATCGTCAGCATCGGTAGCCCCTACGGGCAGCGTACCGATCACGGCTTTGTACGTAAGGTGGAGCGAGCCCGCGCTGATGGAACCGGTCGTGGTGCTGTCCGGCATGTTAACCGCTACCGGCGATGAAGGTGGAGTGTCTTCGGCGAGTAGCGGGGCTGCAAGCAAAGCCGGCAGCAGTAGCGATAGAAAAGCAGGGCGCAAGCGTGGAACCTCCGGAACGTGAGCCGACCGGCTCCGATGAGCGCAAGTATAGCGCGGCCTTCTGTTCCGGTCCTCATGTCATCCTGAGCTTTAAGCCAGCCCCACTCTCCGCGCAAGATTCGACGTGAAAACCCGGTTGGGATCGTACTTGGCCTTTGTCTGGAGCCACCCCTCGATCGCCGGATACATGGTGCGGAACGTCGCGGCATCCGAGTAGGAGTCCTTACCAAGATAAATCCGTCCCCCGGCATCAATCACCATCTCGTCTAGGTAACGAAGCAGTGCCGGAGTCTTCTCCCGAATAGGAAAGTCGATGGCGAAGGTATACCCCTCGCGCGGAAACGACAGGATGCCGCCGCTCTCCCTGCCCATCCGCTTCAGGATGTTCAAAAACGGCAGCTCGCCCGACGACAAAATCGCTGTCAGAATCTTCCTCATCTGCGCCAGGCCATTCTCGAAAGGAATCACAAACTGGTACTGCGTAAAGCCGCGCCGCCCGTAACCTCGGTTCCACTTGGCAATCTTGTCGAGCGGGTAGAAAAAAGCCTCGTAATGGCCGATCGGGGTTGCATGGGCCTGGATGTATTGAATGGCAGCGTTTACCACCCGAATACTAAGCGGATTCAGCGTAAACTCGGGCAAGTCGAACGGAATCGTAACTGTCGGCGCACCTGAAACCCGAAGCGGGTTCGATGCCAGGCGCGGCGGCAGGTCGGCAAGCTTCGCATGGTCGCCCACCGTAAGAACGCCCCGGCCCAGCTCCGCCCCGGTCGCCATAATGTCGAGCGTAGCCACGGAGTAAGGAAACGTATGGTCGTTCTCGTCCAGCGCTTCCAGCATGCCTTCAAGGTTCTTGACCCGTATGGACTTCTGATGAAAATAAGTCGTCTCGATCGAGCGCAGCTGCATGGTAGCTGTCAGGATGAAGCCCAGCAGTCCCATGCCGCCGAAGGTAGCCCAGAACAGGTCCGCATTCTCCTCGCGGCTGGCCGTGACCACCTCGCCGCTCGCCAGCAAAACCGTCATGGACGCCACACAATTGCTGAAGCACCCCTGGGCATGGTGCGCCTTGCCGTGGATGTCGTTGGCAATACAACCGGCAACTGTGACGTACTTTGTCCCGGGCGTAATCATCGGAAACCAGCCTCGCGGCGCAAATGCGGCAATGATGGCTTCAAGGCTGATACCTCCCTCACAAACCAGTGTGCCGCCGACATCATCGAAGCTGAGCACACGGTTCATGCGCGTTGTGCCGATCACCTGGCCGTTCGCATTGATCGCGCAATCGCCGTAGCTGCGGCCAAGCCCGCGCGCAATGGTCCCGCTGTGATCCAGCACACCCGCCACCGCCGAGCCGGTTTCAGGCTCGGTAAGCAAGCACTCTGCCCTGAGATTTGCGCCCCAGCCTGCCAATGTCGTCATTGTGCCCGTAGCGTTCACGTGATTCCCCTTAGTGAGAGCTTACAGATTCACCTCAAAACAAGGCGTGCTCTGTTTCAGGACACAAACTGTTATGTCTCACATCTCGGGGGCACAATGTCTTGGCTAGAGTAAAAGCAGAAGTGGCGTGATGTACAAAAACTGTGTCATCCTGAAAAAATATGCGAAGCAGACACTCCTTCAAAACCATGTAAAACACAGTGTCATCCTGAGCGAAAACCATGTAAAACACAGTGTCATCCTGAGCGAAAACCATGTAAAACACAGTGTCATCCTGAGCGAAGCTTCCGTAGGAAGCGTAGTCGAAGGACCTGCTTTTGCCGTATCCCCTTACACCATCTCCGGCTTTGCTCGAATAAATTCCCTGCCCGGTTTCGTCTGGGCAGAAGCGGGCGGTACACTTTCTGCAATCCTCGTACGCTTTGAAGGAGTGCCACGTTGCCCCTGCGCCTTGCCGTTGTTCTTGCCTCCGCCGCTGTTACCGGTCTTTCACTTGCCGCGCTGCCCGGCACACAGGAGGGAGCCATGCCCGCCCTGCCGCAGCAGGTCTTCGGCTTCCACGACTTTCAGACAGAGCAGGCAAAGTGGGACCGCGACTTCCTCGCCGTGCCCGATGCAAAACTCGCGGGCGAGGCGCTCAAGACGCTTACAGCGGAACCGCACATAGCCGGTTCGCCCGAGGACTACAAGACAGCCCTCTACGTCGCGGATAAGTTCAAGGCAGCCGGGCTCAAGACAGAAATCACCAAGTACACAGCCTGGCTCAACCACCCCGGCGAGCAGCACCTGACCGTGTTGGCCAAAGACGGCAAAGTCCTGCTCCAAGGACCAACGCCCGAGCACGTTTCAAGTGATCCCTACCAGGACGACCCGCGCGTCATGCCCGGCTTCAACAGCTCCTCCGCCTCAGGCGATGTAACCGCGCCCGTGGTCTATGCCAACTACGGCGCACCCGCCGACTTCGCCAAGCTCGACGCGCTCGGCATCTCCGTCAAGGGCAAAATCGTGCTGGTGCGCTACGGTACCAACTACCGCGGCGTCAAGGCGTTCGTCGCGCAGGAGCACGGCGCGGCGGGAGTGCTGATCTACTCCGATCCGGCCGATGACGGGTACGCGCGCGGCGACAAGTACCCGGACGGCCCCTACCGCCCTGACACCGGCGTGCAGCGCGGGTCCATCCAGTACATGTTCCAGTACCCGGGCGACGTGACCACACCCGGCGTCGCGTCCACACCCGACCTACCCGAGTCAAAGCGCGTACCGCCCGACAAGGCCACCAGCCAGCCGCGCATCATGTCGCTGCCCATCTCCTACCATGACGCCGAGCCGATCCTGGCGAACATGGGCGGCCCCGGCGCACCCGCGGGCTTCCAGGGCGCACTTCCCTTCCACTACCACGTAGGCGGCGCGGGCGACGTGCGCGTCCACCTGCAACTGAAGGAAAACTACGCCTACCGCACCATCTGGGACGTAACCGGCACCATCGATCCCGACCCCGCCGCCGGTGCCGACCCGAATGCGTGGGTGATCGCCGGCAACCACCGTGACGCCTGGACCTACGGCGCGGTGGACCCGAACAGCGGCACGGCCGCGATGCTCGAAGCAGTACACGGCATGGGAACACTGCTGAAAGAAGGCTGGAAGCCGAAGCGCCGCGTGGTCTTCGCAAGCTGGGACGCGGAAGAAGAGGGGCTGATCGGCTCCACAGAATGGGCTGAAGACAAAGCTGCCCTCCTGACCCATGCAGTCGCATACTTCAACATGGATGTAGGCGTCTCAGGCCCGGAGTTCAATGCCTCTGCCGTACCCTCACTCAAGGACTTCATCCGCACTGTCACCCGCGAGGTTCCCAGCCCCAAGGGCAACAGCGTGTACGACGCCTGGCGCGAAGACCAGAAAACCCAAAGCACGCGGCGCGTCAACAACGGCTTCAACGAGCAGCGCCCCGGCGCGGCCAAGAGCGCCGACGCAGTCCACATCGGCGACCTGGGTTCAGGCTCCGACTACACGCCCTTCATCCAGCACCTCGGCGTGCCCTCGACAGACATCGGCTCCGACGGCCCCTATGGCGTATACCACTCCGTCTTCGACAACTACGCCTGGTTCACCAAGTTCGCTGACCCGACCTTCGTGTACGAGCAGCAGCAAGCCCGCGTCTTCGGCCTTGAAGTGCTGCACATGGCCGATACAGACGTGCTGCCATACGACTATGTGACCTACGCGCAGGAAATCGCGGAGTACCTGCAAGCCGCGAAGACCAAGGCCCAGGACGAAGGCCTCAAGCTCGACACGACCGCCGCCGATGCCGCCGCACAGAAAATGCTGGCCGCAGCCCAGGCTGTACATGCCCGGCAAGGAAACGCACCGACCGGAAGCGCCGCGCTGAACGATGCTTTGAGAAAAGCAGAAGGCGACCTGCTCTTCGAGCCAGGCTTGCCGAACCGTAACTGGTTCAAGCACACCATCTACGCGCCCGGCACCTACACCGGCTACGCCGCAGTGGTGATCCCAGGTGTCAACGAGGCGCTCGATGCAAAGGACGCAAATGCCGCGCAAGCGCAGCTGGCTGCGGTTACAAGCGCAGTCAACCGCTGTGCCGTTACGCTTGAAAATGCAGCAAAATAAGCACTTATACTTGGCTCAAGCGAGGTTCCCGTGGCGACAACCGCAATCAGCATCGACGAGTATCTGAATGACACCAGTTATAAGCCCGATGTCGAGTACATCGACGGCGAAATCAAGGAGCGCCCCATGGTAAAGAGAATGCATGGGCGGCTTCAATCTCTACTTTCCATATGGTTTGGAGAACATGAAGAGGTTTGGAACGTTGAGGTTGCCGTTGAGGTTCGCGTCCGAGTTTCACCGACGAAAGTACGCTTACCTGATGTCGTGGTGGACTGGGCTGGAAATCGACCTGAGACACTCATTGATCCTCCTCTGCTGGTG
This sequence comes from uncultured Acidobacteriaceae bacterium, assembly GCA_964235655.1. Lineage (GTDB taxonomy): Bacteria > Acidobacteriota > Terriglobia > Terriglobales > Acidobacteriaceae > EB88. Next base: position 277,143 of record CAXSBB010000002.1, read on the forward strand.
ATTGAGGTTCTCTCCCCAAATGACTCCTACACGGAAACGCAACGTTTAGCCCAGGACTATCTCACCATGGGTATCCCCAACATCTGGCTTTTAGACCCTGCCACCCGCACCGCCCGGGTTTGTGAAAACCAGGCCTGGTTTGAAAAAACTCGCCTCGAAGTCGCCAGCACAGAAATCTACCTTGACGCCGCATTGCTATTTGCAAAATTGTGGCGCGACGGTAAGTCTTAACCCACAATCACGCGCGCAATCGCAGTCTCCAGGATCTCCGGCGTAATCACCAGCCGGTCCACCCGCCGCGTGCGTCGTCGGTATAGCGCGGTGGTCTCACACAGCACCACAATGTCTTCAATCTCGGCGGGGTTCATCGCTCCTTCAAGCACTCGCCGGCAAAACGCTTCATCGGTCAGGCCGTGCAACGCGGAGCCGCGCCGTCGCGCCTCCGCAAGGTAAAAGCGGGCCACCTGGGCAAACATGCGTTGCGAATCTTCCGGAATCTCGCGGCGGTCCGTCTCCAGCACCTCGGCCCCGGGCAGCACCAGCTTGATGCCGAAGGTATTGTCAAGGTCCGAGTCCGGCACAAACGTGGTTGCGGTCGCCACCACCAGCACGTTGGCCCGCTCCGACGTGCTTTCAATCAGCGCATCCAGCTCTGCCAGCACCTCCGGATCGCTTTCCTTGTAGGCCCGATCGATGCGAGGCAGCAGCAGCATGATCTTCTGCCGCTTGTACCCGCGAACCCAGCTCTTGGCCTGCGCCAGCGCGTCCGAGTCGCGCGGGTTATAGACCGTAACCAGCCGCTCCATCCCGGTCAGCTTGGCCAGCGTCTGCGCCAGCGACTTCTTGCCGCTCTGGTGCGGACCGATAATCAGCACCTCGTTGCCGATCTTCAGATCCTGATAAATCTCCGGGTGCCGCGCGCGGTCCACCAGGTCTTCAATCGACCGCAGCAAGTCGTCCATACCGGCCAGCCTCGGGCGCAGGCTATCCACGGTCTCATCTTCAAGCGAAAGGTCAATGCGCTCCTTGCGCTTGCGCCGCTCCATCATAAACTCAATAAACGAAGGCAGCGCCCCAACCGAACCAACCACTGTAGCAAACACCAGCAGCTGCTCTGTAATGAGCAGCGCCTGGTCCGAGCCTGCAGCTGGGTCGTAGTACATAGCTCAAGTCTAGCAACCGGCGCTTCTAAACAAAGCTTTCACAAACTTGGGTCATCCTGAGCGCAAGCGAAGGATCTGCTTTCCTCATCGCGGCACAGCTGGCTAGTTTCATTGGCGGCAAGCGGTCCTGTCCTGATCTCAACCGAACGTTTCAGAGGCGGCAAGCTTTTAGCACTCGTCCGCGTGGTCAACAACGCTGTGAACCACTTCAGGGAGGCGCACCTTTACAGTCCAACTGGGCAACGAACGCCTTAATGCCGAAAGTTGGAGACATTTACTTGAGCAAAGCGGTATAGCCAGTAAAGTGCAGCAATCGATGTCAGAAGCCCCGCTGATCCGAGCGCACCGGCTAAACGTGATAGAGTACTAGCGCGCCGATGCAGACCGGGTGATTTAGCGACGATTTCGGATGAGATTCTTACATAACCGGCTGATAACCGTTCTCCTCCAGCCACAACCTGGGCTGTCGATTTATTCAATAGCGAGAGCACCCGCATGCCATAGAAGTATCCAGAGATAGCTATGGCTGCGGGTATCGCAATCCACTGCGCTAGCAAGCACAAAGCCAAGCCACTAATTAAAAGTTTCCAGGCTGCCATTAGATATCCAATTCCACCATCTCCGCTTAGGTGATCGTGAAAAGCTCCGATTGCGGTAAAGGAGGCTGCTAGGGTCGCGGCGTCTAGAACGACTAATTTCTCCCAAAAAGCGACCTGCATCTTTACAAAATCAACTATTGGCTCAGGATTGGTATATAGATCATCAACCGGGTCCATAGAAGTTGACTTATCGCTCATGGCAGGAGCATACCACTCTAAAACCCACGACAATGACGCTTGTCGGTTATCTCGTTCTAAGAAAAACACTCAACACCAACCTCACACCACCACCACATCCCCCTCACCCGGCGCAAGAAACAAATTCTCCTCAATCCCATGCTGGCGCGTATACAACTCGTAATACCGTCCCCCCAGCGCGTACAACGACCCGTGCGTCCCACGCTCAACAATCTCCCCACCCTCAACGACCAGTATCTGATCCGCCTTACGAATGGTTGACAACCGGTGCGCAATCACAAACGTAGTGCGCCCCTGCACTAGCGTATTGAGCCCCTGCTGAATCATTGCTTCACTCTCAGAATCAAGTGACGAAGTCGCCTCGTCCAGGATCAACAGCCGCGGGTTCGCCAGCAGCGCACGCGCAATCGAAAGCCTCTGCCTCTGCCCGCCCGACAGCTTCACCCCGCGCTCCCCGACCACCGTGTCATACCCCTCATCGAACCGCTCCGCGAACTCATCCACACGAGCAATCCGGCAGGCATTCAAAAAGTCCGCCTCATCGGCCTGCGGCGATGAAAACACAATGTTGTCACGAATCGACCCGTCGAACAAAAACGACTCCTGCAGCACCACACCAAGCTGCGAGCGGTAGCTCCCCAGGTCCACGGTAGACAAGTCATACCCATCCACCAGGATCTGCCCAGCGGTCGGCGAGTGGAACCCGCAAATCAGTGAAATGATCGTGCTCTTACCCGAGCCGGACGACCCGACCAGCGCGGTAGCCGTGCCGGATTTCGCCGTGAACGAAATATCGTAAAGCACGGTCTTATCAGTCTCATAAGCGAAACGGACATTACGAAACTCAACCTGACCCGCGATAGGCGGCAGCTCCAGTTTGCGATCGGGATCGTCAAACTCCTGCCGCTCGCCCAGCACTTCCATGGTGCGGTCCAGACCGGCCACAGCCTCGGTAAGCTGCGTTCCAACGTTTACCACTTGAAAAATCGGCGCAATCATAAACGCCAGAAAACCGACATACTGAAAGTAGCTGCCCGGCGAGTTGAGCCCCGTAGTGTGCAATCCGATCGCATGCGCCGCACCCTGGTTCGCCAGCACTTCTCTCCCACCGAAAAACATCACCAACCCGCCCACGATTCCCAGGATCGCGGTCGCCGAAAGCGCCAGCAGGCTGGTGGCCGTAAGCGACGAGATAACATTGTCAAGCAGCCGGTGTACCCCTGCTGAAAAAACCCCGGCTTCACGCTTCTCCGCGTAGTAGCCCTTGATCACACGTACGCCGCCGAGCGACTCCGTCAATCGCCCGGTAACTTCGGCATTGATCTTGCCCCGCTCACGAAAAATAGGTCGAATCTTCTTGAACCCGCGCTGCAACACAAAAATAAAGCTGAACAGCACCAGCAGCAGCACCGTAGTCATGCGGGGACTGGCCTTGAACAGAAACGAAACCGCAAAAATAGCAGTAGCAATACCGCCCACAAACTCGATCAGCCCCGTACCGATCAGGTTCCGCACGCCTTCAACATCCGTCATAATGCGCGAAACAAGCACGCCGGTCCGGTTGCTGTCGTAAAACGAGACCGGCAGCCGCCCGATGTGCCCCTGCACCTGCTCACGCAGCTCGGTGATCATGCGCTGCGCAGCCTTCGACAAAAGTTGCGTCAACGAGTAGGACGTAATCGCCTGGATCGCCGTCGCTCCAAACACCAGCAGTACCAGCGGCAGTAGCAACTGCGGCCTGTGCGGCAAAAACACCTTGTCCAGCAGCGACTTGGTCGTATACGGCAACACCAGGCTGGCCGCGCTCTTGATTAACACCAGCAGCAGCCCGAACAACAGCAGGAAGCGGCGCGGCCGCACCAACTTCCACACCTCCGGCAGCACTTTTTTCAGGTCCGGCTTGCGCTTGGGCTGGTCTCCTACGGAGGCTAACCGCGCAGCCCCGCGCGTACCCCCGCGCTCGGCATTCAGCTGCGGCATCGCAGTACCGGTGCGCATGGCCAACGGCTACGCCCGCAACCGGCGCGCCTGAGCCGCCTGGATAAAGTTCCGCACACACGCAATCGTGAACACCAGCAGCAGTATGGCTGTTGCGGCCTTCTCTTCCGTCGCAATCACCGACTTCACCTGCAAGCCGCCCTGCATGCGGATGTAGGTCACAATATCCTTCGCAGTCCCCAAAAAGCCCAGCACCCCGACAGTCGCAGCAATGTGCATAGCCAATCCGCGCTGCTTCAGATCTGTGGTCCGCGCCAGCGCCCCGCAAATCGCCAGGATAAGGCCGATAGCCGATGGAATCAGCGAGGTGGGGTGCTCATGGCCGGTATTCATGTAGCAGAACACGCCCAGCAGTATAAGGATGATGCCGAATAAGATCGTAAGCCGTGGCAAGGGGTATGTCCTTTCGCGTCAACCCCATTCTACCGGGTTAGCGCATGTTCCCATGGCACACGAAGTTGACCCCTTGAAAGCGGTCCCACTCAACTATCGTGTCATCCCAAGAAGGCATGTGCAAAGTTGCAAACCCATCCATGGTGTCATCCTGAGCGAAGCCGAAGGACCTGCTTTTGCCTTGGAACTTCGCGTCATCCCAGAAGAAAGCAGATCCTTCGGCTTCGCTCAGGATGACACAATGGAATTATTTATAACTTTGCACACAGCCTCTCAGGATGACACCGAGTTGCTGCGTACACCCGCTTCCATCTGCTCCACGATCTCCGCCGCGGCAGTATCGGGTGTCTCCGTCGCCTGAATATGAATCGCATGTTCAGGAATCTCAAGCGTCGCCAGCTGGCTGTTCAGCAGAGCCGGGTTCATAAAGTGACCTTTGCGATTGTCCAGCCGATTCTCCAGCACCTTTTTCGGTGCCTCCATCAGCACAAAATACACCAGGCCCTGCGGCAAGCCGGCCTCCAGCTCGTCCCGATACGACTGCTTTAACGCCGAGCAGGTCATCACGCCGTTCTTGCCCGCAGCCGTCCATCCGGCCAGGATGTCGTGCAGCGTCGCCAGCCATGGCACGCGATCCGTATCGGTCAGCGGCACACCGGCACGCATCTTGGCCACGTTTGCCTCGGAATGGTAGTCGTCACCCTCGACAAACTCCCAGCCGGTGCGCTTGGCAAGCGCCTTGGCCACGGTACTTTTACCGGTTCCGGTCACACCCATCAGGATGGCGATCAAGCATGCGCTCCAGATCTCGGGCTGCCTGCCTGATCGAGCGTTTTCTGCACATCGGCCATCACCTCGGCAGCCGTCCACTGGTTGCCCGGGTACCACTTCACTACCTTGCCGTCGGGCCCAATCACCACGGTAGACAGCGTATGAGTCAGCGTCCCGTTTGGCGCAGGGATGGAACCCAGGTCGAAAAAGTCGAGCATCGACGCAAGCTCCGTTTGCCGGGGTGCGGCAAAGCTCCAGTGTCTGAAAGTTTCCATCGTGTACTTGCCTGTATACGCGCCGCCGTAGGAGCGCAACACGGCAGGGGTGTCGCGCGCCGGATCAAATGAAATGCTCAACAAATGCGTCTTACCGTAAAGGTCGGGCACGGCAGCCAATGCCTGGTCCACATCCGCGAAGTTACGGCTCATACGCGGGCAAAAGTCCGACAGCGGGCAGTGCGTGTAGATAAACGTCACTAGCAGCACCTTGCCATGGAAGTCCGCCAGGTGAATGAGCTTTTTATCCTGGTCGAGAAACACGAAGTTAGGCACCGCTTCGCCCGGCACAATCGGCTTTAGCTGGCTTTGCGAGATGGGTTCGTTCAGCTCTTTACCGCGGTCTGTCACTTGGATTTGCTCAATCACAGTCCCATTGCCGCCGACATCCAGCACGCCCGCGATCACATCGCCGCGCCGCAGTTTTGAAAGCTCATGCGGCGTTTTGAGCTGGTATGGCATGGTCATTGCGTCCATGAAGCCAGGCACAGGATTTGCAGCTAGCTCAACTTCACCGCTCTCGGCGTTGGTGCCCACCACCCTGCCGCTGATAGGGTAGTGGCGAACCGGACCGGCATTTGCCACCGGCGCAGGCGCTTGCCGGCAACCGACGGCAAGCAGCGCGGCGCACATAAGGGTAGCAGCACGGGCAGGGCGTAAGAGAGTAACCACGCACTTAGTTTATATGGGCGGGTGCAGCCGCTTTCATCTATATAAATCCGTCTCATCCTGAGCGAAGTAAACCCGGTGTCATCCTGAGCGAAGTCGAAGGACCTGCTTTTCTTAGGAAGCCGCACAAAATTCAAAGGCAAAAGCAGGTCCTTCGACTCCGCTGCGCTCCACTCAGGATGACACGCATGGTTGATCTTATTCACCGCAATTTCACCCACACCACTCAAAACAGCCCCAGCTTGCTGAACTCCATTGCAAGCACCCTCCAAGCCGAACCGGTCAAACGGGCTGGGGACGCAAAACACCTGCTCACCGCCTCCCACCCCAACACACTAGCGGCTACACTACTGGCTGCGATGCCCCCCACCCGCCTGCCCTCAGAGATCGCCCAGGCCCTGCTGCGCGGCGCCACCGTGCTGACCGCCAGCGCGCGCGCGGCGCGGTGGCTGGAGCAGGCGTATGCCGAGGATGCCCGCGCGTCCGGGCGGCGCGGCTGGCAACGGCCCGCAATCCTCGACTGGTCCACCTGGACCGGGCAACTGTACGCCTGCCTGGCCCGCGAGGGCATTGGCCTGCCCTTGGTACTGACCGGGCTCCAGGAAGAACTGCTATGGAAGCGGGTGCAGGCCCGGGACGCAGCCGCAGTCGTCTCTCCCGAGCGCCTGGCACAGCTGGCATGCAGCGCCTATGCACTCTTAAGCGCCTACAACGCACACGGCAGCCGACGCACCGGGGGCGCGGCAGGCCTGTGGACCGACGCACATGAAGATGCAGACCGCTTTCTGGGCTGGGCCGAAGCTTTCGACCGCGTGTGCACACAACTTGACGTCATCAGCTGCTCGCGCGTGGAAGGAGAGCTGCAACGACATGCAGCAGAGCTGCAACAGCGCGCCGCTGCCCTGCCCCACCATGCGGAGCTGTTGCTGGTCGGCTTCGACCGCCTGACTCCCGCGCAGCTCACGCTTACGCAAACGCTTGAGACCGGGGGCTGCCGCGTGTCGCAGCTAGCTATTGCGGAACCGGCAGCGGAGCAACAACTGCACTGCTCAGTAGACGAACAAACCGAGCTCCAAACCTGCGCCCTGTGGGTACGCGGGCAGCTTAAAGCCGCTTCAACAGAAGGCACAGCACGGCGCATCGGCGTGCTGCTGCCGGAGCTCGCCGGGGCACGCGCAGCTGTAGATCGCGCCTTTAGCAGGGTGCTTCTGCCGCAGTCCGCGCGCATGGCCGCCGACTCCCCTTCTCCCTATGAGTTTTCACTCGGTGTACCGCTGGCGACGGTCCCCCTGGTACACGCTGCCCTGCTGCTGCTGCGATGGCTGGCGCGTCCCCTGCCTGCGGCAGAGCTGACAGGGCTGCTGCTGGGCGGCTTCCTCGCTGTAAATGCCGCGGAGCATCTGGCACTGGCACAAAGTGATGCCGCCTTGCGCAGATCGGGGCTGCTGACGACGGAAATCAAACTCGGGACGCTGCTGCGGCACGTGCGGCGTCAAGGGGGTTTGCTGCCGCAAGCCTTTACCCGGCGGCTGGCCGATGCAGAGCAGTGGGTGGCGCGCGAAGCCCCCGGTGGACGCGGGCGCAGGCGCTCCTTTGCCGTCTGGGCTGAGGCTGTGCCGACACTGCTCGAAGGGCTGGGCTGGCCCGGCTTCCAAACCCTGGGCTCCACGCATTACCAGGCGCGTGCAAGCTGGGAGCGTCTGCTGGCTGACGCCGCGCTGCTCGGCTTTGCCGGGGATGCGGTGACCTGGGCTGAGTTTGTGCGCGAGCTCGCGGGCTTCGCGCACGGCAGGCTGTTCGCGGCAGGGTCGCAGGATGCGCCCGTGCAGGTCATGGGTATCACCGAAGCCGCAGGGCAGAACTTTGACGCCGTATGGCTTCTGCAAATGACCGAGGACCGCTGGCCGCGCGGCGGGCGCATGCACCCTCTGCTGCCCGCCGCCCTGCAACGTGACGCGGCCATGCCGCATACAACCGCAGAAGGTGACCTTGCACTGGCAGAGCTGCAAATGCGCCGGGTGGTCGCAAGCGCTCCCCTGGTAGCAGCAAGCTACGCAAGCCAAAGTAGCGGTGTGGACGCGCGCCCTTCACCCCTGCTGAGCCTCCTGACCGCCTCTGCCTCGGCTGCCTCCGAAGCACCCGCCAAGCTGCCCGTACCTGCATGCGAAACTGTGCGCGAGCCGGATACAACGACCGTTGCACTATGGCCCGCAGAGCGCATCGCAGGCGGCAGCGAAATCCTGAAGCGGCAAGCAGCATGCGGCTTCCAGAGTTTCGCGGCCAAACGGTTGCGTGCTGTCGCACTCGACGACGAAGCCTGGGGCCTTGACGCGGGCGAGCGCGCCACACTGCTGCATCGCGCACTCGAACAGCTTTGGTCTGACACGCCCGTAGCTCCAGGTGAGGAAGGCGAAGCACGCCTGCACACACAAGACAACCTCTTGCGCGCGATCGACTCCGGCGCGATCGATGGCCTACTCGAAGCCGCCATCGTTCGCAGCTTTACCGGAACCATGCGCGAGGCTGAAGGCGACAACTGGCGTACGGAGTACCTGCAACTGGAACAGCGACGCCTGTTCACCCGCCTGCGCCGCTGGCTTGATGTGGAAGCGGACCGCGCAGCCTTCCGTGTGGTCGCCGTCGAAAGGAAGCTGGAGGGCGTCACCGTAGGCCCTCTGCGGCTCAACCTGCGCCTGGACCGCGCAGATGAGGTTGGCGAGGCCGGTAACGATCGCACGCTGCTGCTGGACTACAAAACCGCCGGTACGGTCAACACAAAACTATGGAGTGGTGCACGGCCTGATGAGCCGCAACTACCCATCTATGCCCTGTTCGGCGCGCCGTTCGGCGGTCTGGCTCACGTGGCGGGCATTGCTTTTGCCCAGATTCGCGCCGGTGACGGCAAAACCAGGCTCCACGCGCTTGCAGAAAACCCGGAGGAACTGCTGGGCGGCAGTGAGCGCAAGGAAGGCACCCCGGACAAGCGCCTGCTGACGCCCGAAACACGCGATGAATGGGCTGATGCGCTGCTGGCTCTGGCCGAAGCATTTGTGCACGGCGAGGCCCCGGTAAACCCCAAGCATGGCGCGGAAACCTGCCGCCTGTGCGGTCTATACGGCTTGTGCCGCGTCCGCTCGCAGGCTTTGGAAATCACCGCACTGCCGATGGAGGAAGACAGCGATGCCTGACGAGCAAGGGCTGCTCTTTGCCGTAGGGAACGGATTGGACGGATTGAACACGTTGGAAATGACGGAGGAACTCCCACCGCAAAAGCCCGCGCCCCCAAAGCCCGCCCCTGAAGACGCAGACGCACGGAAAGCCGCGCTCGACACCGCGCGCTCCATCCTGGTGCAAGCCCCGGCGGGCGCAGGCAAAACCGATCTGCTGACACAGCGCTACCTCGCCCTTCTGGCAGAGGTCGAAGAGCCTGAGCAGATCCTGGCCATCACCTTTACACGCGCAGTCACGGCAGAAATGCGCCACCGCATTCTGAAGGCGCTGGAAACAGCCGCAGCCGCAACCGAGCACGCACCGACCGACGGCGACACGCCGGGACTCGCGCTGGCACAAACAGCACTACGCCACGCCCAGCTGCACGGCTGGCGCTTGCTCGAACAACCGCACCGGCTCGACGTGCAAACCATCGACTCGCTATGCCTGCGACTGGCCCATGGGCAGCCCCTCCTGGCACGGCTGGGCGGCGCAATGCAGCCCACGGAAGATGCCGCCGCTCTCTACGCGGCAGCCGCCCGGCGCACTACGGCTCTACTGGGCGGCACCTCGCCGGAGCTTGATGACGCTCTCCGCACCCTGCTGCTGCTGCGCGACAATAACCTCCCGGAAGTGGAAGCCTTACTGGCCGGCATGCTGGCGCGCCGCGATGCCTGGCTCGGTGTTCTGCCTCTCGGCGGCGATGCAGTGGATTGGGATACCGTGCGCGGCGAGCTGGAGCAGCCCTTCGCCGACGAGCACGCCCGCGTACTGGGCAGCCTGGAAGCCGCGTTTGAAGCCATGCCGGAGCTCACAGCAGAGATCCTGGAGCTAGCGCGGTATGCAGCCTCAAACCGTGCCGGCTCTGAAAAGAAGGGCTTGCGTTTGGAGCTTCTACACCACTTGGAAGAACTACCCGACGACCGGGGAACCTGGCTCGCCCTGGCCTCGCTGCTGCTAAAGCAGGACAACGGCTGGCGCGGTCGATGGACCATGGCCGAAGGCTTCCCGACAGACGCGAAAGGGAGCGAAAAAGAGCGGCTGCTCCAGTGCAAGCAGCGTATGGTAGCCTGCTGCGCCGACCTGCAAACCCACCCAAGCGGCGGCGCGCAACTGCAACAGGGTTTATGCCGCCTCCGAGACCTGCCCCCCCTCGGCTACACAGACGACCAATGGCAAACCCTGCTGGCCGTGTTCCTCGTGCTGCGCCGCACTGTCGCGGAGCTGCGGCTGGTCTTCGCCGAGTCAAACGCAGTTGATTTCGTCGAGATCGCACAAGCCGCTGAGCAAGTCCTGCGCGATGAAGGCAGCGCACGCGGCCTGCTTGAAAGCGAAGGCAAGCGCCACCTGCTCATCGACGAGTTTCAGGACACCTCCCGCGCCCAATACCGGCTCATCGCCCACCTGCTGCGCGAGTGGAGCGAGGGCGACGGGCGCACGGTGTTCCTGGTCGGAGACCCTCTGCAATCCATCTACGGCTTTCGCCAGGCCGAGGTCGCGCTGTTCCATGAAACACGCGCGCACGGCTTGCCTTGCGCTAACGATGTTGACCCCGACCGCCGCCATGCCTGCCACCCGCTGCAGCTGCGGCACAACTTCCGCTCGCATCGCGGCCTGGTGGACGAGCTGAACACGCGCTTCGCCGCCATGTTTGCAGGCAGCAGCCAGGATACCTTCGTCCCCGCCGCAGCATGGCCGCAAGCAGGCACAGAGCACCCCTACTCCCTGCATCCCTTCTTTATCGACGCAGACACGGAAGACGATGCAGCCCAGGCGCGTCTGCGCGAAGCGGAAGAAGTCGTGCAGGTGCTGCAAGCAGAGCAACCGCGCATCGCCGCCGCCGAGGCGCGCGGCGATGACGAGTACCGCGTAGCCGTGCTCGTCCGCTCGCGCTCACACCTGGGCGCAATCCTGCCCGCCCTGCGCGCCGCCAGCATCCCCTACCGCGCCGTCGATCTGGAGCCGCTCGCGGATCGGCCTGAAGTACACGACCTATGGCAGCTGCTGCGCGCCCTGCTGCACGCCGATGAGCGCAACAGCTGGTTCACCGTGCTGCGCGCACCCTGGTGCGGCTTGCTGCTCCGCGACCTGCACATTCTGGCCGGTGACGACGATCCGGCGCTACTGGCGCGCCCGCTGCCCGAGCTTGCCCGCACGCGGCTGCACCTGCTCTCCCCTGACGGCCAGGCGCGGCTTTCGCACACTCTCACCGTTCTCGATGAGGCCCTGCGCACCCGCTACAGCGATAGCAACGTGCTGTCGCTGTCGCGCTGGCTTGAGCGTACCTGGACAGCCCTAGGCGGCCCTGCCTGCGTGGACGCGACCGCGCGAGAAAATACCGAAGCCTTCTTCCGCCTGCTCGATGACGTCGCCCCGGACGGTACCGACATCTTTCGCGGTGACTTCTCGCGGCGGCTGGAGCGCCTCTGCGCCGCCCCCGATACCCGCGTAAGCGAGCGCTTCGGCGTACAACTGATGACGATGCACAAGGCCAAGGGCCTGGGCTTTGAAGTAGTCCTGCTACCCGGACTCGAACGCAAAACCGGCCGCGACCGCGCCGAACTGCTGGCCCTTTTGCAACGCCCTAAAGCAGACGGCACCCTCGAAGAGGAAACCCTGCTGGCCCCGGTCAGCAGCAAGGATAAGGATGACGCCGACGGAGACAGCAATGCCGCATACGACTGGGTCAAGCGGCAGCGCAGCGCGCGCGAACGCGACGAGCGCAAGCGGCTGTTCTACGTAGCCTGCACCCGCGCGCGAACGCGCCTGCACCTGTTCGCAACCGTGCAGGTTACAGACGGCAAACTCCGCGCGCCGGCAGAAGGCTCGCTGTTGGCGGCAGCATGGCCTGCGCTTGGCCCCGAACTTGAAACCTGCCTGCAAACAGGCGTGGGCACACACAGGCTGACCCTGGCAGCCGCAGCCGATTCCGCCGTCGCAAAGATGGAAGCCCCGCAAACCACGCAAACAATAGACCGCCTGCCCTCCGGCTGGTCCCCACCCCCTTGCGCGCCCGACGTCACATTCCACATGGAGCAACCCGCCCCCGCCGCGCCGCTCTTCACCCGCAGCGAAGGCTCGCTCGCAGCCCGCGCGCGCGGCACCGCCATGCACGCCCTGCTGGAGCGTCTGGCGACGCTCCACACCCATCCATCCGGTTCATCCGACCCGGGCACTTGGCGCACCGGCCTCGAAAAAGCAGCCGCACGCACCCTACGCGAGGCCGGTCTCACCGCCGCACAAGCATCTGCCGCAACACCCGCCATGGTAGATCAGGCGCTCGCCGTAAACGCCGATGCCGTAGGCCGCTGGCTGCTGCAACCCCACACGGAAGCACAAACCGAGCGCGCATGGCACTGGGATGATGCAGGAACCCTGCGCAGCCTGCGGGTCGACCGCAGCTTTCTTGCGGGCGAGCAGCCCTGTACAGAAGGCGAAAATTACCTGTGGATCATCGACTACAAAACCGGCTCCCACGCCGAGTCATTTCAAGACGACACCCAGCGCGAACAGTGGCTGTCTGCCCAGCAAGCCCAATGGCAATCCCAGCTTGAGGCCTACGGCAACGCCCTGCTCGCAGCCTTGCCAAAGCCGAAACCCCTGCGCCACGGCCTGTTCTTCCCGGAGCTGCTGCACCTGCGCTGGTGGTCACCGGCTACGGAGTAATAAAGCAAAAGCAGAGTAAATGTCATGTAAAAGGTCCGTGTCATCCTGAGGGGGTGTATGCAAAGTATTACCTCTTCTAACTCCCTCAGAAATCGTGTCATCCTGAGAGGGTGTATGCAAAGTATTACTTCTTCTAACTCCCTCAGAAATCGTGTCATCCTGAGCGAAGTCGAAGGACCTGCTTTTGCCTTGAAACTTCGCACCACCCCAGAGAAAAGCAGGTCCTTCGACTTCGCTCAGGATGACACCGGATATCGGTGTGCAGGGTTCGGGTGCCCCATCTCGCTTTCGAGATGTGGGACTTGCAACGGAGTACTCCCAGATTCTCCAAAATAAGGGGTCATCCTGAGCGCAGCGAAGGATCTGCTTTTGCCTTGCCTCCACAAAACCCTGCCGAATACCTCGCTCAACCCTCTGAGCGTATGTAATGACCAGCTCTAACTGGTAATAGGCCCATTCTCCGCTGCTGTACCGGAACCGTCGATGGATGAAATGGACGAAGGCGACGGCACATAATGCCGCACATCCGCCCCGCGAATCCAGAAAATAACATCCTCGGCAACGTTCGTCGCATGGTCGGCCACCCGCTCCAGCGACCGCGCAATTACCAGCGCATTCAGCGCCTGCGCCGTATAGTGCGGCTGCTGCCGCATCACGTTCAACAGGGCAAAGTAAGCACCGTCGTTCAACTTGTCCACCGCGTCATCGAGCGCCAGCACCTTCTGCGCCCCATCCGCGTCACCCTCGATAAACGCCTGGAGCGCACGCCGCATCATGCCGATGGCAAGCTCGGCCATGTGCGGAATATCGACCGGCAGATCAACCTCTGAAAAGCCCTGCATCTCACGCACGCGCTCCACGATGTTCACCGCGGCATCGCCTACCCGCTCCACATCCGCATTGATTTTGATCACCGCCAGGATAAAACGCAGATCGATAGCCATCGGTTGCTGCATCGCCAGCAGGTCCAGCGCACGTTGGTCGATCTCGCGCTCGTAGCGATTGATGGCAACTTCCGTCTGGTCGACCAGCTCGCACAGTGCAAGGTCGCGCGTGCGGAACGCCTCAACCGCGCGCTCAATGGACTGCTCGGCCATACCGGCCATGATCAGGATCTTCTCCTTGAGCTCGCCGAGGCTTTGATGAAATCGAACGCGCATATTAACCGAACCTGCCGGTAATGTAGTCCTCGGTACGCTTGTCGCGCGGATTGGTAAAAATCTTGTGCGTCGCGTCGATCTCGACAAGCTTGCCCGATAAAAAGAAGCCGGTGCGCTCCGCCACGCGCGCCGCCTGCTGCATATTATGCGTCACGATCACAATCGTGTACTGCGATTTCAGCTCGAAAATCAAATCCTCAATCTTCGCCGTTGAAACTGGGTCAAGCGCCGAAGCAGGTTCATCCATCAGCAGCACCTCCGGGTCCACGGCCAGCGCACGCGCGATGCACAGCCTCTGCTGTTGCCCACCGGAAAGGCTCGCACCGGACTTCCTGCGCAGGTCATCCTTGACCTCGTCCCATAGCGCCGCATGCTTGAGCGAGCGCTCTACAACTTCATCCAGAATGTGCCGGTTGCGAAATCCGTTCAGCTTGAGCCCGGACGCCACATTGTCGTAAATCGACATGGTAGGAAATGGGTTGGCCCGCTGAAACACCATGCCCACCCGGCGGCGAATCTCAACCGGCGACGCGTCCCTGTAAATATCGACACCGCCGATACTCACTTTACCTTCGACCCTACCCCCGGCATTGGTCTCGTGCATGCGATTTAGGCAGCGCACAAACGTGGACTTGCCGCAACCGGAAGGCCCGATAAGAGCCGTCGCTTGGCTCGCGGGTACGCTCAGGTTGATCTTGAACAGGGTCTGGTGCGCCCCGTACCACGCATCCAGATCCGCGACCTCAATGCCGACTGCCACTTAGCTTGCCCCTTTCAAAATGCCGCGCGAAGTGACAAAGCGCACCAGCCCGACCGCCACCACGATCAGCAGGATCAACACCAGTGAACCCGCCCACGCCAGCCGGTGCCAGTCATCATACGGTGAAATGGCATAGGTGTAGATCTGCAACGGCAGCGCGGCAATCGGCTGGTTCAGGTTCGAGCTCCAAAAGTTGTTGCCGAACGCGGTAAACAGCAGCGGCGCGGTCTCTCCGGCCACCCGCGCAAACGCGAGCATACACCCGGTAATGACACCGGGGGAAGCCGTTTTCAGTGTGATCGACAACACCGAGCGCCAATTCGGGACACCCAGCCCCAGCGCCGCTTCGCGCACCGAGTTGGGCACCAGCAACAGCATTTCTTCTGTCGTGCGCGTAATTGTCGGGATCATCATGATCCCCAGCGCAACCCCGCCTGAAAGCGCGGAAAAATGCTTCTGCGGCAGCACAATCAGCGAGTACACCGCAATGCCCATCACAATCGACGGCACACCGTTCAACACATCCGCCGTAAACCGGACCAACATGGCAAAACGGCTGTCGCGCCCGAACTCCGCCAGGAATATCCCGCTGGCAATGCCCACCGGGACGCCCAGCACACTGCCGATAGCCAGGATATAAGCCGAACCCGCGATAGCATTCGCCATGCCGCCGCCCAGCTCACCCACCGGCTTGGGAATTTGCGTGAAAAATGCCCAGTTCAACGAGCTGGCACCCTTGTACAGCAAGTAGCCGAAGATAGCGACCAGCGGGGCCACCACCAGGATCGTGCTGAGCACCGCAATACCGGTAGCCAGGTGGTTGGTGATATCGCGCCAAATACGGTTGCCCCGGCTGATTTCGAGGCGCTTCTGCATGACCTGCTCCATCGGCTACACCACCCGCGCCGGCGCGCCGCGGGTCACAGCCCACACCAGCCCGCGCGCCAGTGCGTTCACCACAATGGTGACCAGGAACAGCGCAAGCCCGATCTCAATCAGCGCGCTCAGGTACATGTCGTCCGAGGCCTCACTGAACTCATTGGCAATCACCGATGCCATGCTGTACCCCGGCGCGAACAGCGACCGCGTAATCTCCGGACGGTTGCCGATCACCATGGTGACCGCCATCGTCTCCCCCAGCGCCCGGCCCAGGCCCAGGATCACGGCACCCACAATGCCGATACGCGCATTGCGCAGCACCCCCACGCGAATCATCTCCCACCGCGTCGCCCCCAGCGCCAGCACCGCTTCGCGCTGCGTGTAGGGCACAGACGTCATAATCTCTCGCGTGAGCGATGAAATGATCGGCAAAATCATAATGGCAAGGATCACCCCCGCCGCCAGCATGCCGATACCGTAATTCTGTCCCGTAAACAATGTCGTCCAGCCTAAGCTTTTTGCCAGAACCGGGTTCACATGCTCGCGCAGCAGCGGCACCAGTACAAAGATCGCCCACAAACCATAGACAACGCTGGGAATGGCAGCCAGCAGCTCCGTAAGGAATGCAAGCGGTGAGCGCAGGAATTTTGGACACATCTCCGTGAGATAGATCGCAAGCCCCAATGCCAAGGGAATCGCTATGCAAAGAGCCAACACCGAGGAAACCAGTGTTCCATAGATAAATGGCCACGCACCGAATTTTCCTGATACGGGGTCCCACTGGGAGTCAAAGAAAAATCGCCATCCAAACTGCTTTAAAGTAAGCTGCGAGTGCAGTACAAGCTCTGCGACAACAAGAGCAACGATGGCAAAGATTGATACTGCACTGGCAACCGTCACCCCATGGAACACCATGTCGCTCGTTGTCGATCTACCGCGTTTGCTTAAAAAGATCCGTACCTGCGAAGGCTCAGATGGAGTCGCCGCAACAAGCGGTGTTGAGGTCGGAACGCTAATGAACGGTCTTGGAGTCGGTGCCTGTTGTATTTTGCTGTCCACCGGCTTTACCTTAATCAGCTTTGTTGAACATACGATGAACACGAAATTGCTGAACGCCGCAATGAAAAGTCTTGATCTGCCCTTCTCGCGGACCGACCCGGCCTAAGCTTGAGCTCTTCAATCCTACCCTTATTTTGGAACTATGCTCTGCAAACGTATGGATGCATACCCTCGCATCTGCGGAAGACGCGAGGGTATGCACTACTTCATCTGTGCTACGGTTGCCCGGACCTTGGCCTGTACCGAATCGGGTAAGGGTGCGTAGTACAGGGTGGATGCCTCGCCTTCCCCATGCTCCAGCATCCAGGTCAAGAACTCCTTGATCGCTTTTGCTTTCACAGGGTCCTGCCCCTGGGTCGGAACCAGCATCCATGTGAAACTCGAAATCGGATACACCCCGGCCCCAGGTGCGTTCGTGATAGAAACTCGATAATCGGCAGGCATTTGTTTCAGCGCGGCAGCGGAAGCAGTTACGCTTTCAATCGAGGCTTTGACAAATTGTCCCGAAGAGTTCCGAACCGTTCCGAACGGAATTTTATTTTGCAGAGCATAGATCAGCTCCACATACCCGATCGACCCCGGCAGCTGCCGCACCAGTCCGGCTACCGCTTCATTGCCTTTGCCGCCCAAACCTTTCGGCCATGAAACCGCGGTACCGGTACCGGTCCCCGATTTCCATTCACTGCTTACCTTTGAAAGATAGTCTGTAAAAACGTACGTCGTTCCCGACCCATCCGACCGATGCGTCACTGTAATCTCTGTGTCCGGCAGCTTGACGCCGGGATTGTCCTTGGCGATGTAGGGGTCGTTCCACTTGGTGATCTTGCCCAGGTAAATGCCTGCCAGCGCATCGGGCGAGAACTTCAACTCCTGGCTCACGCCGGGCAGATTGTAGATCGGTACAACCGCTCCGAGAACAGTGGGGATGTGCTGCACCTTTACCTTGGCGCTTGCAATCTGCTCATCAGTCATCGGACCATCAGTCGCTCCGAAGTCCACCGTTCCTGTAGTTACCTGTCGAATTCCGCCTCCCGAGCCGATGGATTGATAGTTGAATTCCACCCCTGGATGCTGCGCGCTGTACTCGGAAAACCATTTGGAGTAAATCGGGTATACGAACGTGCTTCCCGCCCCATTCAGTTTCTGCCCAAAGCCCGTTGAAGCCGTAAAAAACGCTGCGGCGCAAAGCAGAACTGCTGCCGGAAGTGATGTCTGTCTCAAGGAATCTCTCTTTCTTCTCTCCTGCATTGTGAAGGCTCACTGTTACAGCCGTTTGACATTGCCGGAAAAAAGCACAAATTATGACCCAATTTGGAACAACGCTAAGCAAATCAGGCAGAACCGGGTACCCGTGCCTAGCTCCTGAGATGCAGCATCTCCTTCTATCCATCACCCGCTATGCCGGCACCTTCTCCTTACGCGGCCTGCCGCCTTTAGCTCCGTTAACCCGCGCAGCGGCCTGCTTTGCCTCCGACTTTGAAGCCCCACCCCTGCGACGCAGTCTTCCTTGCCTTGGAACACTCATGCGCAAAAGGACGATTCCAGGTCTGCACTCACTCAAATGGGTCATCCTGAGCGTAGCGAAGGATCTGCTTTACTCCCGATCAGCAGAAAAAGCAGATCCTTCGTCGCTTCGCCCCTCACGACAACCCGACTCCGAGCACGAAACCCGCAATAAGCACCTTCGCACCCACCCTCTCAACCCGCTCCAACCGGGTAAGCCGCTTGGCTCGCTTCTCTGTCACGCACAGGCACCGGCACAGCCTTCTGCAAGGTAAACAAAAACGTCGACCCGGAACCAAGCTCGCTCTCCACCCGGATTGTCCCCCCATGCGCCAGCACAATGTGCTTGGCAATCGCCAGCCCCAGGCCGGTGCCGCCCGAGTCGCGCGAGCGCGCCTTGTCCACCCGGTAGAACCGCTCAAAGATGCGCTGCAAGTGCTGCGACGCAATCCCCTGCCCAAAATCCCGCACGTAGAACTCGACCAGCTCCCCCGCTTCGCAAGCACCGATGCGCACCCGTCCGCCGGAGCGCCCATACTTCATCGCATTCTCAATCAGGTTGCCGAACACCTGGCTGATCGCGTCCAGATCCACCAGCACCGGCACTTCCGGAGCAGGCGCCCTCTCCAGCACCACGCCCGAATCGATCGCCATACCGGCCAGCGAATCCAGCGCATCCTCAATCAGCACGTCGGCCCGCAGCGGGCGCGGCTGCAGCCGGTAGTCGCCCGCCTCCACCGTGGCCAGGGCCAGCAGGTCTATAGTCAGGCGGTTCATGCGGGTAGCATTGCGCAGCACAATCGCCAGAAAGTCGCGCGCCTGCTCGGAGAGCCCCTCTTCCCCGTCGAGCACCGTCTCCACGTAGCCGGAAATAGAAGTAAGCGGGGTGCGCAGTTCATGCGAAACATTGGCGACAAAGTCGCGGCGCATCCGCTCGGCCCGCTCGATCTCCGTCACGTCATGCAGCACCAGCACCGCGCCGCCGCCCGGCATGGGCGCGGCACTTACGCCGAAGGCCCGGCCCGGCACAAAACTGGTAGCCCGCCCGCGTCCCAGCGCATGTTCTCTCAGGGCTACCTCAACGCAGCGCAGCACATCCGGGTCGCGGATGCTCTCAACCAGCGACCGGCCCTCACGCATGGCCGAAGGAGAAATCGCCTTCATTTTGGAGTTGGACCAGGTAATCCGCGAGTCCGGCGAGATGCCGACGACGCCTTCCTGCATGCTGTCCAGCAGCACGGCCAGCTCGTGCCGCGAGCCGTCCAGCGCACGAAAACTCTCCTCCAGCCGGGCAGCGGTGGTATCGAGCGCATGCGCTACTTCTGAGATTTCATCAAGCCGACCCTCTTCCACCCGCGCCGACAGCTCCCCGGAAGCAATGCGATTGGCAAACCGCACAATGCGCGTAAGGCGTTGAGCCGCGCGCCGGGCCAGGAACGCAGCCGTCACCGTAGCCAATCCAAGCCCCAGCAGCGAGGCAAGCAGCAAGTCGCGCCGCAGCAGCAGCAGAATCGCCTGGAGACTCGAAAGCGAAAACAGAAAGCGCACCCGGTTTGGTCCCGCTGCCACGTTCACCTGCAGCGTATCGCTTCCCAAATCGACTGGGAACTCACCCGTTACCCGCAGCGTGCCCCCGGCACCCAGACCCTGTGCCACAAGCTGCCCCGAGGCATCACTTACAACGATGTCGGCGCGGGCGGCCAGCGCCTGCGCCCGCACCACGCCGGGCAGCTCCGCAAGCGGTATCTCAGCCAGCTGCCCTGCCAGCTGCGCCCCTTTTACATTGTAGTAAGCAGCAGCCTGCGCGTAGAGCGAATGCCGCACAATCCGGCGTACAGAAAGGTCCAGGATAGCTGTCCCGATGCAAAGCACCAGCATGAAGGAGAACAACAACTTCGTGAAAACCCGGCCGGTCATACTCCCCCTCTGCGTTTATCCTCGCAAGCACGCTAGAGCAAAAGCAAAGTTGGTGGAATGTATAAAACTTGTGTCATCCTGAGCGAAGCTTCCGCTAGGAAGCGTAGTCGAAGGACCTGCTTCACTGTGTCATCCTGAGCGAAGCTTCCATAGGAAGCGTAGTCGAAGAACCTGCTTTTACCATATTCCGCAACCATTTCAATGTTATTCCTACTGGCTGCCGGCGGTCTCCGCTATGCTGCCCGCCTTGGGCATTTCAAACCGGTACCCGGCCCCGCGCACGGTCTTCAGGTACCGCGGGTTTTCCGGGTCCGCCTCAATCTTCTCGCGGATGCGCCGTACATACACATCCACTGAGCGCGGTGTCACAAACCGCGCATCCCCCCACACCGCATCCAGCAAGTGATCGCGTGAAAACACGCGCCCGGGGTGCCGCGCCAGGTAATCCAGCAGCCGAAACTCGGTGGCCGTAGTGGTAGTAAGCTCACCGCGCACCTTGAGCTGCATGGCCCCCGCGTCGATGACCACCTCTTCAAACTGGATCGTCTGCGGACCGGTCGGACGTTCAAACCGCCGCAGCACCGCCTTGACCCGCGCCACCAGCTCACGGGGCGCAAACGGCTTGGTGATGTAGTCGTCGGCACCCAGCTCCAGGCCCAGCACCCGGTCATTTTCCGACGCTTTGGCCGTCATAAAAATAATAGGGATCGTGGACAGCTGCGCATTGGTTCGCAGCTTGCGACATACATCAAGCCCATCGCCGCCGGGCACCATGATGTCCAGCAGGAACAGGGCAGGAGCCTGACGCTCGGCTTCAGAAATCAGGTGCAGCGGCGTAGGGAAAAGCCGGGGCACGTAGCCTGCCGCCTGCAAGTGGTGCTCTACCAGCCGTGCAATGTCGGTATCATCTTCCAGAACAAAAACAGACACACTCAAATCGGGTACCCTTCCCCCGCGCACTGCCGCGCGCGGCTCACCCAAGCCTACGCCTGCCATGCAGGCCCCTATGCAAACAAAAGATGAATTCTGTTACAGATACTCAAAGCGATGCGCGCAAAGCCGTTCCTTCTTCAAGCCCCGCAAAACCGTGTCACGCTCCGAACGGTGCGTGCAAAGCAGGTCCTTCTTCAAGCCCCCGCAAAACCGTATCATCCTGAGCGAAGCGCAGCGGAGTCGAAGGACCTGCTTTTGCTTTTGATCTTCGCGGTACCGTCCGCATTGCCGAAACTGCTCTGCGAGTCCCATACTTAATAAGGAGCCATATGACACAAAAGCAACGCAAACTCGGTACCCAGGGCCTGGTCGTCTCCGAGCAAGGCTTGGGCTGCATGGGCATGTCCGCCTTCTACGGCGGGCGCGACGAGGCGCAATCCATCGCCACCCTCAACCGCTCCATCGAACTGGGCATCACCTTCCTCGACACCTCCGACATCTACGGCCCACACACCAACGAGGAGCTGCTGGGACGTGTCTTCAAAGGCCGCCGCAATGAAGTCCAGCTGGCCACCAAGTTCGGCATCATGGCCGACCCCAACGACGCTTCGGTACGCGGCATTAACGGCCGTCCGGAGTATGTGCGCCAATCCTGCGACGCAAGCCTGCGACGGTTGGGCGTCGAAATCATCGACCTGTACTACCAGCACCGCGTAGA
Source organism: uncultured Acidobacteriaceae bacterium (assembly GCA_964235655.1). GTDB lineage: Bacteria > Acidobacteriota > Terriglobia > Terriglobales > Acidobacteriaceae > EB88. The sequence goes on from CAXSBB010000002.1 coordinate 299,014, forward strand.
CCCCGATGTACCGATTGAGGAGACAGTCGGTGCCATGGCCGGTCTCATCGAAGCAGGCAAGGTCCGCTACCTGGGCCTGTCTGAAGCCGCTCCCGAGACCATCCTCCGTGCCCACCGCACCCACCCCATCAGCGCGCTCCAAACCGAATACTCACTCTGGACGCGCGACCCCGAGGATGGCCTGCTTGCCCTCACCCGCGAGCTAGGCATCGGCTTTGTAGCCTACTCGCCGCTTGGCCGCGGCTTCCTCAGCGGGCAGCTCAAATCTGTGGACGACCTGGAGCCGACCGACTGGCGGCGCAACAATCCCCGCTTTCAAGGAGAAAACTTCAAAAAGAACCTGGAACTGGTCAGCAAGCTCGAAGAACTCGCCCGGCGCAAAGGTGTCACCGCCTCGCAACTCGCCCTCGCCTGGACCATGCAGCAAGGCGACGACATCGTACCGATCCCAGGTACCAAGCGGGTCAAGTATCTGGAGGAGAACGCAGCAGCCTCCGAACTCACCTTCACCCCCGCCGAGCTGCGACAGATTGACGAGATCGCCCCGTTCGGTATAGCTGTCGGTACCCGTTACCCCGAAGCCGCCATGGCAGCAGTCAACCGGTAAGTATTACTTTTAGACCGTGCATCAAAGAATGCATCGAATGATGCTACTATTCAGCCACAAGCAGGAGCGTCGAATGCGTACTACAGTCACACTCGACGATGAATTGATTGCTGATGCCAAGGAATTAACAGGTATTCAGGAAACACCGGCCTTAATCAGAGCAGCTTTGACCGCACTCGTGCAACGTGAAGCAGCCCGTGCGCTCGCCCAGCTCGGCGGCACACAGCCTGATCTTAAAAAGGTACGACGGCGGCGGCCTGTCAATTGATCCTGATCGACACGTCAGTGTGGATCGACCATATCAGCACTGCCGATACAGTCCTTCAACTTATCTTGGAGCGGGATAAGATACTCTCTCACACTTTGGTTATTGGTGAATTGGCAATAGGGAATTTACGGCACCGCGATCGCATTCTGAAGCTTATGCACAAGTTTCCACAAGCCATTGTTGCCCGCGACGAGGATGTTCTGGAATTCATTGCTATTCATAAACTATTCGGCTCCGGCTCCGGCATCGGCTACATTGATGCTCACCTGCTAGCCTCTACGCAGCTCACACCGGAAACCAAACTCTGGACCCGCGACAAGCGCCTGCTCGCCGCCGCCGAGCGCCTCGGCCTAGCCTGGGACGGCTCACGACTCAACTGAAGCCATAACGAAATCTACAGTGTGTAAATCGTGTCATCCTGAGCGAAGCTTCCGCAGGAAGCGTAGTCGAAGGACCTGCCTTAGCTTTACCCACCCTTGTCCCGCTCGAAACACAAACGCTTAGCCATTCAAATCGACTGCACCGGCACCATCAACAAGTCCCCCACCAGCCCCACTTCCTTCTGCACAAACGGTTCCCCATACCGCACCCCGCCCAGCAACCCGTAATGCCGCGCCTCGGCAAACGTGCGCTCGCGGATCTCCTCCTCCGGCACAAACAGCCCGGCCCCCGCCTCCTGGTTGCCGTACTGCGATCCGTAAGCCATCAACGCCCGATGCCGCTCCTCAATATGCTCCGTAATATCCACCACAAAACTGGGCCGAACATCGGCGTACAGGCTGGCATACACAATCTTGAACGGCCGATGCGCCGCCTGCTCCCGCCCATCATCACCAACAGTCACCAGCTTCCGCAGCCCCGCCGCAAAGCACGCCTCATAGCCAAGCACGGAGCAGGTGCTATGGTCCGGGTGCCGCGCCGTCCAGTACGGCAAAATCACCACACGAGGCCGCAGCGCCCGCAGCACCCGCACAACCTTCAGCCGATTCTCATCTGTGTTCCGGATGCTGCCGTCCGGCAGGTCCAGCGCCTCCCGATGCACCACGCCTAAAATCACCGCCGCCGCTTCCGCTTCCGCCGCCCGCTCCCCAGCCGAGCCGCGCGTCCCCGCCTCACCCGCAGTCAGATCCAGGATCGCCGTACGCCGTCCCTGCGCGCCGGCGCGCAACAGCGTGCCCCCGCAAGTCTGCTCCACATCGTCGCGGTGCGCCGCAATGGCCAGGATGTCTACATGAGGACTCATCCATACCCCGTTCCTTCAAGCTATATAGCGGGAATTACCGAACAAGGGAATAGTTCAATCCGCATGCGATAAGACAAACAAATCAGCCTCAACCTTTGCCATAGTTACAGTGATTTACTTCGGGTTTGGCGGATTCATGGTGCGAAATGCATCGCTGTAGAGCGACCGCGTATAAACCTGCATCACCGGATCAGCACTGGTTTGCTGGCAAAGCTTAACCGGAGCTTCGCCCCTGCGAATAACCTCATTGTACAAATCCTGCGCTACAAGCGCGGCGGCAGCTGCCGGGCCTGTGGCTCCCGCAATTCGCTGCTTCGCTGCAAGAGCTGACTGCATGTAAGGCTGAATCATCGCAGGCTTGGTAAGCGCTATCATCGCTGCGGCAGAAGCAAAGTTGCGCCCGATGTGCGCATATGCAGTCTGAAGCTCCGGCGGGTACGTAGCATAGCCTTGTTGAATTTGCTGCCGGGCAGTTACAGCAAGATCCTTGGGCGGCGCAGGCAAACCGGCACGCGAGTTCGCCCAGGCCGCCGTCTGCGCTAACACGCGCAGCGAGTAGTCACTGACAATATCCGTAACAGCCGAACCTTTTCCGACAAGAGTCGCAACAGCGGGATCATGCCGCTCCATAATGTCCCGTTCACGACTGGGTTTTGGTGAATTGGCAAAGTCGCGTCGCCAGTTCTCGCGGCTGTCCGCGTCGGCACAGGCATTATGGTACGTAGCGAGAGTGAGCGCGACCTGTGCATTCTTGTAACCCTGCATCCAGCTTTTTGGGTTTTGTTGGAGACCCTCATCAACGGCCTCGGCTACCTGCTGTCTTTCAGCAGCAGTAAGAGCAGATCCGCCGACCATTTCTAGTACAGCAATATCCGCACGGGTCATCTGAGCTGCGCTCGGAACCGCGGCCTGCGAAGGGGAAGACTGCGCCGGGACAGCTGCAGGGGACACAACAAAAACAATCAGCATTTGAGAAAGCAAAACAGTAGCTTTCCGCAGCATGACATTCCCAGGCATCCCCGCCCATCCGTCCTGAAGCCTAGTACCAGGTATTGTCAGAATCATCCGGCGCATCCATATAGGCCACATCCGTCACAATCCCCTGGACCGTCACATTCGCATTATCCAGGGCATTCCCGGTAGCCGTGTTGTAGATGTACACCTGCCCGCCCTCAGCGGTATACACCTTGTGCAGCGCAGTCACCGCGGCGATCCCGGTCCCATCGCCCTTGTACGACTCGAGCTGGGTCACAGTATTCGTCGCCGTATTGAACTGCGTAATACACCCATACGGCGTCCCCATCCCCGCCTGCGACTGCTTGTACCGCTCCCCGCCCTGGCAGTTGGTAGCGCCCAGCCACAGCGTGTTGTCATCGGCCAGCACCATACGCTCATGCGTTCCATCAGAGATAGGCATCGGCGCGCTCACGCTCCCGGTAACCGGGTTCACAATCGACAACTCCCCGGTAAACAGGTTGTCCGCAGGCACCCGCTGCTGCCCCGCCACATATAACGAGCTGTTATAAAACAGCGCATCCGTAGCCCCGCCCGGGACAGCGATGAACTTCGCCGTAGCCAGGTTTGACCCGGCAGGCCCCTGCGCACCCGAGTTCAGCGCGCTGCCGGGCAGCGGAATCGTCGTAATCCCGGCCGTCTGCCCCCCGCACTCCGGCCCGCAGCTGATCACATATGCAGTCGATCCGTCAGGAGAAAACACCGTCCGGATCGGATGATCCACCGGTGCCGCCGCCGTGCTCACCGGGAATACACAGTACTGCGGCAGGTTCTGCGGCTCGCAATCCTCAGATGTGTTGCCGTTGATCTGGAAGGTGGTGGGCTTGTTGATAGCAGCCTGCTGCTGCGCCGCGGTCAGGTGCACAATGCTGAAAACCTGGTTCTGATTCTGGATGTAAGCCAGCGCAATCGTACCGCCCGGGTTTATCGATACGCGGTACGCTCCGGGCAGGTTCAGCAGAAACGTATTCGGCGTGGCAGAGGCATCGAAAATCTCCACAAAGCGGCTTTGCTGCTGCGCCGCAACGATGTACTGGCGGCTGCTTGAAGCAAAGATGGAGCTGGCGATCTGCCCTGCAGAAGTCGGATTAAACAAGGCAGAAGCGGTTTCCGTCGCGTAATTCACCTGCGACAGCGTGCCGTCCGAAGTCGAAAATACCAGCCCGGCTTCTTCGCCAGGCAGGTTTTGGATAGACACCGGCAGCGATGTCCCGTTGTAGCCGCTGATAGGAAACGCGGCAACAGTATTGCTGAAGTTGTGCCGCACGTCATACAGCCCATCAACCAGCGTAAGCTGCCCGCGACCCGAGATCTGCGCGGCAATCAAAACCCGGTTGAGGATGCCGCTCGGTGGAAACGGACGCCCTGCGAAGTAGAAGCTTTTGCCGCAGGCGGAAAGACCCAGCGAGACCGTCAGAAGCAAGGCAAGCATGGAGTACAAGCGGATGGTACGGCTCACGCGCGCAAGCCGGGACTGAAACAGGTTCAACAAATGCAAATGGAAACCCCAGGACTTCAAAGCAATGGCAATCGAACCGCTCTGGAAGCAAGCTGAGTATAACAAAGCACCCCTGCAAACTGCCCACCGCGGTTCAGCAAAGCAGGCGCTGCAACCTCACGAAACCGGCGTATGCGGAGCTACTTACGTCTTCAAACTTGTAAATACAGTGTCATCTTGAGAAATTGTGAGTAAAGTGTTTTATTTCAGAGTTACAGCTGGATTACGTTATCAGAACAAACCCGTGTCATCCTGAGCGAAATCGAAGAATCTGCTTTTCTCGGGTGCAGCGTAAAAGTCAAGGGCTAAAGCAGGTCCTTCGACTTCGCTCAGGATGACACCATATACTAATCCGCAACTTCGCACACACCCTACTAAGCAAAGCACAGCGAAATCGAAAGACCTGGCTTTCACCCCACCTAACACCATGACATAGCATGGAAACTGACGCACCCAACTATGCCCAACCGCCTCCAACAACTCTTCGGAGACCGCCCCATCCTCTGCGACGGTGCCACCGGCACCACCCTGTACGACCACGGCGTCTTCATCAATCGCTGCTACGACGAGCTGAACCTGTCGGAAGCCGACATGGTGCGCTCCATCCACGAGGAGTACCTGCTGGCCGGTGCCGAGCTCATCGAAACCAACACCTTCGGCGCCAACCGCTTCCGCCTGCAACGCTTCGGCCTTCAAGACAAGGTAGAGGCCATCAATCACGCAGGCGTCCGCCTGGCCCGCGAAGCCGTTTCACAACTCCAAGAAAAACAAGCCTCCAAGGCCTGGGTAGCCGGTTCCGTCGGCCCGCTGGGCATTGCGCTTGAAGGCCAAATGGCTGAAGAAACGGCTCCGCTCGGCCCCATCTCCCCGGGGGAAGCCCGCGCCGCTTACGCCGAGCAGATGCGCGCCCTCGCCGCCGGCGGACCGGGCGTAGGTGCTGACCTGCTCATTATAGAAACCGTCATGTCGCTCACTGAAGCCGAGCAGGCCCTCCTAGCCGCCCATGAAGCCGCGCCCGAACTGCCGATCGTAGTGATGGTGACAGTAGACGAGCAAAGCCTCTGCCTCGACGGCACGCAACCCGACGTAGCCGCCGCGCGCCTCGCCGCCTGGGGTGCCGACGGCATCGGCGTCAACTGCAGCACCGGCCCTGCCGCCGTGCTCGCCGCCGTTCAGTCCATGGCCGCCGCCAGCCGCCTACCCCTGTTCGCCATGCCCAACGCCGGTATGCCCCGCGCAGTCGACGGCCGCAACATCTACCTGTCCTCGCCGGAGTACATGGCTAGCTACTCACGCAAGTTCCTCAAGGCAGGCGTGCAATTCGTAGGCGGCTGCTGCGGCACCACCCCGGCTCACATCCGCGCCATGCGCGCCTCGCTCCGCGCCCAAAGCGCCCAAAAGTCAGCCCAGGCAACCGCTCAGCAAGAAGCCGAGCGCAGCGGTAAAAACGGCCTGCAAAAATCCACCCGTCCCAGCGTCGAAGTCATGCCCGACGACGCCACGGCACCCCTCCCCCTCCGCACCCGCTCCGCCATCGGTCGCCTCCTCGAAGAACGCGGCTTCATCACCCTGGTCGAGATCGTGCCCCCGCGCGGCATCGACACCGCCCGCGAACTCGCCGGAGCCCGCCTGCTCGCCAGCCACGGCGTAGACGCCATCAACGTGCCCGACTCCCCTCGCGCCTCCGCCCGCATGAGCGCCCAATCCCTCTGCATCCAGATTCAACAAAACGCCGAAGCACAATTCCCCATCGAAACGGTCCTGCACTACACCTGCCGCGACCGCAACATTCTCTCCATCCAGAGCGACCTGCTCGGCGCGGCCTCCATCGGCCTCAAAAACATCCTCTGCCTCACCGGCGACCCGCCCAAACTCGGCAACTACCCCGACGCCACAGCAGTCTTCGACGTCGACGCCATCGGTCTCACCAAAATCGTCCGCAAGCTCAACTACGGCCTCGACATCGGCGGCAACGCGCTCGGCGTCTCCACCAACTTCACCGTAGCGGTCGCCGCCAACCCCGGCGTCCCCGACATCGAAAACGAAATCCGCCGCTTCGCCTACAAGGTCCAGGCAGGCGCCGAGTACGCCATCACCCAACCCGTCTTCGACCTGCGCCTGCTGGAAACCTTCCTGCGCCGCGTCGAGCAATTCCGCATCCCAGTCATCGCCGGCATCTGGCCCCTCACCAGCCTCCGCAACGCCGAGTTCATGCGCAACGACCTCCGCGTAGCCGTCCCCGACGAAATCATGACCCGCATGGCCGCCGCCGTCAGCAAAGAAGCCGCCCAGGCAGAAGGCATCCTCATCGCCCAGGAAATGCTCTCCACCGCCCGCCCCATGGTCCAGGGCGTAGCCGCCAGCGCCCCCTTCGGCCGCTACCAAACCGCCGTCGAAACCCTCTCCGCCGTCCTCGAAGAACGCACGGCAGCACCTGTTAACGTTTAAGCTATCTTTTCAATCCGCACACTCACATGCAGCCCGGCGGTAGCAAGCATATTTACCAGTGTGTCTATGGCGAACAAGTCAATGCGACCTCGTACTAAATCAGAAATGCGAGGCTGCGTCACACCGAACTTCTCAGCCGCCTCCTTCTGCGTCCACTTTTGTTCATCAATATAGCTTTGAAGTTCCATCATCAGAGAGGATCGCAGCCTCATGTTCTCAGCTTGTGCCGGTGTGTCCTCAATTGCGTCCCAAACGCTTTTAAAACTAGAACTCATTGGGAGTGCTCCTTGTCTACTTCTTTGTAGCGCCGTATGGCTGTTTGTAAATCCGTAAAGCCGGTTTTCTGCGTCTTCTTTTGAAAGCAGTGCAACACATACACTGCATCGGCAAACTTGGCGACGTACATCACGCGGAAAATACCGCTCTCATCGAGAATCCGGATTTCTCGAACCCCGGCACCGACACTGTTCATCGGCTTCCAATCCAGTGGCTCTATGCCGTGTTGCACCCGATCCAGCTCATGCCCTGCTCTTCGTCTTGCGCCTTCAGGAAATTGCCGCAACACATCAAGCGAATCGCCGCAAAACTCAATCTGCTTTTCATCATTCACTTGGTTGATTGAATTATACAAAATTTTGCATAATCCTGTTTGGTAGCATCTTCTGTCTTGCGCCAAACTTGTTCTGCTTTCATCAATCCCTTCCTGCATCTTCCTGAGTGACCCTATGACCCAACCCCTCACCCCGCCCTTCACCCCCGACTCAGCCCCACTCAAAGTCCGCGCCGCAGAAGACGCCTGGAACACCCGCAACCCCGCCCAAGTCTCCCTTGCTTATACCCTCGATAGCCGATGGCGCAACCGCACCGACTTCCTCGAAGGCCGGGAAGCCATCACCGCCTTCCTGACAAACAAGTGGCAGCGCGAACTCAACTACCGCCTCTGCAAAGAGCTCTGGGGCTTCCGCGAAAACCGCATGGCCGTCCGCTTCGTATACGAGTCCCGCGATGAGCAAGCCCAATGGTTCCGCTCCTACGGCAACGAACTCTGGGAGTTCGCCGAGCACGGTGAAGAAGCCGGCCTCATGCGCCGCCGCATCGCCTCCATCAACGACCTGCCCATCAACGAGCGCGACCGCCTTTTCCACTGGCCCCTCGGCCCCCGCCCGCAAGACCATCCCGGCCTCTCTGAGCTAGGCTTATAAGAACCATGGCAACCTTTGAAGAAAACGTAAAGCAGCTTGAAACCATCGTGGCCCAGCTCGAACGCGGCGATCTGCCCCTTGAAGACTCCATCAAACTGTTCGAAGAGGGCATGGGCCTCTCCAGCGCCTGCAAGGACCAGCTCGAAACAGCCGAGGGCAAAGTCCAAATCCTCATGCGCCAACGCGACGGCTCTCTGGCCCCCGAGCCTTTCCCGGCAGCCAAATAGCTTGCGCCCGGCATATCAGCTCTGACCCGTACCAGCCGCCTTACGACTTCATCAGGAAGGCAAGCACCCCACTCGCCCCATCCTGGAAGGCATGGGCCATCATGCCGGGCCGAACACTCCTGCGCCGGCGAGCCAGGTACCCGAACATGGCTCCAAAAAGTGCAATCAAAACAACCTTGCGCCATCCCTGGTACGCATGCGCCGCCCCGAACACACCAGCAGAAAGCGCAATCGCAGCCGGGGCACTCTTCGTCAATGCTAAAAACTGCCGTTGCAAGTACCCGCGAAAAATTGCCTCCTCGCAAACGCCCGCCGTCAGGGAAAGCGCAAGCCACCAGGCCAGCTCGACACCTCGATGTGGCAACATGTACCGCAAATCCGGCCCATGCGAGGCAATGCGCAACAGAAAGGCAAGGACCGCAAGCAATATGTAAGTGACAACCCAAAAACCGGCAGCAACGCCGATGTCCCGAAGCACCTCACGGGATGAACCCCAGCGAGCTCCAAGCACCGTCCAGATAGAAGCACCGGAATATCGAACGCCCGTCAGCACAAACAGGAACAGCAGCCACTCAAACAACATACTGACCGCGTAAAAGCGCGTCCGATCCGGCTGAACTGCCATGCTGAGTCGATGCGCAAGTAGGTTCCCATAGAAAGTCCACCCACCCAGCACAGCTAAAACCAGAATTGTATGGATCGGCCCGGCAACCCGGGTCTGAGACTCATTTGCAACTGGAACCGCCGCAGAGATCGCCATAAAACTCAGCTCCTGACAAGTACAGCTTCGCGAACTGTATCACCCTCAATACGTGTCCTCATGAGCCAGCGCAACGCTCCCTCGGCCCAGAGCCGTTATCGGTAAGTAAGTAGGTCGGGCTAAACTATGAACGAAGACTCAGTTTACAACCTCAGCTAGACAAAAGCCTCTGTCGCGCCTTCCTTCGAGTAAATACCTCTGAGTTACCAAGGACGATATGGAATCTCAGATAGCCTTGGGAGCACGAGTAAGTTGTTACTTTCTAGAAAGCTTGAAATGGCAGCTCTTGCTTCGTTGTGACTGCCTGGACCAACAATCACGTTATTGAGGGAGATGGAGCCATCTTCATTAGCAGGAAGAGGGTAGGCCAAATACGGAATTAGCGTATCTCTGACTGGACGGAATTTTCGTGCTTGCTGTTGCAACATCTTTTTAGAAAATACAGGGAGTATAAGCCGCCATTCTGCTTCCTCTGAAAATTTGGAATGTTTTAGAAGTGGGCAAATACGGATAAGATTAAAGTTGACTCTTGCAGCCGCGTTAAGCAAGCGGGTGTTTAGTGCTGGCGCTTTCACATGTTTGCTGAATTCTAAGGGATTATTTACTTCATCAACCAATTTTGGGTTTGCTCGAACTACTTCTTTAGTATCCTCTATCCATTGATTAAGAGCTTCTATAAACGGGGTAAAAGCCTGTTCTAGCAAAATCATCTTCTGCGCATCATCGTAAACACAAGGGGCAAACACTACTGTTGTCTCAATTTCATTTGGTGGACGAAATAGAGAAAGATCAAAAGATATGCTAACGCCGCTTGACGCTCTTGAGTAAGCTCGCCACTGGCTTAGTTGATCTTCCGCTTCAGAAAATGAAGCCACAAACAGCTGTCTTCTCTCAGAACTAAGAGGTCCCACATGGAAAATAGACTGGATTATGGGTTTTGCTGCTTCTCTGACTAATTCAGAATACTTGTCTGATGCTGGAATCTGTTCAGCCAGCCTTTGGCAAAGCTCGATAGCATGCCTAAGTTCTTGATGTTCATTTAAGAAACGCAAATCTGTCGCCCATATTTGCTTTGACTCGACTATTTTTTGCAGGGAGTCGTAGGAAGTGTAGTGCCAAAGTTGTTTCGGAATAGGCGTTGTAAGAAGGCGTTTAATGCTGAGGTTTTGAGAGTTAAAGTCTGAATTCATATTATTCTTAGCCGAGTTGATTACCGCCATATACAGTTGTAACGTGCCCCCTCACAAACTCCACCAGCTCCCGCGACAAATACCCCGGCCCGCTCACCGCAAACTGCGGTTTTCCCTCGATCAACCGCCCTGAAACCCCCTTCCACTGCGGCGCAAGCGGCCGCTCCACCGTGATCAGCGCATCCGCCCGGTCCAGAAACAGTCGTGCTGAGTCCTTAAAGTCCGCCGTCCCCGCATCCAGCACGCTCAGGTACAAGTCCGGCTTCAAAAACTGCATCACCGAGTTCGACTCCACAATCGCGTTGCGCGACAAAGCCAGCTCCTTGCGAACCCGCGGCATCACCGTCGCCAGCATGCCGATGCGCGTCCGCACCCACAGCGAGCGCTCCGCCCCGGCCCTCAGGTAGCGGCCGCTGTCCGTAGTGGGATCGCCGTCAACCCGCTCCGCGCTTACCGCGATGGTGTGCTCGTCGGTCTGGCAATCACAGGCCGCGCCGTCCGCCGTGCAAAAGCCGTGCCCATACTGCGTGATCTTGAAAGCGGTCCAGCCGCACTCCGGCAGCGCCGCAATCAGCCCCGCCACGACAGATGTCTTCCCGATATTGCGAGAATGCCCGCCCACCACAATCACTGCCATCTATTTACCTTTCATATTCCGACCGGCGCGAGCAAGCCGCGCCAGCGTAGCAAGCTCTTTCAGGTACTGCCCGATAGGTCGCGCAGGCGTCCCCCAGAACAGCACGCCCGGCCCCTCAATTCGTTTGTTTGACGGCACCCCGCACTGCGCCCCCAGGATCGCGCCTTCCCCAATGGTGACATGGTCGGCAATGCCCACCTGCCCCGCCACAATCGCGCCGTTTCCGATCGAACTCGACCCGGAAACCCCGGTTTGCGCCGCAATCACCACGTTCGCCCCTACCTGCACGTTATGTCCGATATGCACCAGGTTGTCCAGCTTGGTGCCGCGCCCGATGCGCGTTTCCCCCAACGCACCGCGGTCGATCGTCGTGTTCGCGCCGATCTCGACATCGTCCTCAACAACCAGTCTTCCCTGCTGCGGAAACTGCAGGTACGCACCGGTCTCCGCATCGCGCACATAGCCGAAGCCGTCCGCCCCAAGCACCGCACCCGCATGCACCGTTACCCGGCTCCCTAACTCCACGCCGGGGTACAGCACCGCACGCGGGTACACGCAGCAGCCCGGCCCCAGCACGCACCCCACGCCGATCACCGCACCCGCGCCGATGCGAACGCCCTCCCCAAGCCGCACACCATCCTCAATCACGGCAAAAGCACCTACTGAAACGTCTGCCGCCAGCTCGGCTGTTGCAGCGACACTCGCCTGCGGGTGTACGCCGCTCGCCAGCTCCGGCTCGCGCAGCAGCCGTGCAGCACGGGCAAACGCCAGCTTCGGCTGCGCAACGATCAGGAACACGCAATCCCTTGCATTCGCAGCCGATGCTGAAGAGGTAAGAATCGCCCCCGCGCGACTCTCCCGAGCCGCCGCAAGCGACCGCGCATCCTCTGCAAATACCAGCGTCTCAGGGGTTGCTGTCTGCGGACTCGCAACCGCGCTCACCCTGTGCGATGCCGCCGCAGCAGGTCGAAGCTCCCCCGCAAGAGCAGAAGCCAATTCGCTGAGTGATAGAAAACGAGACATAATCGCCATACCTTCAAGCCTAGTAGAGAGACGGCTCCCCGGCAGGCCTCGTCTTCCAGCGACGGTGCAGCCACAACCATTGGTCAGGATGTTCCCGAATGATAGCTTCAAGCGCCGAGGTGCAGCGTGCGGTATTCTCCACGGCATCGGCTTCCGCATCACCCGTTTTCTGTATTGCGATCTCCGGGTAAAAGTGCAGTACGTACTTGCCCTCCTCCGCGTGCCATAGCAGGCAGCCCGGCAGCACCGCCGCGCCGGTCTTGGCCGCCACCCGCGCCAGGCCTGACGCAGTGCAGGCAGGCACACCGAAGAACGGCACAAACACCCCCTGCGGCGGCGTCATGTTGGTATCCATCAGGATGCCTACCGAGCCGCCTCGCCGCACAGCCGCGAGCAGCCCGCGCGCAAAGTCGTCCTTGTGCAATACCCGGTTGCCGTGCATGCAGCGGATGCGATTCACAAATGCGTCCACACGCGGGTTGTCGAGCCGCCGGATCACCATGCTCATCGAGTGGCCCATCAACGAATGGTAAAAGCTTGAAAGCTCCCACGCCCCCAGGTGCCCGGTCACGATCAACACGCCCCGTCCCCTAACTTCAGCCTGCTGAAAGTGCTCAAAGCCTTCGTAGCGAATCCACTTGGCAGTATTAGCGGCTGTATAGCGCCGCATCCGGCAAAACTCCGCCAGCTGCCAACCCAGGCTGCGATACACACCGCGCAGCGTTGCCCCCTGCCACTCCACGCTTGTCGCAGGAAATGCCAGCTGGAGATTACGTTCGCCGGTGCGACGCAAACGCGGCAGCAGCCGGTACCCCGCCGCACCCAGGGCAGCACCGGCAGCGCGGGCAGTGCTTCGGGGCACCGCCGTCAGTAGCCCCACCAGCAGGCGCATCGCCCAATACTCAAGCAGTTGGCGCAGAAACATACCCTTCCCTGCCGCTTAACAAACAACACCCACCGCAAAAACAAGGCCGGCTCCCGTGGGAGACCGGCCTTGTACGCCTTGCCCGCAAGCGTTAACTAGCTGTCTGTGACATGTGGAAGTACTTGGCTACCGTCGAGACAAACTTTGTCGCTTCCGGTGTCGGCAACACATTGCCCTTCAAAATCTCTTCAAAGGTATGCGGCTGGCCATAGAACCTTGTCGTATCGTCAGTATTCTCAAAAACCGCAATCCCGTTTAGATCCACACCCGCAAACAGCCCCTTGGACCGCGACCACGTCAGGAGTTCCGATTGCAGCTTCCAGTTGGTGGCTGCCTGGGTATCACGGCCCACTGGACCCGCCGCCGCGCCTACATCGCCGCCGATTTTGAACTTGCTCTTCAACAGGTCCTGAAAGCCCTTCTGGTTCACAGCGACCAGAACCAGGTCTGTACCGGAGCCGCCTGCCTGAAACCCGAAGGAGCCGCCTTCCATCTTGATAAACGCCGGTGCGCTCCAGCCATGACCGGTACGGCACGTCACAACACCCTGGCCGTACTCCGCGCCAAAAAGAAACGCGCCCTTGATCAGCCCCGGAATCACACCGACGCAAGTCGCCTGCTGCAAAATGGAGTCCGGGATCGACTTGTCCGGAACAGCCATGATCTCGTCCAAAGTGGACGTCGAGGAATCCAGGCGCTTGAGAATGTCCTCTTTCGAGCTAGCCAGTGCGGGCACGGCGATACCGGCCATACAGATCATTGCAAGCAACTTCTTCATGGAACTGTGTCTCCCTGTCGTGACTATCGATGGTACTATCCTCCAAGCATACGGGAATCTCCACCCGCGCGCACAGATCATGAGCCCACCGGGATGCAAACAATCCAAGTGAGAATCTACTTCCGCACCTGACATGCCGCCTACCGCCTCTACCGGGAATTCAAATCCGCTCAGGGCAAAAAAGAGGGGTTGACTATGCGGTCGCCCGCCAATCAACCCCGTTCCCCAGATCTGCGTTGTTACTGATTACTTTATAGAACTAAGGACCATAAAACGCAACATTACTTTTGTACTATGGGTCACACTTTTCACAATTTGGGCAAAACAATGCCTTGCTGGCCCTGGTATTTACCTTGGCGATCGGCATAGCTCACTTCACAAGGCTCGTCAGACTGGAAGAACAGGATCTGACAAAGCCCTTCATTGGCGTACACTTTGGCCGGCAGCGGCGTGGTATTTGAAATTTCAAGCGTCACAAACCCCTCCCACTCAGGCTCAAACGGAGTCACGTTCACGATGATGCCGCAGCGCGCGTAGGTAGATTTACCGACACAGATTGTCAGCACATCACGCGGGATGCGGAAGTGCTCTACCGAGCGGGCCAGCGCAAAAGAGTTGGGCGGAATGATGACCGACTCTGCTCGAACGGTAACAAACGAGCGCTCATCAAAGTTCTTAGGATCGATCACAGCACTATTGACGTTTGTAAAGATCTTGAATTCGTCAGCAACGCGCAGATCGTAGCCGTAAGAGGACAGGCCATACGATATGCAATCCTTCTTGACCTGCTTTTCGCTGAACGGAGAAATCATGCCGTGATGCACGGCCTGCTCACGAATCCAGCGATCGCTTTTAATAGACATGCGGCTCCAGCTTCAGGTTGGGCAGTGCAATTACCGCCGGTACGCACGATCCCGGCAAGCAGCAGCGTCTCGAATCTGCATCTTACGGGAGACCAGCCGGTACCGCAACGGATGGCATTTCTGCGGTATAAGGTCGTTCAATGATTAAGCAGGACATCATTCAACAAGTCGTGGACCGCACCGGCCTGCCGCGCACCAAGGCCGAAGCCGCCGTGGACACCATCTTTGAAAGTTTGAAGCGAGCACTCGCAGCCGGTGAGCGCATCGAACTGCGCGGCTTTGGAGTTTTCAACATCAAGCCGCGAAAAACCGGCATCGGCCGCAATCCAAGGACGGGCACCGAAGTGACCATCACACCCGGGCGCGCTGTCCGCTTCAAGCCGGGCAAGGAGCTGCACGTTATCGACTGAGGCTAACCGGAGTCGGCGAACGCAGGAAAATAGATCTCGATTGGTGACACTACATCAAGCTCAGCGCATCCACATCCACTATCAAATTTCTCCTTGGAATACCGGCAGTTTCGGCAAAGCTCAAAGCCCCACGCAACGCTGCGTGTAGCGTGGCCCGGTTTTCCGCTTTCACCACCAAGTGAAATCTGTAGATCCGCTTGATCTTCGACAGCGGGGCAGATGCTGGCCCCAGCATCCGCACTCCCGGCAAATCTGTTTCGCGGAACCAGCTACCCAGCTTTCCCGCCCAGTCCGCTGCCTCTTCCAGTCGGTCGCTTTGCAAAAGCAGGTTAGCCAACACGGCAAATGGCGGGTAGTGCATGTAGCGACGTAGCCGCAGCTCCTGCGTCACAAAAGCCGCATAATCATGGGCCGCCGCGCAGGCAATGGCATAGTGCTCCGCATGGTAGGTCTGCACAATGACCTTGCCCGGCAGAAGCCCGCGCCCCGCCCGGCCGGAAACCTGTGTCAGCAGCTGAAACACTCTCTCGGCTGCGCGAAAATCCGGCAGTCCCAGCGCGTGGTCGCAGCCCACCACTCCAACCAGCGTCACCCCATGGATGTCATGCCCCTTGGCGATCATCTGCGTCCCCACCAGCAGGTTGATTTCGCCGGAGTGCAACCGTCCCAGCAGCCGCTCCATGTCAAAGCGTCCGCGCACGGTGTCACGGTCCATGCGCCCGATCCGCGCACCCGGAAACAACTCCAGTAAGCGCTCCTCACCCTGCTGCGAGCCCGCACCCAGGTAGTACAAGTGCTCTGATCCGCAGTGCGGGCAGTGCGACGGCACCCGCGTTTTGTAGCCGCAGTAATGGCACTCCAGCCTGTCGCCCTTCTGTGCTTCTTCCTGCCCCAGCACAGCCTTGTGCAACGTTAATGCGATTGCGCAGTTCTCGCACTGCAACTTTTCTCCGCAAGCGCGGCACATGGCCACATACGAGTAGCCGCGCCGATTCAGTAGGATGATGGCCTGCTCACCCCGGTCAAGCGTCGCCTGCGTCTCCGCGATCAGGCCTCGCGCAAACAGCTGCTCCTGCCCGGTCTCACGAAATTCGTTGCGCATGTCCAGCAATTCCACTTGGGGCAGCGGACGGTTCCCCACGCGCTCAGCCATGCGCAGCAGCCGGTATCGCCCGCGTTGCGCATTCTGCCAGCTTTCAAGCGAGGGCGTGGCTGAGCCGAGCACCACCGCCGCGCCCAGGAACTTGGCACGCATCACTGCTACGTCGCGTGCATGGTAGCGCGGCATCTCCTCCTGCTTGTAGCTGCCGTCATGCTCCTCATCCACAATCAGCAGGCCAAGGTTCGCCACCGGCGCGAACACCGCCGAGCGGGTGCCGACAGCAATCCTCGCCTCACCTCGTCGCAGGCGGTGCCACTGCTCTGCACGCTCACCCGGCGTCAGCTGTGAGTGCAGAAGCGCGACCTCGCTGCCGAACGCCGCGTGCATCTGCCCTGCCATAGCGGGCGTGAGGCCGATTTCAGGCACCAGCAGCAGCGAGCCGCGCCCGCTTGCCAAGGCTCGCGTCATCGCCTGCAGGTATACGGCTGTCTTGCCGGACCCGGTTACCCCGTGCAGCAGCAGCGGCTCAAACACCTTACGGTCCATGGCGGCTGCAATACCGGCAAGCGCCTCCGTTTGTGCATCGTTCAACCGGTGCATATGCGCGCCGCCCTGCCCCAGCGCGGACATATGGAATGCAAGCGCGCGCTCCTCCAGCCGCACCAGCTCGCGCTTGACCAGCGATGCTAGCGTGCTCTGCGGTGTGGGCGTTCCCTCGCCGCGTTGCAGCAGTAGGCGCAGCTCCGGGAGCGGAAGCGCACCGCCCGCACCGGCAAGCTCCGCCAAAATGCGCTGCTGATTTTCATTCAGCTTCGGCATTCGCGCCCCGGCATCCAGTGCAGGCTGCAGCACCGCCCAGCGTACCGTACGGGCCGCGTCACGGCCTTCAGCTTCCGTCTCGCGCACCAGCCACTTTTTGCGTACCATGCCATCCAGCAGCTCTCGCTTGGCGCCGGTCGCGGTTTTTATAGCACTGATCTTCGCGGCTTCGCCATTTTCGAGGTAATTCAGCACACTGTACTCGGCATCCTGCTCCGCAGGGGTACGGCGCGAGCGACGCGACGAACCCTGCTCCGCGCCCGCGTACAAGACAGAGCGTCCTGCCTCGGCTATACGCAGCAGCACCCGCCGTCGAACCTCTGCCGTCAGCGGCAGCATGGAACGCAGCACCTCACCCAGTGGGCTTAAGTAGTAGCTCGCAATCCACTCGGCAAGCTGCATCAGGTCAGGTGAGATGACCGGCTCACTATCCAGCACAGCCAGCAGCGCCTTGGCTTCTACTGGCGGCGGCGCGTCGTGCAGGCGCGTCACAATACCTGACATCTTCTCATTGCGAAACGGCACCAGAACCCGGCAGCCCACGGCAGGTCCAGGCTCGGCCCTAGGCTCCGGGTAGCGGTACGTCCACACGCGGTCAAGCGGCACAGGCAGCGCGACATCACAAAACAAGGCCATCTCTGGCGAGGGTACCAGTTCGCTGCAAAGCCTCTCCGCACAAACAACAGGGGCAAGTCCAGAAAGACTTGCCCCTGTGCGCGTCCCAGCCGCGTTACTGGTTGCCTAGCTCGCTGAAGATCGCCCCCATGTTCAGTGAACCCCAACCGGTTACCTGATCGTAGCCCGGCGTCACCGCAAGCGATGAATCCGTACCGAAAGTCAGATCGTAGTAGCTGCCGCTGACTCCGTGGTACAGCGCACCCAGGTAGGTGTTGCTGTTTTCCGGTGCCGCCAGTGCGTCTGCGGAGTAATTGGTGAGGCCCTTGCTGTCGAGCACCGAACCCTGCACGTTAAACTGCGGCGTCGGGGCCACAATGTCAGTGATAGCCGGGCTGTTGGCATATTTGGCTACCAGCGGTGCCGCCTGGCCCAGTGTGAAGCCGAATCGCTGCTGGAGCAGCGCCCACTCCGCTGAAAATACCGGGGATGCCAGGCTGGTGCCGCCGATCACACCGTAGCCCTGTCCCGTTGTGCCGGTATAGATGATTTCCACACCGGTATACGGGTCAGCGATTGCCGATACATCCGGCAGTACGCGGCCGCTCTGATTGAGTGATGCCTGGTAGCTGGGCAGCTTAAACGCCTGGCTGACCCCACCGCCCGCCCCGAACAGGAACCCTTCTACAATCGGCGGATCGCTAACCGCGGTAGGTGTGCTGAGCCGGGTGATGTTGGTGCCCCAACCGATCTGCACGGTGGAGCCGTCAGCCGGCGAAAATGCAACGCTGGTGCCGCCGACTGCTGTGGCATAGGGTGAGCTGGCCGGCAGACTCACATCCGTTACACCTTCCGCCGCAAACAAGTCGCCGTTGTCGCCGCTCGAAAAGTTGACCGAAACGCCTTCAAAAGCACCCAGTTCACAAATCTCATCCCAGGAGGTAATGGTCTGAACGTCGGAGAAGTACTCCGACTGGCCGTAACTGTTCGAAACGATGTTGGCGAGGTGGTTCTCAATCACATAGAGAACCGCTCCCTGCAGGTCGCTGTCGCTGTTGGTGGCTGCCACTACCAGTGCAATGTTGGCATCCGGCGCAATCGCGTGGGTCCACTCAACGTCAAGCGTGGTTTCCTCGGCAAAACCCGCATCCGTCTTGGTTAACGGTGTTGGATTGTAGGTTTTGAAGTTTGCGGCTGTGGCCGGCGGCAAGTTATAAATACCGTTAAACGTTGCCAGGTCGGCCTGAATGGTCGGTGAGCCGAATGCATCGACAATGGCAACGGTTTGGCCTTTGCCTGTATATCCCTGGCCGTAAATCGAGTTCAAACCGTAAAGCCTGTACACATCCTGGGGCGAGTAGCCGCAGGTAGGCCGCGTGCCGAGTGTGGTGTTTTTAGGGTTTGCGCCGTATACAAGGCCTTGATAGCTGGCTGCCGGCAGGCCCCCATTGGTGGTGATTGTCACCGTATTCGGTGCATACAGGCACTCCGACGAAACAAACGCGCCATCCGGTGCGGCTGCAGTTTTAAGCGGCGTATAGTCGGACGGCTTGCCGGTATCGGGATTTACAGGATGCGCATTGTAAGGGCGCATCACAGAGCCGGAGATACCGCTCACCGCGCGTACCAGCCCTGTTGCGCCATTGCCGAGCGCGGGTGTAGCGGCCACCGCGCTCACTGTTTCGCCGCTCTTCATGAGGTATTGGCTTACCGTGGTGTGGAAAGCTGCTTCAAAATCGGAGGTTAACCCCTTGATCTGTACGGACAAGTTATTCGGGTCTGTGCTGACTACAGCCAGCTTATGGGCGGCAAGCTCCTTCTTTACGCTCGCCATCTCCGCCTCGGTAGGCGCGAACTGCTTCAGGGCTGAGGCATCGGCAAACTTCTGATAAGTCGGGGAGCCGGGCGTGTACATCGCCTTGACAGCCGCATCGAGCGCCGCCTTGTTGTGCAGCTGAAGCCAGACTGTACCGCTGATAGGAGCGGAAGGCTGCTGCTGACCAAGGTTTGCGGCGGTGCGCTGCAGGGCAGGCGCAACCTGCCCGAAGGCTAGAGGCGCAACAAAGGTAGACAACAGGGCAGCAAGGGCTGCAGGGCGAATCCCGGAACGGGCGGACGGAACGAACATGCGGGCGGACTCCTGAATGAACTGACAGCAATAGGTTGGGGGGAGAGCGTGCTGAGGGACAGCTATAGCAGGGTGCAGAAAAGTCAGGGGTACAAAACAAGCGTAATGGGTGCAGGACATACGCAGCGCGGCATCCTGTTCTTTGTGGCATGAGATATAGCACAAAGCGGTAACCATGCAAAGCACTTTATAAATGCAACTGTATAACGCCACCAATGTCTAGTGCGCGAAGGTAAATGCCGTATCGAGAGCCGCGCTTAGATAGTGGAGGCTCCATGACGCTTCAAGCCTGCGGCTTCCAGTTGCTCCACGGTGATACCGGTGAGAGGAATACCTGTGCCGGACGGTTGCGATATATCGGGGACTTGATCACGAGTAAGGATGCCGCCGTCGAGCATTGCATTGTTCGCTTCATCTGCCGAGTCAAAAGCATACTCGTACAGCTCAGAAGAATTATGGGGATTCCCGACACGGACGCGCGTCGAAGCGCCCTGGGTAAACATGCTGAGAGTCAAATCCGCAAGTTCGGTTTTGAGCATCGGCTCATCCACTCGGTCTTCTAAAGCCAAATCTTCTGTTGAGGAGCCTTTAGGTATGCTGAGGCCGGCGGCCAGGTGATCTGTTTCTTCAATGTGCGCAGCCCCGGAACGGATTTCAGGATCAGTTGGATCAGCTGGGATTGTCATACCCGGTTAGAGGCAGAAGTGCATCGGGAAGTTGTGATTGCCCAAGAGCCTTTCACTGCCTGGTACAGACTGGAACCGGCGTATGCTCCGAGTATGGCGATTGAAATGGCAGCATACCTACCTGCGGCGCACGAGCTCCATCAGGCAGCCGGCACCGAGCGCGAACTGGAAAAACTTCTTCTCCGCGGTTTCTCACACGAAGCTGTTGACGGTCTGAGCACGCTGGGCTTGCAAGATCCCGAAATCGCGCTGTATGTCGCGGCTCCAAAAGCTGATGTACTAAGCTCCGAAGACAGCAAGGGCGCTCTGCGCGCGGCGTATGTTGTTCTTCGTGCGATAGAGGTGTTCGGCAGCCGAGAAAAGGCTTATACCTGGCTTCGCGAAAGTAATGAACGCCTGGACAAGCGTTCTCCGTTGCAAGTAGCTCACTCAGAGGCAGGCGTAGGGCACATTGAACGTTTGCTGATCCATGTAGAAGAGGGCGAGGGTGTCTAGCAGTTTCATAGTGCTGAGTCCAAATCTATATGTCATAGCATTCCCATACTTCTGCCAAATCAAGCCGGAAGCCTGCAACCGGCCCTGAGCCATCCACAAAGCTGCCCTTGATAGATATAAAGCTTTCACTCCCGCCGCTATATACAAGAACTTGCCGCTTTTTCGGCACCACAAGCCAGCCGACTTGTACACCGTTCTCAAGCCACTGCTCCATCTTTTTCTTGGCAATGGTAAGCCGGTCCGTTTCTGAAAGCAGCTCTATGATGAAGTCGGGACATACACGGGGAAATTTCTCGCGATCTTCCCTGGTGAGCAGCGCGAACTTTTCAGCAGTAAGATACGCTGCATCCGGGCTCAGCATGGAACCGTCCGGAAGGTAGAAACCACCGTTTGAGTCGTACACTTGGCCGCGTTTGTGGGTCTTCCACCAGGTTCGAAGTTGAGTATCTATTTCCGAGTTGCCGCTACTGCTGTCGCCTCCTGCCGGAGCGTTCATGTGGATCACTCCTTCTTTGGTTCGCTCAATACGGGAAATATCGTTCAAGGCGCAAAACTCGAACAGCTCCGCATCAGTCATCGGCGGATTAATGACCAGGCTGCGCGGAGACCAGGCTGCGCCGACACAAAGAAAGGTATTCATAGCGAAATTGTAGAGCATCATTCCTGGTCGGATAGCTTCAGGATGCCGCCCCGGCAAGCTCGCGCATGGCGATCTGCAGGTCGGCCCAGGCTTCCTTTTTCTGGCGTGGGTCACGGAGCAAATAAGCCGGGTGGTAGGTCACAATCAGCTTGGCCCCGTACGCTGGATGGATGCGCCCTCGTAGCTCGCCCAGCGGCGATTTGCCGCCCAGCAGATACGTGGCTGCGGTTGAGCCGAGAGCCACAATGACCTCCGGCCGCACTACCCCGATCTGCTGTAGCAGAAAGGGTGTGCAAGTATTGGCTTCAACCGGCTCCGGTGTTCGATTTTTGGGCGGTCGGCACTTGACGATGTTAGCAATATAGACCGACTCACGCTTGAGCCCCATGGCCTGGATCATGTTATTCAGCAACTGCCCGGCTTTGCCGATGAAGGGAATACCTTGCGCGTCCTCATCGGCTCCCGGACCCTCGCCGACAAATAGCAGTCGTGCGTTCGGGTCGCCATCGCCGAAGACGATGGTATGGCGTCCTTCAAAGGCGAGCGGACACCTGGTGCAGTCGCCGATTTCAGCGCGAATGGCAGTGAGCGCACCGGCTCGTGCCTCTGCAGGCAGGCTCAAACCGGGAAGCTGTTGCGGCGGCGATTGCAAGACTCGTTTGCGGGGGGCGATCTCGTGATCCTCGGGTAAATCTGGGAAAAGGTTGCTGACTATGGATTCCGGCGCACCGGCAGAAGGTTCCATGCCGGCAAAAACAATTGGCGCCTCTTCCACTAGCTGAATCATGGGTTGCTCTTCCGCCGCAGCGCTCGGCTCACGACGGTACAAGTCGTAAACTCCCATATCCCGCAAGAAACCGAGACGCGCGCGAAGTGCCGCAGCTGCTTCCGGTGGAATGGTGCGCACCACGCTAGCTCCTGTGCGGGACGAGGATGCCGCCCTCAGCCATCAGCTTCTGCGGTCTGCGAAGCCCTAGTGCCTCGCTGAGAATACGGTCGGCAAGCATACGCTTCGGCATCTCCGGCAGGTCGATAGCCGTACTCGGCGTCAGGAAAGTAACCGCATTATTGTCGGAGTCAAAGCCGATGCCTTCGCGCGAAACATCGTTCAGCACGATCGCGTCGGCACCCTTGCGCACCAGCTTGGCACGCCCGCTTGCCAAGGCATCTTCAGTCTCCGCGGCAAAGCCGATAACCAGCATGCCGGGCCGACGATGCAGCACAATCTCGCGCAGAATGTCTTCTGTCGGCTCCAGTTCCAGCGTCAGGGGACCGGAGCGGCGCAGCTTTTGCCCGGCCACCACGCGTGGACGGTAATCTGCTACCGCTGCCGACATCACTACCACCGTCGCATCCTCAAGCCGCGCGAAGATAGCGGAACGCATCTGCTCCGCTGTGGTGACAGCGACCATCTCGCAGCCGGCAGGCGCTCGCAGAGCCGTGGGCGCGCTGATGAGGATGACACGCGCCCCACGTCGCGCCGCCGCCTCTGCCAGCGCGTAGCCCATCTTGCCGCTTGAGCGATTGCCTAAAAACCGAACCGGATCGACAGCTTCGCGCGTTCCGCCGGCTGTAATCAGTACTGTCTCCCCCGTTAAATCTTCACTATGCTGCAATACGCTCAGCACCGCTTCCACAATCACACCGGTTTCAGCCAGACGACCCGCACCCTGCATGCCGCAAGCCAGTGCGCCGCTTTCAGGCGCCACAATCGTCGCGCCGCGTTCACGCAGGAGCGCTACATTGGCTTGCGTCGCCGGGTGCTGCCACATATGCATGTTCATAGCCGGGGCCAGGACTACAGGGGCCAACGTAGCCAGATACAGGCTGCCCAGAAAATCATCTGCGCGGCCCCCCGCCAGGCGGGCCAGGGTATCAGCGGAGGCAGGTGCGACCACCAATGCATCGGTCGCCTGCGCAAGCTCGATATGCTCCATCGCAGGGCTACGACCGGCGGCTTCGTCAGCTGCCTGGTCGCTCCACAAACTGGTAATGACGCGATGGCCGGAAAGCGCGGCAAATGTCAGCGGCTGCACAAAACGCTGTGCGCCCGCTGTCATTACCACCTGGACGTCGAGCGCCTTGGCTTGCAAAGCACGCACCAGTTCCGCAGCCTTGTAGGCGGCGATACCGCCGGTGACTCCAAGAGTGACCTTCATGCCTGCTCCCCCGTTATCGCCTATGCCGCAGCTACGCGCCGGCACACCTGATTGTAGCTGCGCTGCCGCTCATACAGTGATGTGGAGAACAGGGTATTAAAGCGAACTCTTAAGCAAACCGTGGAATTTCAGGTGCTTCGAAACCCGGCTTGATCACCGGCGTCTCATGGCGCACATGCTGCACCACGCCGGCCATAATTTCATGCTGTGCGATTTTAGAGGCCTTGGAAGACGCGGTCGGTATCAACGGTGCAGACCCGTTTTGCAGCTGGCGCGCGCGTCGTGCCGCGACGATGACGTACCGGAAATTGCTGTCGAACTCATGCTCGAGTTTCATGCACTACCCCCTGACGCTGTCTTACTCCTGACTTGGCACAGCACTCTAGGTCTCTAGTCCAAAAGCGGCTAGTACCGGTGCCAATCGCGCCCGAATGCCGTCCTGCCGGCAGCCTTGCGCCAAAGTTTCCAAATACTCCATCTCCGACGGGGATTCAGCCGGTAAACCGCTTCGCCGAAACCGTTCTACCGCCACAATAGCTGAAAGCTCCCCTACAGCGATATCCAAAACATCATTCAGCAACACATAGCCATACCTGGAGTAGTTACCGATCTCCATACGTGCCTTTCGGAGGCGGCGTTCGATGACTTCCGCATCCAGGTTTCCTTCGGCACGGCTGCGGTTGCGCAGTCGCGCTTCCAGGATCTCCGGAGTGGGCGGCAGCACAAAGATACTCACCGCTTCCGGCATGTTCCCGCGCACCTGCTCCGCACCCTGCACATCGATGTCGAGCAGCAAGTCCTTTCCGTTCGCTGTGGCGTCTTCCAGCGATCGCCGGGCCGTTCCATAGTAGTTTCCGAACACATCGGCATATTCCAGAAACGCACCCGCTGCAATCATCGCCTCAAATGCAGCGACAGAGATGAAATGGTACTCGCGCCCATCCTCCTCGGAGCCGCGCGCGGCGCGCGTCGTATAAGAAACCGAGAACTCCAGGTCGCCCACCAGCGAGCGTATCTGCGCCACCAGCGTGGATTTACCCGAACCCGATGGTGCCGAAATGATGAATAAAATTCCTGCCACTTGCCCCCTTTATCCGCTTCCCTGAAACGACCTTGCTCCTGCCGCCTACTCCAGGTTTTGTACCTGCTCACGCAATTTCTCGATTTCCGCCTTCATCGCCAGTCCGCACTCTGTAATGCATGCGCTGCCGCCGGTCATCCCGGCTGTCTTTGAAAGCAGTGTGTTGGCTTCGCGATTCATCTCCTGTAGCAGAAAATCGAGCTTTTTACCTGCCTCCCCACCCCCATCGAGGAGCGCCGCAAAGTGAGCAATGTGCGTGTGCATGCGCGCAACCTCTTCCTCTACGTCACCCCGTTCGGCTAGAAGCGCGGCTTCAGCCAGTACGCGGTCGCGGTCAAAAGTTTTACCCGTCAGCACATCGAGCCGCTCCGCAATGCGGTTGAAGTGCGCCTGCTGCACGCCCGCGCGCAGTGCTCCTACCTCATCAACCAGCAGCCGCAGCCTGCCCAGACCTTCATGCAGAACAGCCGCCAGAGAAGCCCCTTCGCGGTTGCGCATGACTTTGAGCGCCGCAATCGCTTCAGCCAGCAGCGGGGGAACTTCCCGCGCCAGCACAGCCTCCCAGGCACTTTCCTGCCTCGCCTGCTCTTCGGCTTCCCCACTTTCGCGCATATCCTGACCGACCAGAAGCATGCCGGGCAGGCGCGCGGCCATATTCAGGTTCAGCTCCGACGACACGCCAAGTTCTGTGGCAGCTGCCTGAAAATTTGTGACATAGGCGCGCAACGCAGCCATGTCAAAGCATGTTGCAACCGCGCGCCGCTCGGCTCCCGCAGTGGCGCGCGGTGCCCGATCCAATGTGAGAGTGCACTCCACATGGCCCCGCGCCAATGCCTGTTTCAACTCCGCGCGGATTGTGCTTTCAAGCTGCTCTGCGCCCGCGGGCAGCCGCAGTTGCAAGTCAAGAAAACGATGGTTAATGCTTTTAAGCGTCAGCGTCAATCCCGGCGCCTCAGCGGAGCGCCCGGAGACGCGCGCGTAGCCCGTCATCGATGCAATAGAAGCTACAGACGAGATGGATGGCACAGCCTGCCCTTCGGGAGCGTTCACGCGCTCACCTCCTGTTCCACTATGTCGGCGAACTGTAAGTCGTACAGCCTGCGGTAAGTCGGTGATCGAAGCAGCAGCTCTTCATGGGTTCCGATCGCGGTCAGGTTGCCCCGCTCCATCACGCCGATGCGCGTGGCCCGCCGTACCGTGGAAAGCCGGTGCGCGATCACCACAACCGTTCGTCCGGCCATCAGATTGCCCAGCGCGGGCTGTACCAGCGACTCACTCTCCGCATCGAGCGACGAAGTAGCCTCATCAAGGATCAAAATGGGCGCGTTTTTCAAAAGCGCCCGCGCAATGGCAATTCGCTGCCGCTCGCCGCCTGAAAGCCGAAAACCCTTTTCGCCGATGGGCGTGTCATACCCTTCCGGCAAACCGGTGATGAAGTCATGCGCCAGCGCGGCGCGGGCTGCCGCCTCTACCCGCGCCTGCAACACGCCCGGTAGCCCATATGCGATGTTGTTGCGAATGGTGTCGTTAAACAGAATGGTCTCCTGCGTTACAGTCCCGATAAGCTCGCGCAGCGACTGCATGGAAACATCGCGCAGGTCATGGCCGTCGATCCGGATGCGTCCGGAACTTACGTCGAAAAAACGCGGAATGAGGTTAGCCAGCGTCGATTTACCCGCGCCGCTCGGACCCACCAGTGCGACGACTTCGCCCTCGTAAATCGTCAGGTTGATGCCGGAGAGCACCTGTTCCCCCTCATCCGTCGAGTAGCTGAACCCTGCATCCTCAATGCGAATGGCCTCGCTGAAGCTTTTGAGCACGAGCGCGCCCGGCTTCTCAACCAGGGTTTCCCGGTCATCCATAAAGCGAAAAATCTCGCTCGATGCACCCAGCGCCTGCTGAAAATTGTTGTAGTACAGCGCGAACTTGCGAACCGGGTCATACAGCTTGAACAATGCGACCAGGAACGCAAAAAACTGTCCCTCCGTCATGTGCATGCTGTGAATTTGGCCGCGACCCACCAGAAGCAGCAGCGCAATCGCAATGGCACCGATCGCATCCATCACAGGCGAGGAAGCCGCCTGTGCCCGCACCGAGCGCAGGTTGGCGCGGAACAGTCGGTGCGCCGCACTGCGGAAGCGCGCCAGCTCCCACGCCTCCATATTGAACGCCTTCACGATGCGGTTGCCGGTAATGGTTTCATGCAGGATGTTCTGGATTTCAGCCAGCTTGTCCTGACCGCCCCGCGTAGTTTTTCGCACACTGCGGCCGATCCTGCGTACAGACGTAATGACCAGCGGCACAAACAGCAGCAGCAGCCAGGCCAGTTTGCCGCCAAGCGCGATAACCAGCATCAGCGTGAAGATAAGCGTGAAAAACTGCTGTAAAAAATCAGATAACACCGACGACATGGCATATTGCACGCGCTCAATGTCATTGATGAGTGTCGAGAGCAGCGTGCCGGTGGCGTGTTTTTGAAAAAACGAAACCGACCGGTGCAGCATGGCCTCGTACAGGTCATCGCGCAGGTCGGTGATCATGCCGAAACCGGCATAGTTGACCAGGTAGGTGCCCGAGTAATCACAGACGCTTTTGAGCAGCGTGGAGGCGACCAGCACAAAGCCGACAATCGTCCATTCATTGTGGAACCAGTGCGGAACGAGCCTGTGTAGGTCGAGACTGAGATGCGTGTGAAAGCTTGCATTGAACCCACTCAGCAGTGGCACCGTGCGCGTGGGTACGCCGGGGTGCAGCACATTGTCAAAGATGGGCTGGACCAGCAATATGCGAAACGCTTCCAGCAGCCCGACCGCCGCCATAAGCAGCACCGCAGCAGAAGCTTGCACAGTATAGCGGCGCAAGTAAGCCAGCAGCCGCAGGATGCGCTTCACCGGTGTGCCTGCTTTGCCACTACTTTTGTTCCGTGCTCTTCGCTCACCGCTGCTCCGCTTCCCTATAGTGTAGCGAGCGCAGAGGATTGCGTGAGAAGCACTGTGCCTGCAAGCAGGCGCACCGTTCGCATGACTTCATCGCGGCATGTCGCGGTGCGTGATCTTGATGCGGTAGCCCTCAGCCGCCAGCCTTCGGCTGACTTCTTCAGCAATCATCACAGACCGGTGCTGACCGCCTGTGCAGCCGAATGAAACCGTAAGATAGCTTTTGCCTTCATGGATGTAGTGCGGCAGCAGGAACAGCAGCATGTCCAGCGTCTTGCCCAGAAACTCCGCTGTTTGCGGAAAGCTGTGAATGTAGTCGGTGACTTCACGATCCTGACCGGTGAGCGGACGAAACTCCGGTACAAAGTGCGGGTTCGGTAGAAAGCGAACATCGAGCACCAGATCGGCCCCCAGCGGTACGCCGTTCTTGTAACCGAAGCTGGTAACGGAGATCAGCAGGCTCT
Organism: uncultured Acidobacteriaceae bacterium; assembly: GCA_964235655.1. GTDB lineage: Bacteria > Acidobacteriota > Terriglobia > Terriglobales > Acidobacteriaceae > EB88. The sequence continues at coordinate 327,232 of CAXSBB010000002.1, forward strand.
TGCCGGCTTCTGAGCCGAAGCGTGTGTGGATGTAGGCACGCAGTTCGTGGACGTTGAAGTTGCTGGTATCGAGCACTACATCGGCCACGTTGCGCACCGGCTCCAGCAACGCCCGCTCCGCATCCAGTGAGGCCTCTACAGTTTCAGCCGCTCCAAGCGGGTGCGGCCGGCGCGTTTCCGAGTAGCGCCGAAGAAGCGCCGCACGCGCCGCTTCCATAAACACGATAGTGACAGGCAGCGTCTTGCGCATATCAAGCAGAGTCGCGGGCAGCTGCTCCAGCGCATCGCCCTCACGCACATCGACCACGATGGCAGCCTTGCGCGTTGCTGCCGCACTTGCGATCAGCGCAGCAAACTGCGGCAGCAACTCAATGGGCAGATTATCGACGCAATAATAGCCCAAATCTTCAAACGCCTTGAGCGCTGAGCCTTTACCGGAGCCGGAGAGGCCCGTCAGCACTACAAGCTCACGAATTGGAGCAGCTTCGCTCAACGTGTCCACTATCTCATAGGCGCGGCAGCCGGAAAACGCGAACCCTGCTGATTCGCTCAATCCTACTCGTCATCCATCTCCGCCCATAACCAATTGAGGTCAAGGAACACCGGCGCATTCACCGCGGTCAATCGACTACCGTCAGCAGGCTGCCAGTGTGTCCCGGTCCAAACCTCGGCGGTGCGGCGCTCCGGGTCTAGTAGCCATATATTTTCCACACCCATCGTACGCAGGTCACCCGCGCGCTCCCGCAGGTCGGCATAGCTGTCATCGGGAGAGAGGATTTCAATAGCAACAAGGGGAGCCTGTACCAAAGTCCTTGGTCTGCCGCCACCTGTTCGCACAATAACGATGTCAGGTAGACGTACGTGGTCCTCATCTACCTGTGTTCTGACCTCAGAGGCAACAACAATGCCCCACTCTTTGCGATGATTAAGAAACCAACTCCCTAAGATGATTTGAACAATGCCATGAAGATAGGTCGGCACAGGCTTCTCCTTAAGCTCACCGCGGACATATTCAACATCTGGGTGGTACGACGTGCGCAGGTACTCCGTTAAATTGATGGTTGTTGCAGCGGTAGCCATGCTTCCCTCCCTACTTTGACTGAAAACTCAATGACAACGAGCGACAAGCTTACAACGCGAAGTGTGCGGACGACATGCCCGCACACTCAAATCACACTACGGCAGCTCGATTACCTCAAGCGTGTTATCCCGCTTGCAGTGCAAAATCTGGATCAGCCCGGCCTTGTCGCGGAAGACAAAAATCTCCCGGTCGCGTGTCTCCAGCTCCTTGACCGCCTCTTCCAGGCTCATTGGTCCCAGTGCCACGGCATCGATAGTGCGCCGCACATGCGGTTCGACGGCAAAGGTACCTGCGTCCACGTTTTTCAAAGCAACAGACTTCTCCCCAGCCTCCGGCACGCGCTCCGGCGAAATCCCAAGTACCTCGTCTAGGGGCGAATCTAAAGTGGGCATCAGCGCTGTACGCTTTCCCTTGCCGCCGCGCTCAAGCGCAGGTTCCACCAGCGTTTTTTCATCTTTCGGCTGGCGATGCTGGGTCGCGCGTTTTTCCTTGAAGCGGACAGCCTGCACCTCAGCCTTATCCAGCGCCAGTCGTAGCGCAGCTTCAGGGCTTATCGTCGACTCTGATAGGCCCACCAAATCGTGCGTGTGAGTTTTTACGGTGACTTCCGCGATTTGCCGATGCTTCTCTGACGTAATGACAACGTGAGCACTTGTATCGTAGCCCAGCATCTTTTCCATACGATCCAGAACAGGTCCCGCTAAAGCACGCAGATCATCCGTAACAGTCGTCTGCCTGCCTGTGTATTCAACATCCATCGTGACTCCTTCTATAGCAGCGACCAGGCTGTTAGCGAATGCGCCGCTGATGCGTACTTGGGATGCGCATATCCTCCCGATACTTTGCCACCGTTCTGCGAGTCACGTCGATGCCGTCTTTCTGGAGCAGCAAGGTGATGTGCTCGTCAGTCAAGGGTTTGTGCGCGTCTTCCTCCTCGATCAACTTTTTTACCCTGCGCTTGAGCAGCAAAAGCGGTGTGCCGGAGCCTTCCGGCCCGCTTACGCCTTCCGAAAAGAAAAAGCGGAGTTCAAAAACTCCTTGCGGCGTATGGGCATATTTATTGGACACCGCCCGGCTCACAGTCGAAGGATGTACACCGATCTCCTCCGCAACATCCTTGATCATCATGGGCTTCAGCCGTTCCACCCCATTCTCCAGGAAGTCCTCTTGGCGTCGCACAATCGCCTCGCAGGTACGTAAAATCGTGTTCTTGCGCTGCTCGATATTACGCATCAGCTGCAGCGCCGAGCGGTATCGCTCCTTGACATAGTCCTTTACGTCCTTGCCCGCTTCGCCTTTTTGCAAAAGTTTACGGTAGTCGCGGTTCAGACGCAGCGTCGGCAGATTTTCGTCGTCCATCACCGCGATCCACTCGTCATCGCGGAGGACGAAGGAAACATCGGGCTCAATCAGCCGCGCGTCCGAGTGATGAAAGCGCTGGCCCGGGCGCGGGTCAAGCGTCCGGATACAATCAAAAGCCGCGCTTACTTCTTCAGGAGTCGCCTGTGCCGCTTTGCTTAACTCACGCAGGTCGCGCTTCTGCAGTAACGGCAGGTGGCTGTCCACAATGCGATGCGCCAGGGCCCAGCTAGCTGTGCGCTGTATCGCTTCGCTGTGGCCGATCCCGTTGCGAAGTACCGAAGCCCCAAGCGCCCGCCGGCAAGCTTCAATCTGCAGTAGCAGGCATTCGCGCAAATCTGCCGCTCCCACTCCAACCGGGTCGAGTGAGTGTACAACCGCGAACGCCTCCTTCAGCAATGCTTCGGCATCTCGCTGAGGCTCGCTGCTTAATTTCAGCAGTGCCGGGGAGCATCGCAGTTCTCGCAGCCATCCTACGTGCAGCTCACCGCTTGCGGTGGCGCAGTAACCATCCTCGTCCAGGTTGCCGAGCACGTACTCCACCGCCTCACGCAACAACGGCGAAAGCGGCAGAGCGCCGATTTGCCATTGCAAGTGGTCCACGAGCGAGCCGGGTACCGTGAGAAAGTTCTCAATGGAAGGCTTCTCGTTCAGCTCAAAACTTTGCGGCGAGCGGAAACCGGGGTCCAGGTACTCCTGAAAATAAGAGCCGAAGTCAATTTCCTCAAACGGGTCCGCTTTAGGGTCGGTTCTCTCCGGGTCCGGTGCCTCCGCCGGGGCTGAGGCAAGCTCACGGTCGGCCTCGCGGCCGGCTACATGATCCAGCATAGGCACGGTATTTTCCAGTTCTTCCAGAACCGGGTTCTCCGTGATTTCTGCCTCGATCATGTCCTTGAGTTCAATCTTGTTCAACGCCAGGACGCTGACCATCTGCATCAGGCCCGGTGTCAATACCTGGCGCTGGGAGATTCGTAAATTCAGTTTAGGCTGAAGAGACATGCTGCTCAGTGCAACCTCGAAAACTCTATAGAATTGGAGTTGTGGATGCAGTGTACCGAGGTGCGTTGTACAAAGTAGACACCCTCTACTGCTTTTCGTCACTCTCGTAACGTGGTTCGTAGTTTGGGGCACGGCTTTCTTCAGTCCAGCAGAAAGTTCTCGCCCAGGTAGATGCGGCGTACTTCCGGGTTCATGCCGAGCGCGCGGGGCGTCCCTTCAGCAAGAATGCGGCCCTCATTGATGATGTATGCGCGGTCTGTTACAGAAAGTGTTTCTCTCACCTTGTGATCGGTGATGAGCACCCCGATACCACTCTCCTTGAGTCCGAAAATAATTTCCTGGAGATCATCTACAGCCAGGGGGTCGATGCCGGAAAACGGCTCATCCAGCAGAATGAACGAGGGCCGGATACAGAGACAACGGGCGATTTCAACACGCCTCCGCTCACCGCCTGAGAGCGCATAGCCCTGCGTTTTGCGGATATGCCCGATGTTGAGCTGCTCGATGAGTTTCTCGGTACGCGAGCGGCGCTCGACAGCCGTAATGGACTGCGCCTCCAGCACGGCCAGAATGTTGTCTTCAACAGATAGCTTGCGGAATACAGAAGGCTCCTGCGGCAGGTAGGAGATGCCGTAGGTACGCGCCCGAAGGTACATGGGTACACGGGTGATTTCAACCTCATCGGCAAGGATGCGCCCTGTATCCGGCACTACCAGGCCTACCATCATGTAGAAGCTGGTGGTTTTCCCTGCACCGTTCGGCCCCAGCAGGCCCACAACTTCGCCCTGGCTTACGGAGATAGAGACGCCCCGTACCACCTGCCGACCCTTATAGGTTTTACCGATTTCATCCGTGGAAAGCTTCTGCATGGACTCGTTTACTTTGGAGACCGGAGATCGGTCACAGTGCGGCGGCTGTTTCCTTCAGCATCATGGCTCTGTACCTGCACGCTATCATCGGCGCCGCGAAACAGCAGTGCCGCGCCCGATGTAGCGCCCCTCTGCGCATCGGCGGCGCGCGGCGCCATACCGGCGGAACCGGTCAACACATAATTACCATCAGCGGCGGTATATACCAGCTTTTCCCCGGTGCCCTGTCGCCCCGGCTGCTGGAGCAAAATATGGCCGGTCGCCACCATGCGATCCAGCTGCGACGACTGGCCCTGGGGTGCTTCCGTCAGAAAGACTTGTGCATCGTCGGCGTGGACCGTACCGTTCGGCTGCTCCGCAACTACGTTGCCGCGGAAGTCCGCAGCTCGAGTTGAGTCTGAGTAGAACAACGTGTCTGCAGTCAGCTTCGGACTTAAACCTGCATTTGCCGCAAATGCGGCATGCACTTCATCATGCGCATCTCCAAGCCCATGCGCGGCAAGTGAGCTTTGTCCCCGGCCGAGCTCCAATGTCGGGGCTACTACAGAATTTGCTCCCTGCCACATGCGCGCAGGCTGCTGCGCGGTGCCGGTAAATACAATGATGTTGGTGTTACGGCTCATCACCGCTGCCTGGGCAACGACATGAACCGCTCCGGCACCTCCCAGCCCGACGGCGGTGTTACCGGCTTGGCTTCCAGCTTTCAAAGGTGCCTTGCCTGCATTCTGCAGATATGTGGAACGCACATCACCATGTGCCTGGGCATCTCCCGAGTTGCGGCCGTAATCAATTTCCGTGGCGCTCAGCGCAAGCGCGTTGTTGTGGACGCGCGGTGGGTGAGCCGCATCTCCGGTCAACCGCAGCGTCTGGTCTGCCGCATTGAAGCTGCTCGACTCCGCTTCAGCATAGAGCGCTTGCTGCGGCGTGCCGTCACTGGTTCTGGCATACCGAGCCGGCTGCGCCGCCAGCGTGACATGCCCCTGCTGGGTCGCCATGCTGACCGTGGCACTCTCATGCAGGCTGGGTTGCGTGGACAAGAGATGCCGTACCTTGCCTTTTTTTTCCTCAGCTTTCGCTATGGTTTCAAATGTCGCGTGCAGAACATCACCGGTAGTGGTGTCCGTCGCCCCGTCGGGTGCGTAGTCGATAATCTTGGTGCCGCCTGAACCGTCCAGCTGCCGCAGCCCGCGCCCGCCTGCCAGGGTGGCAACCAGTTGCTCACCATAGACGGTTGAGTTCCGAGGCGCCACACCGTAGGGCAGGTCGTGCAGGTTTACCGTAGCTCCGCCTTGCGCAGTCGCTTTTTGCGCAAGACTTTTTCCATCCGGTCCCGGACTGAACTCAATATCGAGCTTGCTTGCCGTCATCTCGCGTGTCGCGGAACCGCGAGGGTCTCCTTCAATAAACTTTTGTTGAATGACAAAGCTCACAGCATTATGAAATTGTGCGTGGCTTAGTATGGCTTTACCGTCAGGACCTTGGGCAAAGATCACCGTTCCCTCAACAGCATTGCCGTGCAAGCTCGACTCCGGCGAAGATGAAACAAAGTTCACCCCACCCCCCGCGCGTGCCGTGGTAGGTTCACTGCTCGGGTTGAAGTGCACCGTCGCAGTAGTGGAGTACAGCTCCGCACCATCGGCTGTCACCATGCGAACATGGTCCTGCGCGTCCAGGTGATCCATGGTGCCGTCAGGGCGAAATGTGAGCACAACTTGGTCCGCCGATTCACGTCCGCCCCCGAACTGCCCCTGCGCGCGCAGCAAGTAAGCAACGTGTGAGTCACGCAGCAGTTGCGCGTGTGAGGCGTGCAGCACAGCAGGGTCGCCGTTCCGGTCAGCATGCAACTCGACCTCGTCTTGCAGGATCAGAACACCGGTCTTCGAGTTATAGTCCCCACCAACCGAGGTACCGCTGGCGCGCGGCAGACTGAAAGCGAGCGGCTGATCGGTTTGCGCTTCCCCTGTCTTCTGGTCGAAGCGCAGGTTGCTGGTCTGCACATGGATCGTATCGGGCGGCGCGCTGTTGCCGGGCGTACCTGCCGCCGGTGAAGCCATGTCGATCTGGACCCGGCCTTTTGCTGTCACCATTCCATTCTGCTTGTTATACAGAAAGTCGCTGCCCGAAATGCGGTCTTGCCGATGCGAGCCTTCCGGGCCGTAAAGAGTGATCGAAACGTCGTGTAGCTCCGCCTGATCGTGCTTGAACTCGACGATCTTCGACGCATGAATTGTAAAAATGGTGTGGCCGCGCTGCGATTGCGAGTACGTAAAACCATTGGCGGTCTGCGAAATGTCAGCCCCAAGCCGACCCGGCAGATCCAGGTGCAGACCATGGCTTTTCAGTTTCTGTAAGCCGAAGGCACCCAGCAGGACTACCGTCAATGCTGCGAACGCCGCGATCAGGACGGTACGAATCGTCTGGGTACGGGTGCCTTCAATGCGGATCGCTGCCATGCGCTTAATGTACCTGCTGCAAACGTGCGATCAGCTTTTCTGCCAGACTCTCGCCGGACTCGGACCATAGCAAACGTGAGGAGATGCCGCAATTCTTCTCAATTGCCCGCACCAGCGCCACTAGCCGTGCAATGTTCTCACGGACCTTATCGGCTGCCAGGCGGTCCAGCTCTACTTCTTCTTGCAAAAAAGGTGTATCAAGCCCGAACGCGATGCGTACCTGCCCATTGGTTTCGTAAGACTGCTCGTCGAAAGCAGGTCCAAAGCCGGCCACACGCACCGGCGCGGGCTGCAACCGCCATATCGGGTCCAGAGCACTTGCTGCTTCGGGCTGCCACAGCTCCCAATCAAGCTCGAACTCGTAGGCAAAATCCTCGTGCAGCTGCTCCATGGCTTCAGGTACGGCGAGCGCAGGCACAGCCAGATCCGACTCGTCTTCATCGTAAATCCGGGTGTACACGGGTGACTCCGACCAGCCGATGGGGTACACAGTGGCAGCCTGAATCAGGGGCGAGTCGCCTGGCGCAGCACCGATGACAGCAAACTGCCGCAGAACGCCTAGAATCGCCGGTCCAAGCGCCTCCGTACGAAAATTTGGATACCAAAGGCTTAGGAAAAGTTGATCGGCCATGGGGTTGTAGATGCAGAGACCTCCACCTTCGGCTCGCGTGCTTTGGACGGTGCCGCACTGCTTTGGTTACAAAAGAGTGTTGTGCTAAGAGACTACTTGGAGTAGTTTGGAATCAAGCTCGTTACTGAGTGGGTTCGTTCTGCACGGTTCTATGAAGTTGCCATGCGTTGCGCCTTGCTCCGATATACAGCGAAATTCGATCTAAAGGAATACCAGTCACATGGAACAAGGCACAGTCAAGTGGTTTAACGACGCAAAAGGTTTCGGCTTCATCACACGCGAGAGCAACAATGAAGACGTTTTCGTGCATTTCACAGCAATCAGCGCGAACGGATTCCGCTCGCTTCAGGAAGGCCAGCGCGTCCAGTTCAACGTCGTACGCGGCCCCAAGGGCTTCCAGGCGGAGAACGTCCAGGCTGTGTAGTTCAACCCGCCTGTGAGTTTACAGGCTAAATCGCAAAAGGGCAGCCTTCGGGCTGCCCTTTTGCTTGTGCACATTATCGACCTAAAATGCTCGGATTATATTGTCAATACTGTGCAAATACAGGAGCGGCAAATAGGAAATCGCCCCTGCAGGATGTCTGAAACCGGTTTACTTGCCCGACGCCGTCATATTCTCCGAACCACCCTCCTCGCGGGCTTTCGAAAGTGTTTCAGCCTCACCTGCAAGGTAATCTTGCTCAACCTTATCTAAAGTAGTCCTGGGTCCGGGAACACTTGCCGGCTTGCCATTCTGCGGCGCAAAGCGCGTCGGCGTGCTACGTGCCGGTACAAACGATGTAGGCCGTGAGGCATACCCGCCCGGAATGCTGGGATAGCGGGGTGCCTGCGCGCCGTTTACCGAGCGAGGCTGTGTGGGCGGCTCCGGAGATCGCTCCGCCGAGCGGCCGTTTCCTTCGAGCGCGCTCATTAGGGTACCCGCACGAGAATCAGGCGCGTTGCCGTTTGTGTCAGCAGGTAAAGCTGCTACTCCGCTTTGTGATTCAGGCTCACTTGAACTGCCCTTCATCTTGCGCGGAATGCGGATCGGCTGGCCGTCCGGCCCGACAATCTGCATCAGGTAGAGGTAACGCACCGTATCTTCCTGGAAGCGCGTCATCATCCCCTCAAACATGCTGAACGACTCGCGCTTATAGGCTACGAGCGGGTCCTGCTGGCCGTAGCCCCGCAAGCCGATGCCCTCCTTCAGGTGATCCATATTGAGAAGATGGTCTTTCCACAAGCCATCCAGCACGCTCAGCATGATGACGCGCTCGTGGTAGCGCATGCCCTGTACGCCGATGACCTCTTCCTTGGCTGTATAGCGCTCCTTCAGGTTCTCGAAAATAGCATTGCCAAGCTGGGACCGGCTCAGCTCAGTAGGGTCGATACTTTCTTCGTCCAGATCCAGGCCAAACTGATCCTTCAACTTCTGCCGCATCGTCGCCGTATCCCACTGGTCCGGGTGTACTTTCTCAGGCGCTGTTTCATCCATCACGGTGCTCAGTAGGTTCGAGACGTAATCTTCCGTGACCAGTTCACGCTGATCCATGCCTTCAAGCAATGCGTGGCGCAAGCCGTAGACCGCTTCACGCTGCTTGTTCATCACGTCGTCGTACTCAAGCAGATGCTTGCGAGACTCGAAATTCTGCGCTTCCACTGCCTTTTGCGCAGCCTCAATACGGCGAGAGATCATGCCGGACTCAATCGGCACACCTTCTTCCATACCCATGCGCTGCAGCAGGCTTGAGACCCACTCACGCGCGAAGATACGCATTAAATCGTCTTCAAGCGATAGGTAGAACCGTGCCGCCCCGGGATCGCCCTGGCGTCCGGCACGCCCGCGCAGCTGGTTATCGATACGCCGAGACTCATGCCGCTCCGTACCCAGGATGCACAAGCCGCCTGCTTCAATGACTGCCGCATGCTCTTGCTTTACCTCTTCGGCGTGCCGTTCGAGCGCCTTCTGCCACTGCTCTTCCGTAGTCTCAAACTCCTGGCCCTGGTAGTAAAACCGCTCCATGCCGGCGTTCGCAATGGGGGAGATTGCGCCTTCAGCCGCCGCGACCGGCTTGGCCCGCTTGCTCTTGGTCAGCTCCTGCTTGGCGATGAACTCTGAATTGCCGCCCAGCAGAATATCGGTTCCACGCCCGGCCATATTAGTCGCAATGGTCACCATGCCCAGCCGCCCGGCCTGTGCCACGATTTCGGCTTCGCGCTCGTGGTACTTGGCGTTCAACACCACGTGGCGCACACCCTTGTGCTGCAAAATCTGCGACAGAATTTCTGATTTCTCAATCGACGTAGTGCCGACCAATACAGGCTGTTTGTTCTTGTGCAGCTCCGTAATCTCATCAGCAACCGCGGTGTACTTTTCCTTATTCGTGCGAAAAACCACATCCGGAAACTCAAGCCGCTGCATCTTGCGGTTCGTCGGAATAACAACGATCTCAAGCTTGTAAATCTTGTCGAACTCGACAGCCTCAGTCTCAGCGGTACCGGTCATCCCGGCCAGCTTCTTGTACAACCTGAAGTAGTTCTGAAATGTAATCGTCGCAAGCGTCTGGTCTTCGCGGCGGATCGTTACGCCTTCCTTTGCCTCTACTGCCTGGTGCAGTCCGTCAGACCAGCGGCGACCCGGCATCAGCCGCCCCGTGAATTCATCAACGATGACAACTTCGCCATCCTTTACCACATACCCCACATCGCGCCGATAGAGCGAGTTGGCCTTGATGGCAACTTCGACATGGTGCTTCAGCTCCCAGTTTTCAACTTCGGCGATATTCCCGATCTCAAGCAGGCCTTCAATTTTCTCCCAACCCTCATCGGTCACCGTGATGGACTTGTGCTTTTCATCCACGACGAAGTCACCGGTGAGCGTCTTCTGCTCACCCTGCTCGATCTCCTCGCCCTGGATAAGCTGCGGAATGATGCGGTTGACGCGGACGTACTTGTCCGTTGTCTGGTCTGTCGGCCCGGAGATGATGAGCGGCGTCCGCGCCTCATCGATCAGGATGGAATCCACCTCATCGACGATTGAAAAGTAATGCCCGCGCTGCACGCACTCGCTCAGCTCGAACTTCATATTGTCGCGCAAGTAGTCAAAGCCGAACTCATTGTTCGTGCCGTAGGTGATGTCAGAAGCGTATGCGGCGCGGCGCTGGGCATCGTCCAGGTCATGCACAATCACGCCGACCGTCAGCCCCAGAAACTCGTAAATCTTGCCCATCCACTCGGCATCGCGCTTAGCCAGGTAATCGTTCACCGTGACCACATGTACGCCGCGCCCGGCGAGCGCGTTCAGGTAGCAGGGAGCGGTCGCAACCAGCGTTTTCCCCTCACCCGTACGCATCTCGGCGATCTTGCCCTGGTGCAGTACCATGCCGCCGATCATCTGCACGTCAAAGTGGCGCATGCCGACGATGCGGCGGCCAGCCTCGCGCACTACGGCAAAAGCCTCGGGCAAAATCTCATCGAGTACACGCTTTTCCGCGGCGGCGATCGCATCTTCCCCATCGTTCTTCACCGCCGCAACCGTCTCGGCGACACGCGCCTTAAAGGCAGCAGTCTTCGCGCGCAACTCTTCATCCGTGAGCGCCTGAATGGATGACTCAAAGCCTGAAATCTCTTCTACAACGGGTAGCAGGCGCTTAACGATGCGCTCATTGCTGGTCCCAAAAATCCTGGTTAATGTGCCACCGATCACTGGGAAATCCTCAGAGATCAATTCTAAATGTTTTTCAGCGGTCAGACTCGCAGGCTGAAAGCTGCCGAAATCACCCGTATCTCAATTTGAGATTATGAGCCTTCTTTGGGTTGAGCAATATGACAGCCTTTCAGGGGATTCAGTTCAGCTCCGAATCAACTTGCGGACTGCGGAGGTTAGTTCGTATGCTTAGTCTACTCAGAGGTAGAACATGAAAACAGTAAATATGCACGAAGCAAAAACACACCTGTCCAAGCTGGTAGCCGGAGCGGTCGCCGGTGAGCCGTTTCTAATTGCAAAGGCAGGCAAGCCGCTGGTGAAGGTGGAGCTGATCCAGGAAGAACCCAAGGACAAACCCTCACGACTGGGATTTCTGGAAGGGCAGTGGAAGGTTCCAGACAACTTCGACACGTTTATGCAAGACGAGATCATCGAGATGTTCTACGGTGAGGGTGACGGCCAAAAATTCGCTGGGCTAGACTTCCCCTTCCCGAAGCCGGACGATGAAGATCAACGGCTCCAGCGTCCGGCCGGGTGGGAAAAGGACAAGAAGTGAGGCTACTGCTGGACACTCATATTCTGTGTTGGGCGGCTTTTGACAGCGGAAAGTTGCCTTCAGCCATGGCAGCTGCGATTGACAATCCGGCGAATGAAGTTTCCTTTAGCGTCGCATCCATATGGGAACTTGCCATCAAGTACGCTTCAGGAAACCGGGAGTACGACTATAACCCTCGGGTACTGCGCGCGCACGCACTTCGCATCGACTATCTTGAGCTTGCCATGACGGGTGAGCATGCTTTACAGGTGGGCGCGCTTCCCATGCTCCACAAAGATCCTTTCGATCGTCTCATCATTGCGCAAGCGCAGTTTGAAGGCTTGATATTGCTTAGCATTGACAGATGGGTTCGGCGTTATCCTCAGCTCCAACTGTTTTAACCACCCTCTTAGCGTTTCGAATTTGCATGACCTAACTGGTCATCAAAGAACCGCGCCATGGCCGCATACGCCTCCCTCGACTCCGGCAAACTCACATCGTTCCAGAAAGCATGCGGCAGCCCGTCAAAGACGACCATCTGCGTCGGCACACCATCGCGCATCCAGGCCCGCTGCAGCGTGGTGGTGCCGCTTAGCAGGAAGTCGCGGCTGCTGCTGAGGAACAGGGTCGGTGGCACTCCATGCAGGTCTGCAAGAGCCGGTGCCAGCACGGGCTCTTGCACGTTCGCCGTGCCGGTGTACTCAGAGTCCACGGAGTGATGATCCGGGTTCGGTTTGGGTGGGGTGAGTGCGCCGGTAAAGCCTCCTAAAGTAAACAATGCGCCCGAATCACCGCCGGTATAGAAATTCTCCAGGGCAGAAAAGATGCCCAGCGCAGCCGGTTGCGGCAAGTGCAACTGCTTGAGCCGGACCGCAAATTCACTGGTAAGGATGGCTCCGGCGGAGGTACCGTACACCGCGATATGCGCGGGCTTGTAGGTCTTGAGCAGCTCCCTGTACACCGCGACTGCATCTTCAAGCGCCGCAGGATAAGGATGCTCCGGGGCCAGGCGGTAAAGGACGGAGACGACGCGGGTGCGGGTGAGATTTGCAATGGGGATGGACTCGGTGAGCGAGCCCGAGTCAGAGTTAAAGCCGCCGCCGTGGATGCACATGAGGACGCGGTTGGCATGGATGGACTGCTTTTGGATGGAGCAGAATTGATCTGGAACGTGTATGGCCGAATTGATAGCTGAGTAGTGCAAACGATCACATATGCTGTTCCTACCTGGATTCGATGTAGGACCAATTTCAGCGTCCGGCAGCGGATCGACCAAATGCACCGGCACCCCACCCATCGTGCCCTCCGTGATCTTGACCGGGTACACCGCAGCCGACTTCTTCCCTGCCCCATCCTGCCAGGCCTGCGTTCCGATACGTCGCTTCATCACATCCGGGTCCATATCCGGCGCGTCCGTACCCGGCTTGCTGTAGGCGGCGCGCGCTTCCGGGCTCAACACCGGCGACAGCGGGACCACGCGCGTGATGTGCGCGGTGCCGTCTGCGGTCACGGTGCTTGTATCGGTTTGCGGGATCGGCTGCGTTGCGGGAGCGGCCTGGGCTACAGCAAACAGCGGGGTAGACAGGAATAACAGCGGAAGAAAGCGCGTCATGCAAGGTCCTTGCGGAAGAACAGGGAGCAACCGCCTCACTATACGGCATTGCCGATGCATTCGGTGTCGAGCAAGCTAGCGAGCACGCGGGTGCGTTCGTTCATATACGGCGGCAACATGCGTGTCGGTGAGCTGGGTATAGCGCTGCGTGGTTGAGAGGCGCCGGTGACCAAGTAGTTCCTGAATGGCGCGCAGGTCGGCTCCGCTTTCAAGCAGGTGGGTGCCGAAAGCATGGCGCATGGTGTGCGGGTGGGTTTCCGCAGGCAAGCCCCCGGCTACCGCCATGGCTTTCAGGATGCGGCCTACGGAGCGCGTTGTAAGCCGGGGCACGCTGCTACCGGTACCGGCGCGTTGAGCCCGGCGCGCGTGGGCGGCTATTTGTACAGGCACCAGCAGCGGACCGCTCCCGGCAAGCAAACCGCCAAGTGACAGCTGCCGGGAGGTCGGACCGGCCCGCAATCCCGCTTTCGATTCAGCCTTCAGCCCGGCCTCTGCCAGCAGCGCGGCGCGGCCCGGCAGGTAGAGCAGCAATGCCTGCGCCACGGACTGCCCGAAAGGCAAAAGCCGCTCTTTACGGCCCTTGCCTCGCACCCGCAGCAGCTCGCCTGCGGCGTCAACTGCCCCGAGATCAAGCGCGGCCAGCTCAGCATTGCGCAGGCCGCAGCCGTACAGCAACTCTAGGATCAGCGCGTCGCGCTCAGGCCAGGCTGCCATGTTTGTTGTAGCCGGGGCGTCCATGGCTGCGATCAGCTCCGCGGCAGTAGGCACCCGGGGCAGCCGGCGCGGCAGCCGGGGCGTGCTCACCAGCGCGGCCGGATTGTGCGGCAAAATGCCCTCCCGCGCCAGCCATCTGCACCAGGAGCGGATAGCCGCAAGCGCTCGCGCAATCGAACTCTTTTGCAGCTTGCGGTCATACAGTACACGCAGATACTCCTGCACATGCGTGTGGGCAATAGCCTGCGGAGTACGCAGAGACTCGCCGTGCAGAAACGCCGCGAACTCGCCCAGCTCGCGCCGGTAGGCCCGTACAGTGTGCTCCGAGGCGGACCGCTCACCGGTAAGCATCACAAGATACTGGGCGACAGAGCCGGAGAGCGATCCCGGCGAGCCGGGTGCCGGTTCGAAGAGCACCAGCTGCGACTTCGCTGCTGCCCTTGTTTTTGGGGCAAAAGTGGATGCAGGGACAGGTGCAAGGCCGGGCACCGCTGCGCCACCGCCCCTCACTCGGCCCCCGAGGCACTGTCGTCCGGTATAAGCATTCCGGCAAATCTCTGTTCGCGCGGATGGTGCGCACGGTGCACGGCTTTGAGCCGTCCCAGGGCTACATGCGTGTACACCTGCGTGGTAGCGATGTCGGCATGGCCCAGCACGGTTTGTACCGAGCGCAAGTCAGCCCCGTGATCGACCATATGGGTAGCGCAACTGTGGCGCAGCATATGAGGTGAGGCTACCCCGCCTGTCGCCGCCCGCACCAGCTTCCACACAAACTGGCGGGTAAGCGGGCGTCCCGCGCTGCTGACAAACAGCTTAGGCTCCCCCCTGGCGTCCACGGTCAAGGCCGGGCGGCCATCACGCAGGTAGCGCTCCAGCGCCAGCACGGCCTCGCGCCCGATGGGCACTACGCGCTCGCGGTCTCCCTTGCCCAGCACTCGCAGCCGGGCCGCAGCCAGTTGCAGCCCGCCGGTGGTCAAGGTCACCAGTTCGGTCGCGCGCAAACCGCCTGCGTACAGCACCTCAAGCATGGCCGCATCGCGCAGGGCCTCAGCATGGCTCCCCACCCGGCTATCCAACTGCGCCTTCGGGTCTTGCGTTTTGCCTCGTGCCCGGTTCAGCACCTCCAGCACGGTGCTTTCAGCCAGTGCCTTGGGCAGCACCTGCCAGCCGGCAGGCGAGCTTGTATGCAGCGTCGGGTCAGCCGTGGCATGGCCTGAGCGCAGCAGCCAGCGATAAAATCCACGCAGGCTTGAGAGCTTTCGTGCCGCGGCGCGTGCAGCTACTCCGCGAGCAGCCAGCAGGGTAAGAAAAGCAGCCACATCTGCGCGCGTAGCGTGGGACAGGGTGCGCCCACCGGTCTGTAGCTGCTGCTCAAACTGACGCAGGTCGGCTCCGTAAGCCTCTACGGTAAGCGGCTGCAAGCCTCGCTCCACACGCAAAAAGCCGACATAGTCCAGCAACAACGGCTCCAAGGCGAACGTGTTTTTTGAGGCATTGCGCACATAAGCAGTATCGGCGCTGACGGAACTCGTGCCAAACAAAGTCACACATAGGCCGGTGACACAGAAGGCACCTGTCCTGTTCTGTCATTGACTACACTTTGAAGACAAGATGCCTCTATCTCATATGACACCTGAAAGCGCAGCCTGGATTGAAAGTGTAACTGCCGAGCAACCGAGCATTGCCGTGTTCGACTGTGACGGCACTTTGTGGGCCCCTGATTCCGGCTATGGCTTCATGCGGTGGACGCTGGCTAACGGCCTTGTGCCCCTTGACGCCGCAGCGTGGATGGAGAAACGCTACCGCAAGTACGAGCTTGGCACCGTGGACGAAAAGACCATCTGCGGCGAGATGGTGCAGGTGTATGCCGGACTGCCTGAAACCGTGTTACGGGATGCAGCCATGCGCTACTTTACCGAAGATGTGGAGCCGCTGATCTTCAGAGAGATGGAAAGCCTGGTAACCGGACTTCGTGAGAATGGTACCGATATCTGGGCGGTGTCGTCTACAAACAACTGGGTGGTTGAGGTCGGTGTCGCGGCTCGCTTCGGTATCAAGGCTGACCGAGTACTGGCAGCTCGTGTGCGGGTTGTGGATGGACTGGCCACGGGCGAACTCCTGGCAGTCCCGACCGATGAGACCAAAGCAACTGCTCTCAAAATGGCAGGCATCTCGCGGCCCGACGCGGTATTCGGCAATTCCATTCACGATCTGGCGATGCTGGAGCTGGCACGCCACCCCTATGCTGTAAATCCCAGCCACGCCTTGCACGAAAAAGCCGAAGCGTCAGGCTGGTCTATTTACCGTCCGCAGGAAAGTGAGCAAAAACCACCTGCATCGCGTGAAATCCTGATTTGATGCGATGGCGACGAACCGCCTACACTCATTTGAAGTGAATCCAGGAACATTATGAGCGATGGTGAAACTCATCACGGCAAGCAGCCGCAGGGGAGTGTCTCGACCGGCTCCAAGGGGGAACAGGCTGGGGAAGGCAGGCAGGAGTTGAAAGGGATTCGCTTTGTGGCAGCCGCACTCATTCTGCGCGGCGACACTGTGCTGATCTGCCAACGCCGTGCCGACCAGCCCATGGCGCATAAGTGGGAGTTTCCCGGCGGCAAGATGGAGCAGGGCGAGACTGCTGAGCAGGCTTTGGCCCGTGAGCTCGATGAGGAGCTCAGCATCCGGGCGGAAATCGGCAGCAGGGTGCTGCGCCTGCGCCATACGTATCGCTCCGGGGGAGCCGTCGACCTCCAATTTTTTGCTGTACATCGCTTTGAAGGCGAGCTGCGCAATAACATTTTTCAGGAGGTACGGTGGTGCGAGCTGCGCAACCTGCCGGCCTATGATTTTCTGGCTGCCGACCGTTCCCTGATACGAGACCTGGCCGCCGGTAAGCTGCTATAAGCAGCCTCCCTTGACATATCCGGCCCGACCCTTGAAACTGCGGAAACGTGAGAGAGTGCGAGGAGACCGGAACTATGGAAAGCCGGATTGTCCTGTCTCTTGATTCTTCGCTCGACAGCGTGGACCGTGTGGAGCACACCGCGGAAGAGCTTGCCGTTAAAGCCGGCGTGGAGGAAGACGCTCGTTTCGGCATTACCATGGCCGTGCGTGAAGCAGCTGCAAACGCGGTTTTCCATGGCAACCTGGGTGACCCCAGCAAGCAGATCACTGCGAGCTTTGAGAACACAGGCCGCTCACTCATTTTTAGTATCGCCGACCAGGGTGAAGGACTAAATCCTGACACTCTGCCGGACCCGCTTGCTCCTGAAAACATTCTCCGCAGTTCCGGGCGCGGCATTTTTCTTATCAGGTCCTTCATGGATGAAGTGCATTTTCGCCGGCTACACCCCGGTACAGAGCTGACCTTGATCAAACACCTTTCCCCCACTCCAAAGCCAGCTCCGGAGCATGCTTCGGAACACATCCCAGACCCGCGAGAGGAACCAACACAATGAGCATGCAGGTACATACACGCCAGGTAGATGGCATTACAGTTCTTGACCTGGGCGGTCGCATCGTCCTGGGCGAAGGCTCAGTCCAGCTGCGCGACACCATCAAGGAACTTGTCACCAAGGGCCAAAAGAACATCCTGCTGAACCTGGGCAATGTGAACTATATCGACAGCTCCGGGCTGGGTGAGCTGGTGAGCGCCTACACCACTGTCAAAAATGCCGGCGGCGAGCTGAAGCTGCTGAACCTGACAAAAAAGGTTCACGACTTGCTGCAGATCACCAAGCTGTATACGGTATTCGACGTAAAGGATGATGAAGCTTCGGCAATCTCGGCCTTTACAGCAAAATAAGTTCTTTCCGCTGACAGGACTCACACCGAATCCCAAAGCGGATTCGGTGTTCTGTTTATCTGCGAATCTTCGGCATGCCTTCGCAGAATGAGAATGGCCATGTGTGTCAGAACCAGTACATCAAGTGCCGGGCGAAAGCGCGGGTCAGCATTGGTAAGCAGAAACGGTAAGACGTAGGCAGCGGCAAAAAGCACGAACAGCCTGTCTACATGCCTGAAGGGCCGCGCAAAAGCAAGCAGCACAAGCCATAGCGGTACACAGAGGCTGGTAAGCAGCTTGAGCAGGCCCGCGCTCGATAGGAGCGCGTGCGCCTTGGTGTCCGGGCGAAGCAGCGTGGCAAGCTTGACGATTCCGAACCATAGCCACTGCAGCGGGTGAGCGGCGATAAAGCCGAGAGCGTATCGGGTGTAGATGGGTTTGAGGGCTAACGCGTAGAAGTTAATCGGCGAGTACCCGTGGTCGGCCAGGGCTGCGGGAATGGACGGCTCCGCGTTGAAATCGTGCAGGAGTGCTGACGTGGTGTGCGAGTTCGCCCCGGCAAACAAGTTATATGGACCGTTTTGAGGCAGGTAGAAGCTGCCATGCGCAGCCGTGTTGGCTGCTGCCAGAACGCCGAATGCCAAACCTGCTACAAGTGCTCCTCGAAGAAGCGCGGCCCTACCGTACAACATCCCCAGGGCATAGGCAAACGGCAGGATCAGAAGCGCGAAGTTGGGACGGACAGAAAGACTCAGACCCCAGACAACGCCAAGCAGGGCGATGGTTCCCCAGCTTCGCAGTGTCAGGCAGAGGGAAAGCAGTACGGCAAGAAATAGCACCGTGAGCTCCGTATCCCACAGCTTGGGGATAGAGGAAAGCAGGTCCGGGTCAAGCAGGATAATAACGGCTGCGACAGCCGACGCCATTCGGTTGCCGGTGACGCGCCGAAGTGTAAGCAGTGTGCAAGCCGCCAGCAAGAAGTACATTGCTGCCTGGAGGCCGATAATGCCGACCGTACCGAAAGGTTTGTAGAACAGTGCGCTGAGATAGGGATAGAAGTCCGGCAAAAATGTCGAAGGGACATGGCCGGTGCGGAGACAATCGCGCATGTTGTCCCAGAAATCCCCTTCAGCATGCGAAAAAGGAATGAAATGAATGGCCGCCGGCACGGCGAGAAATAAGATAAAGCCGAAAAGTAACGTGGCATCTCGGGATTTTAGAGTCATTGATGGGCTCATGGCCTGTTCTCGCAGATCATACTTCGGACACTTCCTCCGACAAGTAAAAAGTAATGATCTTTGCTCCATGGAATGATTTTTGCTACAAAGGCGACCGAATCCGTCGCACATTGAGCTATAGTCTTGAGAGAGGTTACGCTAGTGCTTCCGCTCAATCTTTTGCCGGTCGGCCATGCTGCTGTCATTCAGGAACTTGAGCTTCCCCCGGCAGTCGAGCACCACCTGATGCACATGGGCTTTTCGCCGGACTCGCGTGTTACTGCCGTGCGCCGCGCGCCTGCAGGCGACCCGACCGTCTATGCAATCGATGGCATGGAGATTGCCTTGCGGCGCGAAACCGCCCGCGGCATTCTGGTAAAGCCGGTCGTTGAGTTGCTGGAGTCACTCGGCTCCTCGAAGTTGCCGGAAGCAAGCTACCAGCCTGCACCGGAGATACGTCGTAGCCGGGCTACAGCATGAGCTGCCATGCACCGACTGTTCTGGATATGCCGATGGCTCCCAGGACCGCCGGGCAAATTCGTACAGTGGCTCTGATTGGGCCGCCGAACTCCGGTAAATCCACGCTTTTTAACCGCCTGACGGGATTGCGACAGAAAGTCGCCAATTACCCCGGTGTAACGGTAGAGCAGCATTACGGCAAGCTGGCAGGCATTCAGCGTCCGGATCTGACACTGATTGATCTACCGGGGATTTACTCGCTTGACAGCTACTCTGAAGACGCCCGCGTTGCGATAGACGTGCTCAAGGGCCAGATGCCCGGCTCACCGCAGGTAGACGCGGTATTGCTGGTGTTGGACTCATTGCACCTGCAGCGGCAACTTATGTTGGCCGCACCGATCCTGGCTCTAAAGCTGCCCACGCTGGTACTGCTGAACATGAGCGACTTGATGGAGCTGCGCGGCGGCGCGGTCGATACGCTGGCGCTGGCGCAGGAGCTGGGTGTACCGGTAGCCAAGATCAGCGGTGCGCGCGGTACCGGCCTCGATGCCATTCCGCGCTTTCTGGGTCAAAAAGATGCTTTGAAAGTGAGCTCTCCCGCGGGAGCCGTGCGGCTTGAGCTGCCCGTAATGGGCAATGCGCGCTCGTACCGGCAGTGGGCAACCGGTGTCAGCACTCGCACCCGGTATAAGGCACCGCTGTCGCCCGAGTGGACCCGCAAGCTGGACGCCTACCTGCTGGGCCGTGTGACCGGGCCGCTGATCTTTCTCGCGGTTGTCATCGGCGTGTTTCAGGTTGTATTTTCCGTCGGACTACCGTTCAGTGACTGGTCGCAAAATCTCCTCGAAACTCTGGGCAATGCGTTGGGGCGGCACATCCACCCTGCATGGCTCGATTCCCTGCTGATCGACGGCATTTGGAAGGGCGTCGCGTCTGTTCTGGTATTCCTGCCGCAGATTTTGCTGTTGTTCCTGTTTATCGGCATCCTTGAGGACACGGGCTACCTGGCACGCGCAGCATTAATTGCGGACCGTGTGATGCGGCTTATCGGGCTAAACGGCAAGGCGTTCATCCCCCTGCTTTCTGCTTATGCCTGCGCTGTGCCGGCCATCATGGCCACGCGCACCATTGAGAACAAGCGCGACCGGTTCGCGACGATTTTGGTAGCGCCGTTCATGACCTGCTCGGCCCGGCTGCCGATCTATCTGCTGATGATTGCAGCGTTTGTGCCGAACAAGCCTTTACTGGGGCGCTTCTTCGGCCTGCAGGCTGCTGTCATGCTGGGGTTGTACCTGCTCGGCTTCCTGGCGGCGCTTATGACGGCATGGCTGTTGAAGTCATCCATCCTGAAGGCGTCCTCCGCGCCGTTCATCCTGGAGCTACCGCAATACCGGCTGCCGACTATACGCGGACTGGGCTTGCGGCTTCTGGATCGCGGGCAAGTATTCCTCAAGCAGGCCGGCACCATCATTCTGGCAGTCACGGTGGTGCTGTGGGTGCTTAGCCATATCCCTGTACACGGGGCTCAGTTTCCTGAGCTGGCGCACTCGGTCATCGGCAGGATCGGGCAATGGATTGAGCCGGTGATCCGCCCGCTGGGCTTCAACTGGAAGATCGGCATTGGATTGCTGTCATCAATCATTGCGCGTGAAGTGATTGTGGGTACGCTTGGTACCCTATACGGCTCCGACCCCAAAACGCACCTGCTGGGCCTGCAGCAGGCGCTGCACCACGACCTGACATTGGGCGGCGCTATGGCGCTGGTGGTGTTCTTTGCCTTTGCGATGCAGTGCTTTTCAACGCTCACCATTGTGCGCCGTGAAACCAACAGCTGGAAATGGCCTGCGCTGCAGTTTGCGTATATGACAGTGCTGGCGTACGTAGCGGCGTTTGCAACAAATGCTCTGGTCACGCGGTTCTTCTAGCCGCACCGGGGCTGCGTACAATGAGCGTTTGCCGTGCATATGAAGCCGGTCAAAGCGGCAACCGGACGCCTGCTTTCTGCGGTACCATATAGCAAGTACAGTAGTCCAGCCAAGCCCGTAAAGGGCACACATTTGCGTCAATCTGCATAACACAACCAAGACGGGTGCGCCTCTACGTGCGATTCCCGGTGAGAGCGTTTCGATGATTTCTGTAAGCAACGTAAGCATGCGCTACGGCGGCAAGGTTCTATTTGAAGATGTTTCCACGCAGTTCATTTCCGGTCGCCGATACGGCTTGACCGGTCCGAACGGTGCGGGCAAGTCCACCTTTATGAAGGTGCTGACCGGCGAGATTGACGCGCAAAAGGGTACCGTGGTGCGCCCGCGCAAGTTCGGCGTACTGCGGCAGGACCAATATGCCTTTGACGCCTACCGGGTGATCGATACGGTCATTATGGGCAACAAAGGGTTGTGGAAGGCGCTTGAAGAGCGGGACCGTATTTATGAAAAAGCCGAGCTGACCGACGAAGACGGCATGCGCCTGGGCGAGCTTGAAGGCATCGTGGGCGAGGAGGACGGCTACACTGCGGAGTCTGACGCGGCCGTACTGCTGCAAGGCCTTGACATCCCCGATGAGATTCACGAGCGCAAAATGAGCGAAATTCAGGGCGGCGAGAAGGTGCGCGTGCTGCTGGCGCAAGCCTTGTTCGGTAACCCACAAGCATTGCTGCTCGATGAGCCTACCAACTACCTGGATTTGGAATCCGTGCAGTGGCTACAGGATTTCCTACTCAAATTTGAAGGCACGCTGATCACCATTTCGCATGACCGGCACTTCCTGAACGCAGTCTGTACGCACATCGCCGATATCGACTACCAGACAATCATTACCTATACCGGCGGCTACGACGACATGGTCGCGGCCAAAACCATGGTGCGCTCGCAGCTGGAAAGCCAGAACGAGCAGCGCGAAAAGAAAATCGCGCAGCTGAACGACTTTATCGCCCGCTTCGGTGCCGGTACGCGATCCAGCCAGGTGACAAGCCGTAAGAAGGAAGTGGAGCGGCTGCAGACCAGCGAGCTGGCGCGATCCAACATTCAGCGGCCCTACCTGCGCTTCGACCAGATTCGTCCCAGCGGCAAGCAAACCATCGAAATTGAGGGCGTGCGTAAAAACTATGACGGCGAGCAGGCAGTCAAAAACTTTACGGCAACCGTGATGCGCGGCGAAAAGGTGTGCCTGATGGGTCGTAACGGCCAGGGCAAGACGACTCTGCTAAAGAGCTTGCTGGCGGGCATGCCGGATTTAGAACCCGAGTTCGCAGCCGACGGCGGCGCGGTGAAGTGGGGCCATGAAGCACAAATCGGCTACTTCCCGCAGGACCATACAGGCGCGATTGAGCACGGGAGTACCGTTTTCGAATGGCTGTACCAGTGGGACACCAAGAAGACGAAGGAAGAGATTCGCGGCTTGCTGGGGCAGATGTTGTTCTCAGGCGAGGAAGGCCTGAAGAGGACGGACGCACTGTCGGGCGGCGAGGCAGCTCGGCTGCTATTTTGCAAGCTGATGCTGCAAAAACCGAATGTGCTGATCCTGGATGAGCCCACAAACCATCTCGATCTGGAAGCTATCGTTGCACTGAACAGCTCGCTGCAGAAGTATGAAGGTACGGTACTGCTGGTCACACATGACCGCGATTTGATAGACGATGTAGCAACGCGGGTGTGGCGGTTTGAGCACGGCAAGATCGAGGATCACAAGGGACCATACTCGGAGATCGCCGAGGCGATGAGCATCGCAGCGCGTTGAGGCTGGCCAGCAAGGAGGTTGTATGGACTGGACCGGATGTAAGTTTGTGGAACGGGTGGATGGGCGACGGAGCGGTCAGCCGACTATCACAGGTACGCGAGTTCCTCCAGAGACTTTTCTGGAGTGGACAGAAGACGGTTTTAATGTGGAAGAGATGCAGCGCAACTTCCCTTCCGTATCGATAGAACAAATCCAGGGTGTCTTAGAATTCGCGCATCGAAAACAAACAGCGGCATGAAAGTACTGCTTGACGAGGACCTGCCGCACAATCTTCGTCCTCTACTTACTGGGCATGATGTCTTCACCACTCAGCATATGGGCTGGGCTGGGGTAAAAAATGGGGCTCTCCTCAAGCTCACACAAGAGAACGGCTTTGAAGCCTTTGTAACGGCTGATCAAAACCTATCATTTCAACAAAACCTAGAGAATCGCCCATTCGGTGTTGTTGTCCTGAGCTCTAGCCGGTGGCCGGCGATTGCGCCGCATATCAGGTCCATCGCTGACGCTCTCAAGCAAACGCACGCAAGCTCACTGATCTACGTACAACTGTAAGGAAGCTTTTTGCTGATACTGAACGCACAAAACATTACTAAGAAGTTCGGCGCGGAGCCGCTCTTCCGCAACATCTCAATGACCGTAAACGACGGCGACCGTATCGCACTTATCGGCCCGAACGGAGCGGGCAAGTCCACGTTCCTCAAGATTCTCTCCGATGAAATCTCCCCGGACTCCGGTGAGGTGAGCACCCGCAAACGCGCGCGCGTTACATACATCGCGCAGGAATCAAGCTTCCCTGCTGAAGCGACGGTACGCTCGGTGCTTGATAAAGCGCTTGCGGGTGCGGGCGTTGCCGAGGGAGAGCGGGAAGGCCGGATTCGTGAGGCTTTCGGTCGCGCCGGGTTCCCATCGCTTGACGATGAGGCGGCAGCATTCTCAGGCGGATGGCGCAAGCGGCTGGCCATTGTGGAGGCGGCGATTCAGCAGCCGGATGTGCTGCTGCTCGACGAGCCCACCAACCACCTGGACCTGGCCGGTATTGAGTGGCTTGAGGAGATGCTGCGCTCGGCTTCCTTCGCGTCCATTGTGGTCTCGCATGACCGGTACTTCCTTGAAGGCGTTGCAAACGAGACCGCGGAGCTGAGCCGCGCCTACCCGGACGGCATGTTGCGCTTTACAGGCGCATACAGCACGTTTTTAGAGAAAAAATCCGAGTACCTGGCTGCTGAAGGCAAGCGGCAGGAGGCTTTAGAAAATCGTGTCCGGATTGAAACGGACTGGCTGCGTCGCGGCCCCAAGGCCCGCACTACCAAGTCCAAGGCGCGCATCGACAATGCCAATTCTCTGATCGGGGAGTTGCAGGGCATGCGCTCACGCTCGGCCACCTCCACCGCAGGCATCGACTTTTCAGCATCAGACCGCAAGACCAAGCGGCTGGTCATTATCGACGGCATCACCTACGGTTACGACGGTAAAACGCTATTCAGCGATCTGAGTTTTGCCGTAACGGCGGGCATGCGCGTCGGGATTGTGGGACCGAACGGCTCCGGCAAAACCACGCTGCTCAAGCTCGTTTCCGGTCAGCTTACCGCACAAGCAGGCACCGTCGATCGCGCAACCGCGTTGCGCGTCGTCTACTTTGAGCAGAACCGTGAAATTGATCCCACGCTCACCCTGCGCCGCGCGCTTGCGCCGCACTCGGATTCTGTCGTCTATAACGGCAATGTCCTACACGTTGCCAGCTGGGCCAACCGATTCCTGTTTACCGGCGAGCAGCTCAACCAGCCCGTGGACCGGCTCTCGGGCGGCGAGCGGGCACGGGTGCTTATCGCCAGGCTTATGCTGGAGCCTGCGGACCTGCTGCTGCTCGACGAGCCGACCAATGATCTGGATATTCCAACGCTCGAAATCCTGGAAGAAGCCCTACTTGAGTATCCCGGCGCACTGATGCTGGTAACGCACGACCGCTACATGCTGGATCGCGTATCCAATGTGGTGTTGGGTCTTGACGGTAACGGCAATGCCGGTTCGTTTGCAGATTATGTCCAGTGGGAAGATTGGCAACGCGAGCTGCGCAAACCGAAGGCAGCTGCACCGTCAAGCAGCACAAGCGCCACTGGAAATACAGCGGGAAGCAAGAAGAAAAAGCTTTCCTACATGGAGCAGCGCGAATGGGAAACGATGGAGGAGCGCATTGAGCAGGCAGAGGTGAACGCCGCCGCCAGGCAAGAACGCCTGCACGATCCTGTGATAGCGACAAATCCAGCACTGCTCCACACAGCCCTGGAAGAAGCTAATACCGCTCAGGAAGCAGTGGACACGTTGTATGAACGGTGGGGCGAGCTGGGCGCAAAGCAGGCCTGAAGATTGCTAATCTGCTACACTCTTGAGAGTCGCCGGAGCAAGAACGGCGGCTCCCTGCCACGCGGCGCCATGGTGTAATTGGTTAACACGTTGCCCTCTCAAGGCGAAGAGTTCGGGTTCGATCCCCGATGGCGCTACCAGTTTCATCCTTTCAAGTCCAGCCACGACAATATCCTGTCTT
>CAXSBB010000003.1:0-279203 GCA_964235655.1 uncultured Acidobacteriaceae bacterium
GCCATTCATCTCGCAGCTGCAACCATCTGGCTCATTTGATGACACGCCCTAGGGTATTGCTGCCTCTCCGTGCGACGATGGGGACTGCTCCCGAGCGGCGCACTTCCGGGAGCTGTACCCAGGGACTATGAATCAAATCGACATTGCAAGAGCGAGAGAGCTTGCCGACCGACTTGCCGTCCTTGAGGCTGCTGCGTCCCCTTCTGACGATGACCTGTTCGTGACCTGCCGGATCTGCGAGAAGCTGCGACGCTCCCTGATCGGCTTGACAGGTACCGCAGGCTACAGCTCACTTCTCTCTCGAGCCCTCACCCTGGCCAAGCGTGAGTCTCCCGCGCTCGCCGAGGTACAGACCAGGCCGGACGGCTCCTTGGAAGGTCTCAAAGGCGAGGCAGCCAAAGCCGGTCCCGTACTCATCGCGCATCTCATCAACCTTCTTATCACTTTTATCGGCGAGGCTTTAACCATGCGAATCTTACAGAATGTCTGGCCGGACTTTGCCCGCTCAGAAGCTCTCAACGGGAGGGTCGGGGATGCCTGATAACGATAAAGTACAAATTCGCAAGCTCCCTTCCGGCGTCGCGGGGCTCGATGAAATCCTTGGCGGCGGCTTTCCCGAGTTTTCCTTCAACATCATCGCGGGCGCGCCCGGTACCGGCAAAACCACCATGGCGTACCAGTTCATCTTCGCCAACGCAACAGAAGCAAGGCCGGCCCTCTACTTCACCGTCCTCGGCGAGCCCTCGCTCAAAATGCTGCGCCATCAGCAGCAGTACACATTCTTTGACGTTGACAAATTCAACAACGCTGTGCGATTGATAAACCTCAGCGCGGAGCTTGCCGAGCATGGTTTGAAAGGCGTGCTCGAAGAGATTGCAAAGCAGATTCACGCCTCAAATGTGAGCATTATCGTGGTCGACTCCTTCCGCGCCATACAGCGTAGTGAGTCTTATGCAAAGCATGAAATAGAAGTGCATACTTTTGTGCAGCAGCTCGCCTTGCTGCTCACCAGTTGTGAGGCAACAACCTTCCTTACCGGCGAATATGCCGTCCCCAAGACGCTTGATAATCCCGTCTTCATCATCGCGGACGGTATTTTCTGGCTTTACCAGCAGGTTGAGCGTAACTCTGTCGTCCGTAAGCTGCAGGTTATAAAGCTGCGCGGGCAAATGTCCGTGCCGGGCATGCACACCTTCCGCATCACGGGCGCCGGCCTGCAAGCCTTCTCGCGGACGCTCGGGCTAACGGGGAGAAAAATAAAAAGCCCCGACAAAAAGCGTCTTTCCATCGGGTCGCCCGCCCTTGATGAGATGATGGGCGGCGGCATCCCTGAAGGGGATAGCCTGCTCATCGCCGGCTCCTCCGGTACAGGGAAGTCGCTGCTGGCCACCCAGTTCATCGCCGCCGGCCTGCGCGCGGGCGAGCCCGGCATCATCGCCGTGTTTGAAGAGCGGCCCGACGAGTACGCCGCCCGCGCAGCCAATTTCGGGCTTGAATTGAGCGCCTCACTTGCCGACGGCAAACTTGAAATCATCTACCTGCGCCCGCTCGATCTCTCCGTTGACGAGATGATGCAGGCGCTCATCGACTCCGTGCAGCGAACCGGTGCCAAGCGCCTCGTCATCGACTCGCTCGCCGGCTTTGAGTTGGCGCTGGCCCCCGGCTTCCGCACCGACTTCCGCGAGTCGCTCTACCGCATGATCTTCGCGCTTACCGGCATAGGCATCACCATCCTCAGCACGCTTGAAATGGAAGAGACCTTCGACAAGCTGTCCTTCAGCAGCTATCTCATCTCCTTCCTTACCGACGACATCATCCGCATGCGCTACGTGGAAATCGACGGGCAGTTACGCAACATCCTCATGGTGCTCAAAATGCGCGGCGGCTCGCACAGCCGTGACATCCGCGAATACGAAATCACTCCAGGCGGAATTGTGATCGGAGAGCGCTTGAAAGGCTATGCTCGTCTTATTACCGGATTACCGGAACGCGTATAGTTCAGATTACCCAAGAGACTTCAAACTCGTTATGAAGCATAAAAAGGGAATGGTCATGGATGCAGTAAGCTCCGTAAAACACTATGACCGCGATGTTGCCGCTTTGAATGAATCCCTCATGCTGAGCCTGGTACGCCAGCATGAACTGACCGAAGCCGCGGAGCTGTTGAACACTCAGCTTCAAGTGGAAATCGCGGTCCGTAAAAAAGCGGAAGAAGCTTTAATCCGGAGTGAAAAACTGGCTTCGGTCGGTCGCATGGCAGCCGTGCTGGCGCATGAAATCAACAACCCTCTTGAAACCGTTATGAACATCCTTTTTCTAGCCCAGATGTCCGACCAGCTTCCTGAGCCTGTGCGCGAGTACCTGGAAACAGCCGATGGCGAGCTGAAACGCATCGCGCACATCACACGGCAGACACTAGGTTTCTACCGCGAATCCTCCTCCCAGACAACCTTCCGTGTAGAGCCGCTGTTGGATTCTGTCATCGACCTTCTAAAAGCAAAAGTAACTTCCAGGCAAGCTCTGGTTGTAAAGCAATGCGAGCCGTTTCTCTATATGACAGCTTTTGAGGGAGAGCTGCGCCAGGTACTTTCAAACCTGCTGATGAACAGCCTGGACGCCGTTCCGCCGGGCGGCAAAGTCACCATGCGCGCAACCTATGCGACAGCTTACAAAAACAATCAACCATCCCTCCGGATCACCGTTGCCGACAACGGCCAGGGAATCAGCCATGAAGCATCCCTGCAAATCTTCAAACCGTTTTTTACAACAAAAGGTTCCGTAGGCAACGGTCTCGGACTCTGGGTCAGCAAGCAGATCATTGAGAAGCACGGCGGAACAATCCGTGTACGCTCCCACACCCACGCGCCCAGCCAGGGAACTACATTCTCAATGGTATTTCCAGTCGGCTAAACGCAGCGCGTTTGTGGCGGAGGGAGAGGGATTCGAACCCCCGTTACCTGTTAAGGTAAAGCGGTTTTCAAGACCGCCTGTTTCAACCGCTCACACATCCCTCCGCAGGGCTGCGCCGGCTATAGTTTACAGCACCGCGAACTAGGCTCACCCCAGGCAAATGCAAGAAGCACAACCCCACCAAACCCGTGTCATCCTGAGCGAAGCAATAAGAAGTACAACCCCACCAAATCGTGTCATCCTGAGCGAAGCCGAAGGATCTGCTTTTGCTTTGGACCTCACCTAATTACCGAAAGCAAAACCCGTGTCATCCTGAGCGAAGTCGAAGGACCTGCTTTTGCTTTGGAACTCCGTCCCACCTATTTGCATAAGAAAAGCAGGTCACTTACAACCGGCGCTTACGCGCTGACTACAATCAACCTGCTTTTGCTTACCCACCATCCCCTCAGAACTGCAGCCGCGCCCCAAACTGCAGCTGCCGCATATACGGTGTCCCGCTGCCGGAGACAGACGAGTCTACGCCGGTAATGAGCCCGGGGTTGCCGGTCGCTGCATCAATGGAACGTGCATTGGTCGAATTCGGCAGCCCGAGCGGTACATGGTTGAACACATTAAACGCCTGAAACTGAAACTGGCCGCTCACGCGCTCCGTCACAGTGAACGTCTTGAACAGGGAAGTATCCGCGAAGTAATCCGAAGGCCCCTGCAAAATATTGCGCCCTACGTTGCCGATAGTACCGAAAGCCGGACGGCTGAAAGGACCCGACACACCACCGTTCACCGTCAACGGGGCAACCGGGGTAAAGAAGCGTCGTGAGTGCGTCGCGGGATCGAACCCGCCGGCATGGGTCGCCAGGCTACCCCGCCCCGGCGCATAGTTGGGCCGGCAATCGCTTGAGGAACCCGGACTTCCGTAGTTGGTGTCAATGTCCTGGTCAGAACCGCACTCGTTATACGTCGGCGTAAACGGCAGCCCGCTTTCGTATGTGGTGCTGCCGGCAATCTCCCAGCCGCCGATCCCGTAATTGATCAACCGGTTGCCCGTATCGGCAAACCGCTTGCCCTTACCGAACGGCAGCTCATACAAGCCGCTCAACACAAAGTCATTCGTGCGATTGGTATCGGTGCGTCCATACTCCACGCGCGGGTTCTGCGCAAAGTAGGTCGCGCCATAGTTCAGCGCCTTCGACCAGGTGTAATTCGCCAGGAACTGAAAGCCGTTTGCAAACCGCTGGTTCAGGGTGGTTTGCAGCGAGCTATAGTTGGCGCGCGCCGCCGGCGCGGTTGAGTTGATGTCCTGCGAGCAGCACACCACAGTCTGCCCGTTATACAAATTGGCGAAACGGTTGTAGTAAGGTCTCCGTGCATTCCGGTTCAGCAGGTCCCCCGGCTGCGTAGGCAGCACCGGGATGTTCGCGTTAAAGCCTTCCGTCTCCGAAGGGTAGATACGGTCGGCATTATTGCCTACATAAGCCACCGTTGCAGTCGTATTCTTGCCGAACTGCTGCTGCAGGCTCAGGTTGTACTGGTACACCTCCGGCAGTATTAATGTGCTGGGCCGCAGCGTCACACCCACTCCATTCGGAATCGGAATTAACCCGGAAGCCGGCACCACATACGGCGCGGGCCGTGTGGGCAGGTTGGCGTAGGTGTAGCTGTAAATGCCGCGAACTGCATTGCCTGCGTTCACATCCTCATTATTGATAACTGGGATGTTATGCGCCAGCGCCGATCCGAAGATAGTGCCGAAAAAACCCACATCGTCATAGGTCTGGCCAAACGCCCCACGGATGACTGTATTCGGTCTCACCTGGTATGCAAAGCCGAACCGGCCGCCCAGGTCTTTCAGGTCGACACTCGTGCCGCCATTTGTCCCGAATGGTCCCACCCCGGCTACCTGGATAAAACCTGTGTTTAGGTTGGTAAAGCCGCCTGCGGCCGGTGTGTTGCTAGTTTCAGGGAAAATAATGTCCCAGCGAACACCATAGTTCACAGTCAGCTTCGGCGTCACACGCCAGTCATCCTGCACGTAAAAACCGCCGCGCTTTTGCCGGTTCGCTGCGAAATTGTTGTACACGTCAAATCGCTGAAAGCGATCCACCTCGCCGAATAGCACAGAAGCCAACCCCAGCCCCGAGCTACCCTGCCCAAAGCTCAGTACACCCGTTCGATTGTTATCGCTGGCATTGCGCAGGTTCAGCGCATAGCGCAGGTCCGTGCCGAACTTGACCGAGTGCGTTCCAAACGTCTTGGTCCAGTTATTCGCCACCTGGAACACCTGCTCGCTCTCGCGCAGCGGAAAGTTGCCGCCCTGGATGCCGAAATTCGACAGCGAGCCGTCCTCAACCTGGTATGTCGGCGAGCCGCTTGTATCAAACGTACCCGTGTTCAGGTTTGCGATACCCGCCGCCGTCGCCGGTGCGGTGCCCACGTCGAACTTGTTCAGGGTTACGTGGTAATCCAGAAAACCGAAGCGAATGTCGGTCAGCAGTGACGGATTTAAGATGTAGTCGATACCTGCCGCTACGCTCTGATTCTGCGTAGTGTCAAATCCGGTCGTGTTCCCTAAACCGAATCCGTTACCCCCTGCTGCCCCAAATACCGGCGGTCCAAACAAGCGGTAGATGGAGTAATCGTAGCGGCCGAATGCATGCGCCTTTTCACTAATCTGCTGATCCAGCCGCACATCGGCCTGGTCTGCATTGTAGGTGCCGCTGCCCGATGCCACGTAGTTGTTGACGGTCCCGTTTGACTGCCCCGTCGCATTCGGTGCTGGTAACCCCCGCAGAATCGCAATCCCCTGCGGCGTAATCGCCGTCACCGGAATTGCGTTGGAAGGATATACAACCCCATTCGCGGCAGTGACGGTAGCCACTCCGTACTGGCTCAGATCGCACACACCGGCCCCGCTCAGGCAGGTATTGCGCACTTGTGCGGTCGGCACATTCTGCTGCAGGCTGTTACCCACCCGCTGCCGCGTACCTTGATAGTCCAGGAAAAAGAAGGAATGGTCTTTAATAATAGGACCGCCGATAGACCCTCCGAACTGGTTGTACACCGACGAAGGCAGCAGCCTGCCCGTTACCGGGTCCGGCTGAAACTGCGTGAACGGGTCGCGCGCCTGCAACGCATCGCTGCGCCGAAACTCGAACCCGTCCCCATGGAACTGGTTACCGCCCGACTTGGTAGTCGCGGTCACAAACCCGCCGATGGCCCCGCCGAACTCTGCCGGGTAATCCTCTGAAATTACATGCAGGTCCTGCACAGAATCCAGCGTCGGGTTCACCACAATGATTCCCAGCACCGGCTCACGATTATCTGTGCCGTCCAGCAGCGACCCCTCCGACCCATAATTGCTGCCGTTAATCTCGGTCGCCACCGTCCCCTGCGGGTTCTCGGTTGCTCCAATTGAAAAGCTTGACCGCTGCACCCCGGGCGTCAACAGCGAAAACTGCGAAAAATTGCGGTTGACACTCGGCACGCTCTGCAACTGCCGTGAGTCCAACGTTTGCGACACATCCGCCTGGTCAGTTTTAAGCTCGCTCGCCGCACCGGTAACCGTGATGTTGGTTGCCGCGGCATTGCTCGCGCTCAAGCTCAATTTCACCTGTGGTGCCTGGTCCGTGGTTACCGTAATACCGTTTACCTCTGCCGGCTGAAACGATCCCGAACTCGCCTTTACGCTGTACGTATCGGGCACCAGCCGGCTTGCGGCAAACTCGCCGCTGGCATTGGTCTGCACTGTTTGCGCTGTACCTTTGTTGGTATCTGTAATCACCACAGTGGCATTTGGCACCACTGCTCCGGTGCTGTCCGTCACCGTTCCCACAATGGAGCCGTAAACGCCCTGCGCCTGCGCGGGAGAAATGGAAAAAAACGAAGCGGCCGCAAGCGCTAGTGGAACGGCTCCCATGCGAGCCTGTTTGCGTATGTGTATGGTCATTCGGTACTGCCTCCAAAAATCAGCACCCACGAGCTAAAAAGGTGTGCCGACTAGGTAAAACGTGTTTGCAGTCAAGAACCGGCTTTCGATTCTCAACCGCGAGGGGGATGCGCTGGTTCTTATCATCCAAAATTGAAAAATTGAATTGACCGGCTGCATCGAAGCCGCGAGCTTTTGCAGGAAACAATATAAGCCTGCACGGAGCGCTATACAGAGCACTACTCTGATAGATGCGATCTGATAGATGCGAGCAATTCATTTCCCGGCGAGAGCATAATCAAGAAGCATGCCGGTTCTGCCGCCACCGAACACCTCCTTCGACGCCACCCTCGATAGCGCCAAGCGCACCATGGTCCTGTCTGAAATCGTGCTGCTCGCGCTCGACAGCTTCCGCGTCAGCAAGGTCCGCTTCGCCCTCACCGCCCTCGGCATGGTCATCGGCTCGGCCTCGCTCATCCTGGTCGTCACCATCGCACTCACCGGCCGCCAGTACATCCTCAACTACCTCGAAAGCATCGGCACCAACCTGGTTGAAATCGACTACCAGGGCGGCGGGGGCGGCGGCGCGGCAGCCAACTTCCAAAGTGACTACCTCAAGCAGGACGACGAGCGCGCCATCGACGAGCTCGTCCCAGCCATCCAGTACTCCTCACCTATCCTTGAGCTGCACGACCGCATCACCGTCCTCGGCCAGGAAAAACAACTGCTCGTGCTCGGCGTCAACCCCCAGTACCAGCAGGTGCGCAACCTCAAGGTCCTCAACGGACGCTTCTTTGACGACGAAGACGAAAACTCCCACAGCAAGGTAGCCATCGTCACCGAGCACTTCGCCCAGGAGCTGTTCGGCACCGACGACAAAGCCATCAACCAGACCTTCTCCCTCTCCGGCATCCCCTTCATCATCACCGGCGTCTTCAAGGAGTCCGTCGACACCCTCGGCGAGTCTGAAATCGCCGACCAGACCATCCTCATCCCCTACTCCGTGGGCCGCTACTTCTCCGGCACCGACAACGTCTCAGCCATCTACTTCACCGTGCGCGACCGCAATGACGTCGAAGAAGCCGCGCGCGACATCCAGGCCGCCGCCAAGTCGCGCCACATGCCCAAATCCGTCTACCAGATCACCACTCTCACCACCATCCTCACCACCGCCAACATAGTCGCCCAGGCGCTCACCGTCATGCTGTTCCTGGTCAGCGCGGTCACCTTGGCGGTAGGCGGCGTAGGCATCATGAACATCATGCTGGCCACGGTCCGCTCCCGCATCCGCGAAATCGGCATCCGCAAGGCACTGGGCGCCACCGCCCGCGAAATCAAGCTCCAGTTCCTCATCGAAGCCGTCTTCATCTCCTTCGTAGGCGGCGTCCTGGGCAGCATCATCGGCTTAGCCATCCCGCTAGCCATCGGCCTCTTCACCTCCTTCAAAATCCCCATCAATCCCTGGTCAGTAGTGGTCGCCATCCTCACCTCCTGCGCCGTAGGCATCCTCTTCGGCACCCTCCCCGCCAACCGCGCCGCCCAACTCGACCCCGTAGAAAGCCTCAAGTACGAGTAACCCGGTTCTTCCGCCGCATCGCCAAGGTTTGTAGCTTCCGGTAGTCTGGAACTGTGTTAAGCCGATGTTCTTAGACTTCGGGCTTCTCAAGAGGAACGACGTGGCGACAAAAGCGATCATTAAGCCGGAATTGCTCACCTGGACGCGTAATCGCGCCAAGGTGACACTAGCTGATGCCGCAAATGCTGCTAATGCGACCCCAGAATTGATTGAGGAATGGGAAGCGGGAACAGATGCGCCAACGGTCAGCAAACTCCGTCTGCTGGCAGCTAAGTATCACTTCCCGCTCGCAGTGTTCTACCTGCCCGAACCACCTGCCGATTTCTTGCCATTGCGTGATTTTCGACGTCTCGCGGAGACAGGCGACATCAATATTTCCCCGGAACTCGCTTATCAGATCCGCAATGCCTATGAGCGGCGTGAACTGGCACTAGAGCTGCATGACGATCTGCGAGAGGATGTGCGCGGTTTCACGCTGAAGGTGAAGCTGGGCGACAATCCAGAGATAGTAGGGGAAGCACTTCGGCAATATCTGGCAATAACGGCTGAGGATCAGCGCAAAGCGGCGCGGCAGAGTAAGGCGTTCAATTTCTGGCGACGCAAACTTGAGGAGCATGGCGTTCTGGTTTTCGTCGTTAGCGGTTCGGCATGCAGGGTCAAGCTCGAAGAAATGCGTGGCTTTGCCATCGCTCGCGACGTTCTACCGGTCGTCGTCGTTAATGGCCGTGACTACAGCGCTGGCGGCAAATGCTTTACCCTCCTGCATGAGCTGGCGCATGTTGTCCTGGGCGAAAGTGCCCTCACCAACGGGACGGATTTCGGTTCTACGGCAGAGGAGCAGAAGATTGAATGCTTTTGCGATGCCGTTGCCGCTGCTGCCCTGATGCCTCGCGAAATGCTGCTGTCCTTTGCCGAAATACAGTCGGCTGCGGTGCGCAAATGGAACGATGACGAACTACGCACGATTTCTAATGCGGTAGGCGTCAGCCGAGAGGCCTTGCTGCTTCGTCTGGTCAGTCTGGGTCGTGCAACATGGGATTTCTATAACACTCAGCGCGCACGTTTTAAGGATGAATACGCTCAATCTGCTGCGACCAAGGCGATGGAAGAAAAGAAGCCCATCCTGATCAAGCGTCCCACGCTGCTGATGAGCTGGAACGGTCGCAGCTTCACTCGTCTAGTGCTGCGTAGCTACTACGATCAACGCATCACGCTCAACGATGTTTCCAGCTATCTCGGTGCCAAGGTGAAGCATATCCCCGCGCTAGAAAGGGCAGCGTTTTATGGTGCGGAATGACCGCGATGATGATTTATTGCGTCGATACCAGTTCCCTTATTGCTGCATGGGAGGAACGCTACCCTCCTGATCATTTCCCTGCCTTTTGGGTGAAGATGGATAATCTCATAACCGAGGGCCGCATGATTGCGCCAGTCGATGTGCTGAGCGAGATGACAAAACGCTCTGAAGATTTGCACGTCTGGCTGAAAGCTCGTAAAAACATGTTCCGCGAACTGGACGAGGACGTACAGCGCGCCGCTGCCGAAGTGCTGCTGCATTTTCCTCGCTTAGTCGGTGTTAAGAAGCTGCGCACTTCAGCCGACCCATTTGTTATCGCTCTTGCCCGTGTCAAAGGTCTGGAGATCGTAACAGACGAAAAACCAACCGGCAACCCGAACAAACCGCATATTCCCGACGTGTGCACCGGGCTTGGTATGACCTATATCAATGTGCTTGAATTGATCCGCAAGGAGAAATGGATAATTGGCTAAAACCATACCCATCATCTACTACACGGCTACACGACATGTATAATAGATTGCTTAGAAACCGCTATATAAGTCTGGCGATCGTGGGAACTAACCCTACTGACTACCTAGTGCCAGCCTAGACTACATCTTGGCCAAGAGATTGATCGTGGGAGATTGATCTTAAATCCTCTTGCGTTGATCGCCTGTCCCTGGTTCGACGATTGTCCTTGCCGCCGCTCACTTCGCCTCTAAAACAAGCACATGCCTCTCATGCTCACCAGCCAAATGCAGCAGCCCCTTGTCAAACGTAGTCAGCACCAGCCCTTCACGCACCGCAAGGCCCAGCAAGTATGCATCTGTTACCTGATTATGTCCATGCACACGTTTGAAAAACGGCTTGGTCAACGCCTGCCAGTCGCCGGTGACCGGCTGATAGTGATATCCCGGTTGTTGTCTCAGTTCTTCGAGCATCGCCGTGACCTGTTCCATGCTCATTCCGCCGGTCTTCGGACGTGTAAAAAACCGTAGGACGCCGGCTTCGGTAAAGGCGCACAACGCCCACCGCAGGCCGAGCGTGTCAAACCATTCATCCGCCTTACTGTTATGGACATGAGCCTGGTCCAGCAAAGCCAAAACTACGTTCACGTCCAACAAGTGCACCGGCTGCTCAGCCAAAGTCATCCTCTGAAAGCTCCCTGACCATCTCAGGGGTGACCACCCGGCCCGCTCTGGCCTTCACCAACAATCCACGCCTGTTTGTCGTCAGCAAGGAGGACGGCAGCTCCGGCGCCTGCTCCGCCCGCCGCAGAAGTTCGCTGATGGCTGCCCCAAGCGGAATACCCTTTGCACTCGCATAGGTCGTGGCGAAAGTATAGACATCGGTATCAAGATTTACGTTTGCCCTCATAGGCATAGTCTGCACCGGAAAATTCGTCGGTGCAAGATTTCATTTCTATGCGTCCCTCCGCGCACGCCGATCCGCCCCACCTCGCCCGCACACCCCCACAAACTACCCCCTGCTAAACTAAGAATGACTGCGCCCACGCGCCCCGGCACCACATACGGGCCGCACCCGCACACCCATCCTCTCGCGACACAAGAAAAGAACAGGACCCGCGTGCCCCACTCCGATATTCGCAACGTCGCCATCATCGCCCACGTTGACCACGGCAAGACCACCCTGGTAGACGCCATGCTGCGTCAGTCCGGCACCTTCCGCGCCAACGAAGCCCTCACCGACCGCGTCATGGACTCCAACGACCTCGAACGCGAGCGCGGCATCACCATCCTCGCCAAGCCCACATCCATCTTCTACAAAGATTCGAAGATCAACATTGTCGACACCCCGGGCCACGCCGACTTCGGCGGCGAAGTCGAGCGCGCCCTCAAGATGGTCGACGCCGTCATCCTGCTCGTCGATGCCTCCGAAGGCCCCTTGCCCCAAACCCGCTACGTCCTCTCGAAGGCCCTCGAAGCCAAGCTCCCCCCCATCCTCGTCATCAACAAGATCGACCGTCCCGACGCCCGCCCCCAGGAAGTCCTCAACGAGGTCTACGATCTCTTTATCGACCTCGATGCCGGAGAAGATCAGCTCGATTTCCCGGTCTTATACACAAACGGCAAACTAGGCCTCGCGTCTGACTCCGCAACTACCCTGGGCGAAAACCTCCAACCTCTCTTCCAGTCCATCATCGACACCGCTCCCAAGGCCCCCGGCGACCCCGCAGGCACCCTGCAAATCCTCGTTACCAATCTCGATTATTCCGATTACTTAGGCAGACTGGCCGTCGCCCGCGTCTTCAACGGTACCCTCAAGGCCGGTGACGAAGTCATGGTCTCCAAGCGCAACCTGTCCATGGAAAAAGTGAAGGTCACCAAGCTCTTCTCCTACTCCGGCCTCAAGCGCGTCGACACCACCCAGACCGAAATCGGCGACATCATCGCCATCGCCGGCATCCCCGGCATCACCATCGGCGAGTCGCTGTGCAGCATCGAAGACCCGCGCCCCCTCCCCCTCATCGTCATCGACGAGCCCACCATTGCCATGCAGATGTCGGTCAACAACTCCCCCTTCGCCGGGCGCGAGGGCAACTACGTCACCTCCCGCAACATCCGCGACCGTCTCGACAAGGAACTGCTCACCAACGTCTCCATCCGGGTCGAGGAAACCGGCTCCGCCGAAAGCTTCAAGATTCTCGGACGCGGTGAACTCCAGCTCTCCATCTTGATTGAAATGATGCGCCGTGAAGGCTTCGAAGTCATGGTCGGCCGCCCTGAAATCGTCACCAAGCGCGTCGACGGCAAGCTCATGGAGCCGGTCGAGCACCTCGTCATCGACATCCCCGACAACTTCGTCGGCACCGTCATCGAACGCCTCGGCCCCCGCAAGGGCGAGATGACCAAAATGAACAGCCACGGTTACGGCCGCACCCGCATGGAGTTCAAAGTCCCCAGCCGAGGCCTCATCGGCCTGCGCTCCGAGCTGCTCACAGAAACACGCGGCACCATCATCATGAACGCCCTGTTCGAGGGCTACATGCCCTACCAGGGCGACATCCCGCAACGCCCCACCGGTGCCCTCATCTCCGACCGCATCGGCTCCACTACCACCTACGCGCTCGACGGGCTCCAGGACCGCGGCGTCCTCTTCGTCCCCTCGGGCGTCGAAGTCTACGAAGGCATGATCGTCGGCGAAAACAACCGGGACAACGACCTGGACGTCAACGCCGTCCGCGAGAAAAAGCTCACCAACATGCGCGCCTCCTCCGCCGACGAAGCCCTGCGCCTGGTCCCCCACAGGGCTATGAACCTCGAACAAGCCATCGAGTTCATCGCCGAAGACGAATTGGTAGAAGTCACCCCCAAATCCCTGCGCCTGCGCAAAAAAATCCTCCAAGCCAACCGCCGCCCCCGTCGCAACTCCTCCCCATCGGCCTAACCGAAGGGATTAGCCGCAAATGGATTCTCATACCGAGAGGTCATCCTGAGCAAAGTGAAGGATCTGCTTCTGCCTTGCTTTCCATGGAACCCGCCGAACCACAAAACAGTGTCATCCTGAGTAACAGTCGGCGCGCAAGCGCCGACTATCGTCGAAGGACCTGCTTCTCCCTCCACCCTCCACAAAAGCCACCAAACCAAAAAAGCCACCAAAACAAACCGTGTCATCCTGAGCGAAGTCGAAGGACCTGCTTCTCCCCACCCTCCACAAAGCCACCAAAACAAACCGTGTCATCCTGAGCGAAGTCGAAGGACCTGCTTCTCCCCCACAAGCTCAATTTTTTCAACTCCAACAACAACGCCCACCTGCTCCCGGGCAGCCGCGCATCCAAACAAACTCAAGCATGGCGCATCCGTCAGCCCCCTCCCCATCCAACCCGCGCGATCCCCGACGACGCGGCACACCCGACACAAGCCCACGCCCCATCCATTGGATGGCCCGCGTCGAAGTGCTCATCCGCGTAGTGGTTCGCCTCTACCTGGGCCTCCTGGTGCTGGTTCTACCCTGGCTCCCTTTCTGGACCCAGAACAACCTGTTCACCTATAGCCGGTTTCTATTAACAATCTCAGAAAGCGGCTTCGTGCGCGGCGTAGTCTCAGGCATAGGTCTGCTCAACATCATCATCGCCGTCGTTGATGCAAAGTATGCAAAAGAGTTCTCCTGAAACATATCTTCCTGCTAGAGGAGATGGTCACAACGCCGCATCCACTGGAGCCCGCCTCACGAGCATTCTCCCTGTATGTCACTTAGAGAGATGAGCATGACACAAAGAGTAGAGAGTTTCTGGCGGTGGCGAGCCCATACAAGTCGTAAAAACACCTTGCTGCAAGCGGGTGCGATTGTCATGATGTTTATTGCTGTATCTTTTTTTGTTAACCGATTTAGTACACAGAAAAATCAACTGCATATACTAAGAAACCTTTTCCTTCAGCCTATCTTTATCCTCGCAATGCTTGTTCTAACGGCGTTTCAGATTAATCTCGATTACATGGAATATAAAGTGCAACGAAACGCGCCAAGCGGAAGTGAAAGAAATTTCCTGCTTAGAAGACATAAAATAATCCCGCGAATGTACAGAGAGATATACGGCACAGACTTACTTCTTCGTCTTTGGCAGTGGCGGTTTATTTACATCGCTCTCGCCTTTTTGGCATTAGCACATTGGTTCATAGTATGACAAACTTATCAGATAGGTGCATCGAGCGGTCTGCTGACATAGTCGCTCAAACTCTACAATGCCAGATTCTAAGACTGACGGGTTGACCGCTCTCCAGCTGAACTGCCACTTGCTTGAAGAGGCGTTGCTCTCCCATTACAGAAGCCAGCGTACCCAACTCATGTGTTTTGAATGAAAGCACAACGGACCATTCCTGCTGTTTCTCTGTATCCACTTCAACTTCCTCAAGCCGGATATCTCGGGCACCTGGATACAAATCTGCAACAAACTCGGTCGCGTTCTTTACCGCATCTTTAACCCCGATCATGCTCTCCCCCATCCAAACCTTGTCATCAGTCTACGTCTCAGCGAAAGACTTGCCCCGCTGAGCTACCGATAAAACCTGCGTCATCCTAAGTGGCTCGGTATAAAGGCGAATGTCGGCGTCTCTCTTTGAGACGCCGACACCCCACGCAAACTCCTTCAAAACATTTCATAGAATGAGTCATCCCATAGAAGGGGCCATTCCACAGAAGTCATCTCACAAAAAGGGTCATCCTGAGCGAAGCGAAGGATCTGCTTTTGCCCTACCCCAACTACTTACCCGTAGACACCGTCGCAGGCGGCGGAGGCACAATCCCGTTCATCCGCAGATACTCCACAATCTGCCCATAATGATCAAATCCATGTACCCCGATCCACGCCGCCTCTGTCTCCTTGATCGTGTTCGGCCCCACGCCGATATCATCCACAGCTTCATTCGAGTTCGCCGTAGTAATTGCCGCAACAGCCGTGTGTACCGCCGTAAATGACCCGGCAAGTGCTTCTACAATCTCGTCTTTACTCTTCAATTTGCCGATAGCTTTTACATCTACAGTAGGTTCCGAGTTAGAAATATTCGCCGCCGTCAGGTAGTTGGACTGCGCCACATGTTTCACCTCATCGGCAAACGTCCTGACTTTCTCAAAATTGGCGCCCGGTATATGCAACGATGCCGGCGTAAAGTCATATTTTTCGGCAGGCATAGCCTTAGCCGCGCTCGTCATCTCCCCTTCAAACTTGCCGATCAAATCCTCCACTGCTTTCGCAGGGGATGTCGCGGTTGCTGTGCTTGCCGTGACCGCCTGCCCCTGCATCGCACCTGCGCTTGCAAACCCAAACACTGTAACCATCAAAACCCTGCGCATCATAGCCGTCTCCCGGTAAACCATCTCAGACTACCAATAGCTCTCCATCAGCAACGAACCTCCTACCCTGTGAGCGGGCTCTGTCCTAAAATCCTTCTGAAGGCCATGCAGTAAGAATTGCATCCTCGCCATGTCACACGCAGAACCATGTCATCCGTCTGGCAGTCTATAAAAGTTGCTTC
This sequence comes from uncultured Acidobacteriaceae bacterium, assembly GCA_964235655.1. Taxonomy (GTDB): domain Bacteria; phylum Acidobacteriota; class Terriglobia; order Terriglobales; family Acidobacteriaceae; genus EB88. Next base: position 15,681 of record CAXSBB010000003.1, read on the forward strand.
TCGCCATGGACGAGTCAGGATCGTTTTACAACCCCTGCTTCCAACAAGCCCAACGCTCAACTCTGGATAGTTTTATTGCAATGGAATACTTCGACGCTTATCGAACATTGGTAGATTCCTCTACATATTCGGATTTCCAAATATACCTGCCTTCAGCTTCATGCAAGCTGTTCGAGGAGGATCGAAGCTCGCCGAAACTCAAATTCAACTCAGATCAACTCAAATTCATTGGCATTTAAGCATTCCATGAGGCAAACCGTTCCTAAGCACAAACCCGCAAATAACAAGCCAAAATTTTGTTACCGTCGTTCCCGCAACACTGTTATACGTTTTCACAATTCAAAACTGCACCGTTTTTGCAGCAATTATGGTAACGGGAGGTTACAAATACACAAAAAACAGCCGTTTTCAGGCAGTTTTCACCCTAAAAAACAAGTCCCGCGCACTCCCCCAAAAGAGTCAAAAAACGGCTCAAAATCACCCTGCGAACCCGCGATACACAAACGATCCCAAATACCATCCATCAATGAATTTGTAGGGTGTCTCCCCGGTCGTGTAGTGCCCGCAGGGCAGCACCCGCGACTCAAACACAATCCTCAGCCGTCTGAAATCTTCCAGCACCTTTAACGAAAACTCCGGCAAAAATGTCAGGTCATACGTCGCATGCACCACCAGTGTCCGCCGCCCCCGCTTCAGCGCCGTGGCCGCATACTGGTGCATATAATTCGCCGGACTGATCGCCCCCCAAAGCTGGTTCAACCGCTCCTGCGTCAGCCCCGCCTGCTCAAACGCAGCCCGAATATGCCGCGTACTCTGCCCGGTCCACACCACATCGCCGAATGAAGTGGAAGCATGGTTGTACGCGCACACCTCCAGCCGAGGATCGTGCGCCGCCGCCAGAAATGCATAGCACGACCCCAGCGAAGTCCCCAGTACCCCAAACTCCGTGTACCCCTGCGCCTCCAGCCAATCCACGCAGCACCGAATGTCCACCACCGCCTGCCGGCAAGCCGCGAGCGTTCGCCCGATATTCGACGAAACCGCGTAGTCCGACCGCTCCAGCTCCGCGGGCCGTCGAATATCGTGATATGGCTTCGACAACCGCAGCGCCGACACCCCGAACCGGTTGAAGATGGTGCACAACGCATTGTGGCTAAACGCATCCGCATTCCATTGCGGCATCACGATAATAGCTTTACGCGGTTGTTCGCCGGTCTGCTTGTCCGCACGCGCCGGGTACCAGCGCGCATTCACACGGTCATTCTCTGCGAAGGGTGTCCGTACCGGCGAGGTAAAGCGCAGAAACTCCGCCACCGGCAGCTCCCCACGCTCAGCCATCGCCCGCAGCTCCGCATCCTGGGCCAGCGTTTCAGGTCTTACATTGGTAGGAAACAATTGCGGATGCCGTTCCTCCAGTACATAATCCGTGGGCCGCTCATACCCGAAAAAGCGCGAGCTATCCTGCACAATTAGCTGGTTCATCCACAGCATCGCCCGCTCTGCCCGTTCAAACGGCAGCGCATCTCCTGCGCTGGATTCTCCGAAAACTGAATTGACCGAGGTGGTGCTCATTGGAACAAAAGTGTCGTCCTGAGCGGATCGCAGCGGAGTCGAAGGATCTGCTTCCCGCTCCCCTAACCACTGCATATCCTCGGGCAACACATCCCGCAGCCAGTCAAATCCCCACTCCACGGGCCGTACAATCCGGTTCTCATCCCGCGTCGTTAAATCGGTTTCCCAGGCAAACATCCATTTTGCATAGCGCTCTTTCAGCATCAGCTCCATGCTACCGGAGCAGCGGGACCTATGCAGGTAGCTCCGAAGCGCTGGGATACCCGTGCTGTTCCCGCCCGACTGCGGCGTCATACTTCACCGTGCTCTTGAACAGCTCGTACCGTCCATCACGGAACTGCTTGCCATGCTCCCGCAATGCCGCCATCTGTACCTCGCCCAGGGGCTTGAAGTTCCGCAGAATCTCCAAGTTCTGATCCAGCACGCCCATCGAATCCATCCCCGACACAGTCGTCGACACACCGGGCACGCTCATCGCATACGACAGTGCCTCGGTCGGCGTCAGCGCCCCATGCACAATCGGCTCGCCCGAGCCGCCCATGCTCTTCATCCCGAACACCGCCATGCCCTTTTGCATAGCTACGGGCAGCACTTGCCGCTCAAATGAACGGTAGCTCGGATCAAATGGGTTGATCGGCATCTGTACCGTATCGAAGTGGAACCCGCGGTTCAGCATGTCCAGGTGGATCGACGGGTTCTTATGCCCCGTAAACCCTACAAACCGCACCTTGCCCTGCTGCTTGGCCGCCGTCAGCGCCTCCAGCACCCCATCGGGCTCATAATGCTTCTCAGGGTCGTTGTAGTACACCACCTCATGCACCTGCCACACATCCAGGTGATCGGTCTGTAGCCGCGTCAGCGACTCTTCAAGCATCTTCATAGCCACATCCTTCTTGCGGCCATGCGTACATACCTTTGTCATCACAATTGCCCGGTCGCGCTTGCCTTTCAGCGCAATCCCGGCACGCTCTTCACTAGCACCTTTGTGGTACTCCCATGCGTTATCGAAAAAATTAACCCCGTAATCCATAGCCTTGGCAACCATCTCGTTCACTTCAGACTGCCCGGCCACTGTGCCCAGGTGGAACCCGCCCATCCCCAAAATCGATACCTGTAGCCCGGTACTCCCCATGGCTCGCTTCGGCATCTCGAACGTGCCTGCGGAAGCTGCGCCGTATTCACCCGCAAAGTTCGGTACCAATGGGTTTTGTAGCTTCACGCTATCGGTTACTCCTTTGGCATAAGTAGCCTGTGCTTCAGCTTGGTTTCCGGGAACTACGATCACTGCTCCTGCCACTGCCGCTCCTTGTAGAAAGCGCCTCCGCGACACTTCCCCCTGCAACTCTTCATTGATTGCTGACATGAACTTCCCTTTGAGTTAGAGCTTGATTCGTGTGTAAAGCTAACCTGCCAAAATCATGGTGGAATGAGTGCTACACGCCGGGAGAGTCTTTTACCTGCGGGTATGCTCGCCCAGTGTTTTGCGATTCGTAAATCATCTGCTTCACCTCTACTTGTTCCAAGTCAAGAGGAAATTCGTATGCAATTCTGGCTTCCGGATTGTCGAACTTGATAGAAGTCTTGTACAGCTCGAAATGTCCATCGCCCGCATATGGCTTTGCCCGCTCTCGCAGCTTCTGCATCTCTGCCTCACTCAAAGGCGTAAAGCCTTGTGCGACTTTAAGATTTTGCTCCAGGATCGACATCTCAGAAACTCCGGTAATGGTCGTTGCTACCGGCAAACTCATCGCGTACTGCAACAATTCCTGTGCGGTAAATACACCCTTTTGTACCGGTTCGCCATGACCGCCGATGGGCTTCATGCCCAATGCTGCAATGCCGCGCTGCTGTAGTACAGGCAATACTTTCTGCTCAAAGCTGTGGAAGTTTGCGTCAAACGGGTTCAGTGGCATTTGCACTGCGTCGAAAGGAAAGCCTGTATTGAGCATCGCCAGGTGAATGTCCGGGTCTTTATGACCGGTGAAGCCTAAAAATCGGACTTTGCCGGCTTTTTTTGCTGCTATCAGCGCTTCTGCCGCACCACCCGGCCGCATAAACAGCTCCGGATCATTGTCGAAACTCACACCATGCACCTGCCACAAGTCCAGGTGGTCGGTTTGCAGGCGCCGCAAACTTTGCTCCAGCATCTGCGTGGCTAGAGCGGCATCGCGGCCATGGGTGCACACCTTGGTCATTAGAAATGCTTTTTCCCGCATGCCCTTCAACCCTTTGCCGAGCCATACCTCCGACTTGCCTCGGTTGTACTCCCAGCAGCAGTCATAAAAGGTGACGCCGCCATCCATTGCTTTATGGACGATCTCGACAGCTTCCTCTTCTCCCGCAGCCGCGCCCAAGTGGTGGCCGCCCAGCCCCATCGCTGAAATTTCAACATCGGTTTTACCAAATCGCCGCATCGGGATCGCAGTGTTCGTAGCCATGATGTTTGGATGCAGGCTGTTGTTGAGAAAAATGGCGCCTAATACCATGCGTCACCACTTTTGTTTCAGTTGCTCTATAAAATCTCTTCAATATGCCGATAGTGCTGAAGAATGCAAAACATCATTCCCAAAGTCCCTCTAACGCCGGCGCTTTCACCTGACTTCGTGCATTCGTTAAATGGCCACGACAATGCACGGAGTGAGCTTGAGCAGAGGCTTGAGCTAGCGCAGACTCTAAATGAGACCAGCCGCCTCATCCTTGAGTCAGCCGGCGAAGGGATTTACGGCTTGGATGTAAATGGGTTTACAACCTTTGCCAATCCGGCCGCTGAGCGGCTAACAGGCTGGGAATCTACTGAAATGCTGAACAAGCCTCAGCATCTTCTTGTGCATCATTCACATAGCAATGGTGAGCCCTATCCTCGTGAGCAGTGTCCTATATACGCTGCTTTACATGACGGAGAGGCGCGTTATTGCGATACAGAGGTCTTCTGGCATAAAAATGGCAGTAGCTTTCCCGTCTCCTACACTAGTACGCCTATCCTGCGCGACGGCAAGCCCAGCGGGGCTGTTGTGGTTTTCCGCGATATTTCAGAACGGAAACGGCTCGACAGATGGGAAGCAGACAAAACTACCATTCTCCGCTCCATTACCAGCCATAAGGAGCTTTATCTCGTTCTAGCCGCCATCTGCGACGCGTTTATCGCTTGCCACCCCGCAGCTGCCATTGCCTTTCATCTGCGCAATGGCCCATCCATGCTACCGGCTGCCCATGCAGGGCTTCGAACTGTGCTATCTGCCCGGCATACCCCCACGCAAGACATTGCGCAGAACAGCCTTATCTATGAAGCCGCCTTCCATAACCGGGAGGTCTATGCTGAGCGCGGCTTAAAAAATCCCTCTGAGCTTGAAGACGCTGCCTTCGACCATTGCCGGGCTATCCCCATAACCTCTGATACAGGAGAGGTGCTCGGCACTATGTCCGTCTGGCAAAAAGGTTTGAAGCCGATTTCCAGCATGCAAGGAGAGCACGTCGGAAGTGCTTGCGACATGGCGCGCCTTGCGATTGTGCTCCGCAAACTGCATGACGAACTCCGCTATCAGGCCCAGCACGATGTCCTTACCGGCCTTCCCAATCGTCTCCTGCTGGAAGACCGGCTTGAGCAAGCGATTAAGCAGGCGCGCCGTAGAGCAACATCCGTTGCTGTTTGCTACCTCAATCTTGATCGGTTTAAACATATCAATGACATATTAGGTCACGCAGCTGGTGATGCGCTGCTTCAGCATATCGCCGGGGTGCTTCGCCATCACCTTCGTGATTTTGACACTGTTGCCCGTCCCGGAGGTGACGAGTTCATCCTGGTACTCCCCGACATCACTTCACAGACTGAAGCCGAAACCATCTGTGCTCGCGTGCTTCACGAGATATTTAAAACCGTGTACCTCGGCGAGCACGCTATCAAACCCGCCGCCAGCCTGGGCATCGCTCTGTTTCCCCTTCACGGGGAAACTGCAGATATCCTGCTCAAGCGTGCCGACATAGCGCTTTATCGAGCAAAGCAGGCCGGACGCGACCGTGTGGAAGTTTTTAACGGTACCCTCGAGATCAACAGGCAGCGAGATTCACAGATCCAGACTGCCCTTCCGCTTGCGCTTGAATGCCAAGAGCTGTCTCTTGTCTACCAGCCGCTCTTTGACGCTGACAGTGAGCTCTTCGGGTTTGAAGCCCTCCTTCGCTGGCAGCATCCTGTGCTCGGCTTCATCAGTCCAGATTGCTTCATTCCGCTAGCTGAAGAAACTGGTCATATCGTTGCTATCGGCGAGTGGGTCCTTCAGCAAGCGTGCCAACAGGCACAGGTTTGGAACAGGGGCATGAGCAAACCCATACGTATCTTTGTCAACGTATCCGGCGTCCAGCTCGGCAAACCTGATTTTGCTGCCGTAGTCACCAGGACGCTTGCTGCGGCCGGCCTCCATCCAAGCCTGCTTGAGCTTGAAATTACTGAGACTTGGTACGTGGACAAGCTTCGCGCATGCAGTCAGCTGCAAGGCTTTCGCAAACTTGGCATCGGGATCGCTATTGATGATTTTGGTAGCGGATATGCATCCTTCGGCTATCTTGAAGATCTACCCGCCGATACTGTCAAGATTGATCGCTCCTTTATCGCCCGGCTCGACGGCACCGCTCGCGGTGCCGCTACCGTGCATGCCATGGTTGCTCTGGCAAAGCAGCTTAACCTGAAAGTTGTAGCCGAAGGCGTGGAAACAGAGTCACAGCGCGATGAGCTTCTGCGTGCCGGCTGTTCCTTCTTACAAGGTTACTTTTTTGCACGTCCACTCTCATCGGAGGCTGCCTGTGCTCTTGTCCTTGAACATGGAAAGTCCGTTGCGATTTCTGCAGTCCCCATGCCTGTGCTCTCGATGCTGCCCGCGTCTACTCTACGGATGGGCAGCTCTCAAGCCATGGGATAACAATTCCATCCGGGTTCATCCGGGGACGCTTACGAGCATCCACCGCAGCAAATAGATCTGGAATTTACTTCAACCCATATTGCATCTCACCGAGATGCCTGTACTCCCTCCCACCTTGCAACAGACTCAGGACCATCTCACTGCGCCCATTACCGATCCCATCGAGTCCGCGCGCGCGGCCGGCCTTCGCTACGTCTCTGACGCTAAACCCGGCATCCATCGTCATAAGTGCGGCAAGGCTTTCCGTTATACCAATCCAGACGATACCCCGGTACGCGATGAGAAAACACTGGCCCGCATCAAGTCCCTCGTCATACCACCTGCGTGGGAGGATGTCTGGATTTCTGCCCAGTCCAATGGGCATCTTCAGGCTACCGGCCGTGACGTGAAAGGCCGCAAGCAGAGCCGCTACCATCCACGCTGGCGCGAGCACCGCGATGAGACCAAGTACGAGCGCATGACGCACTTTGCCCGCGCCCTGCCCGCCATTCGCGAGCGTGTTGAGCACGATCTTGGACGTCCCGGCCTGCCTCGCGAAAAAGTGCTGGCCACCATCGTCTCGCTCATGGAGCATACGTTGATCCGCGTCGGCAACCAGGAGTATGCGCGCGACAATAAAAGCTACGGCCTGACCACCATGCGCAACAAGCACGTCGCGGTAGAAGGTTCGCAGATCACTTTTACGTTTCAAGGCAAGTCCCGCGTCAACCACACCATCAACCTGCGCGACCGCCGCCTTGCCGGCATTGTCAAGCGCTGTGCCGACTTGCCCGGATACGAGCTGTTCCAGTATTTGGACCATGACGGTACCCATCACCACATCGATTCCTCCGACGTTAACCAATACCTGCATGACATCTCCGGCGAGCACTTTACCGCGAAGGACTTCCGCACCTGGGCAGGCTCCGTGCTGGCCTGCGACCTACTCAAGGAGACCGGCCCATTCTCCTCTGCCGCCGAGGCCAAGCGCAAAATTGCCGAAGCCATCAAGCAGGTTGCCGGCCGATTGGGCAATACTCCTTCGGTATGTCGCAAGTGCTACGTGCACCCTGCGGTGCTTGAAGCCTATCTTGGGGGAACCACTATAACCGCGGCCAGAAAAAAGCTGGATGAAGAAATAGAAAATCGGAGCCACAGCCTGCGCGATGAGGAGCAGGCATTGATCGACCTCTTGGAACAGCGGCTTATCCTGGAAGCTACTGCTTGACGGGAGAGAGAGCGGGTACCGGGAGGAAAACGCAGGTTGCTGCTCTCTGCGCGGTTCTGGTATTAGCAGCCTGTTGGATCGCCATGTTGGTCAAAACGAGGTCGTGGCCTCTCATAAGTGATGCCGTTCTCATACGGTACGCTGATTTTCTGCTTCATCACGGCATGACTCCTTATCGGCAGATTGTGGATGTAAATCTGCCGGGTAGTTATGCTGTCGACAATTTCGTTACTCATGTTTTTGGGTTTTCAGCGTTGGCGTGGAGATCTTTTGACATTGCATTGATGATCGGCGCATTAGCTTGCTTTATCGCGTTGACAGGGAGGAGCGGCTGGTGTGCGGGTACCTTCGCGGGCTCCTTGTTCGCACTGATCCACGCAGCCGACGGCGTGGCGCAGGAAGCGCAGCGCGATCTTGTTATGACCGTGCTGCTGCTGGCCGGCTTGGCAGTCCTCTTTAGAAATGGACTTTGGACGGCTTTTTTATTCGGACTTTGTTGCGGAACAGCAAGCACTCTCAAGCCTCAAGCCATAATCTTTCTTTTTGCAATCATTCTTATAGGCCACCCGGGGTTGACTGGAAGACTCAAATTCTTTTGGGTAGCCGCTGCCGGAGCTTTTCTACCTTTGGCAGTTACCGGGTTATGGCTCTGGCACCGGGGCGCGCTTCTTGCTTTTTTCCATACAGCGAACGGATTGATGAGATACCACGCCGGTATGGCGCGGCATAGCCTTGCATTTCTTATCACGCATGCTGTTCCAGGTTTTATCATCCCGCTTCTGGTGCCTGCATTCACGCTGTTGATAATTAAGAAAGATTGGCGCTGCACAAAACAGCAGGTAGCTCTATTTGGAATTGTCTTCGGAGTTGTTTCTTTTTGCCTCCAAGGCAAGGCTTACCCATACCATCGCTACCCTCTGCTCGCTTTTTCTTTATTGCTGATTGCACTCGAGCTACAGTCTATTTTGGCTTCATGGGAGGGAGATACGTTGCCCCATCTGAAGTCCGCATGTGCCTGGTTCCTGCTGGGGTATGGCGCGCTATGGCTTGGACCAGCCTCCACAGCAAAGGCTATTCGGTATGATTGGCGCTCTCAACCTTCTCTTACTCAACTGCAGGCCGATCTGATGCAAATCAGTGCAACACTAAATTCCGGCTCGCAGGCAGGAGTCACCCTGGATAGGAGCGTGCAGTGTATGGACACGATAGCGGGGTGCATTACTGTGCTTAATAGAATGCAATTGGTACAAAGTACAGGTTTTCTCTACGACTGCTACTTCTTTGCACCCGGTATCAGCAGTGTCAAGGAAGATATGAGAATGCGTTTCCTGGCACAAATCAAGCTGAACCCCCCGAAGGTGTTTGTCATCACAGACAACTGGTGCCTGAATCTGCCCAACGGCTACGAAAAGCTTCAGCAGTGGCCGGCATTTACACAATATCTCGATACAAATTATGCGATCGCCCAGCAGCGCACCTGGTCAGGCTGGAACAAGCGAACCTTTGCGACATGGCCATTCGGCTACCGAATGTATGTGCGGCGGAATGCAGTCGCTTCCCGTAGTGTCAGCGGATATTAAATCAAAAGCAGAGTTAGTGCGTCATGTAAGAGAACCATGTCATGTAAGAGTGCCGTCATGTAAGAGTGCTGTGTTATGTAAGAGTACCGCGTCATGTTGATATTGTGTGCAAAGTGAAGAATCCAAAAACCGGTGTCATCCTGAGCGAAGTCGAAGGACCTGCTTTTTCCTTTGAACTTTGCGCCTGCACCTGGAAAAGCCAGCCCTTCGACTCCAATCGGCGCTTGCGCGCCAACTTCCGCTCCGGATGACACGATTCCATGAGTGACCGATCCTCAACTTCAAGCCACTTCTCGCCCCTAGCGACTTATGAATCAATAGAAGTTCTAAGCACCCGGGCCGCAATCCCGCACAACACCTCATAGGGAATTGTTTTGCAGAGATCGGCCATGTCCCACGCACTTATCACCTCTGAGCCTTGCGAGCCAAGCAGCACAACCTCATCGCCGATTTCAACTCCGCTCATGCTGGTCACATCCACCACAGTTTGATCCATCGACACCCGCCCGATTACCGGTGCTTTTTGCCCGCGCACCAGCACCGTCCCGCAGCCTGACAGCTCGCGCCGCAGCCCATCCGCGTATCCTATCGGCAACAGTGCCAAGCGCATAGCCTGTTGCGCTACAAACGTCTCGTTGTAGCCGACAGCCGTACCCGGACGCACCTCCCGCAAGGATGTCACCCGAGTTTTCCAGGCAAGCACCGGTACCAGGCCATGCACAATGGGGTGATTGAAACGCGTGGGAACTCCGTACAATGCCAATCCAGGCCGTACCAGCAGCGACGCGCCGGTCGTGAGTGCCAGTTTCGCCAACGCTTGGAGGCCCACACCGGCCATGGCATTGGCAGAGTTGCCTGCATGCACCCATCGCGGCTGCACCCCTGCCTCTCGCAATTGAGCAAGTGCTTCGGCAAAGCGCTCCAGCTGCGCGCTCATCACCGGTCCCGGCTCCATATTGTCATGCAACATTTCAGGAGAAGAAAAATGTGTCAGCACTCCTTCAATCCATATAGGTGAGTCGCGCCCCAGTCCTTCTAGCAGCGTGGCCAAAGGAGCCCCCGGAGCAACCCCCTGACGGCTCATCCCCGTATCGATTTCAAGGTGTACCGGCACTGTTTGAGCTGTCACCCCTACACGCCATGCCGCTGTCTCCAGCAGCTGGAAATGCCACGGTGCCCAAACCTGCGCCGTGAGCCCATGCTGCAGCACGGCGTCTTCCTCACCCGCAAAAAAACCGGACATGACCAGCACACGCGGCATTGACAAGTCATGGCATGCTCCCTGCAGCGCTGTAGCTTCTTCCACTGAGGTCACCCCCAACCAGCGCGCGCCCTCTGCCGCAAGTGCTCGTCCGCATAGTTCCAGACCATGCCCATAGGCATTGGCCTTGATAACCGCCAACAATGCAGGGGACTCACGCAGCCCCGGTCCCGCGCTCCGGCAGACGTTCTCTTCGAGCACTCTGTAGTTTGCAAGGAGAGAGCGAAGCCGAATTTCCGCGACAGTGGGCCGCATGCCTGAGCGTTTCTCCTGAAGGTCAACAGCGAAGTATGAAAGGAACTATTGGGGTGGGTTCGCGGTAGCTGGTTGCGTCTGCTCCGGAGTTTTCGATTCCAGACCCTTGTGGAGCAGTGGGATGTGAAACGGAAGGGCGGCATTGGACTTCTTTTCAGGCGCGCCTGTTGCTGCCCCGGAGCTCTCTTTACCGGCCGTCGTTCTGCTACCCTCCAGCTGATCCACCACGGCGGTTCGCTGCGCGTTCACGCAACTCCAGGTATTGCGCGTGCGCTGGTACACATGGGTAAACACGCCACGCTCGTCCCGCGTGCGCTGCGCCTCTTTCAGCTGGAGCATGTACGTTCCTTCCACCACGGCTACATCGCTAATCACTCTTACAGTGACAACTTTTTGCTCTACAGATAGCAGCCGCTGCGGCAACCCTGCTAAGGTGTCGGCAATGGATTGGTTGCGCGTCGTAATTGCTGCCTTGGCTGAAACATCGATAAAGGTAGGAGCCAGCAGGTTTTCGAGCGCGTACTGGTCTTTGCCTACCAGCGCCACGCTCCAGTTATCTTCGAGCTTTTGGAACTCAAGGATTAGCGGAGGCTTTGCTTGTGTTTGGCGCTGCTCTGTTTGCGCTGTGGCCGGGGACGTTATGGCTATTAAAGAGCAGCCTGCAGTTATAGCAATTGCAATGCACGAGAAACGAACCATATTTAATCTTTAGTCTACGCACCTTCGTACCTGCCTCCACACAGACACAGGCACTGCCGAACTCCGCATAGTCTCACCGGTACTTTACTATGTTTGCAGACGCACCATTCTCCTGGGGACTTCCGCATTGAAAGCAACCGTCACCGCACCGCCCAGAGCACCCGGCGTCATCCCGCAGGATACCGAGCTCGTTGAGATACTCTCCCGGACGTTTACCGTCAGCGGTCAGTCCATGCTCAACCTGCTGGATGAAAAGCCCATGCTGCTCGTCTTTTTGCGACACTTCGGCTGTTCCTTTTGTCGTGAAACCATTCATGATGTCGGCAAGGCCAAGTCTCAGCTGGATGCGCGCGGCGTCCGCCCTGTTTTCGTCCATATGGCAGCCGCTGAGCGTGCCGAGCCGTTTTTTCAGCGTTATGGCTTAGCCGGTGTCCAGCATGTTTCTGACCCCCAGATGAAGCTCTATACTGCTCCTGTCTTTCATCTGCTCAAGTCCACCGTGCTGCCGCACTTTTTTGGAGCCAGCGCTTACCTTAATCTGGCCAAGCGCGCTTTGTGGCGCTACGGTGCCGGCTCCCCCGGCAAGGAAGACCCCACCCAGCTTCCCGGTATCTTCTTCCTCAAAGACCGCGCCATCTACCGCGCCTTCCGTCATAAAAACCTGGGCGATCGCATCGATTACTCCATGTTCGGCAGCTAGCCTATCTGCCATCCGCACGAGCGGTTTTCTGAAGTTTTCCGCAGTTTCCAGAGAAGCAGGGTATCCCCCAAAGTCTTTCCGGGGCGTACCCTTGCCTTTATAGACATGGCGACGACCCAAGACATCCAGTTTGAGCGCGGCCTCCCTGCCGCTGTTGACGCTGAGCGCTCCATCCTCGGCGCCATCCTGCTTGACAACCACCTCTACAACGAGGCTGCCGAGCGCATCACCCAGTCCGACTTCGCCTTGGAAGCGCATCGCCGCATTTACTGCCGCATGGCTGAGCTCATCGACTCGGGCCGCGCGGTCGACATCATCACCCTGCGCGACATGCTGTCGCAGTACAAGGAGGTCGAGGCCATCGGAGGCGTCGCCTACCTCGCCTCGCTGACGGAAAACCTGCCGCGCCGCCTGTCAATCGACGAATATGTCCGCATCGTCAAAAACAAGTCCCTGCTGCGCCAGCTCATCCAGGTCTGCTCCGAGGCCATCACCCAGGCCGCGGATCAGTCCGATGACGCGCTCGATGTCCTAAACGCCGCCGAGTCCAAGCTGCTTGAGGTCACGGAGCACGGCGTCCAGCGCGGCTTCGCCAGCATCCCGGAGATCGTGCGTGGATCGTTCGGGTCCATCGACCAGCTTTTTGCTGAGGGCCACCGCGAGGTCACCGGCCTTGAAACCCACTTCACCGACTTCGATCGCATGACCAGCGGCCTGCAAAAGTCCGAGCTCATCATCATCGCCGCCCGCCCATCCATGGGTAAAACCGCCTGGGCCATCAACATCGCGCAGAATGCAGCCGTGCGCGGCGGCTCAGTGGTCGCTGTGTTTTCGCTTGAAATGTCAAAGGAATCGCTGCTCCGTCGCATGCTCGCGTCCGAAGCTCTGGTGGACCAGCAAAAAATTCAGAAGGGTTACACCAGCCGTGAAGACCAGGAGCGCCTGACCACAGCGCTGGAACGGCTGACCGAGTCGCATATTTTCATTGACGACACCCCGGCCATCTCGCTGACTGAAATGCGGGCGAAAGCAAGGCGCCTGCGCCAGATGCATGGTCGCCTCGACCTGATCGTCATCGACTACCTACAACTTATGTCCGGCGGCTCCCCCGGTAGCGCGGGCGGCGGAGCAAAACGATATGAGAACCGGACCCAGGAAGTCTCCGCCGTTTCGCGCGGCTTGAAAGCCCTGGCAAAAGAGCTCGACCTGCCGGTCATCGCTTTGTCGCAACTCTCAAGAGCCAGCGAGCAGCGCGGCGGCGATAAAAAACCCATGCTTTCCGACCTGAGAGAGTCCGGCTCCATTGAGCAGGACGCTGACGTAGTCGCCTTCATCCACCGCGAGAGCTACTACAACAAAGACGAAAACGGTCAGCCCGACCCCGAAACTGAGGGCAAGGCCGAGATCATCATTGCGAAGCAACGTAATGGACCTACAGGGTCTGTGCACCTCGCTTATTTAAGCAAGTGCACAAGATTCGAAAATCTCGCCTTCGGCGGTGAGTAGCATTGCATAAATTGCTATCGCAACCTACGACTTTGCCTACTAAGAAGTCCGGCGAGGCGCTCCGCATCCTCTTTATTTAGTGCCTGATGAGGAAGCCCGCTTATTTCCGCGTGTCCCATGACGTGAGAGGCTTCCTCGTTGATTACGACATTCAGGTGAGCATTGTCTCCATTAACGGTAGTTGCTCTAATATGCCCTGCGTGAAGCGTGGCCTGTCCTTTAACAGCCCGCAATTGGTTCGCGCACTCGTCGGGCGAAAGCTTGGCAAGACGGAATACTGACAGGGCATTTTCACTACTCCTAAGAAGGAAAGCTTCCACGCTAGCACTTCCATCATTTCTAATATGTCTCGACGCCGTAAGGAGGCGCGACACTATCTCGGAGCACGCAACAGCCTTCCTAGCGTAGATTTCGTCCATGCATCCAGCCGAGATAGTGCAAAAGAGATAGCTCTGTTAAGTTGTCATTCGTACCATACTCATTCTCAGTCTCCCAGTAAATGTAGTGCGCGCCCTGCGCAAATCCGGGGATTACTGCACGGAGTTCCTTTTCAAACGAACGCCACGTGATCCTAACACCGCCTTCTCCATCGTCCACTACTCGGGGTGCATCCCGCATCAAACTGATGGAGGCGAGAATGGGAGCAATCAAATCCATAGTGTAGGTGAGGGCATGAGTAGTAATCGGCTCCTCCCCTTCCTCTGGGACTACCAAAGAGCCAAGGCTGACAAGAAAATCTGCTTGTTGTACGTCATCCTGCGCTGCAAGAGCAAAGGGATTCCTGCCTGCTTGGCTGGAGACGATTTGTTGAGAACTGCTTGCATGCAAGCCTGAATACCGGCTGCTAGCGGGAGCATTTATGGCAGGCGGCACATAAAACAGTGCTGGCATCAGTAGAAGTCCTTCCTCAGTAAATCTGTGATGCAGGCTTCAAAGGCCACATTTTTGGCCTCGCGAAGATTGTCTAGAATTGCCCAAAGCTTCGCGTCAGAGAGCATATCAGGCTCTACATTGATCGCCTTGAATGTTTGAATTGTCAGTATGATTGTGCTCCTACCATCAGCTAATGGCGGTGCCCCATTCTGCATAACACGTACTTGTACATCTCTGGTACTGTCCTCCCCCTGGAAGGAGAGCGAAAAATCACTCAATTGTTGTGGCAAGTCCTTAGGAACGCTGATAAATGCGCTCAGGTAATCTTCCAACTGTGCACCACTAGGTAAATGAATAGTATTTACATATGTGAGACCCAAGAGTTCAATCAGCTGTGGATTCAACTGATCTCGGTATAGAGGCCACAGACTCTGCGCCTCAGCTTTGAGTAAATCCCAGGTCTGATAAGGTATTAGGCGGTTGAGAGAGAATCCGTCGCGGCGCACTTGAAATACATATTCGTCCTCGCGTTTTTTGTACTGAAATCCTGTTGCATCGACACTATGCGAAATAGAAGGAGCTTCAGCTCCCGAAGGCTCGTGCAACTGCACCTGAACATTGAACTGGAGCGGTCTCCCGTGTGGTTCATACAAAGGCACTCTTACAGCTTCAAGCTGTGAGAGTGTTGCCTCTGGGGAAAGTCGCACTCGAATGTCGAGAACGGCTTCTGTGATGGGCGCATTTGAGTAGTGAGGCAATCATTATCCGTTTGTGAAGCGACGTTGATCTAGAAGCAACATCGCCTTTATATGGCGATCCTGAGAGGTAGGCAAGTAAAATTGTTTCGTTTCTCTTCTATAGTAACGGAACGATACAGCCTACCTGTCTTGGAGTGGCGGGTACAGGAGTGCCCCCCATCTCGGTTCTGAGATGTAGGTTCTTGCGCATCAGGGCGACCGCTTTTCCCTCCGCGCTGCTTACTGCGACTCACCATCCATCCTACCCCCACCTCTGTTCTCCAATGCCGAAAACTTGACCACTCCTACTCCTGGCTACCTCAGTGTCCAAAGCCGTTCATTAAGCTGCGACTCCAGCTTTCTTTGCTTTGGCTTTCTCGTTCAGTGCGAGCACCCGCGCCACGACTCTTACCCTGCCCAGATTCAACACCGATCAACACATCCGCCGAAATCCCAAGTCCCGCGCTCAATCGACGGATCATCTCCAACGTAAGCGGCCTCTTCCCCGTCATCACCTCCGACACCCGAGCCCGGCTCCCAATCATCGGCTCTAAATCCTTGCGCTTCAATCCCTGCTGCTCCATCCGAAACTCAATTGCTGTAATAGGGTCCGGCGGGCTCATCGGGAAGTGCTTAGTCTCATAAGCATCGACCAATGTTGTCAGCACATCCAGCTCGTCTCCCTCCGGACTTCCCCAAGCCACCCCATCAATTCGCTAATCCGTGCCACTGCCTCCCGATGATCTTGCTTCGTCCAAATCGGATGAACCTGTATAGCGATACTCGTCATGCTCCATCTTTCTAATATCAATCTTTGTCGTACTTCTTATGCATTCTCAGTAGTTTGCGTAAAGAAAAATGGCATTTGGTTTACACAACCTGTGTGGCGTATCGCAAGATTTACATAAATACCACTTTATGTAGGTTTGCCTTGTACCGGTCGGGGTCACGCAACAGCACAGCACCAATCCCGTAAACTCAAGGCAGCAGAAAAGAAGCATACGCATTCCGGTATACGCCGGTGGCCGCGTTCAGCAAAAGGAACAATCCGTGTCGCAGAACCACATTCAGGAACAGGTCGATCTCATTGCTAAACACGAGCAGGAGTTCCTTGCTGCCCGTACTCGTTCGGAGCGGGCAGGTGACGCTATCGCGGCTTTCGTGGGCAGCTTTCCCTTTGTAGGCCTCCACCTTTGTTGCTTTATCGGCTGGATAGTTTGGAACGTGAGTCCTCACCTGAACCACTTTGACCCGGCTCCTTTTTCGCTTCTCGGCACCATCGTTGCGTTAGAAGCCATCATTCTTGCCAGCTTCATTCTGATGCGGCAAGCGCGAATGAATCGCCGCGCCGAGGAACGCGACCACCTGATGCTTCAGATTCTGCTGCTTACAGAAAAGGAGATTACAGCCGTTCTGCGCATGGATCGGCAGATTGCTGCGCAGGTAGGCTTGGAGAAGATGGCGAACCGCGCCGATATCCTTGAGCTAAGCCAGCACACTTCCATTGAGGATGTTGCGCAGACTCTTAAGGAAAGTCTGCCCACTGGGGAATGATCCACAAGTAGTTTTTGCCGCAGGCGCTTAGAGGCATCTTACTGACCATGCCTCAAGTCCTGTTCACCGACATCGATGGAACTCTCGTAGACTCAAATGCTCTCCACGCTGAATCTTGGCGACGCACCTTTGAACATTTCGGCATTGAGACCACCCTGGCCGAGATGTGGAGCCAGATCGGCAAGGGCGGCGATAAAGTCATTCCTGCGTTTGTACCGGAAGCAGATATGGAACGCCTTGAAAAGCCGATCAAAGCTTTGCGCAAGGAGCTGGCGCACCGTGACTATATGCCACGGATTGTTGCATTTGCCAAGGCGCGTGACCTGCTTGTTCGGGTACATCAATCCGGCATCAAGATCGTCATCGCCAGCTCTACTGAAGAGGAAGATCTGCCCACGTATAGCAAGATTATCGGCGGTGAGCAGGGTATTGACGATCTGATCGAGAAAGCCTCAACGAGTGCAGATGCTAGTGCCTCCAAACCCGACGCAGATATCTTCACCGCTGCTTTGAAAAAAATTAACATGCAACCTGAGCAGGCCATCGCTCTCGGCGACACCCCCTGGGATGCCCAGGCTGTAGGCAAGCTCGGCATTCCCATTATCGGGCTTACTTGCGGAGGCTGGAAGCGATCGGACCTGATGGATGCCGGTTGCGTTGAAGTCTGGAAGGACCCCGCTGACCTACTCCTTAATTTTGAAAAGTCTGCGCTGGGACGTCGATAACGCACATTCCCGGACAGGTATAAAAATGTTTTAACGGGTTTGCACTTTGGCCAGTACGCCCAAAATGGTTAATGCGGCAGGTGTTACCCCAGGAATGCGGCTGGCTTGTCCGATGGTGGCGGGGCGCACGCGTGCAAGTTTTTCCTGTATTTCGCGGCTCAATCCGGAGATACCTTCGTAACAGAAATCTACCGGGATCGCGCGCCCTTCAGCGGCTTTCAACTTGGCAATGGAGCGCCGCTGCTGATCGAGATAGCCTGCATATTTAATTTCAGTTTCGATTGCTTTTAGCTCCACCCGCATTTGTCCGGCAAGTACCGAGCCGGGCTCCACAGTAAGCCACGGCGTGCATACCGCATCCGGCTCCGCTGCAACCAGCGGACGTACCAGCGGCCATAGAATTTCAAGTGTCAGCTCCGGCCGGCGCAGCAACTCTGCAAAACGCAGCCCGCGTGTATTTTCTAGTGTTGGTAGGTTTGTCTCCAAACGATTTCCGGGTAGCTTTGCCAAAAAATCAGACAAAAATATCGCCCAGGCTGAAGCCTCGGGACGCTGGGTAGCAAGCAGCATTTCGAGCCGCGCCGCCCGCGCCTGCTTGGCCTCATATGCTCTCCAATCCGTGTCGCCGATCAGGCCTAGTCGCCGTCCATGCGGCGTCAGGCGTCTGTCTGCATTGTCGATGCGCAGGTGCAACCGGAACTCGGCCCGCGAGGTAAACATGCGATATGGCTCGTTGGTTCCTTTTGAAATCAGGTCGTCGATCAGGATGGCAATATAGGCTTCTGTTCGATCCAAAGTAAAAATCGCCTGTGCGGGCACTTCATGCGATAACTGAAAGGCAGGCCAGTCTGTGGCGCGGTCTTGCACCTTGGGCGTACGTTCCTTTTCCCTAATAATTTCTTTGCACCATCGAGCTGCCAGTGCTGCATTAATCCCAGCCATCAAGCCCTGGCAGGCGGCCTCTTCATAGCCGGACGTTCCATTGATCTGCCCCGCCAAGTACAAGCCCTCGAACTTCTTCACTCGTAGCGATCGATCCAGCTCTGTCGGGTCAATCGAATCATATTCAATGGCATAGCCGGGCCGTAGCATGACCGCGTTTTCTAGGCCTGGGATGGAGGCGACGATCTCGCGTTGCACCTCCTCCGGCAGCGAGGTGGACATGCCGTTGACGTACACCTCATCCGTATCGAGGCCTTCCGGTTCCAGGAAGAACTGGTGCCCATCCTTGTCGGGAAAGCGGACAACCTTGTCTTCAATGGAAGGGCAGTAGCGCGGACCGATGGCCTCAATAGCCCCCGAATACATCGGCGAGCGATGCACGTTCGCGCGAATAATTTCCATGGTGCGCGGGGTCGTGCGAGCCACAAAGCAAGATACCTGCGGCAGCGCAAGCTTCCTGGTCCGGAACGAAAAGGGTGTCGGGTCCGTGTCGCCCGGCTGCTCCTCGAAACGTGTCCAGTCAATGGTGCGACCGTGGAGACGCGGCGGTGTCCCGGTCTTCAGACGACAGCTTCGCAGCCCCAATGCCTTGAGTGCCTCGCCCAGCAGCACGCTGGCAGGCTCGCCCGCCCGCCCGGCTGTATATTGTGTTTCGCCGCAGTGGATCAGACCATTCAAAAATGTGCCGGTCGTGATCACCGTCGCATGAGCGTGAATTTCACCGCCGTCATGCAGAGTAAGGCCGACCACACGAGCCTCTTGAAATTGAAAGCCGGTTACCTCTGCCTGCGCAATCTCCAGGTTCGGCTCCGCTTCTAAAAGCGTCCGCATGGCTTTCCGGTAAAGCGCCTTATCGCACTGCGCACGAGGGCTCCAGACCGCAGGCCCGCGCGAGGTATTCAGCAGCCGAAACTGGATGCCGACCGAATCGGCCACCTGCCCCATGACGCCGCCCAGGGCATCAATCTCTCGAACAAGATGGCCTTTGGCGACGCCGCCGATAGCCGGGTTACAGCTCATCTGTGCGATCTTTTCGAGCGATAGCGTCAGAAGCACAGTTCGCAAGCCGAGGCGCGCGGAAGCTATGGCGGCTTCGCACCCGGCATGTCCGGCCCCGACAACGGCAACATCGTACGACTTATTCTCTGTAAGCATGCTTATCCAGTTTAATGGTGCCGGTGGCAAGCCTCTCAGTAGTGCAGCCGGGCTGAAACTTAAATCTGCCGATCCTGGTACAGACTGGTGTTATTCGAGTTCAACGGCGTTCCGAACTCGGACGTACCGGCCTTGGTACCGCTTTGCCAAGTAAGCCGAGGCGCGGCACCGACTGTACTTGAGTTTGAAATGGAGTACCCGGTCGTATCGATGCTGGTGATGTTCTGGTGATTTAGCAAGTTAAAGCTTTCCCCAAGCAGTTCAAGCGAGACGCGCTTGGTAAGCTGCGTCCGCTTTGAAATGCGAACGTTCGCATTAATGATTCCAGGATAGCGGAAGGTGTTCCGGCCCACTTCAGCGATGCGGTTGGCACCGCCTGAGCCGTTGATAGATGCCCCCAACCCGCTCAGGATCTCCTTACGGTTTACCGTGTCGATGTAGTCTATAGCCGGGATTGAGCCGGCGGTTTGTAACGAGTACGGAAGCCCGTCGCGCACTTCAGCAGTCGACGATATTTCAAATCCATTTGCCGCCGCACCCAGCAATCCCCGCACATGCCATGGCGTCTTCATCAATAAACCGCCGGTCAAGCGGCTTCGGATATCGAAGTTGGAGTTGCCGTATTCAAGGGAAAGATTGCCGGGATCGAGCACATCATTGGTATCTGTGAAGGCGGTCGCGTTCTGGTTCCAGTCTGCGGCGTGGGCATAGGTATAGGAGCCGTGCAGATCAAATGAACGGGAAATGTTATGATCTACCCGCACCACCGCTGCTTCGTACTTTGAGTTGGTCTCAGAGAAGATGCGGGTGATTTGCTGATACTTCGGGTTCAGGCGCGCGGTGTAGAAGCGCGTGCTGTACGTGGCAGGCAGCGGGCCTTGTTTTAGAGGATCGACCACATCATAGGTAAGCGTCTGCGCGGAGCTCTGCTCGATGTTGGTGTCGATATAGTCGGGCAGCTCACGGCCTGCGGAGAACAGCCCGGAGACTGTAATGGTGGTATCGCGATTGACCTTCTGCTGGAGTGAGATTTCATACTGGTGAATCTGCGGGTTCTGGAAGCGCGGGTCGAAGAACACCGCTGCCGGTGCCACCGATAGCTGCGGAGTACCGGAAAACACAAACGGAAACGGCGGCGTCCCGATATCAAGGGGCTTGAAGTAGTACGAACGCTGCGCATACTGGTTACCGGTTTGCGTCAGCGCGGAAAAAGCGGTTGAGTTGATAATGCGCCCGTAGTAGATGCCGTAGCCGCCGCGCAACACGGTATGACCTCCGCCGGTCGGGTCCCAGGCAAAACCGACGCGCGGACCATAATTGTTTTTGTCGTGCGGCAGGTGCGCTGTTCCCGGAATGTCCGGGTTTACGAGTGTTGTATTGGTATCCGGCAGCTGCTCATACTCGTAGCGCAAACCCAGTGAAAGGGTGAGACGCGGCGTGGCTTTCCATTCATCGGCAATGAAACCGGCGATATCGGCAGACTGGAACTGGAAGGTAGTAGGCCCGAAGCTCTGCGTGTAATAGGAATAGCAGGGCAGCACGCCCGCGCCGGTCGTTGCATTGTCGCAATGGTTAGGCGACAGGTAATCCGTCGCAAACGTCATCACATTGGAATACACATAGGTGCCATTGCCGTTGTAGAGCGAGTCGCTGTAATCGTTTACATAGTCGTAGGCACCGCCCGCCTTAATCGTGTGGTGTCCATGCACCCGGGTGACAGTATCGGTGAGCTCGTAGCGGCGCTCATCAGGGTAAGCGGCGCGGTTCAGCACAGGTGGGTTGCCGAAGCTGAAGCCGTAGCTTTGGATGGAAACCTGCGGCGGCCTGCCGTAGATGTTATTGGCCAGTGTGGACTCAAACGGAGCGGGCGGGTTGCTGAGTTCGGTTTCAAGATCGCGCCCGTATTGAAACGTAACTTCGTTCAGAATGTTCGGCGTCAGGAAGTAAGCCAGGCGGGTTTGCGCCACGTCGTTCGCCACGTCAGAGTTGCCGAAGGAGTTGCTGCCGAAGGTCGCGGTCGGCGAAGTCTGCACTCCGTTAGGCGAGATCCAACGCATGTGATTCCATTGCAGGGTCAGGTGGCTGCGGTCGCTGATTTGCCAGTCGATTTTTGGAAAGTAGATGGTCTGGTCGGCGGTGCGCGGTACGCTGCCGAGCAGCGAGGCAAGCCCGGTAAGCACGCCGTTGTACTCGGTAAGCGCCTGGGCCTGGGTCACCGTCAACCGTTGAGCAAGCGTCTGGATCTGCTGCTCTGTCGGCGTGCCGAACAGCTTTGTTGCGTTACTCGCACGAGCAATGGCGGGGAAGTCGCGATGGTAGCGATCATAGGTAAAAATGCCGAACAGCTTGTCCCGCAGGATAGGGCCGCCCACTGTGGCACCGCCCTGGGTAAGCGTATCGCGCAGCCCTACACCGACTGTAGTAGCAGTGTTCTGTGTGCCGGTGGTAACTGCCGTGGTAGTGGCAAACGCATTGCGGGCAGCCCAGGCGCTGTTGCGGTCGTAGAAGAACAGCTGACCGTGCAGGGCATTGCCGCCGCTGCGAGTGACCGTGTTGATGACGCCGCCTGCGGAGCGGCCGTACTCGGCGCCATAGTTGGAGGTGTTGACCTGGAACTCCTCAACTGCCGACTCCGAATTTGAGTAGGCGACAGTGGTGCGGCCTCGCTCCTCGGAGAAAAATGCCTAGTTGTTGTCGGCGCCGTCGACCGTGTTGTTGTTGAGCAGCGCGCCCACGCCGCGGAACGACAGCAGCCCGTTGGCTGCGGCGTCCGGGGTCACACCGGGGGTTAATAACGCGAAGTCGGACCATCGGCGGCTACTTGTCGGCAGGTCGTGTACGGCAGTCGAGTCCAGCGTAGTCGCAAACGCGGCATTTGCCGTGTCCACCACGGGCGCGATGTCGGCGACCTGCACAGTCTCAGTTGCCTTACCGAGCGGCATGGTGGCACGCATTGTGGTGACCGTGCCGACTGAGATGACAGCGTTGGTCTCCAGTGCCGCAAAGGACGAGGCCGAGGCGCGCAGCTGGTATGTGCCGGGCGCAAGGCCGGGAAAGTAGAACAGACCGGACTCGTCCGAAACGGCAGTGAGCGAAAAGCTGGTCGCCTCATCGGTCAGCACCAGCGCAGCGCGGGCCACGGGTTTACCGGCAGGGTCTAGTAGCGTGCCCTGCAGGCCGCCCAGGTCAGTGGACTGCGCGCGGCCGGCAGCAGGCAAAGTGAGCGCGGCCAGCAGCAGGCCGGCAAGGGTCTTCGAGCGAGAGGTGCGAACGTTCACGGCGCGGACTCCATGGAGCGCAGCCGGGGAGTGGAAAGCACAGCAAAAGGCTCACGCTTGCAGCAGCAGCCCTCGCTACGTGGCGAGGGCGCGTTGCTTCAGGCGATGTCGAAGCAGCTTGAAAAGCCACAACGGCAAGCCATTTATCAAAACATCGAGCGGATAAGTGAACTGAGCATAGCCGATTGGCTAGACTGAAACTACAAATGTTTATCGATGAAACGCGAATTCGAGTAAAAGCCGGTGACGGCGGTAATGGATGCATGGCATTTCGCCGGGAAAAGTTCGTGCCCAAGGGTGGTCCATCGGGCGGTGACGGCGGTCGGGGCGGCGACGTTATTATGGAGTCAAGCCAGCGGCACAACACGCTGATCCACTTCCGCTACAACCCCGAGCACAAGGCCGAGCGCGGCCGCCACGGCGAGGGTTCCAACTGCTCCGGTAAAGAGGGCGTGGATGTAGTACTCAAGGTGCCGGTAGGCACTACCGTTTATAACCACGAGACAGGCGAGCTGGTCCACGACTTCCGCTTCCCGGACGAGCGCATTACCGTGGCACATGGCGGTCGGGGCGGACGCGGTAATCAGCACTTTGCCACGCCTACGCATCAGGCACCGCGCGAGCATGAGTCAGGCTTTGAAGGCGAAGAGTTCACATTGCGGCTGGAGCTGAAACTGCTAGCCGATGTGGGACTGGTCGGCTACCCAAATGCCGGCAAGTCAACCCTGATCTCAAGAATCTCCGCAGCGAAGCCGAAAATTGCCGACTACCCTTTTACAACGCTTGAGCCCAACCTGGGAGTGGTCACAGTGGGCGAAATGCCCCACGAGGAAAGCTATATCGTCGCCGACATTCCGGGGCTGATCGAGGGCGCACATGAGGGAGCAGGCTTGGGCGTGCAGTTCCTGCGCCATGTGGAACGCACCGGCGTGCTGGTGCACCTGGTAGACATCTCGGACGGCAGCGGTCGCGAGGACCCGGTCGAGGACTTCAAGATCATCAGCGAGGAGCTGCGCGGCTTCGGTCATGGTCTACCGGATAAGCCGGTACTGGTAGTGGCCTCAAAGCTTGATGCAGCAAACCCGGCCAAGCTCAAGAAGCTGCAAGCCATGGCGAAGCGGCGTAAGCTGCAGTTTTTCGCAATTTCAGCAGTAAGCGGAGAAGGGCTGGAGCCGCTGCGCTACGCAATGGCAGAGTACGTGCGCGCGCACCGGGTGGAGCAGGCATCAGCAGCGGCGGAGCTGGCTGGCGGTTTTTAGATTGCGCCGATAATAAGCATGACTTTAAAGGTGTACCCATGTTGGCGGGTGCACCTCTAAAGCTGTAAAGCCGTCTCGGCACTATGCTTGCAACCTCAATCTATCGAACAACCGCTTCAATACTCAGCTTTACCTACAATCAGGTTCGCCGCTGGATGAGGGTCGACAGACATGAAATACAGTATGCCTCCAGATGGCTTGCTGCCTTCATAGCCTTCAAAGCTAGACGGTGCTGCAGAGGATTGTCCGGGAGTGGTGGAAATGAGTGAAATGTGAGATGTGTCGTCACTACAGCCGAGACAGCGAAAGGCAGTTCTGGAAAAGCCGTCCGGCGCGCCCGACGTGAGCTGGCTAATTCCACTTGTCGTAGCTGTCACCACTCCAGTTACATCAAACGTCAGCAAACCTGCACCGGGAGTGAAGCCTGCACCGGGAGTGAAGCCTGCACCGGGAGTGAAGCCTGCACCGGGAGTGAAGCCTGCACCGGGTGAAAGTTCGTCGAAGAATTGAGTACTTGCTGAGAGAAGCGGGTACAGATCCGAATTTATTGAGAAGGTTTGGAAGAAGTCTCCAGCCATTGAGAATTCGCCGCTTCCCGTAAGACCGCCGGTCGGTACTAGATTTCCGTTCTGCAGAATGACACCCAACCCTGCAAAGGGTACGAAGAAGTCGAAGCTAAGGGGTACCACTTGATTAGCCGAGTTAAGGGTATTCAAAAGGATTGTTCCTCGGCCTGTCGCATCGAGCTGGTAGGTTCCCGTCGCACCGTTACCGGGGAGAGTGAACCCTATAGCACTGTTCAAATTGATCTGACCCGCTGTGATGTTGCCCTGACCGTCTGCGGTAAGAGAACCTACTGCGGCGACCCCGGTGGGTGCTCCGGGAATGCCGATGGTTTGCCCGCGGAACATGAAGGCATACGCCCCGCTAAAACTCGCAGCGGGACTAGGGCTTTGGCCCGGGGCAGAGACGATAAGGTTCACCTGTCCGGGACCGAGCGCCGCAAGGGGTTGCAAGTTGTAGCGGCCATTGTAGGTAGAGCCATATGTGGTGACACCTTGTGCCAGAACAATGTTAAAAAGCTCAGACTGGGTTGGAGCGGGAAGCTGGATGGTGATGCTATGGTTGAGAGATTTTCCAGATACTGTAACTAAATCTACCGGAGGTGAATTTAGAAAACTGTATGGACCATGAGCAATCACGGTAAACAGTGTGCCGTCAGGAACTGTGGCCGGTACGGGGGCGGTAACGGTAAGCGGCTGCCCGACCCTCGCCGGCAGGGGCGAAACCGAGATGGAATAATTGGACGATTGCGCGTTGAGAAGTCGAGCTTGTTCACATAACAGGGCCATACACAAGACAAGGCCGTAGAAAAGCCTGTATTTCTGCGTCATGAGAGTACCTCGTGGTAATTTGCAGGTGGTATTAAGAACGTCTACGGTAGTGCCATGTTCAAGTTAAATGTTGTACAACATTCACTGCTGCATAAAAACTTTTGTGACTTACTGGTTCAACTTCCCAGTACCTTCCAGCAGAAAGCCGGCTGCATGGGGTGACAGGGACATGAAATAGAAGCTCTGTTCGGATAGCTCATAGATGGCATATGGACTGGCTGGCTGACCTGAGATGGAAAGAGTCATGGTGGCGCGCCCTGTGGTGGCATCGATAGAAGTGTAGGTACCCCCAACTCCTGAGTAATCGAGCGGCACACCATGCACCAGCAATTTACCCGCGCTTGTAAGACCACCCTGAGCGTTGAAAGTAAACTGGCCCGCTGCAGCCAGCGAAAACGTTTGCGGGAAGAACTCTCCATCACCTGTGAACTGATATATGCCGTTCAAGCTGGGACCAAAGCCAGGATTGACCGGCGCAGGGCTTTGGATGGTTCCGCTCTGACTGGTCAGCTTTCCACTTCCGGTAATGAGTCCGCCAAGGGAAGAGACAACGGTTGCAGAGGCAACATTTGAGGTTGTCTGCGGTACGGGGACGAACAAAGTGAAGGAAGCTATTCCTTGTGAGCTCCTAAGCGCAATGCTGCCTTTCCCGGTCATGTCGAGCTGGTAGGTGCCCGTAACGGGAAGAGCGGTAAAGGTATTGTCGGCATTGTTAACATCGATGACGCCTGCCGTGATGTTGCCTTTGCCGTCAGCGGTGAAGCTTCCTATGGCTGCTGAAGCACTTAGAACATTTGAGTTACCGATAGAGGGAGTTGTTACCTGAAAGGCGTACTGCCCCTGAAGTGCGGAAACTCGATCGGTGCCTGGTGGTGATACAGAAAGGTCAAGCTGCGCGTTGATGTAAGGGGTATTGTTGCTGCTGAACGCGGTAACGTACAAGCGATAGGTTCCTGGAGGAACACGGCCAAGCTGACAGTTTGCTGCCCCAGCCGCCTGTGTCAAAGTACACAAACCGGCCTGTGTAGTGGCATAGAGAGGATGTGCCGGATCAAACGTTGTGAGATTAACAAAAAGGGTTTGCCCATCTGGCACATTCGGTGAATTTTCAATCAGAGTGAAGGGCTCTGAGCTGATGAGAGCAGACGGAGATAAGGAGACATACCGGTCGTCACTAGGGATTCCCTGTGCGCGTGCGGACGCAACAATGCCGTATAGCAGCATTGCGAAGGAGGTCGAAATAAGACGCCTTTTTGTAAAACCACCGACAAGACGAAGCATAAACACCTTGATAAGAAGCTAGGTTGGTCACATAAGGGGACAGAAGGCCAAAAATTGTCTTCCGCTGGGAATAGCATAGAAATGTAAACTCAGCATGTAGAGATTACATCTTCCGGATGCATCTTGAGATTGCTACATGATTGTTGAGAAAAGCATACAGTTTTACACAATCTTGTGTGCCCCTTGGGGAGCCATGGAGAAGCTAAGAGAAATCACGGCAGGTCCAAAAAACATGAGTATGCCTATGCAGCAGCACGTCGAAGTTAAAAAAGATAAGTTCTGATGTAGACAAGCGTGGCAGCGGAACTAGCAGCGGTTTTTAGAAGGTTTGTTTTGGATTGAATACCTTCAACACCTTTTCAACTTGCATTCAATGAAGTGGACAGCAGCATTGTTGATCGCGTAGAAACGGAGTATGGCATCTGGCATGCTCTTTCTCTTCTCACACCCGGCGGGTGACTTCCAGTGAGATTCGACCGGCGAAGCTTTCTACAGGGTGCGGCCACGCTGGCACCCCTGTTCGGCTCTGGATTTAGTCGCTTTACGGCCCATGCAGCTTCGGCTGCGGCGCAAGATGGCGCAGGGCATACACTGCTGGTGGGTACACAAACGGGTACAGGCAGCAATGGTATTTATTCCTATGCCTGGGATGCCGATGCGGGCAAGCTGCGGCTGCTGGGGCTTTCTGCGGCAACCCCCATGCCCACGTTCTTGGCTACCTCTGCCGATAAGCGTTTCCTTTTTGTGGCTAACGAAACAGATAATTTCGATGGAGCAAAATCGGGCGGCGTATCCAGTTTTCGAGTTCCTGGCATTGCCGGGCAGGCACCCAAGCTCCAGGCCATCAATAGCGCGGTCGCTGGCGGCGGCGGAACTTGTTATGTCGGGCTTGACCGCACGGGTAGTGTGCTGCTGTGCGCCAACTACGGCGGCGGCAGTGCTTCGTCCTTCAAGGTGTCTAAGACAGGCGACATCAGCCCCGCCGTTTCACACTTTCAGTACAGCGGCCACGGGCCTAACCCGGAGCGGCAGGAAGCGCCACACGTGCATCGCGCTACAGCCTCGCCCGGCAATGGGTTCGCACTGTTCAATGACCTTGGGCTCGATGTCATTCACATCTACAAGATGGATGCTGCCACGGCCGAGTTGACTCCGCACGAGCCGGCTGCATGGCATGCTCCGGCGGGTTCCGGTCCGCGCGCGCTGGAGTTCCATCCCAGCGGCAAGTGGGCGTACTGCGTTACAGAGATGGGTTCAGCCGTCATGGTGCTTGACTGGGATGAAGCTAAAGGCATGCTGACGACCAAGGAGCAGATTTCGCTTGTCCCCGAGGGTTTTAAGGGTCGCTCTCAAGCGTCCGAGCTGGCCCTGGACCGCACGGGCAAGTTCCTCTACGTGGCCGACCGTTTCTACGACGGACTGTACAGCTTTATTGTAGACACGGAAACAGGCGAGCTGCACGATATGGTGCGGACGCCGATCGCCGGCAAAACGCCCCGTTACATCACGTTGGACCCAACAGAACGCTGGCTACTGACAGCGGATCAAGACTCAGACACCATTGAAGTATTTTCTCGGGATCAAAAGACGGGCAGGCTCGGCGCACGGGCGGCAGTGGTGACGCAGACCAAGCCGCAATGCTTGGTATTTGTGTAGGATCGCGCAACACGCCTGCTAGGGCGGCTGCACGACATGCCCTATCCAGAATGAACTTCTGGACTTATGCGCTTGCCGTGGTGAGCATGGAAGCTGTTGTAGAACCAAGCTCTTGCGTGGCTAATGTTACAAGCGTGCAGGTGGAGCGGTCGCGCAGCAGGCGCGAGACCAGCGCAGTATGCATGGCATGACCCGCTCGTTCCGCTACGACATGGCCAAGAATCTGGTGTCCTGCAAGAGCGAGGTCGCCGATAAGGTCGAGAATCTTGTGACGGACAAATTCGTCAGGGTAGCGAAGCGGACCATTGACGACATTTCCGTTAGCGACAATGATTGCGCTTCTATCCGATACGCCGCGAATCAAGCCCATGTCGCGCAGCTTCTGCTCGTCTTCTCGGAAACCGAAGGTACGTGCCGGTGCAATGGCTTCTCCATAGGAGCCGGAGGCCAGATCCAGCGATAGCTGCTGGCGACCGATGGGTGCAGAAAAGTCGATGGCATAAGAAATGGAGTAACCATCACCTGGGTATACCGCCAGAAATTTGTCGCCGTCGCGGATCTCAATTGCCTTGAGGATACGAAGATACTCCCGCCGCCGCCGTTGCGGTCGCAGGCCGGTACTTTCAATAGCTTGCACGTACGGCAGGGCAGAGCCATCAAGAATCGGCAACTCCAGGTTGTCGAGTTCAATGATGACATTGTCTATGGAGAGCCCGGTAAGGGCAGAGAGCAGGTGCTCGGTCGTAGAGATGAGCACACCTTGCCGCATGAGGCTGGTGGCATAGGAAACACGGGCTACATTGCGTCCGGTGGCAGGAATTTCAAAATTATCAAGATCGGTGCGGCGGAACACGACGCCTGAACCGGCGGTGGCAGGAAGCAGCCGCATGGAAACAGGTGCTCCACTATGAAGACCGATGCCTGAGAAGGAAAGCGGGGCCGCGATAGTCTGTTCGAAATAGGTGCGGTTAGGGAAACGTGTGATCTCAGGCAATGCAGCGGCTCCGCTCGGGCGCAAATTCTCTTACCTTGCCATGAGGGTAATTGCCCCGTGCAGACGACCGCTGTGGCAAAAATGCTACAGATTGTTCACAGAAGACAAGAGAACCTGCATTGTCAACTCCTTCCTTATGTATGGTTTTGATCGGCCAGGGAAGAGACTAGGATCTACTTTCGCCCGAACGGAACGGATACGTCATTCGGTGCAATGCCCATTGCAGCCAGCATGGTCGTGACCAGCGCAAGCGGCAAACCGACGACATTGCTATAGTCCCCTTGAATGTGCGGAACCCACCGACCAGCGCGACCCTGAATGGCATAACTGCCGGCCTTGCCTATGGGCTCGTCGGTAGCAATATATGCGGCGATTTCAACTTCACTTACCGTAAAAAATGTGACATAGGTGAGAGCAGCGGCGATCTCAGTTCGCTCCGGCGCGCACACGCAAACCCCGGTAATAACCTGGTGTGTTTTGCCGCTGAGCAGCCGCAGCATACGGGTAGCGTCTTCCGCGTTCTGAGGCTTGCCGAGCAGCTCGCCGGTGGGTGCAAGTACGACTGTATCGGCACCTAGAACAACGCGACCCTTCGCGGTTTGCGCGACGGCCTCTGACTTGGTACGGGCCAGGCGCATGGCAAGGGTTACGGCATCCTCACCGGCCAGCGGGGTTTCGTCGGACTCAGTTGCTTGTATATCAAACGTAAAGCCGGCTTGAAGTAGCAGCTCACGGCGGCGTGGAGAGGCTGAGGCTAATACAAGTTGAGGCATGCGTTAGAAACCTGCTGGAGCCGCGAGGCCGGCGCGTATGCCGTCCTCTGTTGCAAATCCCCAGGCCATGCCGGGCGTGTTGTGGGCGATGCCGACGCGGCCGGTGCGATCCATCAGGATCAAACCGCCGTAGCCGCCAAGACGCTTATATAAGTACGCGATGGCGTCTGTCGCAGCCTGTTGCGGCGCGGCACCGGCTTCTACGCGGTCAGCAGCCCACTTGCCCAGTACCAGCTTCATGATCGGTTCGCCCCAGCCGGTGAGTGATACGGCGGCACTCTCATTGTCGGCATAGCAGCCGCAGCCGATCAGAGAGGAATCCCCAACGCGGCCCGGCGTTTTGTTGAGGGTGCCGCCGGTAGATGTACCGGCGGCAAGGTTGCCGTGAGAATCAAGTGCAACCGCACCGACTGTGTCATGGCTGTCCCTGCTTTGTAGGGAACCGGCAAAGCTGGTATCCGGCAGGCCGGCTTGCTCCTTGGCTTGTGCTTCGCGCAGGTTTTCTAACTCACGCGGCACAATCAGCTCCTGATTATCGATTAATAATGTGCCATGCGCCACGGCAAACTCTTCCGCTCCTTGCCCTACGAGATACACATGCGGGCTGCGTTCCAGTACCAGCCGCGCCGCCTGGATAGGGTTGCGCAGTCGCTCCACACAAGCCACACCGCCGGCGCGCAACGTGGCTCCTTCCATCAGCAAGGCATCCAGCTGCACTCGACCATCACGGGTCAAGAATGCACCTCGTCCGGCATCGAACGTCTCATCATCTTCAAGTACAGTGATAGCGGCGGTTACCGCATCCATGGCGGTGGCTCCAGCCTGCAGCAGGGCATAACCGAGGCTAAGCGCGTTGCGTACGCCTGCCTCATGCGCGGCGCGCATGCTTTGCGGAATAGCCCAGGCACCGCCGTGCACCAGCAGAAACGGTTTGGCGGGGTAAGGCATGGGGGCTCCGGTTCAGGCAAATTCGAGCAAAGCAGATTCTTAGCTTCGCTCAGGATGACACTGTTTTCAGGATGACGTCTTTTCTATGAGATGACGCCTTGGATATAGATCGGCAACGAGAATGGCTTTGGTGGAGGCAGACAGGGAAAGATCAGCGCCGTGTCGGCGGCATAGGGAGCATAGCTTTCGTCATCTCATACGTATATGCAATGCGGTGAATGACAGTGACCGTTGACAAAATCGCCAGAACCCAAAGTACCGGTGCCATCACGCCCCAGCGTGCAAAGAGCGCGCCCAGCAAAACCAGCACAATCCGCTCCGGCCGCTCCATGAAACCTACCTTGCATTTGCCGATCAGCGCCTCAGCGCGGGCGCGAGTATAACTCACCAGCAGCGAGGTGACCATGACAAACGCTACCAGCCCCACATAGAAAAAGCGATTGCCGCGCGCGTAGTAGACGAGCAGACCGAAGAACAATGCGACATCCGAGTAGCGATCAATTACCGAATCAAAAAACGCGCCGAAAACCGTCACCTGGTTCGTCTGACGCGCAACGCGGCCATCGACCATGTCGAAGATGCCTGCGCCGATGATGACCAGCCCCGCGTATAAAAACATGCGCACGAAATTGCGCTCATTGGCATAGCCGAAGAAAAGTGCCGCGCCGATGTTGATGAGCAACCCGATAAAAGTCAATACATTCGGCGAGATGCGGGTCAGCGCCAAACCATTGACAATGGCCTGCAGCAGCACGGCGCAGGCGCGGCCAAAGGCCCCGGTCCAGGTACTTGCATGCGGCACTGCATGGGGAGAAGCCATGGTCAATCGCTCCGGTGCGGGCGGACGGCGGTTTGCTTCCCTCAAATTCATCGGCTTTCGGTAGCTTTCGGCAAGATTACTGAACGATGTCGTGAATCGTTGTGAATTTCAGGACTTCCATCTCGCGATTTCCATTGGGCGTGACCACAGTAGCCATGTCCCCGGTCTGCTTGCCGACTAATGCCTTGCCGATAGGCGAGGTCGTCGAGATCAAGCCTTTTTGCACATCGGACTCTTCACTGGTGACCAGCCTGTACTCAATCGTCTCATCCTTGGTGGAATCAAACACGGTCACGCGCGAGCCGAATGCTACTTTGTCGTGCGGGATGTTTGAGAAGTTAACCAGTGCGAGCTCGCCCATACGCTTCTTCATCTGGCCCAGCCGCGCATTGACAAACACCTGGCGCTGCTTGGCCATGTGGTACTCGGCATTTTCGCTTAGGTCGCCGAGCGAAGCGGCTTTTTTAATCTCCTGCGGCAGCTCATGGGCAAGCTCGTGTTCCAGTTGGCGGATTTCATCAAGCAGCTTCTTTTTAATATGATCGGGAATGGAGTTGTTGATCGGTTCAGGCATGGTTTGAATTCCGGTTTAATGTTTACTAAAGTGAGGGCGTTGCGCCCTGGAAAGTGTGATTATACCTGTCCCATGCCATGGTCTTCGCCGGGTTTCAGGTCGCGGTACGAGTTCAGGAAGCTCTCGAGAATGAGCACGGCTGCCACCTGGTCCACTACCGCACCATGCTCCTGCCTCGGACGCCCGGCTTCATAAAGCATTGCATGTGCCTCACGTGTGGTCAGGCGCTCGTCCCACAGGTGGATTGGAAGTCCTGAAAACTCGCCCAGCTCGGTCGCCAAAGCCTGTACCTTGGATGCTTGCAAGCTCAGACTGCCATCCATGTGCAAAGGGTTGCCGACCACAATGGCCGAGCAGCCGTATCGTCGTGCCAGGCGAGCCAGCGAACGGACGTCCTCACGCGGACGCTTGCGGTAAAGGGTCAGCACAGGCTGCGCAGTCAGGCCTAAACCGTCACTCACGGCCACGCCGATGCGCTTGGCGCCAACGTCGAGACCCAGCAGGCGCGGTGCCGAGTTCGTTTCCTCCGGGCTCTTCATAGTGCAATGCTACTGCGCCGGAAAGGCAGCTTAAAATAGACTCATGCGCAGGTTGTTGGCCGTGCTGCTGCTCGCAGTGCTGGGTATTGCCGGATGGGCGGCATGGGTGTTTACACGGACGACTGGACCCTTGCACGAGACTTTTGTCGAGATTGCCCCAGGTACCTCCACACGCGGTATTGCTGAACAATTGCAGCAGGCTGGGATTACGAAATCCGCATACGGGTTTGAACTTGTGCGATTGCTCGGCGGCGGTTCCCTCAAGGCCGGCGAGTACCGCTTCGATCATCCGGTCCGGCTCACGGAGGTCTACCGGAGACTTGCCCATGGCGATGTATATACGGTCATGCTCACCATTCCTGAAGGAGCGAACCTGTTTGACATTGCCGGGCGGGTAGAGGCGGCAAAGCTCGGCACGCGTGACAGCTTTCTCAAGGCAGCACATTCGCAAACTGCGCTGATAGCTGTGCTGGACCCGCATGCGGCGAGCCTTGAAGGGTATTTGTTTCCATCTACTTACAGATTTAACCGCCGCACTTCGCCTGAAACCATGTTGCGAGCTATGGTGCGGCAATTTCAGGTGCAGGTGTCGGCACTGGGCATCAGTGGAGATGTGCACCGGCTGGTCACCCTTGCCTCATTGATTGAGCGCGAAACGCCCATCCCATCCGAGCGACCGCTGGTGGCCGGCGTTTTTGAAAATCGATTGCGACAGGGCATCCCGCTTGAGACAGACCCCACTGTGATCTACGCTGCGCTGCTGCACGGAGGGTATCGAGGCACAATTTATAAAAGTGACCTGCAGTTTGACTCGCCCTACAACACGTACCGGCATGCAGGGCTGCCGCCGGGTCCTATCTGCAATCCCGGTATCGTTTCACTGCGTGCCGCGCTGCAGCCTGCCGCGACCAATTATCTGTACTTTGTAGCCGCCGGGGCTGACCCGCTTGGACACTCCCGCTTTGCGGCCACGCTTGAGCAGCACCACCGCAACGTAGCCGCTTACCGCGCTGCTGTGCGTGGAAATGGAGTGCCTCAACCATAGAGAACGCTTCTGCGCATGTCTTAAATCATCAGACCGAATGGCTGTAAGAGCGCCCCCTCCATGCCGGTTTCCGGGGGGAGCCGCTATACTCAAGCCTTGCGCCGTCTTCTCCAAAACAGCCTTTCCGCAATTCTCAAGTGGAAAGATCATCACCTGCTTTTTGCGGCAGTGCTATCGCTGCTGCTGCCATCGACCGGCTGCCTGGTGCATACCTACAAAGTGCAGCAGCCGCGTATGCCCTCCATTGTCAGAGACGCTGCCGGAGATGAGCTGGTACAGCTGGTGAACAAGCAAAGTCAGATCTTGCAGACTCTTAAAGCTGAAGTCACTTTTCAGGTATCTGTCGGCGGTGTGACCAAAGGTAGAGTCACAGATTACACCTCATTAAATGGCTACATTCTGTTGCGCTCCCCCGAGATGCTGCGCGTACTTGGGCTGCTGCCCGTGGTGCATACCCCGGCGTTCGATCTGGCTAGCGACGGCAAAACGTTTACGCTAACCATTCCCCATACAAACAAGGCCTACATCGGGTCTAATGCTGTTACCAAGCCCACGGCAAACCCTATCGAAAATCTAAGGCCTAATATCTTCTTTGACACCATGATCCTGCGCCCCATCGCGCCCGACGATTTGGTGACGCGTACGACGGAAGCCAAGACATATACAGACCCTACAACGCACCAGCTGATGCTGGACCCGGAGTACAACCTGGCTGTGGTGCGCCGCAGGGCAAACAGCCAAGAGCTGATCCCGGAGCGAGTCATCCATTTCGACCGAACAACACTGCTGCCGAGCGGGGTCGACGTTTACGACGACGCGGGCACAATTGAAACGCAGGCTACGTACGGCCCTTATGCAACCTTCGGGGACCGGCGCTTTCCGGCTACGATCACAATCAGGCGGCCCATCGACGAGTACCAGATCGTGCTTTCCATCCTGAAACTCACAGTGAATCAATCGTTGGCAGACAACCAGTTTGTGCTGAACGTGCCTGAAGGTTACACAGTTCGCAAGCTGGAGTAATGCAAGGATGGTTCCACCTCACTCAGGGTAGACGCTTCGAGGATAAGGGTTAGAATCGGAGCTGCGGGCAGCTGGACGGCCGCTGCCGGGCGCATGCAAGTGTCGCTCGGGGGAGGAAAGTCCGAACTCCGCAGGGCAGTGTGCCGGGTAACGCCCGGGGTCCGGGCTTTAAGGCTCGTGATACGGCCAGTGCCACAGAGAAGATACCGCCGGTCTTGCGCAAGCAGGGCGGGTAAGGGTGAAAAGGTGCGGTAAGAGCGCACCGCTTTTGCGGTAACGCAAAGGGCAGGGTAAACCCCACACGGAGCAAGACCAAATAGGGAGGGAACCGCGGCCCGGCTCCACAGGCTGCGGTGCGTGCCGGTCCGGCGCGCCAACGGGAGCTCCGCTTTTGCTCGCAAGGCAGGGGCGGCGGAAACCTCCGGGTAGGTTGCTGGAGCGCGTCAGTAATGGCGCGCCTAGAGGAATGGCCGTCTCGGGTGCAAACTCAGACAGAATTCGGCTTACAGGCTGCCTGCAAGCAAAGGGCTACTCCATGGAGTGGCCCTTTGCTGTTCTTGAGTCCCCCGCGTGGGAAACAAAGCCGCCGCACAGTTGGGCATGCGCTCTCATGCATTACGCTGAAGTTCATCCTGAAGAGTTGCTTGGCTGGTTGTCCATCGCAGCAGAGAAGTATCACTCTGTACATACGCGGGTCGCGTATCGAACGCGGCCAGTCAGCCCGGAGTGGAAGCTCCGGGCCGCTGAAGGGTGGAATGGAATGTGAAGTTGAAACTGGACTTCCAGATCGAAAACAAGACGTTTGTTCGCTTGATTCTTGGTCTGGCTGTGCTGCTTGCGGAAGTTTTCTTAAGGATCCGTAAGTAGCGGCACTACTCTCTGTACAACGTGGCGGGGCAGCAGCAACTGCCTTCGCCACGAAAAGAATATCACCGTGATTTACAAGGTGCTACAGCAATCTGCCTTCCGGCTGTACCGTTCAAGCTTCAAACAAGCATTGCAATCGTCAAAGCAATCGCAGGCCCGGCGCTGCTACACTCACGCCATACGCAGGGGAGCACACCGATGCAGTGGACCGAATCCATTAAAATCGCATTGCAGTCACTGTGGGCCAATAAGCTGCGCACGGTGCTTACGCTGCTCGGCATGGTCATCGGTGTAGCCTCGGTCATCACTGTCATTACGCTGGTCAACGGCGCCAACCATTACGTCTCTACGAAAATCTCAGGTCATGGCGCAGACGTGATCACAGTAAGTAAGTTCCCCGCTGTCACCTTCGACGCGGAGACGTACCTGCGCTTCAACCGACGCAAGAATCTGACCCTGGAGCAATACGAGGCATTGCGCGACCGCTGCGTAAGCTGCGTGCTGACAGGCGCGCAGCTGCACACCAATGGCCGCGTGGTTCATGGCACCCAGGCGAGCACCACCACGACGATCCGCGGTTGGACGCCTTCCATGCAGACCATGTCCGCACTCAACATCGTCGCAGGCCGCCAGCTGACTGAAGCTGACGAAAAGGAAGGCGCGCATGTCGTCATTGTGGGGCAGGACGTGGCAGACCATCTGCTGGGCGGCGCGGACCCGGTGGGCAAGGAGCTGCGTGTCGACGGCGGCGTATACACGGTGGTCGGCGAGGGCGAACGCCAGGGCA
This sequence comes from uncultured Acidobacteriaceae bacterium, assembly GCA_964235655.1. Classification (GTDB taxonomy): domain Bacteria; phylum Acidobacteriota; class Terriglobia; order Terriglobales; family Acidobacteriaceae; genus EB88. The sequence goes on from CAXSBB010000003.1 coordinate 52,595, forward strand.
CCACACTGGGCCAGAGCCAGGATGACTACGTGGACATGCCGATAAGCACGTTTACGCACTCCCACGGGCTGCACCAGTCCGTGGCTTTCTACGTCAAGGCTGCGGCCGGCAACTCCGTGGCCATGGAGCAAACCTCGGACGAGTTGAAGGCGATCATGCGCGTGCTACGGCATGATCCGCCGGGCAGCGAAGACAGTTTTACCATTGAGAGTAACGGCAGCCTGGTGAGCCTGTGGCAAAGCATATCGTCCAGCTTCAGCATGGTACTGGTCGGAGTCTCGGCCATTTCGCTGGTCATCGGCGGCGTCGTCATTATGAACATCATGCTGGTTTCAGTCACGGAGCGGACGCGTGAAATCGGCATTCGCAAGGCGCTGGGCGCGCGGCGCGCGGACCTGCTGCTGCAGTTCCTGATGGAGTCGGCAACGATGTCGGCGCTGGGCGGCCTCATCGGGGTGCTGCTTGGCGCGGGCTTTTCCTTCCTGATTTCGGCCGGCGTGGGCTGGCCGGCGCAGATCAGCCCATGGTCGATCGTTGCCGGGCTGCTGGTGGCAACTTCGGTAGGTATTTTCTTCGGCGTGTACCCGGCGAGCAAGGCTGCGCGGCTCGACCCGATCGTGGCGCTACGGTCGGAGCTGTAAGGGAGACAGTATGAATCTGGGGCAAACTGGCGAGACCCTGCGGATGGCACTGGAGTCGCTACGCGCCAACCGCATGCGCTCATCGCTAACTATCCTTGGCGTAGTGATCGGTGTGGCGACCGTGATCATCATTTCTTCAATCATCACCGGGCTCAACAACAAGGTGGCGAACTTTGCGGCTTCCTTCGGCACCAACTCCATCTTTGTATTTCACATCCCGGTGGACGTGCAGCCGACAGCGGCGCTGCTGGCGCGTAAGCGGCTCACGGTCGATGAAGCAATTGCTATGCGCAGCCTGCCGCATGTAGTCGCTGTGGACCCCGCGATCCGCTACCAGGACCCTAACTTCAATATTGGGCAAGAATCGGTCAAGTACCGCGGTAAAGCAGTGCAGAACACCATCCTTGAAGGCGACACGGACGAACTATCGCTCACTGATGATCTGCCGATCAAGCAGGGAGCTATCTTTACGGCGGACCAGGATTTGCACCGCGCCAATGTGGCGGTGCTTGGGCATGACACCGCGCAAAAGCTGTTCGGCAATGAAGACCCGATCGGTAAGGATGTTGAGATTAAAGGGGAGTTGTTCAACGTCACCGGTGTGGTAGGCAAGCGCGCCATGCTGTTCGGCAGCGGCGACAACCCGGATGACAATATCGTGTTTATGCCGTTGAGCACCTTCCGCAAGATTGAGCCCGAGCAGAAGGATGTATGGATCACGGCTCGCTACGACGATCCCAAAAACCGGGCACTGGTTGAAGATGAAATCCGGACGCAGCTGCGTATCGCCCGCAAAGTGCCGACCGAAAAAGATGATGATTTCAACATCTTTACACCGGATGTCGCAGTCAAGTTCTGGACGCAACTGACCGGCGGCTTGGTGCTGTTCATGATCGCTGTCTCAAGCGTGGGCCTGATGGTAGGCGGCGTCGGTGTGATGAATATCATGCTGGTGTCAGTTACTGAACGCACACGCGAGATCGGCGTACGGAAAGCCATTGGTGCGACAAAAAGGGGTATCATGTTGCAGTTCACGGCAGAGGCGGTCACGCTGTGCGCGCTGGGTGGCGGCCTGGGTGTTGCACTGGGCGGCCTGGTCACGCTGGCGATCCGGCTCAGTATTGCGGCGTTGCCGGCGGCCATGTCCACTCTGTGGACCACGGTTGCGTTTTCTGTATCTTGCGGAATCGGGCTGGTCTTCGGGATTTATCCGGCATGGAAGGCTGCGACCCTGAACCCGATTGAGGCACTTCGGTATGAGTAGGTGCGTGCTGCATTGCGGCGCAAAAACAAGTCTTTCGGCTTCGCTTCGTTTCAATCAGAAGGCATGAAAAAGGATTTGTTTTCACTCCCTAAGTCGGTGCAAGACAATATCATCCTGAGATGGAATAAGAAAGTATTCCTAAGCAGATTCACACTACAACAGTGTCATCCTGAGCGGAGCGCAGCGAAGTCGAAGGACTTGCTTTTGCTGGGCGCAGGCATAAAGGTTAAAAGCAGGTCCTTCGACTCCAACTGACGCTTGCGCGTCAGTTTTCGCTCAGGATGACACGATTTTGTAATAGCGAACTGGAAACTACTTCACACACTTCTAAGCAGAATTGCAGGATTTGCTTTTTCTCTAAGCAGCCTATTTACCTGCAAACGCGCTCAACAACTCCGCCAGCCTCTCCGGTGCTTCCATGGGCACCAAATGCCCTGAGCCGGATACCACCTCCAGATGGGCGTTTGAGAAGTGAGGCATTGTGAGCTGCTCCTGCACTTTCGGACCTAGAGATTTGTCCTTCTCAGCAGCAATGACCAGCGTCGGCAGACTCAGGGTGCCGATGCGCTCACTCCAGTCCTCACGGGTGCCGTGCTCCATCCAGGCACGCCATGCGGCGGGGTTGGCGCGCAGCCGGTCTTCGACCGCGCGCTCAAAAATGTCAGGCCGCAGAGGCAGGCTGCTGTTGGTGCGCACATAGCTTTCAGCGTCGGCGCGGGTAGGCTCCGACTGCGCCAGCATGGTAGCGCGGTCTGCCGGTGCTACCGGCTCAGGACCTACCGGGGAGGGTGTCAGCAATACTAACTTTTCTAAGCCCGGTACCCCGCGTTTCGCCAGTACAGCACCAATCTTTCCGGTCATGGAGTGGCCTACCAGCACAAAGCGATCCAGCTTGAGTTCCCCCAGTGTTGCTGCAAATGCGTCAGCCATTTCTTCCACGGAATAACCGGGAACATCCGCCGCTTCGCCGAACCCCGGCGCATCCATGGAAACGACGCGGAAGTCGCTCGCCAGCAAGAGGCCGGTCTCAGTCCACTCGCGGCGCGAGCCGCCATAGAAGTGCAGCAGCACCAGCGTCGGGGTGTCGTCATGCGATTTCGAGCGGATTTGAAGATCGGTTATCGGCAGCATCGAAAATACCTCAGTTTAAGCAACGTTAAAACCAGGAGGTGAGATGCACGAAGACAATGTTTCAAGTCGATACACTCAAGATACGGACACACTGTCAATGCATGCTGCCACCTACATTGCGCCGGTCGTAGGCTTTTTCACCGGTGCTGGAATCTTATTTTGCGCGCTTGCTCTATGGGCGGCGCGTGATCTTCTTCGCGCCCAAAAAACATTGGTACGCGAGCATCCCGCTCCTCCACCGGTCTCCATTCTGAAGCCTGTCAAGGGACTGGACCCTGATTTAGCCGAGGCGCTGCGCACCCACTGCACCCAGCACTACCCGGCTGAGGTGGAAATGCTATTTGCCGTGCAGTCGCTTGCGGACCCCGCTGTGCCGACATTGCGTGCTCTGACCGCCGAATTTCCAGCTATGCGTATCGAGATCGTGGCGACGCCGCTGGTACTGGGCACCAACGGCAAGATGAGTAATCTTGTGCAGCTGCTGCCGCATGCACGTTTCGATCACCTGCTGATCAGCGATGCGGACATTGCGGTTGGCCCGCGTTACTTGCGCCGCATCATGGCCCCATTTACGCAGCCTGAAACCGGCCTGGTGACGGCAGGGTATCGCGGTCGCACGCATCCGGCTGGGCGCCCTACGCTGGGCTCACGCCTGGAGGCGCTGGCCATTGCCACCGATTTCTTTCCCGGCGTCCTGACAGCGCGGCTCACAGACCGCGGCATGCGTTTCGGACTAGGCTCCACACTGCTGGTGACGCGCGAGGCATTGGCCCGAGCCGGTGGCCTTGAAGCATTGACCGACGTGCTGGCCGATGACCATGAATTGGGCCACCGTGTTGTTGCTACCGGGTACCAGGTCGTGCTAAGCCCGGAGCCTGTTTCAACCGCCGTTCCCGCTTACACACTGCGCGAGTATTGGCAGCACCAGTTGCGTTGGGCCCGCACGGTACGCAGTGTGCGTCCAGGCAGTTACATCGGGCTCGTGTGTACCCATCCTGTGCCATGGGCACTGCTGTATGTGGCGGCCAGCGCCGGCAGCTTGTTAAGTGTGGTGCTGCTGCTGCTGGCGCTGCTGGCGCGCATGGCTGTAGCAGCACGAATCGGCTACGGCATGTTGGGCGACCTGCGCGCGCTGCGAGACCTGCCCCTGCTGCCGCTGCGTGACTGCGTCGCCCTGGCACTGTGGGTGTGGAGCTATGCGGGTGACATGGTGGAGTGGCGCGGGGAGTTGTTTCGGATTCACAAAGGCAGGTTGGTGCGGGTGAGCGCAAGCGAGAAACATATAAACTAAATGTGATATGGCGACCCTGTGTCATCCTGAGCGAAGCGCAGCGGAGTCGAAGGACCTGCTTTGTTTTTGACTTTCGCGCCGATGCCCGGAAACAGCAGGTCCTTCGACTTCAACTGACGCCTGCGCGTCAGTTTCCGCTCAGGATGACACGATGTTGTGATGGAAGGTTGATCTGAACATTGCACATACCCTCCGAGCGAAGTCGAAAGACATGCTTCACTCGCTTTGATTAGAAGTTCAACAAGCATCGCTATGACATCATCCGCATTCGTCCAGCTCGCTCCCCATAGCCCTGACTCTGAAGCTATAGAGCCGGTACAGACCGGCCTCGGTCCGGCGGCAATGCTGATCTATAACGACTGGTACCCCGCCGTACGCGCACGGCAGCTGCACGGCAAGCGCCTGCACACAACCCAGCTAATGGGCATGCCGGTGGTATTGGGGCGCAAGCGCGACGGCACACTGTTTGCCATGCGCGATCTGTGCCCGCATCGCGGTATCCCGCTGTCATGCGGCTGGTTTGATGGTGAGGCATTGGCCTGCAAGTATCACGGCTGGAAGTTTGAGCCGGTGAGCGGGCAGTGCACCGAGATTCCTTCTCTAACCTCGCATGACACGCTTGATCCCACACGCATTTACGGCACCGCCTTCCCATGTGTGGAGCGGGACGGCTATGCATGGGTCTACATTCCGGAGCCCGGCTCAGGCCGCGTGCGAGCCGGTTCTGCACACCTGCCGCCGGTACCGGAGACGCCCAAGTTCAGCGGCAAGTTCCGCTCGGCGCACCTGCAGGCCGAGCTGCCCTGCAACGTGGATCACGGCATCATCGGGCTCATGGACCCGGCGCATGGCCCGTTTGTGCACCAAAGCTGGTGGTGGCGCAAGCAAGCCTCTATTCACGAAAAAGAGAAGCATTTCGAGCCGATTCCCGAGGGCTTCCGCATGTCGGCGCACACGCCGTCCGGTAACTCCGCGCCCTACAAGCTGCTGGGTGTCTACGGTGAGCCGATCACTACCACTATTGACTTCCAATTGCCGAATCGGCGTATCGAAACCATTCGCTGCGGGCCGAAGTGGTTCTCAAGCATAACCACCGTGACCCCGACCACCACCCGCGCCTGCCGCATTGACGTCTTCGCAGCCTGGAACATCTTTTACGCGATACCGGGGATGACGGCATTAGCAAAGTTCTTCGGCAAGCGCTTTGTAGCGCAGGACCAGCAGACCATGATCGAGCAGGCTGAAGGACTGAAGTACAATCCGACGCTGATGCTGATTGATGACGCAGATCGGCCTGCCAAGTGGTATTTCGCGCTGAAGCAGGCGCGACTGGAAGGGTCAGGCAAGCACCCGCTGGCTGGGCCGGTGACGTTGCGGTGGCGCTCGTAAATAGTAGGCTGTGCCGGTAAATCTTAAGCTGTCGATTGCGCCGGCACTTCAGCTTCGCCGATGTTGCCGAACAGGTTGCAGCCAAGAGGCGGGCTTGGTGGTCAGGCTGTCGGAATACTTTAACGAACCTGCGCGGCGATTTCCGCGCAGGCAAATGTAAATCCTCCTACCACGCATTCCGTGACCGGCAGCAATGCTCCTGCCTGGTATCGCTGGAACGAACTTAGCTCTGTGTCAATCAGATAGATAGAGGGCACACCCATCATTTCGTACTCGGCGAGCTTACGCTGCGTGCGCGAAATTCGGTCATCAGGACTAAGTACCTCAAAGACAGCGAGCGGGGGATGCGTGATGATTTGTTCGTCCGGGGCGTCGGGACCGAGCACAAGGACGTCGGGTGTACGATAGTTCGTCCGTTTGGTCTGAGTGCGCAATTCAGGAAGTGCATCGAGATGCCACTCCTCTCGGTGAAGGTCAAACCATCGTACAATTGCTCGCTGCCACCGGCTATGGTCTTTCTGGCCCAAGTATCGTTCCTCCAGCTCTCCATCGACGTAATCAGGCTCAACATCCCAGTCATGATCGCCATGGAGGTACTCTTCCACGGACATATGTGTTGGTGTAAATGTCGACATCAAATCCTCAATTCCTCTTCCCACGTGTATTAAAAAAGAAAGGGACACCGTGTGCATAGCAGAAAATCTGAAGCTGAGTAGCATCCTTCCGATCGAGCATGCCGCCGAGGCATGCTCTGAACCGGATAAGAAGTAATACCGAACGCCGAACAGATCGATCCATTCGATCATCTGCCGACCTCATCCTCCAAAGATAGAGTTTGAGTGGCTGCCTTTTAACTCCCTCATGAATATCCTAGACGTACCGTTCAGCGTCCATACCCGTGCTGGTACCCGCGTACAAATGCATCCCGGTACTCATTTTTGAACTGGTCGCGCGGGTATCCATCAGGCGACCTGGGTACGTGCTTGAAAGTGTCTACATGGGTGGGACGAAAGCTGTGGCCTTGCTGGCGGTCGCTTTCCCCCTGTGCCTGTCCGGCTACCCAGCCTTGCCGCGCGCCCAGCATCGGCCGTCCCTGCTGCTCATGGTATTGATCGCCATAGCCTTCCGGACCGCGTCCCCAGTGCTGATCGTCATACCCGCCCTGGTACTGCGCGGGCCCATATTGTGCCACGGCAAGTGCGCTGCCCAGTGCAAACGTTGCAGCACTCACTGCCAATTTAGCGAACAATCCTTTGAGAATCATTTCAACCTTCTTTTCCAGGCTCGCTTGGGAGCCTTGTATACGACGGCAAGTGGGATGTTAGAAAACTGATCCTGGGTGGCCGGTTCCTTTCCGGACACTCTGGAAGGTAGAGGCGGTCTCTCGCCGGTACAGAAGAGCAAACACCATGCCGCATAAAAGGACGCGCACTTCCAAATATCCGCCCAGGAGTTAAAGCTGCGGCGCCTCCAATTCCATAGCTTCAACAGAGATCGCAAGCGCCCGGCCAAGCGCTCGAAAGGCCTCGCGGCTTGGCAGCTCAAGTACCCCGGCAGGCGCAACCGCAAGCCCGTGCCAGATGTTCTGTGCCTGCCAGATATTGGCCGGGAAGGGCAGCAGCTCCAGTGCCTGCGCCACCGCGAGCGCGCTTTCAAGCGTAGTGCGGCTGTTGGGTTGCGCGGCCATGGCGGCCATGGCGTCGCGCATACGCGCGTCTGCGGTAAAGCTCAGTTCCTGCCGGTCGAGCTCCACATGGTCCTGTGCCGCAAGAGCCAGGGAGGCGCGTACCTGCGCGGTATCAATGGGATCACTTTCAATAGCGCGACGCAGCGTAACGTTGATGGCGAAGTTGGCGGCCAGCGCCAGCGCGGAAGGGCGCGGCACTTGCGCCTCACTCAGAAAGTGCAGCAGCGAAGCATGATCCTTGTACAGGCGGATCAGGCTCTCTTCGGCCTCAGCCACCGTGTTGTTCAGGATCAGGTTCATGACGCGGCGCTGCTCATCGGTAAACAGCGCCTGGATGGTGCATGTGTTGCCGCTGAACTCGCGGTCGAACAACCGGATGACCGCGGGCAGGTCCGCGCTCAGCATGGCCTTGCGTGCCTCTGCTGCAAACCGTTTGTAGCTTATGCGGTCGCCATCGTCAAAGCGTTTCACACCTGCCGCCAGATTCTGGTCGCCGAAGTGGAGTACAGCGTAGAACAGCCGCTCCCGCTCATGCGTGAGTCGGGAGCGGATGTCAGCCTGTCCTGAAACCAGGCTGCCGCGACCGGAATGTTGCACCTCCTGCCCGCAGGCGTGCACGTCAAAGGCGAACACCCGCGCGCGCTCCGGATACAACTGGAATACAGAAGAAATGGCATAGTGAACGCCGACCTGCTGCAAGCCCACTTTGAGCGGTAGTACGTGCTTGCGATAGATGTCAGCACCAGTACCCTCTTCGGGGATGTTGCTTTCTGCCTGTGCCAGCAAGGAAAAAAATGGCTGCTCCAACGCTGTGCCTTCTGCCCCGAACAGCGTGGCTGCAAGCTCTAGCGCGCGAGCCGCGTAGGCAATGACCTGCACGGTTTCAATGCCGGCGATATCATCAAAAAACCATGCGCAGCTGGTGTACATAAGCTGTGCATGGCGCTCCAGCTCCAGCAGCTTCAATGCCTGTATTTGCTCGCCCTCAGTAAGCGGATGAGACTGCTCGGCAAGCAGAAAACTGTCTGCCGTGTCGGAGTCAAGAATGACGCCGATATAGCGATCGACCGCTCCGTTCCAATCTTTGAAAAGGCTCGCTCCAAGCGCCGCAACAAGCGGTGTCAAGCCATTGCGCAGGCTATCAAGTGCAGCTCGAAGCGGCACGCGCCAGCGCTGGTTCCAACCTTCTTTGCCGCCGTTACAACCGCAATTCGAGCGCCACCGCTCCACGCCGTGCGCGCAGCTCCAGCTAGTGGCCTCGGCAATGCGAGCCTCCCACTGCGGAGGGAACCGCTCGAGGTACTCGCCGTAATTTGTGATTGTTGCCAGCTTTTCCGTCTCCATGTACTGAAGCGCATAGCTTAGCCCCATCTCCCCAAAGCGGTGATGGTGGCCGTAGCTTTCACCGTCCGTAGCCACGTGTACCAGCTCGGGCTCCTGGGGCGCGGCACTGCTGAAGCCGCTTGCCATGCGCAGGGCGTAGCTTTCGCCCGAGTTGAGCAGGTGCTCAAAGGCAATAGCGCGGGAGCGCGGTCCATCGTAGAAGAACACGGCAATGGAATGCCCGCTGGGCAGTCGGACCAGGTAAGGGCGGCGCGGATCTACCGTCGCGTTTTCCGTTAGCTGCCAGCTTGCGTTTTCCAGCGGCTTTTTCGTGGGAGAAGCCAATTCCATGCGCCGTACCGCCGCGCACTGATGCGGTGCGAGCACGGTAAAACCGATGCCGTTCTCCGCGAGCACTTCCAATGACTCCGTATCGACCGCGGTCTCTGCCAGCCACATGCCTTCCGGCTTGCGGCCGAAGCGATGCTCAAAGTCGGCGATGCCCCAGCGCACCTGCAATTCCTTGTCGCGGCGGCTCGCAAGCGGCATAATGATGTGGTTATAGACCTGCGCCATGGCTGAGCCGTGACCGGAGAAACGCTCAGCACTAAGCAGGTCGGCGTGCAGGATGGATCGGTAGGTTAGCTCGGCATGCTCCGCAAGCCATGACAGCAGAGTAGGGCCGAAGTTGAAGCTCATCTGCGCGTAGTTGTTCACAATGCGCAGAATTTGATTTTTCGTGTTCACGATGCGCGATGAACCATTGCGTCCATAGCACTCATCGGTGATGCGCTCGTTCCAGTCATGGTAGGGCGCGGCCGAGTCCTGTGTTTCCACACTTTCGATCCAGGGATTCTCACGCGGCGGCTGGTAAAAATGGCCGTGGATTACGAAATAGCGATTCTTGGTCATTGTGTTCCTTTCAGCCTATGCCGCGGGTGGTGCTGCAAACGGCTTACCGGCCAGGTCGCAGGCACGCCACAAGTACCAGCTTGCCACGGTGCGCCAGGGTCGCCAACGTTCACCGCGTCGCATCATTACCTTCGGGTCCGCCAGCATGGTTGCATTAAACGCCTTCGTCTTCGGCAGCCGTGCAAATGTCAGCGCAAAACCCTTGCGGACGCCGTAGTCAGTCACCGGCAGCACATCCGGTCGGCCCAGGCGGAACATCAGCAGCATCTCCGCTGTCCACACGCCCACGCCGCGCACCGCTGTGAGTCGGGCGATAACTTCTTCATCGGCCATGCGCCGAATTTGCGTGAGTTCCGGGACTGTGCCGTCGAGTGTTTTTCTTGCCAGGTCCTGGAGCGCGAGCATTTTGTTTTGCGACAAACCGCAAGCGCGTAAAGCATTGTCCGGCTGCAGGAGCAGCAGCTCCGGGCTGGGATGGATGTCGCCGAACAGCTTCAGCAACTTGTGCAGGATGGCACGGGCAGCGGTACCGTGTAGCTGCTGCGACAGGATCGCCTCCAGCAGTGCCTCAAACGGCGAGTGATGGCTCTTGAGCCGCAGCGTGTATGGGCCTGCCCGCTCAATTAAAGCGCCGAGTTTTGGGTCCGCAGCAGCAAGCGCGCGGCAGGCTTCGGCTGCATTGTAGCGAGGAGTGCGGCGGCCGTCTGCCATGGGTCTACTGTAAAGCTTTCCCATGGCGTGAACAGGCTTTCCACGGCTTGCCCAGGATTGGGTAGCATCGGCATGCGGGGGACAGATGACCGAGACAGCGAAGAAAAAGGCTGAAGGCGTACAGAAAGACGGTGCCGCTCAAGCTGCGGCCGGCAAAAAGCCGAGGGGTAAAGCGCAGCTGGGTAAAGCAACGTCAGACGCGGTGCAAGAGCGCACGGCACGGCGTACGGAGGTGCAGGATGCACCCGTGACCGGCTCCATGCCTGAAGCGCTGGAGCGTATCGCTTGCAACGCGCGCGTTACCGTGCGGCGCGGCGGCGAGCCACTTAAGGACGCCAAATGCGTCATTTACTGGATGCAGCGGGCCGAGCGCGGCATCGACAACCCGGCGCTTGATACTGCGATTGAGCTGGGTAACGAACTGGGCTTGCCGGTGGTGGCGTTTTTCTCGGCTATCAACAACTTTCCCCACGCCAACCTGCGGCATTACCACTTTCTGAGTCAAGGCCTGGTTGACGCCGAGCATGATCTGAATGAGCGGAATGTCGAGTTTATTGTGCGTCGGCCTCCGCACAATGCGCTTGAAAAGCTGGTAGTCGAATTGGGTGCGGCGGCCGTCATTGCCGATGAAAATTGCATGCGTGAGCCGGAACGCTGGCGACAGGTATTTGCGCATCGCATCGACACTCCCTATTGGACGGTGGACGCCGACAGCATCGTGCCGGCCAGTACTTTTGACAAGCACTATTACGCCGCACAGTTCTTCCGTCCCAAGTTTTTTGCCGAGCTGCCGAAGTTCCTCAACTGGCAAGCGCCCGAAAAGGCAAAACATACTTGGCAGCGTCCGCAGGGTTTTGAAAGCTTCAAGGTAGGCAATGACCTGACTGAAGGCTGGGGTGCACCGTTCGACCGGAGCGTCGGCCCGGTCGACTCCTTTACCGGCGGTACCCGCGCCGGGCAAAAGCTGCTGGCTGACTTTGTCACCAGCAAGCTGGCGGACTACGATTCTGTGCGCAACCACCCGGAGCGCGACGGCACCAGCCGCATCTCGCCCTACCTGCACTTCGGACATATTAGCGAGCTGACTGTAGCCCGCTCGATTGAGGACGCGGTGAAAGCTGGCAACTGTACGCCCGAGGCGCGAGATGCCTACTACAGCGAAGTGCTGGCCTGGCGCGAGCTGTGTGTGAACTTTGTGCGCTTTGTGCCCGACTACGACAACATAGGCTGCGCGCCGGACTGGGCCCGCGAAACGCTAAAGAAGCATGCCCGCGATCCACGCGAGCATCCATACACCCGCGACCAGATGGAACGCGGCGAAACCCATGACGATATGTGGAACGCCGCACAGCAGCAGCAGCGTGAGGCCGGCTGGATGCACAATGTCCTACGCATGTACTGGGGCAAAAAAATCCTGGAGTGGAGCGCCACGCCTGCCGAGGCATTCGATACCTGCGTGTATTTGAACGACAAGTACTTCCTCGATGGCCGCGATCCGAACGGTTACGCGAATATCGCCTGGGCCATCTGCGGGGTGCATGACAGGCCATGGTTCGAGCGCCCGATTTTTGGAAAAGTGCGGTATATGTCCGGGGCTTCGACGGGGAAGAAGTTTGATTCGAAACGGTATATTGCAAACGTGCGGGAAGGCAGGGCGTTTGGGGATTGAGTATTCCTAGAAACCTTACCAGATGGGTAAAACTTCCTGTGCGTTCCGAAACTTGCTACCGTAGTTAGGACAATAATGTCTCACTTCGACAAGCCCAGTTTCATATCGGTGACCGTGCGCCTTCTACATTAACCCCCAATTGATAATTGGAACTTCGAGCACCTTTGGATTTCCAAAGTTCTATATGAACATTTTTTATCTTGGAAATCCTTCTGCTTGTAACCGCTGTTAGCACCGCTTTTTGCGATTTTTTACAAGCTAGATATAAATAACCTGTTAGTCGCAAATAGCTTGTTACCAAATTGTGAGATTCCGGCATTAACCCGACCGCCGGCTCACGTCTTCTGCGCTACATTCAAATAGTGAAGGAGATCACCACCTATGCCGATTTCTGAACCTTTAGATCAACTGAAACACGGAACTGCAGACAACCCCATTGAAGACCTGTTCCTGCGCCGCTGGAGCCCGCGCGCCTTTGCGGAGCGCCCTGTTAGCGATGCGGACCTCAAGACAATGTTCACAGCTGCTGCCTGGGCTGCGTCTTCCTACAATGAGCAGCCTTGGCGCTTCCTCGTGGGGCGCAAGGGGGATGGCAGCTGGGAGAAGATCCTTGCATCGCTGGTGCCTCCGAACCAAGTGTGGGCCAAGGCGGCCCCAGTGCTGTACGCGGCATTTGCCAAAACGACTTTCAGCCATAATGGTTTGCCGAATGATGTAGCAGTGCACGACCTGGGTGCGGCCTCGGCGCAGGTGGCGCTGCAGGCAACTGCGCTTGGGCTATACACGCACGGCATGGCCGGGTTTCACAAAGAGGCACTGCGGACTGCGTTCGCAGTGCCGGGGGAGTTTGAGCCCGTGGCTTGCTGGGCGCTTGGCTACCTTGGGGAAGTGGCTTCACTGCCTGTGGAATTGCAGGGAATGGAAGAACAGCCGCGCCAGCGACGGGCGCTGGCCGAATTCACATTTAGTGAGTGGGGCAAGGCTGCGTTCTAGGTGTGGAACTGTTATCGACTGCGACCAATCGACTGCTCCACATCTTGAAACGCGAAAGGTGAAGCACCTGTCATTCATCTATCAGGGCCGGTAGGTTTAACGCGGACCTGACCCTGATACGAGTTCAACAGGTGCGGGCTGTGCCTGCACCTGAACTATCTCAATCTCCGGACCGGCTTGCGAAACACCGGCTCGGTGGCCTGATATAGCGGCTACTATCTCTGCTTTGAACAAGCGGTAGAAACCCGTAAGCGGGCGCACATAGCAAGCCACCACACTTTGGTAGTCGCCGCGTTCGTCTTCTTCTGTACCCAGACCAAAACGCAATTGCTCGTTCCGGGGCAGCACAACCGCACAGCCAAACCACCAGTCCCATATAGACAATCGTGAGCCGAAGTTTTTGTCCCAATGCTCACGTTTGGCACTGTGATGTACATGGTGCATCAATGGGCTGATAAACACGCGGTCAAGCACGCCGAAGCTGATGCGGAAATGAGAATGCTGCAGCTGACGAAGAAAAGTAAGTGCGAAAAACAGCTCAACTCCGGCGCTGAGCTCAACTACACGAACAAGGCTGAGATTGAAGCATAGTTCAGCAAGCAGAACAGGCGGGATTAGAAATGCCGAAATAAAGATCCCGTCAATTAGATTGCCGATGGGATGAAAGCGTGTGGTAGTAAGCGGCGTAAGGAATGTAGCCGAATGGTGAACTTTGTGAAACTCCCACAGCATAGGCACATGGTGCTGCACGTAGTGGCTTAGGAATTCGCCAAAGTCTGTCAAAGCAAATACCAGGAACAAACAAAGAAGGTCGGCTGAAAACGTTTCATGAAGCGGCGATTTGATATGAAAGTGCAGCTTCAAGCCGGCTACAGCGACAGAGACCAGAAAAGCGACACCCAGCTGACAAGCTAAAGTGATGAACCTTTGTGTCACCTTAGAGATAAGGTAGATCACCGCATCCACCTTGGTGGAACGACTGAGCCAGTGTTTGCGAGGAAAACAGAAGTCGAAGAACTTGGCAAGTGAAAGTTTTTCGCTTTCCGCCAGTGCGCCAAGCCCATACAGAACAACACCGGCAAGGACAAAGGTGTACACCGTTGTAGGAATGCGGTGAATCAGCGGCAATAGAGCAGCTTCTAATTGGTGGAGGCTTGATGGCACTGGCAGTCCTATCCGGCCGGCTTTTGAAGAAGACGGCGTTGCGTCAGAATATCTCTTTACGCGGTAGTTGAAGCATCCATGAGCGAAATAGTTTGCATAAGATAAAATGCATCTAAAAGCCTTTACTGGATTGGTTGCCCACAACATTCTCTTAATGACTCTTAGGCGTCAATAAGCATGATTATGCGATTACTACCGTAAGTCACTATAACGCTCATCTGTTGAATAGCTCAAGAGCAGACTGAACGTAATCTCTTCTCTGTGTCCCATTTACAAACACTTCGAGCGGTTTACAGATCGCAGCCGGTAGGCGACCACCTCTCTGGCCTGATCGCCCCGATCAAAATCATACTGCGCCATTAGTATTCCAGCACTCACTGCCATGCCGGTTTACAGGAACACGCATATTCTTGCTGAGGAGCTTGTCCCGCATACTAGCAGCCCTCATGCAGCTACAGCCTGGATGCTAGATGTACACAGGCAGTGATGCGAACGCGTCATACCGTCTAACTATCTCCTAAGCACAACACTGGGGACTTTCTTATGTACAACAATCTTCATCTTCTATCTCTATGACAACCCTGTTGTGGAACACAGCGCAGGCAATGATCTTTCCAAGGTATAAGGCAAGGCTACAAACAAAAGTAATCTTGGCGTCGAGCTCACCACCTCGCATAATGATCCCAAGACTCCGTTTTGTGATGAAAGTTTTTACGCTGCGATCCGCACAGTTGGTGCGCTGCGGTGACTTGCGCGCGGCATACCGGGCAGAAGGGATTGCTCTTGCACGCGCACAAGGAAGCGATACGGCGAAGGGTTGGGGATGCTCGCTGCTGTTTTGCGTCACGCTGTGCTGTGCCTGCTTGTAGCAGGGGGTTTCGCCGCGTGTGCTCAGCAAAAGGTAGATACTCCCGCTGCACGTCAACAGGCCGCAGACCGAAGTTTTCTGCTACGACGAAACATGGGTCCGTCGCAGGGTAACGCTTCATCGGCGCTACACAGGGCTAGAAGCGCACATGCGACACAAGCACACATCGCTGTACCGCTTGCTCAAACGGGTACAACATCTCCTGCACTCAGCACTTCCACCACCATTTGGCAGCCTTCGGAACCGGTACAGCTGAGTACCCCTGCGTATGGACTGGTCACAGGCCGCATCAGCTCACTGGCCGTGGACCCAAACGATACCTCAGGCAACACGTTATACCTGGGTGCAACGGGCGGCGGCGTATGGAAGAGCAGCAATGCGGCGGGGGCCGCCACCTTCATTCCACTTACCGACGACTTGCCGGTGTTTGCCGAGTCCTTTACTTCCATTCCGTCGCTCTCCATAGGCGCCCTTACAGTGCAGCCGGGCAATCCTCAGATCCTGCTCGCCGGCACCGGCGACCCGAACGATGCGCTTGACTCCTATTACGGTGTGGGCATCCTGCGCTCCGGTGATGGCGGCAACACCTGGAAGCTGATCCAGCACAGCAGCGATAGCAGCTCCTTCAACTTTGAAGGAATAAGCTTTGCCGGTTTTGCCTGGAGCAAAAAGACGTCCGGCTTGATTGTGGCCGCTGCTTCGCAGTCGCTGGACACGCTACTGGTCAACAATGGCAATACCGTACAGTCCACCGGGGAAATGGGCTTGTACTATTCCACCGATGCGGGGCAAACCTGGTACCTGGCTACAATTACCGATGGGCCGAACCAGGTCATCTTGTCCAGCAGCCAGCAGCAATCGCCGCCCGGCATCGCTATTACCTCCGTGATCTGGAACTCGCAGCGTAATCTGTTCCTCGCAGCCGTACGATTTCACGGCTACTACTCGTCACCTGACGGCATCACCTGGACGCGGCTCGCAAACCAGCCTGGGGCCAGCCTCAACACCCAGGCGTGTCCAGCAAACCCAGGCACAAGCGGCAGTACAAGCTGCCCCATCTTTAGAGGTGTGCTGGCAGTGCAGCCGGTGACAGGCGATACATTTGCGCTCACCACCGACATCAACAATATCGACCGGGGCTTGTACCAGGACGTCTGTTCCACCAACGGTCTGGCCGTAAGTTCCTGCAACTCCGGAAGCGTCACCTTCGGCACCCACATCAACGATACATCGCTGCAAAGCGCAAACGGCACCATTGCGCAGGCAGACTATAATCTGGCGCTCTCTGCCGTTGCCTCCCAACAAGACACAATCCTGTTTGCCGGCACAGAAGACATCTTCCGCTGCTCGCTGGCCAACAGCTGCACGTGGCGAAACACCACGAACGATCAGACCTGCGCGGCGGCACAGGTTGCGCCTTCCATCCATGCTATTGACGGTACAAACGGCGCAAGCGGGCTGATTTACTTCGGCAATGACGGCGGCCTGTGGCGCACAGCCGATGCGGTGGCTCAGACAGGTTCCGTATGTGCTCCTACCGACGCTTCGCACTATCAGAACTTGAACGGAGGCATCGGGTCGCTGGCAGAAATCAGCCACCTGGCTGTGAGCCCGGCCAACGGTTCGCTAGTCCTGGCAGGGATGGGAGGTTTCGGCATAGTTGGAAGCGAGAGCTCCACCGCGCAGGCAGACACAAGCGCCTGGCAGCAGCTGCTGACGGGCGAGGGAAGCTTTGTTGCCATCGATCCGAACACGCCCAACAACTGGTATGCCGACGGCGGCCCCGGGGTCTCCATTTTCAATTGCGGCAATGGCGGCAACTGCAATGCTGCCGGCTTCGGCAGCGCGCCTGTTATCGGCAGGGCGTAGGTTGAAGACGATGCCGATTACTTTCTGGAACCGGCTCCATGGATTCTTGACCCTCTAAACCCTGCTGCAATCCTGCTCGGGACTTGCCGTATGTGGCGGGGACCGACCACCGGCGGCTGGACATCGAGCAACCTGCTCAGCACCATGCTCGACGGCGATGGCGGCAGCTTCTGCAACGGCAATGCGACCGTGCGCTCGGTGGGTGCCGGAGGCAGCTATAACTCTCCGCAAGGCGGCGAGCAGATGTATGCCGGTATGGCAGGCCCGGCGGACGGCGGTGCCTCTGTACCGGGTCACTTATATGGTGCCGTTGTGCCCCAAGCCGGAGGCAAGGTCACCTGGAGCGATTTGTGGCGCAACCCGGTGATGAACACGCCGTTGAGCAAACAATTCAATGGTAACGGCTACGCGATCTCGTCACTTGCAGTCGACCCGCACGATGTTTCCGGCAAGACCATTTATGCCGGGGTTGCCGGCTTTCCGACCGGGCAGGGCGCGATCCTGTACAGCTCAGCCGATGGCGGCCAAACCTGGTACAACCTTACGAATACGCTGCCGGTTGCTCCGGTAAACAGCGTAGTGGTGGACCCGAACAACAGCAATTACGTGTATGTAGGCGGCGACTTCGGCGTGTACTACACAACCAGTGTGGCGACCTGCGCTGTCACGGGAAGGGGCTTTCAAAACTGCTGGGGGCAGCTGGGCAGCAACCTGCCCAATGCACCGGTGACGGATTTGAAGGTGTACAACAGCCCTTCGGGAGCAGTGCTTGAGGCGGCCACCTACGGCCGAGGTATATGGACCATCGCACTATCGACGGGTGCGGTAAGTGCCCAGGCAACGCTCTCTCCGGGCAGCTACCAGTTCGGCTCCCTTGGGGTAGGGGCGATGAGTGCCTCGCCCGGGAGCTTCACTTTATCGAATACCGGCACGATTGCTCTTGCTATCGCGCAGGTTGCCGTTGCACCCGGCGACTACTCGCAGACGAACAATTGCGGCACCACACTTGCTGTCGGCAGCGCATGCACAATCCAGGTTAGCTTCATCCCGAGTACGACCGGCGACCGGTCAGGCACTTTGACAGTGAACGCGAACATACAAGGCGGCTCGCTGACCTCCTCGCTCGACGGTACGGGAGTACCCCCGGCGGCCATCAGCGTGAACCCAGGCTCTCTTACTTTTGGAACAACCGCTACCGGTTCTATTTCGCAATCAAGCAACGTCACCGTCCAAAACACGGGAGGCGCCCCACTGCAGCTTGGCGCGCGCACACTGGCCGGTGCGAATCCTAGAGACTACACGCTGGCCGGCGATACCTGCGGAAGCACTCTTGCGGCAGGCGCTACCTGCCAGATTCCGGTTGCCTTTGCGCCCACGCAGACAGGGACCCGAACCGCTCAGCTGCAGATTGCGAGCAATGACAAAAACAGCCCGGCGCTGGTCAACCTAAGCGGCAATGCGGTGACCCCGGTCATGCTTTCGCTTGCGCCCGCGCCGCTTTCCTTTCCTGATACGGCGCGAGGCAATGTTTCAGCGATACAGTCGATTACCTTGACCAATAGCGGGGGAGCTACGGCACAACTCGGTACCCCGACCACAATGGGCGATTATCAAATTACGAGAAACGGCTGCGGCTCAACCCTGGTGGGCGGCGCATCCTGTTCGCTCAGTATCGCCTTTGCGCCGACAAACACAGGTAGCCGCTCAGGCCTGCTCACCATACCTTCATCAAGCATTGCAAGTGGGCAAGTTACAGCTTCACTCAGCGGCAACGGTGTACCTCCACCTGTCATTTCATTTACGCCGAATCCGGTCAGATTCGGGTCTCAACAGCAGGGCACAACTGTAAATCTGGCTGTCAATGTAGTGAACTCCGGCGGCAGTGCGGCGCAGCTCGGTACGCCGGTTATTAATGGAGCCAATGGAGCTGACTTCGCGCTTGTGTCGAACAGCTGTCCGGCGTCACTCCCAGTAAACCCGACCGGTTGTACTCTCACGCTGAGCTTTACTCCGTCTGCCGTAAACGCGCGCAGCGGCACACTCACGCTGCCGGTTAACAACACAAATGCAAGTGTCGCGCTTTCCGGTACCGGTACGGCACCCGGCATGCTGAGCTTTACGCCGTCTCCGGTGGTCTTCGACGCAACGGCAGAGATGACAGCCTCCACGGCAAAACCCATATCGGTAACCAACAGCGGCTCCAATCCGGCAACCATCTCAGCTGTGAGTGCAAACGCGCCATTTAGCCTGGCGGCTAACAACTGCCCGCAGACGCTTGCCGTCAATGCCGTGTGCACGCTTCAAATCGTATTTACCCCGCCGGGCACCGGTACGTACAGCGGCGCGGTAACTGTGAGCGGCAGCTTCAGCAACGCGCCCGCATCTGTACCGCTCAGCGGGCAGGGAGCCATGCCGCCCGCCATCACGCTCAACCCTGCGAGTGTCAGCTATCCTTCTACAACACAGGGCGCAGCATCCATGGCGCAGACAATCGGCATCACCAGCACCGGCGGTGTTCCCGTCGCGCTCGGCACACCGTCCGTGACGCCGGACTATTAAATCTCCTCTAACAACTGCCCCGCAACTCTGGCAGTCGGCAGCTCTTGCCAGGTAGCTGTTCTGTTTCATCCAACCGCGACAGGCCAGCGAAACGGAACCTTTTCGCAGCCCGGCAGCCAACCTGCAAGCCCCACGACAGCTGCGCTTACCGGTACGGGGCTGGCTCCAGGCGTGATTACACTATCGCCCTCCTCACTCAACTTCGGCTCTCTGGTAGACGGCGCAACCAGCGCTTCTCAAAATGTCACAGTTACCAATACAGGGGGAGCATCGACACCGCTAGGGACGCCGGCAATTACCGGTGAGTACCTGCTTACCGGCAACACGTGCGGTGCGATGTTGGGCATAGGCCAAAACTGCACGCTTGCGGTAGCTTTCACACCGAAATCATCAACAGCGGCCGCGGACCGGCCTGGGCAACTTTCTGTTCCCGGTGACGGATCGACAGCGGCTGCTGTGGCGACCCTTGACGGTACCGGCACAACGCCCGGAACGCTCTCGATTTCTCCTTCGTCCCTGGGCTTCGGCAAAGTCGCAACCGGCAGCAGCGCCTCACAAACGGCCACCGTGGCGAATGGGGGCGGTAATCCGGTCCACCTGTCTGCGATTGCAGCCAATGGAGACTTCAGCATAACCGGCGGCACCTGCACGCCAACCGGCACCATCGCAACAGGCGGCTCCTGCACCGTGACCATTACATTTACGCCTACAACTCAAAATAGTGAAAACGGCACACTCACGGTGACCGGGGATGGCACGCCTGCTTCAGCCCAGGCCGGGCTGGCCGGTGTAGGCGCTGCACCGGCAAACGTGGCACTCTCTCCCGGCTCGCTCTCCTTCGGAACCATCGTTATCGGCACCGCATCGCCGTCACAGACGGTGACTGCAACCAATAGCGGCGGCGTTTCCGCAGCTCTTGGGAGCGCCACAGTTACCGGCAGCGGCTACTCGATCCAAAACAACCAGTGCGGCTCATCACTTGCGGCAAATGGGAGCTGTACGTTACAAGTTGTCTTTACACCGGGTGCATCCGGCGACACCCCAGGTACGCTGAGCTTGCCGGGAGCGTACAACAGCAGTCCGGCTACGGTTACTCTGGATGGAAACGGCGTGCCGCCGGGCATGCTGGTGGTCAGCCCGAACCCGGTCAGCTTCGGTACGGTGGTGATCGGCTCCACCGCAACTCAGTCGGTAACCGTGCAGAACACAGGGGGAGCGGCGGTTTCTGTAGGCGCGCCTTCGACTACCTCGGGCTACGCAGTGGCAGGCTCGTGCAGCGGCAGCATCGCTCCAGGTGCCGGCTGCACATTGCAGATTTCCTTTACGCCCACATCTTCCGGCATGCTGTCGGGCTTGTTGACTGTACCGGCGCTTGCCGGTGGCAGTAGCGCAACCGCTTCACTGGGCGGTACCGGTGTGCCGCCGGGTGCGCTTGCCGCTGCGCCTACCTCGTTGAGCTACCCGGATACAGTGATCGGCGGCAGCAGCTCCACGCAAGTTGCCATGTTCCGCAACAGCGGCGGAGTCACAGTCCCCCTCGGCGCACCGCAGGTTTCCTCTTCTGATTTCACCATTACAAGCAATGGATGCGGGTCAAGTCTTGATCCGGGCGTAGTCTGCGACGTCGCTGTAGCGTTCACTCCCGAGAGCGCCGGGGCGCACACCGCCACGCTTCGGCTTACCGGCGGCGGCGGGGTTTCCGCGCAGGTCGCCTTGAGCGGCAAGGGACTTGCCCCGGCACGGCTCGCGTTCTCTCCAGCCTCCCTTAGCTTCGCCCCGCAAAATAGCAACACCACATCCCCCTCGCAAGTGCTGACGCTCCAAAATACCGGCGATATTGCTACAAGTCTTGGAACGGCGGTGTTGACCGGCGAATACCTTATCGCTTCCAACTCCTGCGGCAGCAATCTCCCAGCCCAGGGAGCCTGCCAAATTGCTGTGCAACTCGCGCCGCAGGATGCAGGCAGCCTGCCCGGAAGCCTCACCGTCAGCAGCGCAAATGGCTCGTTAAGCGCAAGCGTGTCGCTGAGCGGCACCGGGCTGGTACTGGCAATATCATCGACCGTGCCGACTTTTACCCAGGTGCTGGTAGGTAACTCTGTGACATCGCCCACTTTCCTTACTATTGAGAATTTGGGCAAAACTGTGCTGCCGCTCCAGTTTTCACTCGCGGGTGACTTTGCGCTGAACCAGGTAAATAGTTGCGGCACCACACTCCCGGCTAACTCATCCTGCTCCCTCCAGGTGACTTTCACGCCGACTACAAATGGCCTGCGTACCGGTACATTTACCGTGTCTGACGGCACAGAGACCCACTCCGTACAACTGTCAGGCATAGGGCTGTTCCCAGCTACAGACACGCTGAGCGTGACGGCTCTCTCGTTCCCTAACACTCAGCTTGGCAGCCGGTCCGCATCGCAAGCGGTTCTGGTGACCAACTCGGGGGATGCAACCCTCACCCACATCAGCACGCAAACCGGAGGGCCCTTTTCCACCGCAAACGGTTGCGGAGCGAGCCTTGGCGGACATCTTTCCTGCACCATCGCAGTCTCTTTTGTGCCGGCCACGGTAGGCCCGGCTACCGGGACGCTCACCATCAATGACACCATCTCCATCGCGCAGCATGTGCAGGTTGTAACCCTGAGCGGTCAGGGCACCCCGCCGCCGCAAGCCTACACCGCTCCCTCTAACATTGACTTCGGCCCTTATGCCCTGAGCATAGCCACGCCACCACAAATGGTAACCGTCAGCAATCCCGGGTCGAGTGCTATTTCAGACCTCTCCCCAAGCCTCCTCGGCTCGGATTTCTCCATCGCATCCGACACCTGCGCCACAAGCCTCAACCCCGGCGCAAGCTGTCAGATCGGCGTGGTTTTTACCCCAAGCTCGATCGGCAACCGGCAAGGCACACTTACCGTGCAGGGTAGCGGCGCATCTTTCGGCGAACCGCTGATCGTCTCGCTCACCGGCTCCGGCGAAGACTTCCAATTCAATGCCGTCGGCTCCGCAACAGCCACAATCACGACCGGCCAGACAGCGGTCTTTAACTTCAACGTAATCCCAACCGGCCTTTCTACCGGCAGCCTCAATCTCGCGTGTTCCGGTGCGCCGGTCAATGCCACCTGTACGGTCAACCCGCCTTTGCTCTCGCTTGCGGGCGGAGCCGGAGGGTCGTTCCAGGTGTCCGTAGCTACCGGGGTCAATGCAACAACCGCAAGCCTTGCGGAGCGGCACCGCTTCCGATCCTGGTTGGGCGCGACAGCACTCGCCGTGCTTTGTCCCCTGCTCCTACTGCGGAGTGAGCGCAGGCGTCGCTTCGGTCTGCTGCTGGTGGCGCTTGCCCTGCTCGGCTCGCCCATTGCGTGCGGGGTAAGTGCAAGCGGAGCCAAGCTGGCGCAAAACGCAATTGTCGCGGGCCAAACGCCGAGCGGATCGTACCCCATCACCGTAACGGCTTCCTATCCCGGCGCGCAGCGTACAACAACGGTAACCGTCATCGTGCAGTAAGGCTCCCGGTGGGCGTAGCGGCTATACTTTCGGTATCGTCAACGTCCGGGAGTCAGCGCCTTGAATCAGCAGGAACCAACCATCACCCGCGAGGTTGTCGAGCATGTGGCTGCGCTTGCCGCGCTCGCACTTACGCCCGGCGAGCTTGATCGGCTCGGCCAGGACCTCAGCAGCATCCTGGGCTATGTGGCGGAGCTGCAACAGCTCGATACGACCGGCATCGCGCCGCTGACTCATGTTTCCGAGCTGTTTCCGCTGGTTGAGGCTCCGCATCTGCGCGCTGACGAGCCGCGCCCCTCTCTCCCGCGCGAACTCATCATGAGCGGCGCACCTGCAACCGACGGCACCTTTTTCAAGGTTCCCAAAGTGATTGAGCGTTGACAGCGCATCAGACCGGCGAATCAAGGTAAAGGATCAACGCTCCCCGCATGAATGAAGTCGATACACAAGCGCTCACTATCCCGCAGCTCCATAAGGCAATCGCAAGCGGTGAAGCTTCCGCCCGCACAATTGCGCAGCAGTGTTTCCAGACCATCGAAAAGCGCGATCCTGATATCCACGCTTTCCTCTCGCTCGCTGAAGAGCGCGCCATGGTGCATGCGGCGCATATCGACGGCATGGCTGCCGCGGGCGACACGCTGCCCGCGCTCGCAGGCGTTCCGGTCGGCATTAAAGATGCGTTGATGGTCGCCGGGCTGCCCGCCACAGCAGGCTCGCGCGTGCTTGAAAACCACATTGCCGCGTATACCGCGACATCCGTACAGCGGCTTGAGGACGCAGGCGCTGTAATCCTCGGCAAGCTCAATTGCGATGAGTTCGCCATGGGCTCATCGAACGAAAACTCGGCATTCGGCCCCACGCGCAACCCGCATGCTCTCGATCACGTGCCGGGCGGCTCGTCCGGGGGCTCGGCGGCTGCGGTTGCGGCGGGTATGGCCGTGGCTTCGCTTGGGACCGATACGGGCGGCTCCATCCGCCAGCCGGCCAGCTTCTGCGGCGTAGTCGGTCTGTTGCCCACCTATGGCCGCGTCTCCCGCTACGGCCTCATCGCGTTTGCGTCGTCGCTCGACCGTGTCGGCCCGTTCACGAATACAGTCCGCGATGCCGCGACTGTGCTGGGCGTCATGGCCGGCCCCGATGCCATGGATGCCACCTGCTCGCAGCTGCCCGTACCTGACTATGGTGCCCTACTCGCAAAGGAAGAGGGTGTCAGCGGTCTGCGCATCGGCATCCCGGCGGAGTATTTCGCCGAGGGTCTGGACCCCGAAGTGAGAGAGGCAGTAGAGCGCGCCATCGATGGCTTGCGCGAAGCAGGCGCGGAAATTAGGCAAATCTCACTGCCGCACACCCGCTATGCCGTGCCCGCGTACTACCTCATTGCAACTGCTGAGGCCAGCTCGAACCTGGCTCGCTTCGACGGTGTGCGATACGGCTACCGCGCCCCGCACGCGGCCTCACTCGCCGGCATGTACCGTGAGTCGCGCGACGGCGGCTTCGGTGCCGAGGTCAAGCGCCGCATCCTGCTCGGCACCTACGCGCTTTCCGCCGGGTATTACGACGCCTACTACAAAAAAGCGCAGCAGGTTCGTCGACTGCTGGCACAGGATTTTCTCTCCGTATTCGATTCTGAAGTAGACGCCATCGTGACCCCGGTAGCACCGACCCCGGCCTTCAAACTCGGCGAAAAGACTGACGACCCGCTCGCCATGTACCTCGCCGACATTTACACCGTGACGGCTTCACTCGCAGGTATTTGCGGCCTGTCCGTTCCAGCAGGTTTTTCAAAAGCAGGCCTGCCGATCGGCGTGCAGGTGCTGGGTAAACACTTCGATGAAGCCACAATTTTTCGTGTGGGTAAGGCGATCGAACGCGGATAACATGGCGTTTCCACCAAGGAGGGATTGCCATCCGGCATTTATCCTTGCAAAATAGGCAGGATGCAGCGACGATCCCGTGACATCCCCGCTTGCCTGATCCTGCTTGCTTCTGCGGCGGCGCTCTCCGGCTGCAACGAGCGTCGGGACTGTGTCGACAAGGACGGCCGCAAGACACCCGACTTTTACTGTTATGGCGGTGGGCATGGGGGTTCGCACTTCCTTTATGCAGGCAGCGGTGGACGCAATATCGGCGACACAATCCGGGGCGGCAGCAGCACTTCCTCAACATCGCGTGGCGGGTTCGGCAGCGGCGGGGAGGGCGGAGGCGAGTAATGAAACGGCATACGACAGCACCCAGGCGAAATTGGCAGCAGATTGTTGCGGGGGAGGGTTTGACGTATCACTCTGTTGCCGGACGGCCGTACTGGGATGAAGCTGCTTACTGGGAGTTCACGGCCGGCGAGATCGACCGGCTGGAGGCAGCAACAGCGGAGCTACAGGGGATGTGCCTTGCTGCGGGCGATCACATACTTCAGCAGGACCGGCTTAGCGAAATGCACATCCCCGCGCAGGCAGCCGAGGCGATCCGCCGCACGTGGGAGGAGGAGCCGCCCGCACTCTACGGTCGTATGGACCTTGCTTACGATGGACGCTCCAC
This sequence comes from uncultured Acidobacteriaceae bacterium, assembly GCA_964235655.1. Classification (GTDB taxonomy): domain Bacteria; phylum Acidobacteriota; class Terriglobia; order Terriglobales; family Acidobacteriaceae; genus EB88. The sequence continues at coordinate 78,108 of CAXSBB010000003.1, forward strand.
CAAGCTGCTTGAGTACAACGCAGACACGCCAACCTCGCTGGTAGAAGCGGCAGTGATACAGTGGCGCTGGCTGGAACAGTGTTTTCCGGGCAGAGATCAGTGGAATTCCATCCATGAAAAGCTCGTTGCAAAATGGATGGACTTGAAAAGCTACGCCAGCAAGCCGGTGTACTTTGCTCACGATGGCTACGAGGAAGATGCGCTGACGATCGCCTACTTGCGCGACACCGCGCGCGAGGCCGGGCTTGCTTCCGCAAGTATCCACATGGGTGAGCTGGGTTGGGATTCCGCTCGCAGCTGCTTTGTCGATGAGCGTGGGCTGCCGATTGAAACTTTGTTCAAGCTCTATCCATGGGAAACCCTGCTGCGGGAGCGGTTTGGCCCCTATGCCCTACAAGCCATGGCGCAAGGGCAGAAGCCGCAAAAAGGGCGCACACAATGGCTTGAGCCGATCTGGAAAATGCTTTGGTCTAATAAGGCTTTATTGGCTATCTTATGGGAGCTCTACCCGGATCATGACTTATTGCTGCCTGCCTTCCTCGACGGACCCCATTCCATGCAGCGCTACGTGCGCAAGCCTCTATTTGGAAGGGAAGGCGCAAACATCAGCATTGTGGATGGGTCTCGCAGCATTACAACGGGAGGCGATTTTGCAGAGGGTCCATGGTTGTATCAAGCAATCGGGCCGGTGCCTTGCATTAATGGAAATTGGGCGGTACTGGGCTCCTGGCTGGTTGATGGAGAGCCGTGCGGCTTAGGTATTCGAGAAGCACAATTGCCGGTTGTTCAAAACACGGATCGCTTTGTGCCTCACCTTTTCTAAACCGGTACAAGTACCTTACCGATCTCGCATGCAAATAGATCAGCATAACTTCTGAATCCGAACCGCCTCTGCTATAAGGACTCATGCAGTTCCTGGGCAAGCTCAACGAGATTGAAGTCAAGGAAGCGGCGCGCTTTGTGCGACCGAAGGGTTACGGCGCACGCATGGCCGTGTCATATGTACGGCTCATCATCTATGCGGCCATTGTCGTCTACATTCTGTACGCCTCCGTGGTACAGCATGCGCACATTCCTCCGGCTCTCATTGCGATCCGAATAGGCATTCTGCTGCTGCTGGGCGGCTTCTCGTTCCACCGCTACCGCAAGGGGTCCAGAGAAGCAGTAGCGAATCTCGATGCATCCCTGCCGGATACGCTCGAACTCTCGGCGGAAGGCGTCAAGCTTGAAGGGCCGAACGGCGCACAAGGATTTCAGCCCTGGGGGAGCTACTCCGGCTTTCGCCAGGGTGAGCACATAATGCTGTTACAGCGCAAAGAGAAAGGGCTTTATAGCGTGGTGCCCACTTCGGCCCTGGGCACCGCCGGGCGTGAGGTGCTGCGCGGTATGGTGTCAACCTACTTGCCGGAAGTAAAGAAGTGAGACGGTAAGCGATTTATTGAGCGAAACAGGTTTATTTCCAAAAAGCTACGCCATGAATCAGGTTACCGAGTGGAGTCAAAGGACCTGTTTTTGCCTGTCTGTGCAATAAGCAAAGTTCAAAAACAAAAGCAGATCCTTCGACTTCGCTCAGGATGACACCAATTTTCGCCCGCCTTTACATCTGTTTTCAAAATAACCAGTGGGTACAAACCTTTTGAAATACCCATTTAGGTGCAAGCTACTGTGGTGGTGCACCGGTGTCTCCTGCAGGAGCATTTCCATCCGGTGAACCCTCTTGCGGGCGCACGCGCAGAGCGGGTCCTGAAGACGGCGGCAGCATTACCTGTTTGCCGTCGCGTACCGCGATCGGCACCGAAACAGAGGCTGACAGAGAGAAGCGCAACAGTGTCTCCGCTGGTACGGTGATGTCCTGCCCGCGTGTTACTCCATTAGCCCCGGCACCAAGGCCGCCGCCGGCAAGCGCACCGACACCCGCACCCAGACCGCCACCGGCCAGGCCGCCGATGAGCGCACCGATACCTGCACCGCCTGCCGTCTTTTCAGCAGTATTGGCCCCGCGTCCTTTGGCTTTGTTTGAAAGAGGTTCGGTCACTACGGCCAGGTTTTGCGTGCCGTTTACTGTATTCAGCTGCAGGCTTACCAGCTCGACAGTCAATGCCGCCGAACCGGCAAAATGTGCTGCTTCCTTGGCTTCGACCACGCGCCCCAGCACCGCCGTGCCCATGGGGATAACGGTAAAGTCGTCCTGGATGACGTCAGCGGCAATTGTGCCGTGGAACTCGTCGTTAACCTTGGCGGTTTTGCTGGTAAGCGAGTCGCTGGTGCGGACGGAAAGTACCGTGCTGCCGGGTAGAACAATAGCGCGCGTTTCGCGCGGAGCAGGCGCACGGGTTATCGGCGGCGCTGGCAATGACGCAGCCCCTTGAATCCTCTGGAACTCCTTAACCGTGAGGTTGTTGAGTACCGTCTTGATACCTGTAACCGAGCCTGCCTCATTTGAAGCAAGGACCTTTGCAGCATCGCTGGTGACCTCTCCGCTCAGCGTAACTACGCCATGCGAAACGGTCGGCACCACGGACATACCGTCAAAAACATGGTCCGCGTTCAGAGCGTTTTGCACTTTAACGGCCAATACTTGATCTGTGGGCGGCACTTTCTTGTGAGCCTGCTGGGCACCGGCAAGAGTTGCAGTAGTAAGCAGCAGGCTAGCTGCGGCGCGGTATCTCAGGGGCGTAAAAAAGCGTATAGCCATGGTCAGTCCTTTCCTCAGGCAAAGGAGGATGCAGAGGGTGATGGTGAAAACCCGATGGTGCGCATAAAGTTTTGTGCAGCGGCTGCCGCTGATATCTCGCAAGGCTTGAGTATGGCAGCCATGGACACGATGCACCAGGGTACTGACGTGCAGCGAGATGCAATCGTGTCTGGATGCTACGCAGGCCGCTCCCCCCGTTCACGCCTCCCGGCAGCATTCTTGCGAATCGCATAGATCAGGATGGCCAGCAGCAGCAGCCCCAGCAGCGTAAGCAGGGCAGGGACATGCGCCTGTATCAAATGTCCCACGCGACCCACCACCTGCGGACCGTAGCGCACGGTAAGCACTCCCAGTACGCCGAAGCGTACCAGCCTGCCGAGAAATACCGCCAGCATGAAGGGTGCCACCCGCATCTCGAACACACCCGCTGAAAATACAAACAGCTTCCACGGGGTAGGCGGCGGCAGCATGGAGGGCACCAGCATGGCGACAAATTCCTGCTTCTCAAAGCGATTACGCAGCCGCTCATAGCGGGCACGGTCAATGCGCTTCAGCAGGAACAGCTCACCGCCTGCCCGACCCAGCAAAAACGGCAAGAGACCACCGATCGCGGAGCCGGCCGCGCCCGCAAGCACATAGAGCACGGCATGGCGGCGGTCGTTCCACATATACGTGGCCAGCAGAAAGTCCATCGGCACAGGGATCGTGCTGGAATCAATCAGCGCAATGGCACCTGCACCCCAAAGCCCGAACGGCTTTAGAAAAGCAAGCAGCAGCAGGGTCCACTTTTCAAGCAGCAGGAGGGAATGCTTCAACTACTCTGCTCCAGAATTGGAGCCTTGATTGGTTCCAGGGGATGCGGTGCTCGCGCGTCGGTCAGAAGCCTGAGAGCATGTGGCAGTACTGTCAAAATGGCCCGCAGTGAAGTGACCGCACCGCGCGGGGCACCGGGCAAGTTCACAACCAACGCCTCTCCTCCCGAAGTTGCCAGTAGACCGCACACGCCGCGGCTCAGTACGGCAAAGGGCGTTTCTTTCAGTCCTTCCATGCGCATTTGTTCGCTCAACCCGTCCAGCAGGCGTGAGCAAACGGCACGTGTCGCCTCCGGAGTTACGTCGCGCGTGGTCAGCCCGGTGCCGCCTGTGGTCACCAGCAGGCAGCCGGGCCGTGCAGCTATGCGCAGAGCGTCCGCAATCAAATTCATCTCATCAGCGACCAATCTATGGCCTGTGACGGCAAAGCCTGAATCGCGGAGCAAGGTAGCCACAGCAGGCCCGGATAAATCCTCACGCTCGCCGCGCGAACAGCTGTCGCTCACCGTCAGCACATAGGCCTGGAGCGAAGCTTGTTCACCATCCGAAGTTGTTTTCACGCTATCCACGATCCCGATTGTACGGTGATGGAAAAGGAGAAGGCATAAGCAGAAGCACCGTACATGAAAAGTAATGAGAGAATTGGGGAGCTTTTGCTGCCCGCATTCACGTCTAACCGTATTTACTGCGTTTGTAAACCACACCATGCCTACCACGGAAGCACCGCCGCCGCAGCCACCCCCCAGTACAGAAGCCCCAGTGCGCGTGCGTCGGAGCCGTGCCGCGCGCAATAGCGATTACAGCGGGCTGGGGGAGTACGACCTTCTCCACGTTATCGATGACCTGGAGGATGAGCGCTCCAGGGTTATGCTGCGGGAGAAAATCTGGATCGCCCTGATCCTGCACCTGCTGCTGTTTTTGTACCTGATCTTCGCGCCCAAATACATCTGGCATGTCAAGGTGCGCGAGGCCGCCCTGTATGACAAGGACAAGCCGCCTGTATTTATGGAGCTGCCGCCGGACGCCCTGAAGCAGCTGGCACCCAAAAAGCCTGCGCCCATCTCTGATAAGAACCGCCAGCAGCAGGCACCTAAGCCCACTACCGACCCGAAGACCTTACAGGAGCTTGAAGCCATGCGCCGGGCCGGGCCGCCTGCGCCCCTGCCGCAAGCGCCCAAGCCGCAGCCGCAAGTGGCCCAGCAGCCTGCGCCCGCCTTGCCGAAACCGCAACCCGCTGCACCGCCGCCGATCCCCACGGGGCAAAATGCGGAGGTGGAAGCGCCGAAGCCGCAGCCTACCAAGCCCAACTTCTCAACCGCGCAAACGCCGGGCGAAGCCGTTCAGCAGGCTGCCCAGGGTGCCCGCTCCGGTGTCACAACTTATGGTGGCGACGGCGGCGCGAACGCCCCCTCACAGCACGGGGGCACGACGGGCATGCCCGACATCCTTTCCGACACGCTCGGCGTCGACTTTGGGCCGTACATTCAGCGGGTGATCTACGATACCAAGCGGGCGTGGTACCCCATCATCCCCGCAGTGGCGCAGCCCCCGCTCAATAAGCAGGGGAAGGTATTGATTCGCTTCAAAATCACGCCCGATGGTTCTGTTCACGAGATGCATCTGGAAGGGCCGTCAGGCGATGTCTCGCTGGACCGTGCGGCGTGGGGCGGCATTGTGGGAGCCGCGCCGTTCCCGCAGCTGCCCAAAAACTTCAAGGGACCGTTTCTTGAGTTGCGCTTCTACTTTCTTTACAACGACAATGCAGGAATCCGCTGATGCAACAGCCCGATTCAAACCGGCCAGAACCACATCGGAATGAAGCCGAAATCACGCTGACGCGGCGGCGACAGACAATTGGCTTGCTGTTGATTGCCGCCGCGATCCTCATTGCAGCTGTGCTGCGCGCGCCCGCACATGTGCTGTTCCCTCCCGGCTGGTGGCGGTTTTAACGCCGATACATCCTGAGCCCAAACCGCTGCTGGTGATTGTCATAGGTGCGACGGGCAGCGGCAAAAGCGCGCTCTCACTTATCCTGGCCCGCCGGTTCCGGGGTGAAATCCTCTCTTGCGACTCAGTCACGGTATACCGCGGCATGGAGCTGGGCACTGCCAAGCCCTCCACCGCCGAACGAGCCGAAATCCCGCACCACTTGCTCGACCTTCTCGACCCCACTGAAACCATGACCGCAGGGGACTGGGCGCGTGCCGCCCGCATTACCGCGCAGGATGTGGTTTCGCGCGGCAGGCTGCCTATCGTGCAAGGCGGTACCGGGCTCTACCTGCGCGCGTTCACAGAAGGGCTCGCTCCTCTGCCGCCCCGCTGCCCGGCCCTGCGAGCTCGCCTGCTTGCCTCCGCGCAAAGCCGACAGCCGGGCTACCTGCACCGCTTGCTACACCGGCTGGACGCGCCTGCCGGGGTCCGCATTCACCCGAACGACCAGCCGAAGCTGATCCGCGCAATTGAGATTGCGCTTGGAGGCAAGCCCGCAAACGGTGCGCGGCAAGCAGCTTTGGAAGGTTTTCACCTGCTCAGGATCGGGCTCAACCCGCCCCGAGCAGCACTCTACGAACGCCTGAACGATCGCGCAGCCGCGATGTTTACAACCGGCCTGCTCGCGGAAACACGTGGACTGCAGGAGCGATACGGCACAGGGGCGCAGGCACTGGGTGCTCTGGGCTACCGGGAAGCCGCAGCAGTACTCGCAGGTTCGCTCTCTGAAGCGGTAGCTGTCGCAGCGGTGCAGCAAGGCCATCGCAACTATGCCAAGCGGCAGCTGACCTGGTTTCGAAGGGAGCCTGGGGTGCATTGGCTGACGGGCTTTGGCAATTCTCAAGAGATTGCGGAGAGTGCATCGCAATTTGTGGCCGAGGCGATAGCCTGAATGCTTTACCGAAAGCCGGGCGTCTGTGGCCCGGCTCTAATTACTGCACAACCAGGCTGATAGCGATGTCATGCTCCACCACGGACGACCCTTGGCTGCCATCAACCGCGACCACAATGGAATACGTGCCTGCCGGGGTACCGCCTGCTACCGATGGCGGGTGCTTGAGGTAAGCATAACGTTGTGAACAGCCGCTCAGACCCAGGCTTACACCGCCTACCAGCAGCAGAACCGCCAATAGCTGGGTACCCCTTCGACGCCTGCCGGCAAGACCCAGCAGTGCAAGTGCACCCGGTATAGCCAGTGCCAGGGCGAGTCCGGTATGCGCGGGTATAGAAGCAGCCTGAATGCCCTCAGACGATTGCGTGTTCAGTTGCAGTGTACTGACAAAGCTGCCGTTGGCGGCGAGTACCTGCTGCGTCGGGTTGAAGGTGCAGGTGACCCCAGTGGGCAGGGTAGAGCAGGAGAACTGCATAGCCCCGGTAAAGCCGCCTACGGAACTGATGGTGAGCGCGGTGGACCCATATGCGCCTCGTGCCGTTGTTACCGTGGTCGGATTGCCGGTTACGGTAAAGTCCGGGGCGACCGGCGCGGTGACCGATGGCCCGAGAAGCGGAGCCGTGACGGATTTTGAGTCCTCAAAGATGTTTGTGCCCCCCGCATGGTAGACGGCGGTGACGCCGGGTACACTCCCTACCGGCTCTTCCGGGGTAGGGGAGAGCTTGGTCACAATCAATGTCGCTGTGCCATCCCCCGCCACAATGGCTGAGCCGAGCGACTGCCCGGTCGGCAGCAGGAAATCCACCGTGCCTGCGTCGACCGGACTGCCGGTGGTAGTTTGCACGGTAGCCGTGAATGTGGCTCCAGCCGTGCTGCTGCTGTCAAACCGCGAAACGCCGAGCGTCGTGCGAGTCGGGGTATCGGCGATTTGTATTGCCTGTGCCTGGATCGCAGGCAGTAGGGAAGCGAGGAGAGCGGCTAGGCCGAAAAGGCAGCGCCGTAAAAAAGGGGTGGTAACGAGGTGCTGCTGCCGCATGGTCAGGGTGTGCCTTTACAACTCCGGGAGATACCGCAGCGTGCAAGTGCGGGGAGGCTGGTGCTCTCCGCAAGGCTGCGGACTCATCAGGCTTCGTGACTTATTGTAGCCGTGCCCGGCACCAAGTGTTTTGCAGGCACAAGAATCGCAGGCAAACCGATGCTAAACTGGGCCTTCGTTTAGAAGGATTCCGCTTGGCCTCGTCTCAAACATCCACAGTACGTGCTCCGCAAACCTATGCCGCCGCCGGTGTTGACATCGCCGCCGGCGACAGCGCCAAGGGGCGTATACAGGCGCTGGCGAAAACGACTTTCTCCCGCAGTGTCCTGGGCAATCTCGGTGGCTTCGGCGGCTTGTTCCAGCTGGACCTGAAACGTTTTCCGGAACCGGTACTGGTCTCAAGCGCCGACGGGGTCGGCACCAAGCTCAAGCTGGCTTTTGAGCTGGGCATACACAACACAGTCGGTGCCGACCTGGTCAATCACTGCGTTAACGACATTGCCGTGCAAGGCGCAACGCCGCTGTTTTTTCTCGATTACTTGGCTACCGGGCGTTTGGCTCCAAAGATTATTGAGCAGGTAGTCACCGGCATTGCCGGGGCCTGCCGCGACAACGGCTGCGCCCTTATCGGCGGCGAAACCGCGCAGATGCCCGGCTTCTATGCCGACGGCGAGTATGACCTGGCCGGCACGATCATCGGCGCGGTCAATCGGCCGCAACTTATTACGGGCAGCGGCATTGCACCGGGCGATGTACTACTGGGTCTGCCCTCGACCGGCCTCCATACCAATGGCTACTCGCTGGCGCGCAAGTTGTTCTTTGAGGTTGCCGGGTACAAGGCCAGGCAGCGCATCCCGGCTCTCAAGGCACAAGCCGGGGCAGCACTGATGGCCACGCATCGGTCCTACCTCAAGCCCATGCAGGCACTGGTAAAGGCCGGAGTTGTCGCAGGTATGGCGCACATCACCGGAGGCGGCATTACAGAGAACCTGCCACGCATCTTACCGAAGGGTGTCAACGCCGAAGTGCGGCACGGGTCATGGCTCGTACTGCCTATATTCAACCACTTGCAGGAGCTTGGCGCAGTGGCGGAGGACGAGATGTTCCGTACCTTCAACATGGGGATTGGACTTATCTGTGTGGTACCCGCGGCTAAGCTGCGGCGGGCCAGGGGTATCCTCACTCGTCTCAATGAACCGTTTTTTGAGATCGGCCAAACTATCCGCGCGACAGGCTCGGCAAGGACCGGCAAATCCAGCGTGGTGTACACGCGCGATGAAACGCCCGGCGAGCCCAAGCCGCGCCGAGCATGAGCCAACCTCACCGCATCGGTATTCTGCTCTCCGGACGAGGCTCCAACTTTCTGGCGCTGGCCGAAGCCGTCCGCTCCCGCGCAATACCGGACGCGGAAATAGCCGTTGTACTTTCTGACAAGGAAGCAGCGCCGGGGCTCGCGCATGCCCGTGAGCATGGTTTGCCTGCCCTCGCTGTCCCCGCACGAGGCCGTACCCGTGCCGAGCAGGATGCCGAGACTGTAAGCCACCTGCGCGAGCACGAGGTTACCCTGGTGTGCCTGGCTGGTTACATGCGCCTTTTGTCGCCCGACTTTATCCGTGCGTTCCCTAATCGCATCCTCAACATCCATCCCTCTCTGCTGCCGGCCTTCCCCGGGCTCCACGCGCAGCGGCAGGCCATTGACTATGGAGTCCGGCTTGCGGGCTGCACGGTGCACTTTGTCGATGAGGATCTCGACCACGGCGTCATCGTAGAGCAAGCCGCTGTGCCGGTTTTACTCGGTGACGATGAAGGTACCCTTGCCGCCCGCATCCTGGTGGAAGAGCACCGGCTTTACCCGCGCGCAGTCGCACAGGTGCTCTCCGGACACTTCCGCCTGGAAGGCAGACGCTTTATACCCCTTCCGTAATCCCCTAAATTCTTTACCGGACCAACGCAGAAACAGCACCCTTCCCGTGTTCTGCCGCGTCTGAACGTACACGTACTGCACATTGTTTTGCCTGATGCCCGCACCTGTGCCCGCATCGGATGGAGGACTATGCCGCCACCGTCGACTGTAAGTGCTCCAATGCTTGAGATTCTCAACTCCCCGCGTGTCTCTACGCCTACGCGCGCCGTGCTGGAACGCCGCCTGGCCGGACCGCCGGCGGACTATAAGCCAACCTGCATCACGCCTGAAGCTTTCCAGATCCTGGAACGAATGCTCGGTCGCCTGCTGCCTGATGATGAAAACGGCGCGCCCGGTGCCAATGAGCTTTCGCTAGCCGCGCGATTGGAGCAGCAACGCGCTACCGGTCACGGCAACGGCTGGCGCTATGCCGCTCTACCCCCCGACGCCCAAGCGCTTGCGCTTGGCCTGGCTCGTCTGGATGCAAGCTCGCAGCACCGGCACCGGCGTCACTTTGTCGAACTGACTGAGGATCGTGCCGATGCCATGCTGCACCGTGTGCAGAACGGCGAGGAAAAGTGGGAGGGTCTCGATGCGAGCCGCTGGTTTGAAGAAATCCTGGCGGATGCAACCGAGCTCTATGTTTCGCAGCCCCAAACCATGGATGCCATGGGGTTCGACGGCTTTGCCGACGACGGCGATCCGAAAGGCTGGTCTGCGGAGAAAGGTCGAGGTATAGGGATCCATAACACCGAGCCATGGGAGCTGAAGGGGAAGCGTACGACACGATGACAGAATCGGTAAACGGGGCTACAGAACGATTTTCTGCCGCGCGGAGTACTACTGGCACTCTGCCTCGTGATCCACAAACGCCGATGCGCCGTTACGGGCTCACAGATGTTGTCGATGCGGTTGTAATCGGCACAGGAGCAGGCGGCAGCCCGGTTCTGGCGCGCCTGGCGCAGGCCGGTTTGAAAGTCGTAGCGATAGAGGCGGGCTCGTTCGTGAATCCGGACGAGTTCGCCTCGGATGAAAGTGCTCAAAATTACCTGTACTGGTTGGACGAGCGCCTGGTTGACGGCAAAAACCCGGTCACCTTCGGTAAGAACAACTCCGGCACCGGCGTAGGTGGCTCCACGCTGCACTGGGGTGCGTACACACCGCGGCCCAATAGTCGTGACTTCAAGCTCCAGACAGATTTCGGCGTCGGCATGGACTGGCCCTTGAGCTACGAGGACCTGTTGCCGTACTTTGAGGAAGTCGAGCGCTTCCTCGGCGTTTCCGGTCCTGCGGACTACCCATGGGAGCCGAGCCGCAAGTACCCCTTGCCGTCCCTGCCGCTCAACGCGCCCGCGCAACTGATGCAGCGTGGGTGCGACGCTTTGGGCATCCGACACTCGCCCGCCCCGGTAGCCGCGGTAAGCCTGAACTATAGCGGACCCAATCACGACTACCCCGAGCGCGAAGCCTGTACCAATCGCGGCTATTGCCACCAGGGATGCCGCAATGGGGCCAAGGCATCCATGGACGTGACGTACCTGCCTGCTGCGGTACGGGCGGGCGCGGAGATCCGCGCAGAAGCCTTTGTGACCGGTCTCGACCGCGATGCGAGCGGGCAAATCACTGCTGTGGTCTACAAACAGGCTGGGCAGGAGCTGCGCCAAAAAACCAAGGCTGTTTTTCTGTGCGCGGGTGCTATTGAGTCTGCCCGGCTCCTGCTCATCCTGGGGCTTGCAAACTCAAGCGGGCAGGTGGGACGCAATTTTATGGCGCATCCTTCTACTCAAATCTGGGGGACCTTCGCCGAAGATACGCGACCGTACAAAGGGTTTCCGGCTTCGCTCATCACGGAAGACCCGATCCGCCCCAAAGACGCTGACTTTGCCGGGGGCTACCTAATCCAGAGCTACGGCATTATGCCTGTCGCATGGGCAGAGTCTGTTGTACGCGGGCGCGGCCTGTGGGGTGCAAATTTGCAAAACTACCTGCAATGCTTCCCGCACATCGCAGGTATGGGTATCAGCGGCGAATGCCTGCCCCATGCAAGCAACTATATGGAACTGTCGGATGAGCTCGATGCACGCGGTTTGCCTAAGCCGTTAGTTCACTTCACCGCAAATGATAATGAAATCAAGTTGATGGACCATGCGACCAAGCTGATGCATAGCATATGGGAAGCAGCCGGCGGCATGGACCGCTGGACGCTGAACCGCTTCGCTCATCAGATCGGCACCTGCCGTATGGGTGACGATCATGACTCCTCTGTCGTCAATGCCTTCGGTCGCTCGCATGATATCTCTAACCTCTACATCAGTGACAACTCAGTGTTTCCAAATGCCATGCCCGCCAATCCGGCGATTTCAATTATGGCGCTTAGTTTGCGCTGTGCCGACCGGTTCCTGGGGAGGGTGTAAGGTACCCATTAATCCTTTGAGGATCAATCTTGAAATTGATCCTCGGGCCTTATACTCGCCTTACTGCCCTTCCGGGAAGTCCGCTCCAGCAGTGACTTCCTCCCATCGGTCCATCTCAGTGCCCCAGTTCACCAACTTCTCCCGGAAGCGCTTCAAAGCACTTTTGCCGAGAATCAGGTGTACCGGCGGCTCAGAAGAGTCCACTACAGTAATCATGGCCTCAATTGCTTTTTGCGGGTCACCTGCCTGCTTGCCGGAGTTGGTTCGTAGGTAGTCGCGCGCCTTACCTGCCGTCTCTTTATAGTCGGGCAGCTCTTTCTCGGCCAGCTTGCCGGATCGACCAAGAAAGTCTGTACGAAAGGGCCCCGGCTCAACTACCGTGACATGCACACCAAGCGGCTTCATCTCCGCTGCGAGCGCTTCACTGAAGCCTTCAACGGCAAACTTGGTCGTGTTGTAGAAACCCCAGCCTGCAGAGCCGATCAATCCGCCGATGGAAGACAGGTTCAGGATATGGCCGCTGCGCCGCTCGCGCATGTGCGGCAGTAGGGCGCGTGTGGTACGCACCAGGCCATAGATGTTGGTCTGGAACATGTGCTCAAATTCATCATCAGAAACTTCTTCAATGGCACCATTGACGCCGTAGCCGGCATTGTTGACCAGTACATCGATCTGGCCGAATGCCGCAATCGCTTGTTCGGTAACCGAAGAGATAGCGGAAGCACTGGTGACATCAAGGGCAAAGGCGCGAGCAGTTTCAGGGTATTGTTGTGCGAGATCCTGAATTTTCGTAACATCGCGGGCGGTAGCAATGACATGCTCGCCGCGCTTCAATACTTCTTCAGCAAGCAGCCGGCCGAAGCCGGTAGAGGCTCCAGTGATAAACCAGACCCGCTTGGATATGGACTCTGCCATGGTGTCATACTCCTCGGAATGCAGGCTATGGAACAGCGCCTGACATAGGAGTAGATGCACGTCGAGGCTCTATGCTGCGTTACAAGGATGACTGGGAAGATAGGTCCAAGCAGAAGCAGCCCCCAGCTTAGCAGAGGCTGCTCACTACCTATGAGGGGAATTAGACGCCGACTTTAGCCGCTTCAGGAGCCTTCACGCTAGCCGCATCGGGCTTACGGATGTCGATACCGCCCTTGAAAAACGCGCCATCTTCAATCGAAATACGCTGCGCGGCCACATCGCCGGTCAGCGAGCCTTCGCTGCGGATGTCTACCCGGTCACTGGCAATCATGTTGCCGCGTACCTTACCCAGCACCACGATTTCGCGCGCGGTGATGTTAGCTGAGACCTGTCCATTGCGGCCCACGGTCACCCGGTTGCCAGCCAGGTTGATGGTGCCTTCAATCTTGCCGTCGATGTACAGCGACTCCGAACCGGTTACTTCGCCTTTGATTACGAGGCTTTTGCCGATGGTAGCCTGTTCGCCTGCGGCTGCCTGGGCAGTACCGCCGCTAGCGGGGCGTACGGCAGGCTCAAAGGCTGGGGTAGTCGGTGAAGTGGGACGTTGGGGCTCGTTGGTGGGTGTGCTTGCTGGCTGATTCGGTTTCCACATCGGTTCAATACATCCTTTCGTTGCTAACGTATTTCTAACCCAATTTGCAAGGCAGAGCTTGGCCGGTCATTTTTGACTGACATGCGCAACGCGCGCCGGCTTTATTTGCTGCGCTTGCCCTTGGAAGCCCTGCAGCGGCAAGCCAAGACGAGCAAACACCGTTACCTGCATCTTAAACAGAGCTCAGCCCAAATGCACGAATCTCGCCATCTTTTCATGGCTTCGACAGATTGGGACGGGTATTGCGGTGCGCTGCAAGGCTGATATTGCATAGGACGGTACGATACATAGCAGATGCACTTACAAGATTCCATTCTGCTGACCGTCTGCCCGGGCAACCCATGACTGATCGTGAACTACTACATTATGTGGAGCAGGCTCCGCACGCACGCGTAGCCTACAAGCAGTTAGTACACGAGTTTGGTCTGGGTGGTGGGCGAGAGCGCCGCTTGCTGCTGGAGCATCTGGCACGGTTAACCGCGCAAGGTGCGCTGACTAAAGTAGACCGTGAGCAATGGACCATTGCTCCTAAAACTGCGCGCGGAGGGAACCGCGACAACCTGATTGCGGGGCGGCTCGACCTGCACCGCGACGGCTTCGGCTTTGTGCGCGTAACCGGCCAGCGCAACGCCGGGGAATCCACAGATGTTTTTATCCCGCCACCGGAGATAGGCGGTGCCATGCAGGGCGACCAGGTGCTGGTTGAAGTCGCGCCGGTTCGTGCCGGGGCAGACACAAACCGCCGCCAGGGCCGTATTGTACGCGTGCTTACCCGCCGCAACCCAACCATTGTCGGCATCTTTCGCCAAGCCACCAACCCGCGCCAGACAGGTCACCAGGTTATCGCGTTCGACGAAAAGATCACCCAGCCTATCTTGATACCCTTTGACGAGCCGCTGCCGGAGCCGCGCGCTACCCTGCGCTCACCGCATCGCGTGCTGGGCGAGGAAGCCGCGTTGCAAATCGCCGAGTACCCGAGCCTGGACGGCCTGGTAGTGGATGTTGAGGTCACCGAATGGCCTACAGAGACCCGTACCCCGCGTGGCCGCGTAGTGGAGGTGCTGGGTCGTCAAGATGATTTCGGTGTGGATGTCGAGATGGTGATCCGTAAGCATCAGCTGCCGCGCATCTTCCCGGAGCCCGTGCTCGAAGAAGCGCGCACCGTAGCCCACCTCGACCCTGGCCTCACAAAGAATCTGCACTCACTAAACAGTGTCATCCTGAGCGAAGCCGAAGGACCTGCTTTTGCCCTTCCCGCGCGCCGCCGCGACTTCCGCAACCGCACCATCGTGACCATCGATGGCGAAACTGCCCGCGACTTCGACGACGCCGTCGAAGTTCGAGAGCACGAGGACGGAAGCTGGGAGCTCGATGTCCACATCGCCGATGTCGCCCAATACGTCCAGCCCGGCACCGCGCTTGACCTTGAGGCGCGCCTGCGCGGCACCAGCGTCTACTTCCCAGACCGCGCCATTCCCATGCTGCCGCAGGAGCTGTCCAGCGGCATCTGCTCGCTCAAGCCCGACGAAGACCGCCTTGTACTCTCCTGCCTCATGCGCATCGACCCTGAAGGCGAGATCACCGGCTACGAAGTCTGCGAAGGCGTGATTCGCTCCGCGCGCCGCATGACCTATACGCAGGTAGCTGCCGTGCTTGACGGTGACGAAACGATCCGGGCGGAGTTTGCACCGCTTGTTCCCCACTTTGAAGCCATGCTGCAGCTGGCGCAGATGCTGAATCGCAAGCGCAACCGGCGCGGCTCTATCGACTTCGACCTGCCCGAGCCTACCGTCCAGTTCGACGCGGAAGGTGCCATGGCAGGCGTCACGCGCGCCATCCGCAGCTGGGCAAACCGGCTGATTGAAGAGTTTATGCTGGCCGCTAACGAGTCGGTAGCCTCATGGCTGTCCGAGCATGCCCCCGCACTCTACCGCATCCACGAGAAACCTGACCCGAAACGCATCCTCGACTTCGAGGACACGGCAGCCGGCTTCGGCTACTCGCTCGGCTTGGGGAACTTGCCGGTCAAGCGCTTTACCATGAAGCACGAAAGCCGGGAGCGCCGCCACAAAACCGAACGCGACGGACGCGCGCGTTCTACGCATCGAGACGCGCACGAGGTACCCGAAGAGCTCCCGGTGACCCCGCAGATGTACCAGCGGCTCGCGCAGAAGATCGCCGGCAAGCCGGAAGAACGCATCCTGAGCTACCTGATGCTGCGATCGCTCAAGCAGGCCCGCTACTCCGAGGAAAATGACGGCCACTTCGCGTTGGCAGCCGGCTACTACACGCACTTCACCTCGCCCATTCGCCGCTACCCGGATTTGATCGTGCACCGCATAGCCAAAACCCTGTTGCACGCAGGTGTAAGCGGCCAGGGCACGCCGCGCACCGGCGAGCCGAGCGAGTTCCGCGAGCCGATCAAAATAGAAGAATCATCCCGCCTGGAACCCGGCAGGAAATCATCGCAAGCGAAGCGCCGAAATGAAGCCTCATCCCAACCGGACTGCAACAAAGACGTGTCATCCCAACCAAAGCGAAGCGAAGTGGAGGGACCTGCTTCTTCCCCCGCAATCACCGCTCCAATCGCCACCATGGAGCTCTCAGGCATAGCAACTGAAACCAGTGAAACCGAGCGCCGCGCCGATGCCGCAGAGCGCGAACTCATCGAGTGGAAGAAGATCCGCTTCATGGCATCCAAAGTCGGCGAAGAGTTCAACGGCCTCATTCTGAGCGCAACCAAGTACGGCCTGTTCGTCGAACTGAATGAGCTTTTCGTCGAAGGCCTCGTCCCAATCCAGTCGCTAAGCGAGCTGGACGGCGATCAGTACACCTATCGCGAAAACACACGCGAAATCCAGGGTGAAACCTGGCGACGGCGCTTCCGCATGGGCCAGGCCGTGTGCGTACTGCTGGAGCGAGTCAACGCGATTGAAAAGCGGCTACAGTTCGCCATCATCCCCAGCCAGGAAGAGCTGAGTGCCCCAAGCCCATTCGCCAAATTCGCAACAAAAAAGCCGGGCAAGGTCAAGAAGCGGAAGAGCATGCAGGCAAGCTCACCGAAAAGCCGCATCCCCGCCCCCAAAGGCACCGGTAAAAAGCCGAAGCGCAAACGGTAAGTGCAGACACGCACCTACCCTGTAATAGCTCCTACTTCACAGGGGGCGCCGGAGCTCCCGGACGGTCCGGGTCAATGTGCTTGCCCAGCCGATATACCAGCCCTACGGAAAGCGCGAACTGCTCCTTGAAGTCGCTTTTGCCGCCGCTGCTGAAGTTGCTCAGGTTGGCGTCAGGCGAGATGCGAAACGCCAGCCGAGGTGACCGGTTCAGATCAATCGACCCGCCGATGGCGCTGCCGAATGCGATCTGGTCGTTGTAAAAGCCGATG
This sequence comes from uncultured Acidobacteriaceae bacterium, assembly GCA_964235655.1. GTDB lineage: Bacteria > Acidobacteriota > Terriglobia > Terriglobales > Acidobacteriaceae > EB88. Next base: position 94,804 of record CAXSBB010000003.1, read on the forward strand.
TTTCCCGGCTCCACATGGACCCCGCCGCGGCTGATCCCTCCCAGCCCTGAGCTGAAGTACCCGTAGGTGCCGCCGAACAGCGCATGGAGTGATATAGAAGCATGCGGATTGGCCACCAGCCGATATTGCGGTCCCGCCAGGATGGAGTACTCACTCACCGCCGGACCGTTGATGCCATACGGGTTTGGAATGGCACCGCTGGTGCCGTAGTAAGCGCGCACATTGCCGTCAGCAGCCCACTTGTGCGTGAAAAAGTAAGAGCCCTGAATGTCCAGGCCGCCCAGGTTGGCCCCTTGCAGCAACGACGGGCCTGCGTCGAAGTGCGTGTAGGCGGCACCGCCGTAAACCTCGTAGCGGTTGTTGTAGGTCACCCCGGAAAGCGTACTGTTCGGCGCTACCACCGGCGGGTGGAACTGCGGCGCTTGCGCAAGCGCCGCTACAGGCGCGGCCATAAAGAATGCGGCTGCCGTCACGGCGGAAACAGTGGCAGCGAGAAGGCGACTGGCAAAACGGGTCATGCCGGCAGGGGTTGCAGGATGGGGCGGGAAACAGGACAAAGAGCGGAACCTCCGGAAAACAACAGCACACGCGGGTTACAAGCTCCACTTTACATTGCGGCGCACCCGCCCGGCATCGCTGCGGTAGGCTAAAAGGGTGACAGAGCGAGAGAAACAGGCGCGCAAGCGCCTCAAAGGCAAGACCTGGGACGGCCTCGAGCCCATGCTTGAGGAGTACGCCGCGGCGGCGCGCGAGATCGCCCACCACACCTTCCGCGAGGAACTGGGCTGGACTACCGATTCCCTTGAGCCGCTCGAACGCATCCTGGATCAGCTGTGCCCGGCACCGGCCGAAGACACCGAATGGCTGACGCTGCTGTGGGGCAGCTACTTCGGCGAACTGCTGCGGCGGCTGCACGGCGGCAACTGGGCCATGACGATTTATCCGAAATCTGATGGAAGCGCAGAGCTCTCCGTACCCACCCTGGAGCGCAACGGCTCCCGCCTGTATCCGATGATGAAGGTACACCGGCGGCTTACCCTGGGCCCGACTGAGGGCATTCCGGCCTTTTACGACATGCTGGTGACGCGGCTCGGGACAGTCCCACTTCCAATCCACTAACTCGCTCATATGACTTCCATCCGGTACATTCCCGCTTAAGGCGAATATGAGACAATCCGGACTGATGGAGAAAAGCCCCGCACCCGGTACCGCGGGCACTCGCCTATGCTGGATAACCTGTTTACGCCCACGCACCTCCTGTTTGTTTTAGCAATTGCACTGCTCGTATTTGGCCCGCGCAAGCTCCCGGAGTTGGGTAAGGGCCTTGGAGAAGGTCTTCGCGGCTTCAAGCAGGGCATCAAGGGGGAGCCGGAAGCCGCAGTGGTGAAGTCAGAAGCGGTAAAGCCGGAAACAACTCCTGAAATCAAGTAACAAGTCCCATACTCCCTAGCGTCCGGAGTACATCGGCAGCGTGTTTGTCGAGGTATATATTCCGGACGTTTGTGCGTTTGTACAAAGCTGGAGCATTCGTCTGAGCTTTTCATGCCGAAACGATCAATCTGAAGAAGCTTCATGTTGACGTTCCCATAGCTGCTCCGATAGTTTGATCTATGGACTCAAACGTACTGCTATGCGCCCCTGAACGCCCGGTCGCATATGCCACATGCGGACTTCACATACGCTGCATGGCCGGCAGGCGTTTTGACCGGGAGTTTAAATTATGAGACACATCCAGCCACACATTCAGCTTTTCCGTGCCGGCGGCGCTGCACTTACCCTCTCCTTGCTTGCCACCACCGCCGCACTCGGCCAGACCGTCACCGGCTCCATCACCGGCCTTGTAACCGATCCCAGCGGCGCGATTATCCCCCACGCTGCGGTTACCGTCACCAACACTGCCACCGGCGTCCACACCCCAACCACCAGTAACGATTCGGGCGTCTACACTGTTCGCTTCCTGCCTATCGGCCCCTACACGGTTGAAGTCACCTCGCAGGGTTTCAGCAAGGTGACCGTGCCGCAGTTCGCGCTTGAGATCAACCAGACCGCCAAGGTGGACGCGCATTTGACTGTCGGTGCCAGCACGGAAGTCAGGGTTCAGGGCGATGTCACACCTATTCTCGATACAACTGACGCAACTCTCGGCCTTTCGCTCGACGCGAATGAAATTAATACGATTCCGCTGAACGGACGCAATTTCTCCTCGCTCACCCTGTTCCAGCCAGGTGCAGTAGCGACTGACCCTACGGGTCTTACCAGCAACAATGCCATTCAGCGCAATACCTACAACAGCGGCGTTGTAACGATTAACGGCAACCGCGCACAGGACAATACCTACACGCTAGATGGCATCAGCATCGACGAGACGCAGAATAACCTGATCGGCTACGCTCCCTCGCCCGACGCACTCCAGGAAATCCGGGTCATCTCGGCAAACGCCCCCGCACAGTACGGTAACGTCAATGGTGGCGATATCGTCTCTGTGCTCAAAAGCGGCACCAACAAGTTCCACGGCAGCATCTTTGACAATGTAGAGGATCAGGACCTCACCGGGACTACTTGGTCTAACGGTTTTGCCGGTCTTCCAAAGACTCCGTACACGCAGAATATCTTCGGTGCCACATTCGGTGGGCCAATCTTTAAAAATAAGCTGTTCTTCTTTGTTGACTATGAAGGAACCCGCAATCACTCCGGCGGTTTCGGCGCAAACAGTGTACTTTCGGCAGCCGAGCGTCAAGGGGATTTTTCAGCGGCACTTGCCAAAGGCTATTCGATCGTGAATCAGCAGGCAGGATACCAGCCATTTACAGGAGCGGTTCCGATCAACAATCCGGTGGTGCAGTTCCTGGTTTCGCACCCGCAGTATTATCCGCTGCCCAACCACGCCGCTACTGATGGTCTGGACCAAAACAACTTTCAAGGCCCTACCAATGCCTTTGTCACCAACGACCAGGGTGATATCAAGATTGAATACGATCCGCGCGCGGCCGACAAGATCACGGCCTTTTACACGCAGGCAATCGCGACCGGAGGTAGTGTTTCGCAGCTTCCAATCACCTTCCCAATTGCAAACTCGTACCCTGACAAAATCGGCGGTGTCACCTGGGTCCATACCCTCTCATCTGCCATTGTCAACGAGGCTAGATTTGGCTTTACCCGTATCCGTTGGGATTCGAACATCCCGACAGACACGACCGGCGCATTTGGACTGAATGGGGATAAGGTTGTTGGGCTGCCTACCCCGGCAACGCAGCAGTTCGTCGGCTTTACCTATCAAGGGCTTAACGAACTAACCGGCGTCGGCGATCCGGCCTCACCTCAGCAGCTGCGTGACAACACGTATAGCTTTCACGATGACCTCACCATCCAACGTGGACGGCACCTGTTTACACTGGGTGCTCAGTACCTGCGCTACCAGCAGAACTTCACGCAGTATGGCGGTGGCGGCCAGCTTGGCAGCTATGGCTTCAATGGGCAGAACAGCTCTCTCCCGGGTTCATCTTTACAGTACGATCCAGTGGATTGGCTTCTTGATCGTGCGTCCAGCCAAGCCATCAGCCTCTCCAACGGCTTTTTTGGCGAACGGCAATCCCGAATCGCCGGCTATGCTCAGGACGACTGGAAGGTCACTGACAAGCTGACCTTGAATCTCGGTGTGCGCTACGAGTTTGACTCGCCCTACACCGAGGTCAATAACCAGATTGCCAATGTGATCCTGAGCGGTCCTCAACAGGGTTTGGTGGAATATGCAAATCGCGTACCTGCCGGTGCTCCCGCAGGGTCTTTTGTATGCGGCAATCCCGGTTGTTATCAACCGACGTACACAGAGTTCCAGCCGAGAATCGGCTTTGCATATCAGCCGAATCCGCATATTGTCTTCCGGGGTGGCTATGGCACTACCAGCTTTCTTGAAGGCAACAGCACCCTTGCAGCCAATGCCCCTTTTGTAACTGCGTTTTCGCTTACCCCACATGCTCCAACAACAACGGCTGCTCCAGGACTCGCCTATCCCGAGGTGAATGGTTTCCAGGTAGGTGCGGCGGGTGGAACAAGTAATGCAAGCTATACGGCTTACAACCAGAACTACCGGCAGGCTTACGTGCAGGAATTTAACTTTAATAATGAAATTCAACTGAACAACAGCACTTCACTGCAATATGGGTATATCGGCGAACTCGGACAGCGACTAATCGATTACCGTAACGGCAATCAGCTGACGGCTGCGCAGGCGCAATCCATCGCAGCTTTGCCGAATGGAGCACCCATCCCGGCCTCCGATCAGGCTCCTCTGGCAAATCTTGTTGGGCAAGGTACACAGCTGGAAACTTTTGATACAGAAGGTGTCTCCACCTACAATGCGCTTCAAGTAACCGTGCGGCACCGCGTCAGTAAAGGTTTCGAGGGTACAGTCAATTACAGCTGGGCAAAATCGCTGACAGACACAAACGGTAATTATGGAGCTTCAGGTTCTCCAGGTTCCAATGGCATTCAGGATGGTTACAACATTCACGGGGACTATGGCCCATCGGAGCTTGATGTTCGGCATAATCTGTCATTCAATGGTTCCTATGCTATCCCTTTTGGCAGGGGGCAGACGTTTGGCAGCAATGCCAATAGGTTAACTGATCTTCTTGCCGGTGGTTGGACTTTGTCTTCTACAGCAATTGCTTACTCCGGGCTTCCAGTTACAATCAGTGCGAATGATAACAGCAACACAGGTACATACTCTGCGCGGGCTAATCAATATCGGCAGTTGCATATCGTAAACCAGACTGTTCAAAATTGGTTTGGTACCGATCCATCTGCGACGCCCTGCGGATCGACTGATAATGGAACCTGCGCCTATGGTGCCGAACAGCCAAACACCTTCGGCACGACACGGGTCGGAACACAACGTGCACCCGGCTTTGAGCAAATCGATAGCTCGTTATTCAAGGATTTTCACATTACAGAAGGGCAATCCGTGGGCTTCCGCGCGGACGCTTTCAACGTAGCCAACTTTGTTAGCTACGGCAATCCAAACAGAAGCGTCAATAGCTCGAACTTCGGCCAGATCACAGGTAGTAAAAACGGCCCGCGCACAATCCAGTTTGCAGCACATTATTCATTCTAATTACTGGGTGCTGCTAAACAGAAAGAGCTTGCCTTGTTATGCGAGGCAAGCTCTTCTTATTTATGCTAAGCCGCAATCAACACCACAGCTACCAGCGCCAACCCAATCCCCACGGACTGCAGCCGCGTGGTCCGTTCATGTAGAAAAACCGCCGCTAACCCGATCGTTGCGCCTGGGTATAATGACGCCAGCACCGCTGCTACATCAAGCCGCCCGCTGAGCGAAGCCTCCATGTAGAACCCGTTTCCGGTGGTATCCAGCAGCCCGGCAATGGCTGCCAGCACCGGCAGCCGGACAGAGCTCGGTGTAACCGTGGGCATGCGCGTGCCGCTTCCTGGACGCCCCCGTAGAATCAGCAGCGCTGCAAAGGCGGTAAGCGTCCCGCCAAGTCGGGAGAGAGCAAGCGCCCGCACCAGCGGCGCATATGCCGGACCGCCGCCGGTAGCCCGGCCCGCAGCCGCGGTGTGCAGCCATACCAGCTGCAATCCGAAGCCAAGCCCGGCCAGGACGGAGAACAAGAGCGCCTGCTTCGCCGGTTTGGCATTACCGGCTGTCCCAGGGGAGGGAGTCGGCGCATAGGCAATCAGCACAATTGCGGCTGCCGCGACCGCAAACCCGGCAACCTGTAGCGGAGTCGGTAGCCCTTCCTTGCGCACGGCCAGCACTACAGGCAGCACTGCGGTCAACAGCCCTGCCACGGCTGCGGAGAGCCCCATTGCTCCCAGCGCCAATGCCTCATAAAACAGCATCAGCCCGATACCCCCGGCAATGCCTGAGAGCAACGCAATGCCCACTGCCCAAGGATCAAACACAACCGGCAGCCGCAGTGAGAACGCGCCCAGCAGCAGCAGGCTCAGGCCGTGCGCAATCAGCACGACATGGCCCGGTGAGGCACGCCGTGTTGCAAGGCCTCCGGCGAAGTCAGCTGCACCCCAGGTCAAGCCTGCCAGCAGGCCCAGCAAAATCGGCATCGCGGCACCTGCATGAGGAAAGAAGGGCATGAGAAGCGGTTGTCTTACATCATGGAAACAGCAAGGCGAAAACCGACTGCGCGGCTCGCGGCCGTTCCGTGGCTTTTCTCTCTACGTACGAAAGGCTTAATGCCCGTTGCTATGTGCGGAAGGGTAGTAGCCGTCCGGTGCAATGATGTCGAGGTTCGGAGTGCCTTCAACCCGCACCTCAATGGTGTGAAACAGGCTGCTGGCCAGCACATTCGCATGGCTGTTATAGATCAGCGTGTACTGGTTGCGCGCCGCGTCCGCGATCTTGGCGAAGGACATCTGGATGGAGTTCTCAGAAAATGCCGAGTCCAGCGTACCGCCGGTGGCAATGGCGTACTTCGGCAGCGCATTGTCGCGCACCGTGGAGATCAGCGGCAGGTGAAACTTGTCAAGGTAGCCCAGCCCCCAGGTTGCGGAGTCGCCCACCAGTGTGCCGTATACAGAGATGTTGTTGGTAAGCAGGAAGCGCACGACCTCTTTATAGGAAGCCCGGGAGCCCTGCTCCTTGCCGTCGGAGATGATGTAGATGATGCGCCTGCGGCCCTGGGGCTGCTTGGCCAGCTGCGTGGCGGCCTCCAGCACGGCATCGTGCAGCGGGTGGAACTCCTTGGGCGTAAGCGGCGTGGTGATGCTGCCTGCCGAACCGCCGCGTTGCGTGTTCGGGTCAATCACCTTGCCGTCGATGGTAATTCCATTATCCATAGGTCCACCGGGAGCGATAACACCCAGGTCACGCCCCGGAGCCCTTTGAGCCTGGGTAATCGCAACATGGAGCCGGGCCCCTTGTGCCCCGGTAAAGTCGGTAATCTCCTGCGGTGTGCTGTTGTAGCCGAACACGGCCACGGAGTCTGACGCGGTGAACGCGCCGGTCAAGGCGTTCAGACTCTGGTTCACTTTGTTCATGGTGTCTGAAGGCAGGCTTTGATCGATGACAAAGGCCACTGAAAGCGGGAACGGGTCCGAAGTAAAGTAGCGGATGCGTTGCGGTCGGCCATCCTCATACACGCGGAACTGACGCCAGCTGAGCGTGGGTACCAGCGCGCCTTTTTTGTCGCGCACAGTCACCGGCACAATCACTTCATTGACAGAAACAACCAGCGTGCCCTTGACGCCCTGGCCGGGTGCGGGCAGATCGGGAGCCCCTCCCTGAACGTCTGTTGCATTGTCGGTAACGGCACCTTGCCCCGGATTTGCCGAGGAGGATGAGGGGCCAGCCGGGCCGGTTGTACCAGAGCCGGGCGTAGCCGGTGTATCAGCCGAAGGCAGCGCGGTAGTACCGGCTCCCGGCTTGACTTGATCTTTCAAGGTGCCAAGGCTGTTTGGATTGGTGGCCTGCGGTGTCGGCGCATCCGGGATCGCGCCCCCTTGCTGAGCCTGCTGCGCACCGGCAGCACTCATCATCGCAACCGACAGGACCCCTACAAATGCAGCATGCTTCACAGGCTGTATCTCCTCAAATGGAACAGGTGCGCCGACGCGTACTCCATGATGGATGCCGCTCTTTAGGCATGTCGACGCAAGGCTAAGAGTACCAGAGCGCGGAATCATGCTGCGGACGTGGACACCAATGGCGCGCGCGTGGCACTGTCTGGTAGAACGTTGCGCCTGGAGCCCTCTGAAATGTCAAGTTTCAACCGTCGTCAATTCCTGCACTCCTCTGCCATTGCTGCCGCTGCTGCCGCGCTGCTCCCTCGCGTCGCGCAGGCTAACCCCTTCGGCCTGCCGCTGGGCTTGCAGCTGTACTCTGTGCGCGACCAGCTCAAAGCCGACTACACGGGCACGCTCAAGCAGGTAGAAAGCTTCGGCTTCCGCGAGGTTGAGGCGGCCGGTTTCTTCAATCAGTCTCCGGCCCAGGTCAAGGCGGCGATGGCGGCCGCAGGGCTGCACTGCGTCTCCGCGCACTACTCATCGCAGCAGTTGCTTCAAAACTTCGACGCGATTCTTGCGTTTCACAAGGAGCTCGGCACCGCGCACTACATCATCTGCTCGTTTCCCGGTTTTCGTGACACAAGCAAGTCCGGCAAATTGCCGTTCAAGCAACAGGTCACCTCGTTTACAGCCGATGACTGGAAGTGGAACGCGGAGCAGTTCAATACCTGGGGAGCGAAGGCGCATGCAGCCGGGTTCCAGTTCGGCTACCACAATCACACCATGGAGTTCGCGCCTAAAGACGGTGCTATCCCCTATGACACACTCGTTACCCAGACTGATCCGAAGCTGGTCGTCTTCGAGCTCGATTGCGGATGGGTTACAGTAGGCGGCGGCAGCCCGGAGCATTACCTGCGAACGTACGCTAATCGCATCAAGATGCTGCACGTTAAGGACTTCAAGCGCGGCGCAGGGCAGGGTTCAGTCGATAACCCGCCGCCTGCTGCTGAGCTGGGCCAGGGCACGGCAGACTACCCGGCGATTTTTAAGGCAGTCAAACCGGGCGCGATCCAGCATATGTTCGTGGAGCAGGAAGCCTACCCGGATATGCCCTGGGAGCAGGCGCTGAAGACCGATGCCGACTATATGAGCAAGCTGAAGGCTTAAATCTCTATGCCGCTGACAGTTACATCCCGGCATTGCAGATAGGAGCTTTTCCGGCTTGTGAGCCGTCTAAGCTAGAGTCATGCGCCGCCTCGCCTCTACCCTCTTGCCGCTTCTTCTGCTTGCTCCCTGCCTTCACGCGCAGTCAGCTCCGTCGCCGGACGCGCCTCCGACCAGCTCTGCTCCCGCGCCCTCTGACGACACGCCGCAGGGCGCGCCGGTCACGACCCTGCGCGTCAACTCGAATCTCGTCTCGCTCTACTTTACGGTGCGCGACAAGCGCAATGGCCTCATCCCGGACCTGACGCGCGACGACTGCCAGGTGTTCGAAGACAAGAAGCCGCAAAAGCTGCGCAACTTCGAGGCTCATGCCAACCAGCCGCTCACGCTCGGCATTCTGCTCGATACCTCCGGCTCGCAAATGAATGTACTGCCGCTGGAGCAGCAGTCCGGCTCCACCTTTCTCAAGCAGGTACTTGAGGATAAAGATGAAGCTTTCCTGATCTCATTCGACGTGGACGTGGACCTGCTTGAGGACTACTCCAACAACGCCGGGCAGTTAAGCCGCGCCATGAACAAGGCTGTCATCAACACGGCAGGCGGCAACGGCTCCGCCGGCGGTCCGGGCATTGGGCAAGGCACCATCCCCACCCAGGGCGCGCCCAAGGGCACTTTGCTGTTTGACGCCGTGTACCTTGCGGCCAACGACAAGCTGCGGCAGGAGACCGGGCGCAAAGCCATGATCCTGCTGACAGACGGCGGTGACCAAGGCTCGAAATACCGTATACAGGACGCGATTGAAGCGGCTCAGAAAGCGAACAGCATCATCTACGTAATCCTGATCGCTGACCGGAGCTTCTACTCGGGCGGTGGCTTCAACCTCGGTTACAACGGCGACTCGGCCATGCGCAAGATGGCCGAGGAGACAGGCGGCCGCGTTATCGATGTAGGCAATAACGGCAAAAAGCTTGAAGCAGCCTTCCAACAGATCCAGGACGAGCTGCGCACCCAATATGTAGCCAGTTATGTGCCGGTAAATACTGATTTTGACGGCAAGTACCGCACCGTAAGCATCCAGTGTAAGGGTGACGGATTGAAAGTCCAGACGCGCAAGGGGTATTACGCCTTGCCGCAGGATGAAGCGCAATAGGGAAGCAGCCTTTTGACCGTAAGAGCTTTCCTACTGTTTGCCGTAAAAGGAGAGTTCTTATGAAATTTCGCACAACCTTGTCATTTGCCGCAGCTCTGTTATGTTCCGCCTCGTTGGTGCAAGCCGAGGTCCACACCGACTATGATCACCAAGCGAATTTTTCCAAGTACCACACATACTCATGGGGCAACGTAAAGACTGACAATCCGCTCAATGTTGCCCGTATTAAGGGTGAAGTAGACAAGGATTTGCAAGCAAAAGGGTGGCAGCTGGTACCTTCCGGTGCCAGCACAACGGTGTTTGCAACCGGCAACATCAAGAATGAACAGGAAATGGAAACTTTTTATAACGGCTTCGGCGGCGGCTGGGGCGGTGGTTTCAGGGGGAGAGGTTTCGGCGGCTTCGGCAACGGTTTCGGAGGTGGCTTCGGCGGCCTCGGTAACTCCGGCGAGGCAACCACTACGACGAACAATCAACCCGTGGGGCATTTGGTTCTCGATATTTTCGACAATTCAAACCACAATTTGCTATTCCGCGGCAATGCCAGTAATGATGTATCACACAAAGCTGACAAGAATACGAAGAATATCGATAAGGACATTGATACGATGTTCAAGAAGTTTCCTCCCAAAGAAACAGCTAGTTAGCAACATACATTGGCCTGGCGGCTCCCTCATATACGGGTTGAGCCGCAGGCGTGTATGCCGGTTTCAGAAAGGCACTTTGTATCGCAGCAATTTTGCAAGTCTCCCGTTTGCAAGTCTCCTGGTTACCGCCGGATAAAACCGCTTTTTGATTTATTCTTACAAGTTCTGCAAGCCTCCCGGTGCCGGAAAGCTTCGCATGTGCCAAAGTATTTGTAAGGAAAGCTATGACAAGAAACATATTGCGTTGGACATTTGCCTTGACAGTTGCACTGATTACAGGGGTACCTACCGTGCAGGCGATTCCTTTTCTCAGCCCTCCAGTCACCGTAGAGTACGACCACTCCGCGCAGTTCAGCGGGCGTACTTACTCCTGGGGGGACGCGCGTATGCCGGTTGCCTCCTACATCGACCCGATGAAGGCGCTGGTAGATAAGAACCTCAAGGTCCGCGGCTGGCAGCTGGTGCCTTCCGGCGGCAGTGCCACAGTATTCGCGCTTGGCGATACGCAGGACGGCCCGCACCTGATTGCCTACTACGCGGACCATGGAGTTGCATGGGCGCAGAACTGGACTCCCCAGGGCTGGGGCATTGGATGGAAGCCCGGTTACGGGGAATGGACTTTCAACGCTCTGGGTACTGCTGAAACGCACTTAGTGGTGGACATTTTCGACACCGGCAGCCATCACTTGATATTTCGCGGCGTGGTGGGGGAAGATTTATCAAGCACGGAGAAGAAAAATATCAAGAAGCTGACTGCCGATTTGAAGCAGCTGCTGAAGCAGCTGCCGAAAAGGTAAGGAGCGGACATTATTGCGTGAGTACAGGTACCTGCTCCTGGATGTATTTACCGAAATGCCTTTTGCCGGCAACCAGCTGGCAGTATTTCTTAGCGGCGATGGGCTTAGCGACGTGGAAATGCAGGCGCTCGCGCGCGAGACCAACCTGTCGGAAACTACGTTCTGCTTTCCCGATCTCCAGCCCGGCGCGTCTTTGGAGAACGGCGTCAGGGTCAGGATTTTTACTACCGAGGAAGAACTGCCCTTTGCAGGGCACCCTACCCTGGGTACAGCGGCAGCCCTGCGCTGGACCTTGCCGGAGCTAGCGGGTACAGCAACAGTAAAGCTGCGGCTTAACGCAGGTGTGATTCCCGTTCGGTTTACTGCCTCAGCTTCAGCACTGCAATTCAACCGGCCAGTGTATGGCGAAATGGAGCAGCCCTTACCTCGCTTCGGCCGGCAGCACGATCCGCAAGCGGTTGCTGAGGCGCTTGATTTACCGCTTGCCGCGCTTGATGCCGCCAAGCCCATCCTGACGGTCAGCACGGGCATTCCCTTTGCCGTGGTGCCGCTTGTCTCCCTTGAAGCTCTACAGACCCTGGCGGTGCCGCAGAGAGCTGCGCGAGCCTACCTCCGGGGCACGGATGCCAAGTGGTTTTACATCCTTGCGCCTGGAGCCGCGCCGCTGCATTGGCGAGCACGCATGCAGTTCTACGGCGGCGAAGACCCGGCTACCGGTTCTGCAGCCGGCTGCGCGGCAGCGTACCTGGTTCATGGTGGCTACGCGCCCGCTGGCACGCCTCTTGTACTGGAGCAGGGTGTGGAGATCGGACGACGCAGCGTGTTGCATCTTCAAGCCATGCTCCAGCCTGAATCTGACCCTCAAAATACTTCAAAATGGAGTACTGGCAGCTATGTTCGTGTTGGAGGAAGCACCATTTGTGTCGCAGAAGGACGCTTTTTCCTTCCGTGATGCACATTCGATCCACAGCCTCGCAGCCGCTAAGGACGGGCGTTTTCGGCTTCAGGGGCTAGATTTCCTTCCTTTCATTTGAAAATCTTCCATGTTTTCACCTTCTCTTCGCCATTGCATAGTGGGGCCGGGCTCCGTAGTCTGGGCAAGCATTCAGAAGCCGCAACATCGGCAAGCGGATGCAACCTTCGCCCTTTCAACACAACTTGAGCGAGGTAACGCCGGACACGCCGGTTTTGCCGTAAGGAGCCGCTGCCGCCCGTAAGCAATCGGGTGTGCGCGTCCTCTTTCAGCAGCCGCCGTAAAGCCCGGCTTTTCCTCCCCGTGCCTGCTTTTACCTGCGCTGTTCGCAGGTGAGGCAGGGGCGCAAAACGTGCCTCATGGCGCGCTTGCAGGGGCTTTGTCTCCAAACAAGCCGCACACCGGCGCGAGCGCCCCCGCTTTGCCCGAACACCATGTTGGAGCTTGGCCCGGCTGACACAATGCCGCTTCCCTGGGAAGCGGCCACGGACCCCCGCCCCGGGGAGCATGCGCTGCACTGTGCCTAAAAACCGGTGTTACGCAGCGCGGGGTTGAGAGAGCGACCATGCGGCCCAGAAAAGTGATTCTTGTGGTGGACGGCAATGAGCAGGTACTGAGCGTACGAAAATTCATGCTCGAAACGCGCGGCTACCGGGTAGTGGACTCCGCAGATGCCGCAGGCGCGCTGGAGCGCTTCGCTCAGGGCGGCATCGACCTGGTATTGAGCGACCTGCTGCTGCCGGGCATGGACGGCAACGAAATGGTCCGCCGCATGAAAGCCGAGTCGCCGGAAACACCGGCCCTGCTGGTGAGCGGCACGGTCAAGGACTTTGCACGGGCTAATGCCGCCGATGCCTTTCTGCCCAAGGGTGCCGTGACTTCGGGAGAGCTGGTGGAACGTATCAAGATGCTGTTGGTGCGCAAGCGCGGTCCCAAGCGGGCTACAATCTCCAGGCCGGAGCTGCCCGGCTACTCCGACTCCATGGGCGCGCACGCATAAACACTGCCTGTGCATGCCCGAGCCGTACTCTAAGATAGTGGGGTGAGTCACACAGGCACCCGCCCGATTATCGAAGCCGACCAGCTCGGCAAAATCTACAAAGTAGGCAAGCTGCAAGTTCCTGCATTGACAGCGGTTTCCTTCACCGTACAACCGGGTGAGTTTGTCGCCATCGTGGGGCCGTCAGGCTCGGGCAAGTCGACCTTGTTCTACATATTAGGTGGGCTTACACGGGCCACTTCCGGCCATGTGCGCATCGACGGTGTTGATTTTGCTGCGCTCTCCGACACAGAGCGAACAAAAATGCGCAAAACCAAAATCGGCTTCGTGTTCCAGAAGTTCAACCTGCTGCCTACGCTCACGGCGCTCGGCAATATCGAGATCGCGCACGAAATTGCCGGTACAGGGCAGTCGCTGGATCGCAAACGCCTGGGCGAGCTGACCGAGATGTTGGGCGTTACAGGGCGTTTGAAGCACAGGCCGTCAGAGCTTTCAGGCGGCGAGCAGCAGCGAGTTGCCATCCTGCGGGCCCTGGTGACCAAGCCGGCTATCATCCTGGCTGATGAGCCGACCGGCAATCTCGACACAAAAAACTCTGACGCGGTGTTGTCGATGCTGCGCCACTCAAACAAAACCTTTGGACAAACGGTGCTGATGATCACGCACAACCCGGAGGCTGCGGCCTTTGCCGATCGCACGCTGCACATGCGGGACGGTGCCATGGTGGGGCTTGCAGGTTGACCCGGGCAGGCTGCTTCGGTAGACTTCAACCTGTACCAAGCGGGAGTAGCTCAGTGGTAGAGCATCGCCTTGCCAAGGCGAGGGTCGCGGGTTCAAGTCCCGTCTCCCGCTCCAATCGCTTCCGGTTGGTAAAAAGTTGAAAAGTCGGTTTCCCGTAACAGGTTGAGATCGGTATCTTTTCAAGTGGAACGTTTGTAAAGGGGCGCGGTACCCAAGTGGTAAGGGAGAGGTCTGCAAAACCTTTATGCGCCGGTTCGATCCCGGCCCGCGCCTCCAATCTTTGTACGTTAAAACCTCTCGTGTTTCCGTAACATTACGACCTATGGATTCTTTCCGCCTTCATGCTCAAGGTGGTCGTAGTTCAGGATCGCGTTAAACACCAGAGCATAGCTGCCGATTGTCTCCCCGCGATAGATGGGGTTGATGGCGAACAGCAGCACGTTTCCCTGTCCCAGGTGCGCGTCTACGACAGCAGCGCGCTCGGCAAGCGGTGCCGGATTTTCAAGCAAACCTGAGAGCAGTAACTGCTTGGTGCCCGCAAAGCGCAGCAGCACTTCAGGCCGCATTGCCGCGGGAATTAAAAACGGGTTGTTGCGCGCTTGCTCTTCATTGAGCGGCACAGCCTGCCATGGCTCCACGTTGGGAAGGGCAGGGCGCCGCTCCAGGGTACGGTCTTCCGGGGCGTCCTCATCATCCGGGCCTCCGCGTCCGGTCACGCGGTGCGTGTCCTTCACCGTCGGAGGATTTCTCCCGCCGGTAGTGTTGCTGATGTTGAAGGCCATGCCCGACTCGCTGTAGACAGGCAACTGCCCGCTGTAGCCATATGTAACCGGCGCAGTTGCGGACACAGGTACGGAGCCGAGCACGCTGCCGACCAGGTTCACGTTTGCGGTAGATGCAGTAGAGACGCCGGGCGCAAGGCCCGCATCGATGGCGAACTGCGCGCTGTCTTCACTCGTGATGAGCAAGCCGCCGTGCTCGACAAAGCTGCGCAGGTGCTCGACGCCGACTTCTCCGAGACCGGGGCGCATGTCGGGCGTAGAGTCGATGTGACCCAGGTTTGGAGTGAGCGGCGTAGTCTGCCACGGCTGCGCGTTGCCATACATCGGTAGGCCCTGCACGATCTGCGAGGATGCCGTGTGACCGGTGACCGGTGCGAACAGGATGACATCGTACTTGGCGCGTAGGTCTGCTTCGCTCGCGGCGGTCTGCGTGCTGATGTAGGTATATGGAATGCCGAGTGAGTCAAGCGCCTCGCGCCACCAGCCCTCGGTCTGCGTGGCGAGCCAGGTGTGCATCATGGCAATACGCGGCAGGTGGTCGAGCGTGTGGTGTTTGACGGACGGAATGGTGAGAAGAGAGATTGTGTGATCTCCCAGGCCAAGTTTCTGTAAAGCACTTTCAAACAGGTCATCGTCAGCCTGGTTTGCAATGAACAGCGAACCTACAGAAAAGGTGTCGCCGTTTACCGTAGCAGGCTCGTCAAGGACGGTAATTTTTGCGCCGGGCAAAGCGTAGGCGAGCGCGAGCAGGCCGGTCTGTCCGGTGTTTTTGAACGCCCAAACTCCCCCGGAAGTGCTACCTCGACTAATTCCAAAGCTTTTGAAATCCTGGATGGACATCTTCGCCTGCAAAATCGCCGGGTCCACCACCCGCGTCACCTTGGCATTGAACAGTAAGCTGAACGACCACGCAGTATCGTCATACGCATGCTTCTGCTGGTCCTCCGGTGCCCAGTATTGCCGATCGAGCAGCGCATCGGCCACACGAGAAAACGGCTGATCCATGCGAATGACATACGAGCCGATAGGAAAGCTCACCGGCGTCGTCTTTTCCGCTGGCACAGGTTCGCCGGGAGCCGTAGCCGCAGGTTTTGCCGGTTTCACAGCATTCTCGCCGATAGATGCCGCCTGATCGCTCGCCGTCACGTTGACCGTAGCCGCTTCCGTGAGTTGCGAAATCTCCACATGCTGCTTGCGCAGCGCCCGCACCAGTTCCAGCTGTCGGCTACTGTAAGCCGGATCGGCGGCAAGCACATACGCCGCAGGTCCGCTTGAAGCAGGCTTGGCCCCCGACCGCTTAGCTTTGACATAGTAATCATCAAGAAAATGCTCACGGTTTTGCGCGAAGTATGACAAGGTCGTCAGCAGCGCCGACTGCTCATAATTGTTGTTATCCCGCTGCGACCACATCACGCTCGCAAGCGGAGGATTCTGGCGGTACCATGCACGGCTGTATGCATCCGGCGGCAGGATGCGGCGCACGGTATCCGCGCCGCCGTTGCCGAATGTTTCATACAGGCGGCTGATGCCGTTGTGCATCCCGGCCAGAAACATCAGGTAGCCGGGGCTCCAGGTGTCAAAGTCGCCGTGCGTGTACACACCCGGGAAGCCGAGCGACTGCATCTGCCCTACATTGTTCCAGCCCAGCGCGGCCCACTCATCTGCGAGCAGCGGGTCAATCCATGCGTTATAGGGTCCATCGCCGACAGTATTGTCATAGAGAAACGGCTCGGACTCATGCAGGTCGTGCAGCACAAGGGCGTGGTATTTCAGAAACGTATCGAGCACATGCTGCGTAAGCTGGAGCGTCATCGCCATGGCATCGCGGTTGTTGTCGTGCGCTACATAGTGGCCCCAGTACAGTAGCCGCGGGTAGGTCTCGCTTGGGTGCGCCAGGTGCCACTTATACAGGTCCACCATGCGGTCGCGCCCGTCTACCTCGACCACCGGCGTGATGAGCACGACCATATGCTCCCGGATATAGCGGATGTACGGCGAGTCATCGACAGCAAGCCGGTAGGCAAGCTCCATGAGCGCGGTGGGCGAACCGGTTTCCGTCGAATGGATGGTGCCCGTAATGTAGTACACCGGGAAGCTCTGGCGGGCGAGCGCGGCGGCTCCCTCGTCCGTAAGGGCAGGCTTGCCGTCTGCGGGCCGTGGATCGGCCAACTGCGTAAGCCGCGCGTTGTTCGCGTCCATCTGCTTCAGCAGCGACTCATCGCCGACAGCGGCGGCGATCATCTCACGGCCTTCTTCACTCTTGCCGATAGACACCACCTGCACACGCGGCGTGTGCCCGGCAAGCAGGCGAAAATATTTGGCCACTTCTTCCGAGTCAGGCAGCTTGCCCGGAGCACCCGCGATGTCGCCGATTACTGCCGCCGGTGTCGGCACTCCGGTCTTTGACACCGGCAGGTAGTCCGTCAACGCCGAGTTGAAGTACGGCTCTGTCGTGTACCTGGCGATCGCCGCCGTGTAGTCCCGGTCCACCGCTTGACCCGGATCGCGCGCATACTGCCCGAGCATGGCAGGTGGGATGGCAGGCGCAGGAGTTTGCGCCATGGCTGCGGCGGTAGCAAGCAGACAAAGAGCTGTGACGAAAAGGCGTGAAATCATGAACACTCCTGCAATAAAGAAACACAACGTACAGTTCCAGGCGGATGGCACCATCTGCTGAATGTATGCGGAGAGTACTTGAAAATTCTTCTCACCAGAAGAAAGTTTTCGGGTCAGCCGCTCAAAGCCGCTATAAAGTGCAACGCAGGTCCTTCAAGAATGCCTTGGATAAGATGGTTGTCGCCGGTTCTCCATGGCCTGAACCGCTCTTACTTGCCGATGCAGAAGGTAGAAAAAATCAGGTGCAGAATGTCAGTGGAAGTAGTGGCTCCGGTAAGGGTGTCGAGTTCGTGCAGAACGGTGTAAAGATCAAGCAGCAGGATCTCGTGCGGTAGGTTGCCGGTAGCGGCTTGTTGGGCTGCCCGGATGGCATTGGAAGCGTTTGAGACTGCGGTATGCTGCCGCAGATTGGTGAGCATGGCTGTATCGGGGGCCGTGCCGTGTTTGCCCAGCAGCAGTAACTCCAGCGCATGTCGTAAAGCCTCTATCCCCGCACCGGTTTGCGCTGAGCATAGTATCTGCGGTACGGATAAAGCTTGCTTCCCGAAACCTCCGCTAGCCGGCAGCAAACTTTCCGTATCAGTACGTCTCTTTGTATCGACAGATACAGGCGTATCAGCTTTGTTATTTGAACTGAGCAGGTCAGACTTGTTGAGCGCCACCAGCAAGGGCCTACCTTGCGCCGCATCGAGCAGAGCTTCCTCTTCAGCATTCAGCGGCTCGGTGCAGTCAAGCACCAGCAGTATCAAACCGGCATCGGCAAATGCTTCGCGGGAACGAGTAATGCCGATCCGTTCAGCTTCGCTTGCGGCCTCGCGCAGCCCCGCCGTATCGACCAGCGATACCGGAACACCGCCGATGGAAAGCTGCTCCGCCACGGTGTCGCGCGTGGTGCCGGGCTCGGCGGTCACAATGGCTCGCTCCCGTTCCAGCAGGCGGTTGAAGAGCGAGCTTTTACCGGCATTGGGCCGGCCTACAATGGCGAGTGTGACGCCTTGCTTTAGCAGCCGCCCGCGCGCAAAACTGCGTTCCAGCGGCTCCAGCGCGGCGGCAATCGCCAGCAGTTTGGCGGAAATAGCCGCGTCGCTTGCCACCGGGGTGTCATCTTCGGCAAAGTCGATGCCGGCTTCAAGCACGGCGATGAGCGCGACCAATTCCTGCTTCAACGGGGTAACTTGCCGCGACAGCGCGCCGCCAAGCTGCTGCGCGGCGACTTGCGCCTGCAGCAGGGTTTGCGCCTCGATCAGGTCGCGGACGGCTTCAGCCTGCGTCAGGTCGAGCCTGCCGGAGTGGAACGCGCGCTCGGTAAACTCACCCGGCGCAGCCAGTCGCGCACCATTTCGTCCGGTCCCACCCAGCAGCAGGCGCAGCACATGCTCCAGCAGTACAGGCGAGCCGTGCGCCGCGATTTCGACCACGTCTTCGCCTGTATAAGAATGCGGGGCAGGGAAGTATGTAATCAAAGCCTCGTCCAGCTTGGTGCCGTCAGGCTCAATCAGATGGCAGTAGTGCGCATGCGCGGGCCGCAGCTGGGGCGGCAGGCCGCGCTGTAGCGGCAGAGTCAAAGCTAGTGCGTCCGGTCCACTAAGGCGCACAATGCCGATGCCGCCGCGGCCCGGCGGAGTAGCAATGGCTGCGATCGTGTCGTGGTCAGGCATGGCGGTCGCTAGCGGCGGCGATTGCGATCCGGCTCACGCCGCCCGCGTTGCCCGGGTTCTCCGTAGGGCCTTTCGTTAACCGCAGGTTGCGGCGGCGGTGTGTAGGCACTGCGATCGTAGCCTGCCGGAAAAACCACAAGCACGCGCTGCGCGCCTTCTCCAAATGAAGCTGTTTCCACCTCGGGCAAACTGCGGAAAGCCAGGTGGAGCAACCGCCGTTCGCGCGAATTGGTAGGCGCAAATGCAAAGGGCTGCCCGGAGCGAATTACAGCTTCGGCAGCTGTTTTCGCGCGCAGCCGCAACTCCTGCGCACGCAGGGCTTTATAGTTTTCAGCGTCGAAGGAAACCTTGTCGTGCTCTTCACTTTCCAGGCGAATCAGCTTGGCGGCTATGTGCTCCATGGCGCGCAGCAGCTCCGCGTTGCGCTCCACTAGCAAGGGCGCATCAGGCCCCGAGAGCTCGACGTAAATTTCGCGTGCTTCCAATCCATCCGGGTCCGCTGCGCCTGCACCGGCAACGATGCGATATCGCAGGCGCAGACGTCCGGCGGTGGTCAGCAACTTTAGGAACTCAACAATGGTCTGGGCGGCGGCTTGATAGTCGGCAATCGGCACCCGTTCAGTTTACAGATCGGGCAAACCGCAGAGGGTGTATAAAGTCAGCATCAATCCAAAAGGATCATCCTGAGCACAGCGAAGGATCTGCTTTCGTCAGTATCGACGCAAAAAGCAGATCCTTCGTCGCATCGCTCCTCAGGATGACCCCTCTTTTTCACCGCAAAATCGTTTACCGCAGAGTCGGAACGACCAACTTTTCGTCCCACCGCGCACAGGAACTTAGGCCTTACGCGCGTTCACGATTTTCGCGTTCAGCACTTTGCCGTTTTTCTTGGCCGCGCGCCGCATGGCCATCTCGCGCATTTCACGGCCCATGGCGGTCTTGTTCATCACCAATTGAATGACAACACCCAGCAGATTTGAGGCTGCCCAGTACAAGGCCAACCCCGCGCCGATAGACCAGGTCATAAAGCCGAAAACCGCAGGCATGGTAAAGGCCATCATGCGCTGTTGTTGCGGATCAGTACCGGGCTGCGGCGTCAGCCAGCTCACTAGGAACATGGTAAGCACAAAGAAAACCGGCAGAATGTGCAACGGGTCGGGCGAGCTCAGGTCCGGTACCCACAACCAGTGCGCTTGGCGCAGCTCGATTACATTTGACAGCATGCGGTAGAAGGCAAACAGCAGCGGCCACTGGATGAGCATGGGCAGGCAGGAGCCGAACATGTTCACGCCATTGTCCTTCTGCAGCTTCATCACTTCGGCATTCATCTCTTGCCGCTTTGGGTCAGTAGCCTTGTACTTGGCATAACGCTGTTTGATGGCTTCCATCTGCGGCTGGATACGCTGCATCTTCATGCTGGAGCGCATCATGGCCACGCGGGTGGGTAGCGTCAGCAGGCTTAGCAGAACGGTGAGGATCAGTATCGACCAGCCCCAGTTGCCGACAATGTGCGTGTGCAGCCAGCGCATCAGCAGGAACATCGGCTTTGAAAGAACCGTCGCAAAACCGAAGGAGACAATCTTGTCCAGGCTGGGGCCGCCGTCAGCACCGTGGATAGCGGCCAGCGTGCCGTCGAGCGATTTGGGGCCGACATACAGGCGCGTATCGAGCACGCCGTTGGTGGTTGCTTCTGCCACACCCAGTACCGGTGCCTGGATCGTCTCGCGGTCGTCCGCCTTCTTCGCGTTCTTCGGAATATCGACTGCATGCGAAAGCGTGACTAGGCTGGTATTAGCCGGGTGGTCGGGCAGAAAGATTGCCGTGAAGTACAAGTCAGAGACACCGGCCCAGTCATAAGTGCCGTGCAAGGTGTTGCCGCCGGAGATTTTTTTGTACTCGATCTGATCGGCTTTGCCGTTCAAACTTTGGTCAAAGGTGCTACCCGCATACTGCGGCAGCGTGGTCTGGTCACCGAAGCCTGATGGCCATGCAAGCGCTGCCGTTACCGGCGCGCCGTTCTGTGTAACAGAGACTTGCGCATGGATGATGTAACTGTTGTCGAAGGTGAACGTCTTAGCTACTGACAACCCGTTAGCGGAGTACGTGTAGGTGATGGAGCCGGGCGCAGTCAGCGTCGGGGATGTGGATGAGGGCACATAGAGAGCATCGGCGAGGCCGGCATCGAGCGCGGGCTGGTAGGTGTAGAGCGACAGGGGGTAGCCGAATTTAGGAGCCGCGTGGTGGTTCACCAGGTCGAGCTGCTTACCTTCCGCGTCCTTGTAATGGCTATTCTTCAAAATCCAGGAGGTAGCCTGCGCGCCTCGGTTGGAAAACGTGATCTTGTATAGCGAGTTCTCGACAACGAGCGGCGTAATGGCAGTAGCCTGCACAGCATGGGCGTCCGTCACGGCGGATGTGCCTGCAGGAAGCGACGCAGCAGGTGTCGCGGGCAGCATCGTCGCTGCATGCTGCGAAGGGGCGGGCGGCGGCGGGACATTTTTCTGTTTGAAGTACTGCAAGCCGAGAAACACCAGCAGGAACAAGCCAAAGTACAGGAACACTGAGTTGCTGCCGCCGGGGGCACCTGGGCCACCTGCGCCTTGCTGGTTTGGATTCTTGAATTCCGCCAAAGTGGTTCTTCCTGGTGTTCTAAAGGTTCTGGAGACGACTGTATTGCTCTATGGTACCTGTGTGCACGATAGGAGACGGTGCTATTGGTAAAAAGCCCTACCGTGTGGGTTTCGGTACGGGGTCCCAGCCGCCGCGCGACAGGGGATTGCACCGCAGCAACCGCCAAACAGCCATGCTGCTCCCTCGCACCCAGCCATGCTGGGCCACCGCCAGCACTGCGTATTCTGAGCAGGTAGGCTGGTAGGGGCATCCGCCTCCGTCCGGTGAAAATGCGTGGAGAACCGGTGAGAGTACCTGTTTATAAATCTTGAACAAGAAATTGAGCATGCTGTGCCGGGTATTTCGGGCAGTCATGGCAGGCTCTACTTGGGGCATTGCAAAGGTTTCTGCGGCTTGCTGACAGTTTTACCCTTGCGCGGTGTTCGGGGTAGTGGAGTGTTCGGCTCCCCGGCTGCCAGTTTGCGAGCAACTGTCGCAAATACAACCGCCAACTCACGCTCCAGTGCTGCAAAAGGCATCACCGCAACTACCGGTCGCGGGTGCAGAACCACATCAGCTTCTACGGGAAGTAAGTGCAGCGACCCACGTGCAACTACGCGTATGCGCCGCTTGATGCGGTTGCGCAGCACAGCATTGCCTATCGCGCGAGGAACTGTGATGCCGAAGCGTGCGACCCGAGCCAAATCGGGAGCTTGAGGGCAAGTTCTATAGAAAAAGCTAAGAGAGGTGCTCTGATGTTTGCGACTTGCACCATACACCAGGCCATAGTCAGCATGCTTGCACAGGCGATGTGCGGAGGGCATGGTCATAGCAGCCGACATGCTCAGCTAGTCGCG
Organism: uncultured Acidobacteriaceae bacterium; assembly: GCA_964235655.1. Taxonomy (GTDB): domain Bacteria; phylum Acidobacteriota; class Terriglobia; order Terriglobales; family Acidobacteriaceae; genus EB88. Next base: position 117,281 of record CAXSBB010000003.1, read on the forward strand.
GAAACCGGCAGAAACGGCGATTTTGTGGCGACCCTTGGCGCGACGGCGCGATAGCACAGCGGCACCGCTCTTGGTCTTCATGCGGGTACGGAAACCGTGGGTCTTGGAGCGGTGGCGACGATTGGGCTGGAACGTGCGTTTAGGCATTGCGGATGAACTCCTTACTTGATCTGAAGTCCACACTGGGAGAGTGACAAGGCAAGCCCGGGGACGAACTCAAAGTATAGCGCAGCAGCCGCCCCCAGGAAAGGACGCCGTAGCTCAGATCGAGTGAAATTCGAGATAGTACCTCAGGCACATGCGAAACTCAAGTATTTTTAGCTTCGGTTACCCTTCCGCAAACTTCCACAAACACACCTTGCAAGGACCTTCACCATACTCTGTGCAACTCGGGAGGAAGCACAAGCGGGGCGTGAAAACAAGCATCATAGCGCCCGATAATTGTGCTAGTCTGAGCCTCGCTCGAACGATCCACGGTTTACTGCAAAGCCTGGTTCAGGCATTGCCTCTGGCGCTATTCCGCTTCGTTCCATAACTCGTGGTGCATGTCGCTGCGCCCGGTCCGTCTGCTGTATGGATAGCGGGTGCATATTGGCTGTTGTTCCCGCAAACGGACAGCATCCGGTGAGCTAAAGCCACAGTGGAAGGGGCGGCGTTTTTATTTCGCTGGTAAGGATTTTCTGGAATGAGCTTTTACTCCGCCGCACCCGTCGCCCCACTGAACCCCTGGGTTCGCATTCTGGGTGCGCTCCAGAAGAAGATCAACCGGCAAGCCTACGAAACCTGGTTCAAGCCCACACTGTTCAGCCATACCGACGGCAAGGTGTTGGTAGTGCGCGTGCCTACGGTCAAGTTTCAGAGCATCGGCGAGCGGTATGCCGACCTCATCGGCGAGGCGCTTGACACATTGCGACTCCCGTATGAGCGCGTCGATTTTGTGTCTCCTGAGCCGCAGAACCATCCGCAAAATCACGCTGCGACAGAAGACGGCAGGTTTCCACCAACTTCTGCGCGAAGCAGCACTGAGGGTAGCCATGGAACGGCAAATGGAGCTCGCGCGGATGAAGACGGGAATACCGCACAGGGCAAAGCCCAGGCCATGGAGAATGCCAATGCCCGGGGAAACGCGGGAGCGCCCCAGCAGGGCCGCTTTGATTGGAACTCTGCCGCGCACCTCAACCCGCGCTACACCTTTGACGCCTTTGTAGGCGGCACCGGCAACCAGTTTGCCCGCGCCGCTGCCGCTGCTGTCGCCGAGTCACCGGCCAAGGCCTATAACCCGCTGTTCCTGTACGGCGGCGTAGGTATGGGTAAAACCCACCTGATGCAGGCTACCGGCCATGAGATGAAGCGCCGCCAGCCTAACGCCGCCATCTGCTACGTATCAAGTGAGAAGTTCACCAACGAGATGATCAACTCGCTGCGCTACGACAAGATGACCAGCTTCCGCGACAAATATCGCTCGGTGGACCTGCTGCTGATCGACGACATTCAGTTCCTGGCACAGAAGGAACGCACGCAGGAAGAGTTCTTCCACACATTCAATACGTTGCATGAGACCGGCAAGCAGATCGTGATCGCCAGCGACCGACCGCCCAAAGAACTGCCGGAGATTGAAGACCGGCTGCGCTCGCGCTTTGAGTGGGGTCTGATCGCTGACATCCAGCCGCCCGACCTTGAAACCAAAGTAGCGATCCTGCAAAAAAAGGCGGAGACGGAAGAGCTGGAACTGCCGACCGATGTAGCCCTGTTTGTTGCCTCAAACATCCGGACGAACGTGCGGGAGCTTGAAGGTGCGCTGACACGGCTTTTTGCCTGGTGCAAACTGCATGGCGTGGAGATGTCGCTGACTACCGCGCAGCTATGCCTAAAGCAGTTCATCGACACGCAGGTCCGTAAGATCACGATTGAGGCGATTCAGCGCGCGGTTGCTGAACAGTTCGGTATGCGGGTGACGGAACTTAAAGCAAAAAACAATTCGCGCGCCATTGTGGTACCGCGGCAGATTGCGATGTTCCTGGCCAAGCAGATGACCGAGGCCAGCCTGCCGGAGATCGGCCGCCAGTTCGGCAACAAGCACCACACGACGGTGATGCACTCAATCGCAAAAATCGAGGACCAGCGCCGTGCGGACAAGGACCTGAACCGGATGCTGACGCAGTTGCAGGAAGAACTGTCGAGCTAGGCGCTTTGAAGTTCACTGCTCTCATCTGTTGAGCTTGCCTACCGTGAGCTCATCAATCTCAAGTTGCCGGATGCGTAGATAGCATTCATCACTTCACGTTTCGGCAGCACTTTATAAGGTGCCTTCTACAGGGTGGTCCTTTGCACCACCGGGTAGCCATGCCGGTTTTGGGCCGTTCGCAACGGCAGCAACAAGCGCATAGAAAAAGGCGTTGAAGTCGCGCGCGGCTTTGAAGTCGACCGGTTGATTCAAGTCATCCTGCGGCCGGTGGTACTCCACCTGGTACCACTGCCGATAGCGCCGCTCGGCGTCTGTACCGGGGTCATACCCGAAAATAAACCCCACGGCGGGCACCTGCACCTGCATAAACGGCCAATGGTCCGAGCGGTGCAGCAGCCCACGTTCCGGCTCGCGGTCGGCACGAACTTCAATGTGCCGTTTTGCCGCTACCGCACGCACGGTTGCACCCAGCGTTGAGTCGTCCACAGCAAGTGTCGTCAAGGCTTTCAACGGGAACAGGGGTCGCAGCTGGTCCAGGTTGATGTCTGCAACAATGTGGTCGATCGGTACCGTAGGGTGCCGGGTAAACCAGTAGGAGCCGAGTAGCCCCTCCTCCTCACCTGTAAACGCGCAGAACAGCACGGAGCGCGCAAAACCCTGCCTGCGATGCAGATCGGCAACATGCCCTGCCGCCAACTGCTCCAGCAGTGCAACATACCCGGCATCGTCGAGCGCGCCGTTGTAGATGGCATCCCCGGCCACCGGTTCGCCGCGTCCGTAGCCGTCCAGGTGGGCTGAGACTGCCAAGTACTCATCCGGCAACCGCGTGCCCGGCAGCACGGCCAGTACATTGCTTGCGGAGAAGTCGCGCGTAGTGATGTGCAGCTTGGCGGCAAGCGTGACGGCAAGCGCAAAGCTGGGCATGGCGGCCTGCGTTTTAGCTGCGGCCAGCAGTTCCGGCGCGGTATGCCCGGAGCCGGCCAGCACCGCGGGCAAGGCTTCCCAGTTTAATCGCAGGGTTAGGAGAGCAGGCGTGTTTGCAGCAGATGTATCGGCGTTATTCATCAAGCGCAGCGTGACCGCGCGCGCCGTAGGCAACGGCCAGCGAGGTGGCTCCAGCGGCTCTGACGGGTCATCCACCAGCAGCACCCCGGCGGCATGCGCGGCCAGCAACGCGGCGTTGGTGCCGGTATTTGCACGGCCCAGGTGCGGACGGAAGCAGACCGCGATGGCCCCGGCAAGTTGCGGTGCGGCAGACAACTGCGCGGGCTCGCAATAACCTGTCCATACCAGAGGCGCATGGAAGCTCGCCGGGGTTGACGAGGTGAGCCGCACGGCAATCTGCTCAAGATTGCGCAGCGGCACCGGCTTTGCACCCGTCTGCTCCAGCTGAAATGCCGTACCCGACGGGCTTAGGTCGAGCTTGTGCAGCGGTACGGGCTGTAGGTAGGTACCCGCCTCCCCCGCAGGCTGCAGGCCTGCGGCTTTCCACTCCCCCGCGACCAATTGCGCTGCTCGCTCATATTCCGCAGTGCCGGGCTCACGACCGGCCATGGCATCATTTGCCAGTGCTTCCGTCCGGTGCCACCAGGCGAGTGTGTCCGCGTCATGCGCCTCCCGCTTGATTTCTGCATCACGCGGGTGCAGCTGTGCAAACAGTGTGGTAGCCGTAAGTGTAACTAGCACAAGAGCGAGAGAACGCATGAGCATGCCGAGATATATATCACGGCAGCTTTTCTTGTCGGTATAGGTATGTATAAGGCTACTTCGCGTGGTAGACGCTCAGGAGTACCTCCTTGCATGCCGGCGTTGCCTCGCACGATAGTAACGCAGGCAGGGAAGTACCCGCAGCAGCCTGGAGAGCTTGGTCGGCTACACACGGCTGGCTACACTTGGCTATGAGTTTGCAGTTTGAGGTATCACCGCCAAATCCCGGCGGCGGCAGGCGCGGGCGCATGCACCTGCCGCACGGCACGGTTGAAACGCCTGTGTTCATGCCGGTGGGCACAGCAGCCACCGTCAAGACCGTGCCGCAAGACGTGCTTGAAACCCTGGGTGCGCCTGAGGCAGGGAAAGCAGGCGAGCAGCCGGGTGCGGGCATCATCCTGGGCAATACCTATCACTTGTACCTGCGCCCCGGCCACGAGGCCATTACACGCATGGGCGGGCTGCACCGGTTTATGAGCTGGAATCGGCCCCTGCTGACCGACTCCGGCGGCTACCAAGTGTTCTCGCTTGCTTCGCTGCGCAAGATCAGTGAAGAAGGCGTGCAGTTCCGCTCGCACCTCGACGGCTCAAAGCACATGTTCTCGCCCGAGCACTCCATGGCGGTGCAGCTGGCGCTCGGCTCTGACATTGCCATGGCTTTTGACGAGTGCCTGGAGTACCCGGCGGATGAGGCGCGGGCACGAGCCTCGCTGGAACTGACCATGCGCTGGGCAGCGCGCTCGCTCTCCTACTGGGAGGCCCACAAGCATGAGGTGCCATGGTGGACACCGCAGGCAGAGCAGCGCCGTTGGCCTGCCCCGCATGTTGCGCCTGATGCCCGCCCAAGCCTGTTCGGCATTGTGCAGGGCGGCATGTACCCGGCGTTACGGCGTGAGGCCGCCGAGCGCATGGTGGCCATGGACTTCCCCGGCTATGCCATCGGCGGCCTTGCGGTCGGTGAGCCGCGCGAGCAGACGCTTGAAATCATCGCCGCAACTCTTCCACTGCTGCCGACGGACAAGCCGCGCTACGTCATGGGCGTGGGTTACCCGGAGGAGATTGCCGCTTACGCCCGCATGGGTGTTGACATGATGGATTGCGTGCTGCCCACACGCGCCGGCCGCCACGGGCTTCTGTTTACCTCGGAGGGACGGCTGAACATCAAGAACAGGCGCTTTGCCGAGGATGAAGGACCGGCAGACCCCCAGTGTGCCTGCCCGGTGTGCGCGCGCTACACGCGGGCTTACTTGCGGCATTTATTTGCGGCCGCCGAGCCGCTTGGTGCCACGCTGAACTCCATCCACAACCTTGCCTTTTACCTTGAAACCATGCGCAACGTGCGGCTGGAGTTGATGCAAACGCCGGTACACCATGAGCTGACTACCAGCGGCAACTCGCATGGGAAAGTTTGAAGCGGACTTGGAGGCAGCTTTCCGCAGGATGAACATGAAGCAGGGCAGACCGGCAACACATCACGGGGAGCTGTCACCCTATCTGATTGAGTGCATATTGCCGCGAACGGCAACAGCCCAGGAGCCTTCCCCATGAAAATGCAAAGCATTGAAGATTTGATGTACACCGGTCTTACCTACACCTATAACTTTGAGCAGCAGGTCGCAAAAGAAGCCTCGAAAATGGCCGAGGCTTCCTCCAACCCCGAGCTCAAGGAAATGTTCGAGAAGAGCGTCACGCAGGGTCAGAAGTATGCGGAGCGCATTCAGCAAACCTTTACCAAGCTGGGTAAGGAAGCCGACACCAACGAGAACCCGATTGCCAAGGCCATGATCGACGAAGTGGAAAATATGATCGCGAATACGGACCCCTCCCCGGTACGCGATGCGGCGCTGATTGTTGCTGTGAACCAGCAGCAGGCATACCGCGTAGCGGCTTACGGCTCGCTTCGCACCTTTGCTGATCTGCTTGGCAAGGATGATGCCATTGAGCCGTTGCAGCAGAGCCTGGAAGAGTGCAAGGCGGGCGATGAGAAGTTCACGCAGCTTGCAAATAGCCAGGTGAATCAGGAAGCAGCACAGAATGCTGTTGCTGCATAGGTTAGGTATTGAATACATTGCGAACGGCCGGCTCACGCCGGCCGTTTCTACTTAGTAGGCACTTGCTCCAATTGCAAGCGCTTTCAATAGCTTGTATTTGTCTACGACGTAGTACCTCTCTGCCGTTCCACTTTGTAGCAACAAAGAAGGTTCAACGTATGGGCGGCCCTAGTTGCATTCCATAAACGGAGCATCCTGCACCTTGATCACTGCACCTGGAGTTACCGGCACAAACGAGTGCCCATCACTCGCTACAGGCACTGCTGCGGAGAAGGGAAACTTGCAGCCGGGGGCCGTAGCATAAATTCCATACAAGGTTTCCCCACGCTCCTGGGTTTCAAGGCCCGATCCCGGCGACGGCGGCAACCCTGATGTCGGCCCTGTGAAGGTAGCCTGCTTGCCGGTCTGCACGATCGGTTCCCGCGCTGGCACCGTAAACCGGTATGGAGCGCACAAGCCGGTACACGCGCCTGGACCGGTCTGCGGCGCTGTCTGGAAAGCATTCGTCTCCCCCACACCCAGTCCCGGAATTGTTATCGACCACACTGTCTGTGAGCCGTCGAGCGGCGGAATCCCGGTCTGCGCCATGACAAGCCCGGCCCTTGCACCCGGAGCAGTCGTCACCGCACCTTCTAAAACCGCTGGGGCTAAGTTCGGCATCATTCCCAGTGTCGGATCACAGACAAAGAAGCACTCTCCCAGTCCTATCGCTTGGAGATCCAGGGTATCTGCCGCTCCCACCACGAACGGCGGGTACTCATTGCCTCTTGCATCCAGCGCGAGTAGCACCACTACCGCCGGAGTACTCACCGGACCGGGTGTGCACAACCGGAAAGCCCCACCCGCATCACTCATAGTCCATGTTATTTCAGTGAAGTTGACAACTCTTGTTACGAACCCTGCCACAACCTGCGGTGTCCCGGTTTCCAGTACTGCAAGGCCTCCGGCTATAGGTTTGCCCGTCAGGGTATCCCGCATCACGCCGGTGATCGGTATTGTGCACGCCTGCGGGACAGGTTGCGCTGGTTCTGCACCGCTTGTGCCGGCTATAGGTACCCCTGACGTACCGCAACCAACTGCCATCGCCAGCAAGGCTATGCTGACTGCAAGCTTGACTTTAGAATTTGACAATTCATTCAAGGATGACTCCTTCTACTAACTTTTTCTGTCAGCCAATCCTATTATGATTGCTATTCCAACAAGGACGGCAATAGTAATAATAACAACCTTAATTCTTATTTTTGGCTTTGACTTGGACTTCTGTTTTGTTCCTGGGATAGGTGTATTTTGCGGATTTGCCTCAGTAGCTGCATAGTCCTCTAAATTTCCGTTCAGTAACATCGTTGGCGCCTGATAAAAACCCTGACTCTGGAGGATGTTTTTACTGACTCCTGAAAGCACCACTATATTCCTACACGCGTCTGACTTTTTTGCGTGAGCGTTACTGTTGCCAAGGACATTTGTCTTTTGTACTTGCCACCCCATATTGGTTTCAGACGCATTTGCGTTCTTCACAGGAACACATGCGGCATTAAGAACAATCAGAAAACTAGATATGCATTGTTGGAACATAGCATCCTTTGTAAAAGGTGCGGCACCCACACGCTTCCGCAGCATTTCTTTGGAGCATGGGGTGGAGGGACGTACTGGCCGAGAGGCAATCGGTTAATTCTGGAGTAGTGACGATGGAAAAGCTACTCCTCTGGGCCGATGCCGTGAAAGCAGCGGAAGGAGTTGCCGTAACGACCCTGCCGCTGCTACTTGTAAAAGTGAATTCTGTCAGTTTCAGCGGGTTCTTTAGAGAGTTTGTACTGGGTCTTACAGTACCGGCAAGCACATCCTGCAACCTTGGAAGGACTGTTTGCTGTTCTGAAACAGCGATCTGCGCCTTGAGCTTAGCTAGCATGGGCTGAAGCTTAATCTTAAGTTGTGCTATCTGGGTCGGCGTCAGGCTTCGCGCCGCTTGAATTTGCGCGGCTGTAAGAGGTACCGGACCGGATGTTGCTGCCTGGGAGGCGGCGGGAGAACTTTGAGCCGCAACCGGCAGAACAGAACCGGTGACGGCGCTACCGGGCAACATCAGAAAAGCTGCTCGAACTAGGAGGGGGGAAGCGCAACTGAAACATGGTGAAACTCCTCATCCTGAAGCAGAAAACTTGCAAGTGCAAAGCCCACGTAAGTCGGGGCAGACTGGCCTTGGTTCCAGGTGCAAAAGTTCGGGTTGAGCAAGTCGCAGTCGTTTCGTGCTTTTTAGAAGGCCGCTATAGCTGCGGGAGTAGAATCAAGCGGCCCTCTGCTTTTGTCAAATAAATTCTAAAAAGAAATGCGCAAACGGTCATTTTGGGCATAAAAACAATTTCTAAATGTCTTGAACGACCTTCCTGCTCGTCTCTGCTTCGGCTGCCGGCTGGAAATCGATTTTCTGAAGCCTTCAGCGCAAAGCCAAGTTGACACCCTCCTCAGGCTCAGCGATGCTTAAGTGTTGAACGTGGGAAGCGCTTTGTGCGCCTCTGCCCCCGCATCAATTTCATTTTGAATTTGCAATTTCTACCAGCTTCGGCTTGGTGCCGGACCCGAAGGAATACGCCTTGACTCCCGTACTTGCTCTCTCGCTTGCCCTGCCTCCGGGCATCAGCTCCATCCTCCCCCTCATTCTGATTCCTGTGGTCTTTTACTTCCTGCTGATGCGGCCGAACCAGCAAAAGCAGAAGCAATGGGGGCAGATGCTGGCGAACCTGAAGTCGGGTGACCGGATCACCACTACGGGCGGCATCAAGGGCGTTGTGGTGGCACTTCGGGATGACTCGCTCTACATCCGTGTAGCGCCGGATAATATCAAGCTTGAGATTGCTCGTACCGCAATCGCCTCCGTGACGACGGAAGAGGAGAAGTAGCCGCCCAGGCTGCCACCACCCCATGCGCAATCGACCCGGCACCCGCCTTCTGCTTATCCTTGCCACTCTGCTTGTTTTTGTGTTCGGCATCTTCGGTGTTCCGCACGGGATCACACCTGCTGCCCTCAAAGCTTCGCTCCTGCAGCGCATCCACCTTGGGCTGGATCTAAGCGGCGGCACCCATCTGATCCTGCAAGTCATGGTGGATGAGGCAATCGGCGCCACCACGGATTCCGACCTGGTTCGCATGCAAACCGATCTCACCGCAGCCGGCATCGTCGCAACCGGTTCCAAGCCGAACCCGGCAAATCCTGCCTTGATGCAGTTCACTGGCATCCCGGCAGCCAAGTTGAGCGATGCGCGCGGGGCGCTGAGCCGCTATGCCGCGCAGTATGAGTTCGGTGAGAGTGCCGGTGCGCTCACAGCGACCATGAAGCCGAGCATCGTTGCGGAGCTCAAGGCGAGCACGCTCCAGCAGGCGCAGGAAGTCATTACGAACCGCGTGAACACGCTAGGCGTTTCCGAGCCGGTCATCGCACCATATAACGTCGGCTCGAACCAGATACTCGTCGAGCTGCCAGGCATTGACGATCCGGCCCGCGTGAAAGACGTGATCCAGTCCACGGCCCGGCTGGAAATTCACCTGGTGGATAGCGGACCGTTCCCGACCGAAGATGCGGCGCGGCAGTCGCTCGGCGGCACGATCCCGTTTGACCAGGAGATGGTACATGCTTCGCCCGGCGCATCGAGCGCAAGCTCAGGCGACCAGGTCTACCTGCTGAAGAAGACGGCTGAAGTCGCGGGCACCGACATACGCGATGCGCAATCAGGCACCAACCAGAACACTAACGAGCCGCAAGTCACCTTTTACCTGACCACCGCAGCAGGCAACCACTTCGCGGACTTTACCCAGACAAATAAAGGGAAGGGCCTCGCGGTTGTGCTCGACAATAAAATCCGCGAAGTTGCCAATATCCATGACCAGATCCGCGACACGGGCACCATTTCCGGCGGTTCCATGGACAAGGCCGGGGCCGATGAGCTTTCGCTGCTGTTGCGCACCGGCGCGCTACCCGCGTCCATCCACTATCTCCAGGAGAGTTCTGTCGGGCCATCTCTCGGGGCAGACTCGATCCGGCAGGGCGTGCTTGCTTCGATCGTCGGTATGGCCGCCGTCATGGTCTTTATGCTGATCTACTACCGGGGCGCTGGCATCAATGCGGACTTGGCGCTGCTCCTCAATCTAGTCATCCTACTGGGCTTTATGGGCTTCACGCATGCGGTTTTAACGCTTCCCGGAATCGCCGGGGTCATCCTGACCATCGGTATGGGTGTGGATTCCAACGTGCTGATCTTTGAGCGGATTCGCGAGGAGATGCGCATAGGCAAAAGTGCCGCCGCCTCAGTCGATCAAGGTTTTGCTCATGCTTGGACCACAATTGTCGATACACACGTTACGACGATTGTGTCGGCAGCCATACTGTTCATCTTCGGCTCAGGCCCTGTCAAGGGCTTCGCCATCACACTGACCTTTGGGCTTTTTGCAAACATCTTTACCGCTGTCTTTGTTTCGCGGACGATTTTTGACGCCAACGTAAACCGCCGCGCGCGGGGAGAGGCAATCTCGATATGAGTACTAATAAAGTTGCAGGGATGGACCCGGCGGCAGCTCGCAACGGCGCGCTGGTATTTGCCGCAGGCATGATGCTGGCTGGGGTATCGTTTGTAGTGGAGCAGGCTATCATCAAGGTTGCCAAAGGCCGCTAAATACACTTCAGGCAAAGCAGGGCACATTTGGAACTGTTTCAAAATGCAAAGATCGACTGGCTCGGGAAGAAATGGTACTTCCTGAGCTTTTCCCTGTTGTTCAGCGTTTCCGGCATCTTGTCGCTGTTGTTCTGGCATCATCTGCCGCTGGATGTGGATTTCAAGGGCGGCACAGTAGTACGCATTCGGTTTGCGCAAGTACCCGATTTGACTCGCTTACGCTCTGCCATGGATGCAGCCGGGCTACACGACAGCCACACGCAGCGCTACGGTGCTGCGGGTAGCCGTGAAGTGCTCATCACGCTTGCGCAGCAGAACGAGGCAGCGCTCGATCAGGGACGCGCGGCCATTGTTTCTACGATTGAACGGCACTATGCCTCCGGCGGCCCATCGGCTGCCGGGAAGCTGGATTTGGACAATGCAGGACGCGCTACCCTGGCGGCATACCTGGAGCAGCGTAACCCGGAGCACCTACCCGCGGGCGACGAGGCACATGCAAAATACCTGGCGCAGGCCGAGGCGATCATTGCCTTTAAGGACGGCAGCCGGGGCGGCCTGTTCGACTCCATCACAAGCCTGCGCGGCGTGGTTGACGCACCGGTTGTAGCATCGCTGGAAGAGGGTGCGTTCCTGTCCGGCTTCAATGTGCGCAGTGTAGAGATTGTAGGGCCTCAAGTCGGCGCGCAATTGCGTAAGCAGGCGCTGCTGGCCACGCTGTACTCGCTGGTGGGCATGCTGGTGTACCTGTGGTTTCGGTTTGAGCTGATCTACGGTGTGGCGGCAGTAGTTGCAGTGTTCCATGACACGCTGATTACGATCGGCGCATTCTCGCTGGCAGATAAGGAGATGTCGCTTACCGTCATTGCAGCGATTTTGACGCTCATCGGATATTCCATGAACGACACCATTGTGGTGTTTGACCGTATTCGTGAAAATCTGCGCCAGGCCCGGCGAGAGCCGCTGGCCGATGTTGTGAATCGCTCTATCAACCAGACTCTAAGCCGGACCGTGCTGACCTCCGGCCTGACCTTTCTAACTGTACTGTCGCTGTTCCTCTTCGGCGGTGAGGTTTTGCACCCCTTCTCGTTTGCGCTGGTGATAGGTATTCTCATCGGCACGTACTCCTCCATTGCTGTGGCAGCTCCCATGCTCGTGGCGTGGCAGGAACGTCGCGCGGGCTCAGCACGCCAAGCAGCATTGCCTGCGGCACGGCGTGTAAAAGCGTAAAGGCCTCATCTTTTATGGTTGAGGCATAGGCTTGAGCACTGGCATGTCAAAGTACTCTGAGCGAAGTTCCAAATAATCAGGTCTTGTTACGCCTTTCGAATGGCAATTATGCAGCATCCCTCCTGCAGCTCAAGAGTAATTTCACGCCTTTATAAAGCATCTCCGGCGTTCCCGGTTTTCAGTCGTGTGTTCATTGTGGTACAACTTTCGTACTCAGCGCAGCTGCGAAGCTCCTCCAGTGAGGCAATCGTTTTCGCAGCTCGTAGTTGGGAACAAATTGGCACCATCCGGTGTCTACCCATACAACAAAGTTTTGCTCCTCTTCGAGGTGGACCATGTTTGAAGATTCAATGATGGAATCGGGCGGCAAACTCAAGACTAAGAGCAAGTACTACACAAGCGTGGGCATTTTTATCAATGTTTCGATTGTTGCTGCTCTGATCCTGATCCCGCTGCTGAACCCTGAAGCGTTGCCGACGGCTTCCATAACGACAGCGTTGGTAGCACCCCCGCCGCCTCCGCCTCCACCACCACCCCCGCCGCCTGTAGTGCATATCCAAAAGATTGTGCCCCAAGTGGATGAGATGGTCGCACCGACCAAGATTCCCAAGGTCATTAAAATCGTGAATGACGCTCCACCGCCGCCGCAAGCTGTCGGCGTTCTGGGCGGTACGGGAGACCCAAGCGCCGGAGCGGGCATTCTAGGTGGGCTGGGCAGCGGTCCGGCACCGGTTGTTAAAGCAGCCGCGCCGAAAAAGATTGCAGTATCTTCAGGCGTCGCAGCCGGCAACTTGCTGTCAAAGCCTGAGCCGACCTATCCGGCGATTGCCAAGGCAGCTCGTATCCAGGGAACTGTGGTTTTGTCAGCCACAATCTCGAAGACGGGTAGCATTGAAAATCTTACGGTAGTGAGCGGTCCGCAGATGCTGGCAGCCTCGGCACTCGATGCCGTCAGGCGCTGGAAGTATAAGCCGTATCTGCTGAACGGCGAGCCGGTGGAAGTCCAAACGCAGGTCAACGTCACGTTTACCCTGGGCGGTTAATGCAGGCGGCTGGTCTGTCCCAATTTGGGATGGACTAGCCGCCGAAGTCGGGCAGTGAGGCTGACATCCTTGTACTTTCGGCTGCAGCTTGCTGTATAACTCGAATTTAGAAGTAGCACATAACAGCATGGATCCCAGGAGGGATGATTCTAGTGATTCTCGCTCACCTCACGGCAGCACCGGCAACACTCGGCCTTTGGTTTCAGGAAGCAGCTGCCCCCACAGTCGGCTTTTCTCCACTTGAACTTGCGCACAACATGGGCCCCGTTGCTCTCGGTGTTGTTGCTGTACTTTTCATTATGTCGATCTGGTCGCTGGCGGTGATCATTGACCGCTACCTGTATTTCGCGGCAGCCAAGAAGCAGTCACGCGACTTTGCTCCCCGTGTTGCGGGCGCACTGCGTGAGAACAAGCTGGATGAAGCTATCAAGGTCGCGGATCGCAATAAAAAGTCGCATCTGGCCGAGGTAGTTACGGCCGGTCTGCAGGAGTTCCGCAACTACGGCGGCGGCCAGGTGACAGTGGAGCAAGTGGAATCCTCCAAGCGTGCTCTGGAGCGCTCCGAAGCGATCGTGCATGCCAAGCTGAAGCGCGGCCTGGGCGGTCTGGCAACTATCGGGTCCACCGCACCGTTTGTCGGGTTGTTCGGTACGGTAGCCGGTATTTTGAAGGCATTTCAAGAAATCGCGGTGCAGAAGACGCCGGGTATCGGCGCAGTCGCCAGCGGTATTTCTGAAGCTCTTGTTACTACCGCTTTCGGTTTGCTCGTTGCTATCCCAGCCGTTATGACTTTCAATTACTTCACCAATAAGGTGGAAGCTTTTGACGTCGAGATGGATAATTCCGCAAGCGAGCTGGTTGACTACTTCCTAAAACAGAACCGCCGCTAACAGCGGCTACATTCCGCATAGCTACTCCGCCGCTTTTGAGCGGTAGCTGATGTGGAGAATGAGTGAATATGCCACTTCTTAAGCGGGATGAAGGACGTAAGGTTAACTCCAACATTAACGTGACCCCCATGGTAGACGTAATGTTGGTGCTGCTGATTATTTTCATGGTCATTACGCCCATGCTTACGAACAAGGTCAATGTAACCCTGGTAAACTCCAAAAACGCAATTGCGATGGAGGATGCCAGCAAGGAAGATGCAGTTACGATTGCGGTCACTCGGGATAGTAAGGTGTATCTTGGACAGAATCAGATTGCACTGGATCAGCTGGGCACCGAAGTACAGGATCGCTTAAAGGATAAGACAAGCAAGGTTGTCTATTTTCGAGCTGATTCCCGGGCTCACTACGGTGCGGTTGAAGATGCGATTGACGCAGTGCGCACAGCCGGCGTAGAAGAAGTAGGCTTGCTGACCGACCAGCATTCTGCAGCTCCACCGGTGGCCGGTGGCCAGTAACTACAACTTGAACAGCTAGGAACTGAGGAAATCGATATGTCAATGGGAAGCAGCGGCCCAGGCGGGCTTAGCGCAGATATCAATGTAACTCCACTTATCGATGTGTTGCTGGTGCTGCTGATTATCTTCATGGTAATCGTGCCGGTCACACCTCACGGCCTAGATGCCATGGTGCCTCAGCCGCCGAAAACCCATAATGAACAACCGAATGACAAGACCATTGTTGTGCAAGTACTGGGTACCGGCGCAGGTCAACCGACCTATAAAATCAATCAGGATGCTGTTTCCTTCGGGGAGTTGCCGGCTCGTCTTACGCAGATCTATGCTGTTCGTGAACAGAAGGTTATGTTTGTGAAGGGTGATGCAGAGTTGAACTTCCAGAGCGTAGCGCAAATTGTAGATGTTGCAAAGTCTGTCGGCGTTGACCACATTGGCTTAATCACTCCAAAAATCGAAGCAGGCCAATAGCAATTTGAGGAGCATTCCGCCGTTATCGGGAGTGCTCCTTTGTATAGATGCAGTATGCAGTCGCCCCTACATTGCTTCGCTCACTGGGCCGGTTACAATGGACGCAAGTTTGCTCCGCGCCACATCACATGCATGTCAGGGCCGCCCTGCCGATTAGAGGAGATAAGAGACAGAATGAATCGAATTGCACGTGTTCCGGTGCTGGTCGCGGCTGCATTGTCGCTCTTGGTCCTATCGACCGGATGCAATAAGCTTAAAGCTCGTGACCAGCTGGTGAAGGGTGTTCAGGCATACAAGGGAGCACGGTATGAGGAAGCTATCAACCACTTCCAGAATGCTGTCAATCTTGACCCAAAGTATCCTATGACTCGGATTTATCTTGCGACTGCATACGCGCAAGAGGTTGTGCCGGATCTTATGACGCCCGCAAACCTCAAAACGGCCGGTATGGCAATCGACAGCTACAAGAAAGTTCTTGACGAGCATCCGAACGATATTACTAGCCTCAAGGGAATCGCAAGTCTCTACTTTAGTACGGAAAACTTGGATAAAGCCAAAGAGTGGCAGCAAAAGGTTATGAAGGCAGATCCTGCGGACGCGGAAGCGCCCTATACAGTTGGCGTTATCGACTGGCGGGCATCCTTTAAGAATGCGGTGAAAGACCTTTCGTCCAATGGTTTAACAAACGACGATAAGGGTAATACCAAGATGTCTAAACAGGTTTGTGCCAAAATCAAGGCGGATAATACGGAGCCGGTGACAGAGGGCCTTCAATATCTTCGTCGTGCAGTTGAGATTCGTCCATCCTACGATGATGCCATGTCCTATTTGAGCCTGTTAGATCGCAGGCAGGCTGATATAGATTGCGGCAATCCTACCGCTCAGACAGCAGACATTGCTCAGGCGGAGGATTGGTTGAATAAAGCTATGGGTGCCCGTAAAACAAATGAGGCTCAAAAGGAAAAAGCAAATTCCGGCGGTATTGTGCTGGATAGCACTAAGTAACATTTCGATATAAAAAGCCTCGGTGTGAGCCGAGGCTTTTCTGTTTATCCGAACCTATACAGAATTCCTTAAAACGGTTACAGGATTTGTCGCTGACCGGTTTTCCAGGATTTGTAAGCAGCATCAAGAGTGCGCTGGTTTATCAACCCTTCTGCAGCTGTCGCTCGAAATGGAACTGCGTTACCCTGCGCGGCTTCCGCAAATCCGTCCAGCATGCGTGAAAAAGCATCCTGGTTTGAAACAGGCTGTTCCAGTACCACTTTGCCGCCTTCTCGTTGCACCAAGGATACGGGATGGTCGACCGTCATGGCATCCTCGCAGCTTAGAGAGCCTCGCTCGCCTACAACTTCAATCAAGGTACGGTACGCAGCACGTGTCGTCAGTGTAACTACTCCCATCGCGCCGGAACCAAACTCAAGACTTACCACTGCGTGTGACTCTACCTTGCCTGAGGCTGCATCTTGATGAGCAAGCGTGCTGACTGCATGAACAGTATCGCCCAGAACATAACAAAGAGCGTCAATGCAGTGAATGCCGACGTCCCCGACCGGACCTCCGAGCGCGAGAGCAGGGTCGTTGATCCACGTCCGGGGGCTTTGGCTGGTCATGTAGCAAAACTGCGCATGCGCCAGCTGCGGCTTGCCGATGCGCCCTTCCGCGATCCAGCGACGCATTAAATCAATAGCCAGGTTATAGCGCATGTTTTGAGCTACGCCGAACAATACACCTGCCTTTTGTGCTGCCCTAAGCATCTGCTCAGCTTCGTCGGCGCTCATGGCAAGGGGCTTTTCGCATAGCACCGGCTTGCCGTGTCGCAAAGCAAGCAGCACGTGCTCCAAGTGCAAAGCGTCAGGGGAGACCACAAACACAGCCTCAATGTCTGCTGAGGCGCATAGTTGCTCAGCAGATGTAAACACCTGCTGAATGCCGAAGCGGGTCGCATCAGCCGCCGCTTTGCCGGCATCGCGCCGCCATAGGCCCGCAAGCTGCGCCACCCGTGCACCCGCAAAGGCAGGCACTAGCCTTTTTGCTGCATGGTGCCCGAAACCTAGTAGCCCAAAACGCATTATTTTCTCCTCGACGGGCGCTAACTAGCTTTAAATACAACAGCCAAAGCAGATCCCTCGCTACATTCGGGATGACACTGTTTTCTGCATTGCATCACTTCCATGCGATAGCCGGCTACTGTTTGGCGCCATTCTTGAAAATGTTCTCTGCGAAGTAGTTTTCCACGCGAGCCTGGTCACGCAGCACCTCAAGGTACGCATTTTTCAGCAGCTGCGACCGGGTATCTCGCAGCTGCTGCCGGATGGCTTGCTGTACGCGGGGGTCGCTCAAATCGCGCTGCCCGGCAGCTTCGCGGTCGATGAGCCGGTAGATGGCATAGCCGATAGGTTTGCGCGTCGTTGGGTCAAGCAATGGCAGCACGTCGGTGATCTGGCCGGGCTTGAGCTTCTGTACAGCGTCATAAACAACCTGGTCGCCCCGCAGCTGCGACTCTTGAAAGAAACCCATGTCGCCGCCGCTTGAGGCATTGTCGGCCCGCTCGGAGAAGTTGGCCGCAAGCGCGCCGAAGTCCTCACCGCTCTCCAGCCGATTGTGCAGCATCTCAATCTTCTTCTTCGCTTCGGAGTCGTTACCCGCCTTGCTGTTTTGCAAATTGCCCACACCGCCGTTCTGGCTTTGCGGCGGCTCAGGCTGCGCGGTCACCACAATCTGCGCCATATGGTACTCAGGTTCAGCCAGGTTGTACTCGGCCTTGTGCGCGTTGTAGTAGCCGGAGATATCGGCATCGGTAATGTTGATTTTAGAGTTGATTTCCTTGTTGAAGAGTTTTTCAGTGGTCTTGGCTCGGCGAATGTCACGACGCAGATCGTCAAGTGACAAATGCTTTTCAGCAAGCCGTTTGTTGAAGCCCTCTTCTGTAAACGGAGCTTTCATCTCTGTGATTTGCCCATTTACGTCTTCATCGGTCGCTGATAGATTCAGCTTGCCGGCGCGCTGCGCAAGGATCTCCTCGTCGATAAGTTGCCGGACAATGTTGAGCCGCACGATATCTTCCTGCTCAAGAGAAGGCTTCTGCTGGTTCTCGCCCAATGAATTTTCGTAGAGCGTCTGCACATCTTTCGATGCTATCGGTTTGCCGTTAACCTTAGCCATAACGTCCGAGCTATGCGCTTGCGAGCAGCCGGAAATCAAAAGCGAGAAAGCAAGCAGCGTTGAGGTAGCGGCAGCGGCATGGCGATGTGATGAAAATGGAACGACTGGGGGCACCAAGGCTCCTTAGCAGCATAGGGCAGTGCAGCAATTTTAAGAATACCGGTTCAGACCGTTATACGGACATATCATAAAACCTATCGCGTTAAACCTATCGCGTTCCACCCGGAGCCGCCGGAGCTGCAAGACCTGCTGCGGGTTCAGGCGGCGGCGTGATGCCCTGCGCACGCAGGGCGCGATCAATAACAGCCCACAAGGATGCGACGGGCTGTGCGCCTGAAACCCGCTCGCCGTTAATAAATAGCGCGGGGGTGCCGTCAATGTGCAGCGCTTGCGCTTCATTTGCTGAAGCGCGTACCGCGGTTTCGTCCTGGCGTGCCAGGCAGGCAGCAAGCGCGGGTTGGTTCAGCGCGGAGCGGGTACCTTCGTCCGTGGCAATCTTGTCGAGCATGGCATTAGCTTTCGGCAGATTGTGGTCCGGCCCGGAAACGTCCTCGCCATGGGCATGAACGTAATCCACATAGTTCCAATAGGCCTTGCCGTTCTGCGCGGCCAGGCAGTTGGCGTCTATAGCGGCACGCAGTGCCCAGGGGTGAATCTCAACCAGGGGATCGTCCTTGTAGACCACCTTTACCAAGCCTTTGTAGTGGTCCAGCGTCTGCGGAAACAGCTCGGTGTGCATGCGCGCGCAGTAAGGGCACTCCAGATCGTCAAAGTTCACAATCTCGACCTTGGCGCTTTCACTACCCCGTACCGGGCGACCCGTAACGGCAATGTCTGTGCCGGGCACCTTGTCGAGGTCGTACTTGGTGAACTTTGCCAGTGTTTTGCCGTCTTTCGACAACAGAAAATCAATGGCTTCCTTGCGGCCGGGATTGGCAGTCGGTGAAAACACAACGTGTAGTGTGTCAAAGCCGGGGACGTCGCTTGGCGTGCGGCTGCCTGGAACAACATCCCAGTCAGCAGGCACGCTCAACTGCGAGCGCACCATCAGCTCAATGCGGCGATCCTGCCCCTGCGTGAGCGCAGTACCGGCGGGTGCCTGTGCAGTGCAGCCTGCAACAGAAAGCAGGCACAAAGCCCCAAGCAGCAGGCGGGTGAAATTTGCGGTGAGACTAGGCAAAGGGATCAATAAGCCTTTCAGAGTGACCTCCTGATTATCGCATCGGGCTTCTGTAGAGCTGTAAACAAGGCAGGCGGAAGCCGCGGGTCACTATTGTGATAACGATCCCTGCAAAGTGCCCGTATTTGCGGATACTTCATCCGTAAACCCAAAGGTAGCTCGTACCCGCTGTGCCTCTTCCGCCGGTGGTGCCCCGAAAAATCGCTTGAACTCGCGGCTGAACTGCGACGGGCTGTCGTAGCCTACGCGCTCAGCTGCCAGGGCTGCACCCATGCACTCCTGCACCATCAGCATGCGTGCTTTGTGCAGGCGTACCGTCTTGAGATACTGCACAGGCGACGTGCCGGTAACTGCCTTGAAATGAAGATGGAGTGCGGAAGCGCTCATGCCTGCTCCATGAGCCAGCTCCAGCACATCTAATGGTACCGGGTACGTATCGTGCATTCGTTGCAGGATGCGATGGATTTTTGTCCGGCTTTCATTGCCGAGCAGCAATGCTCGCAAGGCGCAGCCTCCTTCCCCGCACAGGACGCGGTAGAGAAGCTCCCGGACACGCAAGGGCCCGAGCACTGCCGCATCTGTCGGTGAGGCAAGGCATTCAAGCAGGCGCATCGCTGCGCTGCTCAGCATGGCGTTCATCGGCGGAGCACTGACCCGCATCTCATGCCGCGCAGTCTCCGCAGGTCCCACTCCCGCATTCATCTTCATCAGCAGATCACTGACAATCGCGAGATCGATGCGTATTGCCACACCCAGAAACGGCCCTTCTTGGTTCACCATGGTTTCGCAATCGGCGGGCACGGGCACGGTAAGCAGAAAGTAGTTGCGCGCGTCATAGCTCAATATCTGATCGGGCAAGTGAAAGCGCTTTTGACCTTGCGCCACAATGACAAGGCATGGCTCGTACAAAACAGGAACCGGCTGCGAAGAACGCGTGGCTCGCAAGAGGGTGACCCCTTCCACAGGGGATGAGCGGGCTCCATCGGAAGGGCAAAGCGCGGTAAGCAGCGTCACCATTGCTTTTCTATCTGCCATAAGAGTATCGATGCCGGTCTTCATAGCTTCAAGGCTAAAGTAGGAAAGTTCTTTCTGCCTGTTGAAGTGGAGAATCGTGCAAGCGTTTTGGAGTTCTATGCATTGTCTTTGCCCGATAAATGACTTCTTCTAAAGTCATAAACCGCGTTTGCGAAGAGGAATCGGCAATTTGGCTACTTCTCTCAGCAGTAAACCCGGCAGCTACTCAGGAGCGAATCATGCAGGTACAAGCGTATGCGGCAAAGGCAGCAAAACAGGCCCTCGAACCATTCCAGTTCGATCTCGAAGAACTCGGACCGGAGCAGGTGGATGTGCAGGTCACTCATTGCGGCATCTGCCATACCGATGCCGCGATGGTAGACAATGATTGGGGTTTTTCGCAGTACCCTGTCGTGCCGGGGCATGAGATTGCCGGCACAGTGGCCGCAATCGGTTCCAATGTAAAGCGGCTGGCAGTCGGGCAGCGGGTTGCCGTGGGGGCGCTATGCGGCTCCTGCATGCAGTGCGAGTGGTGCGAGGGCGGCATGCAGCACGTGTGCCCGCAGGTAGGCGGCACGGTGATGGGCGAGCACAAAGGCGGCTTCGGCTCGGTCGTCCGTGTCAGCAACTGGCAGTTCGCGCATCCGGTGCCTGACGCAATTGCTTCAGAGCATGTAGGCCCTTTGATGTGCGCAGGAACTACTGTCTTTACACCGCTACTTCGCTATGGCGTCCGCCCCACAGACCGGGTGGCGGTGGTCGGTATCGGCGGCCTGGGCCACCTTGCGGTGCAGTTTCTGGCAAAGTGGGGCTGCGATGTGACTGCTATCAGCTCGACACATGACAAGGATGAACAGGCGCATGGCTTCGGTGCGCGGCACTTTCTGGCGACGCGCGGGACTGATGAGCTCAGCAAGGTGGCCAGGACGTTTGACTTCATCCTGTCCACGGTAACTGCGGACATGCCCTGGGACGCCTACCTTGCAGCGCTGCGGCCCGGGGGCAAGCTCTGCATCGTCGGCATCCCGGACAAGCCCATCTCGTTTTCTCCATGGAGCGTGATCGGAGGAGAAAAGTCGGTTGTCGGCGGCCAGCCAGGCTCCATCGATGAGACACAGGCGATGCTAGCGTTCACCGCCCTGCACGGCATCAAGCCCATGATTGAGACCTTTCCGATGGCAGAGGCGAATGCCGCGCTTGATCATACCCGGCAAGGCAAAGCCCGGTATCGTGCTGTGCTGGTTGCGTAAGCCGGCTTGCAGGATGGGCGTACTGCCCGTCCTGCTTTAGCTGACTGCCGGGGACTGGCTCGCGGCATTCAGCGTTTCGATTGCCGCAGGCGACAGCTTCAACTCGGTCGCGTGAATCAAGTCCTGAAGCTGCTCCACGCTTGTGGCGCTGGCAATAGGCGCAGTGATGCTGGGCCGCGCCATAAGCCAGGCAAGTGCAACCTGCGTCGGGTTACTGCCGCTCTCCTGCGCAATCTCGTCAAGCACCTTCAGCACGGCAAAGCCGCCTGCGTTGGTGTACTTTCCGGCGGCCCTGCCACGAGTTTTGCCTTCCGCATCCGCGGCGGAGCGGTACTTGCCGGTCAAAAAACCGGACGCAAGCGAGGAATACGGCACCACGCCGATGCCGAACTCCTGCACCACCGGTTCAAGATTGGTTTCATAATCCGCGCGCTCCATAAGGTTGTACTTAGGCTGTAGGCACTCATAACGCGGTAAGCTCTCACTGCTGTGCAGCTCCAGCGCCTCGCGTAGTCGGTCCGGCTTGTAATTTGAAGCACCGATGGCGCGCACTTTGCCTGCGGCAATCAGGTCGGCGTAGGCACCGAGAGTGTCGGCAAGCGGTGTGTCCGGGTCATCCTGGTGCGACTGGTACAAGTCGATACAGTCAGTTTGCAGGCGCTGCAATGAGGTCTCGACCGCCTGCCGGATATAGCCGGGCCGCAGCCCCACTTTGCCGTCGCCCATATCCATGCCGACCTTGGTGGCAAGCACGACTTTGCCGCGTTTGCCGCTCTTCCGGAACCACTTGCCCAGGATCGTTTCGGACTCGCCGCCGGAATTACCCTCAGCCCAGCGCGAGTACACATCTGCGGTATCGATAAAGTTGCCGCCTGCATCGACAAAGCTGTCGAGAATGCGGAACGAAGTCGCCTCATCAGCGGTCCAGCCGAAGACATTGCCACCCAGCATAAGTGGGGTAACTTGCAGGTCGGACCGGCCCAGTGCGCGCATTTTCATAGTGGTACGTTTCCTCTGTGGATTGGATGAGACAACGACTTTGCCCGGCAGCTTGAATCAGGGGTCATCCTGAGCAGGTGTGTGCAAGGTACTTCATTTCAGAATTACAACGAACATCGTGTCATCCTGAGCGGAGTGAAACGGAGTCGAAGGACCTGCTTGTCTTCGGCCATGACGCGAAGGTCAAAGGCAAAAGCAGATCCTCAGCTTCGCTCAAAGGGTGTGTGCAAAGTATTTCATTTCAGGATCACGACCAAACCCGTGTCATCCTGAGCGGAGTGAAACGGAGTCGAAGGACCTGCTTTTCTCGGTCGCGGTGCGAAGGTCAAAGGCAGAAGCAGATCCTTCGGCTTCGCTCAGGATGACACCTAGTACTTGTTTTTTACTTTGCACGCACCTTCTCAAGACCATACCTGTTACTTGTTTCGGATTTGCACATACCCGCTGAGCGGAGCGCAGCGGCGTCGAAGGATAACCCTTATGAGCGTATGAGCGAGTGTTGAGCAACTCCTTTAAAACACCCGCAACACGGGCCGCAGTGACCCGGCAGATCCAACCCCGGCCAGCGTGAACGAGAACAGGTACTGCGTGTCGTTCCTGACCACCCCCAGCGTGTAGCGGCGCATTTCAAAAGCAAGACCGCAGCAATCGCGGTTATAACCGGCTTGCAGGCCCAGGTATTGCCGCTGGTTCAGGGTAAAGTCATAACCCAGGTTGGCCCCGGCAGAGATGCCGTGCTTGGTCGGAGAGCCGTAGGCCGTAGCAAGGCGCAGTTGATTAAACCCGGTAAGCGCGCTGGTGGAGTTGGGGTTGGGCGCAGAGGGGAGAGCGGCTACCTGCGGTGTGACATTGAACAGCCGCGCATCGCCGATGGAAAGAAAGTAGTTGTTCACACGGTACGACGCCAGCAGGTTGCTGCCCTGCACCCTGCCGTTGCGAACGTTGTAATCGAGATCCCATTCAAGGTCTGTGGCGCTTGTGGTGCGCAGGCGCAGCCGCGAGATGATGGGCGAGTTGTTGCGCGGGCCGGATAGAAACGCAATCCCGGTAAGGTCAAGCGTTGTGGCAAGCACATTCCGTTGGCCTTGCAGTACGGCCCCGCCGAAGGTGGGATTGAAGTAATGCTGCTGTGCGATCTTCCACGTGAGCCAGTCAGTGGTACCGCGGCCGCAGGTGCTGTTAGGCCCCAGCGCCTCATCGCCCTTGCAAGGCTGCGCATGCAGGCGGCGCACATACACATGCTGCGTCAGCCCGTACTCCACCTCGTTGGTGTCCGTCACAATGTCGGTATCGTCGAAGCGCAGTGTGTTCGCAAAGTGATTGACGCCGGTAACGTAGCGGTAGGTAAGCTCAGGCTCGACTGTGTGGCGTAGCGGGCCGCCGAAGAGGCGCTGCGTAAAGGGAGAGCTGAAGTCGCGTCGCAGGGTGGGCGGGTGTAGAGCTACTTCGCTGTTGAAGGAGAAGCGGTCCAGGCTCGCGCCCAACTCTGCTACCGGCACGCTGCCCGGTACGCCCGGCTGCTGGCTTTTGCCGTAGAACGTGTTGCGCACCCCGGCTTCGCCGCGCAGCGTCCAACCGGCGGCGTTAAGCGGCAGTGCCAGGTGCGGGTACAGGTCAAGCCGGGGCACCAGGCTGCTGGTGCTGAAGCCCGGTTCAGAGCGTGACAGTGCTGCTGATGCCGCCTCACCGCCCCACAGCAGCGGCGTGTGATGGATGGGATGGTCAAGCGCATCGAGCTGCAGTTCCGGCTCGTGCAGCACGCGGATCTCGTCGCCGATCGTGGCACTGCGGAAGGTCTGGTACCGCTCAAAACGACCGTCGGCGGCAAAGCCGTTGCCTTCGCGCGTAACAAACGCGGAGGATTTGACCTCGGAGTTGATAGCGGCTGAAAAGTTCTCTTCAAACGCCTGCCGGTACACGTAGGAGGACAGGTACTCCACGTCGGCCACGGCCTGCGTATAGTCGTCGAGCTTGCGCCGCCCGCGGAAGAAAAGGTCCACGCCGCCCTGGTTCAGCGTTCCCGGCAACCTGTCCAGCAGGGAGCGCAAACGGAACGAGGCGAAGTTTTCGCCCTGGCCGCGGTAGCGCAGCTGGCCGAACGGAGCAAAGCCTCGGCGCGAAAAATATTCGGAGCCGACGGTAGCGTCCGCGCTGCGGCCCAGCACAATGTAGGCGGCTTCGCCCACGATGAAGCCGCGTTGCGTGTCATTGCCGAAGATGGGCAGCAGGATGCCGCTTTGGCGGTGCTCCGGCGCGAGAGGGTGCGAGATGTAGGGCAGGTACAGCAGCGGCGCGTTGAACAGTGTGAAGGTGCTGTTACGGGCTGATGCAGTGCCGTCCTTGACAAGGATGTTGCGTGCAATGAGCTGCCAGTCGGGATGGGGCAGACGGCAGCTGGTAAGTGTGCCGTGGAGCACCTGGTAGCGCCCCGGACCGAGCTCCAGCACCTCCTTACCTGTAAGCGCGAACGGGTTGGGCGCGGTAAAGACAAAGCGGTCGTGCGTTACGGTGCGTACGCCGAGCGTACCCGTGGCATCGTAGAAGTGGCCTGTATGGTCTTCAAGGTTCATGGTGCCATGGTCCGCGTAGAGGTGCTCGTCAGAAGGGCCGCCTTCAACGGAGAGATGCCCTTGTGCCTCAACCATCGAAGTGGCTCGGTTGTAAGCCACGTGGTCGGCGCGAACGCGGTAGGACTTGTACAGCAGCAGTACGTCGCCATCGAGATGGAAGGTGTCTCCGGTACGCCCCTGCTTGTCCGCCTCGATGTGTACGGGCGTTCCTACGGGCGGTGCGTCGATGGGCGTGGCACTGCCTGTGTCAATAATTTCACTAAGGCCGAGTTCACTGACGCCTGTCGGTGCCGGAAGGGAGTCTGCGCCAAGCTGTTCTGTAACAGGTGGAGCAGGAATAGCAGGAGCGGAGTTTTCCCGGGCCGCAGCCGAGGGCAGGGAAAAAGCAGGGTCCAAATCCGGATTTAGGGGAGCGGAAAGGTCCACGTCGCCGGAAGCATCAGGCGCCGGCGCCGGCTTGGCTTGTTGCGGAACAGAGCTTTGCGCCCCCGCCGGTGCGCTCGCCTGGGGTAGCTGCTTTGTTACCCCCCAGACCGTCGGGGCATGATGACAGAGCAAAAACAGCGTGATACACCAAGTTATGCGGGTTTTCATTACGGAGGCATCCACAGCATAACAAACGCTAAAGACGTCGCCCGGAGTGCAAAGTTGCATGACTCTCCATTCCCCAAGTCGCCTCTGTCTTTGCAGGGGGCAAAGCTTTCTCACAGCAGGCACAGCGCTCCGCAGGCGGATTCGCTGTATGAGGAGGCGCTTTTATGAGCATTGCATCCCTTCAGCATCCGCCTTCTGCGGCAGACTATGAGCTGCCACCCTCGTTTGCATGGAAGCAGGAGCTTCGCGCACGCTTGCGCGAGCACCGGCAGCGTCGTGCGGGTGCGGGGCTGCCTGCGCACAGCTCAAGCCATGTGGAAAGTCGCGGTTCTTCTCGCGTAGCAGAACGCGTGGCGCTACGCTACCGGGATGCCCCCTCCTATGGGGAGCTGCTGGCCGCCAGCGCAGACGCGGCAGCGGCAGCTGCCATCGCAGCCCAACATGCGGTTGACGCTGCGTATGCAGCACATGCAGCACTTTCCCATTGGCAGGTCGAGCTGGTGGAGCTGGTAGAACGAGAAGCGGTACAGCATGATTTGAGCCTGCGATGCCTGAGCCGACCAAATATGGCGGAGGATGCATCGGACTCCGTCTCAAACAGACGTTGGTACCGGCAATCCTTGGGCAGCTCGGGTACTCCTGAGCAAAGCGCAGCGGAGTGGAAGGACCTGCTGTTACCTGGACCTCCCGACGCAGCCCTTCAGCCCCGAGACGCGACGCAGCAGGTGCGAACTCATGCGCCGCTGCCGGCGCGTTCCATGCCTCCCTTGCAACACCCGGCTGCCGGACGCACCCGTATCCTCGGCGAGCTGGTAGATGCATTCGCTGAAGCCGTTGTACCCGCTGCGCAAGGGCTACCGGCAAAGTTAATCGAGTTTCCACGCGAGCTGATTGCCGCGCGTAAACAGCGACCGCGCCTGGCGGAAGGACCGCTCCTATATCCGGAAAGTTCCATGGATCACGGGGACCGAGGTACCACCCTGCGCATTTTTGAAGTAGAGAGTGTTGAAGCCGGTACGCACCCCCAAAACAGCTCGCATACGGCAGGTATCATGGAAGTTGAGGAGTATAAACGGACGCACGTGGCATCCGGCGAATATTGTATGCAAACACAAAGTGAAAATGGGCATGTCGAAAGAAGACAGCTCGGCTTTGAAGATGGACCTGCATCGGCAACCGATACTCGAAGCGGGTGGGCAGCCGTCCATTTAGGCGAGCACCCAAGGGGGCACGTAAGCGAGTCTCTGGACGAGCAATCGCCTGCCTTGCCAAGGCCCGCGGCAGCCCGGCTTCCTGAACATGGCTACGCGGTAGAGTCATTGCCCGCGCTGCATGACCTGGCCCCGGTCAGCGACCGCTTCATGGCGGCGCTGGTTGACGGGGTTATTGTGTGCTCCTGTTTTCTGCTTGCTGTTCTTGTATTTGCATCCTGCACAGTGCACCCACCTGCGGGTAAGGAAGCGATTGTGATCG
Source organism: uncultured Acidobacteriaceae bacterium (assembly GCA_964235655.1). GTDB lineage: Bacteria > Acidobacteriota > Terriglobia > Terriglobales > Acidobacteriaceae > EB88. The sequence goes on from CAXSBB010000003.1 coordinate 144,273, forward strand.
CGGCGCTGATATTTTGCGCTCTGGCCACCTTCTACGGCTGGCTGTTTATGAGCTACGGCGGCGGCAGCACGCCCGGCATGCGCTATGCGCGCATCGCGCTGTGCACCTTCAGGGATGAGAATCCTCGGCGCAGGGATTTGCAGAACCGGGTTCCTGCAACGGCGCTTTCTCTGCTGCCGCTTGGCCTTGGTGCCTTTTGGGCTTTGCTGGACGAAGACAAGCTAGGCTGGCATGACCGCATGACACGTACCTACCAACGCTCGTACCGATAAACCCGCACCCGTAAAAAGCCCCGTGCTGCGCGGGGCTTTTCTGTTGGACACGTCATGCAACGCTACGCCATTACCGACCGCTCGCTGCTCGCACCCCATCCGCAAGGGACAGAAGCAGCACTTTGCAGGCAAGTGCAGCAATGGGTTCACGCCGGTTTCGAGTGGGTGCAGCTTCGTGAAAAGGATTTGCCGGAGGAGGCGCTGGCTCCACTGGTTTCTCGCTTGCTATGTGTGACACGCGCACCGGGCAGCCGGACGCGCCTTTTAGTCAATCTTGGTGGCAGGCTTGGAGCAGAGCATGTTCTGACGTGGGGTGTAGACGGTGTGCACCTGGCAGGCAGTGCCTCACTTGAGGCTACTCGTCAGGCCACTGATCTATTTCGCTGCGTCTCTGTTAGCTGCCACACGCTTATTGAGGTGCGGGCAGCACGCGATGGCGGCGCAACGCTCGCGTTGTGGGCCCCGGTTTTCGGCAAATTTATTTACGGGGAAGAAGTTCTATCCGGTACCGGCCTTTTACGGCTTTGTGAAGCCTGCCGGGAAGCTATGCCGATGCCGGTGTTTGCACTGGGCGGAGTTTCCCCTGCTAATGCTGCCGCCTGCATGGATGCAGGCGCAGCCGGGATTGCCGGTATACGGCTGTTCCATAGCGGTGACGTCGCTGAAAGCGGCCTAGCGTAACTCATTTCGCAGTGCTGCTAACCAGAATTGTGGTTCTTCAGGTGTGCAGGGAGCAACGCTGTACACCTGAATTGTCCTGTCATCTACAAGCTAAAACTATTCATCATCAGCCTCAGCCCACAACCAGTCGAGATCAAGGTACACGGGCGAGTTGACAGTGGCGAGCCGGTTTTCTTCGACCCGCAGCCAGTTCTTTCCATTCCAGACTTCAGCGGTACGACGCACAGGGTCCAACAGCCAGACGTTCTCCGTGCCCATGGCGCGCAGGTCTGTCGCGCGCGCTTTCAGGTCGCTGTAGCTGTCTGTAGGCGAGAGCACTTCAATGGCTATTAAGGGCGCTTTGGTCAGGGCACCGTCAGCCTGCTCGCCTTTGCGCACGACCACAACATCCGGCAGACGCACATGGTCCGGGTTAACTTGTGTCCGGGTTTCAACCGATGCAAGGATGCCCCACTCCTTGCGGTGCTCTCGAAACCATTGACCCAACACGATTTGAATCACGCCATGCTGAAACCCGGTCACAGGCTTCTCCTTGAGGTGCCCGTCAATATACTCAACGTCTGGCTCGTAGCTTGTTGCCAGGTACTCCGCCAAGCTGACGGCGACAGCAGTTCCAGCCATAATGCCTCCTGATCCAGCACCCTGATGATACGGCAGCTCGAAGTTGAACCTAATGCGCCGCGACCATCGCTTCCACATCCTTCACAAACGCGGCCTGACTGGCCGCGCGCGTGTAAAACATATGCCCACCCGGATACTCATGCACGGCTACGCGCGTAGCATCGCCCGGTAGTGCCATCTCGTCCACTGTCAACACCGAGCCCATAAACGGGCAGCTCAGATCGTCCCAGCCGTGCGCGATCAGCACCCGCAGCTTGGAGTCGGCAGCTACGGCCTCGCGCAGGTCGCCGCCCGCGCCGCGCTCCAGCGCCTTGTCGCGGTCCCACTCCTGGTTCACCTTGTACGAAAGCGCCTGGTAGCCCGCCGTCGTCTTCCAGCCCACCGTGCGCGTCACCCAGTCCACCATGGCAGAGGTAGTCGGCGCGATGATGGCCTCAAGGATCGGGTCACTGGACTTTTGCTCCGGTGAGAAAGGGTAGGGGTCGGGAGCGGTCACGTTCGAGTCGTAGACGGAACCGATCTCGCCCTGTTCCCGGTGTACTTCGCGCAGGTAGGCTGCGGTGTCGAGCCGCCCACCGGAGTACTTCACAAACATGGGATCGAGCCCGGTCATGTCGGTGACCTTCTTGATGAGCCTCGGGGTAGCCTCGGGGTTTGAGCGCCCCGCAAGCAGGTCGGTTACGTACTCGCTGCGCGTGTAAGCAACAACCGGGGCCATGTGCTCGGCGTCCAGCTGGTGCGCGCGCTCCAGGTGCGCCGCGGCGATCGAGGGCAAAGTCATCATCCAGGGCAGCGGTGAGATGTCACCGTTGCCTTCAATCCATGGGTTGATGTAGGGCGAGACCAGCACCACTCCGTTCATGGCTACGCCAAGCTGTGACTGCAAATAGTGCGTGATGCGCGGGCCCCTGTAGCCGCCGTAGCTTTCGCCGATAAGGTACTTGCGCGACGGAAGGCGACCGTTTTTAACCAGCCAGTCATAGATCACTTGCGACAGGTACTCGATGTCGGGAGTGGTTGAGTAAAACAGCTTCTTCGTTTCATCAGGCGTGACCAGGGAACGGGAAAAGCCGGTGCCGATGGGGTCGATAAAGACCAAATCGGAGAAGGGCAGCCAGGTACCGGGATTGTCGGTCAGCTTGACCGGATCGGACGGGCTGTTGCCCTGCACGGCAAACTCCATGTGTCTGGGTCCGATGGCCCCAAAGTTGAGATAGACAGACGACGCGCCCGGGCCGCCGTTCATGGCGAAGGTTACCGGACGGTCCACACTACCCGCCGCGCTTCCTTTGCCTCCCGCGCCGTCAAGCGTGTAGGAGGTCACAACCACCTCGCCGGACTTTGTCTCGGCTTTGGCACCGTCGGCACGGTTATAGGTCGGGATGACGCCTACAGTTGCCGTGTAGTGCAGCAGTTTCCCATTGACGGTCACAGTTTGTTCCACAGAGGCATCCGGCGGTAGCGGTGCCCGCGGCTCCGGCTTGGCGGTGTCTTCACTCGAAGCCGGAACTTTCGCGGGCGAGGCGTCCGCGTGGTCCTGTGCGAAAGCGCAGAGGGGCAATGCAAGTGCTGCGGCAAGCAGGAAGGAGGTAGAGCGGGAAAATGGCATACGCTCAACATACCGCAGGGAATCTCCAAACGATCTATTTTGTGGGTGAAACCGTAGCGGGGTGGCCGATAGCCGTAGGCTTTGCTTGTGAGCTTCGTCTATAGTGAGCCGGTTGGCATGTACACATAATGCGGGGTAGAGATGGCACAATTTTCTCGCAGAGGGTTTTTGCAATTGGGAACAAGCGCGGCGGCCACATCAATGCTGCCTGGGCGGCACTTTATACTAGCCGCGCAGGAGGCCGTCTCCACCGCAGGTGAGCCGGTGCGCTTTGCCAGTATCGGCGTCGGCATCCAGGGCTCATCGCTGCTACGTGCTGCGGTCACACTGCCGGGAAGCCGCTGTGTTGCGGCATGTGATCTGTACGACGGGCGCCACACGCTGGCTCAGGAGATCGCAGGCACCGGCATCCGCACCACGCGCAGTTACCGCGAAATCCTCGAAAGCAAGGACGTGGATTGCGTGATCGTCGCGGTACCGGACCATTGGCACCGGCAGGTAGTAGTTGATGCGATGGCCGCAGGCAAGGACGTGTACTGTGAAAAGCCCATGTCGCACTCCATCGCTGACGGTGAAGCGATGGTGCGGGCGGTGCACGGCAGCAAAAGCTTTGTGCAGGTGGGTTCACAGAGGGTGTCGTCCGCGTTGTTCGGTCAGGCCAAAGCACTGCATGACGGCGGTGCCATTGGCGAGGTACTGCAGGTAGAGCTGCAGCTTGGCCGCAACTCACCTGGTGGCGCATGGAAGTACCCGCTGCTACCGGACCTGTCACCCGCTACTCTGGACTGGGCCACTTGGCAGGGCGATGCTCCGAAGAAGGGTTTCGACCCGGTCGCGTTTCATCGCTGGCGCTGCTTCCATGAGTACGGCACAGGCATGGCAGGCGACTTGATGGTGCATTTGCTGAGCGGCATGCAGTACGTCACCGGCATCAACGCCGCGCCCGACCAGGCGTACTCGGTAGGCGGCATCTACCGCTGGAAAGACGGCCGCGACATGCCGGATGTGCAAACGACCACCTTCAGCTATGGGCAGGTACCGGTAGGCGTACGGCTTACGCTGGGAACGGACACGCCGGAGGTGACCCGGTTCCTGGGATCGCACGGAATTCTTGAAGTCTCCAACAATTCAGTGATCCTGACGCCTCAAACCGGCATGGACCGCTCTCCGGACTACGGCTTGAACGGCTTCCCAGCAGCCCAGCATGCGGCCTATGAGACGCAATGGCATGCCGAGCATGACAGTGACCCGGCGACCCACTTGGTGGAAGAGCCGACAGTATGGCATGGCCCTACATGGGACGACCTGCGGCCCCATCTGACAAACTTCTTCACCTCGGTCCGCACCCGCAAGCCGCCGGTTGAAGATGTGGTCTTCGGCCATCACGCGGCAGCAGGGTGTCACATGGCGAATGCAGCCTACTTCGAGAAGAAGGTAATTACAGGGACTGCTCACTCCATTTGACCCTGCGCGCTCCTACCTCATAGGCTGGTATATAGATACCAAGAGGCCACCATGTTAATCACTATTGCCGACCTTGAGCGCGAGCCATTCCACTATGACACCTCTTTCCCGCCGGGCGGTATTGAGCTCGGCAGCGATGTCGAGCAGCAGGGACCCTTGCAGGCTGCCGGGTTGGCGGAGCTGCTTGAGGAGCATCGCGGACCCAAGGAAATTGTTCAGGATATGCGGCTGCGCGGTACGTACTCGGGCACTTTTCAGGTGCCGTGCGCCCGCTGTTTGGACCCGGTAGAGCACGCTCTCGCCGGGGACTACGATGTATTGTTCCGCCCCATAGGCGTTGATTCTGATGATAAGGAGCACTCCATCGGGGCATCGGAGACTGAAATCGGCTATTATCAGGACGGTAGTCTTTTGCTTGAAGATGTTCTGCGGGAACAGGTGCTGTTATCCCTGCCTGCCAGGACGCTTTGCCGCGAAGACTGTAAAGGAATCTGCCCACGTTGCGGCAGCAACAGGAACAACAATCCTTGTTCCTGCGAGGAAGTCCCTGCCGACCCACGCTGGAACGCACTGGGTGACTTGCGAAGCCGCATCAAGATTTCTTAAACACCTGAGCTGCAAGCGAAGCCCGCGCCGGTCACAAGCGCCTTGCGATACGAACCACCGAAAGGATTTTTGCCGTGCCTAACCCGAAACGCCGCCACTCCAAGGCCCGCTCCTCCAAGCGTCGTGCCCACGATTTTTTAACCGCTACCGGGCTTTCTGAGTGCCCCAACTGCCATGAGCGCAAGTTGCCGCACCGCGCTTGTGCCAAATGCGGGACCTACAAGGGTCGTGCCGTGCTTGAGACCAAGGAAGCTAGCTAGAGCATTCTTCAGCTTTTGTGAAAGAGCTGGGGGCTTTGCACCGCTTTCCTAGTGTAGACATATCCCGCAATCCGGATATGTCTATCGAAGTTATATACCGCAACCCAGATATGTCCATTTACAGGAGAACGGCTGGAGCCGTGCCCTAACCCATGCACACTGTAATTGCCGTTGATGCCATGGGTGCCGACAAGGCCCCGGAGCCGGAGATTTGCGGCGCAATCCAGGCTGCCCGTGAGCTTGGCGTCCATGTTCTGCTGGTAGGGCCCAAAGAACAGCTACAGCCGCTACTCCTCCAAGCTTTGGGAGGCGAAAAGCTGCCTATTGAGATTGTGCATGCCAGCGAACGCATCGGCATGGATGAAAAGGCAGCGCAAGCGGTTCGCAGCAAAAAAGACAGTTCCATGCGCGTGGGTCTGCGGCTGGTACGTGAGGGCAAGGCTGCCGCTTTCCTGACTGCCGGCAATACCGGTGCTGCAATGGCTACCGCCAAGATGACACTTGGTGCGCTACCCGGCGTAGACAGGCCGTCACTGGCCATGGTGCTGCCCACCACTGCCGGTACCCCATGCGTGCTGCTTGATGTTGGGGCAAATGTCGATTGCAAACCTTCAAACCTGGTTCAGTTTGCCGTGATGGGTGAGCTCTATGCCCGTACCGTGCTCAAGATCAAACAGCCGCGCGTAGGCCTGCTTTCCATCGGTGAGGAAGAAGGTAAGGGCAATGAACTTACCGGTGAAACGTTCCCGCTGCTCAAGGCCTTACCGTTGCACTTCATCGGCAATGTGGAGGGGCGCGACCTCTATAACGGCAATGCCGATGTCATTGTCTGCGACGGCTTTGTAGGTAATGTAGCGCTTAAAACAAGCGAGGGACTGACTCGCCTGGTACGCGACATGCTGAAAGATTCCTTGCGACAGACGGTCACAGCACAAGTTGGGGCGCTGCTGTCACGCAAGGCATTCTCAACCTTCAAAAGGAAAACGGACCCGTCTGAGTACGGCGGTGCGCCCCTGCTGGGAGTGCGCGGCGTTTGTATCGTCGGCCATGGATCGTCAAACGATCGTGCGATTCGCAACGGTATTCGTGTGGCAGCCGAGTTTGCTGAGGCAGGCGTTAACGGGCTCATCGAAGCAGAATTGTCCGGCAGCTAAACCCATTCAAGATTTGCTGCCGACAACTGTTTTTTGCGTCCGACTTACTGGGGTGCAGGTGTTGCCGCATTCGCAGCATGTGCCGCCGCTGCCTTTTGCTGCGCGTCAGTCATCTTACTCTGCTGCTTATCCGCATTTTTCTGAGCGTTTGCAGCCTTTTTCGCAGCCTTGGACTTCTTGCTTGCCATATCGGCCTTGATCTTGTCCTGCTTTGCCGTATTGTCCAGCTGCCCAGGATCTTGCGTAGATGCGCTTGGGTCCGGGGTGGTTTGCGGTGTCTGCTGGGTCTGCGCCAGGATGGGGGCTGCAGTCAGTGTCAGTGCCAGTATGGTGCTTAAAAGTGCCTTCATGTCTTGCTCCTAATTCATATCGGTTCCAGCCCATTGGCGGGTCAACCGAATACGCATACCCAGTACGATGCGCATTCAACGGCATAATCGAGATATGGGCTTGTACCTGGCATTTGATGTTGGCGGCTCGAAAACCGCAGCGATTCTGGCGAATGAAAGCAATATCCTGGCACGAGCGGAAAGCGGCAGCATCAAGGCAATGAGGCTTTCACCGGCGCAGGCTCAGGCGAATCTTCAAGCCGTGCTGGGTGAGCTTGAGGCGCAATCAGGCGTTCCGGTTCACGGCAAGGTGGCACGCACCTGCATCGGCACTTCCGGCATCTCCGCGCCCGCTGTGCGGCAGTGGATGCATATGGCTTTTGCGGAAACGGTAGGCGGTGAGCTCCTGCTGCTGGGTGATGAAGTGATTGCGCTTGACGCGGCATTTCAGCAAAGGCGCGGGGTGCTGGTGATCGCCGGGACGGGCTCGAATATCGTGGGCCGCGCAAGTACCGGCGCCATGGTACACACGGGCGGCTGGGGTCCGGCGCTGTCGGATCGAGGCTCCGGCCACTGGATCGGCACCGAGGCCCTGCGGGTGTGTTTTCAAGCCATCGACGCAGCATCACCTTCGACTGCCGATGCTGTCAGCGCCTCCGAGTTTGCGGAGCCGGTGCTTCCCGAAGACCTGCCGCCCCTGCTGCGACGCTGCATGGCAGCCCTTCGGCTTGCGACGCTGGATGACATTATCGGCGCGGCCAACGCGCCCGGCTTTCACTCCGCGATGCTGGTACCGGCGGTGCTTGAAGCTGCCCTGGCAGGGGACGCATCAGCGAGCGAAGTGCTGCGCCGAGCAGGGCAGGATCTGGCCGGGCTGGTAGCAGCCGTTGTACGAAAGGTAGAGGTGCTCGAAGGCGGCAGCTCCGCACCGTTGGAGGTGGCCTTTGCGGGTGGCGTGCTCACGCATCTCGCTCCTGTGCGGCAGGCAATGCAGGCCGCGCTTGCATCCTGCCTGCCCGGTACGGTGTTGCCCCGGACGCCGGTGGACCCGCTTGAAGGCGCGCTGTGGCATGCGCGCGGCAGACCGCAGCTTGCATAGGGGCGGCGGTATCGTTTCAGATAGGGATAGATGAGTACAATTGCATTTTTATTTCCCGGACAGGGTTCGCAGACTGTGGGCATGGGCCGCGAGCTGCACGGTACGTTTCCCGAAGCGCGCATGGTCTTTGAAGAAGCCGATGAAGCGCTCGGCTTCGCTATCAGCAAGCTGTGTTTTGAAGGACCGGAAGACCGGCTGCGGCTGACCGCCTTTACGCAGCCGGCCATTGTTACCTTATCTGTGGCGGCGGAGCGGGTGCTGCACGCACGCGGCGTCGTGCCTGCCGTGGTTGCCGGACACTCACTGGGTGAGTATGCGGCGCTGGTCGCAGCGGGTGTGCTCTCCTTTGCCGACGCCGTGCGCGCCGTGCATGCGCGCGGAACCTACATGCAGGAGGCAGTGCCCGCAGGCCGAGGTGCCATGGCTGCCGTACTGGGACTCAACGCAGCGGCTGTGACCGAAGCCTGTACACAAGCAGCCGCGGAAACGGGCGAGATAGTGTCCGCGGCAAACCTGAATGCGCCCGCGCAAATCGTAATATCCGGGACCGCCGCCGGGGTAGAGCGGGCCGGGGCGCTGGCAAAAGAGGCGGGGGCCAAGCGGGTGGTGATGCTGCCGGTGAGTGCGCCCTTCCACTGCGCGCTGATGCAGCCCGCGCAAAATCGGCTTGCGCCGCTGCTCGAAGCATTGGCTTTCCGTGATGCGCAGATGCCGGTGGTGCCGAATACGCTTGCCCGCGCGGAGCAGTCCGGTGCCGCGCTGCGGCGCGCGCTGGTGGAGCAGGTCACCGCGCCGGTGCGCTGGACGGAGTCTATGGAGGCGCTGCGTGACCGGTTCCAGCCTGCACACTGGGTTGAGGTCGGTCCCGGTAAAGTGCTGAGCGGCCTGCTGCGGCAGATTGACCGTGCGCAAACGAGCTTGAACGTCGAGGACGCGGGAAGCCTTCAAACCACCTTGTCCGCGCTCGATACACACTGAATTTACATAGAAGAAAGAGATCAAGATGAAATCACAATTACTCCCCATTCTCGAAGTCGCGGCCAAGCTCGGCATACCGGAGAAGTATTTTGAACAGGTCGGCAGGTACGGCGGCAAGGTCAAGCTCGGCCTGCTCAACGACCCGGCGTTTCCGCGCAAGGGCAAGCTGATCCTGGTCACGGCCACCACGCCGACCGTCTCCGGGGAAGGCAAGACGGTGACCTCTATCGGTCTGACGCAGGGCCTGGAGTACGTGTTGCGCGGCACCGGCAAACGTGTGGTGCTTACCTCGCGCGAGCCCTCGCTGGGTCCTGTCTTCGGCATGAAGGGCGGTGCGGCGGGCGGCGGCCTTTCTCAGGTAGAACCGAGCGAGAAGATTAACCTCCATTTTCACGGTGACTTTCACGCGATCACTTCCGCGCACAACCTGCTTGCTGCCTTGCTGGATGCGCACATCTTCCACGGCAATGACCTAGGCATCGACCCGGCAACGGTAACCTGGCCCCGCGCGCTCGACATGAACGACCGCGGGCTGCGGAAGATTGCAACCAACGTTGCCGGTCCCAAAAAGGACGGCAGCGCCGCACGTGAGGGCTCAAACCAGCAGGCGGGTTTTGTTATCACGGCTGCGTCCGAAATCATGGCGATCGTGGCGCTTGCGCGCGACCGCGAAGACCTGCGGCTGCGGCTTGGCAGCATCATCGTGGCTGAAACCCGGACGGGTGACCCGGTACGCGCGCGTGACCTGGATGCCGTAGGCCCGATGATGGCGCTGCTGGCTGAGGCGATTGAGCCCAATCTTGTGCAAACCACTGAGGGCACCCCGGCCTTTGTCCATGCGGGGCCGTTTGCCAATATCGCACACGGTACGTCGAGCATTGTGTCGCAGGAGATCGGCCTGCGGCTGGCTGACTATGCGGTGAATGAGTGCGGTTTTGCTTCCGATCTCGGCCTTGAGAAGTACATGGACATCGTGACTCGCGTAGCCGGCATTGCGCCTGCGGCAGCCGTGCTGGTGACCACTGCGCAAAGTTTGAAGAACCAGGGACAGGCCATGCCGGAAGACGGGGGCAAGGACGACCTGGAACGCGGCTTCGCTAACCTTGCCAAGCATGTCGCCATCCTCAAAGGTTTCGGCCTGCCGGTGGTGGTCGGTATCAATCATTTCCCCAAAGACACCGAAGAGGAGCTTGCGCGGCTCAAAGGCTGGTGCGACGCGCAAGGGCTGCCGAACGCCTTTACTGAAGCGTTTACACGCGGTGCGGAAGGCGCGGCAGACCTGGCGCGCGCCGTGCTCGCGGCAACAGACGGTGCTGCGCCGACACTGCACACAACCTACGAACTTAGCGACTCGCTCGAAGCCAAGATCGAAGCAGTGGCGACAAAGGTCTACGGCGCGGCAGGCGTTGACTTCTCGGACCGGGCGCGCACGCAGCTGGCACGTTTTGCGGGCTGGGGCTTCAGTGAGGTGCCGGTGTGCATTGCGAAAACGCAGTACTCACTTTCCGACGACCCCAAGCTGGCCGGGGCACCGGGCGGTTGGCGCTTGCAGGTGGCTAGTGCCGCGCTGTCAGCCGGGGCAGGCTTTGTGGTGGTCATCGCAGGCAACATGATGCTGATGCCCGGGCTACCGAAAAGCTCGCGCGCTTCGGGCATTGACGTTGATGTGGAAGGCGAGATCGTCGGGTTGCGCTAACGCGAACCCGCGCGGGAGATTACATCATGTCGAATGGGCTCTATGTACTTGCCGGTATCTACCTGATTGCAATGGGATACTTTCTCAAGACAACACCGGGCGAGTCGGGGCCGTTCGTCGGCGGGGACGAGCGGGTCAAGCAGGTAGCCACGCCTGCCAAGCGCATTATCGTGATTGCGTTCGGCTTGTTGATGCTGGTGTACGGGGTGTACGAAGTTGTGCAGGCTCGTGCGCATCGTGACCGTGCGATGCAGCGCGTATATTCGCCGCTGAGTTTGGAAGAAGGGCTATAGCCAAGCGATGCCCTACATGCTGAAAACGGAACCCGAGAAATACTCATACGACGACCTTGTACGCGATGGCGAGACGGTGTGGGACGGTATTAAAAATGCGCAAGCGTTAAATTATCTGGCGAGCATGCAGAAGGGTGAAAAGCTGGTGATTTACCACTCCAACACCGGTAAGGAAGCCGTGGGCACGGCGTCTGTGGTTTCGGTCGACGCGAGTGATAAGAAGAACCCGGCTGTGCGCATCCAACCGGCGAAGCGATTTCACCAAGGCAAGCCGTTGAGTGCAATGCGCGAGGCCGCCGTGTTTTCAGGCTCCATCCTGTTCCGGCAATTTCGGCTTTCCGTGGTGCCGCTTACCGACGCGCAGTATGAATGGCTGGTGGACGGCTAAGCTACACTCAACAGGCAGGCCGGTGGAATTCTCAGCATGGAATCCGGCGAACCTTGGACACAGTTCCGCCTAGCGGAGCATATTTTCTCCAGATCAGAAACGGATAAGGACTCCATACAAATGCCACAAGCACAGTTAGGGACAAGCACCCTCGGTTTTTCCAGGATGGGTGTGCAACGCGAGCTCAAGTTTGCACTGGAAGGCTACTGGAAGGGAACGCGGACGGAGGCGGAGCTGCTGACGACTGCAGCGGAGCTGCGAGCGCGCCATTGGAAGCTGCAGCAGGCTGCCGGGATCACCAATATCCCCTCAAATGACTATGCGATGTATGACCATGTGCTCGACATGCTGGTTGCTGTAGGTGCCACCCCGGAGCGCTTCGGCGCGGGGCCGGTGAAGCTGGACGCCTACTTCGGCATGGCCCGTAACAGCCAGGAACAAACGGCCATGGAAATGACCAAGTGGTTCGATACGAACTACCACTACCTGGTGCCGGAGTGGTCGGAAGGACTCAGCTTCAAAGCCGATCCAGCCAAGGCGGTAAGCCAGTTTGAGGAAGCCAAGGCACTAGGGATTGAGACGCGCCCGGTACTGCTGGGCCCCTGCTCGCTGCTGCTGCTAGGCAAGCCTGTTGTCGCAGGCTTTGATGTGTGGTCGCTGCTGCCGAAGCTGCTTGCCGCCTATAAGACGTTGCTTGGTGCTTTGCAGCAGGCAGGCGCGAAGAGTGTGCAGTTGGATGAGCCCTGCTTGGCTACGGACATGCCTGCCGGTGTGGACGCTCACTACCGCATGGCGTATACGGAGCTTGCACAAGCCGGTTTGCCGATCCACCTGACAACCTACTTTGCGGCACTTGAAGAAAACCTGCCGTCGGCGTTCTCGCTGCCGGTTGCAAGCGTGCACCTAGACCTGGTGCGTGCGCCGGAGCAGCTTGCTGCCGCCCTGCCGCTGGTTCAACCGTCGCAATCCTTATCTTTAGGGTTGATAGACGGCCGCAACATCTGGGTCAATGATTTCGAGCGCAGCCGTGCGCTGATCGACCAGGCTGTAGCGGCGCTGGGCGCGGAGCGCGTGGTGCTGGCACCCTCCTGCTCGCTGCTGCACGTACCGGTAGACGCCGCGGGAGAAACCCGTATGCAGCCGGTGGTGCGGTCATGGCTGGCCTTTGCCGTGCAAAAGCTGGATGAATTGCGTGCCCTGGCCGGCGCGGACCAAAGCTTTGCCGAGCACGCCGCTAACAAGGCCGCGCTCGCCTCCCGTGCCGCTGCCGAGTCCAGTCGCAATGAGACTGTTCGCGCTGCCATCGCAGCCTTGCAGCCGGGCGACTTCAAGCGTGATCTGCCGTTTGCCGGGCGTGCCGAGGCGCAGGCAAGCGTACTGGGCCTGCCGCTGCTGCCGACTACAACCATCGGGTCCTTTCCGCAGACCCCTGAAGTACGGAAAGCGCGCGCCGGGTGGCGCTCCGGCAGCCTGACGCAGGAGCAGTACGAAGGCTTTTTGGAAGAGGAAACCGTGCGTTGCCTCCGCGAGCAGGAAGCAGCAGGCCTGGACCTGCTGGTGCATGGCGAGTTCGAGCGCAACGATATGGTGGAGTACTTCGGCGAGCAGCTTGAGGGATTTGCCTTTACGCAGAATGGCTGGGTACAGAGCTACGGCTCACGCTGCGTGAAGCCGCCCGTGATCTACGGCGACGTACACAGACCCCATGCAATGACGGTACGCTGGAGCGCGTTTGCGCAGAGCCAGACTGAGCGCCCGGTAAAAGGCATGTTGACGGGCCCGGTCACGATTCTGCAGTGGTCGTTTGTGCGCGACGATATCGCGCGCAAGGAGGTCACCTTCCAGATCGCGTTAGCACTGCGCGATGAAGTGCGGGACCTGGAAGCAGCCGGGATCAAAGCTGTGCAGCTGGATGAACCGGCCCTGCGTGAAGGCTTGCCCCTGCGACGCAGCGGATGGGAAGAGTATTTGAAGTGGGCAGTTGAGGCGTTCCGGCTTGCGACATCAAGCGCGCAGGACACGACGCAGATACACACTCACATGTGTTATTGCGAGTTTGAATCGATCCTGCCATCTATTGCGGCGCTCGATGCGGACGTGATCTCCATGGAGTCCGCGCGGTCCAAGGGCGAGCTGCTCGATGCTTTCAGCCATGCGGCCTACCCGAACGGTATCGGCCCGGGCGTGTGGGACATTCACTCGCCGCGTGTGCCGCCTGAGGGTGAGATGGAGTCACTGCTGCGTGCTGCCGGTGAAGTCATTGCGCCGAAACAGTTGTGGGTCAACCCTGATTGCGGCTTGAAGACACGCGGCTGGACTGAAGTGCGCGAAGCTCTGCGCAACATGACCGCCGCGGCAAAAGCAGTGCGCCAGACGCTTGCAGTCACTGCTTAAATGAGATGGGCGCGAACTGCGCCCCTTTTTCAATCCGGGCCTACATAGAGCTCTACCGGCGAGAAGCCGATCTCCTTGGTTTTGCGATCGACGCGCAGGAACAAGGGTGTTTTACCGCCGTTGATGTCTACGCCCATGACGACGCCGTTGCCTACAGTCTTGGTGATGTCAATTTTGTGGGAGTGAATCACGCCGTAGTCGCCCTCAGGACCCCAGTCTTTAGAAAATTCTGCATAGTTGTAGCCGGTGTAGCGATCGCCGTGCTGCTTCCAGTCCGGATCGTTATTCCAGTAGGCGTAGGCATCGGGCAGGTCATGCTTCTCAACGAGCGAGAAGAAATGATTGACCCGATGCTGCTGCGGCCAATCCCAGAAAACCACAATCAGGATCGCGGCCAGCACAGCTACGCCGATTGTAGCCAGAATGCTGTTGCGAATCAGATTGTCGCGGCGCGGATCGTAGCGCGGTGCATCTAGCAGTGTCATCGCGGTGCTCGCCTCCTGTGGCTCATGCAATTAAAGTATTCCAGGCAAGTGGGAGTGCTGTTCCGCTTTTCAGGAACAGCTGTATAGACACATCCGGTTGCCATTTGGTTCCCAGTTCATTAAAGACTGTAGCTGGTGGCCTTGCGCTCCGCAGCACGTTCGAGCGCCAGCGCGATCAGGCGGTCGATCAGCTCCGGGTAGGGCACGCCCGAGGCAGCCCAGAGTGTGGGGTACATGCTAATAGCTGTAAAGCCGGGCAGGGTATTGATCTCATTCAGGTAAATGCGGCCCGGCTTGCCGGATTTGCCGTCCGGCTCCATCAGGAAGTCGACCCGGGCCAGACCGGCGCAGTCGCAAGCCTGGAATGCGCGGATTGCCATGGCACGGATTTCCTTGGCTTGTGCTTTGCTCAGCTTGGCGGGGATTACCGCCTCTGAGCCTGTCTTTAGGTACTTGGCTTCGTAGTCGTAGAACTCCTTGACCGGTACGATTTCGCCCACAACGGAGGCTTCCGGTGCGTCATTGCCCAGTATGGCGACCTCCAGCTCGCGCGCCTTGCCGGTGCCTTTACGACCGCCGCCCACGGCTTGCTCCACCACCAGCTTGCGGTCATAGTTCGCAGCCAGTTTCAGTGCAGCGCCAAGCTCTTCCCGGTCATGCGCCTTGCTGATACCGACAGAAGAGCCGCCGTTTGCAGGCTTTACAAATAGTGGGTAGTTCAAAGCTTCCTCAATGGCTGTAACAGTTCTGCGGGAATTTTCCTGCCAGGTCGAACGCAGCACCGTGACATGCCTGGGAATGGGCAGCTTGGCAGAGGCAAACAGACGCTTCATCACATCCTTGTCCATACCTGCGGCGGAGCCAAGCACACCCGAGCCCGCATAGGGGATACCGATCAGCTCCAGCAAGCCTTGCATGGTGCCATCCTCGCCGAAGGTGCCGTGCAGAATTGGAAGCACTACGTCAACAGCAAGCGCCTCCGCGCCCGGCATACTCTCCGCCTGAAACGGCAGGAATCCAGCGCCTGATCCAGGCGGCATCGGTGTGACAGGATTTTGCGTCAGCTCAGATGTCGGAGCAGTTGATATCGGATCGATGGAGCGAGGCTGCCCGGCTTGGGCTGCACTGTCAACCGACTGCGCAAGCAGCAGTTCGGCGTTTCCAGATGTGAGCCAGCGGCCTTCCTTCGTGATGCCGATGGGAACAACTTCATACTTGTCCCGGTCAATTGCTGCAAGAACCGATGCGGCAGAAAGCAGGGACACCTCATGCTCACCGCTTCTGCCGCCGAAAAGAATACCTACTCGCAATTTCTTCATGCCCCTCGATAGTAGCTGCTTTATTGAATTCGATGAATCGGGCTTGCTGAAAAGCAGAGGCAAGCATAATGCGCCCAGGATTTTGTAGTAATTCCCGATATGGGAAACGTTTCAATCTGGGTCAAAGAATATCAAGACGTCTGTTATTCAATTCGCTTTCCCTGGAAAACTCGCGGGGAGCCGCCGATAGTGGATTTGGGTTCGCATTGCTACTTTCTGCCGGTCCGTAACAGCAGAATGCGAGCTTACGTATCAAAATTTCTATGCTATGAGGCATCGCCATGAATTGTCTATTACTGCTTGTTGCTCTCTTTGCTCTTGCTTGTGCGAGCATCCGTCATTTCTTGCAGTCCGCTTTCCGTCTGCAACGCCTTCGTGAGCAGAGTTCAGCATTAAAGCTTTCCTTGTTGAGACAGTTTGCGACCTACCCCGTTTATTCGCAAGCAAAGCAGCGAACTGGTACCGCCTTCGGCATAGTGGGACTGGCGGTTGTTCTCATGGGACCTGTTATGAAAGCACAAACAGCGCACTTTTATGCGGCGCAAAGTACCATCGGTACCGGACTTGACGCAGGTATTGCAATAGACAGAGCAGGCTCTGTATATGTCACGGATGGGCCCAATGATCGAGTGCTGAAAGAAACATTGTCAGGAGGCACATACACACAAAGCACGATTGTCACTCTACATGGAGGAAGTAGGCCGGACGGAATCGCTATTGACGCGAAGGGCAGTCTCTATATAGCTAGTTTTGGCGGTAATCTTGTTTTAAAGGAAACATTTTCTGCGGGAGCTTACATTGAGAGCGTCGTACCTACTAGCGGCCTCAATTCTCCAAGCGGGGTAATTGTTGATGGTAGCGGAGCACTGTACATATCTGACTCGGGAAACAATCGTATTCTCAAGGAGAGCCCGACCGGCAATACATATGTTGAGAGCATAGTCGGGAGTGATTTACACTGGCCGACGGGATTGGCGTTAGATAATAGCGGCAACTTGTACGTAGGCAGTTATTTTAGCAACACTCTTTTGAAGGAACACCTTCTGTAGGTGGCCGGTATATCCAAAGCACGATACCGACAAGCGGCCTTTACGGTCCCTGCGGTATTGCTGTCGATGCAGACGGAAACATATATATCGCAGACTCAGGTAACGCTCGGGTAGTTGAAGAAGTTCTTTCAAATGGAAGTTACATGCAAATCACGGTATCCGCAAAGGGACTGAGCGGCGTCGATGACGTAAAGGTGGATGCAGACGGTAACATTTACATCGCAGATGCCTATTCAAACAATCGTCTTCTTGTGCTTAGAAAAAACGGATTGAATTTCGGAAGTGTGCCTACTGCAGGCAAGAGCGAAACTTTTTCTCTCCTATTTACATTTGATGCCGCAGTGAGTCTTGGCTCAGCTCCCATGGTTTCAACGCAAGGTGTAAGCGGCCCCGATTTTATAGCTGCTTCTTCCGGAACCTGCATTGCGGGATGGTCCTATAACCCCGGCGACACCTGCTCGGTAGATCTGACATTCAATCCATTGCTCTCCGGCCCACGCTACGGAGCAGTTGTATTAAAAGATAGCTCGAATAATGCAATCGCAACCGCCTACGCATACGGTAATGGCACAGGGCCGCAAATAAGCTTCTCACCAGCCGCCCAGAGTACCGTAACCAGCGGTGGCTTGCTCAATCCTCGTGGCCTGACTTCAGACGGAAACGGTAACCTGTATGTTGCCGATACCGATAACAACCGCGTGCTCAAGGAAACACTATCGGGAGGCACTTACACTGAAAGCACAATTGCTTCCAACGGTCTCCTATACCCCATCGGTATTGCCGTTGACGGAGCTGGAAACGTCTATATCGGTGATTGCTTTAATGGACGTGTTCTTAAGGAAGTACCGTCAGGTGGAAGCTATAGTGAAAGCACAGCAATTAAGAATATCGGTTGCCCCTGGGAATAGCACTTGATGGCAGCGGAGACATGTATATAGCCCAGGATAACTCCACCATTCTTCTTGAAAAACCTTCTTCCGCCGGTTACATTCAAACAGCCGTAATCTCAAGCGGGATCGCCAATGCAAAAGGAATTGCGATAGATGCTAGCGGCAACCTTTACATCACAGATGGTACAAATCAGAAGGTCATTAAAGAAACCCTGAGCAATGGAGTTTATAGTGCCGGCGTTATACCGACAAGCCAGTTGAATGAGCCCAGGCAGATAGCTGTGGATGCTTCCGGAAACGTCTTTATCGCAGACGCGCATGACGGCCGCATTCTCAAAGAAACGCTGACAGGTGGAAATTATGTCGAGAGCACTTTAAGCAGCGGATTGATTGAAGCTGATAGCGTAACGGTCGATGCCGGCGGCAATGTGTATATCGAAGACACGTACTATCGCCAGGTGGTAAAACTGGACTATGCTGATGCGCCTAGCTTGACTTTCGCTGCGACAGCCGTAGGTGCAACAAGTAGTGCGCAAACCATAACGCTGCAAAATATAGGCAACAGTCCGCTGGCATTTCCTGTTCCCGCCTCAGGCAGCAATCCAGCGGTGTCAGCCAACTTCTCTGTCGATGATTCTGTTACAAATGCCTGTCCTCAAACTTCAAGCAATGGGTCAGCAGGTGCAAGTCTGGTTCCCGGCACGAGCTGCGCGCTTGCGATCAGCTTTGCGCCGACAGCAACCGGCTCTTTACAAGGCAACGTCGTTATCAGCGATACAAACCTGAACGCCGCAAACGCGCTCCAGGCGATTGCACTCGCAGGTACCGGCTCCGCT
The DNA here is from genome assembly GCA_964235655.1 of uncultured Acidobacteriaceae bacterium. Taxonomy (GTDB): domain Bacteria; phylum Acidobacteriota; class Terriglobia; order Terriglobales; family Acidobacteriaceae; genus EB88. The sequence continues at coordinate 162,696 of CAXSBB010000003.1, forward strand.
GCATCTACTAACTTTGTCTTATCCGTACCGACAAGCGCCATCTATGGCAATCCTGTGCAGGTTTCCGCTTCAATTACTACCGGTCAGACAAATAATCCAGCTCCAAACGGCACAGTAGCCTTCTCTGATCAGAATGGCAGCTTTGGCAATAAAACCGTTGTTAGTGGTTCAGCCACTCAATCGTATCTAGCACCTTCAGTGGGAAGCTTCACGCTCAATGGAGCTTTCTCACCATCCAATACCGATTACAACAGGTCTTCCGGTCAGGCCACCATCCAGATCACAGCCGCTCAGCTCAACCTTTCTGCCAATGCGGTAATCCGCACCTATGGCGCTGCAAACCCGCAGCTTACTGGAGCAATAACCGGTGCTGTCAACGGGGATAACTTTGTGGAAGCTTTCAAAACTTCTGCCACAGCAAGTTCACCGGTTGCTTCGTACCCAATCGTGCCTTCCGCATCTGGCCCAAACTTGAGCAACTACACGCAGAATGTGCAGAACGGCGCACTTCAGATTACTGCTGCTGGACTTAGTATCACAGCCAACGATGCAACCCGCACCTACGGCGCAATGAACCCGCAATTTACAGGAACTATGGCCGGCCTTGTCAATGGCGATAGTCTTGCGGAAACCTTTACCACCACCGCCACAACTGCGTCGCCGGTAGCGGCTTACACGATTGTGCCTGCTGTAAGTGGAGCGGCTGCCTCGAATTACAACCCGACTGTCAAGAATGGAACTTTAACAGTATCTGCTGCCGGATTGAATGTTTCGGCGAACGATGCCACTCGCACCTATGGCGCGGTAAATCCTCAATTTGCCGGTACGATAACTGGTATGGTCAATGGAGACCAGTTCACAGAAACATTTACCACGGTGGCGACGCAGAGTTCCCCGGTAGCGGCATACAGTATTGTGCCGTCAGCCGGCGGACCCGCATTGAGCAACTATAACCCCGCTATCCATAACGGCACATTAACTATTAGCCCGGCAGTAATAACTGTGAAGGCGAACGATGCTACCCGGACTTACGGCGCTGCAAACCCGGCCCTAACCGGAATTATCACAGGTGCGGTAAGTGGGGACGCCATTACGGCAAACTACACTACATCGGCGACTGTCAGCTCTCCGGCGGCAACGTACCCCATCATCCCGAACCTCTCCGGTCAAAGCCTTAGCAACTACACGCAAGCCACAACCAATGGCACATTGACCGTGGTAACAGCAGGCTTGACTGTAAAGGCAAGTGACTCTGTGAAAACTTACGGTTCCGCGAACCCGCAGTTTTCCGGTTCGATTGCAGGTGCCGTCAACGGAGATACTTTCACCGAGACATTTACTACTACAGCAACTTCATCCTCGCCTGTTGCAAGTTACACCATTGTGCCTGCTGCCGCAGGAGCAGGCCTGAGCAATTACACGCAATCCGTAGGCAACGGCACACTGACAATCAACCCGGCGGCTCTCACCGTTAAGGCAAACGACAACACCCGTATATATGGAACATCCAACCCGCAGTTTTCCGGTACAGTTAGCGGCGCGGTCAATGGAGATGTGTTTACAGAAGCATTCACAACCATGGCAACGCAAACTTCGCCTGTTGCCAGCTATGCAATTGTGCCGACTGCAGCCGGTCCTAACCTGGCCAACTACAACCAGACAGCGGTAAATGGCAACCTGACGATTACTCCAGCAACCCTCACGCTTTCGGCAGATAGTTTGACGCGAGTCTACGGCGCAGCAAATCCTGCTCTTACAGGCTCCTTCTCAGGAGCTGTCGCAGGTGACCTGCTCCAGCAGAGCTACAGCACAACAGCAACTCCCGCATCACCCGTCGGCTCGTACAGCATCGTTCCCGCCATTGCGGGTGCTTCTGTAAGCAACTATGTGCAGGTTGTGAAGCCGGGCACACTGACCGTAACCCAGGCAGCTCTGCATCTAACGGCAAATGATGTCACTCGGCCCTACGGAGCACAAAATCCAACCTTTGTTGGAAACATGACCGGGCTGGCAGCAGGCGACTTGGTTGCAGAACAACTTACAACTGTAGCTAGTGCTACCTCGTTCCCAGGTACCTACTCCATCGTGCCTTCTGCAACAGGAAGCGCGTTGGTGAATTATCTAAGCACAGCAACCAATGGCACCCTCACTGTTACAGCCGTGCCGCTCACCGCAACCGTCCAAAACGTCACACGCGTTTACGGTGCCGCAAACCCTAGCTTCCAGGGCACGGTTACAGGCACTGTGAACCATGACAGCATTACAGAAACCTTCACAACGTCCGCTACCGCCCAATCGCCGGTCGGCAGCTATGCAATCAAGCCGGTCCTTGCCGGTGCAAACCTGGCAGGCTACACACCAACGTTGGTTGAAGGCACTTTGACAATCGTGCCGGCTCCCCTGGTTGCCACCGCTGCCAATGCAGGAAGGATGTACGGCACAGCTAACCCAATCTTATGGGGCTCCTTATCAGGCGTAGTAAACGGTGACACTCTGCCCGCAAGTTATAGCACTGCGGCGCAATCTACTGACACGGTCGGACAGTATCCGATTATGGCCAGCGTTACCGGAAGTGCCCTTAACAACTACACACTGTCGGTTGTTCCCGGTGTACTTGCAGTGCAAAAGGCAGGTACCTTTACAACTCTTGATCCACAGAAAGGTGTTATCGCAGCAGGTGCAATGATTCAGCTACAGGCGCACGTAGTCTCTACAACTACCGGGGTACCAAGCGGTACGGTCCGCTTCTACAACGGCAAGCACCTGCTGGGTGAGGCTACTCTGCAAAATGGAACTGCCGTGTACAGTACTGATCCGCTACTTGTCGGCAGCTCCAATACACTTACCGCTGTTTATCAGGCTGATACGAACTTCATGGCCAGCTCTTCCGATGTGCGCTCCATAGTAGTTCAGGGAAGTGGCTTTTCTGTCAAAGCCATGGTCCCGAGCATGATGGTGCACGCGGGGGATCAGGCAGCCTTTTCGCTGAATGTAGACCCGGGAACAACCGGCATGTATCCAGATGTTGTCACCTTCGCGGTTACGGGCTTGCCGGACGGTGCCACAGCAACCTTCTCCCCTGCAACGCTTGCAGCCAATAGCGGCAACCAAACCATTGCGATGACGGTGCAAACCAAAGCGCAAGCAGCCTCTGCTTCAGGAATGGCTCATACAGGCAGTTCCTGGAAATCCTTTCCACTCGTTGGTGGTTCGGCTCTAGCCTTGGTCCTGCTACCTCTTGCCGGGGCGCGTAGACTGCGCAAAGCCGGTATGAGCATGTTGCTGACCTTGCTGCTGGTGTTGGGAGGGCTTGCAGGCAGTATGGCCCTAACCGGATGCGGTGTAACCCGGAACACTGCATTCGGCAACACGCCAAACGCACAACCTATTACCTATGTACTTACCATGACAGTAACCAGCGGCGGAGTACAGCAAACAGTAACGGAAAGCCTAACCGTGCAGCCGTAGCTGCTGATCCAAGCAAGCAGTAAAAGGGCCAATCGCACTCGCGGTTGGCCTTTGTTTTACGGGTACATACGGTTCAGTGTGCGCGCAAAGGGAATCGTCTCCCGCACGTGGTCCAGCCCGCAAATCCAGGCGATCGCCCTCTCAATGCCCATGCCGAAACCCGCATGTTGTACAGAGCCGTAGCGGCGCAGGTCCAGGTACCACTGAAAAGCATCAAGCGGCAGCTTGTGCTCCTCAATACGCTGCTTCAGCAGGTCATAGCTTGCAATACGCTCGGAACCGCCGATGATCTCGCCATACCCTTCCGGTGCGAGCACGTCCACGCACAGCGCGTATTTGGCATCCGCAGGATCAGGCTGCATGTAGAACGCCTTTACCGCTGCGGGGTAACGATGCACCATAACAGGTCTATCGAACTGCGAGGAAAGATACGTCTCATCCGGTGAGCCGAAGTCATCGCCATACTCAAACGCAGAGTCGAGCTTGCCCGCCGCATGCGCTTCATTCAGCATCTGCACCGCTTCGTCATAGCGCAAGCGCGGAAACGGCACCTTGATAGTCTCCAGCTTCGCAATGTCTCGCCCGGTCAGTGCAAGGTCAGCCGCGCGCCTGGTGAGCACGCGATCCACGATAAACGCGATGAAGTTCTCCGCCAGCTCCATCAGCTCGTCAAGCCCGGCATAGGCCATTTCCGGCTCTACCATCCAGAATTCGGTCAGGTGCCGTCGTGTCTTTGACTTCTCCGCGCGAAACGTAGGCCCAAACGAGTACACCTTGCCTAGCGCCAACGCAGTACTTTCAATGTAGAGCTGCCCGCTTTGCGTCAGGTAGGCCTCATCGCCAAAATACTCAACAGGAAACAGCGTGCTGGTGCCCTCACAGGCTGCGGGCGTCAAAATCGGCGGATCGGTCAGCGTGAAGCCTTGCTCATCAAGAAAATCACGTGCCGCCTTGATGATCTCCGCGCGGATGCGCAAGATCGCAGACTGCCTCGGCGTACGAATCCACAGGTGCCGGTTTTCCATCAGGAAGTCGACACCATGCTCCTTGAGCGAGATCGGAAATGGCGCGTCGTCCGGCACCCTCTGCACCACGGTTACGTCTTCCACGTCAAGCTCAAAGCCGCCGGGGGCCCGCGCATCGGCCCGCACCTTGCCGCGTACTACCACGCTCGACTCATGCGTCAACCCGCGAATTGTCTCGAACACTTCCGGCGCTACCGCAGCTTTAGGCACAATGCCCTGGATCGTGCCCGTGCCGTCGCGAAAGATGGGGAATAGCAGTTTGCCGCTCGCGCGCAGGTTGTACAGCCAGCCGCGCAGGGTTACAGTCTGTCCTTCATACTTACCGGCTGTGCTGATGGTCGTCAGCGGCGCGGGCGTTGTTTCAGTTGCGGTTGCAAGCCTGTTCTCTGCCATGGAACTCTCCATATCCAAACCGTTCAAACCGCTGCCGTCTCAAAGCAGGCAAATGCCGCCTTGGCTTGTTCGGTAATCCGCGATATATCGGCATTCGCGGAACCGTAGGAGTAGTGAATCTCCAGCACCCCGGCAGGTTCCTGCTTTGCGCCGCGCAACCCGGCACACACCGGCTCAAAGTCAATCGTGCCCTCACCGGGCCATAGGTGCTCATCGCGCTCGCCGTGATTGTCGTGCAGGTGCGCAGTCCGTACCACCTCGCTCAGCTGCCGCAAGGCCGTCTGCACGCCGTCACCAAGATGAGCATGGCCCACATCCAGGCACACGCCGATGTCGTTGAAGTGCCCGGCCCGCAGAATTTCAAGCAGGTGCGCAGGCGTCGCTACATCGTTCTGAATATTTTCAACCAGCAGGCGCACACCCAGCGGTCGCGCGTAGGCCTGAAGATGTTCCAGAGCGGTCAACGCATTCTCAAGCGTGCGCGTATCCCAGATATCGCCGCGGTCGCCCAGGTGCAGCACCAGGTGCTTGAAGGGGATCTGTTCCGCAACTTCAAGCGCGCGCTTTACTTCGTCCATTGCGTCGATGCGCCGGGACTTGTCCGCATGCACCACGTTGACCGAGGGCTCACCGCCCCGGCCTTCATCCCGGTCACTGTAAAGGGGCGCATGCATGGAGAAAAGCTCCACCGGGTTTGCGCGAAACCAGTTGCCGATTTCCTGGATTGTGCCCCGGTCGTTGTAATCAAAGTGACTGCGGGCGGCAAAAATTTCGATACCGTCCGCCCCGGTACGGGCGAGCGTATCGAGCAAACCGGGGTGGAGGCGTGAACGTAGAAAGATGTGGCTTGAAATGACTTTACGCATGAGTAGAAACAGCTCTTGCCCTATCTTCTCACCCTGGGCGGAACGTCAAGTGCTCGCTAACCGTAGCCGGAATGGCTACACTCGTACTGGAGGTGTTCTATGCGCCAAGTTTCGCTGCGCGAGTTTAGAACGCGGGGTTCCAAGGCCCTGGAGGCCGTGCCGAATGGCGAGACTGTGTTGCTGGCGGGTCAGAAGGGACCGGCGTATTTCCTGATCCCTGTCGTTGGAGATGTCATTCTGGAAGAACGCGAGCTGAGGCGGGCCGTAGCAAAGGCGAGCTTACGGAAGAACTGGAATCTTGCGGAAATTGCCGGAGACGTTCTGAGTGATGAAGAGATTGATGGAGAGGTCAACCAGGTCCGAGTTGCCCGCCAACACCGGCCTGAATGAGATTGGCAGTCTTTGATACCAACGTCATCGTCTCCGCCGGCATCAAGCCGGGAAGCGCCCCCGCCGCACTCGTTATGGATTGGGTCCTAGAGGGACAAGTACAGCTCGTCACCAGCCCGTGGGTTGTCAGCGAATATCGGGAGGTCGTCAGCCGCCCAAAGTTCAGACGTTACGGATTTCCTCCTCAGTGGCTTGAGTTCTTGGTGGTGGAGAGTTTATGCCTACCGGACCCGCCAATCTGGATGCAAGGAGGGCCGGACCCGAAAGACATCCCCTTCCTCGCTCTAGCCCAAGTGGCAGGAGCGTGGCTCGTGATGGGCAATCTCAAGCATTTCCCAGAGGCGCTTAGGAAAGGGGTCATCGTGCTTTCACCCATGGAATATCTGTTGCATCTTGCTCAAGATTGATGATTACTGCTGTCGAACTGCGGTTTTGCCAAGTTGCGCCCTTTAAGCACTGAAAATGCTTCTTGCAACCGTTTTCAATCAGCTCATTCTTATCAAACTGATGGCAGACTGATGGCAGAATAGTTGCGATACCTATGCATTTACTGCTATCACCGCTCCCATGGGGGACTGCGGAAAGCCGCATAGACTTGGGGAGCAATTGTTGCGGACTGCTTACACTGGACTTGCTGAGCGCCGGAATAGAAGCTGATAAACACAAGTAGACTGAAAGCCGATGCCGGTCACCCTGCGCTCCTACAGCAAGATCAACCTGGGCCTTGCCATCGGGCCGACACGCCCGGACGGCTTCCACGCGCTGACAACGCTTTACCAAACCATTGAGGCTCACGACCTGCTCACCCTGTCCGTCGAAGCAGCCCCGCGCCCGCACAGCGGCAGCGCCATCGAGCTCAGCTCCAACGATCGCCGCCTGCCATTGGACGCGCGCAACACAGTCTGGAAAATTCTTGCCGCCGCGCTCGCCGTATCAGGCCGCGAACAGCTTCGCGTCAAGGTACACATTGAAAAGCGCCTGCCCGTGCAGGGGGGCCTGGGCGGCGGTTCAGCCAACGCGGCCACGGCGCTGGTGGGTTTGGAGCGGGAGCTGGCACGCCACGGCCTGGCCGAGCCGCTCTCCGGGGAGTTGCGGCTCCGTTTGGCCGCTGAAGTCGGCTCGGACGTGCCGTTGTTCCTGCTGGGCGGCACGGTCCTGGGTCTTGAGCGCGGGGAACAGGTAGTGCCGCTGCCGGATGTATGCGCGCCGGGTAAAGAACTGACGGCGGTCATTGCACTGCCGGATGTCGGCGTTTCCACCCCGGCGGCGTTTCGTAGCTGGGATCAGGGGCAGGCAGCACTTGGTTTGACGCCGGAGGCGGTGGCCGGTAGACTTGTGAAGTTAAGTCGAGCTCTCGCGTCCGCATGGGTGGGGCAGCACGCATCCGGTGTTCTGGCCTGTCAGGGGCAGAATCTGGCGGGAACCTTGCTTTCCTCGCTTGTCCAGACCGGGATTCTCCTAAACGACTTTGAACAAGTCGTCTTCCGGCAGCATCCCCTTCTTGAAAGAATCAAGCGTGCGCTCGCAGGCAGTTCCGCCATGTTGAGCCAAAAAGCCCTCTACGCGGCTCTTTCCGGTTCCGGCTCTGCTGTGTTCGGCCTGTATCTGGAGGATGAGGCAGCCCAGGCTGCCGAAAAGCGACTTGACGAGTTGAAAATTCGCCACCTGCGAACCGGAACTTTGGGCCGTATGGCCTATTGGGCCAATATGGTGGCAGACGAGATGTAGCAATACGACTTGACTCGCACAGTACGCGAGAACGGATGTTGGGCGATCGACTAATGGTAGGTCAAGTGCCTTTGACGCACTTAGTCTAGGTTCGAATCCTAGTCGCCCAGCCAATTTTTGCAGCCGGCACAACAAGCCGGTTGCCGGGACCAACAAACCAGTGAACGAGGTCAACCAGCCTTGCGAAAGGGTCAAAGCATGCAGCACGACAAGACACGCAGTATGGCAGGGGTAGAGGGCGGAGTGCAGACGGTAGAAACTCATTCGGGTACCCGAACCGAAACCTATATCGGAGAGCCTGCGCATGATGCAAACGGCAGTAACAAGCCTGCCGGAGATCGCAGACGAAGCTCTCGCCTACGCGACGATAAGCGTTTTCGCATCCTTTCCGGTAGCGCTAATCCGGGTTTGGCAATCGAGATCTGTCGCCACATCGGGGTACCGCTTTGCGAAACACGCATCCAGCGTTTTTCCGATGGCGAGATGCATTTCCAGTTGCTTGAAAATGTGCGCGGTGCTGATGTTTTCCTGGTGCAGCCGACTTCAAACCCGGTAGACCGGCACCTGATGGAGCTGCTCATCATGATCGACGCGCTCAAACGGGCATCCGCGGGGCGCATCACGGTGGTCGTGCCATATTACGGCTACGCCAGGCAGGACCGGAAAGACCGTCCGCGAGTAGCAATTTCATCCAAGCTGGTAGCGGACCTGCTTACTACAGCCGGTGCCAACCGGGCGCTTTTTCTGGATCTGCATGCGGCCCAGATTCAAGGATTTTTCAACATCCCGGTTGACCATCTATTTGCAAGCCCGGTTATGGTGAGCTATTTCCGAGAGCTTGATCTGCCGAACCTGACAGTCGTTTCACCGGATGCAGGCGGCGTGGAGCGGGCACGGTTTTTCGCAACAAAAATGGGCGCTCCGCTGGCTATTGTGGACAAGCGGCGTACGGAGATGAACGTGACTGAGGTAATGCACGTCATCGGCGATGTGCGCGGGCGAACCTGCCTGATCATCGACGACATTGTGGATACTGCAGGCACGCTGGTGAAGACAGTGGACGCGCTGCTGGCACAGGGTGCCATCGCGGTATATGCATGTGCCTCGCACGGGGTACTGTCCGGCCCGGCGGTGGAGCGCATTGCGGGCTCCCGGCTGCGAGAGCTGGTAGTTAGCGACTCGATTCCGCTGTCTGAAGCAGCGCAAGGGGAGCCGAAGATCATAGTGCGTTCCATTGCCGGCCTGCTGGGCGCGGCAATTGAAAGCATCCATATGGAAACCAGCGTCAGCACGCTTTTTAACTAAGCGGCAGGCGCGCAACAGGAAAGGGAGCCGGATACCGGTGCCCGAAGGGAAAACACAATGGCAACAAGCGTGGCAGGACAAGCAGAAACAGTAACGGCGGTAATCCGCGAAGGTCGATTTACCAAGAACGCAGCTCGCCGTGTACGTGTAGCCGGCAAGTTACCCGGCGTTGTTTACGGTGCCAAGCTGGAGGCAATTGCTGTTGAGCTTGACCCCAAGCAGATGTTGCGCATCCTGCACTCTGAGGCAGGCCACAACACCATCTTTGATCTCGACGTGGCCGGTGCGAAAGCCAAGGCCATGATCGTTGATTGGCAATTTGAACCGATCAAGGACCGGCTCATCCATGTCGATCTCAAGAGGATTGCGCTCGATCGGGCTATGCGCGCCGAGGTTCCAATTACGCTGGTCGGTACGGCATTCGGCGTGAAGAATGACGGTGGTTTGCTCGACCAGGTACTGCGTGAAGTCGAGATCGAGTGCTTGCCCGCGGACATTCCGACTTCCATTGAAGTGGATGTAACGGAGATGAAGGTAGGCGATGTAATCCGTGTGTCGGATCTGCCGCATGGCGGCAAGTTCAAGTTCATCACCGAGGAAGACGCGACGGTAGCTCACCTGGCGCTGGTACGAGAAGAGCCGGAGGCGGCGGATGCGTTGACAGCCGTAGCCGAGCCGGAAGTAGCCAAGAAGGGTAAGGGCGATGCGGCAGAACCGGCTGCTGACGCCTCCAAGAAGTAAGGGATGTTGTTAGTCGTAGGGCTGGGGAATCCCGGCCCGGAATACCAATGGACCCCGCACAATGCCGGGTTTCTAGCTATCGACCGCATTGCCGATGCGGCTGGCGTTCCAATCAGTAACCGGCGTGGAAGGGCATTAACAGGCAAAGTGCAGTTAGGTAGCAGCGAGGTGATCTTAGCCAAGCCTGAAACCTGGATGAACTTCAGCGGGGAGTCTGTAGCGGCTTTGCTGCGAGAGTTTTCGCTCAACCCGGAGCGCGAGTTGATTGTGCTGTATGACGAACTGGATCTGCCGCTTGGCACAGTACGTGTCAGACCGGGAGGCCGCTCTGGTGGCCATAATGGTGCCAAAAGCATCAACGCCCTAGTGGGGACTGAGCGTTGGGCCAGGGTGCGGATCGGGGTAGGGCCGGACGGCGAGATCGGCAAAGGTCGCCGCGGCAAGGATTACTTGCTCGAACCCATGCGGCGCATGGAGCTGCAGTTACTGGGGGAAGGCCTGGATCGCGCAGCCGAAGCAGTATCGATCATCGCGACAGAGGGCTTAGATATCGCGATGAACATAATCAATCCGCGTGAGCCTGCAAGCAAGGCAGGCCCCGTGGAAGGAAAGATAACGTAGTTGTGTACAAAGCGCAGCTAGAAATGAGGTAACGGTATGGCAGAAGCAGGACGGTTTTACGAAGTGATGTTCATCATCCGCCCCGATGTGGCGGAAGAGGATGCCGACAAATTGATTGCCGGCTTTGAAGGCACTGTAACCACCGGCGGCGGCAACGTGCGCTCGGTTGAAAAGATGGGGCGCCGCAAGCTGGCCTATACGGTTCGCAAGTTCAATGACGGCAACTATGTGTTGCTGACCATTGATGCCGACGGCAAGCTGGTAGCAGAGCTCGAACGCCGTTTACGTGTTTCTGAACCTGTCATCAAGTACCTGACCGTACGCATGGATGAAGAAGAGAAGCGCCTCGATAAGGTAAAAGCACTGCGCGCAAGCCGCACCAAGCGCAGCACCATGCCCGCCGCTCAGAGTTCGCCAAGCGGTCCAAGCATTGACAACGTGCCCGCCACGTCCGCCGTAGCGGCAGAAGCCCCGGCACTCGCATAAGCAGCAGCCCGGCACATGCCGGCAGGAAAGGTAACTCATGGCAGACGAATTTACATCCGCACCACGCTCCGAATCTTCCTCCGGCTCGTACTCCGGTGGCGGCAGCAGCTCCGGCGGTCCCGGCGGCCAATCCTCCGGCGGCCCGCGTCCCCCTCGCCCTGCCGGCAGCGGCGGAGGCGGAGGCCGCAAGTTCTTCCGTCGTAAGAAAGTTTGCAAGTTCTGCGTCGAGAAGATTGAAGCCATTCCATACCGTGACGTACGCCTCCTGCAGCAGTTCGTTGCCGAGCGCGGTAAGATCACCCCGCGTCGATTGACCGGCGTTTGTACTACGCACCAGCGCCGCCTTACGCGCTCCATCAAGCAGGCACGCAATATCGCGCTGCTGCCGTTTGCCGCGCGCTACTAAGAAAACAATTGGGAGATACGTACCATGGAAGTGATTCTTAAAGAAGACCTGGACCACTTGGGGAGCCGCGGCGAAGTCGTCAAGGTAGCTGACGGCTACGGCCGCAACTACCTGCTGCCGCGTAAGCTCGCCATGCAGGCGACCGCGGCGAATAAGGCGGTTATCGAGCAGATGAAGGAATCGGCCATCCGCCGTTCTGCGAAAGAACGCGCGGAAGCCGAACTGCTGGTCGCCAAATATGACGAGCTGACACTCGAGTTTGAGCGCAAACTCGGCGAGAATGAGCAGCTGTTCGGCTCAGTTACCTCCTCCGACATCGCACAGCAGCTTGAGGCAAAAGGTTTTGCAACCGATCGCCGCAAGATTACCCTGCCCGAGCCGTTGCGCCATACCGGTGAGTTCCTGGTACCGGTTAAGCTGCACCGCGATGTGTCAGCGCATGTCAAGGTGATCATCAAGGGCGACGCGCCAGGAGCTTGACCGGCAGTAAAGGCATCGACGAAGTAAGCTTTGGAAGAAATGCAAACCAGCGCTTCCATACCTTCCGCCATGTACAAGAGGCCGGGTTAAGCATGGAGGAATCAGAACTGGCCATCCGTGCTGATCTTGCGAGTACACCGGCTACACTGCCGGATGGCCTGACTCTCAGAAGTATGAATCTAGGTAACAGAACACTTCGGTACAGCGCCTTTAAACTGCCGGATGGAGCCATTCATGTCGGACGTATCACAGTTCGTTAAAGAGCAGAAGAGGCCGCTGCATGAGGAAGAACGAGCTCTTCTAAGTGCATTTCTAAAGAGTAATGTACCCCCATGCTCATCTGCCGTTCTCGATACTGCGCGCGTAGTCGACATGCAGGACGGTGGAATGGGGAGTATCCGCTTTGTGCAGCAGGCACCACGACGATATGGAAAGACATTGGCGGAAAGGTATTTTGTAGATGAGGATGGCTTACCGGTAAGCATCACCCTCAATGTGGACGAGCAGGGCGATTTATTTGAGCTTGACTTTTGGAAAGTGGACTTCACGCCGCTCCGGCACTATCCTTCGCCATCGGAAGCTACTGCAGAGCCTTTGTATGCTTCGGGTTTCCGACAATCTGCTTAGCTCCATCCGCTATACCGTGGAAATCAGCCACTCCTCCCCATCAGCTACATCTTTTTAGCGTACAGGAGTCCCATGCCCAAGCCCATCGCCATCTACTATGAGCAACCGCACTGGTTCAAGCCGCTCTTTGCCGAACTCGATTGTCGTGCCATCCCTTACGAAAAGCTCGATGCCACCACTCACAGTTATGCCATTGAAAACCATCCGGAGCAGCAGTACGCGCTGGTAGTCAACCGTATGAGCCCGTCTGCCTGGAACCGTGAACACGGCGACACCATCTTCTATACACTCGGCTACCTTGACCATCTTGAGGCGCGAGGCGTACGTGTTATCAACGGCTCACAGGCATTCCGGTCTGAGCTGTCAAAGGCTTCGCAACTCTCCATGCTTGACGCACTCGGCATTGCCTACCCGAAAGCGCGCGTCATCCATCGCTCGTCACAAGCTGCGGCCGCTGCTAAAAGCCTGCGCTTTCCCATCGTTGTCAAGCCGAACATCGGCGGTTCCGGCGCAGGCGTAAAGCGCTTCGACTCGCTCGAACAACTCACCATGGCCGCTGACGCCAGCGAACTCCTCTTCGGTCTCGATTCCACGGCGCTGGTGCAGGAGTTCATCCCCGCACGCGGCGGTTATATCGTCCGTTGCGAAGTGCTTGACGGCAAATTTCTATACGCGATTAAAGTACACACCACCGGCGAAAGTTTCGACCTGTGCCCGGCTGATATCTGCCGCACCGTCGGCGGCGTTGACCTCGACCGAGCCGCCTGCGCGCTCGACGCACCCAAGTCCGGCATTCGTGTGGAAGGTTATGAGCCGCCCGCTTCTGTTATCCATGATGTTGAACGCATCATGGCTGCGGCAGGCGTGGAACTGGGTGGCGTTGAGTACATGATCGACGAGCGCGACGGCGATGCGGGCACCCCGCTCTATTACGACATTAACGCGCTTTCAAACTTCGTAGCCGACGGCCCGAATGTAGTCGGCTTTGACCCGTTTGTACGCCTGGTGGACTGGCTGGTACTTGAAGCTGGGGCAGACGCGCAGCAATGGCATATCGAGAAGGACGTTAAGCTCGGCTCCAGCCATCTGAGCTCGGCAGGGGTCCGCTGATGCGCTACGGTTTCTGGATGCCGGTCTTCGGCGGCTGGCTGCGCAATGTGGAAGATGAAGGCATGGAGGCTAGCTGGGCCTATACACGGCGGCTTGCCATCCGCGCCGAGCAGCTAGGCTACGATCTTTCCCTGGTTGCCGAGCTCAACCTGAACGACATCAAGGGTATTGAAGCCCCCTGCCTCGACGCCTGGTCCACTGCCGCCGCCCTTGCCGCTGTGACGGAAAAACTTGAAATCATGGTCGCCGTGCGTCCCACCTTCCACAACCCGGCTCTCTTAGCCAAGCAGGCCGCCAATATTGACCACATCTCAAACGGTCGGCTCACGCTCAACGTGGTTTCAAGCTGGTGGGCCGATGAAGCAACCAAGTACGGCCTGCACTTCGACGAGCATGACGACCGCTACGCCCGCACCAACGAGTGGCTTGATGTATTGAACGGCTGCTGGTCCGGCTCCAATGAGCCTGGACACAACTTCTCTTTTTCCGGCAAGTACTACAACGTAGCGGATAACGTACTCTCGCCCAAGCCGGTCAGTCAGCCCCGTCCCAAACTGTACGCGGGCGGCGAGTCCGAAACAGCCAAAGACCTGATTTCAAACAAGTGTGACGCCTACCTGATGCACGGCGACTCGCCCGCGCGCGTAGGCGAAAAGATCGCCGACATGCGCGAGCGTCGGGAACGCGCCGGCTTGCCGCCCATGGTGTACGGCGTTGCAGGCTATGCCATTGTGCGCGACACGGCAGAAGCCGCGCGCAGAGAAGTCATACGCATCACTGACGTACAACAGTCAGCAAAGGGCTACAACAACTACAAGCAATGGATTGAAGGCTCCAGGCTCGATCGCAAGGTTTCGCTCGAAGACTACTCTGTGTCCAACCGCGGCTTGCAATCAGGTCTCATCGGCACGCCGGACCGGGTGAAGGAGCAGATCGCCGCATTCGAGCAGGTCGGGTGTGATCTGGTGCTACTGCAAATGTCACCGCAAATGGAAGAGATGGATCGTTTTGCCGCGCAGGTGATGTAGGCCGAATGTTCCCCGACAGCGAAGCCGAACTTGCTCAAGTGCTCGAAGCGCTGATTGCGCGCGAGCCCATTTTTCATCGCCCGGAGTTCGGCACCGGTCGCGCTGACTTTGATCGCATGATGGCTGCGGAGTTCCGGGAAATCGGCGCGTCCGGCAAGGTTTATGAGCGAGAGTTTGTTCTCGATCTGCTTGAAGAGCGCCACCGGACGGTACAGCAGGAAGACCTGCAACCGACCGGCTTCCAGATACAGCAGCTCTCGGCGGATACCTACCTGCTGCATTACACGCTGCTGCATGGCACGCGCAAGACACGCCGGACTACTGTGTGGAAACGCGAAAACAGTACGTGGGTGATTGTCTTTCATCAAGGCACGATCATTCAGGAGTGACTAGCACTCATAAAGTGTATGACCATAGTAGTATGACCATAGTGGAGAAGCAAAATGCAAACAATAGCAGCAGGAGTGTTCAAAGCGAAGTGCCTTGCCATCATGGATGATGTTCAAGCCAAGCGTGAGCCTGTAACCATCACAAAAAACGGCAAACCGGTTGCTCGTCTAGTCCCTATTGAGGAAGAGAAAGACAGTATCTTCGGTTTTTACGCCGGTAAGATGGAGATTTTAGGCGATATTGAATCCCCAATTCCAAGGAGAAACTGGAAGCGTCTTAAATGATTGTTGCTGACACTTGCGTCGTCATATGGCTTGCGAATGACCCTGACTCTTTGTCAAAAGCGGCTACAGAGGCGATTGCAGCAGCTCGGAAAGATGTAGGAATCGCCATTTCCGGAATCACCCTTTACGAACTGGCATGGCTCGTCAGAAATAAACGAATTCAAACTGCAAACTCGCTTGAATCTTTCCTTGCGGAAGTAGAAACCTATTTCATCGTCCTGCCGGTGACAGCTTCAATTGCTCGATTAGCCACTGAGTTCACCGCCCCGTATCCATTAGACCCTATGGACAGAATCATAGGGGCGACGGCACTCGACCGAGGTGTCCCGCTGGTCACGCGCGACAAAGCTATTCGTAAGTCGAAAGCCGTTCCGGTGATCTGGTAAGGCTGGAGAATATAGCCTGCGTGTGTAAAAAATCTATAGCACCGTTCTATGACATATTGCCGCTTGCAATGGAAATGAAATAGTACGCAAGACTCGACCCGCGGGGCCGTAAACGGGCTGGCCGGTGAACCCGTCCTAAGACGGCGGGACCTCTCCGCGGCTCTTTAGGCATTCCGAACTGGCGGACACTGCACACCGAGCCGATAGCGAGTCGAGATCCCTTGTTCAATGAATTATAGGTTCAACCGGCTTGGCCCAACCTACCTGCTTTGCAGGCCGAGTCTTGCTGATTCGGATGCTAGCGGCATCCCTCGCAGTTTGCAAGCCCCGCGCGCAAACCGAAGTTTATTCCCCTGCATACAAAGTATGCTTAACCGGTGCGGCGCTCGTCTTCAAGCACTTGATCCAGCACATTCGCAAGCGAGTGTGCCCGGCTTCGTTGCTGTTCCTCGCTGCCGGTTAAAACACTAAGTCGTGCCTGCGCCACTGCGAGTTCATCGGCAATGTTCAACGCTGCCAATACTGCTACCCGCAGTGAATCCACCGTGGTGCCATGTGAGGCTACCGCCCGCATCTTGCCGTCAACAATAGCTGCAAGCCGCTCAATGTATTGGGGGTTATGTCCGCGCAGGTAGTAGGTTTGGTCGTAAATGGAGACGGTAACAAACTCGCCGTCATTCCGTGGGTTTTGTGGGTTCATGGCTTCGATTCACCACTTCCGGGGCGGGTGTTCAAGACCCGATCTCATCCAGCTGCTTCAATAGCCGCTCTACGCGTCCGCGCACCTGGTCGCGTTCGCGGCCCAGGGTGCGCAGCTCTTCATGGGCATGGTCTAGCTGGCTGCCCTGCTCATCAAGCAGCTGCTGCAGGGTAGCCGCAGTCTCTTCGGCCCTTCCGCGCTCACGCCGTTCGGTGTGCAGCAGCTCCACCATGCGCATTACCCGCTCTTCCAGCGCGCTAAAATCATCTGCCTGGCTCTGTTCATCCGCGTGCAATTGCGGGGCTGTTGACATGAAAGATCTCCAGCCCAAAGTATAACGCGCACCCGGCTGCTCAAAGTGCCTGTGTCTATCCTGGGTAATCGTGCATATTAAGTCCCAGTTGGAGAGACAAGGAGGAGGGTGCCGCAGAAACCTATAAAATAAGGCTGTTGCCCTTCGCGTCCACTCCGCGCACCAAGCTGGAGCCCGCAGGTGTGGGTGGAGCGTGAGATGAGTGAGCAAAAAACTGCAGTTATGATCGGTGCGGGTCCCGCAGGTCTAACGGCGGCACTTGAGTTTGTGCGCCGTTCCGAGATCAAACCCGTCGTACTCGAAGCAAGCCATGAGATCGGCGGCATCTCGCGCACGGTTCGCTACAAGGGCAACCGGATGGACATCGGTGGCCATCGTTTCTTCTCAAAATCGGACCGGGTCATGGATTGGTGGCGCGAGATCATGCCCATCACAAGTGAAGAAGGTGCGGGCGACCACGCTATCCGCTACCAGAACCGCGAAACGCGCGTGAGTGCAAGTCTCTCTGCCGCAGGAAACAGCGACCTGGTAATGCTGGTGCGGCCGCGCAAAAGCCGTATCTACTTTCTACGTTCCTTCTTCAACTACCCTTTGTCGCTCGATGCGCAAACACTTCGGCAACTGGGTTTTTGGCGCACCGTCAAGATTGGTACCGGCTACATCCGGGCCAGGCTGTTCCCGCGCAAGCCCGAACTGACGCTTGAAGATTTTCTGATCAACCGCTTCGGCATGGAGCTGTACCTGACATTCTTCAAGTCCTACACGGAGAAGGTCTGGGGCGTGCCATGCAACGAGATCAGCGCGGAGTGGGGCGCACAGCGCATCAAGGGCCTGTCGCTGCGTACGGCGCTGGTGCACTTTGTCCGCAAGGCACTCTCCCGCAAAAAGCCTTCCACCGATATTGCCCAGAAGGGAACGGAAACCTCGCTGATCGAAAAGTTCCTCTACCCCAAGCTCGGCCCCGGCCAGCTGTGGGAGCATGTTGCGGAAATGGTGCAAGCGCGCGGCGGGGAAATCGCCACAGGCTGGAAGGTAATGAAGCTCCATGTGCAAGACGGAATAACGGGCAAGCGCATCCGGCAGGTAGAGGCAGTCCACGAAAACGGCGAGCGCTGGGTAGTCGACGCGGATTACGTCTTCTCAACCATGCCCATTCGCCAGCTCATCGAGGCGCTCGACTGCCCCGAACACCCTGTGCCGAAGAATGTGCGCGAGGTAAGCGACGGCCTCGTATACCGCGACTTCATCACCGTAGGCCTGCTGGTAGACCGGCTCACCGTGACAGAACCGGACGGCTCGCTGCTGAAAGACACATGGATTTACATTCAGGAGCCCGATGTCACTGTGGGCCGCTTGCAAATCTTCAACAATTGGAGCCCATACATGGTGGCCGACCCGACAAAGGTCTGGATCGGTCTCGAATACTTCTGCTATGACTCCGACCCTTTATGGCATATGTCGAACGACGAGATCGCCCGGTACGCCGTCGCCGAAGTTGAAAAAATCGGCATCCTGAACGCGGCGGACGTACGAGACGCGCATGTAGTGCGCGTGCCGAAGACTTACCCCGCCTACTTCGGCACCTACAACCGTTTCGACGAGATCATTGACTTTATGAACACGTTTGAAAACCTGTACCTGGTAGGCCGCAACGGCATGCACAAGTACAACAACCAGGACCACTCCATGCTGACAGCGATGAGCGCGGTAGACGATATTCTGGCTGGACGGCTCGACAAGGCCCCGCTATGGAAGATCAATACAGAGCAGGAATATAACGAAGAAAAGCGATAACCAGGGAATTTAGATATTTCCGCGGAACGACTACGTTCTACGTGAATAGAGAAGGAATCGAGTTGTTCTCAGTGGGCGAGCAGTTCATTACAGAACGGCATAAATAAGCGTTCCAAGTGCCTAAGTCCTCCTGGAAGCAGGGCTGTAGACAAGCTCATGGCAGATCCATGCTCAATATAGAATTCAGGCTCGTCGCCAGCTTCCAATACGATGTAGGTCATGCGTACAATCGGCCTTATCGGTGGGATGAGTTTTGAAGCATCTTCGGTCTACTACCGATTGATTAACGAGTCTATACGCAACCGCATGGGAGCCCTGCACTCAGCGGAAATTATTCTGCACTCGGTTGATTTCCAAACGATCGTTGATATGCAGAAGGCGAACCGTTGGAAAGACGCAGGAGAGCGCTTGTCGCAAGTTGCCCGCACTCTTGAAAGCGCAGGTGCCGAGTGTGTGCTGATTTGTACCAATACAATGCACCTTGTTGCCGATGCCGTGGAAGACTCGCTTACAATTCCGTTGATAAATATTATCGATGTAACTGCACAAAGACTCTATGAGGCCGGTAGCCGGAATCCTCTCTTGTTGGCCACACGTTACACCATGGAACAGGGCTTCTATGCGAGGCGTATGAAGGCTCTAGGTATAGAGTTGATGATTCCCGATGAAGAAGATCGTGCGACAACGCACAGCATCATTTTCGAGGAACTCTGTGCGGGGAAGATTTTCGATTTGTCGCGGGTGCGCCTACTCGCCATTATCGATAAGGCCAGACTGTCAGGCGCTGACGCCGTAATCTTCGGCTGCACGGAACTCGGATTGATCCTGGATGCGACTGCGTTGCCGCTGCCCGGCTTCGATTCAACCTCTATTCATTGCGACGCTGCAGTCGATTTCGCTTTGGCGAGGGAACCTCGATAAGCGTCCTTTCCGCTCTAACCGGAGTCAAGATTAATGGGCGTTTAAGGTCGCCGTGTACTGATCCCGCTGTTGCACCAGAATTTGCCCCAGCACTCGCAAGTCGAGCATAACCGTTGCGGTGTCATGGATCAGCCGATCCGACTCAGTTGCGGAAAGTTTCGCATCCTTCTCCATCATCAGCGGTGCCGTAGCTTCGATCTGCTGGCGGAACATCTGCATTGCCTGTGTATTTGTGACGTCCTGCTGGAGGTATAAATCTGCATAACGCTGCACCTCGGTATACGGCATATATGCCAGTGCTCCCGTGTCTCGCGCCGTGCGCCAGGCAGCATCACTGGTTGAGGACCAGCCGAAAGTAGATATTACGGAGTGATGCTCTGTCTTGGGACCATCTCGCAGAGCACGCTCTTCTTCAAGATTGTGCTCAAAACGAGCTTCATCTTGCTTGACGTTCTCGATGTCCTGCACTGTCAACCTCTTGTTATCTTCAATCTCACGCCGGATATTCTCCCGTGCTTCCCGCACCAGCCCCCGATGGTGCCCCCACTCCACAAAGGATTCCAGGCTTAACGCGATCAGCAACCCGCAGGTAATCGTGAACAGGTGAATGAAAAAGTCGCGCTTACTCTCAATCGGATGATGCGGCGGTTCAATGTCCATGCGGGTTCACTAGCTCCTGAGGTTGTTTGCCTGCCATCCTAGCGCATAGGGATTGAGAGAAGGCCCGACGTTCAGCCTTGTTTCAAATCATGAAGCATTTCACGCCTTAGAATGGCGTTGATACGCGATTGGTACCCTCTACCCTGACTTTTGAGCCACTCCAGAACATCGGCGTCCACCCGGGCAGTAATCTGCCGCTTTAGAGGTCGATAGAGATTGCCGCGTCTGGCCGTTTTCCATTGCTCATCGGTCATTTCAGCAATGTCACTAGTATCAATTTCGCTATCCGGGCGACCGGCCAGCATCTTCAGACTTGCTCGCTGTGCATCCGTCAAAGCCGGTAAGTCGTCCAGAGTGTAGCTAGCGGTTTTCATTTTCATAACGTCGCCTTTCCTTCAGCGTTGCGCGCCGAGCCGAGATAATCCGCACAACTTCTTCTGTGTCACTTTCCTCACGAATGGTATGAGCCACCATCAGCAATAAAACACCATCGACATGCCCGAAAGTCTGCCAGCGTTCCTCCCCATTTTCAACACGATCCTGTACGGAGACATGCATCACATCGCGGAAAATCTGACCGGCCTCCTCAAAACTCACTCCATGCTTACGCTGGTTGGAGAGATTCTTCTGCTCATCCCATTCAAACCGAATTTGAGCCACAAATTGATTGTAATTGCATTCTTGTAATAAACATGTACAGGAACCGAATGGTTGCGCTCAGCACTTGTGGATAGAAGAAAGAGCTCGGGATTGCATATTTTTGCGGATGAATGTCAGCAAATGGGAGCGCGGTGAAAAACACCCCCAGGGTGCCTCGCTCAAGCTGCTGTCGCTGGTCGAAAAAGGGGGTCTCGACATCGTTGCCTGAGAAATCACGTAAGCCGCAAACCTTTCTGTTTCAATCGGTCGAGAGTGCCCGCGTCGGTTAAACTAGAGAGAGCGCCTGACAAGCGAAAACTGCTCTGTACAGCTTCCGCAAACGGCGCAACCCATCTATGGCAGACAACGAAATTCCGCAACTCCCCCTGGACGAAAGCAATAGCGGCGCAAGCAACCTCCCCAACGGCGCAGGGGACCCGCCCTCACCCATCAACGCCCCCGGTGCGCCCGGTGCCGCCACCCTGCTCTCCATCAACCTTGAAGACGAGATGCGCCGGTCGTATCTCGACTACTCCATGTCCGTCATCATCGGGCGCGCCCTGCCTGAAGTGCGCGATGGTCTTAAACCCGTGCACCGCCGCGTGCTCTACGGCATGCACGATATGGGCCTCCAGCCCAATAAGAAATACACCAAGTGCGCCAAGGTCGTCGGCCACGTCATGGGCAACTACCACCCGCATGGCGATGCCTCCATCTACGACACCATGGTGCGCATGGCACAGCCCTTCAGCCTGCGCTACCCACTGGTTGACGGCCAGGGCAACTTCGGCTCTGTAGACGGTGACCCGCCTGCGGCCATGCGCTACACCGAAGCCAAAATGGCCAAGATTACCGCCGAGCTGCTCGCCGACATCGACATGGAAACCGTCGATTTCGTCCCCAACTATGACGAGTCAACCTTCGAGCCGGCCGTATTGCCCGCTCGCATTCCCAACCTCATCGTTAACGGGTCCAACGGTATCGCCGTCGGCATGGCCACCAACATACCGCCGCACAATCTCACGGAGACCATCAACGCCACCATCGCGCTGGTCAACAACCCGCACGGCGGCCTCGCCGAGGTTCTCGAACATGTGCAGGGCCCGGACTTCCCGACCGGCGGCTTCATCTTCGGTAAAAGCGGCATTGCCAATGCCTACCGCACAGGCCGCGGACGCTTCCTCATGCGCGCCCGCGTCGCGATGGAAAACATTACCGGCGGTCGCCAAGCCATCATCGTCACGGAAATCCCCTACCAAGTCAACAAATCCAAGCTCATCGAGCGTATCGCCGAGCTCGTTCACGAGAAAGTCATCGACGACATCAGCGACGTGCGCGACGAGAGCGATCGTGACGGTATGCGCATCATGATCGAGCTCAAGCGCGGCGTCGAGTCGCAAATCGTGCTCAACCAGCTCTACAAGCACTCGCAAATGCAGGAAAGCTTCTCCATGATCTTTCTCGCGGTAGTCAACAACCAGCCGCGCGAGCTGCCCCTGCATGAGGCCATCGGCCACTTTATCGATCACCGCGTCGATGTTGTCCGCCGTCGCACGGCGTTCCAGCTCAGGAAAGCACGCGACCGCGAGCACATCCTGCTCGGCTACCAGATCGCGCTCGACCATCTCGACAATGTCATCCGCACCATTCGCGGTTCTTCCTCACGAGCCGACGCGCGTGAAAATCTATTCCAGTTTTTCTCCGGACGCACCATTACCGTGCGCGGTGACGCAATTCCAGGTGTCACGCTCGACCCGGCAAAGTATCTCAACGACGGCATCACCATCCTGCCCGCAACGCTCATCCTCAGCTATCGGCAGATCGATGCAATCCTTGAGCTGCAACTCTACCGACTAACGCAAATCTCCATCGACGAGCTGCTGCGCGAGCTTGGCGAGGTACGCGCCAACATCGCCGAGTTCGAGTCCATTCTGGCCAGCGAGCCCAAGCTTCGCTCGGTCATCATCAAGGAACTTGAAGCCGTCCGAGACCAGTACGGCGACGCTCGCCGCACCCAAATCCTCGATGAAACCGCCGAGCTGCAGCTTGAAGACCTCATCGCCGACGAACAGGTAGCCGTCACCGTCTCACACTCGCAGTACCTCAAGCGCACGCCCATCTCTATCTACCGCCAGCAGCGGCGCGGCGGTGTTGGCCGTCTCGGCATGAAGACCCGCGAAGAAGATTTCGTGCAGCAGCTCATCGTCAACTCGACGCACGCCTACCTGCTCTGCTTCACCAATACAGGCCGCATGTACTGGCTCAAGGTGTATGAGATTCCAGACGTGGGCGCGGCAGGCAAGGGCAAGTCTATGGCCAGCCTGCTCAACCTGCAACCGGGCGAGCAGGTCCGCAACATCCTGGCCGTGCGCAACCTTGAGGAAGAAGGCAAGTACATCTTCTTCGCCACACGCAAAGGAACTGTCAAGAAAACGCCGCTCAAGGATTTCTCCAACGTGCAGTCGCGCGGCATCATCGCCATCGGCATCGACGACGACGATGAGCTGATCGGCGTCCGCATCACCGACGGCAAGCAGATCGTCTTTCTCGCCACGCATGCGGGTCTTGCCATTCGCTTCGGTGAGGAGAACGTACGTTCTATGGGCCGTCCCGCCTACGGCGTCCGCGGCATCGACCTTCAGAAGAACGACTACGTCGTCGGTCTCGCTATCACGCATGCTGAGCGCACCACTGGCGAAAACGGCATACAGGACCCTTCACTCATCCTCACTGTCACTTCCAATGGCTTCGGCAAGCGCACTGACGTTGACGCCTACCGCCTCCAGACTCGCGGCGGTAAGGGCGTTATCAACCTGAAAACAAGCAAGAAAAACGGCATGGTCAATGCCATTCAGCTTGTCGACGAAACGTCAGAGCTTATGGTGATCTCGCAATACGGCAAAATCATCCGTATTGACACAAAAACCATCCGCGCTGCAGGCCGCTCCACGCAGGGTGTCAAGCTGCTCAATCTCGATGGAGAAGATAAAGTAGCAGCCGCAGTCGTCATCCCGCCTGAAGAGCTGAAGGAAGACGTACCTGGGCTATTGCAGTAACACCAAACAGAATCGTCAAGGGTATGGAGCACTCCATGCCCTTCTGTTCTCGACAGTACAAAGGCCCCCGCATCCTACGTAACACAAGCAGCGGTTCCTGAAATATCAACCGCGCTGAACATTACAAAGGAGCACATCGTATGGCAAGCAAAGGATTGGCACTGGTAACAGGTGCATCCAGCGGAATCGGCTACCAGATGGCATTACAGCTCGCGCAGGATGGATTTGATCTCGTCATTGCCGGCAAAGAAGCAGGTAAGACCGCACAGGCAGAGGCCGACTTTAAAGCAACAGGAGTATCTGTAAGCTCTTATGTGGGCGACCTGAGCAAGTTTGACGCCAACATGGAGCTGTGGCACAAGGTGGAAGCAGCAGCGCAGCCGCTTGAAGTTGCCTGCATCAACTCCGGCCTGGGGGTCGGTGGCGAATTTGTCACCACCCCGCTTGATCAGGAGATAGAAATCATCGGTGTCAATTGCGGCTCCACCGTACATATTGCCAAGCACGTCGTGCAGCACATGACGCGCAACGGCAAAGGACGCATCCTGTTTACAGCTTCCATCGTAAGCGAAATGATTGCGCCCGGTGAGTCGGTCTACGGAGCCTCCAAAGCGTTCGTGCTGCAGTTTGCAAAAAACCTGCGCTATGAGCTTAAAGATTCCGGCGTCAGCGTTACCGCCCTGCAGCCGGGACCGGTAAACACCAACTTCTTCAACAACGCCGGCTCCGGGGACACCAAGGTAGGTACAGAAGGCAAAAACGACAGCCAGCCGGAGGATGTAGCGCGCCAGGGTCTCAAGGCCATGTTCGCCGGCGATGAGCACGTGTACGCCGCATCGCTCAAAACAAAAATCCAGGGTGCCTTAATGAGCGCAATCCCGGAAAGCCTGCAAAGCGCCGCGCATAAGGGCATGATGGAACCGGCGGAGAAGTAACCGCTGCATACAAGGGGCGTTCATGGAATGCCCCTTTCTGATTTCGCTAGTCAAATCCTGAAAACAGGCGCTACACTCCCTGCGAGATCGTTCCTCCCGCGGAGCACGCCATGGCAACAACCCTCGATAAAAGTGGATCTGACACTCCGGCAGATTTTGAAGTTGACCCTTATGTGCCGACCCCATTTCAGCGCGCCCTCCTCACTTTCACCTCGCCCTCAAAGGCTTTCAGGCATCTGGGCTCCGGGGCAAGCTGGTGGCTTCCCTATATTCTTATTGTGCTTGTCAGCCTGGCGTTTGGCGCAACCATTGAAAAGCAGGTAGGCTGGCAAACCGTCGCAAAAAACACCCTTGCTGCCTCTCCAAAACAGCAAGCCAAGATCGATCAGCTTACGCCGGCGCAGCAAAGCCTGCAGATCAGCGTCGTTACCAGGGTTACTCGCACCATTAGCTACATCGGCTCCTTTATAGGTACGCCTATTCTCGCAGCCGCAGTGGCGGGCTTACTCCTTCTATCCCTGAATTTCGGGCTGGGAGGCCATTCGCGGTTTGGCCCCCTCTTCGCGCTCTATCTTTTTTCAACCTTGCCGCAGATGCTTAAGCTGCTATTAATCATCCTGCTACTTTTCTTCGGCGTAGGGAATGACGCTTTTCAGATAGGGAATCCGCTCGGCAGCAATCCGGCGTTTTACCTGCAGGGATCTGCGACGCCGCAGTGGCTGCTCAGCATCCTGAAGTGGCTTGACGTCTTTCTCATCTGGCAGCTGGTATTACTCACCATCGGCTCCTCCCTTATCGCCAAGGTAAGTCGCGGTAAAGCGGCAACGGTCATCACTGCCTGGGTCGTGCTGCTTATCATGATCTCTGCCGCATCAGCTCTGCTTTCCTGACGGGTCGACACGGTATCCCTCACCTTCCGACAGCAGTAAGAACGGTGCATCGGGCTTCCGGTTTTCCAGTGCTCGCCGCAATCGCTCTACGGGCTCCTCCAGTCCATCATCGGCCAGCAAAAATGTCCCGTAATGGATGGCGACGCTCATCGCGGCCCGCACAATCTCGTGCGCCTCCACCGCCTGCTCCGGCGTCATATGGATCGGCCCCATAAACCACTCCGGGCGAAACGCTCCGATCGGCAGCAGCGCCAGCCGGATCGCCGTGAAGCGCTTGGCGATCGCCTCAAACAGCGGCCCGAAGCCGGTATCCCCAGCATAGTAGACCTGCTCCCCGCCGCTCTCAAGCACCCAGCCGCACCACAGTGTACGATTTCGATCAAACGGTGTACGGGCAGAAAAGTGCTGCGCCGGCACACAGTGCACCTTGAAGCCGCCCCAGCTCTGCGCCTCCCACCAGTCCATCTCATGCACGTCCGTATAGTCCAGCTTCCTGAGCGATACCCCTAGCTCAAGCGGGCAAAAGGCAACCGGCCGGTCTCGCTTCCAGAGTCGCTTCAGCGTCGCCGTATCAAAGTGGTCGTAATGGTTATGGCTTATAAGGATGCAATCAATCGGCGGCAAATCCTCAAAGCGAATTCCTGGTGCCCGGAGACGTCTCGGCCCAAAGCGCGAAAACGGCCCGACACGCTCGGACCATACCGGATCAGTCAGGATGTTTTTGCCCTCGGTCTGCAACAGCACCGTAGCATGGTGGATGAAAGTAACAACCGGCTCCCCGGACGCAACCCGCTCCAGCGGTTTTGGTCCAGGTTTTGACAGGATGCGCTTCGGCTTGGGACCGCGTTCCCGGTGCGTCATCCACCGCACAAACTCAGTGAAACCCCTTGCGTTGGCACCGGGGTTGAAAAACTTACCTTTTGCATAGTGGTCGGAACTGGGGCGCAAGCAAATCCTTTCAATACGAGTTCGCGGCCAGCTAGTACGTTAGCGGCTTCCGCGCGTTGTCTGCCATGGATGGCGTTTAGCGACATAGTGGCCGATCAGCCACCCGGCGGTGCTGCCCAGCAGCACATCGGTAGGGAAGTGCTGCTGCCCCAGCACCCGGGTCAGGCTCACCCCGGTCGCAAAGGTATACACACCCACCCGAGCCCAGGTTGAAGGGTACTCCTCTGCCAGCACCGCTGCTGAAGACCAGGCCAGCACAGCATGCGACGATGGAAACGAGGAATTGCCTCCGGCACTCCCCTGAAAAAACAACCCGCGCCCATTGTCCTGCGCAGGCCGCTCACGGAAAAAGATCAGCTTGGTCGCCTGCTCCACGATCACACCATCCACCAGCGCCTCACCACCCAGCAGCCCGGCTTCTCGCGCATGCTCATGGTGCCCCAGGGCACCCCAGCCGTACAGTCCCGCAGGCAGGGCGATAAAGCCGCCGATCAGTACATTCGACGCGTTTGTATTCCCGTTGTTAAATCCCGGATCATGGCTCACGACTTCTGTCGAAGCCTTGCTGTCGGTCGCAAGGCTGGACGCCGTAGCCACAGCCAGCGGCAGCAGCCATACCAATTGCGGCTCCCTGATGTGCAAGGGACTACTCCAGATAGGTCCCTGGTCCTTCAGGACGCTCAGCGGAAAGTTCTTAAGCGTGAGATCGCTCCTGTCCTGAGCAGCAGGAGGAAGCGGTGCCTCAGGCAGCAAGCTCTCCACTCCCGAAGCCCATGCAGCCGGAGCAAGCAACGAAAACACAAGAACCGCCGGGCAAAACCGGGCCATCTTGAAAAGTTGTGTACGAAACATGTACTCCTTCAAAGCTACGCAAACCCCGTGTCATCCCGCAAAGCTACGCAAAAAAACCGTGTCATCCTGAGCGAAGTCGAAGGATCTGCTTTTGACCTTTGCGCCCGCACCTGAGACAAGCAGGTTCTTCGACCTCGATGCGCTCTGCTCATGATGATTCTTGAAAAGCAATCTTCCACGGCACCAGTACGATCAGAAACCCTCTCAACTCTTAACCTACTAAGAAATTAAAGTCAACTGAAGAGAAAAGCACTATTTTGCCGTTGTTGATGCTAGCCTAATGGCATTAAGGAGTACCATGGCGCTGATAAAGCCTAAAGCCCCGCTACTCCCAACCCCGGCGGAAATGCGGCTTCTGCAAGCCTTATGGGCACTTGGCGAAGCTACGGTCGAGGAACTGATCAACTCATTTCCCCCGCAGGAAACGCCCAATTACAAGACGGCGCAAACCATCCTTCGCATTATGGAAACCAAGGGGTTTATCGACCATGTTTCCCGCGGCAAGGTGTTTGTCTTCCACCCCATCCTCACGCAAAGTGAGGCAGCCGGCTTGTCCGTCCGCGCGCTGATGCGGCAAAATTTCGGCGGCTCTGTACGCGGACTGTTTATAAACCTGCTCCAGGCTGAAGCCCTGAAGCCCGGTGAGCTTGAAGAAATCGAGCTGCTCATCCGTGACTATCGTGAAAGCAAGGACTCCACGGAGCCGGTGCGATGAACTTCCAGAATGTGTTCGGCAATGGATCTGGGAGTTCCCAGGCAGCCCTGCTCATTCTGATCGACCTATGCCGCTTCTTACTGGTAAGCTGCGCCGCCTACGGTTTGTGCTGGTTTCTGGCGCGCCTGGCTACTTCCGCCGCTTACCGCTTCACCATCTGGCTGCTCTACATCGTTTTGACGTCCGGGTACTGGGTTGCCGGCCTGGGCTTCTTGTTCCGTGCCTTGCAGGTAACCATTGACGCACCTCGCCTGGTACCGGCACCCGGCAGTCATCCCGATCTTCAGCCTGTAATTTCACTCACACTTTCAAGTGCGCTCGCCTCATCCATCGGCAGCCATCTTTCCTTTGTGTTTGCAACCTATCTGGCGGTCCTTGCCGGGCTCGCACTACTGAGTATCGTCAGGCGCAAACAGCTTGCCCGTGCACTCCGCTTTCGGCTTGCCCCTCCCGTCGCTATGGCAAAAATGTTTGACGCACTTGCCGCCGAGGTCGGTGTTTCACGCTGCCGCTTGTGGCTCATACCGGGCATCACCACGCCGGCGGCGATCTACTGGCTGCGCCCGGCTGTATGCCTGCCCACAGCTTGCACAGAAGACACTTTTGACCTGGAAAATATCCTGCGCCATGAGCTGTGCCATATCCGCCGCCGCGACAATCTTTGGGAGACCATAGCCCGCTCAGGTCGCAGCCTGCTCTTTTTCCATCCGCTTTTGTACCGGGCATTTGCCTCACTCCGCTTTGAACGTGAGGTCGCCTGCGATATGGAAGTCATCCGCTCGCATCCCGACAAACGCGACCGTTACGCCGACACCCTGGTCCGCTTCGGCTGGCTTACCTTGAATGCGCAACCTCGTTCCATGGGTATTCGCTTCGCGGCGCAGGCCGGTGTGCTGCACGCGCGCGTTCGCTCCATTCTGATCGGCGAACGGTTGTACTCCCGCAGCTCGCAGCGTCGACGTACCCTGCTCAGCGTAGCCGGTGTATGGGTGTTCGCGGCCGCGATGCCGGCCTGCTGGGTCGGCATCGGCCTTACACAATTCGCGCCTCCAGAGAGTGCCGCTTCGGTTTCTGTCCCTCCGCAGCCGAGAGCGCATCACACCATCCGGCTTGCAGCCGCTGGGTCTGCGGCCCTGCCTGCGGCTTCCGTTCTGCCCATAGCTGCCGGCGCAGGCCCTGGCCTTCTGCCGGAGTTGACCCCGGCACCGCTGCCTGAGGTGCGCTATGAAAGTCAGCACCCCGAGCAACTACTGTCCACTTCAAGTGAAACAGAAAAACCGCAGGACGATGAAGGCACTGTCTCGCAGCGGCAGCGACTCCCAACCGGCGGTAATCGCAAACTGTCTCCAGCCACAGTATCCATCATCATTGGCGCGGCTGTAGCTATTGGGCGGCTCGGCCTGGACCACGACCATGACCATGATTAAACAAGTGGCGTAGAGCGTTATAAGCTCCAACACGAGCTCCAAACGAGCTCCGACATGGTGTCATCCTGAGCGAAGCGAAGAATCTGCTTTTCGCTTTCCTACAGGTACTCGACAATGGAAAAGGCCTCCCCGATATTCACGGAGAGGCCTTTTTCCACATCGCACAAGCCTTTAGAACTCCTCGTGGAACGCGACCTCACCCTCCACCGCAACCTGGTACGCTGAAACCCGCCGCTCAAAGAAGTTGGTCAATTCCTGCACATCCTGCAAATCCATAAACGGAAACGGATTGTGCGACCCGAACACCTTCTCCATACCCAGCCGCTCCAGCCTCTGGTCTGCCACATACTGCAGGTACTCACGCATATCGCGCGTCGAAAGCCCGGCAACACCGCCCTCCAACAAGTCCTCTGAGAATTGCAATTCAGCATCGACTGCCCCGCGCATCATCTCGGTAACCTGTTGCTGCATGCGCGCGTCAAACATGCCGGGGTGCTGCTCCCGCACGGTATTCACAACTTCAAACGCAAACTCCAGGTGCGCGCTTTCATCGCGGAACACCCAGTTTGTACCCGCCGCCAATCCATGCAGCATGCCCCGCGAGCGGAAGAAGTACACATACGCAAACGCCGCGAAAAAGAACAACCCTTCAATACAGCCCGCGAAGCAGATCAGGTTCAGCAAAAATTGCCGCCGGTGCTCGTCCGTCTCCAGCGTATCGAGCTGCTCGATGGAGTCCATCCACTTCATGCAGAACTCGGCCTTTTTGCGGATCGAAGGAATGTTATCAACCGCCGCAAACGCCGCCGCCCGCTCACTCGGCTCCGGAATGTAGTTGTCAAGCAGCGTCAAATAAAACTGCACATGCACCGCTTCCTCGTACAACTGCCGCGACAAGTATAGCCGCGCCTCGGGCGAGTTGATGTGCTTGTACAGATTCAGCACCAGGTTATTCGACACAATCGAGTCGCCGGTTGCAAAAAACGCCACCAGTCGCTGGATCACATGCACTTCAGCAGGCGTAAGCCGTTGCTTCAGGTCCACCAAGTCAGTCGAAAAATCCACTTCCTCGACAGTCCATGTGTTCTTGATGCCGTCCTTGAACATTTCAAAAAAGGTAGGGTACTTCATCGGACGCAGTGTAAGGCACATGCCCGGGTCAAGAATGGATTCGGGTACATCAACGGATGAGGACATAGATATAGCTCCTTTTGTTATGCGGTTAGTACTTTGCTCTTGATGATTTGGATTGTGTAAGATCACTCATTCTTAACACCTTAGAAAATGCCTGGGTTAAGATTTTGCAGTCATCCATGAACGTGTTGCATTCAAGAAAAAACCCTGTATAAGGTTCTTTTTGAGTGTCACTTAGTTGTTGCTGAAGAAGATTACGGTATTGCAATACGCCAGCGAGTACGCGTTTCGTTTTCTCCTCAAAAGCGGCAAGCAAATCTCGTAAATTCTTGTCTTCTATTAAAAAGACATATTCCTGAATCTGGAGAACTAAGTTATTCGCTTGCGTTCTGTAATCCCTAAGGTTTGAAATGGAATCGTTACTTGCAAGAAGCTGACCCAACTGCTGAGTACCTTGCCAAAGCTTGTATTTGCGTTCGTAAAATTCTCTTCTCAACTTTTCTTCAGCTAACTGCTTTTGTGAATGCCCGAAGTAGTAAGTTAAACGCACTGTAATTCCACCCACGATCAGAGAAACGATTGTTGGGCCAAACGCCTGAAAGGCAGTCGCAAACTGTTCAAAAGTCACTCCTGCCTCCAGTCAGTAAATGAACTCGACACTTGTTCCACAAACCTACTGGCAAGCCTCGCAACTCTCCGGGTTATCCAGCGAGCAAGCAACAGCATTAAGGTTCGCCTGTCCCGGTATCTGCGCCGGTGTCGGTCCCATCGTCGGCACAGAGTTCCCCTGCGCCGCCTGCCCGACCGTCGTCTTCGCAATCCGAGTAGCCGGACGCGACCGCAGGTAATAGGTGGTCTTCACCCCGGCCTTCCACGCATACATATACATCGAAGACAGCCGCCCGATATTCGGCGACTCCGCAAACAAATTCAGCGACTGCGACTGGTCAATCCATGCTCCGCGCTCCGCCCCCATGTCGATAATGGCCCGCATTGGCAACTCCCACACCGTGCGGTAGCGCAGCCGAATATCGTCCGGCAGCTCCGTCAGGCCCTGCACGCTGCCCTCGGCCATCTTGATGCGCGTCCGTACCCCGTCATTCCAAAGGTCGCGCCCCTTCAGCTCATCCACCAGGTACCGGTTGATTTGCAAAAACTCACCCGATAGCGTCTCCCGCTTGAACAGGTTAGAAATCTGCGGCTCAATGCACTCGTAGCATCCGACAATCGAAGCAATCGTCGCCGTAGGCGCAATCGCAATCAGCAGGGAATTGCGCAGCCCATGCTTGCGAATGCGATCCTTCAGCACCGACCAGCGCGCCAGGTCCTTCGGCACCACGCCCCATAAATCAAACTGCAAATGCCCCTGCGCCGCCCGCGTGTCCGGGAACGCCGGATGCGCTCCGTTCTTTTCCGCCAGGTCGCACGAGGCAACCAGCGCATGGTAATAAATCTCCTCCTGAATCCGCGTTGAAAGCTCCCGCGCCTCGGCGGAATCAAACGCCAGCTTCAACTGGAAGAACACATCCTGCAAGCCCATCACACCCAAGCCCACAGGCCGCCATTGCGAGTTCGACCCTGCCGCCTGCGGAACGGGATAGTAGTTGATATCGATCACCCGATCCAACATCGGCACCGCTAGCCGTACCGTCTGCGCCAGCTTTTCAAAATCAAACCGCCCACCCGAAACATGCCGTGCCAGGTTGATCGACCCCAGGTTGCACACCGCCGTCTGCTCGCTTGATGTCACTTCGGTGATCTCCGTGCACAGGTTCGACAGATGCACCACATTGCCCGGCTTGCCTGTCTGGTTGCAGCGCATATTGGTGGTGTCCTTGAAGGTCATCCAGCCGTTGCCAGTCTCGGCCAGGGTCCGCATCATGCGCGCATACAAGTCACGCGCCTTGACCGTGCGCACCGCCAGCCCATCACGCTCGGCTGCTTCATACGCCGTATCGAACTCCGTACCGAACAAATCCGTAAGGTGCGGCACTACCTTCGGGTCAAACAGCGACCACATCCCGTCCGTATCTGCCCGACGCATAAAGATGTCAGGAATCCAGTTCGCGGTGTTCAGGTTGTAGGTCCGCCGCGCCCCGTCACCGGTGTTATCCCGCAGCTCCAAAAATTGCTCCACATCCGCATGCCACGGCTCCAGGTACACACACGCCGCGCCCTTGCGCTTGCCGCCCTGGTTCACCGCCGCCACGCTTGCGTCCAAAGTCCGCAACCATGGCACAATTCCATTCGACAACCCATTCGTAGCCCGAATCAGCGACCCTTCCGAGCGCACCCGGTGAAACGCCAGCCCGATCCCGCCTGAAAATTTCGACAGCAGCGCAACCTGTTTGTACGTGTCATAAATCGCGTCCAGCGAGTCCGCCGGCGAGTCAATCAGGTAGCAGCTCGACATCTGAGGGTGCCGGGTGCCCGAGTTGAACAAGGTCGGCGACGACGGCATGTAATCATGCGCGGCCAGCATCTTGTAAAACGGAATTGCCTCAGTCACCGTCAGCGCCAGCCCGCACGCCACCCGTAGAAAGAAGTACTGCGGCGTCTCAATCACCTTGCGCGTGATCGGGTGACGCAACAGGTAGCGGTCATACACCGTCCGCAGGCCGAAATACTCAAACCGGTCGCTAAAGTCGTCTTCGATCGCATTGTTCAGCTTGCGCGCGTTATCGCGCACAAACTCAATCGCCGCCTCGCCGATCAGCCCCTGCTCATACCCCAGCTCGACCGACTGTGAAAACGAGTAGATATTCTGTCCCGCGACCTCTTTCAAAATCGTCGCATGCAGCAGCCGCGCCGCCAGTTTCGAGTACTCCGGCTCCTCCGCAATCAGCGCCGCCGAAGTCTGAATCGAAATCGAATCCAGCTCTCGCGTGGTCGCCCCGTTGAACAACCCGCCGATGGTCTTTGAAGCCACCCGCATCGGGTCGATGTGTGACAGGCCATGTGCCGAGCGCTGTACCGCCTTCACAATCTTGTTCACATCTACCGGCTCGCGGCCGCCATTGCGCTTGCGCACCTGCATCTGCGGAGGTGCCTCAGGCAAGGGAAAATCAGGAATGACATCGGCAAGGGTGCCCTGAAGCGGATTTTGCAGCGAAGTTTCAAAGTCGGCCAAATCAAGTCTCTTTTCTGCCGGTGCATGGGGGTAGCCCGCACAGGCGTTTCGATCGTGGTCCAGGATGGTTCAAGCTGATTCTGTCGCTGGGTGCGTCAGCTGTACACCTTCGCAGCTAGGGAGCTGCCGGCACCGACGGGCTATATGGTCCTGCCCTACAACCACTCTATCTTGTGGCCCTCATCCCGTGAACCCCTACAGGCTGTGGAAAGCTGGTCACAAATAGAAAGAGGCTTTTCAAGCATTTCCTTACACTTTCGCATTCTATTCGCTTTTTAGCAGAAAGTCTGTACATGGATATTTTCCACAGGAATCTGATCAGCATTGTTATCAGACGGCGCGTCAAGGACAAAGCCACTCTTTGGAAACTGCTCAATACATTGGGCATCCTGAATAGTTACATGCAAATTATTTCCTCCCCCACCTTCCAAAAACCGTGTCATCCTGAGCGAAGTCGAAGGATCTGCTTTTCCTGGTCGCGGCGCGAAGTTTCAAGGCAAAAGCATGTCCTTCAACTTCGCTCAGGATGACACCGAATAACAATTTGGGGCTTTACCCACCCTCTTGTAAGCGGCACGACGGTAAAAAACAGCCTGCGACGCCCACCCACCTTATCGTTCATCATGGCTTCAATACTTGAGGCCAAGCTCCACCCGCATCTATTGCAACAGGAGAAACCATGATGCCGTCCACACGTACCTCTTCCGCCTTTACAGCTATTCTTGTTCTTCTATCGACGGCAACCCTGCACGCAGCGGCACCGGCAACAGCTGTCGACAAGACTTTCACAGCCAAGGTTTCGCAAGGCGGCATGTATGAGGTGGAAGCCGGCAAGCTGGCTGAGACAAAAGCAACCGCGCAGGATGTCAAGGATCTGGCAAACATGGATGTACACGATCACACGCTTGTAAACAGCAAACTGAAGAAGATCACAGCCGCGAACAACGTCCCGGTAGCCTCGCAGCTAAACAGCGAGTTTACGGAACGGCTTGCGAAGCTGAAGGGAGTTTCAAGCGCAGCTTTTAACGCCGCTTATGTCAGTGATATGCAGACAATTCACGATAAAGACGAAAAGCTGTTCGCACAGGAAGCAAGTGAAGGATCGGGTGACTTCAAAGAGTTTGCCACGGAAACGGATGCCATCGTAAAGCGTCATATCGGTGCATTCAATGCAAAGTAGCGGCACAGTCACTGCCATATACCCGCGCCACGGACGGCAGGGCTTTGATGCGATACCCATTTCAGCGCGTTCGAGCGGTTCTTATGAACAGAACGCAACCTAATGGATAGCAAACAGTGGGCATGAAACGCAATGCCGGTCGGTTGTGGAACGATTTCCCTTAAAGCAGCATCCTAAGTGTTGTCTGGAGAACAGACAGGATTGTTGCACTCGTTACTAACCACTCCCCTGGCAGCAATTTAGGAGCTCATCATGAACAAGGCAAGCGAGATACCGACGCAGCCCAACGCTCCATTTGCGACACTTGAAGTACAAGATGCGCTGGTCCTGAATGGTTGAAAATATCAGACCCATCAGCCTGCTCATGCTTGAAGGCACCGCCATGGACGCGGACTCGGCACTAACCTGCCTGCGCAAAGCCGGCTTTGTACTTGATGTGACACTGGCAGGGAACCGCGCGGAATTTGAACAAGCCCTCTCCGCCCGCGCCTACGAGCTCATCCTGGCTGACTATGGTGTATCGGCCTTCAGCGGCCTGGCCGCACTCGCACTTGTTCGCAAACACCTGCCCCATATCCCTCTTATTTTCATTTCAGGGCAGCTTGGCGAAGAAGCGGCAATTGAGGCTTTGCAGAATGGTGCGACTGATTACGTGCTCAAACAGCGGATGGAGCGCCTGGCACCGGCTGTGCGACGCGCCCTTCACAAGGCACAGGAGCAGGCGAAGCACACGCGCAATGACGCCATGCTGCCCAGCAACGAACCGCACTTTCGTCAGCTCATGGATGCTGTACCGCTACTACTCTGGACGGCGGCACCCGATGGACAGCTTCTCTACAGCAATAAAGCTTGGAAAGACTACCTGCCGTATGGTGTGCGGTATTGGCTGTCACCCGAGCTGATCCACCCCGAAGACTACTCCCTTTGTACAGCTGCATGGGAGTACGCGCAGGCTCATAGGGAACTCTTTAGCCTGGAAGTGCGCCTGCTGCGCACGCGGGACCGGACCTATCGCTGGCACCTGCTGCGCCTTGCGCCGATTGAGGCTGTTCCCGGTACTGAGCTGCAGGCAGACTTCCACTGGCTTGGCACTGCCGCGGACGTCCAGGATAGCAAGCTGAACGAGGAAGCCTTGTGCGCGGCGGAAAAAATGTCGGTAACGGGCCGCATGGCTGCCGCTATCGCGCATGAAATTAACAACCCCTTGGAGTCGCTGACCAACCTGCTGTTCCTGGTTCAAACGGAATGCACCGACAACCAGGCTGCATTGGCTTACCTCAAAATGTCAGAGGAGGAGCTGGAGCGCATCTCCGTCATTACTCGGCAAACCTTGCAGTTCTACCGCGACCCCTCCATGCCGGTCGATGTGGACGCTCGTCAAATTGTTGAAGACGTCGTGCGGCTGTTCCATGGACGGCTTGCCGCGGGAGGCATTCAGGCCGCGCTTCACGTGGAACCGGGCATCCTGTTCCAGGCCATGCAGGGCGAAATTCGCCAGGTCCTGATCAATTTGATCGGTAATGCCATTGACGCTGTTGGGACGAAAGGCAGAATCGACGTGGAAGCCAACCATACCGAGTGCGAAGGTCAGCACGGCGTACAACTGCTGGTGCACGATAACGGTCCGGGCATCACAGCCGAGCAGGCGCATCGCCTGTTTACCCCATTTTTCAGCACCAAGGGCGCGCACGGCACAGGCCTCGGTCTCTGGGTATCTAGGGGAATTGTAGAAAAACATGGCGGCAGCCTGCACCTTGCTACAGGCAGTGCAAACGGCAGTCGCCGCACTACCGCCACGGTTATCCTGCCGTGTACCGTCAGCGCCGAGATTCACCGCTTGCAGCACTCAGCGGGCTAGAGCCGCCTGCTAGTGTGCGGCAAGCATCCACGATTTCTGTTGCGGACCCTTTCCCGAGGACCCGGGATATGCTGTCGCTGCATCTGACAGACAACAAACAAGGAGATCGCCATGAGCGCGAACCAGGAACCGACCCGCGAAGAAGCCATTGCCAAGATTGCCGAACTGATCCATGAGATCCACATCGCCATGCTGACCACACTGCGTCCGGACGGCACCTTGCACAGCCGCCCCATGGCCATGCAAAATACCCCGTTTAACGGCGAGGTCGTCTTCCTCACCCGTGAAGACTCCGGCAAAGTAGACGAGATCAAACAGGACGATGCAGCAAGCCTTTGTTTTTCCGATGCCAAGCACGCTTTTGTCACGATGAGCGGTCGCGCCGGCCTCTCAAATGACCGGGCTCTTATCACCGCCCTGTGGAACCCTATGTACAAAGCCTGGTTCCCCGAAGGCGAAACAGACCCGCTTATCCGCGTCCTGCGCATCCGCATCGATGAAGCCGAGTACTGGGATGCCCCTTCAAGTGCCATCCTGCGCAAAGTGCAGGTCTTGGCACGCGTCGTCAGCGGCGGCAAAACCCCTGTCGGTGAGCACGCCCACGTCAGCCTGTGATCTTTCTGACCTCTTCGAAAATCATGTCATCCTGAGCGAAAACTGACGCGCAAGCGTCAGTTGCAGTCGAAGGACCTGCTCTGCTTTTGACCTTTCTTTTGCACCCGGGAACAGCAAGTCCTTCCACTGCTGCAATCAAAGACATGCGTTTCCTTGTCCAGTTCCCAAGCCCATATCGAATGTGCATACTTTCCGGATCACCGGAAAGTGGAATCGCATAACTCAAATCATCTTTAGTAACATAGGCTTCATCACCCCTCGCGTACTTCTTACACCCGGACAGCTATATTCGACTTAATAAAAAGAAATCGTTCTTTTTTATCCATATTGAGTGTTGTATTTTCAACGTCTCCTGTCAGCATAGGGGCGAAGTCGAAATCAAGATACTAAGGGTGTCCTATGACTTGCACCATCTGGAAGCTTCCCGCAGCCTGCCTTATTCTCGCAGGAGCCGCCGCCTTCTCCACAACAGCACACGCGCAATCTACTTCAACCATTACCGCGCAGAATAGTCAGAAATGTTTGGATATAAGTGGATATTCCACAAAGCCTGGACTTTCAGTCGAGCAGTGGAGCTGCAATGGCGGTTCAAACCAGAGCTTCAGCTTCGTCCCGGTTACCGGCGGTCACTACCAGCTTCAGCCTCAACACGATAAGTTATGCCTCGACATCGCATCGAACGGCGTACAGGTAATTCAGAACACCTGCAGCAGCTCGACCACACAGCAATGGTCTCTCCTGCAAGCAGGGGTGGGTACGTACACCGTAGTCTCCTCCTCCGGCACATGCCTTGATATCTCAGGCGAGTCCACTGCGAACGGCGGTAACGTAATCGCATACAGCTGCCATGGCTCAAGCAACGAACAGTTTGCCATCCCCGGCTTCTCGCCCGCCTCGGCAAGCAGCACGCAGCACAACCCCACTGGCATCTCCGGTAGCTTCACATCGTTGATTGATGCCACCTTCGGCACCGGACGCACGGACGCAACCGTCAAAAGCCGCGCCGACCTCGATCACCTTGCTTATTACTGGTTCGAGTACGGCCCGTCCAGCACCGATCCAGCCTACCCCTTCCAGGCCGGTGCACCCAACAACTGCATGGGACCGACTGGCAATGGCACCGACAGTCTGACCGGCAACTTCTACAGCCGCTTCCTGCACTGCTCCCCCGGCTCCCCCTGGGACCGTCACGTCCTCAGCACCGACCGTCTGACCCTCAAAGCCAACTGCGGACTTCAAGACAACAATCCCGGCAACTGCTCCGACGGCAACATCGGCGGCGGCATGCTGCGCTTCATCAAGTCCTTCCGGCCCACCGCGAATAACCCCATCATTGTTGAAATGCAGGGGATCATGCCGAAAGGTGACAACTCCTGGCCGGCGTTCTGGATCAATCCCGGCGAGCAGGCACCGCGTAACGCAGACGGTACCCCAGGCAAGCTGCTTTCCTTCGGCTGGCCGCCGGAAATCGACATATTCGACGAGTTCCTGAACAAGGCAAGCAACAACGTGCTGCCCGGCAGTTACCTCGTTATGGGCACGCCTACTAACAACAACGATGCCGCCTATTCCTCAGCCCTTTGCTCGCCGCAGGGTCTCAGCATCTGCGACCTGCCGATCACCCCAGGCGGTGCCACGCTGCCCACCACCAGCGTGGCCTACTTCAACAATTGGTACGCGACCACCGATGCCGACCTCACAGCCGGTATGCACGTCTACGGCGCGCACATCTACCCCGACCATGTTGACGCCTTACTTGACGGGGTGGTCTACCGCTCCCGCGGCTACACCTGGCCGACCGGCGCTCCGCCCATGCAGCTCATCCTCAGCAACCAGACCGCCGCCAAGTTCAACAATCTCACCGGCCTTGTAGACCAGGGTGGCGTCACCAACGGCTGGAACTGGGCCATCTCCTACATCCGGGTCTGGCAGCAAAACTAGCCTGACCTCTTTCCTGAATAAGGATGCCCCACGCTGCGTTCTGCATCGTGGGGCACCTGCTTCCAGCACAAAATTGTGTCACCCTGAGCGGGTGCGTGCAATCTGCTTCTTCAAATCATTTCAAAACCGTGTCATCCTGAGCGGAAACTGACGCGCAAGCGTCAGTTGCAGTCGAAGGACCTGCTTTGCTTTCAATTCTTGCCCGCACCTGAAAACGCAGGTCCTTCGACTCCGCCACGCTTCGCTCAGAATGACACCGGAGACGCTCAAAATGACATCAAATATCAGTTTGCAACTTTGCACATACCCTATGAGCGGAAGCTGGCGCGCAAGCGCCAACTGGAGTCAAAGGACCTGTCTCACAGGTATTACGCCAAGTTTTAAGGCAAAGCAGGTCTTTTGGCTTAGCTGTGCTCCGCCTGCATGACACGGTTTCTTATATGACACTAACTCTGCCTCTGCTTTAGGCCGCATCTACAAGCACTGCTTTCTGCTTTAGCAAGTTCATAGCCCACAAGTCCCCTTCCCGGATAGAACGTGCATCGCAATGGACAACGCCCCAGAAAGCAGAAACTATGGCTCTTCCCGCAATCCAACGAGCAAATCCCTCCAAGGAATCTTCAGAATCCTCGGACTCTTCCTCCGGCGACTCCGCCCAACAGGACCTCGACCGCCCCACAGCCAATCAAATCTATAAGCAAGTCACCATCAACGGCAGGCACGAGCTTGAGCGCTCCAACGTCTCGCTCGCCATTTCCGGTATTGCCGGCGGCTTGCTCATGGGCCTCACCGGCCTCAGCGTCGCCATCCTTCTTTCCATGGTCGGCGCTACCCCGGCCGGGCGCCTCGCCGCCATGTTCTTCTACCCACTGGGCTTCATGGTCGTCATTCTCGGGCGCTCGCAGCTTTTTACAGAGAACACCCTCTACCCGGTAGCCCTCATGCTGGCTGAGAAGAAGCATTTCTTCTCCACCCTTCGCCTCTGGGCCATCGTCTTCCCAACCAACATCATGGGTGCGCTACTTTTTGCCCTGCTCGCCGTCAAAACCGGCGCGCTGCGACCGGAGTACGTGCAACAGCTCACCCATCTCGGCGTCGAAGCCGCAAGCATCACCGGCTCCCACGCCTTCTGGTCCGGCGTCGTCGGCGGCTGGATCATCGCAACCGTAGCCTGGCTGGTCAGCGCCTCGCACTCCATCACCGGCTCGGTCATGCTCATCTGGACCATGACCTTCATCGTCGGCGCCGGCCACTTCGCCCACTGCATCGCCACCAGCGGCGAAATCCTCTCAGGCGTCCTCGCCCACCAGATCACCCTCACCGCCTTCCTCCTCTGGCTCCTCCCCGCCACCGCCGGCAACATCTGCGGCGGCGTCCTCCTCGTAACCCTCCTCGAATACGGCCAATCCAGCTTTGACTAAGTCCCTATGGTGAGGCCTACGATTTACCGAAGACACGCCGGTCAATTGATCGGCGTGTGATGAGTGCTCAGTTGACCTGTCGCGCTTCCATAACAGCCGTTTGAAACTCCTCAATAGCGTGCAGCCACTCTTCCGCGCGAGCTTCATTTTCTAATAGCGCATCCACTTTAATAATCCCCCCGTCGCGTGCGACATACCATCCGGCCGGATTTGGAAACTCCCTCACAATCGCGCCGGGCACAATTGCCGCAATCCTTGCCAGATACTGTTTGCTGAATGCAAGCAGGCCAAGCTGATTTGCACGTTTGCTTACATAATCCAGCCACATATTGCCGCTGGCAATAACAGTTCCCAGGTTCCACGATGTTGTATCGTCAGCATGCCAGCGCAAAATGAGTGACTTGGTGCCAAACTCAGCCTTGATTCCATAACTGGGAAGCTTGTCGATAAAGGCATTCAACTTGGGTGATATACCGGGAAGCGCTTTCTCTAATTGCTCAAAGTAGTGTTCCTTTGTAATCGTCATCTGCCGAGCGGGCGTTGTGGATGTCTCAACGGCACCGCTAGGGGGATTGATCGCAATACGGCTGTCCTCGAACGTGACAATACCGCGTTCGATATTGATAGTTCTCGCTAGAATACGAGGCTGAGCAATGTACCCTCCGCCCGGTATTTCGAAAAGAGCAATTTCAACCAGCCCAAGAGTAAAGTGCAATCCGGCATGCTGCTGAAGATACGCTGCCATGCTCTCCACACCTTCCTGAATGCCGTCTCCCACTATGAGCAGCAGAAATCGTCCAAGCCTCAGATTACGCGAGACCGTATCGACAAAATCTGCTTCATCAATCTCGTTTTCCGCCGCCACCCTCTCGTACAAACTGCGTGACTTCCTCCCATCCGATCCGCCCGGTTGAGAACGGCAAATCGCGTCTTGCAATCGTTCATACGTCCACTTTGACAAGTCTTTTGCATAATCGACGATCTGGGCGACAACCTCACGTCTTGCCTGCGGATTACGCCAGAGCTTGCACTCGACCAACGCTATATTGCCCTCAGGAGTGATAAGCAGGTTATCCACAAAACCCGACGCAACCGGTAACTCTGTACAGATGGAAACCAACCCTTCAAACACAGCCTCAATCTGGTGAACGGGCAGGATCGCAGGCTGATTCTTGATGAGCGTCTGAATCCAGGCCTCATCGTACAAAGCATGCTCTGCGGCGTCCCTCGTAAATCGAACGCGCCCCAACGCTTTTATCGTTGCACTTGTATCGATTCCTTCAAGCAAAAACGTTTGACCATACTGGCTTGCCATGAAGCTCAATGTAAGGTCGTGCACCTTGCAGGTAAACAGAAAAAGTGATGTCCGAGATGACCACGGTACTCTACAAGGAATCTATCGGTCGCCCATGTACGAAGCCGCGATAAAGTTTTCAGATAAAGTCTATATTACGCTTGAAGCTTGAGGAAATTTTATAAGTGAGCCTGCGCTACCGGCTGTTCCAATTTATTTCTTATTTTATATGGATAGGATTTCTCCTCTTACCTATGCTTTCTGCTCAAAGTATGGACCCGGAAAGCAGTGCCGCACCCGGCACGGACGAACTTTCCCCCGCGAACATCCGCGATGCGCTCTCGACAGAACGAAAACTGATCGCCGCAGACCCGCAAAATCCTGCCAATTACATAAATCTGGCTTACACCCTCATGGATGCGGGCTCAGGCGACTTATCCCGGGAACAAGCCCGGAAAGCGGTTGAAGTCGGACCCCGATCGTCCCTCGCCTACAACGCGCAAGGGTGGGTGCTCCACCATAACGAGATAGGTGTCGACTATGGCATGGGCTACAATTTCGACGGTTCCATGGCTGCCTACCGCAAGGCCATAGAGCTCGCCCCGGACGATCTTGCCATTCGTCAGAGCTTCGCGGACAGCCTTGAGTTCGACCGCGACAGCACCCGGCGCGCAACTCCCCGAGGCAGTGCAGGCATTGCGCTATATCAAGGCTCATCAGCAAGTGGTCGAGCCGTCCGTTGAGGACAACCTTCTCATCGACCTCTTCTACTCAGGCCGATTTCAGGAAGTTCTATCGGAGATGATTGAGCCTG
This sequence comes from uncultured Acidobacteriaceae bacterium, assembly GCA_964235655.1. Lineage (GTDB taxonomy): Bacteria > Acidobacteriota > Terriglobia > Terriglobales > Acidobacteriaceae > EB88. The sequence continues at coordinate 205,667 of CAXSBB010000003.1, forward strand.
CCACGCCGGTCCGCGACGGCGTAGCCCTGGCCGCCATCGCTGCCTCGCAAGGTGCCGCTGCTGCGATTGCATCCGCGAACCAGATCGTCGGGGACCATCAGCGAAGAAGCGCAGCCCTGAATTTTGCCGCCGAAGGGCTCTGGAACAAGCAACTCTACCCCCAGGCGGCGGATTTGCTTAAAGCGGGCTTGCAGAAAGGGGTAGACCCCGGCACAACCCTCCGCAAAATCCAGCTTTTTCGCACTCTCAAACCCTTTCACGGTGATCTCCTTCCTCTTGCCGATCCGCGAAGCCCGGTTCAAAACATAGTGTTAGCCGCGCTCTCAGGCAATCTCCCTGAAACTATCGCTCTGCAAACGTGGCCCGGATCGGTTATATCGATGAGGATCAATGGCAAGCCTTCCTCAAACAGCTTCCTGAAGTATCGGGAGCCTTGCACACGGTATCGGTAAAAACCGGCCTTCCGACCATCGTCATGCAGGACATAGTCTTCGGCTCTATGACCATCATTACGGAGTCGAGCAGCGAACCCGGCTTCCGCATCGTTGTACAAACCATGGCCTCACCGCCCAGGCGGCTTTTCGTTGTTAAAGAAGATGGAGTGTTCAAAATCCTCACAGCCGGGGACGATTCGGCGGCTGCCGGGAACGCGGCACTCTACCTGCTGCACCATAACCGCGAGGCAGAGGCTCGCTCACTTCTCAACTGGAAACGCGAACAAATGCAGAGCGGTGACGGCGACGACCCTCTTGGAGGCAATCTGTTTCCTCGATTCTGGCCAAGCGGTGACAAGGGGCCGGACGGCATTGAGGTCGCAGCCGCAGCCCTTGTGGTAGGCGCTGAAAATGCCTCCAATCTCATCCCGCACCTGGTCTCCTTACGAGGCAAAACCTCGTCAAACCAGGTCGGGAACGATCTGGATTTCCTACTCGCCACCATCTACCTTCAGGCAGGCGACGGTCCCAATGCGAAGCGAGTAACGCAACAGCTGCTTCAGCAATATCCCCAGTCGCCCACAGCCATCCGGTTAGCTGGCTCCGCGGACGGTCTCATGAAAGATTGGACCGGCTGGACCGCTATGCTCGACAGCCGGCTCTCAATGCGACCCGCCGACAGCCATCTTCTGGAACAGAAAGCGCGGGAGTCCGAAGCTGAAGGGAACTACCTCCTTGCCCGGAAAAGCCTCCGCATCTTGCTTGATTCCGGCAAGGCGTCTGTCGCTGACTACAACGCATACGCATGGCTAAGCCTCTTTACGGACTCTGTCGACACTCAAGCTACGGAAGCCGCAGAACAGGCAAACCGCCTCAGCGCAATTCCCGTCTTTGCGACGCTTCATACCCTCGCCTGTATCTATGCCGTTCAGGGTAGAATCACTGAGGCTCGGCAGCTTCTGCTGCAGGCTTATGTCAGCGGCAAACCTTGCTGAACCGGATGGCGCGATCTGGTTTGGGTTCGGTTTGATCTATGAACAATACGGCATCCCCAATGCGGCAGTAGCTGCATATCGGCATGTAGAGGCGCGGGAAGCCCTCAGTCCAACAGATACATATAAGCTCGCTCAGCTGCACCTTACGGCTCTTCAAAAAAAGTAGCTGCTTTCTACCGGTACACACCAATGCATTTTCAGGATCAATCGCCTGTGGCTACACCCTCTAAGCGAAACGAGTAGCATCTCTTCCTCTTGCATTCACATACAAATTTCGCTGGAAATGTTCTTTCCGCATAAAATTCGAGCGAGGTGCATCGGGATAAACCCCTGACGCTTACTTTATCCATATAGCCACACAGCTAGAGCCAGTGCTGTGCAATAGAATTACCTTGGTGCGAATTTATTTCATGGGCGCATTCCCATAATGGAAAAAATGGATAAGAACGGTTCTGCGGAAGTTACGCATGTCAACCTCCGCACAAAAGCCGAAATGATGTGCAAACAGTACGGAAGTACCGTTCTGACTGCATAACTATGCACCATAATGCATAGTTATGCGATTTGGGCTTTCAATAATGTACAAATTATGTCACCTAAAGCACGCAACTCTACCCTGCCAAGCTTTTCGACAGGAGCTTGCGCCTCTATCTCGGGCACAGGCTAAACTGCAACCTTGTCATGCCATGAACTCGCCGCTTCAAGCGCCTTGTTCACATTCGAGATGTTCTCCACTCCCTGCGTATTCAGCCAGTCTGAAAAGGCTTTCTCTCCATCTTTGGCAAAGATTGACACACCATCGGCCCAAGTCGCACGGCCGCACAAAACACCATTGAAGCTTGTGCCGCTCTCCCCGGCTAGCTTTAATGTTTCGATAAAAATGGTGTTTGTCACACCGGCCGACAGGTAGATAAACGGCTTGTGCGTTGACGAAGCCGACGTCCGAAAATGCTCCAGCGCCTCTGCGCGGGTATATGCCTGCTCACCCTTGAACGCTTCAGTTCCAGCCACAAACTGCATTTGTACCGGCACTTCTACCTTCAACACGTCGACGTTGTATTTGGCCTTGCCGAACTCCTCCATGGAGCCGGTCACAATGGCGGGCTTCCGCTTCGCATAGCCCAAACCCTTTTCATCCTCGCCATGTACGTCATAGCCTACAAATTCAAGGAAGAAGGGAATATCAAATGCCCGGCACTCATCCCCGATCCGCTCAATAAAAGCGTGCTTCCGATCATTGATCGCCGAGGTCTCGTAGGGGGTGTAATACAGCAGGATTTTGATGCAGTCGGCACCTGCTTCTTTCAGCCGGCGCACCGACCAATGGTCTAGCAAATCCGGCAGCCGCCCCGCATCATTTGCATCATAGCCGGTCTTCTCATAAGCCAGCAGCAAGCCTTTACCATGACGTTTTTTGCTTGCAGGCAGCCCAAATTCAGGGTCCAGAAGAATCGCCGAGGCGTGCTGCGTCAGCACATCTGTGACCATCGACTTGAAGTCTTCGAGCATTGAGTCCGGCACCTCGGCTACACCCTTCGCCTTGGCTAGCGACTTCTGCAGCGATCCACGCTGATCCATGGCAGCTGCTGCAATCACGCCGCGCTCATTCGATACAGCTTTCAGTCCAGCCAACTTGCCTGGGGTAAGTTCAATCGGCATTTCACTGCTCCTTTTTGCTGCTTTGCAGCCGTACTATTCACGGTACCCGCAAGTCCACACTCACACGATGCTGGAACCAGTCACTTCGTTGCTACCCGGCACGGGCACATCACATGAAGTAAGCAGACTACGCTGCGCGGCAAACAATCCCCCTAAACCCTTATCGGCCAAATCAAGCATCTCGTTCAGCCTGCCACGCGAAAAAGGTTTGCGCTCCGCAGTCGCCTGCACTTCGATCAGCCCACCGTCGGCTCCCATCACAACATTCGCATCTACTTCGGCCTGAGCATCTTCCTCATAGGCCAGATCAAGCAGCGTAGTCCCTTCCACAATGCCGACGCTTACTGCAGCTATCATCTGTAGCATCGGATGCTGCTTCAGTGCGCCTGCTTTGTACAAGCGGCCCAGCGCCAATGCCAGTGCAACGCAAGCGCCGGTAATCGCTGCTGTGCGCGTACCGCCATCGGCCTGCAGCACATCGCAGTCAAGGATGATCGTCCGCTCGCCGAGTGCCTGCATGTCTACCCCAGCCCGTAACGATCGGCCGATCAGCCGCTGAATCTCGTGCGTACGTCCGCCCACCTTACCCTTCTCGGACTCACGTGCACTGCGCGTCAGTGTTGCTCGCGGAAGCATTCCGTACTCAGCCGTTACCCAGCCTCGTCCTTGGCCACGCATCCAGGCCGGCACTCCTTGTTCAATAGAAGCGTTGCACAGCACCCGTGTCTCCCCTATCGCAATCAGCACAGAACCTTCTGCGGTGCTTACGTAGTCAGGCTGCAGAGAAAATGGGCGAAGTTCGGCTGTGGAACGATCGTTAGGACGAAAAAAGAGCGAGGGGGAATCTGTCATCTTCCCCATTGTAGCGACAGCTCCTTATCCAAAATGGGAAATGCTCCAAGCTGGTGCTGTTTTAGAACGGCACCCGCAAGTGGTTCTCTTAGATAGACTTACGGGATTTCAACTAAAAAGCATTCCCGTTTTGGACCAAGGAACTTCATAAGGGCCGGCTTCCCCCGAGAGTGTCTCCAGAGTTAAGTCATTGCTTCTAATGAAGTTAGAGTGATGCTCAACTTTGGCCCATTACCTGCAAACAGGATAGGAGTAAAGCACATTCCAGCGCCGCCATAAGGAGCAGCCATGTACAACCACAGTGAACCCGCCTCCAACTCGAACAAACTTCGCCCCTTTCTACACGCGGCGGGGCAGACGAGGCAGTTTCAACCTGCGATCGTTCCTCCGCTGCTTCCCGCACCATCCATTCCTGCGGTAGCACGCTTAGCGCAGCCTATGCTGGTGCGTAAAGTGCCTGTCCTGCCTGCTTTGTCGCCCGCAGCCGCGCTCGCTCACGACGCGCGCAACGCGCTTACAGCGCTTCAGCTACTGTCCAGTCTGCTGGAGGAGCCGGGTGTACTTGCCCCGGAGCACACGTACCTGGGAGGAAACTTGCAAATGATTGCGCAGGTGTTGGGCGGGATGGTTGGTCGTATTGAGCATCTTGATAAAGTCGCAGAAAGCGCAGCCAAGGCAATCCAGCCGATATCGACCGTAGGTGCAGGCGATGCTCTCACGCAATGCACGGGTTTGCTACGGAGTGTTGCCGGTCCAGCAGTCCAGGTCTTTGTCTCATCTGAAAATGGTTTGCCTCCCCTGCAAATCGAGCCTGACGTTCTGGCGCGTATCCTCATGAATTTAGTTAAAAATGCAAGTGAGGCAATGCCGGATGGCGGTACGGTCCGCATTACTGCTAGACGTGCGCTCACCCGTACTTCACCTGCGGTTCTTATCCATGTCACCGACAATGGTGCAGGCATACCCGCTCACGCGCTTGAGCGCATCTTTGAGCCGGGCTTTACTTCCAAAGCCGCAGATAGCAGTAAACCTCGCGGGCTGGGTTTGGCCATCGTGCGCGAACTTGTGGAAGCTGTTGGAGGCGAGGTGCTGGTAGCAAGCAAACGCCGCAGCGGAACTACCTTCGAAATAAAAATCCCATGCTTGATTTCAGGACAAAAATGACAAGACTTAGACTTTCGTAACTGGAACACTACCTCGCCGGGCCATAGAATTAGCGAAACACCCTTGGAAACAAACAACCTATGGCCATGCAGTCGCCGGCGAAAATGCACGTCCTGATTCTGGATGAAGATGCGGCAGTGCGCTCCGCGATTTGCGAAATTGCAACCGCGCGGGGCTATCAGCCGCACACCGTTGACTCCGTCGATGCTGCTCGTGCCTACCTGCGCGGCAACAGCACCGATGTGCTTCTACTCGATCTCAAGCTGCCCTCGGGTAAAGCTATCGATCTGCTTGATGAAGTTAAGATCGTGCGGCCAGGTACGTCTGTGATCGTAATGACGGCTTATGCCACGGTGACGTCGGCCGTAGAAGCGATGCGCACCGGTGCGACCGACTACCTGACCAAACCATTTGCCATGGACGAACTTGCAGCGGTGCTGGAGCGCACTGCCGAACGCCGTCAGATTGAGTCGGAGACGCGCAGGTTGCGCGAACGGCTTCGCTCTCAGGGAGGTTTGGGCACCATCATCGGGCAGAGTCCGGAGATGGATCGTATCTACCGTATTCTGTCCAAGGTTTCGCATAGCACACACCCTGTCATGATCCTGGGTGAAAGCGGCACGGGCAAGGAGCTGGTTGCTCGCTCCATCCACAGCAATGGGCCTAACGCACAGAAGCCGTTTCTTCCGGTGGACTGCGGCTCGCTTGTGCCGACGCTGGTTGAAAGCGAATTGTTCGGTTACGTCAAAGGGGCTTTTACTGGAGCCAATCGCAACAAGGACGGCTTGCTGGTGGCAGCAGCCGACGGCACAGTATTCCTGGATGAGATCGGTGAGCTGCCGCTGGATTTGCAGGCAAAGCTGCTGCGTGCGCTACAGGAGCGAGAGGTGCGACCGGTCGGGGCAAATCACCGGGTACCTATACGGGCGCGTGTTCTTGCGGCCACTAACCGTGACCTGATGCAAATGGTGGAGCAAGGCCGCTTCCGCAAGGATCTTTACTACCGACTTAACGTGGTGAGCCTGCGCCTGCCGGCCCTTCGGGAGCGCCGGCAAGACATACCCCTGCTTACCGCGCATTTCCTGGAGCTCATCAACAAGGAGCACGGTAAAAGCTTTGAACTGAGCGACGAAGCTTTGCGTGTGCTTGATGAATATGACTGGCCCGGCAATGTGCGCGAACTGCAAAACGCTCTGGAGCGAGCCTGCGCAATGGCTTCGACCGCACCCTCTGACCCTAAAGTTCAGCTGGGGGATATGCCGACACAACTCCAAGACTTCCGTATGCAGCAGAGACGGCTCACAATGCCGCTTAGGGAATTGTTGGAGAATGCCGCAGTCAACTCACCCAGCGTAACTTCTCTCGCGCAACTGGAGCGTCAAGCCATCGTTGATGCCATTCAGCGACTGAATGGAGACAAACTTAAAGCCGCGCAACTGCTGGGTATCGGTAAAACTACGCTCTATCGCAAGCTTAAGGAATACGGTATCGGCGATGGCATGATGCATGCAGTTTGAAAAGCTTCAGCCATGCGGCTGTGGCCAGCTGACGCCATCAAACACGCTTCATAAAGGAAGCGCCGGCGTTAATAGCAGCAAATCCACTGGAGAAAACAATGCAGAGCGCGTTGATCATCACAAGTATTTCCGGCGCGGAGCATTGTGCCGCCAGCCTGTCCAAGCAGCTTGGATTGCCGGTTGAGGTTGCCCCAAGCCGCCGCGAAGGCATGGCCGCGCTACGTCGCCGCGAGTATTCAATCGTCGTCGTGGATGAGCCGATAGCAGAGAGCAGCCCGGAGGGTGCGGAGATTTTGTGGAAGCAAGCCGGCCTGGCAGTTCCGCTGCAGTTCAACTTTGCAATTTCCGGTACCCACCGTCTCATCCGCGAGGTACGCGCCGCTTTGCTACGCCGCGAGCACGAGCAGCAGCTAGCCATGCGCGCCGCTACCGCGGCAATCGAAAGCGATTTGCGTGACACTCTCACCGGTCTGTTGCTTCACTCACAGTTGGCTCTCTCCGAGCCCCTGGTCTCTGCCCCGCTTACCGCCAAACTACAAACTGTAGCTTTGCTGGCAGGCAACCTGCGCACGCGCCTGGAGCGAAGCTCTACCATGCCGCTATGAATTTAATCAAACGGTAAGGACTTGTTTTGAAAGCACAAGTCACATCCAGACTACAGTTCAACTAAATCTTGCTGCGTTGAAGACACTTCGCTGTAGCTGATAAAAATGCCTGGAAGTGCTCTGTGGACATCTGAACTGATAGTGTCGGTGCTACTCTTCACTTTTGACGCGTTTAGCTTTCTATGGAACTGCTCTGAGGATTGAGGCTTGCGAATCATCCTGCATCGCTTTCGAGACATGCTGCTTACAATCGCGTTCGCAGTTTTCTGTGCTTTCGCGACCAGATCCTGCCTGCCTTGGGCGCTACAAGGGACAGCGAAAGCTCTGGCGCTTCTTGGAGCCGCGCTCCTGGCTTTCTTTGTCCTTCGACAGGCAGTCGGAGTTTGCCAAAATATCTCCGCCGATCTTTCCTGTCTTGCAGATCTTTTATTTGCGCCATGTTGTGAAGCTAAGCTCACGAAGCAGAAACCGGTTTTCGTCCGCCTTAGAACCACTTTAGAACTCCCCTTCCGCTTCCAGCGTCCGCCTCCGCACCACTCCGCATAAATCGGCTTACCTATGGCACAGCTCTGCTTAGAGCTGTTGGTTGTTCTGCGTCTACGGTTCAGTCTCAATTTGGAGAGGGTTGATTCAAGATGGAAGCTTTTTACAGAAACTCGCAAAATTCAGCATCAACAGCTACAGAGCAAGACGTCTTATCAAGTTATGCAAGTCAACTACCGCAAGTTCAAGCTTTATTAATCAAAGTTCAGGCGCAACGGTTTTGGGCTTTTATCAGCGCGATTGGCTGTGTACTCGCTTCGGCAGGGATGGGCTACACGTCGTTTGTAAGCGGACATCCATGGTTTGTGGCAGCCGTGCTTCCAGCTATTTTCTCTGGAGTCGTATACCGCCAATCTGGTGAGAGGTGGAAACGACTTGCTGCGCGGGAGGAAAGCCTGGAGCATGGCATTGCTCGACTCAGCAATTCATGGCAAGACGCAGAGGAAACAGGGCTGGAGTTTGCACGTCCGGAACACCCTTACCAGGAAGATTTACAGGTACTCGGCACAGGATCTCTTTTTACCCTGCTCTCGACGACAAGGTCGCGGATAGGGGCGGATCGTTTGGCAACGTACCTGCTCGACCCAGTTGACCCTGTAGAGGTACGCCTGCGTCAGGAGAGCGTTAAGGAACTGGTGCAGTCTGCAGGTATTCGCGAGCAGATGCAAGGGGTCGGCAGCTACCAGGTGCAGGATGGCACCGCTAGGGATTTTGCAGCATGGTTTGCCATGCCACTTCTCCGGGTACCTAGTGTTTTTCCGGTGACTCTTCTAGGTGCGAGTACCATTTCCCTGGTGATCGCCATTGGCATCTGGGTAGGAGCATTAGCCTGGTACCCTGCAGTTTTCCCAATCGCTGGATTACTGCTGGTGCAGGCATATGTCGTTGTTATGTATTTCACACGCGTCCGCCCGCACCCTCAGCAACTGCGGCACATGACTAGATCATTTACTGCGCTTCGGCAAGGTTTGCAGTTGATGGAAAACTTGGAAGTTCATTCGAGCAAACTTAAGAGCATGGTGGAACGCCTGCGCAAAGACGGCGCAGCCGCAAACGTGCGAACGCTTGAAAAATTGGTGCATACACTGGATCAGCGAGAAAAGAGTGAATTCTATTTCCTGTCCCGCTTGTGTGCCATGGGCACACAGCTGGTGTTTGCCGTGGACCGGTGGCGCTTGATGCACCAATCTGATTTCAAGGAGTGGCTTGATATTTGGGCTGAGTTTGAAGTTCTGCAAGCTCTTGCACTGTACGCGTTTGAGCATCCACAGAACATTTTTCCCAAGCTTGTTGAGGAGTTTCTCATGCTAAAGGCAAACCAGCTCAAGCATCCACTTCTGCCTGCGGCCACCTGCATAGGCAATAATGTGCAACTCGATCCAAGCACTCGGTTTTACCTGGTAACAGGCTCCAACATGGCTGGGAAAAGCACACTACTGCGAGCTGTCGGCCTCAATGCTGTGTTAGCCCAAGCGGGGGCTCCGGTATGTGCAGACTTTGCATGCTTCTCGAACATGCGCATTTGTGCGGCATTCTCACCACGTGAGTCTCTCGGGGAAGGTCGATCGCGCTTCCTGGCTGAGGTCGCTAGACTTCGTGGCGCGCTTACGCAGAGTGGCGGCGCAACACCTATGCTCTTTCTCATTGACGAAATTCTCAGCGGCACGAACTCGCATGATAGATTCATCGCGACGAAAATTATTCTCAAAGCGTTTTTAGACAGGGGTGCCATCGGCATGATCTCAACCCATGACTTGACGCTTACCTCTCTTGCCAATGGTGCAGAAGCATGCGGAACGCTGGTACACATGGAAAGTGCGAGTGCTGAGGACCCGCTCGCATTTGATTACCTGCTCAAGTCTGGTGTGTCTCGCAATGCAAGTGCGCTGGCAATTGTGCAGATGATGGGCATCGACGCAGTAGCTGGCTAGATAGCTGAATAGAAGAAGTGTGATTGCTCGCTATACTCGAACCAAGTATGCAGGTAGCAAGCATTAAGATTGAATTGTTTCCGAAGCGAGTAGCTCTCCAAGCAGGAAATAATTAGTAAGTCTCACTCGACAAATTTCTATAACATTTGTAAATACATAGGTTAGTGTTACGGATCGTCGGAACTATAAAAATGGACTAAATGGCGGTTTTAACGCCGCCAGCCGGTCCCTTGATGCCGCTCAAATCAGTGCACAGTCTTCATCTTGCGCTGCATGTAGTCCATCAGCAGGTACTCGCCGAGCGTGTCAGGAGTCGTGAAATAGGCCTTCCCCCGGCACATGGCCGTTACCTTCTGCACAAATTGCATCAAGCCGTAATCCGATGCCAGCATGAACGTGTTAATCATTACATTTGAACGCTTGCAGCGGTTTACCTCTTCAAGTGTTTCACTTACCACAAGCGGGTCCAACCCAAAAGCGTTCTTGTAGATGCGGCCATCAGGTAAAGTCAGCGCTGACGGTTTTCCATCCGTGATCATAACGATTTGCTTCATGTCTTTGCGTTGCCGCTCCAGGATGCGGCGCGACACGCGCAAGCCTTCGCGGGTATTCGTATAATGAGGGCCTACCTTGACGCGCGGCAGCTGCGAAATTGGCAGCTCCTCTGCTGAGTCATGGAACAACACCAATGATAATGAATCCGCAGGGTATTGCGTCCGGATCAGGTGTGATAGTGCCATGGCCACACGCTTCGCAGGTGTAAAGCGATCTTCACCATACAAAATCATGGAGTGCGAGCAGTCCAGCATCACTACTGTCGCGCAGGAGCTCTGATACTCGGATTGATGCACCTGCAAATCAGAGTACTCAAGCTCAAGTGGCATGTGTGTGCCCTGACGGGCAATCGCTGACGAAAGCGTAGCTGTGGTATCGAGATTCAGAGTATCGCCGAACTCGTATGCTTTAGAGCCGCCGCTATTCTCAACGCCGGTCGAGTAGTGCGGTGTGTCATGTCGGCCTACACTTGCTTTGCCGAGTGAACCAAGCAGGCTGCTTAGAGTTTTGAAACCTAGAAAATCGAGGCTTTTGTCTGTGACTTCAAATCGCGCCTCAGTCTCACCGCCGCCATTTTGTCCCTTTCCCGCTTCAGAGTTGGGGTCACCCTTTTTCTGAATGTAGTTTTCCTGTTCCATGCGATCCATCAGCTGGTCCAAGAATTGTTCAAACTTACCTTCAGCCTGCAGTTCCTCTATCTTCTTTTGTGTATCTTCATCAAAAAGTTCACCGGATTCCATGGCGCGCCGCAACGCTTCCTTCAAGTCTTCCATGGTCTGATCCAGGTCCTGAAACTGCATCATGGGATTCTGAAAGCCTGAATCTAGCAGGTAGTCGGAAAGCGCTTCCAGCAGATCTTCCATATCCAGTTCAGCAGCGAGGTCTCCGTTGTACTTCGTATAGCGAACACGTTTCATAGTGTCATTTTGAGCTTTTCGGCAGCGGCATGCAACAGCCAAACGGCATCTCAAGCACATCCTGTTGCACTTCGTTTTGCGTTGTCGAAGTTGTTGCGTTCGGAGCACCTCGTACGCCAGAGGTGGTAGGACCTGGACGCGGTACTGTTACGAAAGCCGCACGCATGAGCATTTTGCATGGCTAACCAGTACCGTTACGAACATCAAAAGATTAAAAAATCATGTCATAACTTCGGGAAGCCTGGGTAAGATCTGCCAAGTAAGGTAAAGATGCCTACCTCGAAGAATCATAAGAAATTAATCCTTGATTCCATCGAGACTTCCAGTACTGTACTTACAGCGAAGGAGCCGAGCACATGATTTACCGCGACAAACACTTCAAGCAAACCAGCCACCTAGTGGCACATGTGGCTTGTACGGGAGCCATGCTAATGGCCTCTATTGCAGCATTTGCACAAGGCAGTCCGGTTGTGAACACCGGTTGGAACTCGTCAACCTCAACGTCTCTGCAAGCAGCTGGTCGTTTATTAAATCAGGCTACCTTTGGGCCGACGATAAATGACACAACCAATGTAGAAAATACCGGCATAAGTAAGTGGATCGATCAACAATTTACTTTGCCGGCTTACCAGATACCATTAGCCAGCACAAGTGTAAATACTCTGCCGGACTGCCCGAGCTTAGAATGTCCCACTGAGTACTATTGGTGGAATGACGCGCTCTTTGGGCAGGACCAATTACGCCAGCGAGTTGCTTTTGAGCTGAGTAAATTGTTTGTAGTTTCGACGAACATGGTCGATCCGCGCTACATGCCGAACTATTTGAATATTTTGTCAAATGATGCTTTCGGTAATTGGTTTACGCTGATGCACGACGTTGCACTTTCACCTGCAATGGGCACGTACCTTAATATGGCTAACAGCTTTGCACCTGCAAATGGTCAATTCGCTAACGAGAACTTTGCACGTGAGTTGATGCAACTATTTTCCATCGGCACAACTGCATTAAATCAGGACGGTACGCTCACTCTCGATGGTAATGGTAAGCCAATTCCGAACTATACCTCAGCTCAGGTTCAAAACTTTGCGCTTGCATACACAGGATGGACGTTTGCCTACAACGACTGTAGCGTACCCACGCAGGCTCAGTACTATTGGCCTGTTTATCCGACAGGAGAGAACTGTTCACTCGTTCCTCTGGCCGGATCGCACAGTACAGTGGCAAAAACCCTCATGCGTGGCACGGTCCTACCTGCAGGACAAAGCGCGCAGGATGATCTGAATGGTGCACTGCAGAATATCTTTAACAATCCTTCGCTTCCGCCTTTTGTATCGCGGCGGCTCATCCAGAACTTAGTAAAAAGCAATCCAACACCCGCTTACATCAGCCGTATCGCTGGTGTGTTTATTAACAATGGTTCAGGCGTACGCGGTGACATGAAATCTGTGCTGAAGGCGATTTTGCTCGATCCGGAAGCTCGCGCGGGTGACTCCCTCACTGCACAAGTCGATCCAAATAGTGGAAAGCTGCGGGACCCAATTCTATGGTGGGCTTCGGTAATGCGTGCTATGGAAGCAACTTCCAGTGCAAGCCTGCCGAATGTCGGAATCTATGAGCATATCTTCAGCATATGGCTTGCTAACCTGGACGAAGTTCCTCATGCGGAGGGAAGTGTATTCAGCTTTTATTCGCCTGACTTTCAATTAGCAAACGGCTTATATGCGCCTGAGTTCCAAAACGAAAACATGCAAACGATTGTGTGGATGGCTTTACACGTGCAGGATGCGCTCTATAACAATTTCAATGTCGGCGCCCCGCAATCAAATGAATTCACATTGAATCTTGGCGCAGGTAGCTTTTGGTACAACTGCGCGTCACAGTGGGGACCTACAAACTTGGTCAATGTACTTGACGCCCTTCTGATGCACGGAACCATGACTCAGGATATGCAGCAGGCCATTATCACCGCCATTAAGTACGACGATCCGGCAACAATGGTGCGTGCCGCTGTCTACCTTATCGTAACTTCGCCTCAATACCGAATCATGATATAAGCCGCAGCACTCTTAAATACATCTTGGAGAATCATATGCAACGCAGAAACTTCTTGAAAACCGCGTCTTGGGGAGCCCTTGCGCAACTCGCAGGTGTTTCGCCGCTCCGTTCCATGGCGGCTTTCGCAGACACCGGTAGCGCAAACGACTATAAAGCCATCGTCTGTCTATTTATGCGTGGTGGTAACGACAGCAATAATATGATTATCCCTCTTGCTGGATCACAATACAACGCTTACAGCCAGGCACGGGGATCGAGCGCCGTTGCGCAAGGGCAATTGCTATCATTACCTAATTCCAATTACGGCTTGAACCCTGCGTTTACAAACTTAAAGCAGGCCTACGCTTCAGGCAATGCAGCGATGATTGCAAATGTCGGCCCTCTTGTGCAACCAACTACAGTAGCTCAGTACAAAGCTACCAGTGTGCAACTTCCTAGTTTGCTGATGGCTCATGATGATCAGCAGGTAGCCTGGGAAAACGGTGCTTACCAGCCGACCATAGGCCCGAGCTGGGCCGGTTTGACTTCTGATCTCCTAGCATCCAATTACAACTCTCCAAACATGCCTATGGTAACGCTGGTAGGGGACGCGACAACCTTTGGCCGAGGTCAAAGCTCATCCCCGTTCTCCGCCAATGCTAATGCTCAGCAAGCCGTTTTCTGGTGCGCGGATGGAGGTCTTTGGTGCGGTTCGAGAAATACGGCTGCCCAACAATTATTAACTTTTAATAATGGGGTCAACCTGCTGCAAACAGATCAGCAGGCTTACCTCCAAGCTTACAAGTACAACGCGTTTTACAACGGCATACTAGGGAATGCTAAAGGTTTTAAGACGAATTTCATCCAAAACAATCCCTTGTCCGGGCCTTTGTACACGGTTGCCACCATGATGCAGCTTCGCAGTGAGATTGGCGCGAGACGTCAGATTTTTCTGATTGATGCCGGCGGATTTGACACACATGGAAATCAAGGGGGTATCCAGCCTGCACTTTACGGAATGATCGACCAGGCAGTCGGCATGTTTATCCAGGTCATGCAAGAGATGGGTCTGTACAACAATGTCACACTGTTTACCGCGTCCGATTTCTCCCGCACACTTTCTATCAACAGTTCCGGCGGATCTGATCATGCCTGGGGAGGCCACCATTTTGTTGTAGGTGGGGCAGTTAAAGGCGGCAGTATTTACGGCAGCTTCCCAAATCTACAACTCGGCGGCCCGGATGATATTGATGGTTCAGGCCGCTTTGTACCGACTACAGCACTCTCGCAGTACACCGCTACTCTGGCTTCGTGGTTTGGAGTTCCAAACTCAGCACTCGGTGCCATGCTGCCGGGTCTCACCAATTTCTCCACAACTAACCTAGGTTTTGTATAAAGCTGAAAAAGCCCCGCATCCCTGCGGGGCTTTTTTCTACAGCAGAGCTTAGTTCAAGCCGCCACGCTTGGATCGCTTCGTCTGCCAAGCCTCGTAGGCTTGCTCGTCGTTTCCCGGACCCCGCTCTCGGGTTTCCCGACGCTTGTTGTCCCCTGCTGAGAAAGCCCGCTCTTCATTGCGACTTAAGCGGCGATGTGCCACCATGCCCTCCAGTAGAAACTCAGCAGCAGCTACTAGGCGTTCGGGTGCATCTGAAGGTTTTACGCCAAGAGGCGACAGCTTATCAAATAAACCTTGAATCTGTTTCAGCTCCGCGGCAATGGCAGCCGCCGGTTCGCCATCCTCAATCTTCAAGGAGCCGCCCAGGTTGAACCACTGCTCAATCTGTTGGGTGTTGGTCTCAGCGAAGTAGCGGTCATACACTGTGCCCAGTGCGCCACGAATAAGCTCACGAACCACAACATCCGCGCCTCGCATTTCACCTTCATACTCAAGCTCGATCTTGCCTGTAATCCCCGGCATGGCCGTATACAGGTCGCCGATACGCGGTAGCACCAGTGACTCACCATGTAGCAGGGCGCGACGTTCGGCATTCGAAATTACCAGCTCCATTGTAGAAATCGGTAGCCGTTGCGAAACGCCGGAACGCTTGTCGACCCGTTTATCAACACGAGCTGTAAACGCTATCTGCTCCACAATCTCGCGCATGTACTTCGGAATTTCAATCTCACTTGCATCACGCTCCGACCAGGCTTCCTGCTCGGTAATAGCAATGCCGTCCTCCAGCGTCTCCGGGTAGTGCGTGCGGATCTCCGAGCCGATACGATCTTTAAGTGGTGTCACGATCTTGCCGCGCGCAGTGTAGTCTTCCGGGTTTGCACTGAATACGATAGCTACATCCAGCTTCAGACGGACCGGGTAGCCTTTAATCTGCACATCGCCTTCCTGCATGATGTTGAACAACGCCACCTGAATCTTGCCGGCCAGATCCGGTACCTCATTGATCGCGAAGATGCCGCGGTTAGCGCGCGGCAGCAAGCCATAGTGCATGGTCAGCTCGTTTGAAAGATCCTGGCCGCCGCGAGCTGCCTTGATCGGGTCCAGATCGCCAACCAGGTCGGCTACGGTTACATCCGGGGTCGCAAGTTTCTCCACATAACGATCATCGCGGCTCATCCATGCAATCGGTGTATGGTCGCCGTGCGTGGCCAGCAGGTCTCGGGAGTGCTTTGCAAGCGGCTTCCAGGGATTATCACGAATCTCGGAACCGGCGATGTATGGTGCCCATTCATCGAGCAGATGCGTCAAGGCACGTAAGATTCGGCTCTTAGCTTGGCCACGCAGTCCAAGCAAAATGAAATTGTGCTTGGACAAGACAGCGTTTACGATTTGCGGCACAACAGTATCTTCATACCCGACAATGCCTGGAAAAATCGGCTCGCGATCTTCCGTCTGCCGGCGCAGCAGCGTAATCAGATTTTCACGGAGTTCGTCTTTGACAGAACGATTTCGCAATCGATCTTCTCCATAGAGAGGATGGTTGCGGAGTTCTCCTAGGGTTTTCGGCAAGGCATTCCGGCCGGGATTACTAATGGCAGCGGCTTGAGTCGTTGAGGCCATGAAGGTATCGCTCCTGAGCAGGGGGGAAGGGTGCCGGCGGCAGCCTGTTTCCAGGTCCTAGCCACATCCAACACGAAAAAAGGTAGAGTGCGTTCCATTTAGAATAAATGAGTTGGGCGTTGCTCTATTGCAGCGCATACCCTGAGACCTACATCACCCGGCCATGGCCATTTTGCGAGTAGCCATTCCGGCTTTGCGCGGCACCCATCCGCAGCTTCGGCAAAATCTCGTGGTAAAAGTCCAGCAGCAATGCGGTACGTTCCATGTCAGAGCGGCTTACCAGCAGCCTTTGTTTAAAACCAAGATCAGCCGGTAGCTCCCAAGCGAGCTGGAAAGACAATGCTCGATCCAGGTCCAGTGAGTAGCTCTCCCGTCCGATGCCGGCTAGGGCCAGTACTTCAAGATGCAGTGCAACACATTCTGCCCGTTCTTCGCGGGTGGACTCAGGAGCGTCATCATCAAAAAAATCCACTTCAGCCTGTAGAAATGCACGTGAGTTGTCCAGCTGTTCAATCTCGAAGCGGCGCTTGCCTTCACATAGCACGTCAATGCGTCCGTCGGGGTAGCGCCGTAATACCCGTGTAATGGCTGCTGTGCAGCCGGCAATGGCCAAACCTTCACGCTGGGCACGCACTACACCAAACTCCAGGTCTCCAGCCAAGCATAAGCCCAGCATCTCCTTATAGCGTTCTTCAAAAACATGAAGAGGCAACGGCACACCGGGATAGAGAACAACATCGAGAGGAAACAGGGCGATCTTCATTGCAAATCCATACCTTTCAAGCCAAATCGCCCGTAGTGAAGCCGCTCAAAATGCAAAACGTCAAAAGGAACAAAACTATTATTTTGAGTAGCATAGGTACTATGTGAAGTACTACTGTCGCATGCGGGGAGGAGAATGGTTAACTGCCTAGTTCCAGCTCATCAAGCATGGCTTGCATTTCATTCTGTGCATGTATGTTTCCGCTGCGCTTTGCAGTATCGATGCCTAGTACCAAGTGCTGTTTCGCCTCAGGCATCCTGCCTGCACGGGCCATAGTCTGCGCTGCCATAAAGTATCCCGGCGTGTACTCGGGGTGGTCCCCCAGCAAAATCGTAAACTCATGAAGTGAGGCATCCAACTCATCTTTCGAAGCATAGTCCATAGCTAGCCCGTAACGTGCAAAAGCGTCCTTAGGGTTCGCTTCCAGAATTTGCCGCAGCATCGTTGCTTTGTCCATTGAAGTTGCCTCCTTGCTTCGGCTTCCAGTAGATTCTTCTCCACTCACGAAGAAGCAATCTGTTTGCAGAACTACTTGCGAGCGCTGAAACTGATGCTTCCGATTGTACCCACCGTCAGGCAATTTGCTGCTTAGGAGAAAACATTGGCACAGACCGGTGACATCACCCAAAACATGGCACACACACCCATAGCATCGCAGTCTGCAATGACTGAGTTGATCCTGCCGAATGACACCAATACACTGGGAAACCTATTGGGCGGTCGCCTGATGCACTTTATCGATCTGGTGGCCGCTATGGCGGCTTACCGCCATGCGCGCAATCATGTTGTCACAGCGTCCATGGATCATATTGATTTCATCGCTCCCGTCCATGTGGGCGACTTGCTGGTGCTGAAATCGAGGGTCAACCGGAGCTATCGCACGTCCATGGAAGTTGGTGTCAAGGTCTGGGCTGAAAACGCGATTCTGGGTACCCGGCGACATGTCGCCTCGGCCTACCTCACTTTTGTCGCCATCAATATACAGGGGACACCTACTGCAGTCCCGCAGCTACTGACAGAGACCCCTGAAAGCGAACGCCGCTTTACCGATGCCGGACGACGGCGAGAGCACAGGCAAGCCGAGCTGGCGCGCCGCAAGGCTGCCGGCAAACTCTCCGCTGCAGGTTGACGCAGCTGCATAGCTATCATAGAAGAAAGCTTTCTGCCAGATCCTGAAAGGAATACCACCATGGCACCTGGACAAGCAGGACAAGCAGCGCCGGGCCCCATCGCACTTCCCGGTATCCGGCACATCATCGCCATCGGCTCCGGCAAAGGTGGAGTCGGCAAAACCACGGTAGCTGTCAACCTTGCGATTGCACTGGTCTCGCTGGGGCAGCGTGTCGGTTTGATCGATGCCGATATTTATGGGCCGAACGTCCCAATGATGTTCGGCAGTAGCGGTCAGCCTAAGGTGTTGCCGAACAACCAGATTGAGCCGAACTTGGCACATGGCGTCAAAATCATGTCTGTAGGGCTGATTTCGCCGGGCGACAAGCCCATGGTGATGCGCGGCCCCATGCTCCACCAGATTATCCGTCAGTTTCTTCAGCAGGTAGAGTGGGGCGAGCTTGACTTCCTGCTTGTTGACCTACCGCCCGGAACTGGAGACGTAGTAATCTCACTCGTCCAAACCGTTCCGCTCACGGGCGCTGTGGTCGTGTCCACACCATCTGATGTAGCTCTACAAGACGCGCGCAAAGCGATTGAAATGTTCGGCCAGGTCAACGTGGAGATTTTAGGCATTGTAGAAAATATGAGCCACTTCACTTGCCCGCACTGCCACACCGAAATAGACATTTTTGCTAAAGGCGGTGCCGCACGTACGGCCGACCAATTTAAAGTGCCATACCTGGGTTCCATTGAACTGGCTACACAGATTCGTGCGGGTGGAGATACTGGAACACCCATCGCAGTAGGAGGTTCCAGTGCTGCCTTTGCCGGCGAGTTCTTCGATATTGCCCGTAAGGTTGCTGAGCGGGCTGCACAGCTTGAGGGGCACGGAGCAGATGTTTTTGAAGTACAGTAGGAGGCCAGGGCTGGCCTCCTACTCGTAAATAGAAACGGCTATGCTGCTTTGGCTACCGACAAGGCTTTAACCCGGGCGTTCAAGCGACTTTTATAGCGTGAAGCGGTGTTCTTGTGCAGAATACCCTTCTGAACGCTTTTGTCCAGCGCGGACACCGTTGCTCGAAACTGCTCTGCAGCGGCAGGAGCATCACCCTTCAATAAGGCCTCACGCAGCAGGCGCAGGCTACCGCGAATGCGACTTTTATTTGCACGATTGACCGTTGTCTTGCGCTTGGTTTGCCGAACGCGTTTCAGGGATGAGACGTGATTTGCCATTCTTTAGCTATGCACTTTCAAAAGAGAGGTAGACGCAGAACTTCCTGCATTGTCAGTAATCTTCACTGTATGGGAGCTCAAGAGCCAAGTCAAGGCAGCTTGGTTCCTCAACGAGACAGTTCAGGCACTCCTAAAGTCTTTATATTTTATAGCCGGGCGATCAGTGTTTTACTGTGCGTTATGCAAATTTATACAACTGTACTCGCACTTGCTTTCTTGCGCGCCGTAAGCCATGCACAAGGTATCGATCAAACCTTAGTCCCAGCCAACGTTCACCAGATACAGCAAGCTTATGGGAACGGCGTTCAGATTTATGGCTGTCAACCGATAAATGGGAACCCGGTCTGGGTTTTCTTGGCACCGGACGCCATTCTGTACCAGCTTTCCGGCTCCACTCCGCAGCAGGTTGCTACCCACAGTGCCGGTCCGGTATGGCAATGGAATGACGGCAGCGGATTGTTTGGTAAGACTCTACAATCTATCTCCTCTACCAATTTGAACAGCATCCCTCAGTTACTGGTCCAGGCGCAAACCTTCGGCACTCCTAAAGGTGTTCTTTCCAGTACTGCTTACGTGACTAGGACGAACACGGTAGGCGGCACAACGCCTCTTAGCGGTTGCGACACGATCCACATCGGCACCATAGCGCACGTTCCATATAGTGCGACATATACATTTTTCGCCACAAACTAAAGACCTTAGAACGAGCCCGAGCAGATGTAGTCTGCCCAGGCTATACGTCTAGGCTGATGTTGCAGCAGCAGTCGCGTTCGTCCGTGCTGACAGCTTGTTGAGCAATTCGTTGAAGTGCTTTTCTTCGTCGAGTGTTTTCTGCAGCAGCGCAGCATGCTGCGTCAGACCGAGAGTCGAAGCCCACTCGCGTGCTGCGCCGTATGAGGCAATCTCATAGTGCTCAATCTTCTGTGCCGTAGCCAGTAGTCCCGCATCACGTACCGGACCCTCGCTCGATTCACGGGTGATATTTGCACCAGATCCGATCAGCGCGACACAAACTGGATCTTTCAGGTCATCAACCTTGCCATCCATCTCGGCGATGATCTGGCTAAGACGCTGTGCCTGTACCTGACTTTCCTGCTTATGCGACTGGAAAGCTTGCTTCAACTGTTCGTCCTGCGCATGTTTGATCATGACCTCAAGACCGGTGTCACTTTGGTTCTCGGTCGAGAGAAGGTAGCGGAGCTGCCCGGTGTAGAGGGCGCGAAGATTGTCGTAGTCGTTTGGTGTAATGAAGCCCATAAAAGTTATTAACCCCAGTCAGTAAGAGGGGCTACGGTGGGTATGTGTTGGCTGCCCCCCTGCTTGCGGAGTGAGATTGCGCTTTCATGGGCTTCACCGCTTAAGCCTCCATTCCTTGGTAAATAGCCGAATATCCACCATCGGGAGCTGTTTTACTCTACCGTTAGTTCATTAAATGTGTATCGAGGCATTGACGGCACGGCGTTCCGGCGCTACGCTTTGCCCATCGACCCTCGTTGCAGCTCCGTCGAAGCACTTCAGCGCAGACAAAGCGCTGATCGCGGACTTGCTCCCATCCAAAAGCTGAAGCATTACAAAACTGCGAGCGTGTCCTCCCTATAGGGAACACCGCCGCAGCTGGAGGCTTATTCGCTGCTTGATGACCAATAAAACGCTTGAAATCACGCCAAACCTTGAGCCCCTGTTTGGGACCCGCGACGAAAACCTCAAGCTGATGGAGCGTGAGCTCCAGGTGCGGATCGACCTGCGCGCCGATGCGGTACACGTAAGTGGCACTGAAGGAGCTATCGGACGGGTAGAAAGCATCTTTGCCGATTTTGAACATTTACGCCAGCGCGGCGTACATCCTCACAACGGCGAGCTGAATGCCTTGCTCAAGCTGGTTGTATGTGATCCCACGGTAAGTCTCCGCTCCCTGGTCGAAAGCGGCAAGCAGCGATCCACAGGCGGTGTGAAGCGGATCGTACAACCGCGTTCGATCAATCAACGCTGCTACGTCGAAGCCATCGAGCAAAACGATATGACCTTCGGCATCGGTCCGGCAGGCACGGGTAAAACGTACCTGGCGGTAGCCATGGCGGCTTCTGCACTACTTGCGAAGAAAGTGGCCCGCATTATCCTGGTGCGGCCTGCTGTCGAGGCAGGCGAGCGGCTTGGCTTCTTGCCCGGCTCGCTGCAGGAGAAGATTGATCCTTACCTGCGGCCGCTTTACGATGCTCTCTACGAACTCCTGGAGCCCGAACGTGTCGACAAGATGATCGAGAAGAACATCATCGAGATGGCACCGCTTGCTTTTATGCGAGGCCGCACGCTCAACGATGCTTTCATCATCATGGACGAGGCGCAGAACACCACTAGCGAGCAGATGAAGATGTTTCTCACTCGGCTTGGCAGCAACTCAAAGGCTGTCATTACCGGTGATGTCACGCAAATTGATTTGCCGAACCCGCGCCGGTCCGGGCTGGTCGAGGCGATCAGCATTCTTTCCGGAACGGACGGTATCAAGTTCATCCACTTTGAGGATGGGGATGTGGTACGGCACCACCTGGTGCAGCGCATCATCCGTGCCTATGATCATTTTGGGCGCTCAGAGCAGCTCCCGCTCGGCATGGGGGAGAAGTCAAGTGCGGCACAAAGCGGAAAGCCGCAGTAGCTTTTAGCGGCTTTGTAACTGCTTGGCAAGATAATTGCGATAGCATAGCTACAGATGAGAAGGCAACAGGAGAGCATTGCTCTCCTGTTGCTATTTCCGTCACCGGGAGAGACAAAGGCTGTAGGTCAGGGCCGACACCATGATCGTGACTGCACCGGAAGTACGAGTGCCGCGCGGCACACTTCCCAAGCGGGAGCTGAGCCGGTTTGTGCGCGAAGTGTCCAAAGCCATCCCTCTCGCGGGCGAGACCTCTATCCTGCTGACAACTGATACCGCCATACAAGCACTGAATCGAAAATTTCGCCGCAAGAACAAGCCGACTGACGTGCTTTCCTTTCCATCCGAGGAATTAGCACAAGGATCTGTATATGCCGGAGACCTGGCCATTTCCGTCGAAACCGCAGGTAGGCAGGCCACGGAGCACGGACACAGCCTGCTGCGTGAGGTTCAGGTACTACTGCTGCACGGCCTGCTGCACCTGGCCGGGCACGACCATGAGCAGGACACTGGGCAAATGCTGCAACGGGAGCAGGTGCTGCGACAACAGTTCGCGTTGCCGCTTGGTCTCATCCAGCGTGCAGGCGAAGCTGCACCATCGGCAACCAAGGCAGTCCTGCGATGAGTCCCCTGCCTGTTTTCATTTTGATACTGCTGCTCGCTATTCTCACGCTTGCTTCTTACATTGATCGCATGTACTCCGAGATGGGCAAGTTTCTGTCCCGCGATTTTCAGGAAAATATTGACGTGTGGGAGGAGCAGGTAGAGCCGCGGCTTCGCTTCAGCCGGGAGCAGCTGGCGCTGTCAGCCGCCGTGCTTTCGCAGCTTGCCTTGGCTGGGCTCACGCTGGTATTCGCAATGGTTTTTTTTGATCGCTCCGGTCGCTCTCCAATTCCTTCAGCTGCGGCGATCGGGCAGGCAGCCTTTGCAATCGTGTTGGTGATCGTGCTTTTCAACCGGCTGCTGCCGTACGCGTTTTTTACTCGCACCACCGGTGCCTGGCTGCGCTGGTTCGTATGGCCGCTGCGCGTGCTGTTTACCCTGTTCATGCCCCTGGCGCTCGCCATCAGCTTTCTCCTGTCTATCGTTACGCTTGCGAGTGAGCCGGCTGCGGCGCGCGAGGAAGAAACCTCAGGCGCGGCAGTGGACGCGCTGCTGGAGGCAGGGCAGGAGGAAGGCATTCTTGAGGAAGAGGATCATGCGCTGATCCGCTCAGCCGTGGAGTTCGGCGACAAGGTAGTACGCGAGGTCATGACACCCCGGCCGCGTATTTTCGCTGTTCCTGAAGAGATTACAGTCGAGCAGTTGCTGGCGCTGCTTGAGGGTAATCCATTCTCGCGGGTGCCCGTGTTTGCCGGTACGCTCGATGCCATCACCGGCATTGTATTTGCCCATGACACACTGCAGATCACGGACATCACCGCGCATACTGAAACTGTAAGCGCAATCGCACGCCCGGCGACGTTCATCCCGGAGACCAAGCGAGCGAACGAGGCCTTGCGTGACATGCAGCGCGAAAAGCAGCATATGCGCATCGTCATCGATGAGTACGGCGGCGTGGCCGGCATCGTAACCATTGAAGATTTGATTGAAGAGATCGTGGGCACCATCGCTGACGAACACGAAGGCGAAGACGCCGAGGCGGTGCGCGAAGAGCAGGCCGGGGTATGGAGCGTGCCGGGCGATCTCGAAGTGGCGCAGCTTGAAGATCTGCTGGGTGATGGCTGGGAAGCTCCCGAAGATTACGACGCAACCACGGTGGCGGGCTTTGTGAGCGAGACGGCAGGCCGCATCCCCATGCCGGGCGAGGTAGTTGAAGAAAACGGTCTGCGCTTTGAAATCCTGGTCTCAACCGATCGCAGGATTGAACGCATGCGCGTGTCGCGAACCGGCACCGTCGCTGCTGCCTAGCTGTTCAGAAAACGAAATGAGGCGACATTGAAGAGCGGATTTGTATCAATTTTGGGACGGCCGAATGCGGGTAAATCGACGTTGGTAAATGCGTTGACGGGCGAGAAAGTCGCCATAGTCACAAGCAAGCCGCAGACCACGCGCAACCGCATCCACGGCATTGTGGATGTACCTGCGAAGAAAGGCAAGCACCCTGCCGCTCAAATCGTGTTTGTAGATACGCCGGGCGTGCACAAGCCCAGCACCCTGCTCGACAAGCAGATGATGCAGGTGGTGTACGACGCCCTTGAAAGCCGCGATGTGGTGATGCTGATGATCGACGCCTCGCGCAGGCCGGAGGTACCGGTAACGGAAAAGCCGGCTCTGCCGGAAGGGGAGCAGCATGAGGCGGAAGCAGCCGGCACGACCGAAGAAGCCCCGGCGGCTTCGCGCAAAAACCCGCAACCCAAAAGCAAGGAAGCTAGTGAGGATGCCTTCGTCTTCGAGTTGCTGCGCAAACTGGACTGCCCGGTCTTTCTGCTCATCAACAAGATTGACCTGATTCCGCGCGATCAGCTGCTGCCCATGATCGCCGAGCTGAGTGCGTTGCACCCGTTTAAGGAAGTCATCCTGATGTCTGCGCGCAAGCGCGACGGCCTGGAAGAGCTGGTCGAGAAGCTGGTCGAGTACCTCCCGGTCGGCGAGCGCCGCTTTCCAAAGGACCAGTTCACCGATCAGCCGGAGCGCTTTCTCGCCGCCGAGCTCATCCGCGAACGCATCCTGATGGAGACCGGCGAAGAAGTGCCCTACGCCAGCGCCGTGGTGATCGAGCAGTGGGAGGAGCCGGTCGCGTCCCCACGCCGCTCCAAGCCTGACCCGGGCCATGAAAAGCTGCCGCTGACCCGCATCGCCGCCGCGATCTACTGCGAACGCGAAGGGCAGAAAGCCATCCTGATCGGCAAGGGCGGCGCCAAGCTCAAGGCAATTGGCGCCTCCGCACGGCAGGAAATTGAAAAGCTGCTGGGTACCCGCGTGTTCCTGGGTCTGCATATCATTGTCGAGCCGAACTGGCGCGAGCAACGCGGGTTTCTCGACACTTTGGATTGGCGGCGGCAGCTTGATGAGCTCGCGCGACAGCGCGAACGTAAGCTGGAAACTGAACACCCTACCCGAACTTAAACTTCGAGGTATTGTCGTAGGTCGTCGCCGCAGTACCTACCGCTAAAATTCAAACCTTGCCGCAAACTGCAGCTGCCGTGACGACCCGGCATCGCCGGTTGCTGTCCGCGTTTGCGTGATCTGCCCAAATGTACTGGTTGCCGACGTAGTAGCCGTCAAGTTGGGGTTGTTGAAGTTGGCGTGGTTCAAGGTATCAAACGAGTCCACACGCAGCACCAATGCTGTCTGCTCGGCAATCCTTGTCGTCTTTTCAATAGAAATATCTGCATCCGCAAAGCCGGGGCCGGTGAAGGCATTGCGGCGCAGCGTACCGTAACCGACAGTCGGCGCATAAAAGATGCAACCTGCGGTACGAACCGCGCAGACTGCCGGAGAGCCGGTTGGCCCGGTAATGTAAGGCACATTGCCGCTGGCTAGCGTGGGCCTTCTCCCAACCGATGGAGTCGCAAAAAGCGAGGGCCGGATCGTGCCGGTCGACCCGTTGCCGTCAAAAGCGGAGGTAGTAACCACATTCAGCGGATTGCCCGTTTGCAGTTGCGTGATATTGGCCAGCAACCAGCCCTCTCTGAAGCGGTCACCACGGAAAGGCAGGTTCCAGGTGCCGGAGAAAACAAAGTGGTTGCGCGTATCGAAATCTGAGAGGCCATAGTCGCCATGCAGATTGGTGCTGTCCTGCAAGGAAAGACCGCCTTGCGAGCCAAGCGAGTTGTCATCCTGCGACTTGGACCAGACATAGCTTGAGTTGACCTGCAAGCCATGCTGAAGCGCCTTGCGCACGGTAAACCATAGCGCGTTGTAGTTTGAAGCAGAGTCGGAGTCGATCTCGCTCACCGCACCCAGGGCAGAACCCGGTCGCACCGGGCTGTTGGCGGCCAGGCGCGCAAACGGCCGCACACCTGCCGCGGTGTTGCCATTGGGGTAGAAGAACTGATTCGGGTTGCGCGCGATGCGCAGGTGCTTGCCCTCAGAGCCGATAAAGCCGATCTCTGCCACTACGCCGCTGCCAAGCTGCTGCTGCACGTTCAAGTTATAGCTTTCAACATAGGCGTTCGTCAGCAGGGGATTGACGGCACTGGGCGCGGTGCCTGCCAGACCGGCGCTGTTGAACAGCCCGCCCACAGGCACGTACTGTTTGGCACCGGCTGCGTTCAGCGGTGCCACCAGGCTGACAGGATTCGCGGATGGCGGGTTGCCGGCCAGGTTGCCGGCAACGCCGGTCACAGGCTGGTCAGCCTGGATGCCGAAACCGCCGCGCAACACGGTCGCTTGATTGCCGCGCACATCCCAGATGAAGCCGACCCTCGGCTCATAATTGTAATTTTGCGTGTACGGCTGGCTGACTGGGGTTAGTGAATCGCTCGCAGCTAGAAAATTGACAAGCCGGTTGCCTCCATCGGTAGGCGTCCCATTCCATTCATAGCGAAAGCCGATCTCCGCATTGAAGCGCGGCGTAACCTTGTAGTTATCCACCACAAAAGCGCCGACCGCATTGGCAAAGATGCGGCTGGCTACTTCTGTCGGCGTTACGCTGAAGCTATTGGCAAGGCCCTGCACAAAGTTGTTAGCAGTATCGAAGTTGAGCGCACCCGCAGTTTGCGAGAAGCTGTCGACAATGGCCCGGCGATACTCACCGCCTGCTTTGATCGTGTGCTTGCCGCGATTGATGGAGAGTGTGTCAGAGAAGATGCCGGTCGTGACAAACCGGCCCTGCGGAAAACCGGCCGGCCCGCCGAAGTTGAGCCCGATGTCTGAAACCGTGATGTCCGGCAGAGCCGCATTGAACCCGACGCCGTTCTGGATGCCGAAGTTTGCCGGGTTTTCCGGCGTGTTCGGCGTAAATGCAATGGCGATGCGGTTGAAGCCCAGGCGTGCCTCGTTCACCACATTCGGCGAGAAGATGTGTACTTCATTGACGGTACCGATCTGCCGGTGTGCTGTGCGGTGGTCGCCAAAACCGGCTACCGTATTGCCCTGCAGATTAGGTTCCGTGCGCGCGTCCTGCTGCCATGCATAGTAGGCATGGATGTTATCTTTCTGGCTGATGGTATGGAACAGGTCGCCTGAAAACTGGTCGGTACGCACCGGACCCGGCGCAAATCCGGTAACTGTAGCCTGCCCGTTGGCAGCCGTACCCGCTACGGGAGCCGGGATGAACTGCAGCAGTCCTGCGTACCCCGGGATCGCGCTGGCGGCCAGCGTATTGCGTTGTGTCTGGTTCAGCACGCCGCTGGTAAGCGGCAGCGCCTGCTGCTGGCGCAGCCCTTCGTAGCTTAAAAAGAAGAAGGTATGATCACGCCACACAGGGCCGGAGATCGCACCGCCGAAATTGTTGCGAATAAACTGGTTCTGCCGCTGCGGCTTACGGTTGAAGTAGTTGCGTGCGTCGAAATAGTTATTCCGCAGGTAGTCAAAAGCTTCACCGTGGAACTGGTTGGTGCCCGAGCGTGTGGCAACGTTGACGATCGCACCCGAAGAACGCCCATATTCCGCCGAATAGGTAGAATTTGAAATTTTGAACTCGGCGGTGGTATTGATCGAGGGCTGAAACGTAATCTGGTTTTGCGTCAGGTCATTCAGGTTCACGCCGTTTACCAGGAAGTTCACGGAGTCTTCGCGCTGCCCGGCTGTGTCGAATGAATTTGCGCCCAGGCCGCGGCTGGCACTGGTAAGCCCGCCTGTGACGGGCGGCACCACAGTGCCCGGAGTCAGGTTCGTAAGGTCCAGGAAGTGGCGGCCGTTGAGCGGGATCTCCTGCACGGTCTTCTGGTCAATGACTTGGCCGACCGTAATCGTCTGCGCGTCAATGATGGGTGCCGCGCCCTGCACCTGTACTACTTCTCCCGATGAGGCAAGGCCGAGCCTGGCGTTCGCCGTCACGTTCTGGTCAACCTGCAGTGTCACGCTGCCGACTATGTATTTTGAAAAGCCCAGTGCCTCGATAGTGACGCTGTAGTTGCCCGGCTGGAGCGAGGGTACCGAGTAGTCGCCGGCGCTGTCAGAGACAACCGTGCGATCGACGCCGGTATTCAGCCCGTGAACCACGATCTGCGCCTGGGGTACTACCGCGCCTGACGGGTCTGTGACGCTGCCTGACAAGGTTGCCGTGGACTGCGCTTGAGCCGCTGCACCTATGTAGAAACATGCCGAAAGTGCAAACGCGCCTGTGCAAAACCTCAAAGAACCTCCAGAAGGGCTGCGGCCGTGCGACAGCGGCAGTGTATATGTCGCTAAATACCACTTTTGGGTGAGCAGGAGCATTGTGTGTAACTTAGTATGCGATCGTCTATGTGTCAATGCATACATGAAGCTTAACCTGCAATTTGATGGTGAGCTTACACAAGGAAGGTAGGCGCTGCGCATGGAACAAAATCTGCATGTTATTTGCACCCGAGTGCTGGCAGAAGCAGGCATTCGGCACGGGTTTGCTACGCGCATTGGCGGAGCTTCCACAGTCTATCTACGCTGCGGCCCTGATGCGGCTCAGGATTTAGGAGGCGAGCTGAACCTCGGTTTTACCGCTTCCGACACCCGCGAGAATGTGCAGGTGAACCGTCAACGTTTGCTAAGGAATGTGTTTGGTGAAGATCGACCCTTAGTGACCCTGCACCAGATTCACTCGGGCGTGATGCATCGCGTCGGTCATGCAGAGGCGAGTGGGGAAGCTGTGCTGCATGGCGACAGTTTGATAACCGATGAGCCAGGTATTGTCTTGGGCATCCAGACCGCTGATTGCGTCCCCGTACTGGTAGCGGACAGGCGACGTGGCGTAGTGGCCGCCTTCCACGCAGGTTGGCGCGGTACGCTGCAGCGAATTGTAGAAGTTGGTATCAGCCGCATGCGGGACGAGTTTGAGTCTGCTCCGGTAGATCTAAGCGCGGCCATCGGTCCCTCAATTCGACAATGCTGTTACAACGTCGGCGATGAAGTCCAGCAGCAATTTCGTACAGAGTTTTCATATGCGGAGACGTTGTTGAACCGAGGCTTAAAAACTTACTTAGATCTGGCAGAGGCAAACAGGCGACAGTTGTTGGCGGCAGGCCTGAATGAAGCAGCCATTGAGGTTGTGCCGCTGTGTACGAGCTGTCGCACAGATCTTTTCTTCTCCTACCGGGCCGAGCAGGGCTTCACGGGTCGCATGCTGTCAATTATTGGGCTGTAGCGGCGAGTCCAGCCTGTGCAGGGTTCACCATATCCCGAAGCTCCTTGCTTGGCTTGAAATACGGCACGCGCTTGGCGGGCACCTCCACTTTAGCTCCTGTTTTGGGATTACGCCCCATACGCGGCTTACGCTGCCGGATACGGAAAGAGCCGAAGCCTCGGATCTCAATTTTGTCGCCTCGTCTCAGCGCTCCGGTCACGGCCTCAAAAATTGTTTCCACGATCACTTCGCTGTCTCGACGGGTGAGACCGCCCAAGGTGAGCACCTCTTCAACGAGGTCAGCTTTGGTTCGAGTCAGAGGTGTGGTTATACCATTTGCCGCCATCAGAATCGCCTTCTACGCCGCACAAGCGGTTGAGGATGAGATGCGAAGTAGGTGGAGAGCTTGAGAAGGGTTTGGAGTGCTGCGCAACCAGGCATGCTCCAGATCTGCCCCTTTGATCTGCCCCTTCTTCGGGAATGTTCACTTGGTATGCACTTCAGTCAAACATCTGAGGGTGAATCCGATCGGCAGAATGCATATGTCGCAGTTAGAAATATGTTGTTGCACTCACAATAAGCAAGTCCAAGCGGGGATTGTAGAAGTTTCGCTTGAAGCACTGTAAAAACCCTGAACGGGCTTTTGTAGCTGTAACGGAGCCTCATCCAGCTTTGCGGAAACCTGCTTCCATATGAAACGAGCATGCTCAGATTCTTTGACACCCGCCAAAGGGCTTGCTAACGTTGAGACGGCGCGACTCGCGCCTGTATGCGTCCCCGTCGTCCAGTGGCCTAGGACACCGCCCTTTCACGGCGGTAACACGGGTTCGAATCCCGTCGGGGACGCCATTCTACTTACTTTCAGCGAATAAGCTATCGGGTTGCCTGGAGGACATTTAATTTCCTCGTGCAACTTTGCTAGACTGACACATCAATTTTGCTCTAATCTATGTTTCGATGAAGACAATAATCGAAGAAGTACAAGCTCTAGGTGACAGCGCTACTACCAGGAAGCACTTCCGCTCTTCCTCCGGTGAGATCTTTAACGGGTATTTTACTGAAGGGCGAACCTGGAGCTTCAAAAAACGGGATATGCTCGATGCACGAGCACGCCGCATTTTTGAATCTACCGCACTTGCATGCTCCTTCGATGCCTATCCCTTTCAAGCTGCACTGAGCCAGAAGAGCGGTCCATGCATCATGACCGATGGACATGAACTGCTCATGCTTTCCAGCTACGATTATCTCGGGCTGATCGGCGATCCGCGGATTGATGCAGCAGCCATTGAAGCAGTCAAGCGGTACGGCACCAGCACAGGTGGCGCGCGCATGTTGGCAGGCACATTAGAGCTGCACAATCAAACTGAGGAAGCGCTTGCACGATTTAAGGGAACCGAGGGTGCGCTTACCTTTACCTCTGGGTACAACGCCAACGTAGGTGTGATTACCGCCTTGTTCGGCCCCGCGGACCGTGTCATTGTCGACGGTTGTGCGCATCGCAGCTTGATTGATGCCTGCCGTATGGCGGGCGTACAGATGCAGAAGTTCGAGCATAACAATCCAGATTCCTTGCGGCATGAGATCCAGAACGGCGTGCAGGCGAACAGGACTCTCATCGTTTCCGAGGGAGTGTTCTCCATGGATGGCGATATTTGCTGTCTGCCGGAGCTCATCGCGATCAAAAAAGAATTTGGCTGCTACCTGCTTATCGACGATTCGCATGCGATCGGCATGCTGGGAGCGAGCGGGCGCGGGGTTGACGAGCATTTCGGCATTGCGACGAGCGAAGTCGATATCTGGACCGCTTCGATGACGAAATCTTTTCCTTCGAGCGGCGGATTTGTAGCCGGTTCTCATGAGTTGATGATCTATTTGAAGCATGGTTCTTCGCCGTTCATCTTCTCGGCGGCCATGCCTGCCACCTCAGCAGCTGTCGCTCTTGAAGCCATCCGAATCATAGAGTCTGAGCCGGAGCGAATTACCCGGCTTCGCGACAATGGAGACTTCTTCCGCGAGGGTCTACAGCGCATCGGCTTCGATACAGGGCTCTCCGAAACAGCCTTAATTCCCTTGATGCTGTACGACGATACGCGCACAGCCCTATTCGCCCGTGAGCTGCGCAACCGCGGCATTCTGGCTGCGCCGGTCATGTTCCCGGCAGTGGCGCAGGGAGCCTCCCGACTACGGCTTTGTGTGACCGCCACGCATACAGAAGCGCATTTGCAAGCTGCGCTTGATATCTTCGCATCCATGCGCGACGCTTGAGTACCAAGGGTAGCCGAGTTCCTCGACGCGTTTTTCTTACAGGTGCAAGCCGGGGTATCGGCTTACACTTAGCTATGGAGCTCAGCAAGCGGGGTTACCAGGTTTGGGGCACAGCCAGAAACGTGTCGCGGCTTCCAACCCTGCCCGGTTTTCATCCTGTCGAGCTGGACTTGTCAGACAATGCTTCCATGCACAGGGAGTTTGCCGCAGCTGCTGTAGAGGCTGGAGGCGGATTTGATGTTTTGGTGAACAATGCAGGTGACGGCATCTTCGGCTCCTTTGAAGCGTTAGCTGATGATCCCTCGTACCGGGCACAGTTTCAGGTCCACTTTTTTGGACCTTCCGAACTGATGCGGTTAGCTTTGCCATACATGCGAAGCCGACGCAGTGGCTCTATTGTGAACATTTCCTCACTTGCCGTTGACTTCCCCCTGCCATTCATGTCGGTTTACAGTGCTGCCAAGGGTGCTCTCAGTGCGCTTTCTGAAGCCCTGCGGCTTGAGCTGGCTGGACATGGCGTGCACATAGTCGATGTCCGCCTTGGCGATATTGCTACAGAAATGCTGGCGCTGACACCGCGCCCGCAAAAGGAAGTTAACCGCAGCTACGAGCCTGCCATGGCCAACACCTGGAAATCCATGGAGAAGGAAATGGCGCGTACGGTAACGCCGCAGCAGGCGGCCCGAGTGCTGGCGCGAGTAGTCGACGCACGGCGACCTCCGCCCGTTGTTCGCTACGGCAATTTCTTCCAGGCGCGCCTGGCGGTACTGGCTGCCAGGCTGCTGCCGCGCCGCGTTATTCATGCGGTGGAGCGCAAGATGTACGGAATTTAAGGCTGCCCGGCTGCGAGTGTTACTTCATGTCTTCCTGCGCGAGGCTTTGACGTCCCAAGTTCGCAGGCAGCCGGTGGGTTCGTCATCTGTTTTGCAAAAACCTGGTAGCTCGCAGTGCCGGACCGCAGCGTAGACCAGTAAGAAGTTGCAGAAAACAGCGGCTTGTGTTGAGAAATAATCTGCCGGTCCAAAATCTTGATACCGCAGAGTAGACCGTTCTTGGGTTGAAGGATAGTCTTGCGGCCATCCCTCGTCGCCAAATGGCGGTCGTTTTGCCAGTCGAAATCGCATCCGTAGCGTTCCCGGTCTTCATACGTCATCTGCAGCAGCCCCTCGCTGCGGACCGAGTGCTTCGTGACACGATCTGTCTGGCCCTGCATACTGCTGTGCAACACGTTTGTCTTGGCATCAAGGCCGGACTCTGCTGCGGCAAGCGCCTGAAAGAAATAGGCCCAGTATGTTTTTTTGTCGAGCGTACTCATCCCAAAGAAATGCGGGCAGAAGCGCCGCACGTCCCTAGGCACCTGCGTGGTTTCGAGCGCAGGCGGCAGGGATCGCTCGATCAAGGCATCCCACTGCGGGTCCCAGGTCGGGCCGCCGAGCTCGACCCGCTTCTCCTGTACCGGGGTGGGCGGGGCCTGCTTTACGACGGGAGCCGGTTTTGGTGGGGCCGCATGCGGCTGCTGCGCGGGATGAGTACAGCCGGTCAAACTCAAAAAAAATAATCCTATGCTAAGGCAGCTAAAAATTCGTATAGAAAATATCGGTGTTTTTTTCATAAACTTAAGCTACTTATGTTCATACCTGTTTTTGACTTGGAAAGTCATAGGAAGTTACTTGAACGAAGTAACTTGAAGTAGAGTTACTCAAATAGATTGCTCTAAACTACTACATAACTTTTCGGCCGGGATCGATCAGACTTGCAAACTGTTCTTCCTCTGCCTTGGTTTTGCGCACGATATAGATCGATGCTGCAAAAACGATCAGCAGCACAGCCAGTACACCGCCTTCAATCATGGACGCTCGAAAGTGCGCCTCCACGTCCGCGGTCCAATGCGCGTCCTTGGTAAAGCCTTCAGCCTGCAAGGTCAGCACAAGCGTTCTTCGAATCATTGCGATAAGTCCAATGATAAAAAAGGGCTCAATGACCAGGGTGTGCGAACGAATGGAAATTCTAACAGAATGCATCAATTCGACCAGCACCAGAACAAGCAATAAGCGATCAATTAAAAGGAAGATGGCTGCGCTGCCATTCAGGTCTCGTACGCCGGCTCCGAATAGGTGGATGGAGCCGACGATGGCCAGCAGGGCAGCAAAGGCAATCAGCATACCGAGTGCCATGTAGACGACTGTCTCCACATGGGAGAGTAAGTCATAGGCTTTGGTCTTGGTGTTTTCCCAAAGGTTCATGGCTCCCATCGTTTTCATGCAAAGCCTCAAGCCTGCTGCACGTTTCCAAAGACGCGCATACATCTACTGCCAGGCTTTGAAGGCCAGCACCGCGTTCAAACCGCCAAAGGCAAACGAGTTTGAGAGCACCGCACCCACCTGGCGGGTGCGTGCGGTATTCGGAATCACATCCAGGTCGCAACACGGATCAGGCTTGTTGTAGTTTGCCGTGGGCGGTAAAGTCCCGTGAAGCAGCGCAAGAATGCTGGCTACAGCCTCAAGCGCACCTGCTGCGCCCAGGGTGTGGCCGTGCATGGATTTAGTAGAGCTGATAGCAAGCCGGTCCGCGTGAGCCCCAAAGATGGAGTGAATCGCTTCTGTCTCTGTGCGGTCGTTGGCTTCAGTTGCTGTACCGTGCGCGTTGATGTAACCGATTTCTTCGGGTACCAATCCACCATCGGCTAGAGCCTGCCCCATGGCACGCGCAGGGCCGCTTGCTGTGGGCTGTGTAATGTGACCGGCATCTGCGGTTGCGCCGAAGCCCACGATTTCCGCCAGCGGCGTCGCGCCGCGTGCAAGCGCTGCCTCAAGCGGCTCAAGCACAAGCATGGCCCCACCCTCACCGATGATGAGTCCGCTACGATCTGCGGAAAACGGCCGGCAAGTGTCGCGGCTAATGACGCGCATCGCCTCCCATGCTTTCAGTCCGCCCAGGAACAGCGGCGCTTCACTGCCACCGGCGATGGCTGCCGGTGCCACTCCGGACCGTACCATATGGAACGCTTGCCCGATAGCATGCCCGGAGGATGCGCAGGCAGTGGAAACGGTATAGGACGGCCCCTGCAAACCCCAGCGCATGGTGATATGGCTGGTCCCTGCATTGCTCATACCTAAAGGAATGGTAAGCGGGTGAATGCGGGTCCGCATATTGTGGAACAGCTCCCAGTAACCCGTCTCCTCAGCACCGCGGCCACCCATACAGGAGCCGGTAACGACGGCGGCTCGCGCCTGCAGCTCCGGGGTCCACTCAATGCCGGATTGTTCAATGGCCTCGCGCGCGGAAAGCACGGCAAATTGCGCAAAGCGGTCCATGAAGGAGAGCTCCCGCGGCTCAAAAAAGCTTTCAGGGTTGAAGTCGCAAACTGCTGCAACATTTTCAAAGCGCAGCGGTGCCGCTGCTACCCGGTTTAGCGAGCCATGTAACGGGCCTATGCCGCTACGGCCATGCACAAGCGAGTCCCAAAAAGAAGTTGCATTGTGACCGAGAGCGCTGATAACGCCGATTCCGGTAACTACAACGCGGTGGGGTGCCGCCATGCTACTCGCCCGCCTGGGTAGGCGTGGCGGCGGGGAGAAAATGGGGCGCAGGCTGACCGGCCTCCTTAGCGTTAACAAGCAGGGTTACGCCTTCCACCATCTGCAGGATGCCGGTCACCTGCTTCGCATCCGCATCGTCGATCTCAATATCGAATTCGCTCTCCAGGTCGAAGAGGATGTTGAGACGATCCAGGGAGTCGATGCCCAGGGAATCGAATGTGCTGTCAGGCTTTACGTTTTCCAGTGGAATCCGTTTGGTCGTGGCAATGACTTTTAGAACGCGATCCTGGATCGACTCTGGCATAATCCTCAACTTCGACATGCAAAGGGCATAATGTCATAAAGCAGATGCGTGACAGCCTCTGCTTGCGACAAACCCTGATTTTAACCCCAAGTTGCATACATCGTCTTTCTGATAGGGGTAAGACTTGCTTTTCTACTATAAGCAAGCCCTCTCCAGGATATTGGCCGGCAGCGGAACTATCAGTACCACATCGCTGTCATGAAGGGTGCTCTTGAAACCCAATCCCTACATCCTTCGTCCAATGCAAAGTCGTACGCGACTGAAAGTGGCATCGCTGCCTTTGATCTACATGACTATGGTGCCATCTTTCAACTTTCTTACAAACTCCTTCCAGATTCATAACGGCTTGCCCCTTATGCTCTCCGATAGGGTGGTACAAACTGTAAGGCACCCAGCTGGAGTCGGAAGAGCACTGCGGCTTTGACCGAAATACATTTCTGATTTTGTAAGACGTAGTATCCATGCACTACCATCCGCAATTTAAGGAGCGCTCAACTGCACCGCACGATGACAGCCAAACATAGGTTCCGTTTTGCGGTGGCGGCCATAGCGGTGCTTCTTCTGCAAGGTTGCGGCCAAAAGACGAAGAACCCGAATGCGGAAGCGCCGCCGGCTCCCAAAAGCATCGTTACATCCGGGGATGATGCGCTGGTGCATCTGGACAGGCCGGACCAGTTTCCGCTGGTGGCGGCAGGCCGCTACGAAGCTACCTCGTCTCTGAATGTGACCGGACAAGTCAACCCGGACGTATCACGAGAAATCCCGGTAATTTCACTTGCGAACGGACGTGTTGCAGCCACACATGTGCGCCTTGGCGATTATGTGCACAAAGGACAGCTGGTGCTTGAGGTGCAAAGTACAGACGTCACAAACGCTTTTGATCAGTACCTGAAAGCGGTCAATGACGAGCGGTTAGCGCATACCCAGCTGGACCGTGACCAGCTTCTGTTTTCAAAAGGTGCCATCGCGCAGAATCAGGTCGAGATCGCGCAGGATGCCGAGGATGATGCCCTTGCGGACCTGCGTGCAGCCGAGCAGCAGCTTCATGTGCTAGGCGTAGACCCGAAGCATCCCGGTGAAACGGTCAAGGTGCTCGCACCGGCTTCAGGCTTCATTATTCAGCAGAACGTGACGGAAGCATCCAGCGCGGGCAATGGGATCTCTGGAACGCCGAACGCTTTTGTAATTGCCGACCTGTCGCATGTCTGGATCATGTGCGATGTGTATGAGAACGATCTCGCCAAGGTACACCTCGGCCAGGTGGCAGACATCCGGTTAAGCGCCTACCCGGATCGCCCCGTCTCCGGTACGGTCGGCGATGTCGGTGCGATCCTCGACCCTACCTTGCGCACCGGCAAGGTCCGCGTGCAGGTCGCTAATCCCGGATTCTTCATGCGCGTCGGCATGTTTGCCACTGCGACTTTTCATGGCCGCACACTCCGAACCAATGCCTCAGTACCGGCAACGGCAATCCTGCACCTCCACGACCGCGAGTGGGCTTATGAGCCTGCGCATCCCGGGCAGAATGACGGCTTGTTCCGGCGCGTAAGCGTGGCGGCAGGCGAGCAGTTGCCCGGCGGCATGCAGGAGGTTACAAGCGGTCTTGCGCCCGGGCAGCAGGTGGTTCGCAATGCGCTTGAGCTGCAGAACACGGCGGCTCAGTGATCGATAGCTTAGTAGCAGCGAATACCCGGTACCTGGGTGCCCGGCGGTTTGCATGATCCGCGGCGTCGTCGACTTTGCGCTCGGCAACCGCTTTATCGTTTTGATATTTGCGATCCTGCTGTTTGCCTGGGGCATCATCTCCTTCCACAACCTGCCGGTTGAGGCCTACCCGGATGTAGCCAATAATTATGTGACAATCCTGACGCAATGGCCGGGGCGCGCCGCTGAGGAGGTGGAGCAGCAAGTCACTGTACCGCTTGAAATCTCCATGGCGGGCATCCCGCACATGTCTGCGCTACGCTCCACTTCGCTTGCCGGACTTTCCGCGCTGAACATGGTTTTCGATGATTCTTCCGTGAACGACTGGAATCGCGAAAAAGTTTTGGAACGGCTTTCGCAAGTCACACTCCCAAACGGATTGCAGCCGCAGATCGGCACGGACTGGAGTCCTGTCGGCCAGATTTATTGGTACACGCTTGAAAGTACCAACCCTGCCTACGACAGCATGGAGCTGAAGTCGCTCCAGGACTGGACGCTCATTAAACAGTTCAAGTCCGTACCGGGTGCCGTCGATGACTCAAGCTTCGGCGGCCCGACACGCGAGTACCAGGT
The DNA here is from genome assembly GCA_964235655.1 of uncultured Acidobacteriaceae bacterium. Lineage (GTDB taxonomy): Bacteria > Acidobacteriota > Terriglobia > Terriglobales > Acidobacteriaceae > EB88. The sequence goes on from CAXSBB010000003.1 coordinate 243,237, forward strand.
ACACCTCGACCCGGACAAACTCATCGCCTACGGCCTCACGCTCGGGCAGGTTGAGCAGCAACTGGTGAACAACAATGTGAATGCCGGTGGCTCGTTCATCCAGGAAGGTGCTCAGCAGATCAATGTGCGTGCGGTAGGGTTGTATACCAATGTCAAAGACATTGAGAACACACTGCTGAAGACTCAGGCAGGCACGGCGCTGCGGGTGCGGGACATTGCAACCGTATCGCAGGGCAGCAAAATTCGCCTGGGACAAATCGGTAAGACAACCAGAAGCCCTGACGGAACACTGGTTGACAATCCGGACACAGTCGAAGGCGTGGTCGCGCTCCAGAAGGGTGATAATTCCGACGAAACCCTGGAAGGCATTCACGCGAAAACCATTGACCTGAACGGTCATGTTCTGCCGTCCGGCGTGCATGTGGTGCCATTCCTTGACCGGTCGGATCTGCTGCACTTTACGACGCATACGGTGCTCCACAACCTGACTGAAGGTATCGTCCTCGTTGTAGTGATTTTGTTCCTGTTTCTGGGCAATGTGCGCGGCGCGCTTATCGTCTCCATTACTATCCCGTTTGCGCTGCTGTTCGCCTCTATCTTGCTCGACCTGGCGCACATTCCTGCCAACCTGCTTTCACTGGGCGCGCTTGATTTCGGCATGGTGGTGGACGGCGCGGTGGTCATGGTTGAAAACATCGTCCGCCATCTTGGACATCCGCAATCCAAGGAACCGGGGCAACAACCTAAAAAACCTATCGAGATGATCCGCGAGGCGGCACACGAGGTCCAGCGGCCGGTTTTCTACGCCATCGGCATTATCATCACCGCATACCTGCCGATTTTCACCTTGCAAGCGGTCGAAGGCCGGCTGTTCCGCCCCATGGCGTTTACCGTCGCGTTCGCGCTGCTGGGCGCACTTCTCTTCTCGATGATCCTGGCACCGGTGCTTTCCAGCTTCTTCTTTCCTCGCGGTACTACGGAATGGGAAAACCCTGTACTGGTCTGGATCATTGCGCGCTACCGGCACTTGGCCAATGCCGCCATCAAGCACCGCTACGTCACCATCGGCATTGCGTTGCTGGTTCTGGCGACGACGTTGTTTATGGGTGCCAGTGGAATAATCGGTTCAGAATTTCTGCCGCATCTGGATGAAGGGTCCATCTGGGTGCGCGGCACACTTGCGCCTTCCACCGGTCCGGATGAAGGCGTCCAGATCATGAATCGCGCGCGTCTGATCCTCGCTAACTTCCCTGAGGTAATCGATGTTGTAAGCCAGGTGGGCCGCCCCGATGACGCAAGCGACGTAACCGGCTTCTTCAATACAGAGTACTTTGTCGGGCTGAAGCCGAAAGCTGAGTGGCGCGGCGTTTTCGGCCAGGACAAGGATGAATTAATCGGTGCCATGGACCGCCAACTTCTCAACATACCCGGCGTGGACTGGAACTTTTCACAGCCGATTTCAGACAATGTTGAGGAAGCCGTCAGCGGCGTCAAAGGCGAGCTCGCCGTCAAAATCTACGGTGACGACCTGAAGACACTGGAGGCGAAAGGCCAAGAGATCATCAACACCATGAGCGGTGTACGCGGTGTGGCAGACCTCGGCATGTTCCGTGTGATCGGTCAGCCCAATTTGAACTACACCGTAAACCGCCAGGCCGCCGCGCGTTACGGCATCAACGTGTCTGACGTGCAGGATGCGATTCAGAATGCCGTAGGTGCGGCACCGCTGACGCAGGTGCTGCGCGGCGAAGCGCGCTATGACCTGACCATGCGCTACCTGCCGCAGTACCGCGACACACCGGAAGCCCTCAACCGGGTGCGGCTGGTTTCTACTTCCGGGGAGCGGATATCGCTCGCACAGCTTACGCAAGTCAAGACGCTGGACGGCGCGGAAGAGATTTATCGAGAGAATGGCATCCGCTACGTTGCCATCAAGTACAGTGTGCGCGGGCGCGATCTGGGTTCCACGGTTGAAGAATCCATTCGCAAAGTTGAGCGTGAAGTCAAGCTGCCGCAGGGCTACAAAGTGGAGTGGGCAGGTGAGTACCAGAGCCAGAAGCGTGCCTCGAAGCGCCTGGCGCTGGTGCTGCCGGTCACCATCTTCGGTATCTTCCTGATTCTGTATGCCATGTTCGGATCGTTCAAATGGGCATTGCTCATCCTGGGCAATGTTGCCATGGCACCGTTCGGCGGCATGCTGGCGCTGCTACTGACAGGTACGCATTTTTCCGTGTCCTCAGGCGTGGGCTTTCTGGCGCTGTTCGGTGTATCCGTACAGACAGGCGTCATCATGCTTGAGTACATCAACCAGCTGCGTGTGAATGGCCACACTGTAATGGAGGCCGCTATCGAAGGTGCAGTGCTGCGGCTGCGACCCATTATGATGACCATGCTCGTGGCGACCCTCGGTCTACTGCCGGCTGCCACCTCGCACGGCATCGGCTCTGATTCTCAGAGGCCGTTCGCGATCGTGATTGTAGGCGGGCTTATCGGTGCTTTGCTGCTGAGTGTCTTCCTGCTGCCTACGCTGTACGTGTGGGTGGCCCGCGACGATGACAAGCTGCCGGAGAAGCGTCCGGAGATGGAGGTTTGATGAGCCACTTTCTTCAAATGGGCGCATTTACCTTAACTCTGCTTGCTGCGGTTGCCGCTCCCGCACAGCATGGACCCTCAGCCCTGCCTGATGCTCCGGATGGCGCGCAGATTGTGGCGCAAGGCGCTCAGTCCAGCCAGGCGCCGCCTACGCTTCCGAATACGGCACCTGGACAGACCAACAGGCTTGGAACAAACGCGGGTGCTCTAACCCAAATCACGCCTCCGTCTCCGCCTCCACCTGACCCGCGCCGCAACCCACCTTCCCAACCGGGCGCGCTTACCCTGCAACAAGTACTTACGCTGGCTCGCGCGCAAAACCCGGTTCTGTTGGCAGCGCGGCAGAACCTGTTAGCGACCCGGGCGCAGGAACAGCAAGCCGGTGCGCGGGTCAATCCGACCTTCGGCATCGCGGGGCAGGAAGTGACCCTGGGCCAGCACAACCCTGCCAGCCCATATACCTATAGCGCGCAGGTAGCGCGCCTGTTTGAGCGTGGCGAGAAGCGCCGCTGGCGCCTGGACGGTGCCCGCGCCACTACCGCGCAAACGGAAGCGCAGCTGCATGACACTGAGCGCGGCACGGAGCTTGCCGTTAAGCAGGCGTTTACCACCATGCTGATCGCCAAAGCCTCGCTCGCGCTTGCCGATGCAGGGCTTGCGGATTTTCGCCGCGAGGTGGAAATTAACAACGATCGCTACAAAGCAGGCGATATCGGCAAGCTGGATTATGAGCGGCTCGATCTGCAAGTAGCCCAATTTGAAAGTGACCAGTCGGCTGCAGTCATCAACCTGCGACAGGCCAGTGACCAGCTCCAGACGCTACTGGGTACCGACAACCCGAAACAGGATTTTGACATTGCAGGGGAGATTGTGCCGCCGGTGGTACCGCTCGACCTTCTGGCGCTCGATGCAAGGGCGCTTGATGCCCGGCCGGATTATCAGGCGGCGCTGGCAGGCATTGCGGTAGCCGATGCCGGTATCAAGCTGGCGAAAGCGAACGGAACCACGGACCCCACTCTGGAAGGCGAATATGAGCGGAGTGCCATCTACAACACTTTCGGTTTCAACTTCAATGTCCCGGTACGCATTTTTGACCGCAACCAGGGCAACATAAAAACCAGCGAGTTTACAGCGCAAGGTGCGCGTTTTACGGGGGTTGCAGCAAAGAACCAGGTGCTGTCGGACGTGGACCAGGCATGGATCGGCTACACACAATCCAAGCGCCTATCCGACCGCTACACTGGGCACTACCTCGATGAAGCCGGCGATGTGCTCTCAATCGCACAGTTCGCCTATGAACATGGTGGTCTCGCGTTAATTGATTACCTTGACGCGCTGCGCGACTCGCGCCAGACCACATTGGATGCACTTCAAGCGTATACAGCGACCTGGCTTGCCATTCACCAACTAAGCTATGCGGCTGCAGTAGAGGTAGCACCCTGAAACAGGAAATATAGATTTACAGCTGCGTCCGCCGGTATATGGGTGATCTATCTTAAGGTTCCCATAGTTGTAGTAAGTGGAACGCTTTGGACCTGAAGTTACTCACCTGTAAGCGCGCATCCCCGGCTAACTCTTGAACAACGCAAAACACAACCTCTGCCACATGGGGAATAATGTGCCCGTGTTTACTACACATTTCGCTCCCAGCATCGTGAAACGTGTTTTCACGAAACTTTTTCAAAGACCCCTACGTCTTTGATGACATCCGGCGTTCGGTTTCGCATGTAACATTTCGCTCCATATCGCAACAATGGAAACACTTCTCGCTTGTCTCATCGCCATCACTCAACTATGTTTAGCATCAGTCACTGTTCAATAAACATTCGATGAATTAAGCCGTTACATGTTTTTACAAGTCCATTTGAGGTCATGCTTTGCAATCACTTCTCAGCATCCGTCTCCCAAGTGGCAAAACCGTAAAGCCGTTGACTTTGCCTGCACAAACTTTGCAGCAAACCCTGTTGGAACGAATGGATCGCTTTGCGGCTCATCAAGCTGCCGGCAGTAGCACACAGAAGCCGCTCCATGTGCTGCATGTAATTGCCAAGCTTGCTCCATCAGAAGGCGGCCCACCCGAGATGATGCGCAACCTTGCAGTAAACTACCAGGCTATCGGTGACACCCTGGAGGTTGCGACGCTGGACGATCCGGCAGCACCGTATCTTGCGAATTGTCCGTTTCCCGTACATGCCCTGGGCCCGGGACATTCCACATACGGGCTGTCGCGCTCGTTGCTGCGATGGTTGCGAGCCAATGCCTCGCGGTTTGATCTGATCGTGATCAACAACGTCTGGCTGTTTCCAGCGGTAGCTGCATGGCTGGCAGCAAAAGGGGCGCGGGTGCCATATGCGGTCTTTACGCACGGCGCACTCGACGTCTTCTTCAAGAAGCGCTATCCCATCAAACATCTCAAAAAGCTGCTGTACTGGCCGTTGCAATATCGCATTCTCAAGGGCGCTTCCGCCGTGCTGTTTACCAGCGAGTTGGAGCGGGAGCTGGCACTGGCCAGCTTCAAGCCCAATGGGTGGACCAGCGTTGTGGTGCCTTATGGCACGAATCGTCCCGATGGCGACCCTGAGGTGCAGCGAAGTGCTTTTTACGAAATCGTCCCGCAAGCGCGCGGGCGACGATTGCTGCTGTTTTTAGGGCGTATCCATGAGAAAAAGGGCTGTGACATGCTCCTCCACGCCTTTGCGCAACTGGCAGCGGAGCACCCGGATGTTGATCTGGTGATTGCGGGGCCGGACCAGACGGGTTTACAGGCAAAGTTGAAGAGGCAGGCCTCTGGTGCCGGTATTGCCGATCGCGTGTTCTGGCCCGGCATGTTGAGCGGCGCTGCCAAGTACGGAGCTTTTCGTGCGGCTGATGCGTTTGTTTTACCCTCGCACCAGGAAAATTTCGGTATCGCCGTAGCGGAAGCTTTAGCCTGCGGTACACCGGTGCTGATCTCGGACCAGGTAAATATCTGGAGGCAAATCCATGACAGCGGCGTGGGTCTTGTAGAGCCGGACACACCTGTAGGCACGTTACGCCTGCTAAGGGCCTGGCTTACTATGCCGGAGGGGGAGCGCGCTTCCATGGCTGCAGCGGCTGAAGGTGTGTTTCACCAGAAATTTTCTCTGCGCCGTTCGGCCGAATTCATTCATGCCCTGACCGAAGTTCTGCAGGCCGGCGTGTAGGTGGCTAAAGCTTGAAAGCTGTCTGCATCGCAATAACGGGGACAAGCGAGATTGCACAGCTGTGGTGGAACAATCAACGACTCCAAACGAAGCCCAGATGCTGAGCAAAGTTGGGAGCGGCTACGCAGAGGTTTGCTCCCTAGTTCCGGCTCGCGTATAACTGTATTTGAGAGCTATCTGTCTGGGCTGTAAGGGTCGGGGCAGGAGGGTGGGCGAAAGCCCACTTTTTCTTTGGGCGCATTTATAGTCGCCGATGGCGGCAGAGTAAAGACAATGAGTCTGATCAATGAACAAATACGCGCCTTAGCGGATCGGGTGGCAGCCTCGCACGGGCTGGACGTAGTCGAGCTGGAGTTTCAAGGTGGTGGCGGAAAGCATCGTACCCTGCGCATTTTTCTGGAGCGAGATGCCCAGGGTCGTTCCGTGCTGGAAAGCCGGGTGCAGGCCATGCGTAGTACCGAGTCTGCTGAAACCCCTGAGTCTAAGAATGCTCCAGGGGATATTGTTCTGGATCTGGTTGAAGCGAGTGAAACAGCCGGTTTGAACCCGGAAGAGGATGACTTGGCATACCTGCGAGAGCTTCCCGCCGGGGTTCCGGTAGAGCAGTTATCCGGTATCACACATGGTGACTGCGAGCGATTTTCAAGGGACTTCGGTACGGCGCTTGATATTGAGGATCTGATTCCGGGCACGGAGTACCTGCTTGAAGCAAGCTCGCCGGGGCTGGACCGCAAGCTGTCAAAAAGCGAGGATTTCCGTCGCTTTGCGGGCCAGCTTTGCAAGGTGCAGACCTTTACAGGTGTAAATGGGAACAGGCACTGGCAGGGGCATTTAGGCGCTTGCGCTGATGGTCGGTTGACGCTGCTGCTTCCTCCGGCAAAAACGTCGAAGAAGAAGGCGAGCGCAGTTGCGCAGGCAACAATTGAGCTGGAGCTTGCCAACATTGAGAAGGCGCAATTGGTTCCTGAGTTTTAGAAGTGCAGCCGCTTGAAAAAGCGCGGCGGAGAAGGATGAGCATGGCAAGTCAGCTATACCAGAGCATTGAAACATTGAGCCGCGACAAGGGTATTCAGCCGGAGATTGTGGTCAACGCGGTTGAGGATGCGATTGCGCTTGCGACACGCAAGTACTACAAGACGCTTGAAAACATGCGCGCCGAACTTGATAAGGAAACCGGCGAAATCCGTGCCTACGCGTATAAAACAGTGGTTGAGACGCCGGAAGAAGTGGAAGACGAGATCAACCAGATCACGCTTGAAACTGCGCGCGAGTTGGCTCCCGAGGTTGAGGTCGGCGGTGAAATTCGCTATTACAAGCCGACCGAGGTGCTGGGTCGCATCGCAGCGCAGATGGCCAAGCAGGTTATCTTTCAAAAAGTTCGTGAGGCTGAGCGTGACACCGTGTTCCAGGAGTACGGCAACCGGGTGGGCGAGGTAATTACCGCTACGGTTAAGCGGCTGGAGCCTCAGGATGTCATCTTTGAGCTAGGCAAAGCCGAGGCACGCATGCCGCGTCGAGAGCAGTCTCGACTGGAGCAATTTGCGGTAGGGGAACGAGTACGCGCCGTGCTGCTGCGGGTAGACCGCGCGGCCAAGGGCCCCCAGGTAATCCTAAGCCGGGCCGCGCCGGACCTGGTGCAAAATCTGTTCCAGAGTGAAGTGCCGGAGATCTACGACGGCACGGTGCAGGTGCGGGCCATAGCGCGCGAAGCCGGTGAGCGGACCAAAATTGCTGTGCAGTCACGCGACAAGGATGTGGACCCGGTAGGTGCGTGTGTCGGTATGAAAGGCATGCGGGTGCAATCTATCATCCGGGAACTGCGCGGGGAGAAGATTGACATCATCGAGTTTTCAGAAGAAGTCACCACGTTTGCTGAAAAGGCACTGCAGCCGGCCAAGGTAAGTCGCGTTACCATCGCGGACCTGACCGACAAACAGCTTGAAGTGATTGTGGACGATACACAGCTGTCGCTCGCCATCGGCAAAAAAGGCCAGAATGTACGGCTGGCGGCCAAGCTGCTAGGTTGGAAGATCGACATCAAGAGCGAGGAAGAGAAGCGGCAAGAAGTCGAGCAGCAGATGCAGGCCTTCTCCGGCGGCGCAACGACGCCGATCGAGCAGGTCGCGGAGCTGGGTGAGCAGATCATTGAAAAGCTGGTTGCAGCCGGCATCACAACAGTGGAAGCTCTGGCCGACATGACTCCTGAGCAGCTGGAGGAGATCCCCGGCATCGGCGAGCGTTCCCTTGGAAAAATCAGCACGGCTGTACGGCACTACTTCGGCCAGTATGAAGAAGGTGAAGCCGGTGCCGCAACAGCCACAACGGAAGCAAAAGACTTGAAGGAAGGAAGTGACGTGGCACAAACACAAAAGCAGGGTGCAGCAGAGATAGAACACAAGGAAGTGGATTTGAGCGAAAGTTCTGTCTACGGCAAGGATGAGGATGCGGGAATTTCCGCAGGCGTAAACCCGCTTTTAAGTTCTTCCGGAACCGGAGACATCGCGGATATAGCGACCATCGACCGGCTGGAAGCTATGACGGGCGGTGAGCAGGATTCGCCTATGGTAGCCGAGGATGCGCCTGTAGGTGCAACGCAGCAGCAGCTGGATCAGGCCGATGCGGAAATGGAAGAGCAGATCGATGCATTGAAGCTTGATCAAAGCGGAGATGATGAAGTTCCAAATGCGCGGGACGGCTCCGGGAGGATTACGGATGACACTGCTGAGGAACGGTTGGCTGAGATCACCGAAACCGGACCCATGCTGGACGGCGAAGGTGCTGACGCTTTGACACCAGGGCGCGATGACACGAGCGCAGTGATTCGTGAGCATCATCCAAACATGGAAATTGCCCGGTCTGAGACCGTGGTAGAAGGCAATCTGGATGAAACACGGGATGAGCGCAAGGAAGATCCCAAGGTCGATGAGGGCGGTGCATAATGCATCGTCAACATCCTCATTGCGGACAAAGTCAAGAGTTTAGAGCAAAAGGTACTGTTTCGCGCAATAATAAGAGCTGTACGTACTCCCGCTGTGCCGAGGTTCGAATGAGCATGTAAGCGGTCTGGACGGAAGACAAAAGGGGCGAATGAGTAAGGTTCGAATCAACGATTTAGCGCGGGAACTGGAAGTCAAGAGCAAGGCCATTTTGGACGTGCTGACGGTAGTCGGTGTGACCGAAAAGAAAACACATTCTTCTTCGCTGGAAGAGGATGAGGCTGAGCGTGTACGTAAAGCACTGACACGTGGTAGTAGCCGGGCACCTCGCGCAGAGGTGCGGCGTGAACCGGAACGCCCCAGCATCGATCTATCACGGGTGTCGAAGCCTGGAGATGTGCTGCGTGCCATCCAGGAACGTCAAGCCGCCACTACTGCGCAGAACGCGCGGCCTGTTGTAGCTGCCGCGCCGCCACCGCGACCTGTCGCTGCGCCGCCACCGACTGCATCCCCTATGTCTTTAGGGCAGCGATCAGGAATGATAGCCGGTGCGCCTGCCCCAGTTGCGGCACGTTCATCAGCGTCGGCAGTATCGGTTCCTGTTGCTGCTGCTTTAACTGCTGTTGCTCCTGCGCCTGTTGCTGCAGCGGTACCATCGCAAGTCGGTGCGGCTCCAGTTTCTGAGGCTCCCAAGGCTGCGTCTGTGACCCCTGTATCTGCCCAGGTTGTCTCTCTTGCCCCGCAGGTACCACCTGTCGCAGCTCGTCCCTCTATGTCCGCGCCCGCTCCGCGCCCCTTCGGCCAGGCCCAGGCTGAGAATCGCCCGGCACCGCGCCGCATCGTACCGCTGCCTAGGCAGGCTCCACAGATTATTGCACCGCCGGCGATTGCGGCTAAGCCGCCTTCCGGTCCTGTGGTAGCGCGGCCGCCTGTGGGTGGGGTTGCTCCACGCCCGGCAATTGCTTCTTCTGCTCCAACTGCGCCTGTTGTAGTTGCGCGGCCCCCGGTAGCCGCTGCACCGCCTGTTGTAGTTGCGCGGCCCCCGGTAGCCGCTGCACCGCCTGTTGTAGCGCCACCGCCGGCCCCTGTTCTACTACCTATCGCCGTTGCTACTGCTCCTGAGCCAGCAGCCCCTGCTGTCACCACGCCTGCAGCGCCTGAAATTGCCGCTGCCCCGGTGCGACGTGTCATTATGCCGCAGACCGGCCCGAGGCCTGTGTACACAGCCCCGGTACCGGTAGCCCGACCTGTGCCTCCTCCAAGCAGCGCACCAAGTATGGGTGCAGGTGGAGGTCCCGGAAGCGTGCAGCGTGGCCGGCCTATCTTCGATCGACGCCCCGGTGGACCGCCTGCTGCTGCAGGCGGCTATGGACAGCGTGCCAGCGGCGGCTATAACGGGCCGCCTTCACCCGCGGGCGGCTACGCCGGTCCGGGCGGTGCACCAGGTGTACGTCGTCCCATGCATCCAACCCGGCCCGGCTTTGCTCCGGGCGGCCCCGGTGGACGTCCAGCCGGGCCCGGTGGCCCCGGCGCACGGCCTGCTTTCGGTGCGCCGCGTCCCGGTGGTTTCGGCGCACGCCCCGGTGGTGCTGGTGGAGCAGCTGGCAGTCCTCCGCCTATGGGCGAAGCACCGCGTCCGCAGCGCCCCAGTGGTCCTAAGGGTCGCGGACGTCAGCAGTACCCGAAGAGCAAGGAAGGCCCGATGAAGGGCTTCAATCCGCCGCCGCGGTATGGCGGTGCGATGGTGGCTTCAAGCGAGCCCCTGCCGATCACCCGCACTATCACGATCACCGAAGGTATCAGCGTTAAGGACTTGGCCGAAAAGCTTGACGTACGCGGCAAGGACCTGATTGCATCCCTGCTAATGCGCGGCGTGTTTGTCACGGTGAACCAGTCGCTTGACAGCGAACTGGTGAAGGACGTCGCGCGCCAGTTCGGTGCCGATACCACGGTCATCACGTTTGAAGACGAGATGGCCAACGAGTCGATTGAAAACATCCTGGCGCAGGACAATATCGACGAGCTTGAAGTTTCGCGCTCGCCGGTTGTCACCGTCATGGGTCACGTCGATCACGGTAAGACCTCGCTGCTCGACGCGATCCGTGAGACGGACGTAGCCGGTGGCGAGGCTGGCGGCATTACGCAGCATATCGGTGCGTACAAGGTCAAGATTGCCAAGCCAGATTCGCCTGCCTTCGGGCGCGAGATCGTCTTCCTCGACACGCCGGGCCACGAAGCGTTTACCCGCATGCGTGCTCGCGGTGCCAAGGTCACGGATATTGTCGTGATCGTGGTGGCGGCGGATGACGGCGTGATGCCGCAGACGCTTGAGGCAGTCGACCATGCCAAGGCAGCGGGTGTGCCGATCATTGTGGCTGTGAACAAGATCGACAAGCCTGAAGCGCAGCCGGACCGCGTGAAGCAGCAACTTGGCGACCGTGGTGTAGTCCCTGAATCCTGGGGCGGCGATACGATCTTCGTCGATGTCTCTGCCAAGAAGCGTCTGAACCTGGACCTGCTGCTTGAAAATATCTGCCTTACCGCGGATGTCGCCACCCTGCGGGCCACGCCGGGCCGCTCCGCTGTCGGGACCGTGGTCGAGGCCAAGCTTGACCGTGGCCGCGGTGCGGTTGCTTCCGTGCTGGTTCAGAACGGAACGCTGCGCGCCGGGGACTCATTCATCGTCGGCAATACCTTCGGCAAAATCCGCGCCATGTTCGACGATCGCGGACGAGCCATCGAAATCGCCGGGCCTTCAACGCCGGTTGAAATTCTCGGTCTTGAATCCATGCCGGATGCGGGTGATACCTTCCTGGTGGTCGCCGACCGCGACAAGGCTAAAGGCATCGCGCAGTACCGCAAGCTCAAGGAGCGCGAGGCTACGCTCTCGAAGAGTTCGCGTGTATCGCTTGAGGGCCTGGCCGACCAGATCAAGATGGCCGGGATGAAGGAGCTGCCGCTGATCCTGAAGGGCGATGTGCAGGGTTCGGTGCAGGTGCTGGCCGACTCGCTGCAAAAGATGTCGACCGAAAAGGTGCGGATCAAGGTCATCCACTCCGGTGTGGGCGCGATCACCGAGTCGGACGTGCTGCTGGCGTCTGCCTCGAACGCGATCATCATCGGGTTCAACGTGCGGCCGGAGCGCAAATCGGCCGATCTCGCCGACCAGGAAAACGTCGAAATTCGGCTGCACTCAATCATCTACGAGCTGCAGGACGAGATTCGCAAGGCCATGCTCGGGCTGCTCGATCCGGTCTTCCGCGAGAACTTCCTGGGCAAAGCCGAGGTCCTGGAGGTCTACCGGATTCCCAAGGTGGGCACCATCGCCGGCTGCCGCGTCACGGACGGCTCCCTGCGGCGCGACTCCGAGGTGCGCGTGATGCGCGGCGGCACGGAGGTCCACAAGGGCCGCCTGCAATCGCTCAAGCGCTTCAAGGACGATGCGCGTGAGGTCACCAACGGCATGGAGTGTGGTATCGGCGTGGCGGGCTTCAGCGATCTGCAACCGGGGGATGTGATCGATGCATTCACCACGGAGCGGATGGCGGCGGAGTTGACTTCGGTTAAGCCTGTGCCTGTTGGGGCGAGTGCTGTGAACTAGGGTTGCTTGTTATTGGGGAAGGCCCGCGCGTAGCGCGGGCTTTCCTTGGTTGATAGCGTTATTGGATTGAAGGCGCAGCTGAAAGTGAATGGGTCGCGTTCTTACGCAGTTAGCTGTCTTACCTTGCTATTTCTTTAATTTGCCTAAACCTAACTCAGGCGGCACTTTCGCGTTATTAGCAAAAAACATGACTTCTGAACCTGTACGTGCTGTTCGTGCGCTATAAGTAATATTGTAGATGACATGCTGTGAGCCAGCATATAGGTCGCGTATCTGTATGACATTGTCATATGAAACCATCCACATTTGGGCAAGTTTGCCGCTCGTTACAAATTTAGCGACTTTAGCATGATCTTCAGGTTTATAGAAATTATAATAAAGCTCGTGACCCTTTACATAATACGGCGGGTCAAGGTAGATAAATGTTTTCTGGGGCCATTTACTTTTCCCAAAATTCAAAAAGTCTAACGCATCCTTTTGTGTAAGATTAATTTTGTTACGCATACGTGCGATCGCCATAATACGGTTCGCCAACTCGGGTGCATTAAACCGTGCATCAATCTTCCATGGCCCAGTCTGATCCCGACCACCTATTATGCCGCCGTTTAAATTCCTGAGCGATTTGTGCGGTTCAAAAAAAATGTGGCAAAGCCAAGAGTAAGATCATCATGGTCGTTGGGTTTACATATTATTTGCTTTTGACGATCCCATTCTTCAACCGTTAGTTTTGTTTCTGTAACAAGCTTTATAAGACCGTCTGTGTGGTTTAGTACGCTTGACCAAAATGAGTAAATTGGGCGGCTCACGTCATTTATATGAATGCTGGTAACGTATTCATGCAATAACAGCTCCAGCGCAATTGCGGCTCCCCCTGCATAGGGCTCAACATACTCACCATCGAGCAAGCCATTTATCTTAAGCATTGACTTTACGAAGCTTGTTAGCTTACCTTTGCCGCCTGGGTAGCGCAATGGGGTGAAGTGTTTTAACCTTTGCGGACTACTCAAAATAAGCTGAGTCATGGCCAGATCCTTTCAAAAAAAGGTTGCGCACCATCCCAAGCTACGGTGAGTTCCCGCTCTGTTGCAGCGCTAAAGCGACTATGCACGTAAGAATTTAACACATCTACAGATAGCGGAGATTTCTTATCGCTTAGGCCGCGCCGTATAGCGTCAAAATCTTTCTTATTAGCTCCTTTAGAAATCATGTCCTCCATTGCTTCTTCAATCTTTTTCACTAGCGGCTTATCTTTATCGCCAGCAGGCGTGTTTATGAATAAAGAGATTGCTGGGCTTGATACTTTGGTAAGGTAGTGATCCACCGAGTTCTCTATGAATACACGAAGCATCACAGCGATGGCATTGGGAAGTGTGTTCAAACGCATCTTTTTCAATTCGATATAGATTTCTTCGGTTTTGGCGATTGTGATATTCAATCGACAATGCTTGGGAACAATGCTAGTGCGATGATCTGTACGTTGAACGCGTTTTGGTGCAGGGCCAGGTTCAGGTGCAAGAAAATCGGTCTCGCTAATGCCATCAAGTGGGCGAAGCGTCCCCGTGGTTATGCCTAAGTTAGAACCATTAATTTCATGCGACACGTAGTTAATTTGCTGGTCACGAAGTTTCAGCTTTGTGACATTAAACTTTTTCTCAGCAAGATCAAGAACTATGTTAAGCAGCGGCTTCATAATTTCTTCGGCTGGAAGCGCAGTGACTAGTTTGCCGTTTTTGATTTCTACGCCGATAATCTGACGCACAGCAGGATTGGATAATAAGCGATCCAATGTGGTAATCGGAAAACGGCCGCTAAGAAGCTCTTTCTGATGATCCGAAAGTTCTGCATGTTGTCGTACAAAGTCGAGAGCTTGTAGAGCGGGATCGTTGCCCCTAAAGCGGGAGCTAGCGACTCCCGACCAATTAACAGTACCTCTGCCATCATTTTCGCCGTTATGTCGGAGTTCTAACCACGGTGCTGCTTCGGCTCGACTATCAACCTCATAACAATCGACAGGCTCCACCGATTTTGCGTCAAATGGTGACTTGCCTTCTCAAGGCGCTTGCGTAATCCAGGACGAATGTCTAAACCAGTCAGCACTGCCGGGCTATTAAGAGCTTTTAATGCAAATGTACGGCGATTGCCTTCTAGCGCTATGTACTTGTTCCGTCGCTCAGACCTGATTACGAGCAAACGATCCATGGGATTGAGGCCTTCTTCAGCGATGCTCTCCGCCAAGAAGGCGAGCTTAATGTCTTGATCTTCGATAATTCGTTGCATGACTTCGTTTTGCCCCTCAGCTTTTTTTATGCGAGGGTTCCAGAGATCGAATTCAAGCTGCTCTATTTTTAGCGGTTTGGCTGGCATAGCACGTTCCGTATTGAGTTTCTACACGGGCGCTCACTTCTGACGCCACAGCAAGAGTAAATCTAAAAAGCACCGTTTGGAGTGCAATAGTTCAAATGAAGTGATCTCTATTGTTCAATCACTTCTGCATCTGCTAGGGATGTGTTTTGGTTTAGCTGAGGTACTTCAGTTTCACAACCACCGCAACAACCGCGCAGCCACCAGCAGCACAATCGTGAACGCCGCCGTCATCCCGGCCACGATCAACGCGGCATGCGGCCTATCGACGAAGGGCAGGCCCTTGATGTTCATGCCGTAGATGCTGCTCACCACCAGCGCGGGCAGGGTGATGGTGGAGAGCACGGTCAGCACCTTCATGACCTCGGTGGAACGGTTGGCGATGCCTGAGAGATAGATGTCGAGCGCGTTGTTGAGCAGGTCGCGCTGGGATTCGACTGTGTCGAGCAGGCGCGAGATGTGGTCGTACAAGTCGCGGAGGTAGAGTTGTTGCTCGCTGCTCAACGGGATGCCGGAGTCGCGCTGCAGGTGCATGCTGGCATCGCGCGTGCTCCCGAGCAGGCGGCGGGCGTCGACCAGCCGGCGCTTGACCGCGAAGATGTCTTGCAGCAGGTCGCGCGTCGCGGTGACGACGTGGTCCTGCAGGGCGTCGATCTTCTCGTCGAGCGCGTCGATGACCGGGAAGTAGGAATCGACCACCGAGTCGAAGACAAGGTAGAGCAGCCGGACCGGGTCTTCGCAGTCGCGCTCCGCCTCCGCCCGGCGTAGGACCGAGGCAATCTCCTCCCTGCCTGTATCGGCAACCACAATGAAAAACTTCTCTTCGTCGGCGCATTTCCGGTCGTGACTGGCGAACAGGACGATCTTGCGCCTTCGCATGTCGCTGCCGGATTCCTTCTCGATTTCACTCCTGGGTTCGCTGCCAGGCTCGCTCTCGCCGCCCGGAGTGTGCATGGTTTTGAGCAGTGCAAAGGTGTAGCCGCCCGTGCTCTCGACTTTGACACGCTCACCCGCGCTGCGCGTGTCCTCAATATGCAGCGGGTGGAGATGGAAGCGGATTGCAAGCGCGTCGAGCTCCGGGTCGTCCGGATGCGTGAACTGGTACCAGGCCATGGCCATGCTTCCCAAATCGGGATTCGGAGCCGAAGCCCTCGCAGAGAGTAGCAGCCTATTGCGCGCTTGCGAAGCTACAATCGCGGCATGGCTTTCGATCTATTGGCAGTACAGGCCGCGTTGCGTGAGCAGGGAATCGACGCATGGCTCTTCTACGACCATCATGGGCGCGACCCTCTGGCCTACCGCATCCTGGGCCTGCCGCCTGCCTCGCATGTGACGCGGCGCTGGTACTACCTGATTCCGGCACAAGGGGAGCCGCGCAAGCTGGTACACCGCATTGAGGCGGGCAAGCTCGATGCTTTGCCGGGTGCTATCGAGAAATACTCGTCATGGCAGGAGCTGGAGGCGCAGCTTCAAGCCATGCTCGCGGGCCACACGCGCATCGCCATGCAATACTCGCCGCGCAACGCGATCATGTATGTGTCAATGGTCGATGCGGGCACGGTAGAGCTGCTGCGCGAGTGGGGCAAGACAGTGGTGAGCTCCGCCGACCTGATCAGCCGGTTTGAGGCTGTGTTGAGCCCAGAGCAGATTGCGAGCCACTACACAGCGCAGCGGGCGATCGACGGGATTTTGCCTGCTGCCTGGCAATGGCTGCGAGGCGAGCTCGATGCAAGTCGCGCGGTAAGCGAGTACAGCATGCAGCAATGGCTGGCCGAGGCGCTGCGCCGCGAGCAGCTGGTCTGGGAGCATGGGCCGAATGTGTCGATAAATGAGAACAGCGCGGACTCGCACTACGACCCGACGCCGGAGGGCTCGCGCACGATCCGTGATGGGGATTTCTTGCTGATCGACATATGGGGGCGCACCGAGGCCGTTAGCAGTGTTCATTACGATGTGACCTGGACCGGCACGGTGGGGCGGGCTCCGTCCGAGCGGGAGCAGGTCGTCTTTGCAACCGTGCGGGATGCGCGCGATGCCGCGATTGCTGCCGTGCAGGAGGCATTTGCGGAGGGGCAACCAATTGCAGGCTGGGAGGCTGATGCAGCGGCTCGCGCGGTGATTACCAAGGCAGGTTTCGGCACGGCGTTTACGCACCGCACCGGCCACAATATCGCTGCGGAAATTCACGGCGCGGGCGCACACCTGGACAACCTTGAAACGCATGACGAACGTCTGATTCTGCCTTATACCTGCTTCTCCGTCGAGCCGGGCGTGTACCTTGACACATTCGGAATCCGCAGCGAGATCAACATGATGACCTCGCGTACAGAAGCCGCAGTAACCGGGCGCATCCAGCAGGAGCTAGTGCGCATCTGATGGCTCGCTCAAGAGGGTGGACGCGCGCGGGCGCATGGATCTGGCTCGGCTGCCTGCAGTTTTTTGTTGCGGAGCAGGTGGCGCGCTTCGGCTGGCAGGGGCATTACAACTTTCGTTCGAACTACATCAGCGACCTGGGGGCGCGAGGCTGCACGACGGCTATCTGCTCCCACTGGCACACCTTGATGGATGGGTCGTTTCTGTTGCAAGGTGTGCTGATAGCTGCCGGGGCCGTGCTGCTGCCGCGCCGCGTGTCACCGGGAGCACTGGGCTGGGCTGCTCGGGTATTCTTGCTGCTCTCCGCGCTAGGCGTGGCGGTGGTGGGCTACTCGCCGGAGGATGTGGATACCAATCTGCACATCTCAGGAGCAAGATTGCACTTCGCCTGCGGCAGCCTGGCAATGCTGCTATGGGGACTTGCGAGCGTAGTACGACGCGATGATGCCCCCCAAGCGGCCCAAGCGGCAGGGGCGGCGTTTCTTGCCGCAGGGGTTGCGACTTGCGGCGATTTGCTGTTGTCCTTGGGCAGCAGCACGGTAAATGACGTGCTAAGTGCCGGACTGGTAGAACGGCTGGCCGCATACCCGCTTCCGTTATGGCTGGCATGGACCGGGTGGACGCTGCTGCGCAATCGGCGTAGACCGGCTACCGTGATTTATAGTCAGGGAGATGCCTGACACACGCGCACATACCGGTAGTCCTGTTTCAGCAGCCCTGCTGCTAGGCTGGCTAATTCCCGGGGCGGGCCACCTGCTCACCCGTCACTGGGTGCGGGCGCTCCTGCTGTTTGCCGCCATCACCACGCTATGGTGGCTTGGGATTGCCATGAACGGCCGACTGTACCTGCCGGGCGGCGAGGACCCTTTAAGTCTGCTCGGTTTCGCGGGAGATCTTGGCTCGGGCCTCTTTTACCTGATCGGTTTCGCAGGCGGCATGGGTCGCGGAGTGGTTCAGGTGGCGACAGCCGATTACGGCACAAAATTTATCGTGGTGGCAAGCTTGCTGAACATTATCTCCGCGGTTGATGCGCACAATCTGCGAATCGGTCGCAAAAGAAGCGGAGTCACAGCTTGAGCTTCACGCCTTCGCACTTCACCGCAGTGCTGTTGTTTGCTACCTGCGCTTCCATCGTTTTCGGGATCACGCAGCGCACCACCACTCGCGCCATGGTGCGGTATGGAGCATTCTGCTGGGTCAGTTTTGTCGGTGTAGTGATCGCGGCAAGCTGGCTTATGTATTTCGTGCGGCACTAGCCGTTATCCGGCTGCATTTGGCTGTAGGGCCGGCGCGCCCTCATGGCGAACGGTCAGGCTGGGTACAGGACGCGGAATAACAGCAGTGTGCAAGCTGGTCCACACCATGGCATCGAAGCGGTGCTGCTCCATGAAGCCGACGCGCCGGTAAAGTGCGGCCGCGCGATCATTGCCGCCGCTGACTGTCAGAGATAGAGTTTGTATTCCACGTTCAGCAAGCGAGTGTGCGGCTACATCAAGCAGCAGCGTACCCAGGCCTGCACCCCGAGCCCGCGCGGCTACGCAAAGCTGTGTAACGTGCTCATCACTTTGGCGTACTCGGGAGCATAGTACCAGCCCGGCCAGTGTGCCGCTGGCATGGTGCGTCAGCACCTGAGAAGCGCCGGGGTCGAAAATACCGCAGCCGGGAAAGCGAATGATGTTATGGAGAAACCGCAGGGAACCGGCAACGGAGCGGTACTGATCGTTGATGGTACTGTCCAGGTGGCCTTCATACGCACTGGCAATCAGCGAGCCGGCCGGCTGAAAATCCTCTTCCTTCCAGGTACGCAGCTCCATGCCGTGCGCTTGCAGTTTGCGCTCGCGGGAAGCAAGGTCGGCAGGCGGAAGCCGGCGCAGGTCAACATCCATGAAGATGCGATCGAACACGGAAAACCCGGCTTCGCGGAAGAGTCCGGCATGCAGCTCATGCGCATGGAGCAGTAATTGTGACTCAATGCGCTCGACACCGGGAGAGTGTTGCAGAAGTTCGATGAGGTGCTTGAGCAGCACGGTTTCTATTTCAGTTTGCGAACGGCCATGCCGGCTGTCACTCAGGGCAAACACGTCGCCGATGACTGCTTTGCGGTCCTCATACACGCAGAAGGTGTAGCCGACTACGCGGCCTGCTTCAACGGCGGCAAAGCCGGGAAGCACACGCGCATCAAGATATTGCAACAGCAGGTTGACGGAACTTGCATAGTCCCAGTGCAGCCGGTCGCCCCAGACACGACTCTCCGCCTCCAGCACAGGCCGCAGACTTTTCGCGGAAAAATGCCGGAGGTCGAGGATTTCAAGCTGTGCCGGTGCGGTCAAGAGCAGGTCCTACCCTGTGTAAAGGATACTCGGAAGCATACTCTTCCGCCGCCGATCTATACGGTTCTACAGGTGTCTAAGGCTGTTTTGCCCCAACGGCAAACACAATTAGCCCTTGTTCAGGAATCCTAAAAAGTTCCTGAAAGTTACGCCCTGCAAGCCGGGTCGGCAGCTCGTCAATATACGGCGCACGCGATACCAGCAGGTGCGCTCCGGCAGGTATAGAACCGCTGTCGTAGTCGAGCACAGGTTCGTTCCGGTAGAACGACAGGCCGTACTTGACTTCGCGACGAACGCGAAATACTGCCAGCGGTGTGCCGGGGGGTGCAACTTTGGTAAGCTCGTCCGCGAGCGGACGCGGCGAGTAGGTAAGGTCAAGCAACTGAATAACATGTTTACTGCCCGCGAGCGCGGGAATGCCGAAGACCGGACCTGCGCCGAAGATGAACAGCAGCAGGACAATAAGAGGCACCATGGTCGCCGTGCGCATGCGCCCAAGCCCAAAGCGCGCCACGGTGATGAGGATGAGCAGCGCTGCTCCCAATCCCGCCATGGCAGCGGCTACCGCTACGCGGGCTTGTGGGTGCAGGCCGCCTCGGATCAAATAGCTTGGTCCCAGCAGGATGGCTGTTGTGAGTAGACCGACCAGGAGCGCGTGGCCCGCAAGAAGCCATGGGGACAAACCCCTGGAGCGCATGCGGTTGAGGTAGTCCCCCGTAAGAATTGTCAATGGGGGAATCGACGGCAGAATGTAGCCGGGCAGCTTGGAGCTGGAAAAGGTAAAGAAAAGAATGGGAAGCAGGGCCCAGAGCACCAGGAACTCCGGAAAGGCATCCCCTGCGCGCTGGAAGCCGCGATAATGGCCTTTGGCATGGCGGGCGCGCCATTCGGCTGCACTGCCCCGGATTGCGGAAACCAAGGCGGCAATTGAAAGTACCGCCCACGGTACCAGCGAGAGCAGCACAACAGGCAGGTAGTACCAGAGAGATTGCTGGTGCTCGTACCGGTTGGTGGCAAAGCGCTCAAGGTTGTGCTCCAGGAAGAAAATGCGCAGGAAGTTGGGGTTGCGATGCTGTACCGCGATGAACCAGGGCAGCACCATGGCGAGATAGAGCAGCGCACCCGGCCACCAGAAGGTGCGGCGCAGCACTGTCCACTCGCGCCGCAGGGCTGCGAAAGCCATGATGATAAGCAAGGCTAGAAAAGGCGCAACCGGTCCTTTCGCCAACGTAGCCGCGCCGATGAAGAAGTACAGGTCAAAGAGCCAGAACTTTGAATCGGTCTCGTACCAGGCGTACCAGCCCAGCATGCCGATGCCGAATGGGGCCGCTAGTTGCATGTCTGTCGAGGCACCCCGGGCAAAGCTGAAGATGCCGATACAGGAAGCAGTAAGCAATGCGGCATCCAGCTGAGCGCCCGGCCGGAAGCGCTTCATGTGCAAGTAGATAAGCGCGATCAGCGTAAAGGCAAAGCTTGCGGAGGGTAGCCGTGCCGCCCAATCGGATACGCCGAACTCCTGAAAGGAGAACATGGCGCGCCAGTAGTAGAGAGCGGGCTTTTCAAGCCATGGCTTGCCGTACAGCATGGGCGTGATGTAGTCATGGCGCATCAGCATTTCCCGCGCCACCTGGGCATAACGAGGCTCATCAGCACCGACCAGGCCCAGGGCTGCTCCGCCGAATACCGGAATCAGGCCATACAGGAAAAGAAAAAGCGTGAGGCTGACCAGCGTGAACAGTTCCAGGGCAGTTGCAGGCTGCCAGAATCTATCGCGCCAGGAGGTTGGGCGTGTTGCTGTTACGTTCCTGCTGGTAGACGTTTCGCCCACGTTCCTTCTTATGCTGCCCGTTGCTGCGGTTGAACTATGCTCCCGACTGTACCGGATGCGGCTACTCCGTGGTTTGCGGCTCCGGGGCCGGCTGCGGCGCTTGCGGGTACTTGTTGCGCTTGCGGGTGCGGGTCATCAGCTCGTCAATGCGGCTTGCCATGCGCTCTGAGCGGTCGGCATGGAAGGCAAGCTCGGGGATGTGGCGCTTGCCGGTACGCGCCTTCAGTTCGGCACGAATCCAGCCGCGGGCTGCCAGCAGACCTTCAACCGTACTCGCTTCAGCTTCCGGGCCGCCGTCGACCTGGACGTACACTTCAGCCGACTTGCCGCCCGGGTTCAGCAGTACTTCAGTGACGTGCGATGAGGCGATCCGCGGGTCTGAAAGATCACCGAGGATCATGGCGTCGATCTCCTCACGAATGGTTTCAGCAACCCGGTCCTGGTGGTATTTGCGTGCGCGTTGTTCGGGCATGGTTTCAATCCCTCAGTGACAGCAGTAGTACATCTCTAGTCTACAAACTCGCACCAGCTATCCGTGATGACGGCGCTTAGATCGGTAGCGATACGCTCGGCTGCTGCCTCAACCTGCTGCATTTGCCCTTGAAGATAATCGCGTGAGCCGGAGATACCGGCAACTCCGATGGTCGCCGACTGCCAGGTGGTGGACTCATCAAGCTCGGCAACGGAAACGTTGAAGCCGTGGCGCAACTTGTCCTTGAGACTGCGCACCACCTGGCGACGGTCTTTCAAGGATTGGGCGTGCTCAATGCGAAGCTGGAGAGTAAGCGTGGCGATCGGCATAGGAAAGGGGAAGGCTGACCAGCCCTCCCCTAAGAATACATATCGCTGCAATCTAACCGGCCTGCTTCACTTCGGCTTCAATCGCAGCCCACTCACTGCCATCCAGCTTGAGCGATGCCGCAGCCGTATTTTCTTCAAGGTGCTTCACCGAAGACGTACCCGGGATGGGTAGCATGACAGGTGAGCGATAGAGCAGCCAGGCCAGCGCAAGCTGGGCGACGGTCGCGCCATGACGCTTGGCTGCGGTGTCAAGCGGACCGCCTTCCCGCGCCAGTTTGCCGGCGGCGACCGGGAACCATGGAATGAAGGCGATGTTGTTCTTTTCGCAATATTCAAGAGTATCCTCATGCTGCCGATCACCGATGTTGTACATGTTCTGCACGCTCACAATCGGCACAATCTTTTGGGCCTGTTCAATCTCGTGCGGTTTGACCTCGGACAAGCCCACATGCCGTATTTTGCCCTCATCGCGCAGCTTCGCAATAATTTCCAGGGATTCCTCTACCGACACCTTTGAGTCGATGCGGTGCAGCTGCCACAGATCGATACGCTCAACCTTGAGCCGTCTTAAGCTCAATTCCACGCATTGGTTCAGGTATTCGGGCCTGCCCACCGGTAGCCACTGGTTCGGTCCTGTGCGAGCGTTGCCTCCCTTTGTTGCCACTACCAGGCCGTCCCGGTATGGGTGCAGCGCTTCGGCGATCAGTACCTCGTTGGTCTCAGGGCCGTATGCGTCCGCTGTGTCGATGAAGTTGATGCCGACTTCCAGAGTGCGCCGCAGAACGCGCTTTGCCTCGTCGCGGTCTTTGGCATCGCCCCATACGCCATCGCCTGTCAGGCGCATTGCCCCATAGCCGAGCCTGTTTATGGATAGATCGCCGCCAAGCGAAAAGCTCCCACTCTCCGCCGCGTTTACTGTTGTTTGTGCTGATGTGCTTGTTGCCGTTGTCATGCGTTATACGATGACACCCTAAGCTGAAAGTTGCGCTCAATCTGAAGCCGAAGCAGCTTCGACCCGAGCCAATTGCGCCCGGCTCGGCGGCGCGGTCGCGTAGCTTGCCCCAAATAAGCACAGGAGCGCCGCAATCAGTGCCGGGAGGATGGCATCACGATCGGCGAGCATAGCCGGCAGGTGCGTGTGTACCAAAGGAGTGTCCCAGAAGACGGTGATCAGCGTGCCTGCCGCAATTGCGGAAACCGCCCCGGTTGCGTTGACTCGTTTTGAGTAAAAGGCAGCAAGCACCACCGGTGTGAGCGTAGCCGAGTAGATCGTGTAGGCATAAAGCGTCGCTTTCAAAATTGAGCCGGTGTGCAGAGCCTGATACAGCGACCAGATGCCGAGCAGCACCACCGTGAGCCGCGAAACGATCAGCACCTGCTTGTTCGTGGCATCACGCGCGATGTAGCGGATGTAAACGTCATTGATGAGATTGGTGGCGGGCGAGAACAGGTAGTTGTTGGCGGTTGAGATCACCTTGGCAAAGACCGCGCCCATGAGCAGCGCGCCCAGAAGCGTGGGCAGTGCGTGCAATCCGGTGTAGGCGATGATTTCGCGCGGTTTGGGGCTGCCGTGCTGCAGGAGTGCCATGGTGTGACCGGTCATGGCGATCAGAACGATCACAGTTTCAAGGATGATTGTGCCGATAATCCAGCCGACAACCGCCCTGCGCGCGTCCTGCGCGGACTTCGCCGAAAAGAATTTCTGGTACATGGACTGGTTGCCGAGCATGAGCAGGCAGCTCGGCAGGAAAAGCTCCAGTGCGCGGACCGGGGCGGAAGTACCCAGGGGCGTAAAGTGTGACGCAGGCAGGCGGGCGTGCACCCCGCTCCAACCGCCTGCATGGTGCAGCAGCACAGGCAATGAGACCAGCAGGGTAACTGTTGCCAGCAAGCCGATGAACAAATCCATGTAAGCAACAGAGCTCATACCGGCCATCGCGGTGAGACAAATGACAAGTGCCGCGATGATAAATGTACCCAGCTCCGGCGAGATAACTTGCGGAAAGATCAGGCTCAGCACGTCGCCGCCGCCGATAAACTGGTATGACGTAATTGCCGTGTACGCGAACAGGATCGCAATAACGCCCAGCACCCGAGCTGCCTGGCTGTAGCGTGCTTCAAGCAGGTCGGGAATAGTAAACTGCGCGAACCTGCGGGCCCGCGGCGCGATGAAGTAGATCAGCAGCAGTCCCGCCCAGCCGCCCGCCGGCTGCCACAAGGCTACAAAGCCGTTGTTGTAAGCGTTTTCTGAGGTGCCCAGTAGCGAACCTGAGCCGATCCAGCTCGAAAGCAGGGTAAACACCAGCACAAAAGCCGGCAGCGAGCGCCCGGCAATGAGATAGTCCTGCCGGGTCCGTGTGCCGCGCACGCGCGAGAGTGAAACGGCGAGCAGGATAACCAGGATAGCGCCGAGAACGGCGGCGTAGAGCGGGCTCAACTTGGGCTTTCCTCGTGCAGCTGGAATGCCTGAGTGTAAACGCAGACTTTGAAAGAAAAAAGCCGTGGATTAGCCGTTAGCTGCGCAGGCGGTTTTGTCTTCAGCTTTTTGCAGGTTTTGGACGCGGTCCAAAGATGGCAGTGCCGATACGGATAGTCGTGGAGCCTTCCTCAAGGGCAGCCTCAAAATCGCCGGACATACCCATGGAGAGCTCGTCAAAGCAGAGTCTTGGATGCTGCTGGGCCAGGATTTCGCGCAGCTCACGAAGCTGTCGGAAGCAACAGCGAGCGACTGCCGGATCGTCCGAGATAGGCGCAACTGTCATAAGGCCTTGCAAAGGCAGGTGCTTGGAAAGGTCAGGGAGTTTGTCGAGAAGCCGGCATAGCTCAGGCGCATCCGGTTCCAGACCTTCCTTTGACTCTTCCGGGCTGAGCTTGATTTCAAGCAGAATAGGCAGCACTCGACCGGTACGCCGGGCTGCATCGTGCAAGCGCTCGGCCAGCTTGAGGGAATCTACTGTATCGATACCTGAGAAAAGCTCAGCAGCCCGCGCGGCTTTGTTCGATTGCAGGTGGCCGATGAGGTGGATTGCCGGCTTTGAGTGCGGGCCAGAGACACTATAGCCGGAAGCTGCAAGCTGCTGGGACTTCTCACCAAACTCCTGCACACGATTTTCACCGAAGAGCCGTTGCCCGGCAGCCGCTGCCTCAAGCAGCAGTTCTACCGGATGTGTCTTCGAGACGGCCATCAGGCGCACCTCTTCATGGGAGCGGCCTGCCTTGCGGCAGGCCGTAGCGATGGCATCCTGAACGCGGCTCAAATTTTCAGCAACAGAAGGCATACCGGCGGCCAAACTTACTGCCCATGCTCTTCAAGGTATTTTTCCGCCTCAAGCGCGGCCATGCAGCCGGAACCTGCCGCCGTGATCGCCTGCCGGTAACGGCGATCCTGTACGTCGCCGCAGGCAAATACGCCCGGAACGCGAGTCATGACATTGTCGCTGGTGCGGATGTAGCCGTCATCATCAAGGTCAATCTGGCCTTTGAAGGCCGTAGCATTTGGCTCGTGCCCGATACCCAGGAACAACCCGGAAATGGGCAGGTCGGTAAGCTCATCATTATGGCGGTCGCGCAGGCGGACACCCTTAACCTCCATCTCTTCGACACCCAGTACTTCTTCAATCATTACATTGGTTCGAAACTCGATTTTGTCATTCGCCTTTGCCCGCTGGAGCATGATGGGCGAGGCGCGGAACGTATCGGACCGGTGTAGCAGGGTGACCTTGGAGGCAAAGCGGGTTAGGAACAAGGCTTCCTCCATCGCAGAGTCGCCGCCGCCGACCACTGCAATCTCCTTGCCGCCGAAAAAGAAGCCGTCACAGGTGGCGCAGGAAGAAACGCCATGGCCGATAAGCGCCTGCTCGGAAGGCAGGTTGAGCCAACGAGCAGACGCGCCGCTGGCGATGATCAGCGAGTGGGTGAGCACCGTCTTTTTGCCGAAATTGAGTGCAATGGGGCGCTGCGACAAGTCGACTGAGGCGAGATGACCGGTCTGGAACTCGGCACCGAAGCGCGAGGCTTGCTGCCGCATGTTCTCGATGAGATCGGGACCCTGGATGCCATCAGGCCAGCCGGGAAAATTTTCAACCAGTGTGGTGATGGACAGCTGGCCGCCCGGCTCATGGCCTTCAATGATGAGCGGGTTCAGGTTAGAGCGCCCGGTGTAGATGGCGGCTGTGAGCCCGGCGCAGCCGGAGCCGAGGATGACGACGTTGCGAACGCTGTTCTGTGCTTGCAGTTCCATAGAAGTTGCCTTTCATTTTACCCGGCGCGCCGAGGAGGGTTGCGCCTGAACAAGGCTCAGTAAAAGATGCGAAATGCCTCTGGACGATGCAGAGCAACCCGGGCGCTTTACCATGGCAACATGGCAAACCTGACCCTGGTGTATGGCATGCGGTTGTTGCCGGCGGACGAAATCGCCGGCGTGAGTGACGCCCCCGTGGCGCTGAAGAACGGCAACGAAGCACGTGTGACCATGCACATCCTGGAGGGGTCGCGGGAGCAAATTGAGGCGCAATTGCGGCAGAGTATTGATGCGTTCTTCGACTTCTTCCCGGAGATTTGAACTCACATCGGGCATGTGGCCCCAGAATTGCCTCCCCGCTTGTACGCCCATACCGAACGGATTGGCGCGTTCTTGCGCAGCATGAAGCATGATGCGTGGTTGGAAACATTGTGGGCTGTGCCGAATCGGCACAGCCTTTTCTCTTGCTCCCAGAGTGGTCCGGAACCTGATTTACAAGGCAGATTGTCCTCAAGGAATGGGCGGAACCATGGCGAAATGGAGTTGCGCGAGGGTGATGCTGCCCGGCGCGACCGGGAGACTTTGCCATGTACCGTTTGCCTGCATTGCTTATATCGGCACTTTGCTTCCTCTTCATGAGCAGTTGTGCCCTGGCGAGCGGGCCACAATGGGTCGCGGGGGTGAACTACTTCAACTCCACTACTAAAGGCACACCGATAGTGTGGGCAGGCGGTCAGGTGAGCTACTACCTCGATCAGGGAGCGCTTTCGAGTTCCGTATCGAGCAGCCAGGCGGCGAGTCTGGTGGCAAATGCGGCGGCTGTCTGGTCGGGGGTGCCGACGGCTGCCGTAGCCATCGCGTACGGCGGATCGTTGAGCGAGGATGTGAGCGGCAGCAATGTGACAGCGAACGTGCCTGCGGGCACCGGGGCGACACTGCCCACCGATGCGCAGGCGTCTGCGACCGGCAAACCGGTGGCAATCGTGTTCGACGCGGATGGAAGCGTCATTGATGACATTTACGGCACGGACCCGAACGGCCATGGTGCCAGCGATCCGAACTACTGCACGCAAACCGGTGTGTACACAACGGTCGATAACTTTTCAACAAGCGGCACGATTGCACATGCTTTGATCCTGGTGAACGGCCGTTGCGCGACTTCAAGCGACCTGCAGGGCTTGCTGCAGTATGAGCTGGTGCGCGCCTTTGGCCGGGTGCTGGGGCTGGACTGGTCGCAGGTAAACGAGGCCATGTGGCAGACCAGCAGCCCGACCACCGACGGGCTGGCGGGATGGCCGGTGATGCATCCCTTTGAGCGGCTATGCACGGGCTCTTCGACGAATTGCTTGCCGAACCCGACCACGCTGCGGCTGGACGACATTGCCGGGCTGAACCGGCTGTACCCGGTGACAAGCGCAAATGCCGGGCAGTGGAGCGGTAAAACCATGACTGCGCAAGCGACTGTGACCGTGACGGGCACGGTGGCCTTTCGCAATGGGCAGGGCATGCAAGGCGTGAACGTAGTGCTGGTGCCGCTAAACGCAACCGCGAACGGCAATATGCCTGATCTGCGCTACACAGTGAGCGCGGTAAGTGGGGTGTACTTCCGCCGGGATAGCGGCAATGCCGTGACCGGGCCTACCGACGCGCAGGGCAATGCGTATGGGCGTTTCGGTACTGACGATGCTACTCGGGAAGGCTACTTCGTATTGAGCGGCGTGCCTTTGCCATCGGGTGCAACCTCTGCGAACTATCAGCTGTCGATAGAGCTGATCAACCCGCTGTATACAGGTGCTGCCGGGGTGGGTCCATATGGAGGAGCGCAGGTAGCGCCTTCAGGGTTAGTGCAGACGGTGCAGCTTGGCAGCCTGTCTGCCGGTTCAACGGTAACGCAGAACTTCACCATGGCAGATTCCGCCGATGGAACCGTGACTGATGACGGGATTGCAGCGGAGCCCAACCTGGTGCACGGCAATGGAGAGTGGCTGGCTAAGCTGGTGAGTTACGGGCATACGGGCTGGTTCCAGTTCCACAGCCGCGCTAACCGGGTGTTCACGGTGGAAGCAAGCTCGCTGGATGAGACCGGGCTGGGGGCTGAGAGTAAAGCGGCTTCATTGATCGGCGTGTGGAACGGCACCGATGCAGTAGACGCGCTGCCGGCAGTGTCCACGACAATCCCGTTCAATGGCGCGCAAGTCGGCTTGTCGACGATTTCGGCACAGACCCAGGCCGATGGCATGATTCGTGTGGCAGTCGCCGATGCTCGCGGCGATGGGCGTCCGGACTTCAGCTATCGCGCTCGCGTGCTGTACGCCGACTCTGTGTTTCCCGCGCGGCTGACGTTGAACGGCGGAGCGATTGTGATCGATGGGCAGGGTTTTCGGCCTGGGGACACAGTACAGCTCAACGGCGTGGCTGCGGCAGTGACAGGTATATCGCCAACCGAGATCACAGCTGTGGCACCTTCCGTGAACGCGCCGACCGGTACGGTGGTGCTGACGGTACAAGACCCGCAGACATTGGGAACAGCGCAGATTCTGGACGGGCTTGCCTATGACGCGCAGGGTAGCGATGGGGTCAGGATTATAAGTGCGCCCAGCGGAACGGTAAGCCAGGGTGTGCCGCTGCTGATGACAGTACAGGTGGTTGCCGGGGACGGCACAACGCCGGCCGGCAATGTGCAGGTGAGCTTTACGGTAGTCATGGGTGCCGCGCAGATGGGCTGCGGCGCGAGCCTTTGCAAAGCGCTTACGAATACGGACGGCATAGCAACCATGTCTGTGACGCCTACTACTTCAGCCGCGACACAGATCAGCGCGGCGCTGTCCGATGGGGCTAGTGTAATGGCGGAGTTCGACGGCGGCACACCGCCGCAAATTGCCGCGACCAACACGCTGTACATAGCAATCGGTGCGCAAGGGGTGAGCTGGACGCCTACCGCCATTGTGCTGAGCGGCGGCGCTCCTGTGCAAGGTGCGGCGGTGCGCTGGGTGGGCGGCACTGGAGCACAGGTAGCCGCAACAGCCAACACGACCAGCAATGCTGCCGGTATGGCATCCACAACGGTGACGGCGGGGCCGCTTGCGGCCGGTGGTACGGCAAGCGTGTATGCCTGCCAGTCGCAAAGCAGCGTATGTGCGACCTTCACCATCAGTGCGGTGCACACCGAGTTGGCAACTCTGCTGCCGGTAAGCGGAGTGGGGCAGAGTTTGACGGCAGGCGGCACGCCGATGCTGATCACGCTTGAAGTGATCGACGGTGTAGGGCATCCGGTAGCCGGTGCCACAGTGAACTTCTACCAGCAGATGACAGCCTGGCAGCCCCCATGCCCCGCGCAAGGCCGCTGCCCTGCACCTCAGCAATTGGGATCGCTTGCAACTTCTGTGACATCGGACGCGAACGGGCTGGTGACACTGACGCCCATGGCAAGCGGCGGGCAGGCGGTTGCAGTGAATGTGCTGGCAACGGTGGGACAGGCCGGTACGCTGAACTTCAGCGTGGTGGAGCATCCGTAAGGTTGTCGGGGATGGAACCATACCTCACTAGGTGAGATATAGTTCCTCTGCTGAAGGTCAAGGCCGATCGGCGGCTATAGCCGGAGCAGCGGATGCCGGTACGACAGGTGCGTCATCATCGTCGCGGATTTCAAAATCAAGCAGGTCTGCAGGGGCGCTTGCATCAGCCCCGGGCCGGTAGAAAACTAAAGCGCGCTTGCCTTCAAGGTGATGGCAGAAGTTGAAGTGATCTTCGCCGTACCAAAGCGTGTCAGAGAAGCCGCTTGCCATGCCATGCTGCGGTGAAAATGTGCGAAGCGTGCCGTCAATCCGGAGTTCTACCTGGTAGGGGCTGGTTGCCGTACCGCACTTGGTGGATTGAATAATGCCTGTAGCGGCTTGTGCGTGATCGGCAAAGGGCTGCATGGCGAGTGTGATCCCGGTGGGGCGCTGCGCGGGAGGAATTTTGTCCCATAATTCTACGGCTTCGTCATGGTCCGGCCCAACCCAATGATCGGCGACATAGTTGGCAAACCGTGCGGCCTCGGGACCGCGCCCCGCAGCCAGCAGGATGCGGCCTGTAAGCAGGTGATAACCCGCACGAAACGGTTCGAGTGATTCTGCTTTGCGCGCGTTGTTGTAGGCGGCTTGGTAATTGCTCTCACGGATAGCAAGCTTGGCCAGCTCTACAAAGGCGGGTGCGAAGTCCGGTTTTATAGCGATGACCTGTTCAAGGTGTGTACGGCAGGCAATGATCTCTGCCGAAGTAGACGCCCTAGCCTCAGGCGAAAGCATGGTAGCGGCAAACAGGGAGCGATACAGTGTGCCATCAAGTGAAAAGGCTTTATTGAATTCTGCCAGGGCTTCGGCATCCTTGCCTTGGCGGAAGAGCAGAAATGCATGCTCTTCATGCGCGATGCCGAGTGTGGGATCGCTTCCGAGAGCCGCATCAAGAAGCGGTGCGCCTCCGGCGGCATCATTAGTTGCGATATGAAAGGCACCGAGATCCACCTCAGTCTCTGCAGCGGAGAGCTTGCGCACGCTATAGCTTTTTTCGTCGAGCGGAGGTGGTGCCGGCAAGACGTACGCGCTCCAGGCAAGGCGATTCATGTAGAGATTCCAACCTTTGTCAAAGCTCGTCATATCTCCAAAGGTTTCTACGAAGGCCTGCTTCTGCGGCGTTCCCGCTTGTATGCGATTGAAGAACTTGTTGAGCAGGGCACCGCTTTGCATGTTGGGACCAAACGCCATGTAGTGAACCAGTGCCCAGGCGTCGGCATAAAAGATTTGCGACTCCATGTCTTTGGTGTAATAAGGCGAGCGTGCATTGATATCGAGCATTGTCTCCACCGGCAGTAGTGGGTGCGATCGGAGGATAGCAGCGCGCTCGGTCGGGGCACCGATATAAATCTTGTTGGACTGAAAGCGTGTATAGGCGTAGAACTCAGCTAGCCCTTCATCAAGCCATAGCGGCAGCCAGTGAGCGTTCAGGTGCAGAATGCTGTGAGTGTACTCATGGTAGACAACCTCATGAGCTCCGTTGCCCCAGGTGTCCATGCGGATCAGAGCAAATTGCTTTTCCCAGCCGCGATGAAACACACCGGCAAGGCGATCGCTATGTTTCCATAGCGCCGGTTCCAGCTGCCTGGCCGTGTTCACATCGCGGGCGGCGAAGATGGTGAGCGGTGCGCCTGACTCTAACCGAAACCCGGCGAAACGACCGGCGAACAC
This sequence comes from uncultured Acidobacteriaceae bacterium, assembly GCA_964235655.1. Lineage (GTDB taxonomy): Bacteria > Acidobacteriota > Terriglobia > Terriglobales > Acidobacteriaceae > EB88. Next base: position 274,706 of record CAXSBB010000003.1, read on the forward strand.
ATAGCGCATTTGTTCGAACTCGGCGGCAATATCGCGCGCCTGGCGTGGTGAGCCATCGGTAAGGACGCGAAAGTGCGGACTACGCACCTCGGTCCATGGCTTTTCCTCAGCCGAAGCAAGAATAGGCAGCAGCAGGGAGGCGCATATGGTGCATAAGCGGAATAGCATCAGCGGGATTGTGCCTCTATATGGTGCGGCAGGTCAATTTTATTTAGACCACGTTGCGCCGCCAAGCTATGGAATGGACTATCCCGGTACATAGGGAAACAAGACCAGGCAATGCTAAGCAGCAGCATATGCGATAGAGGCAAAGGGAAAACAGCGAAAAAGCCGCATTGGGAGCCTCTCGCGCATCTTGATAAGAAATAAGCCGGCAATGCTGGCGTACGGGAGGGTGTATGGCAGCCGGCAAGTCGACAGGCAAAGTTTTCGGGAACGAGGCAATTGAGGAGAAGCGCAGGCCGCGTGTGGTGATCCTGGGCGGCGGGTTTGCCGGGATGAATGCTGCCCAGGCATTGAAAAAGATGCCGGTTGATGTGACGTTGATCGACAAGAGCAACCACTATACGTTTCAGCCTTTGTTGTACCAGGTTGCGCTGGCGCTGCTTTCTCCGTCTGACATCGCATCCCCCATCCGCATGGTTCTGCGCAAGGCGCGCAATGTGGATGTATTGATGGAAGAAGTGGAAAGCGTGGATACGAAACAGCGCCGTGTCGGCCTTAAAGGCGGTCCCACTATGCACTATGACTACCTGATTGTAGCTACAGGCTCCATGAAGTCGTACTTCGGCCATACGGAATGGGAGCAGTATGCGCCGGGGCTGAAGACGCTTGAGGATGCGACTGAGATTCGTCGCCGCGTACTGCTGGCGTTTGAACTGGCAGAGCGGCAGGCAGTTGAGACCGGCTCCCACAGGCCGCTGAATTTTGTAGTGATCGGCGGCGGACCCACGGGAGTAGAACTTGCCGGTGCCGTGGCAGAAATCGCCAAGTATTTCTTAAAGCAGGACTTCCGGCATATCGATCCCGCCAAGGCGCACATTTTGTTGATCGAAGGTGGGCCGAGGATTCTACCGAGCTACCCTGAGGACCTTACTGAAAAAGGAGTCGAGCAGCTCAACAAACTAGGCGTTGTCGTACGGACAGGCGTGATGGTAGATGAGATTGGTGCAGGCTACGTCAAGTTGAAAGGCGGCGAACGGCTTGATGCCGTAGTCACTTTATGGGGTGCCGGTGTGGCCAGCTCCCCGGTGGGTGCCATGATGGGGGTGCCGCTTGATAAAAAACACCGCCCGATTGTAGATACAACCCTCAACCCGGAAGGGCTCAGTGAAGTGTTCGTGTGCGGCGACCTGGCAGGGTTTACCCAGGATGGCAAGGAGCTGCCGGGTGTGGCACAGCCTGCATTGCAGATGGGTACGCATGCCGCGCTGATGATCGGGCAGGACTTGCAGCGCAAGCCTCGGCAGGAGTTCCACTACTTTGACAAGGGAGACATGGCGACCATTGGCCGCTATGCTGCCGTCGCGGACATCCGGTGGCCGTTCAAGGCGCATTGGGGCGGGCTGCCTGCCTGGGGAACCTGGCTGCTGGTGCACTTGGTCTTCATCATAGGTTTTCGCAGCCGGGTAACGGTGCTGTTTGAATGGGCCTGGACGTACCTGTTCCTGTCACGCGGTTCACGGTTAATTACCGGGAGCCACGAGCTGGTGGGCTGGGATGATAATGCCGAAATCCGTGATAAGGCGGTCAGTCGGCCTGTGGATGCGCCTTTGCTGAAGACATCCGGGGATTTGCAGGGAGCCTAGCTTGTAATTTGCAGGAGAAGGGCAGCTGAACCAGGCTGCCCTTTTGCTGCTTGTTAGACAGTGACCGGTTGCTCAACAGACACGTTGACCGGCGTGAGCCAATTGAAACGATCGGGTACGGTGCCGTTGACAATGCCGAAGAATTCATCGGCAAGCTGACGTGTAATCGGACCCGGCTTGCCGTTGCCGACCAGGATGCGATCCACTGAGCGCAGCGGCGTGACTTCAGCGGCAGTGCCGGTAAAGAATGCTTCATCGGCGATGTAGAGCAGCTCACGCGGGAGAGCTTGCTCGACCGTAGGAATGCCGAAGTGACGTGCCAGGGTGAGGATGGCATCGCGCGTGATGCCGTTGAGCACAGAGTTGGCAAGCGGTGTGGTGTAGAGCTTGCCGCCATGCACGATGAACAGGTTTTCTCCCGAGCCTTCGGAAAGGTAGCCGTTGGTGTCGAGGGCAATGCCTTCCGCGTAGCCGTTGATGTCAGCTTCCATGCGGATGAGCTGCGAGTTCATGTAATTGGCACCGGCCTTAGCTAGTGAAGGCATAGTGTTCGGCGCGAGCCGGTTCCACGACGAGATGCAGACGTCGGCGCCTTCCTCATGGTTGGAGAAGTACTTGCCCCATGGATAGTTGGCGATGTAAATATCTACCGGCGCATTCTTGGGGTTGACGCCGATTTCTCCGTAGCCGCGCAAAATGACGGGACGGATATAGCAGGGGGCAACCTTGTTGGCCTCAACCAGGTCGACGACGGCAGAACAGAGCTGGTCCACTGAGTAGTGGGTGGTCATGCGGTAGATCTTGGCTGAATCAAGCAGGCGACGCATGTGCTCGGGGAGGCGGAAGATACCGGCGCCCGACGGCTGTGTGTAGCAGCGAATACCTTCAAAAACAGAGGAGCCATAGTGAACTACGTGGCTCATAACGTGGATCTGCGCGCGATCCCAAGCGATGAGTTCGCCATTGCGCCAGATGTTCGCGGTAGGTTGGATGGGCATGGATATGGACTCCTTGGGGTGCTTGAGAATAGACCCTGATTATAGACAGTGCCTGCGATAGGAATGTGACCTTAGACAGCTTTTGCATGGGGGAGCTTTGCGGTAAGGTGCAAACATGCTCGGACCTGCAGCACACGCACTCCAGGAAATCCATCAGTCGAAGTACGTCGGCTTCTCGCTGCTGGCTTTGAGCTCGATCTTTTTTCTGGTTGACCCGTTTGCTTCTATCGGTTCGTTTCTTGCAATCACTGAAGGAGTGAACCCCCAGCGACGTAAGCGGATGGCCGGCAAAGCATGCCTGACGTGCTTCATTGTGCTGGCGGCCTTTGCATTGGCAGGGCAGTTCATTTTCAAGATGCTGGGCATTACGCTGCCGGCCTTTGAGTTTGCCGGCGGCTTAATCCTGATGCTGATCGGTATCGATATGCTGGAGGCGAAGCGGTCCCCTACGCAAGAAAGTACGTCTGAAGCAGAAGAGGGCGCGCATAAGGAGGACGCGGGGATTGTGCCGCTAGGCATCCCCATGCTGGCCGGTCCCGGGGCAATTTCAAGTGTCATGGTCATGGTAGGGCAGGCGGCAAGCTACTGGCAGATGGCTGCGATCCTGGGTTCGATCGCGGTTACTGCGCTGATAAGTTATGGAGTGCTGAACGGGGCGGAGCGGCTGCAAAGATTCTTGGGGGAAACAGGAATTCGTATCCTGGTGAGGATCATGGGTTTGCTGCTTGTGGCTTTGGCGATGCAGTTCTTCGTGAACAGCCTTACTATGCTGGGAGTAATTCCGCGTCAGGGATAGCAGCCTGTGTTTAGGGGAATGTTGCAGCAAAATTTCAACAGTTATCGAAAGTTTTCAACATTTGCCAGAAAAGCAATGTCACATTAGTATCAAACCTGTTCGCAGCAAACTTTGAGGCATCACGCGGAAGCGATTTGAAAGCTTTGAATTTGAAGAGAACTGAATTAGCCAGTTGCACAAGCTAAGAAGTAGTGGTAAGGTTTGGGAAGTGCAGAAGTTGTTCGGCGAGATAAACGCTGAGTGCTGCACCAGTAGTAGAGTAAAAGATTAGAAAACTTCTGAATCGGGTTCATAGCCTGATACATCTGTTGTTGAGTCACAGACAGAAGGTTCGACGACACCTCCGAGGTGTCCAGAAGGTTCACCTTCCAGAGCGAACAAATACTGCAAAGGGCTATAAAGCCATTCAACCGATGTCTACGGACAAATGTTGATAGATATTTTAAGTTTTGCGTTCCAGCCTATTTCTTTGAGTGCTTACAGGTAAATATCCTGAGAAGTCACTAAGTTTAGTCTTCTGTACGTTTTCTGTATATAAGAAATGTAGAGAAGTGAAAAGTAGTTGACACGAACCGAAAACTTCTGTAACTTAAGGAAATGCGCTGAAGAGCGCAGCAAGTTCGAGGACACACGGCGATACAGTCGTGAGTCTCGATCCTAGCGACCTGCTCAGGCAGATCCCGCTTTGGATCTTTGACAATCAGGTTGAACATGCCAGTCGTGAGAATAGACCAAGTTTGGTTTGATCATTCTCACAGTATTAAACAACAAGTCACGTTTTCGAGCGTGATGAGTTGGGCTCCTGCATAGCGGACCTCCGTCCTGCATGCATTGGAGCCAGCAGGATTTAAACGAGAGTTTGATCCTGGCTCAGAATCAACGCTGGCGGCGTGCCT
>CAXSBB010000004.1:0-275327 GCA_964235655.1 uncultured Acidobacteriaceae bacterium
ATGAAACCGCCACCAGCCTGCCGCGCCGCACGCTGGTACTGCGCGGACCTGCCTCACGCATGGAGCAGGCTTTCGGCGTCACACTCCACACCTACAGCCATCCCGCTCACAGCAAGCATTTCCATGCCTTTGGCGGCACCATATCGCTACCGGCAGGGATCTCCGATCTTGTGGAAACAGTGCTGGGCCTCGATACCCGCCCTATCGCCAAGTCCCACCTGCGCCGCCCCCTGGAAAGTACAGACGCGATCCGCGCCAATGCCGCCGGTGCGAGCTACACCCCGTTGCAGGTTGCTGAGCTGTACGGCTTTCCAAAGAACCTGACTGGTGCCGGTCAAACCATCGGCATCCTTGAGCTCGGCGGCGGTTACGAAACAAGCGACATCACAACCTACTTCCAGGGGCTCGGGCTCACCCCGCCGTCTGTCGTTGCCGTCTCGGTAGACGGCGGCACCAATGTGCCCGGCGGCGACCCGACCGGTGCCGACGGCGAAGTCGCGCTCGACATCCAGGTGGCAGGCGCAATCGCGCCCGGCGCCAAGTTCGCGGTCTACTTTGCGCCGAACACCGACCAGGGCTTCATCGACACCATCACCACCGCGGTGCATGACACCGCCAACAGGATCAGCGTGCTTTCCATTTCCTGGGGCGGTCCTGAGTCAGGCTGGAGCGCCGCCTCACGCACCGCGCTTGACAATGCCTGCCAGTCCGCCGCCGCGCTTGGCGTAACCATCACAGTCGCCTCGGGTGATAACGGCTCCACCGATGGAGGCACCGGCAACAACGTCGACTTCCCTGCCGCTAGCCCAAACGTGTTAGCCTGCGGCGGCACCCACCTCTCCGGCTCCGGCTCCACCATTACCTCGGAAGTTGTATGGAACGACCAGCCAAACGGCGGCGCAACCGGCGGCGGCGTAAGCACAATTTTCCCCCTCCCCCCCTGGCAAGCCAACGCAGGCGTACCCTCACCCAAAGGTGGTAGCGGAGGGCGCGGCGTACCCGATGTTTCCGGCGATGCCGCGCCCGGTTCCGGCTACCAAGTGTTGATTGATGGACAGGCACAGGTAGTAGGCGGCACCAGCGCGGTAGCTCCGTTATGGGCCGGACTCATCGCGCTGGTCAATCAGCAACGGCAGCAAAATGGCAGCAGCCCTGTCGGTTTTATCAATCCACAGCTTTACGCCGCGCCCACCACCTTGCGCGACATCACCAGCGGCAGCAATGGAACCTACAAAGCTGTGCCGGGCTGGGATGCCTGCACAGGGCTCGGTTCGCCCAATGGCACAGCAGTGCTGGCGGCTTTAAGCGGCAGCGCTGCCACTGCCCCGCCCGGCGGCACGCCTCCAGGTGGCGGCACACAGCCGCCGCCAGCAACACCGCCGCCGGGAAAGAAGAAAAAGAAGAAGAAAAAGTAGTGCCTGCACCGGGAGTTCTTTCCAGGCCAAGCCATAAGCCAGCGCTTGGGTAGAAAGGCTCCCGGCGTACTTACCTCGTATGTATGTTCATGCAGGTAAATGTTGTAAATCGCTTCTATCACTTCTTTTGACAGTTCATGCGAAGTATTCACGGAGAGCTGCCGGTTGGCAGGCGCTGCATCGGTAGTTCCGGTGCAAGGGTATAGAAGTGCAGCGCACCTTCTGTAAGTACAGCCAGATTTGTTCCGGATGGAGAAAGCGCGAAGGTATCGCGCAAGTGAGAACCCGCAGCGAGGTGCGCGGTAAAAACCTGCTTACCGTTCAAAGTGGAATACACGGAAACTGACAAAGGTGGAAAGTTCGCCCCGCGCATGGTTCCGTTCAGGGCTACACGCCTGTCAAACTGTGTGGAGGCAACAGCGAAAAGCTTTCCCGCCTCATCGGTTTCCGCGAGGCCGTGAGGTCGTAATCTTCATCTACCAGCCGATCAGGCCCGAGAAATGCCGCGAGCTTTGCGTGTTCCTCCTTTGTGTGCTTTTCATGGAGCGTTGCAACCAGCATGAGTTCCGCTCCGGGCGAGGCGCTTACAAACAGCAGTGGACCATGCAGCATGTAGTGCTGTTGCGCGACCAGGCCGGCACCGTAGATGACCAGCTCCCTGCCGACCTGCGCCAGCACACGGCCCCGCCTAAACTCCACACATATGAACCGGTTGCATTGGAAGCAGTCCAATCCTGCACTCGCAAACCCGGCCATCCGCGCGGGAAAGCACAACAGCACGAATGTGGCGCGGCCTCCAGCCTCGGCCTGCCTGCTCTGCTGAACGCCGAACCAGCGTGTGCAGGTTGAAGGTGAACAGCAGCTCATCTTCGCCGAGGAAGTGAATGCTCGTGTCCTCATCCAGGGCATATAGCGCGTTGTTGAGTCTGGGCGTAAAGCCAAGCCCGGCAAGCGGCAGAGTCCAGGCCGCCGAACCTGATATTTGTCCTTTTTCGGCAGTGAGCTGCCTGCAACCGGAAGCCGCGCACACTTCCGCCTCCTCCGGTTCAGAGGTCTGTACCTTCATGGCTTCCTCTACCCGGCGGTGAAAGGCCGGGCTGGCTGTAGAATTCACACTTCAGGCAATCTCATGGGAATCACTCGGCCTGAGAGTGAACAAAAGTACAAACACCGTATGGCGCTCCAGTGCAATATCATGGGAGCCGACCAGCGTATTAGCCGTGCCGCTTTGCGGCAACTCCATTCTGATGCCGCGCAGGCCACATACCTCTCCGATTTTTAACTGCTTGTCCGCAGCACTGCTGAAGCCATTCACATTGAAAGTTGTACCGGAGTTTTGCGAGTTGTTCGTCTCATGATCTACCTTGACGCCTGCCGCTGCCGCCAACTCAGGGTTGGAGAAAAGAGTTCTGTATCTGCTGGCCTTCAAACGCTGCCGTCCCCAGGCGTCTAAGCCCACTATCTTCAGGTGGAGGTGGAGCCTGCATTGCCACGAGAACCGGCAGCATCTCACGGCCTTCCTGTTCCGAGCAGGAAACAGGAGCAAAGCGCACAGCCAGAGCGGTTTTTCGCGGGCCGCTCTTATTGAGCTCAAGCGCAGTAACTTTCCGGGAATGGTTGTGTTGGTGCGGATCGTACAGCCATCTGTCTGCCAGTCTGTCGCTGTTTTTAGAAAAAAGGAGTCACCCTGTTTCAGACTGCTGAAGTTGACGCTTTTTTTCAGCTCAGCGCGCGTGGTAGAAAACCGGCTGAGGGTTGCGCCAGGCTAACCACCTGAAAACAAGCTACGGCGAGTGTGAGGCTAATAAGTATGGATCGCGACATAAGCAGGCTTCCGCTAAGAAGCTATCAAAGTTGCCTATGGGTTAACAGCTAGATTATTAAACTGATTCGACTGTAGGTCGATGCAGCGACATAGCGGTCTATGACATCACCTTCAAACTCTAGGCACAATCAGGTGAAAATAGCCGCACTCGTACCGGCTTACATCTAGGAGGTGAAGGCAATCATTTTTGTATTACTCTCTCCCGCAGCTAAACGCGGAAGAACTGCAGTATTTTCGGCGATTCGGAAGAAAACGATGGCAAGCTCGAGCATCACGCGAGAGTAAGCAACCATGAGGATAAAAACGGCAGGGGCGAGAAGTACAACAAGCAGACCACCTTGATGCATAACAGCGCCCAGTATGACCATGAAACCTGCAGTTAGGGTCGCACAGATCATTGAGATCATGTAAAGCATCTTGATAATCCTTGTCGTAATGAACGATGTAAAAGAAAGATCAAAAAGGGAGCTCAGGAATCCTTTAGCTGGTTCTGCTGGAATCGGTAATGAGGTCGCTGACATAGTTGTCCTTCCACCATTGAAGATGTAAAGCGTATATCGACATTTCGATGAAATTTGTTCAGTGTAAAAAGTGAAATCGTACGGGATAATACGCGGTCCTACCAAGAGGAAGTGAATAGTGAACGAGCCTTACGGAGCACAGGAAGACCGGGCAAATGTCGACCGCGTGCTTGCCGGCGACATAGCTGCGTTTGAGCCGATTGTGCGCCGCTGGCAAGGGCCGCTCGTCAACCTGGCATGGCGCTTCTACCGCGACCGGGGCCGTTCTGAGGAGATGGCGCAGGAAGCCTTTCTACGTGCCTACCGCAACCTGGGCCAGTGGCGGCGCGAATCTGCTTTCTCTACATGGCTCTTCGCGCTCGCGGCCAACGTGTACCGGTCCGAACTGAACCGCATCCCGGCTGTCATGCTCTCGCTTGATGACATCGCAGAGCCGGCTGACCTGCGCATCTCCAATACGCTTGAGGCAGCCAAGCAGTGTGAAAGCATACGGCACGCGGTGCTTGCCTTGCCTGAAAAGTACGCGATGCCATTCTCATGTACTACTTCCATGAACAGGACGTACCGACAGCTGCGTCGACCCTGGGCATTCCGGAAGGAACCGTCAAGGCGCGGCTCTTTCGAGGCCGAGAGCTGCTGCGCAGGAAGTTTTCTCAAGCTCAGGGCAGCCCGAGAACTGCCGATGCAGCCGCGCCGCTTGCAAAGGAGGCACGATGAACCGCTTCACAGACGCCGAGTTCGATTCTGCGCTGAATATGAAAAATGACAGCATTCTCCCATCTTCGGGTTTTACAGCCTCCGTCATGTATGCCGTCCAGGAGGAAGCTGCCGCGTTGCCGCCCATCCCTTTTCCATGGAAACGCGCTTTGCCCGGATTGGCCGTATATGCGGCGGTACTCGGCATTCTTGTTGCCGCTTGCGTACATGGTTTGCGCACAGGCAGCAGTCCTGCAATTCCATCGTTCGTCTGGCACATGCCTCAAACGTCCGTTCTGTACCAGGCGAGATCAGCCAGCGTCCTTTGGCTGGTTCTATCCACGCTTATGACTGTGCTAGGGATCGGGCTTACGTATCGCCTTAGCAGCTCGCGCTAAAGCAGGACACTAAAACAGGATAAGGGTCGTCGTACTGCTTTATGGAAGCGTTACTTGCTACCGGCAAAGCGCCCGCGCAGCCAGGCGGCAATCTGCCCCAGGGTGCGATCGCTCTGCGGGAAGCGCGTTACCGTAGAAGGACCTACCGGGAAGTTGTGGTGCATGTCGGGCGAATGCAGGTGGGTGACTGCAACACCGGCCTGCTCCAGTTTGCGTGCGTAGGGGATGCCTTCATCCCGCAGCACGTCATATTCAGCAGTCGCGATCAAGGTAGGCGCCAGGTTCAGGACGCCAGGCATACGCAGGGGAGAAAGAGAGGCGTCTTCCGGCGGTGCTCTTGCCGTATACAAATCCCAATACCAGCGCATGGTGGCGGCTTCAAGACCGCAGCCAATCGCGTTTTCATACCAGGAAACATGGGCGGCGCTGCTGTAATGGTCCGTGGCTGGATAAAGCAGTAGAAGCGCAAGCAGTTGCGGGCCATCTCGCCGCAGGGCGAAACGATTGGCAATCACCGCAGCTAGATTGCCGCCTGCGCTGTCGCCTCCCAGGGCAAGCAAAGTCGGGTCGCCGTCCCAGCTCCCGGCATTCTTGGTGGTCCAGGTGACTGCTGCTTCGACATCCTCAAGTGCCGCCGGATAGGGGGACTCCGGAGCGAGCCGGTAATCGACGGACACAATACTGACCCCGGCAAGCGGAGCCAACAGGCGGCAAAACGGATCATGGGTCTCGATGGAACCGGCTACCCAGCCTCCGCCGTGCAGGTAAACCAGCACAGGAAGCAGAGCCATTCCGCGCAACGGCGGTGTGTACACACGAACACGGATAGCATTATCACCGCTTGTGATGAGGTGATCCGCCGTTTGAACATTGCTTGGCAAATCTGGAATGGAGCGGCTTTCCAGCTGCTGCAGCATACGGGCTCGCGCATCCCATGGAGATCGAGCCGGTCCCGCTGACGCGGCGGCCTGCTCATCAAGAAAGCGGCGAAGCTGAGGGTCCATCGGTTGTCGCGGTTGGGGAATCATGGCAAGCTTTGTGATGCAGACTCTTCACGTACCATCGCACCGTTTTCGCTTACGTCTGATGCGGAGAGTCAAAGCTTCTATTCGGACGGAAAGCAGCTTGTAGTTACCGTTATATGCGAGATGACTTTGCACTCCAGGCGAGCGCGGCCAAAGGCGATCTCACAGGCATGCGCAAGGTAGTATGTCTTTCCGAAAGCCGAAATCAGGTTTTCATTGTTCGGGGCAAACCGCGTATTCCATCAGCAAGGATCTCAATGCAGGTACGTATCGATTGATGGATGACGGTATCCAAGGCTGCGGAGGTCTTCCACTCCGGCCATACCGGTAAAAATCTACGCTTCTGCCATGGCGGCTTCCTGGGACATTTTCGGCAGCAGGAGAGCGGTCTGGATGTTCAGCGGCGACTCTGATTGAGGGTTGGCCGTGTGCGCGGACGCCGTACAAACCTGATTGCGGCCATTGTGCTTGGCTCGATAGAGCGCCTGATCTGCTTTGCGCAGCAAGGTCTCCTCATCGACTGCATCCGCCGGATAGAGGGCGACTCCGATGGAGACACTGGCTTTTGCGCCTGGAGCAGTATCCACAGGAAGTTGAAGCTCAGTGACGGCAACACGAACCCTTTCAGCACACATCGCGGCAATCTGCGCCGTGGCACCCGGCAGGATAATGGCAAACTCTTCTCCGCCGTAACGGCAGATTGTGTCTTCGGTACGGATGCTGGCACGGAAAGCACCCGCGATGCCCCGCAGCATCGCATCACCGGCACCATGCCCATAAGCGTCGTTGAAGCGCTTGAAGTGATCCACGTCCAGCATCAACATCGCAACCGAACTGCCCTGGCGGTTGGCGCGCGCCAGCTCACGTGCCAGCACAATCTGCATGAAGTAGCGATTGAATAAGCCGGTAAGCGGGTCGCGGACAGACTGGTTCTCAAGCCGGGCTCGCAGATTCAGGGACGCTATAGCCATACCGGTAAGCTGCAGCAGTTGCAGCAGACCATCCATGCGCCGCTGCAGCATCGCATATGCCTCCGGCTGGTTGCATTCTATGGAAAGTATGCCCAGCGTCTCCCCTTGCGCAACAAGCGGAACACAAAGGTAGCGCTCCGGGGGTTCCGCGTTGAAGTGCGTGCAATCAATCTCAGAGATTCCCATGCGACGCCAGCGCAGTTGCCCCAGGCGCAGCCCGCAGCAGGTCTCCGGTGCAAAAGTCTCAGCTTGCATCAACGTAGAAATACCCCAGGTAGAGACTGCCTCAAGCAGATTATGCGAGTGGTTCAGGATGCATAGGGAACCGCTCGATTCAGGCAGCAAACGATCTAGGCCAACCGCGGCAGCTCGGTATACCTGCCGTACATCGACACACAGCTGCAGCTCATCACGGCAGAAACTCAGCAGGCGAGCGTCGGTAATGCGCTCCTCGAGAGCCTGAACGCTGTCGGCAAGATTTTCATTCGTCTCTCCCGCACGCTTCGCAGCGATACGCCGCAGCACTGCATCACGCAGCAAAAAACCAAAAAGTACCACTAGTGTAAGTAGGGAAAAGCCGACAAAGGCGCACTCCGTGGTGAATGAGAGCAGTGAACTGCGCTGCGATTTTGCAGTTCGCTGCTTCAGCAAACTGCGTTCCTGCTCCGTCATCAGGCTGATAGATTCACGACAGCTGAGGAGCTTTTGAGCCGGCGAAGCCGTGAGTTGTTCATGCTCAAAAGCATCTTGGCGGATGCTCCCTGCACATGCTGTCAGAGTTTGCCAGTTATGAGTTTGCCCCGGATTATCACTAACCAGCATGTGCAAGCGCAAGGATACCGCTTCAAGGCCGATAGCACTCAGATGGGCTGTGTTGAGCTGGCTTTCATCTTTATCAAGTGCGTACAGGCGCTCGCTGAACTCAATGCGATCCACCAGCAGGGATGCAGTTTGCAGTGAGGTCAGCACCTCCTGCGTATGCTCTACCCAATCCTTGGCGGCAACAAGGCTTTGCGTATTGCTATATACAAAAAAGCCTGCTGTGAGCGTAAACAGCAGCGCACCGGCGGCCGCCGCCGTTAGCATAGCAATGTACGAATTGCCAGCCCCAGACAGCGCAGCGGATCGTAGCCGAGCAACGGCCTTTAAGAAAAACAAGAACATATTCTTCGTATCGGCTGAAACCACTCGCCTGACCAACCTGAAATGGCTTAGGAGCTACACTTCGGTCACCTTGCTGGAGCAGTTTTTTACAAGGTCCTATGCTTCGGCGGCAGGTGTAATTGTTGTTGTACTCTGCTCCTACTCTCCGGGATCGGCAACCGGCATCAGGTAGCGCTCCCAGTGCGCCAGCATACGCTCATATAACTGCGTACGCGCTTCTTTCCCGGCAATGGAGTGCGTCTTACGCGGGTATAACTGCAGATCATAGGGCTTGTCGTTGTCGATGAGCTTCTGCACAAATTGAATAGTGTTCTCGGGATGCACATTGTCATCGCCGGTTCCTTGCGCAATCAGCAAGTGGCCATGGAGCTTTGCCGCTGTTTCCTGTACCGCTGCCGCCCTATAAACGGCAGGTTCATTCCCCGGCAGCCCCAAATAACGCTCCGTGTAGATGGAATCATAGTCGTGGAAATCCGTAACCGGTGCCACCGAAATGCCAGCGCGAAAACGATCAGAATTGGTCAGCGCATTCAGGGTAAACGTACCGCCCCAACTCCACCCCCACCATCCCAAGCGCTTCTCATCCAGCTGCGGGTACTTTGCAACTACCTGGTTAACGGCCGCAAGCTGATCGGCAAGCTGCACCTTGCCGAAATCGCGATAGGCGGCCTGCTCAAAGTCGCGGCCGCGGTTGCCCATGCCTCGGTTGTCAACATGCAACACGGCAAAGCCGTGCTCGGCCAGTAATTGATCAAAATAGGCAGCCTGGCCGCCCCAGGTGTTTGTCACAGTAGCAGTCCCAGGGCCGCCATAGGGACTGGTAATCAGCGGAACGCTTGCGGCTCCAGTCTTACTTTCCGGTAACAGCAGCGTCGCATAGAGAGCGGTTTTGCCGTCTGCGGCTTTCAGCGTCAGCACTTCAGGCGACCGCACCGGGTGGCTCGGCGCCCCACTCTTCCAGACGTTCACACAGGTAGCAGCAGCAGAACACAAGTCAAGCTGAGGCGGTATGTGTAATGTGGAGTGCATGTCGGTCCAGCTGCCGCGACCTTCGGCAAATGCTACCTTATGCACACCGTCCCCTTGCGAAACCTGATGTTTGCCTGAACCGTCGAGCCGAACTGACCAAAGCTGTTGCTCCAGTGGATTGCCTTCATTACTGGTGTAGTACACCGTGCCGCCGTTCTCATCGGGGACTACGGAGTAAATCTCGGCAACTTCATAGAGGCCATCCTCCAGCGGATGCTCAGGATGCAGATTCTCGGCAGTTCCAGAATCGTTGTGGATGGAATCATGAACTCGGTAAGAATCAATATGGGTATGGCCTGAGTGCCACGAGCGCATCAGCATGCCGGTAGCCCCTGCACTTCCCTGCGCTGAGTAGAAAATCAGGTCATATGCTTCATCGAAGAACTTTGCATCGCTCAATGCGAGAGCATGGCGCACTGCGCCTGTATCGGCATCGGCAAACCATACATCCAGATGCTTGTGATCGCGATTCAGCGTTTCAATCCATACCGTGTTCGCATTGAGCCAGCCGGAGCGTGGAATGTAATCCTGATTGGGCCGCACAGCCGGAAGATCGATCCAGCGCGTCGCTCCGCCTGTTGCCGCCACAATGCCCACTTTCACCCCAGGGTTTGGGTCGCCGGCTTGCGGGTATTTCTGCTCATCTACAGTAGCGTGCGTGGGAATCCAATCCGTTAAAGGGTATGTCGGAACTTTTGTTTCATCCATCTGCACATAGGCGATTCGCTGCGAGTCGGGTGACCAGGAGTAATTCGTGCGCACCTTCAGCTCTTCCAGGTACACCCAGTCCACCTCACCGTTCAGCAGGTTGCTGTCCGTGGTTGCTGTCAGCGCCACCGGTTGTGAGCCGTCGTGTATCGCGTACAGGTTGTGATTGTGGACATAGGAGATCGTCTTGCCGTCCGGCGAAAACTTCACGTCATCGCCGGAACCCTGCCCGGTATCACCCACCTGCCGTACGGTGCCGCCTTTTAGCGAGTCAAGCCATAATGTGCCGTCCTCATCGAACAGCACCTGCTTGCCGTCGGGCGACCAGAAGTAGCCCTTTTGCGCATACCGATTGCGATGGTCGCGGTCTTTTTCGCTTACCGGCCGCACTGCAACCTCAGTGAGTTTTGTGCCCGAGATCAGCAGCGTGTGCGCGCCCGTTACGGCATTCAAGGCAGTTAAGGTTCCATCCCCTTCGCGGTAACTCAACATGCTGCCGTCAGGGGACCATTCTGTTTCTGCCGGCGCAGCTAGTCCACTGACTACGGGGTAATAGATGTCATGTACAGTCCACTTGCCTGAGGGTAGCTGGGCAAGAGTGACACCGGTGCAGAACAATGCAAAGAGGAAGGTAAAAGCAGTCTGGCGGAAGGTGTGCAATCGAGCTCCAAAATGTAGCGGATGAGCAACAGTGTACGCAGTTGTATCCTTTATATGGTGTGCTCGTGGTAACTGTTACTTCCTTCCAAGCAGGATTTTTGGAATGGCACATGCTGTTTTAAGCTATCAAAAGCAGCACCTGCATCCTTCCAACTACATCCTTTGTAAAATAAAACGGCAGCCTTCAGGCTGCCGTTTTCCATCCTTACCCGAACTACATTGCAGCACTGGTTCCATTCTGCCGAAGAGGCTGCAGCTGCGGATGGCTGTTTACAGGATGCTTCAATCCGCCTCCATTTACTACAGGAGTGAATGTACGAGCCATATTCATCGGACGCACAGTGTTTTGTGCATGCTGTGCCTGCTGTTGGTGCATGGTTACGATGATGACCTGTGCCGGCGAGTCACCACTGCAAAGATAAGCATGTGGAGTGCTGGCATCAAAATACACCCCATCACCTGCCTCTACTATATGCGTCTTATCCGCATGCCGAATTTCAAGTGCCCCGTCCAGTATGTACAAGAACTCAAATCCAGGATGCACATGTGGCCGCGCCTCAGCTGACTTGCGCGGAAGAAACTCGGCGAAGTAAGGATCTAGCTGCCGGTCGGGCACCATGTAACCCAAACTTTCAAAGAAGTATGTCGGGTCATCCACGCCGCTTTGCGGCAGGCGGGTGCGTTCACTCTTTTTATGAACACGGAACATCGGCTGCGGCTCGGCATCAAAAAAGTAGTTCAAATCCTTGCCGAATACAAGTGCGACGCGAGCCAGATTCCGTAAAGTAGGCACTACGCGGCCGGTTTCTAGCTGAGACAGAAAGCTTGCGGAAAGACCGGTTTGCCGACCAAGCTCTACAAGGCCCATAGAGCGTTTCAACCGCAGGCGTTTGATACGTTCGCCGATGCGTTTTTCTGCGATAAACGCCTCTGCACTCGCCTGATCTATGGAACCTTTCTCATCGCCGGCGGTCTTCGCGGTGAGTGAGATTTCCTGCTCGGATAGCTCGATCTTGACCTTGCTGTCTGCCATGGTAGCTGGGTCCTCCTGGGACCATTCGGAAGCTTGTGTGTGGGTACACAGTTATAGATGCAAGTTCTTTTCAGGTGATCGATTATTTTTATTTGTTTCTCCGTATGTTCGCCTTAAAGAGCAAGTATCATCCTCCGTTTTCTAGCTTCCACACTGCACCTTACGCCAAAACGCCTTCAAACTCTTTCAGTTCTAACGCGATACATTCCAAGCGATACGAGGCATCACAATCCGAAAGCGTTTGTATTTCTCATAGTCATGAGCCTTGTTCCAATTGAAGGCAGCCCAGCAAGTTCCATACAAACCCGAAACGCTTCGAGGATTTTTCCGTAATGGCTTTGCCCGAAAACTCTGTACCTGCCACCTCATCGAATGCACCCAAACCGACACCCATGCGGCTATTGATTACAGGCGCCAACGGCATGATCGGCCATGCGCTCTTGGCAGCTGCGGAGAGGCGCGGCGACCATGCCGTACCCGTACAGCGCCCGGCACAAAGCGGCTCAGTACCTGCTGCACCGGGTACTATCCTGTGGCAGCCTGAAGCCGCGCAGCCTTTTGCTGACCTGGCGCAACTTGAAGACTTCAACGCAGTGGTTCATCTGGCCGGAGCCAACATCTTAGCCCATCGCTGGACGCCGGAGTACAAAAAGACCATTCTCAGCAGCCGCACCTCAACTACCGGTGCGCTCGCCTTGGCCCTGGCGCGTCTGCGACGTCCGCCGCGTATGCTGCTGTCCGCCTCGGCGACCGGCTTTTACGGCTCGCGCGGTGATGATGTGCTGACAGAGGCTTCAACCCCAGGCGGCGACTTCCTTGCCGGGGTATGCCAGGCGTGGGAAAACGCAGCATCGCCGGCTGTAGCGGCAGGCATCCGGGTGGTGTATCTGCGCTTCGGCGTGGTGCTTACCCCTTTCGGCGGAGCCCTCAAGCAAATGCTGCCCATCTTTCGCATGGGACTGGGCGGCAAGTTGGGTGGCGGACAGCAATGGACGAGCTGGATTACGCTTGAAGACTTGCTCAGATCTATATTCCATATCGCCGAGCACGATGCAATAAGCGGGCCGGTGAACGTAGTCGCGCCGGAGCCGGTGCGCAATGTGGACTTTACCCGTGCCCTGGGCCAGGCACTGCACCGGGCCGCCTTTCTGCCCGCCCCTGCGGTTGCTCTACGGGCTGCATTCGGAGAAATGGCCGACGGTGCCCTGCTGGCAAGCTGCCGCGCCATTCCTGAAAAACTTACCGGGAGCAATTTCCAGTTCAATGCTCCAGAGATCGGTAGAGCGTTACAGGGCATGCTCGCCAAGGCCGGCAGTGTCTGACTTCAGCTATCAGCGGGTGAGGTTCTGCTAGGCTTGGTTTGCCCATGTTCCAGGTCTTTCCCTATCGCCGGCGTGCCTCGGCTGCCGCATTTTCCATTTGCGGTGTTCTACTCACCGGTTGCGGCAATCCCGGCTCACCGCAACCACCTTCGCTCAAGCTGCCGAAGCTGGTCACAGATCTTCAGGCTGCGCGCACCGGAGATACAGTCACCCTGCACTGGACCGTTCCCGAGCGCGCAACAGATAATGTCGCGCTCCGGGGTGACCAGCGCGCGGTAGTGTGCCGCGCGCTGGCGGCGCAGCCATGTGCAGCGATGGGAGAACTGCCGGTGCAAGCAGGAGCATCTGCGGAGTTTACTGATACTTTGCCTGCACCGCTGCAAGCAGGGCCGTTACAGTTACTGCGCTATGAAGTGCGGCTTGAAAACCACGCCCGGGAAAGCGCCGGAAGCTCAAACTTTGCCTACTCGGCAGCTGGAGATGCCCCGCCTCCACTTCTTGCAGTTACGGCTGCGGCTACGCGCACCGGCGTGCTGGTACGCTGGCAAACCCCGGCAGCAAGCCGAGTAGATGCACCTGGAACCCGCCTGCTGGTGCGGCTACAGCGCGACCGCGTGCTTGCTCCGGGTGAAAGTGCCGTACCGGTCCACGGAGAAATCACAGCGGGCGTGCCGCAACCGCCGAAGCAGACCCTGGAAGCCCTCGAGCATCCACCTGCCGCAACTACTGGTTTATGGTCCCCGGATCACACGCTCGACGCGGAGGCCGCCCCGAATCGGAACTACCGCTACACGGCGCAACTTGTAGAGCAAGTAACGCTTGAGGGGCATGCCTTGGAGATCGACGGCGCTTCCGCACAGACGGATATTGTTTCGGCAAAGGATGTATTTCCACCTGCTGTGCCGCATGATCTTGCTGTGGTAGCGAATGGGGAAAACGGCGCCATTGATCTTTCCTGGAGCGCCGGTGAAGATAAAGATGTAGCCGGCTACTTTGTGTACCGTCGCACTGAAAGCAGCAGCGAGGCTCCCGTACGTGTAAGCGGAAATATCCCGATGCCTGTGCCTGCCTGGAGCGACACAAAACCTGTACCGGGCACGCGCTACAGCTATTCTGTATCTGCCGTGGACACAAGCGGCAATGAGAGCGCCCGCTCCACTGAGGTCAGTGAGACCCTGCCGGTAGCAGGCGTGAGTGCTCCTCAGAAAAGCCACTGAGTGCCTTATTCAACGTTTAAGAAGTGGGTTCCACCGGACTGATTTATCGCGTTTATCGCGAAATAAATTGCGAAGGCGTAAACCCTCGCACTCGCAGCAGCAGGCAGTATTGGGCCTCAATGCAGTTCCGCCTTGCTTTCTGAAACAAGCCGAACTCAGGGGGCCAGGGGGCGGCATGGGTATGCCACGCGATGGGAAAGTGTGCCAGGATGCGGGAGGCACGCGGCAAATGGCTCCAGGAGCTCACCACCTCGGCAGAGTGCCAGCCGTGCGCCTGCATGATGGCGACCGTGTAGTACACATTCTGGATGGTGTTGTAGGCTTGGCGCTCTTGGAGGATGTTGCCTGCGGGCACACCCTGCTCACGGGCAAGCCGGGCCATAGACTCGGCCTCGATCCAGCGATTGTGCGCCGCCGTGCCGCTCATTACCAATTTTGGAGCCACCCCTCTTCGCCACTCCCGCACCCCTTCAAGTACCCGCGCGCTCTGCTCCGGGGTCGGGCTGCCGTCTTTTCGGCACGGTGAGCCAAGCACCAGGATCACGTCATAGCGATTCAGCGCGGTATTACCTGCAGGCTCGTGCCGCCATAAGCTCCATGCCGCGCCTATGTCCAGGGCAAGCAAGCAAAGCGCAATCAGAAATAACCGGCGGCTACGGGACATGCCTCAACTTAGCAGAGACGCCGCTGTCCAATGTCCAGGAAGCTTGCTCTGCATGACATAATTAGCGAAGCTGGAGACCGAGAAATTTGCTCGTGTCGGATGCTCATCGGGTGGAACGAACGGCGATGACATGCATCCTAATCTAAGTAGCTCTCATCGCAGAGCCGGTTTTACCAAAGGGAGAAATCTGATGGCTCAGACATTGCTGGAACAACTACGCACCATGACCACCGTGGTCGCCGACACCGGCGACATTCAGGCGATTGAGCAAGTCAAGCCGCAGGATGCAACCACCAATCCTTCGCTGATTACAACAGCAGCCGGCATGCCTGCCTACTCGCAAATTGTGGACGATGTACTGCTTGAGTCGAAAAAGCGGCTCGGCGAGGGTGCTGCAGACAAGGATGTAGCGAACGATGCATTCAAGCATCTGGCCGTCGCATTCGGCAAGAAAATCCTGGCCATTATCCCGGGTCGCGTTTCCACCGAGGTGGATGCACGCCTGAGCTTCGATACGGAAAAAACGCTGGAGCAGGCGCACCAAATTATCAAGATGTATGAGGACGACGGCATCTCACGGGAGCGCATTCTGGTTAAAATTGCCTCCACCTGGCCCGGTATTAAAGCAGCAGAGCAGCTTGAAACTGAAGGCATCCACTGCAACCTGACCCTGCTGTTCGGCCTGCACCAGGCCGTAGCGTGTGCTGAGGCCAAGGTAACGCTGGTCTCGCCGTTTGTCGGTCGCATCCTGGATTGGTACAAGAAGGACACCGGCAAGGACTACACCGGTGCGGAAGACCCCGGTGTGCAATCTGTAACCACCATCTACAACTATTACAAAAAGTTCGGCTACAAGACCCAGGTGATGGGCGCAAGCTTCCGCAATATCGGCGAAATCATCGAGCTGGCCGGTTGCGATCTTCTAACGATTTCGCCCAAGTTGCTGCACGAGCTGGATGAGAAGCAGGGCGAGCTGCCGCGCAAGCTTGATGCCGGCAATGCAGCTGCGCTTGAGATCAAGAAGCTGGATGTAAACGAGCAGGTTTTCGAGGACATGCATGCAAAGGACCGCATGGCGCATGACAAGCTCAAGGAAGGTATTGAAGGCTTCTCGGAAGCACTCGGAAACCTTGAAGAGCTTTTATCCAAACGGCTTACAGAACTGGGTGCAAGCGAGCACGCCACAGTCGGCGCACGTTGAGCTTGAGCAGGATCGCGTTGCGGTCCTGCCGCTTCTCCGTTAGTCTTATAGTTTGGGCGCAGGCACTGCCTTGTCCACCACATATCAAGTTTGGAGTATCCATATGGCAGCAGTCTGTGCAATTTGCCAAAAAGGCCCACAGTTCGGTAACAACATCTCGCACGCTCACAATGTCACGCGCCGCCGTTGGAACGTAAACCTTCGCGCCGTCAAAGCCAGGATCGGCACTGCCACAAAGCGGATTCGCGTATGCACATCGTGTATCAAAAGCGGCAAAGTCGTAAAAGCTTAAATATCTGTCAAGTAGGAAAGCCCCGCCAGCAATATCCGACGGGGCTTCCTTTTATATGTACTACTTTCCTGCGAACTTCAGTGAAGCCGAGTTGATGCAATAGCGCATGCCTGTCGGCTTGGGTCCATCCGGAAATACATGACCCAGGTGCGAGTCGCAACGGGCGCAGGTGACTTCTACCCGGCGCATGCCATAGCTTTTATCCTCATGCGTCTGCACTGCCTCCGGGCTTACCGGCAGGAAGAACGACGGCCAGCCGCTGTGGGATTCGAACTTCTCCTCTGACCGGAATAGCGGTGCATCGCATCCGATGCAGTGATAAATGCCGTCATCATGGTTTTGGTAAAGTGCGCCGCTAAACGCGGGCTCAGTTCCTTTTTTGCGTGCAATGTGGAACTGCTCCGGGGTGAGCAGCTCGCGCCATTCCTGCTCCGTACGCTCAATCTTTTCTTTTATCTCTGTAGCCATGGTGACTCCTTTCCCCTTTAGATGGATGTAGACCGCTACAGGATACGGGCAATCACTTCAATTTCGACGCGAGCATCACGTGGCAGCCGAGCTACTTCCACAGTCGAGCGCGCCGGGGCCACAACGCCTTCAGGTGCCAGGAAGCGGGTGTACACCTCGTTCATGGCCGCGAAATCGTTCATGTCCTTTAGAAACACGGTGGTTTTAATGACGGCGGCAAGACTGCTTCCCCCCGCATCCAGCAGGGCTTGCAGGTTACGCAATACCTGCTCTGTCTGCTCCGCAATACCGCCTGCAATCAGTTGCCCCGTAGCAGGCTCAAAACCCACTTGACCTGATGTGTAAAGAAGCTCCCCGCTTTGCACCGCCTGCGAGTACGGTCCGATAGCTGCCGGTGCATTTCTGGTAGAGATACCTTGCTTGTCTGTGCTCATTCATTCCATTGTGCACTGCCTGGAGGTTACAAAGGGTTGTAAAAACGCTGAAGTACGGGAACAAACAAGCTCCTCTTGACGTAGCATACTGTTTTTGCTTTTGTATTTTATTCAATCTTTTCTATGGTTTTTTGTAGATCGAGATTTTGCAGGCTATTTTTAGCGCCTTTTTTGCTTCATATGGAAGATCCGTCCACTCTCCCAGCTTTGGCTACCTACGTGCAATAAGTCTTTCCAGTAACGCGGCTCGACACGACCTTCTGGGGGAACTCTGCATGCAATTTTTGGTACGCCGCTCTGTTTCGCGGCTTTGTGGTCATAGCTTCACACGTAGGGCAGGAGCAGCCGCCCTGGCCAGCTCTCTTCTTCTCGGTTTTGCCGGTACTGCACCGGCCCTCCACGCACAAGCCACTTCCGTAAACGGCGGCTCCATCCAGGGGACGATCACGGATGCTGCTGGCGGTGTTCTACCAGGGGCTTCCGTTACGATCAAGAGCGTTGAAACGGACCTTACGCGAACGCTAAAAACAGACTCTGCCGGTTTTTACAGTGTAGGACCGTTAAATCCGGGAAATTATACGGTTGATGTCATCTCGAATGGATTCCAGAAGCTGGATGTCAAAACTGTTGTACGCACCGGTACCGCGACAAGCGGAAACTTCAAGCTGACCATAGGCTCTTCTAACGAGACAGTTCAAGTCAATGCCGGTCAGATCCAGGTGAATACCGATCAACCCGGCGTTTCTGACGTAATCACGCGCGAGCAGATTGAGGCACTCCCGATCAATGGGCGCAACTTTTTGGACATAGCGCAGTTACAGCCGGGCGTCATCCTGCAAAGCGGCGAGACTTTCGACCCTACTAAAGCCGGTTACTCAGCGATTTCTGTCGGTGGCGTGTCAGGCCGTACCACCCGCATCCTGCTTGATGGGCAAGACATAACAGATGAAACAGTAGGCACAACCATCATGAACGTAGATGAAGGTGCCGTGGATGAATTTCAGCTAAATCGCTCCACTCAGGATGTATCGGGCGAGGTGACCTCTACCGGCCAGGTGCTGGTGGCGACACGCTCCGGCGGCAATGCCTTTCACGGGGAAACCTTTTATAACTTCCAAGATCATCGGGTCGGCTTCGCACCTACGACCGGCGGCTTCGACGCCCCTTTTCAGCGCAACCAATTCGGCGGCTCGATTGGTGGCCCGATTATCAAGGACAAGCTATTCTTTTTCGGCAACTCCGAGCGCATCAAGCAAGATGAGCAAGGGTCCGCGACAACTAGCCCAACCTTTAGCGGCATTCAGAGCCAATTTCCATTCATTCCATCCCCTTATCGGGAAACGTACAGCACTATTCGCTTAGACTACGATGCTCCGCATGGAGTTCATTTATTTGCCCGCGGCGCTTATAATGTGAATTCTTCTTTTTCTAACTTTGGAAATTTATACTCGCTTTATCAGTCGCGCAATAACGTGCCCGCAATTGTCGGTGGTGCGGATTTTGTTACTGGCCGCTTCACCCACTCTTTCCGCGGCGGGTATGAAAAGTTCCACAATCTGCTCACGGACGGCACTACGGGCCTTACATCGATTTACAATCCGCAAACGTCAATTATGGCCTCCACCGGCGTTAATTCCGGACCTATCACGCTCTCCGACGGCTCTGATGGCTTCTTTGCCGGACCTAACTTCCTTGCTCCCCAAGGTACCTATCAGTCCGATAAGCAGCTTCGCTACGATGGTACCTGGACCAAAGGCGCACATACTTTAAAGTTCGGAGCGAGCTTAAACCGCATTCTCGGCGGCGGCTTTGCCGCTTTCTTCGGACCCTCGCTTTATACGATTTTCGGGCCCGCCAATCTGATCGCCGGTACCGGCAGCGACCCTGTCAACGACTACTCAGCGGCGGCTTACATTCTTGGCAACGGCAATGGGCTCTTTACGGAAAAACCCGGCTTCGGATTGACCGGAGGGGGAGTGTTTGACTGGCGCAGCGGTGCCTATGTCGCAGATTCCTGGAAGATCTCTCCTTCATTTACTGGAATCGCAGGATTACGCTGGAGCGTGGATACGGATCGCGCAAACCAGGATCTGCCGACGCCTTTATGCTCAAGCTTGTCTCCGGCTTTGCAGTTCCCCGGCTGCACGGGCAACACACCACTTTTCGATCAGTATCAGGCTGGTCTTGGGGCCAAGACACACCAGCCCTATGGTAATTTCGGACCGCAACTCGGCTTCGTTTTCAGCCCGAGTGACCATAAAACCTCGGTACGCGGTGGCATCGGCATTTTCTATGAAAGCGACATCTTCAACAACACATCCAATGCCCGCAGCACGGTAGTCAATGCCAATGGAAACTACTTCAACGACACAGCTGTTTGCGGCGGCAGCAACTCTCTTACACTTCCGAACGGTACGGTAGTAAATCAGGTAAACGGCACACCGCTTTCGACCATATGCGGCGAGTCAATCGCGCAAGCTGCGCCCTTGATTAACAATCTCAAGTCGCAGTATCAAGCTGCTTCACAAACAGGCGGTCCCAACCCCGGTTATATCGGCACGGGCGGCGGTCTCAATGCCAGCGGTATCTATGGAGCCCCTTACGTTACCCCATACTCAATTCAGTTCAACGGCGGTATTCAAAGGGAACTGGCGAAAGGGACTGTACTCACAGTCGATTACGTCCATAACGCCACAATCAAAATTCCTCTTGTAATTGATGTCAATCACGTCGGTGCTGCTCGCTTTTTAAATACAACTGCGGCAAAAGCGGCAATTGCAACAACGCTTGCTGCTTGCGGCGCAACATCGGTGACCAATGCGGCTCAACCCGGAGGCTGCCCCGGATTGCATCCGGCTGCAGCCGGAGCACCGGCCAGCGGAGCGACAATCGACGATTTCGCAGCCAATGGACTAGATTCAGGAAACCAGTTTTTAGGAGGGCAAGCAGCTTCATTTAGAGGCCAACCTTTAGCAGCATTCGGCGGAGCCAATTCGAATGTGGGCGACGGAAGATTTATTTTGCCTGTCGGCAGGTCTGGCTATGATGCTTTACAAATCGTAGTCCGTCAGCAGATCGCCCACCCGGCACCCGGCGTTCAAAGCGCAAACTTCCAAGTGTCCTATTCTCTTTCAGAAGTTGTGAACCCTGTAAAAGGCGGGAACGCGGCAGACGAATTCTTCAACTCAGGGCCGTACAATTATGATAATCCTAACCTTAACCTGGGCCGCTCCAATCTGGATCATTCCAATGAGCTGAGTTTTGGTGGTGCGGTCCAGGTCAAGTACGGCGCAGAAATCGGTGTCATCGGTCACTTCTACTCGGCAGCGCCAACTAGTCTTGTGCTTGACAATACTTCCGGCGCACCGGGTGAGATCTTCCGTACCGATGTTGACGGTGACGGTCAGACCGGCGATCTAATTCCCGGTACGAACCCGGGCTACTATGGACATCAGGTCAAAGGCGCGGGACTCAATCAGCTTATTAACGGTTACAACGCAAAAAGTGCCGGTCAGGCTACACCTGCCGGTCAGGCTTTAATCAATGCCGGCCTTATAAACGCCACCGATTTGGCTACTCTCGGGGGGGTTCAGGTGCCTATAGCCACAGCCCCGACCACACCAATCAACAATCCGGCATTTCGTGCTTTCGATGCGAGTGTCGGTTATCCCATCACCCTCAAGAAGCTCCACGAAGGTATGAGCCTAGAGCCAAAAATCGCACTCTACAACGTTGCCAACCTCAGCAACTTTAGATCACCCGGACTTACCGGCACTCTAGCCAATGTCAACACAGCAAATGGAACAGTAGGGACAGTCAACAGCTTTCTGAACGGTCCTAACAATGAATCCGTGTATAACGGTCTCCGCACGCAGCGCGGTTCCGGTACATTCGCACAAGGATCGCCACGCACCACAGAGTTCCAACTTAAACTGAATTTCTAAACTGAGCTGCCGCTAGTAAAAGGGAGGAGCGAAAGCTCCTCCCTTTTTTTGCACTTGGTTCATTATCCAGACAGGTTTAAGCTTGTCACCAAAAAGCACTATCCGGCATCCGATAGCTGGACAGCCAAGAAGGTACCTCGCCCATGATTGCACTGCTCGCAATGCTGCTTTTCGTCCCAACTCCGGCCCCGGACTCTCCCATGCTCGGCAATTGGAGTACACCCGATAGCTCCATTGTGAAGGTGTACCCGTGTGAGTCGAACCATTTATGCATACGCATCATGACGATTGCCGTGAAGGACGTGCCGCGTGTAGACGCTGAAAACCCCGATTCTGCGCTGAAAACCCGCAAGCTGTGCAACCTGCAGATCGGCACGGGCTTTACTGCCGATGACAAGTACAAAGCCCAGGACGGCAAGATTTACGATCCGAAATCGGGCCACACCTACTCGGCAATGATGGTAGAAAAGGATGACATGCTGAAGCTACGCGGGTTTATCGGCATCTCGCTGCTGGGCAGGACAGAGACCTGGCATCGGGCACCTGTGGACGTGCCTGAGTGCAAGTAGCGAGCCTTCAAACTTTAGCTTTCCAGCGAGCATGAGCTACAGCTTCGACGATCGCACCACATCCCGTACGCCCGCAATGCGGCGTAGTCCCAGTTGCAGTCGCTCCAGATGCTTTAAATCCTGCGCATCAAGCGTAAGCTCGATGTGCGCGGTCGCATCGGTCGAGCGCGTGTCCATCGAGCGAATATTTGTATTTTCCTCGCTTGCAATGGCGGTGATGTCTTTCAGCATGCCGGGGCGGTCGTCGCAGATCACCGTCAGCTTTACTGGATACGTCGCGCGGGGCGCAGGTGTTGCCTCACGGTCGCGCGCCCACTCCACAGTGATACGCCGGTCTGACTCGTACAGCAGGTTCTGCACATTAGAGCAGGCGCGGGCATGCACGGCAACCCCTTTACCGCGCGTGACGTAGCCGATGATCCCCTCACCGCGAATGGGATTGCAGCAGCGGGCGCGATAGACCAGCAGCTCGTTTGAACCCTCAACTTCCAGGGTGTCTGAGGCGGCGCTTGCATGCAGCTGCAGCCGCTTGGCATCCTCGGCACCGGTCGGCAGGCTGGGGTCGTCCGGTGTGGATTGCTGGTGCAGGATACCCGGTGCGAGCCGGTTGAGCACCTGCCGGGCAGAGTATTTGCCGAAGCCAATGGCCGCCATCATGTCATTCGGCGTGGCGAGGGAGTAGTCAGCAGCCAGTCGCGCGTAGTCTGACTCCTCAAACTTCGACAGCGCAATCTTGTACTTGCGGGCTTCACGTTCCAGCAGCTTGCGACCTATCTCGATGGCACGCTCCCGCTGGTGCTCGTTGATCCAGTGCTTGATTTTGTTACGCGCGCGAGAGCTTTTGACAAAGGTCAGCCAATCGCGCGAAGGCGTGTGGCCGTTCTGCGTGACGATCTCGACGATGTCGCCGTTGCGCAGCTTGGCACGCAGCGGCACGATACGGCCATTGACCTTGGCCGATACGCAAGCGTGGCCCACCTCGGTGTGTACGGCGTAAGCAAAGTCGAGCGGGCTTGCGTCTTTGGGCAGGGAGACCACCTTGCCTTTGGGCGTAAAGGTGTAAACCTCCTCCGGGTACAGGTCGATCTTGAGCGTCGAGATGAACTCATTCGGGTCCGTCATCTCGCGCTGCCACTCCACCAGCTGCCGCACCCAGGCCAGGCGCTGCTCATCGCGGGCAGACACGGGCGAACCGCCGGCCTTGTACTTCCAGTGGGCGGCAATACCTTCCTCGGCGATGCGGTGCATTTCCTCGGTGCGAATCTGCACTTCAAACTGGTGCCCGGCATCGCCCATCACAGTGGTATGCAGCGATTGGTACAGGTTAGGCCTCGGCATCGCGATGAAGTCCTTGATGCGGTTGGGCACCGGGCGAAATAGGGAATGGATGAGCCCGAGCACCGCATAGCAATCCGCAACAGAGCCGACAATCACGCGCAGGGCCAGCAGGTCATGCACCTGGTCTACGCCGGCACCTGCCTCTTGAAGCTTCTGGTGAATGGAATACAGCCGCTTGATACGCCACTCCACACGCGCAGTAATACTGTTTTCAGCGATACGCTCTGCAAGCAGCGTCTCCACACCGCTTAGGAACAGCTCGCCTTCCGTGCGGCGCGCTTCAATAGCAGCGTGTAGTTCCTCAAATGCCCTGCGGTCTGTGTACTGAAATGCGAGATCCTCAAGCTCGCCGCGCACCTTGCCCATGCCCAGCCGATGCGCAAGCGGCGCGTAGATATCGAGCGTTTCGCGCGCAATGCCGACCTGGCGGTCGGGTCGCAAATGCTCGAGCGTGCGCATATTGTGCAGTCGGTCGGCTAGCTTGATAAGCACTACACGGACATCAGTGACCATGGCCAGCAGCATTTTGCGCACGCTCTCAGCTTGGCGATCCTCGCGGTTGGCAAACTGGATTTTATCGAGCTTGGTAACGCCTTCGACAATGTGCGCCACCTGCTCGCCGAATAGTGCGGTAATTTCAGGCGTAGTCACGGGCGTGTCTTCAACCGCATCATGCAGCAAGCCGGCGGCAATGGCGGTGGAGTCGAGCTTCATTTCCGCGAGCACGATGGCGACTTCAAGCGGGTGCAGCACATAGGGCTCACCGGAGGCGCGCAGCTGACCGCGATGGTGACGCAGGCAGAACTCCCAGGCCTTGCGGATGATCTCAGTATCGTCAGCGGGGCGATTGCGATGTACCGTGTCGATGAGCAGGGTATAGCGAGGCTCGGTAATGGCTGCGGTGGCCGCATCGTACCGTGCCAGCGCCTCAAGCGAGTACACAGCTGCCTGCTTGGCTGGGCCGCTTGTCGTACGACGCGGCGGATCGGATTGCGCTGCGGAAGTTTGCGCCGGTGCCATGCCCAATTATAGGCATCGTATGGAAACCTGGCATCCACGCAGTATGCCCGATTACCCGTTCCTGAACTTTCCCGGGGTGCTGCCGGTGAACTGGCGGAAGAGCGTTGTGAACTGGCCCTGGCTCTTGAAGCCGCACCGGTAGGTAATTTCCGCAAGCGAAAGCTCAGGCTTGCTCAGCAATTGTTGCGCACGGTCCATTCTGCGGTGCGAGACGAAGCGATGCGGGGTAAAGCCGGTGGTCAGCCGAAAGGCGTTGGCGAAGTAGTGCGGGTTCATGCCGAGCACCCCGGACAGCTTATGGATGGAGAGGTCCCCGTCAAGGTGCTGCTCAATGTACTCGCGGATGCGCCGCTCCCGCGCCGGTCCCAGGCTGCCCGGTACAGCCGCTCCGGGCTTCCCGTCGACCGCGTAATTTCGCAGCAGGTATGCAGACAGAACGTGGACCGCGGCATCCGCAAAGGGCTTGGAAGGTGCTTGCCCCTGGCACTCCCTGAAGAAAGCGCGTCCCAGCTCTTCGAGAAACAAGTCCCGTACCAGGTACACGGGGCGCAGCGCATGCGGCGCATTCTCACCTGCTACACGGGCCAGTAGCTGCGAACTCAGGTACAGGTGCATGAGGATGGCGCGCCGCTGCCAGACGGTGCTGTGCGCCTCACCGGGCGGGATGATGGACACCATGTTGCCGCTCCTCTCACGCTGCGTGGCAGGCCCGGCTCCGGTGGACTTAGGCCCGGCGGTCCAGCTTGCCTGCACATGGGCTGGCTCAAGCCCGATGGTCACCTGTGCGCAGCTGTGAGAATGCTCTCGCCAGGAGCTTTGCGGCTGCTCTGCCGCGTACACAGAGTAGCCTTCGCCCTCATACCAGATGTGCTGCGAGGGCAGCGCGTCTTCGGCGCCGGCAAGGATAAACCGCGCGTCGGAGATCTCCGGCTTTGCACTCCGCTGTGTCATGGAACGACCTTAATCCCAAG
This sequence comes from uncultured Acidobacteriaceae bacterium, assembly GCA_964235655.1. GTDB lineage: Bacteria > Acidobacteriota > Terriglobia > Terriglobales > Acidobacteriaceae > EB88. The sequence continues at coordinate 24,886 of CAXSBB010000004.1, forward strand.
AATTTGGAATTGTGCTCCGGTATCCGAAAGACCTGCCCCGGCGCTTCCGACCATACTGGAAAAGTCGGACGTTCACACGCAGGCAAACTTCCAGAACACACTCTTGACAGAATAGGGAGCACACCATGGCAACATCAATCGCAGCGCCGCTGATCGCAACCGCAAACCTTACCCGCGACGCCCAGTTCTTCGAATACAGCAAAGCGGCCAACCCCATCGAATCCGGCGCCACCCCGGCCATTCCGATTACTGAGTTCGCCGCAGACCTTTATGCCGCGGGCGAAAGCCGCATCGTACCGCTCGACCTGAGCCGTGAACTCCGGACACCCTATCCGGCTACCGGCCCGAGCTTGCTGGCAAGCTTTGTGCGCATTCGCGCAGGCGAGCAGATTTCGACCGCGCCGAACGCAAGCAGCGAGTTTTTCTACGTGATCCGCGGCAGTGGCCGCACAGAGATCGCCGGGGGCTCCATCGCCTGGAAAACGGGAGACTTCGTTGCGCTGCCGGGTCTTGAGGCAATGCATCAAGCCGACACCGACTCCGCTTTCTATCTCGTCAATGACTCGCCGCTGTTCGAGTACCTGGGGGCACAGAAGGCGAGAGCACGCTTTGAGCCGACAGTGTACTCGCGGGAAGCCGTGATGGCCGAGCTTGAAGCCGCCAAGAATGACCCGCTCGCCGCCACACGCAGCCGTGTAAGCGTGCTGCTGGCCAACAGGAATTTCGAGCAGACCATGACCATCACGCACACGCTATGGACCATGTTCGGCGTGGTCTCCCCGGGCACCCGGCAGCTGCCGCACCGCCACCAGTCCGTCGCACTTGACTTTGTTGTAGACGCACAGCCCGGCGTGTACACGCTGCTTGGGTCGGAGCTTGGTGAGGACGGCAACATCAGGAACCCGGTGCGCGTGGATTGGGCCCCAGGTGCCGCCTTTGTCACGCCTCCCGGCTACTGGCATGAGCATGTCAATGCCTCCGGCGCGGACGCCTACGTCATGCCGATTCAGGATGCCGGCTTGCACACCTACCTGCGCACGCTGGACATCCAGTTCTTTCAGGAGGACTAGCCGTTTACAACAGCGCGTGCCGGCTGCAAACCGGCACGCGCTAAGCTGGGTATTGGAGTGCCCGGCCGTTGATAGAGCTTTCGTCTGCACGTCTCGTTGAAAAAACCCTGCTTTCCGCATCGTCGCAGTGTTTCCACCTTGAGTTTGCCATGGATACCCTGCCGGATTTTCCCTATGAGGCAGGTCAGTTCGTCTCCTGTGTAGCCGCAAACCCTATCACCGGGAAACAACAGACACGCGCTTACTCGATTGCCTCGGCAGCGCACGGTAATACCTTCGCACTCTGTGTCAACCGGGTCGAGGCGGGCTTTTTTTCAAATATGCTGTGCGATCTCCAAGTGGACCAAACCATTGAAATCTATGGTCCGAACGGCGATTTCACCCTGCGGGAACCCTTGACTGACGGCATCTTCATCGCAACCGGCACAGGCGTGGCACCCATGCGCGGCTTCACGCAATGGCTGTTCCCGGAAGGAGGACCGGACCGCAGTCGAGGCAGGCAGTTTTCGCTCATCTACGGCACCCGCCACGAAGCGGATATCTACTACCGCGATTACTTTGAGCAGCTTGCGGCCCGGCACGCAAACTTCAAATACCTGCCGACGTTAAGCCGTGCGCCTGAAAGCTGGACCGGTGAGCGCGGCTATGTGCAGGAGCACGCGGCCGGGCTGCTTGCCGGTCGCATCCCTCCGGACCTGGTCCAAGGCCCGCCCTTCGACATCTACGCCTACATATGCGGCTTGAGCGAGATGGTCCATGCCACCCGCGACCGCTTGCGGGGTCTGGGATGGCACCGCAAGCAGGTAGTGCAGGAGCGCTTCGACTGACGGGCAGCTTGTCAGCGTTTGATCCTACCGTTTGATCCTGGAAAAGAACATTCCAGCCGCGAAGAAGAGAACCGAGACCGCCAAAGCACCCAGTGTGCGGCTCCGCACATGAAAGCGAAGTGAAAGCGCCGCCACCACAAGCCATACCAGTGCCCCAAGAAACCAGATTCCATAGCTCCATACCCGCATCCCTCCTTGATGCCACGCCGAGGCAAGGCTGCGCAAGAGGGCAGGCGTAACCGGCAGCGAGCGGGCGCAAATCCATGCGCAAGTGCGATACACTAGGGCAGTGCGGCAGCCCTGCCGCGCATACGCAGGCGCGTAGCTCAGTTGGTTAGAGCGCTACCTTGACACGGTAGAGGTCGCTGGTTCGAATCCAGTCGTGCCTACCATTTCAAAACGGCCGGGTTGCAGCCGGGCATGTATAGATAATCCTCCCGAATGTGGAGAATGGTAGGACTATGAGCCACTCTCGTCGGCGCTTCCTACAGCTGGCAACTGCCGCAGCCCTGCCGGCTTATCTTCAGGCATTTGGCCAGGGCGTTACAGACCGCCATGTAAAGGCGCAGCCGAAAGCACCGCAATCCGGCATTCCTTTTCAGTCGCAGCTGGTGGATGTCGCGGCGCAGGCCGGGCTTCGCATTCCATCCGTGTACGGCCCTCCGGATCATAAAGACTACATTCTGGAAGCAGTCGGCTGTGGATGCGCATTTATTGACTACGACAATGATGGTTGGATGGATGTTTTTCTTCTCAGCGGCACGCGCCGACATGATCCGCCGCCCGAAGCAACCAACCGGCTTTACCACAACAACCGGGACGGCACCTTTACCGACATAACCGCAAAAGCAGGGCTCACAGCTACCGGATGGGCCTCAGCGGTATGCGTAGGCGACTATAACAACGACGGCTTTGAAGATTTATTTATCACCTACTATGGACAAAACCGCTTGTACCGCAACAATGGAAACGGCACCTTTACCGATGTTACAAAAGCTGCCGGATTGACAAACGATCCTTCCCGCTGGGGGTCAGGCTGCACCTTTGTCGACCTGAACCGGAACGGGCACCTCGACCTGTTTGTAGCGAATTACACCGGCTTTGACTTCGCACGCGTTCCGCTTCCCGGTAGCGCCGCAAACTGCACATGGAAAGGTGTTGCCGTAAGCTGCGGTCCGCGCGGCTTGCCGAAAGGCAGCCATTCTTTGTACCGCAATAACGGCGACGGCACCTTTACCGATATAAGCCGCGAGTCGGGAGTTGCCGAGCAGAAAGACAGCTACGGTATGACTGCGGTTGCGGCTGATTTCTCGGAAGGTGGTCGGCAAGATATCTATCTTGCTGCCGATTCGACACCAAGCCTCTTTTTCGTAAATGCCGGAAAACCCAGGCTTGAAGAACAAGGTGTGGAGCGCGGCGTAGCCTTGAGCGATGACGGCATGGAGCAGGCCGGCATGGGCATTGGGGTAGGTGACTATAACCTTGACGGCCACCTGGACATCTTCAAAACCCATTTCTCGGATGACACGAATGTGCTGTACCGCAATGACAAAGGCGGCAGCTTTACGGATGTAACATACATCGCAAAAATCGGCGTAGAGACACGCTACACAGGCTGGGGTACCGGCATCGTCGATCTTGATAATGACGGCTTGCCGGATATCTTCATGGTGACCGGCAGTGTCTACCCGGAGGTTGAGGCAAAGTGGCCGAACTACCCTTATAAAACACCCCGTGTAGTTTTCCGAAATCTTGGCGGCGGACGTTTTGAGGAGTTGATTGAGGAAGCAGGTCCGGGCGTTGCAGCCGCCCACTGTAGTCGGGGCTGCGCCTTTGGAGACTTCGACAATGACGGCGACATAGACATCCTGGTTATCAACCTGAACGAGCCTCCTTCGCTGCTGCGCAATGATGTGCAGGGCCGGTCTCACTGGATCAAGGTCAAACTTGTCGGTGTCACTTCCAACCGCAGCGCGATCGGTGCGCGCGTTATTGTGCATTACGGAGACAAAATGCAGGCCCAGGCAGTCCTGAGCCAGTCCAGTTTTTACTCATCGAGCGATACTCGGCTTCACTTCGGCCTGGGGGAGATTTCTATAGTGGCTATCGATATTTTCTGGCCCAGCGGCGTCCGGCAAACCTTACAGGATGTCTCGGCAAACCGCCTGGTAACGATCAAAGAGGGGCTTGGCATTGTCCCGAATGCCGGGTGGGCAAAGTAGAAGTTACGGCGTCGTCATACCGGCTCCATCCGGGGCTTCCCGATGGTTCGTCTTTCTTACAAGGGCCAGCCGTTTCGCGGTTGCGGTGCTCTTCTCCGTGTCTCCCAGGCGGTCATACGCCTTGGCGAGCAGGTAGTACGGTTGCTCCAGAGTTGCATTGTCTTCAATGGCGGCATTCAGTTGTGACACTGCTTCCTGCAAATGATCCTGGTTCACAAGGATGCGGCCCATCTCGGCATGGGCCAGTGCAAAGTGGGGGTTGATCGCCAAAGCCTGGGTCAGGGCACTTTCCTCCCCTGCCTCATCCTGCTTTGCCCGCAGTGCAAGCGCCAGCTGATAGTAGGTGCGCGGCTGCCCCGGTGCCAGGGCTATGGCGGTACGGTACTCCCCGGCTGCACCGTCCACATCGCTTGAGTTCATCAGGACATTGCCGAGCAGGTAGTGCGCCTGGTACCGGTTAGGATCAAGCGCAATGGCACTTTGCAAATCCGTGCGCGCGTCGTCAAAAATTTTGTCGTCGAACTCGCTTTCAGCCAGCGTGATCAGGAATGGTGCGGACTGCGCATATATGGTTCGCTTGTCTCCAAGCAGGGTAAGTACGTCCTTGTACCGGCCTTCCAACTGCATGGCGTTTGCCAGCAGCAGCAGAGACTGGATAGATGGATAGGCCTTCCAGGCGAGCTGCGCCGCCGCCTCGGCAGGCACTAACTTATGGCTGGTGAGAAATACAACAACGCTTAGCTCCAGCTCCTGCTCCGGTGTTTCCAGTGTCGGCTGAAAGTGATCCAGCGCCTGCGCGGCTTTCTCCACTTGGTGATTGGTAAGGTACTCGCGGGCGAGCGAGGCGGCGACGCTGTTGTTCGTCGGCCAAAGCAAGTGGGCTTGTTGCAGCACGGCTTCAGCCTTCGGTAGATCGCTGCTGCCTTCGTAGGCCGCTGCCAGTAGCAGGCTTACGCGAGGGTCGCAGCCAATTTTCGAGAGTGGTTCGAGCGCCCCGACAGCTTCCCCGTAGCGCGCCTGCTGCATCAAGCCGCTGCCGTCGGCGAGTGCCACCTCTATCTCAGGTCCGGCAGGGCACTTCCTTTCTGGTGGGGCGTGAGGTTTAACAGCTGAATGCACAATGGCCTTAGCCGGTGTTGCACCGCTGAAAGCGCAGACAACACCGGCTAGGGCCGCAATGGTTAAAGATTTCCTGAACGACTCAAAGAACATGCAGTTAAAACTTAAACCGCAAGCTGAGCTGGATTTCACGTCCTGCGTTTGCTGCAGTGACGAGACCGAACCTGGCATCGTTCACGCCTGTATCAAGTCCGGTGAAGTTGGCACGGTTGAAAGCGTTAAAGGCGTCCGCTTGGAAGTCGAGCGTATAGCGCTCAGCATAGGTGAAGCTTTTATACCCGGAGATATCCCAGTCTGCCGAGCCGGGTGTTTCTATATCCTGAACGGCGGAATTGCCCTGAACTCCCACTGCGGTCAATGGGTGAACGTTCTGAGTATTGAAGTAAGGACCAAGCCGTCCCTGTTTCCCTAAACCTCCATGTAGGGAGTTATTGTTAACAGCTCCTGTTATTTGAGGCAACCCATTCACAAAAATGCCGAGGTTTTGATTGCTGGCCAAGGTAGCATAAGGTCCGGAGTGAAGTGCGGCAATCGTAGATACTCGCCAGCCGCCGACAGCAGCATTAATAAGGCCGCTCTTATTTATAAATTGCTTGCCTTGGCCAAATGGAAGCTCGTAAATAGCATTAGCAACTAAATTATGTTTCAAATCGGTATCACAGTGACCACGGTCTAATCTTAGGTCCAGTGGATGGTATGTAAATCGATCTTGGTATGGATAACCGAGGCATTTAGAAAATGTGTAATTGCCTAAAACTTCAAAACCTGAACTGTACCGATGTTCCACCCGGGCTACGACTCCGCTGTAAAAAGAGCTGCCGGAGTTGGTGTTTTCCTGCACGCCATTGAACGGTGGGGCACCGTTAACGCCGGGGTATCTAGTACTTCCGTCAGTCTGAAGAGGTGCAATATTAGGACGCTCCTCAAAGTGGTGCGCGGCGCTGCCGAGGTATACCGCTTCCACAAGCCAGTTCTTAATAGTTCGATCAAGGGTCAGATTCCATTCATATGTGTATGGCGTTTTACCGTCCGGCTGAATGAACGAAGCTGTTTGACCGCCACCTTTCACGTTAGGACCGAATAGATCATTGATGGTAAAACTTGGAGCCTGATATGGATGCTGTGGATCAGAAGGAGGGGTTGGAAAAGGTTCAGCGGTAGAGTTATTGTAACTTTGAATGAGGTAGTACTTCGTGGTGTCAACTGCAACTTCATACTGGTTAATGTTAGGCCGGATGAAGTAGATACCGAAGCCGCCTTTAATGTCCGTTTTATTATCTGCAAATGGAAGGTAGTTAAAGCCCAGACGAGGTGCAAAGTTCAGGTATCTCGGCTGCACGACAGACCTGGTAAGCCCAAGGACATTTGTGTCCGGGTAGGAAAGATCCTGACCTGTAGCCACGTCAAAGCTGCCGACACGATTGTTCGTGTCATACGGTTGCGAGATATGCGAGTAGTTGAGGCCTGCACTGAAGTTCAAACGATTGTTAAACTTAAAGTTATCCGTGACGTAGTAAGCCTGAAACCAGCTCCTGAGATTCAGGGTTGGATCACCGAGCGCGGTAAAGCTGGAAACCGGCACACCCAGCAGCAGATCGGCTATCGGATCACCGCTGTACGCTCCGTTAAATGAGACATTGGTTGCCGCCCAATCCTCGTAAAGGAAAATCGGTTCATAACGAATGTCTAGCCCTGTCTGGATCTGGTGCCTTCCCATTTGGATCGTTACATTGTCCGTCCATTGGTTTAAGCCTTCACTCACGAGAGTGGTTCCACCGGTGGAGCCTGGGTTGGCATAGTTGGTCACGCCGAAGTTTGGTGGACCATAAGAACCGGGCTGATCCACCTCGCCTTGAAAGCCTAAAGGATTCGCCAACGCAGGATTAAATCCATCGCTTCGCTCTTCACCTGTTTGCGTGTGAGTCCAACCATAATGAAAGGTGTTAAGAAGGTTTGGCGAAAAGATGTGTGTCCAGCCCACTACGAGATTTTTAGGGTTTGATGGATAATCAAGTTGTCGAGTAGGAGTAATGTTCCCGACTACAGTTGAACCTCTTTGGAAAGTGAAGCGGAAAAAAGCATTATCCTTGGCAGAGATGGAGTAATCAAACCTGCCGCTCTCCTGGTCGTAGCCCTGTGTTGTATTGGCCACATTGAAATAGTTAGTATTACCGGAGTAAATACCGTTAGGCAGCGGATAATACGAGGCAATCTTTTGACCTGTGGCATTGAAAGTATTAGTTGGAATCTGATTATTTGCATAAGGAACACCGGTAAACGGGTTTCTTAACTGCGTATGAATAGCACTAAAATCCCCGGCAAGCTGCTGCGTGGTTGGAACCAGGTTGAACAAGTCCGCAGGCTGCACCAGCCGGAACCCTTCATAATTTAGAAAGAAGAACGCCTTGTTCTTCTTGACAGGGCCGCCCAGCGCAGCGCCGAACTGGTTCTGGTGGAAGGGTGGCGGTGCACCCTGGTCGAAGTAGTTCCGGGCGTCAAAGTCATTATTTCGCAAAAACTCAAACACCGACCCATGAAGGTTGTTGGTACCGGACCGAGTCACCAGCGTGATAAAAGCGCCCCCTGCCGCAAGGTTTGCCGGTGCTCCCGACTGCTCAACCTTGAACTCCTGGATATTATCGAGTGAAGGAATAATGCCTTCGGCACCGTACCAGGCATTGCGCGTTTCAATGCCGTCTTCAAGAAAACTATTATCGTCTTCACGCAAGCCGGCAATGCCGACAGTGACCGGCTGAGCTCCGGCACCGGAGAACCCCGATGCGGGAGAGTTGATACCCGGCACAATCGGCGTGACGCCTGCGGAAAGCTGCGCCAGCTGGATAAAATCGCGTCCATTTAGCGGCAGGTCTTCAATAGGATCTCTGCCGATGACCTGGCCCTGTGTACTGTCCTCGGTCTCAATGAGCAGGGAGGCTGCGGAAACGGATACCGTCTGCGTCTCTTTACCCACTGCAAGCGTGATGTTCTGCTGCGACTGCTGGGCAACCAGCAGCGGAAACGGAGTAAGGTTTTGCGTCTCAAAACCCTGGCTGATGATTTGCATGGTGTAGCTGCCCGGCGGCAGCTGTGTGATGCGGTAGGTGCCGGAGGCATCTGTAATGGCACGGAATGGAATGTCTGTACCGGTATTTGTGGCTGTAACTACGGCTCCCGGCACGGTAGCGCCGCTTGCGTCGGCTACCGTGCCAGAGATTGCGCCGGTTGTTTGTGCCCAGGCTGCAACTGGAACCATGACAGGAGTAGTCAATGCAAGTCCTAAACTTAGTACGTAGATCCGGGGCAAGGTTTTTAACCGTATTGCGCAACTTCTTTTACTCTTCATAATTTCTCCTGAACATTGCACACGTATTGCATTTGGGCGCTTTGAAATCACTATTCAAATAGCGCGCCCACAATACTCGTTCAGGAGCGCGTTGCGCAACAGAGGAAATCGAGGCGCAGCATAACAGCTATATCTACTTGAAGCTTCGCCGTCCGGCACCTTCGAGCTAACGTCTGCAATACATTTCATGCACCACCCTCAAGCCGCGGAAATCATGGTGCCGGTGCCTCAAGAGACTTCGCAATGGCGCGCTCTGCCAACGGAGCCATGATTGCGTAGCCGGCGGCATTGGGATGAACGGCCTTGTCTGTCGCGAGCTCCGGCCGCATGCCACCCTCACGATTGGCCATGGCTGGGTAGTAATTCAAATATGTGATGTGCTGGTCGTGAGCAAAACTCTCCAGCCATGCATTCAGCGCTCGAACTTCCTGGGCAGGAGCAAGGCCGGGACGCCACGGAAAGTAGCTGGCAGGCAAGACGGAACTCAGGACCACGCGCACGTGATCCGCTTTTGCAACTGCGACCATAGACCGGAAGTTGTCCTCCATGGTTTCCAGGGACTCAAAACCGTTGTTGCCTGCAATGTCATTGATACCGGCCAGAATGACCACTGCAGCCGGGTGCAGATGGAGAACGTCCTGTTGAAATCGAACGAGCATCTGGGGAGTCGTTTGTCCACTGATCCCCCGGTTTATATACGGTTTGCCGGGGAAGAACTCTCCGGCGCGCCGTCCCCAGAAATCAGTAATTGAGTCGCCCATGAAAACAACTCGGCGCTCTCCCGCAGCAGGGGCCGGTACCTTTGCATTTTCGTCTCGATAGTGGGCAAGATCCGGCCAGTCCTGCGATTTTTGGTTAGCCTGCTGAGCAGAAGTGCCGGGTGACGGCGGCGCAGCACCAGGCACTTGACCGAAGACGGGAGCAGCGAGTGACAAAAAGGAAACGGTGCAAAGCAAAGTAAACCGCATGGAGTTCTCCTGTGAAAGAGTTCAAATTGAAAGAGTTCAAGCCACTGTACGCTACACTCACCTCATCTTGAAGAAGCAACAAATCCGCCCTGACAGTTACGCTTTCGGTAAGCAACGACGCGAGCAGTTCCCTCAAAACGAGCTCGCAAAGTGGAATCCGGCTCTCCGCACACAGGGGCCCATGGAGCTTCTGCACCGAGCCGGCGCCGAGCGGCTTCCTTCGCTCGTCGGGCTCAAGTACCAGCGCATGTCCATGTCGGCCTTTATCTATTTTCGCGGCGCAGCCGCAGTCATGGCGTACGACCTGTCGCTTGCCGCAAACTCCGAAGTTGTAACGCAGCTTTGCGGTGACGCCCATGTGCAGAACCTGGGTTCCTATGCCGGCCTGGACAACCGCTTGACCTTCGACATCAACGATTTCGATGAAACGGTGCGCGGCCCGTTTGAATGGGATATCAAGCGCATGGCGGCAAGCATCCTGCTGGCCGGCCACGATGCAAAGTTAAAAAAGAGCAGTTGCATCGGGGCTGCCGAGAGCTTTCTTTCTGCTTACTGCGGGCTGGTGCAAGAGCTGTCTCTCATGCCTGTACTCGAAGCAGCTCGCTACCAGGTGCGTCGGCTCACCGGTGTTGCGCCCATCTCAAAGGTGCTGCGTAAGGCAGAGCGAGCCACCCCGGTCCATGCACGGGACCGCCTGATGGAACAGACAAAAAAAGGCTTCCAGTTCAGAACCGAACCTCCCCTGCTCCATCGAATCATGGGAGAGGAACGCGAGGCGGTTCTCGCCGCCTTACCGGAGTATATGGAAAGTCTGTCCCCGGAGTGCTGCCACCTCTTCCGGCAGTTCACAGCGCGCGACGTAGGGTTCAAGGTTGTAGGAACCGGCTCGATCGGGCTGCGAGACTACTGCGTCTACATGGAAGGCAACGGAAGCGACGACCCGCTCCTGCTGCAGATCAAGCAGGAAGCGCCGTCTGTGTATGCACCGTACCTCCCGGATATGGCAACTGCGCTGCCTGCAAATCAAGGGCAGCGGGTGGTAGAAGGGCAGCGCGCCATGCAGCTGCAATCCGATCCCCTGCTCGGCTGGACGGCACTACACGGGCAGGGCTACCTGGTGCGGCAGCTAAACGACCACAAAGCCGCCATCGATACTGCCGAACTGAACGGAGCGGGCCTCGAAGAGTATGGAACAGTATGCGGAGAGATGTTGGCACGCGGCCATGCACGCGCAGGTGACGCACACATGCTTGCCGGGTACATTGGGGATGGAAAGCAGTTCATCGCGGCGATACTTGCGTTTGCTGAAGGTTATGCCGCTCAAACAATGAGCGATTGGGAGCACTTCGTCTTGCAGCTAAAGCGTTTATAGCTTTATCCATTTGCGCTGTCCGCCATTAGTCACCACCTTAAACAACCTAATCATGAGCAACTGCGCTTGTAAGCTCCCTTGGCGCTGCTCGGGAAACGAAAGAAGATGATATGGGCAATCGAATCTCCCCGCAAACCCTGCTGCTGATTTTTATTGTGATCGCAGTCATTTTTGTGCTTTGGCGCTCGCAGCAGCAACAGCCTCCCCCGGAACGTCGCTACGAGCACTCGCGCTCTTACGAGGGCCGCGAGCCGCGTCGGCATGAGGAGGGCCGCGAATCGGGCCGTCGAGAACGCGGAGGAGGCGACAGGGAGGAAGCGCAATCCTGTGACGTGAACGGCATCACTTGCAGCTCGCAGTATCTGGCGGCATGGCAACAGCCGGGAGAGGGCGGCTGCACCGTCGGCACGCGCAACGGCTATCCGATGCCCGACCCTCGCTGCACCCCGGGCGGCGTCGATACATCCGTCACCGTCGAGGTATTACGCAACCCGGACTGGAAAACGCGCTGCATCCGCAACTGCGAATCGAGTGAGGCGCAAAAGCACGTTACCTATGGCTGGTACAACGCTCATAAGCCCAAGATCAACTCTGAAGAAAACCAGGTTTGCGAGCTGGACCACCTGGTACCGCTGGAGCTCGGCGGTGCCGATGGGCTGGGCAATATCTGGCCCGAGTGCGGCCCTGACGACACGGTGCTGAAGGAGCGTTACTTCAAGATCAAGGACCGTGTTGAAAACTATCTGGCTGAGGAAGTAAAGCAAGGGCACATACCGCTTGCGGCTGCGCAGCGCGGCATCGCTGAGGACTGGACCCAGTTTTTGCCTGCGGCGAACCAGTACTGTGCATCCGGTGGACATTGCGGGTAGCCATTCACGCAAGAGCTACACCTGCCGATCGAAAATCATTCTCAACGGGCATGTGAAATGGCTTTCTACTTTGAACACCAAAAAACCGTGTCATCCTGAAAAGTGTTGCAAAATTGTAAACCGATATCCGGTGTCATCCTGAGCGAAGTCGAAGGATCTGCTTTTGCCTTGGAACTTCGCGCCACCCCCGCGCAAAGGTCAAAAGCAAAGCAGGTCCTTCGACTCCAGTCTGCGCTTACGCGCCAACCTCCGCTCAGGATGACACGATATTAGGAGTAGCATGCGAAGCTACCAAGCCGCTCAGGAGTGCCTTACGACAAAGCTTCTGCTCCTGATAACAATGCTGCTGGCCTGCACCGGCACCTCGTCGGCAAGCCGCATGCTTGTTGATGAACTGGGCCGCAGGGTTGAGGTACCCGACCACCCGCACCATGTAATCTGCCTGGCACCGAGCGTCACGGACACCGTCTTCGCGCTCGGTGCGGACGCAGATGTAGCGGCCATCAGCAGCTTTACCAAGTACCCCGCTGCGGCATTGGGTAAGCCGAACGTCGGCGACACGCTCCAGCCATCAATTGAGACCATCCTCGCCCTGCACCCGGACCTCGTCATCGGCATACAAACCGAAGGCCAGTCAGCCTCGGCTGGGCAACTCACGCGGCTTGGAATTCCAGTGTTCCTAGTCGATCCAAAAGGCTTAGGAGGCATTCTCAAGTCAGTACGCAGCATCGGCCATGCGCTCAACCGTGACCCCCAAGCCGCCGCGCTGGTGGCGAACTTGCAGGCTCGCATCGACGCCGTGCGCACGCGGGTAAGCGGCAAACCCGTACCCAGCGTATTTACACCCATTTGGTACGACCCCATCATCACGGTCGGCAAGCATGCCTTCATCACGGAGATTATTGAAGCGGCGGGGGGACACTCCATCACAGATGACCTGCAAGCTGACTGGCCGCAAATCAGCATGGAGCTGGTAATCGCCCGCGCCCCGCAGTCACTGCTGCTGATCCGCGACAGCAAGGTCACACTTGATGTCCTGAAGGCGCGTCCAGGCTGGAGCAGCTTGCCCGCCGTGCAGACGAAGCGTGCCTTTTATGTCGATGACCGCATAGAACTACCCAGCCCCGCGGCAATCGATGCTCTGGAGGAGCTTGCCCGACAGTTTCATCCCTGACGCTCGCTTGTGCCTGCTGCATCGCTACATCGCTGTTCGCTATCCTTGCCATACTGCCCGATCCGCATTCGGTGCTGCGTTCCGCTACGCATTTTGTTCAAGGAGAAAAGATGTGGCGTCTCATGGAACCGACCCGGCGCTAGCGAGCACCTATACTTCCCGGCGTCGATTCCCGGTAGTCGCCCTGCTCTGTACAGCCCTTGCGTGCGCCGTGCTGCTGTCGCTTGCCGTGGGTGCGGTCCCTATTACATTCGGAGCACTTACAGACACGCAGCGCGTCATCCTGTTTGAGCTGCGGTTGCCGCGCATTCTGGCCTCAGCCATCATCGGAGCCGCGCTCTCTGTCTCCGGCCTGCTATTTCAGGGTCTGTTCCGCAATCCAATGGCTGACCCGTATGTCATCGGTTCCTCAGGCGGAGCAGTGCTGGGGGCGGCTGCGGGCATCTTCTTTTTCTCGCAGGTGTCGTTCCTGGGCTTCAGCGCGACAGAGGTTCTTGCCTTTGCCGGTTCAGTCGTCACCATGGCGCTGGTGTACTCGCTAGCGCGCTCCCGGGGACGCACGGAGATAGTCACACTCCTGCTCGCGGGCTTCGCCGTGAGCACCATTCTCGGCAATACAACCTACCTGTTTGAGGTCACCGGTACCGGCTCAGGCACCAGGATTCTGCTCTCATGGCTGCGCGGTATTGTCGGCACCCCGAGCCGGCCGCAGCTTGCCGTAGCGGCTGCCATGCTGTCGGCAGGCATCGCGGCCTCGGTGCCGCTGATGCGTCGGCTCAACACGCTCGCGCTGGGTGACGAGTACGCCCAGCAGCTGGGCCTGCGCGTGGAGGGAACCCGAATTGCCATCATCCTGACCGGCTCGCTACTCACCGCCATCGCCGTTTCGCTTGGCGGCCTCATCGCCTTCGCCGGGCTCATCGTGCCGCACATGGCGCGGCTGCTGCTGGGCGCTGACAACACGCGGCTGCTGCCCGCCGCGGCGCTCGGCGGAGCACTTTTCCTGGTGCTTGCCGACACGCTGGCACGCACGCTTTTCGCGCCGTCAGAGCTGCCGGTCGGCGTGCTGATGGCATTGTTGGGCGGTCCGTTCTTCCTGTACCTGCTGCGCAAATCGCAGCGCGGCTACGACGTATGAGCGAACCGCTGCTTGCTTTTCAAAACGTCAGCTTCGGTTACGGCGAGCGCCTGCTTTTCGACAGCACCAGCTTTGAGCTTGCGCAAGATACTTTTGCCGCGCTTATCGGCCCGAACGGTGCGGGGAAAACAACACTGCTGCGCCTCGCCTCGGGCGTGCTCAAGCCGCGCTCGGGCACGGTTCTGTTGCGCGGTCAGCCGCTTGCCGCGCTCGGCATCAAGGCAGCGGCACGGGTTGTCGCAGTCGTGCCGCAGCAGCTTGAAGTGCCTTTCCGGTACACCGTGGAGCAGGTGGTGGAGCAGGGCCGCACACCCTACCTTAGCCTGCTGCGCGGACCATCCCGTGCGGACCGCGCATCCGTAGACCGCGCGCTCGACCGGACCGGCCTCACCGGACTTCGCCACCGCATCTTCAACGAGCTGAGCGGCGGCGAGCGTCAACGAGTCAAGATCGCTCTCGGGTTGGCGCAGGAGCCTGCCCTGCTGCTGCTCGATGAGCCCGCGCAGAACCTTGACATAGGTCGCCAAGCCGAGTTGCTGGATCTGCTCACAAACCTCCGGGCCGATGGCATCGCCATCTTCGCCTCCATGCACGACCTGCACCTCCTGGACGGCTTTGCAAGAGTGCTGCTGCTAAGTCCGGGCAAGCCCCTGCAAAGCGGCACTCCGCATGAAATGCTGCACCCGGACCTTCTGGCCGAGGCATTTGCCTGTGACCCGGAGCGACACCCGCTGCTTCGCGGGCGCACCGCGCTGTACCGGATGAACAGAGAGGAATGATAAGCCCCTAAGCGTACTCACAGGGGGGTACAAGATGCTCACAATCAGCATCATAGGAAGCCTATGAGCATTGCAACCAAACAGGGCGACAGCGGCCAGACCAGCCTTATCGGCGGCATCCGTGTATCAAAAGCCGACCTTCGCGTCGAAGCCTACGGCTCGGTCGATGAGCTGAACGCTTTTCTCGGCTTTGCGCGCAGCGTCTGCACGCACGCAGAGGTCGCCGGCTGGACAGAAACCATTCAGCGCACCCTGTTCCGCGTCGGCTCTGCCCTGGCAACACCCCGGCAGATCAAGTCGGCACCGCCCATCATGCTGCCGGAGGATGTCGAGTTCCTTACCGGGCTCGTGTACAAGATTGAGGCGACCGAAGGCATCCTCTCCGACTGGTCGCTGCCCGGCGCGCACCGCGAGTCCGCAGCCTACGAAATGTGCCGTACCATATGCCGCCGCGCCGAGCGGATTGCCGTTCGCTTTGCCGAGGCAGGCGAACCGGTTGCCCCTGAAGTACTGGCCTACCTCAATCGGCTTTCCGATGTGCTGTGGCTCTTCGGACGGCTCATTGAGCACACGGCAGGCATCGACGCCCGGCTGCGCGAGGCAGGTCAGGGCGGCTCCAGCTGGTCGCGGGCCTGGTAGAGGCAACTCTTGCACGAAACAGTTAGACAGTCAGAGTGTGGCAGGCATCACAAGCCGGTCATCTTAAACGTATGAAGAAGCCACTAGAAATTTGTGTCATCCTGAAAAACCGTGTCCTTCTGAAATTTGTGTCATCCTGAGCGAAGTCGAAGGACCTGCTTTAGCCTTGGAACTTTGCGTCACGTCCAGAAGAAAGCAGGTCCTTCGACTTCGCTCAGGATGACACGGTTTTCTTACACGACACCAACTCCGCTTTTACCCTAGCCATGGGAGCGGATGACCACGGCGTTGCCCGGTGGAACAAGCACATCGCCTGCAACCGGCTCGGTCCTTCCTGGGGTCCACTCGCCATTTACAGCCACTGCCGCGCCGCCGAACGTGACACCGGTTTTACTATCGAGTGAAGGTCCAGTCAAACGCATTGCTGTCGCACCGTGCATGTGCAACCCTGCCAGGGATACGCGCGCGTTTGCATCCGCTGACTTGTTGATGAGTACGACACTTCTTACACGCTCACCACTGCCAAGCGCATAGGCCGTCACTCCAGTACCGCCGCCGAGAGGCTCCACAGCAAACACGTTTGAGACCCCGGCAGCTGCGACGGCAAAAGCGAGCATGCCGTAGTAGGGTGCCCCAGCCGTGTTACGGCCCGCACCGTCATCCTGCACCGGTGAGTACGAGCTGATAAAACCGAGCTGGTTCACGCCGGTTTCGATGTTCACGCCCGCACACCCGTACTGCGCCAGCAACAGCATATAGTCGAGCGTCCACAGCGCACCGGCCAGGGTGTCGCTCACACCGGGGCGGCCTCCCCCGTAAAAAGAGTTGGTTTCGCACATGCGCCAGGGAATGCCGCTCTTGCGCGAAGCCTCCCGCAACCGGACCAGGTTACTTTTGAGCTCTGCATCCGGCTGTAGAAGCTGCCCAGCCGTGCCCAACTTCTGGCCGCCGCGATAGTAGTGAGTGGTCAACAATTGCACATCGCCGGGGGTATGAGCATGCGCATCGGCGGCCATGCGCTCTACCCACTCCACTGACGCTGCGCTATCGGGAGCAGCAAAGCGCAAGCCCGGAACGGCTGCCAGCATCGCCGTCCGCCAGCGGGTGTACTCCGCGCGATAGGTGTCGTAGCTGTACGGAGGCGGACGCAGCGGCGCCGTGCCATGGCCGTAGTTTTCCACCTCGTTGCCAAGCTCAATGGCCAGCAGCTTGGGCCCGAGAATCCGCGATACATCGCGTGCCTCGGCAATGGCTTCATCCAATGAGCCGCGTCCGAAATTCACACTCCAGATAGTGCTCCAGCCGGTCGCATCCAGAAAGCCGCGCAACTGCCGCAAGCTCCCGCCCGTAACCACCGTATGCTTCGCCTCCGCGGCAAACTCGCCGTCAGGTACGTAGCTGGTAAAGTCGGCAACGATGCCGCCGAACCGCAGCACACCGCCGGGTCCAAGATTGCGCAGCAGCCGCACGTAGGGCTCGTTCCGGGTGCTCAGGAGACCAAGCCGCGCTGCGGAGGACATCTCGTAACCAAGGCCGATGAAGTTGGCCGAGAGAATCGTATTTGGCTTTCCAAATATGACACGCAGCGCGAACGCGACCTCCCCAACGGCAAGAGCCTGCACAGGACCGGCCCATGTTGCTGCTGCGGACGCGGCCAGGAATTGCAACAGGGTACGGCGGCTCGGCATCGCTCATCCCTCCCTAAAACCTTCGGTTGCAGTGTATATGGGTTCGCGGTGAGGAACCGCCTGCAAGCAGTTTCCATTTCTCGCTGGCGAAAGCCGTCAGCGTTTCGCTATGCTGGGCGAGCTTTCAAGTTGCAAGAAATTGCTATGAGGTCCCATGCGTCTGCGCTCCCTGCTGCTGCTTGTTCCACTTGCCCTGCCGTGCGCTTACGCGCAGACCACGCTTTCCATTGATGCGGGTACCGCGAAGGCAAAAAGCAGCCACACGCTGTACGGCCTGATGACTGAAGAGATCAACTACTCCTATGACGGCGGCTTATACGCGGAGCTGATCCGCAACCGCACGCCGCAGCCGGAGTGGGATGGCGCGGAGCACTGGTCGCTGGTGCAGCGCGGAAGCTCCGAAGCCGCTATGTCGATTGACAAAGCCGATGGCCCCAGCGCGGCAGTCCCGGCCGGTATCAAGCTCCAAGTAAAGCAGGCTGCGGCCGATAGTGCGGCCGGAGTTGAAAACGAAGGCTACTGGGGCATCCCGCTGCGCCCGCAAACCGCCTACAAGGCTTCGTTCTATGCCAAAGCCGACAAACCGAATGCAACTATCACGGTCACACTTTTGAGTGATGACACCGGCAAGTCTGTAGCCGAGCAGGTGGTGAACGGCGTAGGCACAGAATGGAAGCAGTACAACACGACCCTGGAAACCGGCGCAATTACAGCCTCTCCGCGCAACCACTTTGTGGTATCTGTCACCAAGCCGGGCACGTACTGGGTCACGCTTGCATCACTGTTTCCGCCGACGTACCATGACCGCCCAAACGGCAACCGCGCGGATTTGATGGAGAAGCTGGCAGACATGCACCCGGCCTTCCTGCGGCTGCCCGGCGGCAACTACCTGGAGGGTGACCGGATTGCTGATCGCTACCCCTGGAAGCAGACCATCGGTCCGCTGGTGGACCGGCCCACGCACCCCAGTCCCTGGATGTACCGCAGCTCGGACGGGCTGGGGCTGCTTGAATTCCTGGAGTGGTGCGAGGACCTGCGCATGCAGCCGGTGCTTGCCGTCTATGCCGGGTACTCGCTCAAGGGCGATCACGTAGAGCCGGGCACGGCGCTTGAACCGTACGTTCAGGATGCGCTCGATGAGATTGAGTACGTGACCGGCGACGCATCCACAAAATGGGGTGCGGAGCGGGTGAAGGACGGGCACCCGGCACCATTCCCCTTGAACTATGTCGAGATCGGCAACGAAGACTGGTTCGACAAGTCAGGCAGCTACGAGGGGCGCTACCCGCAGTTCTACGAGGCGATCAAGAAGCGCTATCCGAAGTTGCAGCTAATTGCGACTACGCCGGTAAAGAGCCATGCGGTAGACGTACTGGATGAGCACTACTATCGCTCGACGCAGGAGTTTTTCTCAGACGTAAATCACTATGACGCAACGGACCGCAAGGGACCCAAGATTTTCGTAGGTGAGTGGGCTACACGCGAGGGCACGCCGACGCCGAACTTCGGCGCGGCACTGGCCGATGCCGCTTGGATGACGGGCATGGAGCGCAACAGCGACGTCGTGGTGCTATCGAGTTATGCGCCGCTGCTGACCAACGTGAACCCGAACGGATCGCAGTGGGATACCGACCTGATCGGCTATAACGCAATGGAGAGTTACGGCTCGCCGAGCTACTACGCGCAGGTACTATTCGCGGGGCATCACGGTGACGAGATTCTGACGAGCACACTTACCGGCGCGCCCGTGCGGGTCTTTCAATCGGTCACGCGCGACAGTGCCACAGGCAATGTGTTCATCAAGCTGGTAAATGCGAGCACGAACCCCGCTCCTGTTACCGTACAGCTGACAAATGCCGACAAAATTTCGGCGGCAGGCCGCATGTACACGCTTTCGGCACCTTCAACGGAGGCAACCAACTCCATCATCGATCCCGTACGCATCGTGCTGGCAGAGCAGGCGGTGGGCCGGCTCGGCAGCAGCTTTCAACTCACCTTGCAGCCGCTTTCGATCAACGTAGTGCAGGTAGCTACAGGGCGTTAGACCCTGCGTCGTAACCATCTGTAACATGAGATTTGGAGAACATATGCGTACCCTCCTGCTTGCCATTTCGCTTCTGCTTGCGCCTGGGCTCCACGCTCAGGATTCATCGGCATCCCAGCCTGCGCCTGCTACTGCATCAAGCCTGCTACAGCCATCACTGGACCAGTTACGCCAGAGCCTTTCCGGCGTGCGACTCGATAAGTGGAAGGCCCCCGGCCCGGTGCGCGAGGAGACCAACGGCAACATCGGTTCCATTGCCCGCGACCTGGACGGAACCCTGCCGGGGCTCCTGATGACCGCCGACGCAGCGCCGGGCACCGTTTCAAAAAACCTGCCGGTCTTCCGCAATGTGGATGCACTTTATGATGTGCTGCTGCGCATTGTGGAAACCGCGGATCTGGCGGCGCCGGACCCGGAGACGCAAACCTTGCATGCGGCATTGACCAGCCTTGACAGCGCCCGCCGTTCCCTTGGAGATGCCATTGAAGCCGCAGCTGTAGACAATGAGCAGCAACTGGGGCAAGCCCGGCAGCGCGCCGCCACGCAAGCCGCTGCGCCCACCACGACAAATGTGGTGACGGATACAGGCAAGTCCGTGCCCGTACACCGGAAAAAGCCCGTACCCGCCAAACCCGCACCGCAGCAGTAGTTCCTCCGGTTTAGCCGCAATGTAGTTACCTTGGTACCTTCCACTTTCGCAACTTGTGCTTTCCGTCGGGAACCCTCCTGTCCCTAGAGGTGTCTACCATCGGGACAGGCATTCCGCCCGGAATGACTTACGGCTGGCGTACATCGATCCGTGCCTGCTAGTGTGAAAGGATTCTGCGATGCAGGTGGGAGCGGTCTTGAGCAATCTGGCAGGTGCAATCAGCGGCGTTCGCCCTGAAGAGGCAACCATCCTCCTGGAGCTGAAGGCCGGCTCCGAGGAGGCGTTTGCCTCGCTCATCGCGCAATACCATCAGCCTATCTACAGCCTGGTGGCGCGCACCATCCGCAACCCGGCAGACGCGCCGGATTTAACGCAGGAGATTTTCCTGAAGGTACTCCGCGGCATGGGCGGCTTCAAGGGCGACTCCAGCCTGCGGACGTGGATTTACCGCATCGCTATCCATGAGGCCAGCAATCAGCGGCGCTGGTGGCGGCGTCACTGTGAAAAAGACGTTCCGCTTGAAGCGGATTCCACCCACTCCGAGGATGGCGAAACACTGTCACTGCTGGAGACCCTGGCCGCGCGCGGGGATTCACCTTTCGACATGGCCGCGCAGTCAGAACTGCGTGTGCAGGTAGAAGCACACCTGCGCGAGGTGCCTGAGCCGTATCGGACAACCGTGGTGCTGCGCGACATCGAAGGTTTTGCGTACGAAGAAATCGCTGAGATTCTAGGAGTGCAGCTCGGCACTGTGAAGTCACGGCTTATGCGTGGCCGGGGTTTGCTGAAGGATCGGCTGGCACCGCTGTTGGCATCTCGTACGCACCGTACAGGTGGTGTGCGGTGACCACGATCCTGCTTTGCACCGAAGCCGAAGATCAGTTTTCAAACTACCTGGATGGAACGCTCTCCGGGGTTGCCATGGCCGATATGCAGGAGCACTTTCGCCACTGCGAGCCTTGCGCAGAAGCGTTTGCGCAGTGGCGCGGCACGCTTGCAGCCTTGGCGCAGCTCGGCACCGTCAAGCCGCCGCCTGATTTGTCGTTGCGCCTGCGCGTTCTCCTGTCACAAGAGAAGGCACGCACAACAGGCGGCCTGCTTTCACAATGGAAAATTCGCTGGCAGAATACAGTGGCTCCGCTGGCCGTTCAGGCCTCCGCAGGCTTTGCCAGCGCCGTACTACTGCTGGGCACCTTGCTGCTGCTCATCGGCACCTTCGCCACGCCGGAGCAGGCAGCCGCTCGCGATGAACCGATCGGCATGGCGAGCGCACCGCGCCTTCTGTACGCTTCCTTGCCGGACGGCACCAATCCTGCAAACACTTTGAATGGTTCCATTATTGTGCGTGTATTTGTAAATTCCGCCGGGCGCGTCTATGACTACCGTGTGCTGTCAGGATTGGAGGACGCGAAAAGCCAGGCAGCGTTAGCCAGCGAGATGATGTGGAGCGTATTTGCCCCGGCCCGCGTGTTCGGCGAACCGGTACGCGGGTCCGTTGTGCTGTCGCTGGCCGGGGTGTCGGTTCCCGGTTAGCGCTGGGACTGCGGTGGAGATGAAGGCTGTGGCGGCGTGGTTGGAGTTGGCGGAACAGGCGTGCCGGGCGGGTTTACAGAGGCCGATACTAGCTCAATGTCAAAGATAAGGTCGCTTTTCGGCGGTATGGCCGGTGGATGACCGTTCTCGCCATAAGCCAGCTGGTAGGGAATGAACAGCCGCCGCTTGCCGCCGACGTGCATCCCGGTAAAACCCTGATCCCACCCTGGAATGACCTGGTGTATTCCCTGCTGAAAATTGATAGGCTCGCCTCGATCCAGTGAAGAATCAAACTTCGACCCGTCTGAAGCCAGCCAGCCGATGTAGTGCACTGCCAGGAACTCACCGGAAACCATGAGCTCACCCGTACCTACCTGTGTGTCCACATACCGCAAGGCGTAAATGGTTTCAACAGCACCGGCGGCCGGCGGCACCCCGGGCGGCAGCGCGGGAGCTGTTGCAACGGCAGCGACAGGGGGGCAGGCACCGGGCTTAGAAGCCGCGGTCCGGAGCGGCGTATGGTGCACAGCGGTTTGAGCGCCCGCAGTCGAGCAGGCAAGTAGAAGCAGTCCAAACGATTTGGCGGGCAGGGTCAAAGCAAAGTCTCCTGCGGTCCATAGTAGCGGTCCCTGGTAAAGGTGCGGCGGTAAAAAGCTTCGCCGTGTGCTTGCAGACACCTTACTGAGAGAGTGGGTAAGCGGAACCAGACAAATTTTAGGCTTGTCCGGCTGAAAGGGTGTGTACAAAGTCGGAACAAGGGATAGGTGTCGTTCTGAGCGAAGCCCGAAACAAGTAAGGGGTGTCATCCTGAGCGAAGCCCGAAACAAGTAAGGGGTGTCATCCTGAGCGAAGCCCGAAACAAGTAAGGGGTGTCATCCTGAGCGAAGCTGAAGGATCTGCTTTTACCTTTGCATTTCACGCCGGCCGCGAGGAAAGCAGGTCCTTCGACTTCAACTGACGCTTACGCGTCACTTTCCGCTCAGGATGACACCATGTTGTGATGGAAGCTTAATTTGAAATCCTAATTACACTTTTGAGTGAAGTGGTGGTTAAAACTCCTTTGTGTGCGCCTCAGATTGACCCTCCCTGCTTCCGCTGCATAGACTTGAAGAGCCAAACTGGTGGCTATCCAACCCATGCAGCTTCTTCGTCTTGCACTTCTGCTTTCCTTCACAATTTCGTCTGCCGCGCTGCCGCAGGCACCAAGCAAAACTACCCCCGCCTCGCCACATGTGCCCAAGCCCCCAGCGCTGATTGAAGGCACAGGCCAAGCGGTGTCACTCGAATCGAGCGAGGCCATGTTCGACGTGGCGGTTGCGCTCAATGCCTGCGGCTATAACGCGGGTCTGGCGCAGTCTGATCCTGTGCGCCAACAAGTGCGCGACCAGGTAAACCAGGCAGCGCAAGCCTCAGCCGGGGCGCGGGACGCCCGCGATCAGTTGTGCGCCTTTATCGGTCAGCACAGGCTGGTAGAAAGTTCGCGCGATCTGGCGCAGTATGTTTCGCTGGGCCTGTACCTGACGCCCCCGCCGGAGCTCAAAGCCTCGGTTGATGAAGCCGACCTGCCGCCCGACGCCACGCAGGTCATCGACATGCTGCCCGCGCTGCGCACCTTTGCCGAGGCCGCCCAGCTGCACCTTATCTGGTTGCGCTTCCACGGGCAGTATGAGGAGCAGGTCAGTGCACTGCACGACCCGCTGACAGCGATGATCAACAGCACCAACTACTACCTCAAGCTCCCGGCGAGCACGTACAGCGGCTCTCGCTTTCTGGTACTGCTGGAGCCGATGTTCGATCCGGGCCAGACGAATGCGCGCGTATATGGCACGGATTACGTGATTGTCGCTTCGCCGGTGAAGGGTGCCGTGAACATGCACGATGTGCGGCACACCTACCTGCACTACGAGCTGGAGCCGCTGCTGTACGCGCATGCCAATACGCTTGACCGGCTGCTTCCGCTGCTCAAGACAGTGCGCGAGGCTCCGCTTGACAACCAGTACCGCGCCGACATCGTCTCGTTAACGGTTGAATGCATGATTCGCGCCGTGGAAGCTCGTACCATGGACACCCATGTGACGCCGTTCGTGATCCCGGCAAACGCCGCACGGCCTGACATACCGCGCCTGCAGCACGATCGCGATGTCAGCCTGCAGCAGGCCGAAGCCGTGCGGCAGAAAGCCGTGACTACCGCTATGACCCAGGGATATGTGCTGACACAGTACTTCTACGGGGCGCTGGGGACGCTGGAGCACAACCCGGAGAGCCTGAAGGAAGCTATCGGTCCCATGGTCTACGGCATGGATGTGGACGCCGAAGTACACCGCGCCAAGCAGATCACCTTTGTAGAGCAGGCGCCGGGCGATGTGATCCGCAGCCCGGTAAGCAACCGCGGGCTTGACCAGGCCGAAGGAAAGCTGAAGGCCGGTGACGCCGAGGGTGCGAGCAAACTGGCGACGCAGGCGCTCAAGGACCACACGACGGACCCAGCGCGTGCCGACTATGTGCTGGCGCTTACCTGGCTGCTGAAGGGCGACATGGAGTCTGCCGCGAACGACTTCCACGAGACGATCCGGCTGACGCAGGACCCGCGCCTGCTGGCCTGGTCGCACATCTACCTGGGCCGTATCGCGGACGTTGAGGAGCAACGGCCCGATGCATTGGCCGAGTATAAAACGGCTATGACGGTGCGCGACGGGCAGACGGATACGCTGGAGGCAGCACAGCGCGGCTTGCAGCAACCGTATGCGCTGGCGCACAGCGGAGACGGCAAGTCTGAGCCGGGCACCCCTCAGCAATAGGCAGCATTGGACTGGGGCATCCACTAGAGTAAGAGCAGGCAGCCTGCCCGAAGAAGCGGATACACCAGCAATGCCGGAAAACCCTGAAAACGGCAGAGACACGACGCTTTCCGCGCTGGAGGTAAAGCTGAGCCACAGCTTTGCGCAGCCTGCGCTTCTGGAGCAGGCCCTGACGCACGGCTCACTGCGGCACGAGCAGCAGATGGCGGAGAAAGCCGAGGGGCGCGGCAAGCCGGGCCAAAAACAATCCGGCGAAGTCGGCGACAACGAGCGCATGGAATTTCTGGGCGATGCCATTGTTGGGTTGCTCGTAGCCGAGTCGCTGTTTCGGCGCTTTCCGGCGTTGAACGAGGGCGACCTGACCCGGCTGCGTGCAGTGCTTGTAAGCCGCAAGTACCTCGGCGAAGTCGGTATGCGCCTGGAGCTTGGCCCGTGGCTGCGCATGGGCCGCAGCGAAGAGAAAAACGGCGGCCGTACCAAGGCCCTGCTTCTGGCTAACTGCGTCGAAGCGCTGGCTGCCGCCGTCTACCTGGATAGTGGCAGCCTCGGAGCAGTGAAACCTTTTGTAGAAAGCGCGATTGTGGAACCGGAGGCGGCGCGGCTCCATGCCGAACTGCAAGCCAACCAGGCCATCGGCGACTATAAATCGGCGCTTCAGGAGTTTTTGCAGGCGAACGGCGGCAAAGAGCCGGAGTACGTACTGAAAGATGCGACCGGCCCTGACCACCGCAAACGTTTTCTGGTGGAGGTACGCACGGCGCATACAGAAGCGGACCCAGGCAGGGCACTTGCACGCGGTTCCGGCGGTACCAAGAAAAAGGCTGAGCAGGAAGCCGCACGGCGCGCCTTTGTGCGCTTGAGCGATACAGAGAACACCCCTTCAAAACAGGCAGCCGGGCCGGATGGAGCGGAATGACAAAACCCGTCATTACGCCCCTGCCGGTTACGCTGCCCCCGTCAGCGAGGCCGGGTGCGCACCACGTGCATCTGCCCACAGTTGCAGACACAGTCCGTTCCCTGCTGTCCATGGTTGTAGTCGCGCTATTCCTACTCACGTTTGTCATCCAGCCGTTCCGTATCCCGTCAGAGTCCATGGAGCGCACCCTGCTTGTGGGTGACTTCCTGCTGGTCAACAAGCAGATGTACGCGCCCGGCGGCGAGTTCAAGAAGTGGCTTCCCTTCCGTGAACCGAAGCGTGATGAAGTCGTGGTGTTCCGCTTCCCTCTCGATCCGAAGGAATATGTCGTCAAGCGCATCATCGGCATGCCGGGTGACCAGATCCACCTTGCGGAAGGCACTGTGTACCGCAACGGTAAAGCGCTGCGGGAGCCATACGCAGTCTTTGAGCCGGCTTACGCCGACGCCTTCCGCGACAACTTTCCTACCGGCCCCTATACGGACCCGGGCGTAGACAACCGCTGGTGGAACGAGCTGCGGCGCAAGGCACAGAACGGCTACGTTACAGTACCGCCCAACGCGTACTTTGTGATGGGCGACAACCGCAATCACAGCCGCGACAGCCGCTACTGGGGCTTTGTGCCCCGCGCCGCCATTCTTGGGCAGCCCATTGTTATCTACTTCTCGCTTCGTGAACCCTCTGCCACAGACGTTCCCACGCTGCCGGATGATAAACTCGGACACGAAAACGACCCTGCAACCGCGGTGTTCAACTTTGCCCGCTGGGACCGCATGTTCCGCATTGTGCGGTAACCGGGCGTTTGATCGATGAGGGAAGGAACCGCAACCGCGCTTATGGCCACCATCGTCAACCAAGACCAAGATCGAGAACAGCAAACCGTCGGCACCCGCGCCGCGCAGGATGAAACGCCGCTTGAATTCATCGCGTCCATCTGCGGCGTGCTGGTCTTTGGGTTATTCATCCTGACGTTTGTATTTCAGAACTTTGTCATTCCCTCCGGCTCCATGCTGAAGACGCTGCTCATCGGCGACCACGTGGTTGTGGACCGTATCACGCTTGCGCCGGAAGCTACCTGGGCCCCCATTGTGCATTACCGCAACGTGCGGCGCGGCGATATTGTGGTGTTCTACAAGCCGGGCGAGCCTGACCTGTTCCTGGTCAAGCGCGTCATCGGCATCCCCGGTGACCGCATTCACCTGCGCAACGGCGTTGTGTTCCTGAACGGCAAGGCCCAGAGCGAGCCGCAAACGGAAAAGACAAACGACCAGATTTACTTGCCTTACCGCGACGACTTTCCTGCGGTCCCGCCTTCTGAGGACTACGGCGTCACAGCAACATGGTCCGCCGAGCTGCCCACGCACATTCAGGGTGAAGATCTGGTGGTGCCTGCAGCGGATTACTTTTGCATGGGTGACAACCGCCCCTACTCGCTTGACGGCCGGTATTGGGGCTTTGTGCCGCGCGCCAATATCGTAGGGCGGCCGCTGTTTGTGTACTGGTCGTTCATCACCGGCGAAGAGCAGATCAATAAAACCAGCGGCAAGGACCAGATCGCCTGGCTGACCCATGTTGTCATTCACTTCTTCGATCAGACACGCTGGAGCCGGACTTTCCATCGGATTCGCTGACATGGATGGGGAACAACGGCAGCGTGCGGCGCAACGAGTTCGGCGGGAACATGTACTGCTCGCAGCCTGCATCGTGCTGCTGCTGCTCGCAACCATACCGCCGCTCATCAACCTGGGGCGATTTCAGCACCGGATTGCCGGGGCCATCGGACGATCCATCGGCAGGCCTATCAGCACCGGGGCCATCTCACTGCGGCTGCTACCCTGGCCGGCTTTTCAGATTCAAAACCTGTCTGTCGGTGAAGATTCCCCCTTCGGTGCCGAACCTGCCCTGCTTGCGCCCGAGGTTATCGCTGAACCTCGGCTTTCCTCCTTGTGGCGGGGCCGCTTTGAGCTGAGTCGCCTGGAGCTGACTGATGCCAGCGTGAACCTGGTTCGTAATGTGAACGGGCGTTGGAATATCTCATCTGTCCTGCTGCAGGCCTCGCACATCCCCAACGCGCCCACAGGCCAGCCTCGGCCCGGGGCCGTGCCGCGCTTTCCTTATATCGAGGCAACAGGTACACGTATTAACTTCAAGCGGGAAAGTGAAAAGCTGCCCTACTCGCTGCTGAATGCAGACTTCTCCATGTGGTCTGACAGGCCGGGCGTGTGGCAGGTACAGCTTGAAGGCCAGCCAGTCCGCACTGATGTTGAAATCTCGCAGGGCGACACCGGCCTGCTGCGGCTTGACGGCGAGCTCCATCGCGCATCGGAACTCGGCACCATGCCGCTGACGATGACAGCCGAATGGAGTCGCGCGCCGTTGGGCCAACTAAGCCGCCTGCTGTTGGACCGCGACAGCGGCTGGCGCGGTGACATCGACCTGACCGCGAAGTTCGAGGGTGAGATCGACCGGTTGGACGTACGCACCCATTTGCAGGTAGCCAACCTGCACAGGCAGGAGTTTACGCCGGAGCAGCCGTTTTCGCTCGATGCGAGCTGCCGGGCGCACTACAGCCGCGCTGACGATACAAAAAACAGCCTGCTGTGCCGCTGGCCTGTAGGAGACGGCGAGCTGACGCTGATGCGCGGGGCGGGCGAGCTGACATTTGCCTTGGCTGCGGACAAAGTGCCTGCCGGTTTTTTTGCTTCCGTCGCAGACTTGCTCCACCAGGGTGCGCCGTCCGCACAACAATTCAACGGCGAGATCAACGGCGAATACCGATACACGCCGGAGTCGAAACAGCTTACAGGCTCACTGGTTGCTGAGAACCTGAGCCTTGCCGATGCCGGGCTTGATGGCGAGCCGCTGCTGCTTCAGGATGTACGCCTGACCGCCGCTCCCGGACCGCAGCCGATGCTGCTGCTTTCAACTGCGCCTGTGGCACTGGGTACTGCGGCATCACCCATGGCGTTGGCAGCCGATGTTACGGCGCATGGCTACACGCTCCATGCCAATGGCGGCGCGAGCCTCCCCCGCATACGGCCGTTGGCGGCAGCGCTGCACCTCCCTGCCTTGAACCAGCTCGCGGCTTTGCCGAAAGCCTCAGCCGAGATCGCGCTGACCACTTCGGCACCATGGATTCCATTCGGCGACGGCATGGGGAACACGGCGCCCCAGGCCGCAGGCACGATTCACTTTACAAATATCCGGTGGCAACCGCCCTGGCTGCGAGCTCCCATCGATATGCAGGCAGCCGATGCGGCATTTGCGCCCGGCATGCTGCGCTGGTCTACAGCCGCAGCTGCGATCGGGTTACCGGGTGTAAGCCGCATAAGGCTGGCCGGCAGCGCGGAGTTCCCCCTGCACTGCCAGGGCCCATGCGCAACGCATTTTTCACTCAACAGCCCTGCGCTTGACGGCGGCCAGCTGCAAGCAGCTCTTACTTTCGGGCAGGCTTCACTGTTCGGCGGTCTCCTCAATGGCAGTCATGCCCGTCTACCCGCGCTTGAAGGGTCGCTGCATACAACACTACTGACCCTCGGCAAGCTGCCCGTGCACAATGTTTCAGCCATCCTTACAACCGGCCATACGTCTGAAGCCGATGAGAATACCGCACTTACCCTTCAAGGTCTCGATGGTGAAACCCTGGGCGGCACGCTCCACTTACGAGGCACCCTCGACCTGCTCACTCATAATGCTTTGGGCAGCATGGTACCGCGCTACACCCTGCATGCAATCGTGACCGGCGCAAGCGCGGCCCAGGCAGCTGCGCTGTGGCACGAGAGCTGGGGTCCCGGCACACTTGACGGTACGGCTGAACTGGAGCTTGCGGGTACGACCGCCCCTGAACTGATGAGCACTAGCAAGGGAACTTTCCAGGCCTCGTGGAGCAGCGGGGACCTGCCCCCTGCCCTGCCCCACTTCACCAGCTGGGATGGGACAGGCACATTCGGCAGCGAGGGTCTGCAGCTGACGCAAAGCACTCTTTTCGGGGGCTCTCGTACACTTACGAATATGCTTACCGGCACCATCGGCTGGGATCGCGTGCTGGCTCTAAAACGTTCCGGTACGCCTGATGCGCCGCCGGGCAGCATTACCGGTACGCTGGCATTTCCACTTCTTGAACCGGAGACACCAGAAGGACAAACACCACCGGCATCTCCAGCGCAGTAGTTTTACGGGCGCGGCGCGGAGGTGAGCAATCGCCGGTGTGTACCGGCCTGCACTTCGGGCATGCTTCCGTCGTTTACGTCCACCTCGGTCGGCTCACCATTCAGCAGGATGCGGCGTGATACTTCGCCATGCGCGGGTACCCGCACCTGCACTGTCGCGGCGGCAATGGCCGAGTGTACCGTAACCGGCACGGGGGCTTCGGCAAAGCCGGAGTTGCGCACGGTGACCGCAACCAGCCACTGGTCGCCCGCGCCTGCGCGGCTCGGAAACACATCGGCAATTGTCAGATCGGGCAGCCCGGGGTCGTTGTAGACCCAGTCCGTAAAGAACCACCGCAGGTCTACGTTCGGCACAGGGTTCGGCGCAGGCGGCACGCCGGCAGGTGCGGTGGAGGCGGGGGTGTCTACGGCGAACTGGCTGTCACCGCCACCTGTTTTCGGTAAAGGCGTTTTCGGTATAGGCGTTTGCGCGACGGCTCGCTCTACCAGCTTTTCAAAGTAGTCCGGCGCTGTATCCTCCGCAGGCTTGTAGGCGCGGAGGGCAGCGCTTAGAGCATCGTCCCCGGCGAGCGAGCGCAGCATCCACAGCACATAAGTTGCCTTGGTGCGATAGAAGATGGCATCCTCTGCGGTGATCAGAGGCTGGCCGGCGGAGACGCCGGGGCTTTCCGGCTCCGCGAGTGACAACGCGGCACCGTTTCCGCCCAGCTGTTGCAAGGCACGTGCCTGGCCCTCCGTACGCTCAGTCCACAATGCGGCCATCAGTCCGGAAACACCTTCGCTGAGCCAGGCTCGCGGCGAATGAAAGTAGACGTGCGCCAGCGACCCGCTGAGCTCGCGGGCCAGGTGCGGGGGCTCACCGCCGGTAAGACTCAGCAGCAGCGCACCGCCGTCTTCGGCAGGGGAAGCACCTTCAACCGGAAGGTCGATGAGCTGGAGCGGCGCTGTCGGCTTCGCTCCGAACCAGTCTTGAAATAGCGGATCGAGCAAGCCTGCTGCCGCGGTGTAGGCGGCTACGGCGTCCTCATGGACCGGCAGCGCGGCAATGGAGATCAGGGGGCCGGGAGCCGCCGGAGCGCGCATGGCCAGCACGATAGACGGCAGCGCGAAGCCGAGCACGGTGGGCGGCAGCTCCACCCGTTGGACTCCTGGAAAACCGGCGGACGGCAGCGATGCCGGTGGCGCAAGCGCGATGGCATGCCCGTCCAGCACGCACACATTGGGCGCGTTGCTTGCGAACTCCGCCGTGACGGCCATGCTGACCACTGCTTCCCTGTTGCGCTGCTTCTGGCGTCCAATCTCATGGAACAGTTTGGCCCCATCGCCAAGCACAGCCGGTACAGAGGCGACCGGGTACCAGACCGTGCTGCCGAAGCCGCGCAACCCGGTGAAGTCGTCCTCGATACGATCCCAGTCGGAACGCGCCGCAAGCGCCGCTGGCGTGCCGATCCTGTCGAGCCTCCCGCTCGACTGCGGGATGGTTCCCGCATATTCCACAGTGAGGCTGATGGACGCACCGGGGGCAAGAGGTACAGGCAGCGCCACCGCTGCTTCAGTAAGCGCGCCCGTATGGTCAGCATCGCTCCCGACCGTATGAACCGCGAACGGTAGCACAATACCGCCCCGGCGAATGTGCTCGAAGTGCAGTGCGGACCCCAGCTGTAGCGGCAATGTCGAAAGTGGAAGCGGCCCGTCATTGCGAAGCGTGATTTTCACTTGCGCTTCAAGCCCCGCCGAGGCGGGTTGCAAGTGGACGGTGAAATCGTAGGCGGTAAAGACAGGCGCGGTGCGCATTGTATCTGTGATGGAATCGGCAAGCGCGGGCGGTGCGGTTTCGCCGGTTGACTGCGATGGGTCAGAGTCCGTTGCGGAGCGCGAGAACACCACCGTGCCGTGTGTCTTCGGCTCAGCCTGTTGCGCCGCAGGCGGGGCTCCAAGGGGTGCATTGGGAGCAGGCGCTGTTTGGGCAAGCGCAAGGTGTGCCGTGAAACACAGCAGCCATGCGAAACCAGTGTGCGCCGTCTTAAACTGTAGAAACACCCTTAGAGCGACCCTAGACCCTTCTGCTTCTTCGGCGTATCGACCACGGGAACCGGGGCAAGCATCGCCGCAGCCGCACGGCGCTGCCGTGCCGCTTCAAACAGCACCACCGCACCCGCTACCGACACATTGAGAGACGCAATGGCCCCGGCCATGGGTATCCGCAGAAGGTGGTCACAGGTACGCTTTACCAGCTCGTGCAGCCCTGCTCCCTCGCGCCCCAGCACCAGCGCGCAGGGAACGGTAAAGTCGAACTCGTCGTAATTCATGCTTCCGCGCTCGTCCAGGCCGATCACCCAGATACCGGCTTCCTTGATCTGCCCCAGGGCGCGCGTCATGTTTACCACGCGAGCCATGGGCACGTGCTCCGCCGCTCCCGCGGAAGCTTTAGCCGCTACGCCGCTCAGCGGAGCCGCACGGCGCTCGGTTGAAACCACGCCATCCACACCGGCACCATTGGCGGTCCGCAGCAGCGCGCCCAGATTTTGCGGATCTTCCACGCCGTCAAGCGCCAGCAGCAGAGGCACGCGCCCGGCGCGCGGCTGAAGAAAATCCTCAAGATCCGACAGCGCCTTGGCCCGCACTACGGCTACCACACCCTGGTGCGCGGCGGTTTTCGCCAGATCCGTCAAGTGGTCGCGCGGCTCCAGCCGCATGCGGATGCCGCGCTCGCGGCACAGCGCAGCCAGCCGGTCCAGCTTGGCATCGGCGCGGTCGCGCGCCAGGCAAACGTGATCAAAAGTGCGGGAACCGGCGCGCACCGCCTCCTCCACTGGGTGAAGCCCGTACAAAATATCCATTCTTTCAAGTGTATCGGGCCCTCACCTGCTCGCATTTTCTTGTCGCCTGCGCGTCCTTTCTCTGTACACCGGCGTCTTATGTGGAGACATGAGCAGCCAAACCGTTGTTCTTCGGGCTACTGACGCCGCAACCCGGACTGCGAGCCTCGAAATTGCCGAGCGGCTCAAGCGGGGCGATCCCTCCCTGCTCGACCAGCTTATTGTGGAGTACCAGCACCGGCTGCTGCGTTACCTGCTGTACCTGACGAGCAACCGCGAGCTGGCCGAAGACCTCTTCCAGGAGACCTGGATGCGTGTGCTGCTGCGCGGCGCGCAGTTTAACGGCAGTGCCCGTTTTGATACCTGGCTGTTCACCATCGCTCGTAACCTGGTTATTGATTTCCGCCGCCGCCGCACCATGGTCAGCCTGGAAGAGCTTTCAGAAAAAGCGGAGAACGAGCGCCCTTTTGAAGTTGCCAGCAAAGACCCGACGCCCTTTGACAACTACCTGTCGCGGCAGAATAGCGCGCTGGTCGCCGAGGCACTGCTGACGCTTGACCCGCTGCACCGTGAAGTACTGGTACTACGCTTCCATGAGGAGCTGGCGCTGGATCAGATCGCGGCAGTTACCGGCGCACCGCTTTCTACTGTAAAGTCCAGGCTATATCGTGGACTCGCGGCGCTGCGACCATTTGTCGAAGAGGCTACCAGCCGCAGCTCTGACATCGCAGGGGAGATCCGATCGTAATGCCTGATTCTCAGACTCAATCCAGGGATTCCCAATTGCTTGCCGCACTGACCGGCACGGACGCCGCCGCGGATCGAGCTTTGTCGCTCCGCACCCGCCGCGCCGTGTACAACGCCGGTATGGCACGCAGAACAGACCGCGAGCTTGGCCGCCGCAACCTGTCAATCGCTGTGTTGGTGACCGGCGCGCTGACCCTGGCGCTGGCACCCGCGCTCTGGTCCGGCATGGATGACATGCTGGGCGGCGAAACTCTGCTTGACCTGCCCGGCATGCTGGTCGCGCTAGGCATGACCCTGTTTGCCGCGGTAGCAGCAGTTTTATTTCTGCTGGGCGATGACCGGCGAACACCGCAAACCGCTGCGCGAAATCAAAGACGCTAACTGACCCTCTATGGACAATCGCTTTCTAACCCGGTTCAGCCATACCAGCGATGGGGAGCAGCAATCTTTTTCCTCTGAGCTCAAACTGATTCCGCGATGGTCAGTAGCGGCAGCGGCGCTGGCTTTTGTGGGTGTGCTGTATCTGTTCTGGGTTGTTGTGCCGGCGCATCGTCATCACCAGCCGCCGTTTGGCCTACGTCTCTATTTCGCGCTTTCCTGGAGCACGCTTTCAGCCCTGTACATGCTCATGGTGGGTTACATCTCCCGCGATACGGAGCGACGCGCCATGCGTGCCCGGCTCTGGATCGTTGTGTGCCTGGTGCTGCCGGGGGGTATCGGCGCGGTGCTCTACTTTCTCCTGCGGCAGCCTGTGGTGAGCCTGTGCCCGGCCTGCAGCACCCCGGTGCAGCATGAGTTTCACTTTTGCCCGCAATGCGCCTACCAGCTTTCCGCTGCTTGCCGTAAGTGCTATAGCGGTATGGGGCTTACAGACCGATTTTGCGTAAGCTGCGGTTATGACCGTGCACGTGAAGAAGCGCCGCAACGGCTGTATGCGTTCCGCGATGACGGCGAATGACCACTCCCCTCACCGCGCTCATTATCGATGATGAGCAGTTGGCCCGTGAAGAGCTGGAATTTCTGCTGGAAACCGACGAAGACGTTGAAGTGCTCGCGCAAGGCAGCAACGGCATTGAGGCCGTAGACCTGATCCGCTCGCACAAACCGGATGTGGTGTTTCTCGATGTGCAAATGCCCGGTCTGGACGGCTTTGCGGTGCTTCGTAAATTGCTGGAGCTCTCCGGTGCCGAAGCCCTGCCGCAGATCATCTTCGCCACCGCCTTTGACCAGTACGCCGTGCGCGCGTTTGATGTGAATGCCATTGACTACCTGCTGAAGCCTTTTGACCGTCCACGGGTATTGCAGGCATTAGGCCGGGCACGCACCCGCGTGCAGGAGCGGTCAGCGGCACAGGGAGAAACAATGCCGGGCGGTGCGGAAGCGCAGCTGTCGGCATTGCTGCGCCTGCTCGAGCAGTCCGGCATGCCCAAACCCGCTGCCAGCGGCAAAATCGCACTTCAGACCGGCTCTCGCCTGCTGCTTGTGGATCAGAAGGACATCTGCTTTGCGGGCGTGGATGACGGAACCATCACTGTAACCACGACCACGCTTGAGGGCCAGCCCAGGTGCCGCACACTTGAGGATCTGCTCGAACTGCTCGACCCGGCAATCTTCTGGCGCGCGCACCGGTCGTTCGTGGTGAACCTGAACCACATCCGCGAGGTGGTGCCATGGTTCAAAAGCAGCTACCAGCTGCGCATGGGCGACCGCAAGGCGTCGGAGATCCCGGTAAGCCGCACACAGACGCGGCGGCTGCGGGAACTGTTCAAGTTGTAGACGGTCCCATACACCCTGTTGTCTCTTACCTGCCATGTGAGGTTCGCAACCCGTCACCTGCTCAAGTCTCCCGGCTTCGGCGCCGCAGCCATGTTGATGTTGGCTTTTGGCATGGACGCGACTTCCAAACCGCCTATAGCTGCACATATAGAACAGAGCTTCTCTTGACATCTTTAGAAACACCGGTAGAGAGTGGTATCGCTCTCATGGGGTGCCTTGCAGGTGCTTTAAAACACTGCGGAGCTCCCTTGAGAGTAAGTTCCGTTGTAACAAGGAGTACCCATGCCACTCCCCCTCCGCACCGGCCTGCATGCTGCGCTGCTTGCGTCCTGTATCTTTCCGCTTCTGTCAGCGCCTCCAGCCTCCGGGCAGGCACTCACCGGCACCTTGCTGCCTCATAGCACCCTATATCCCCGGCTGGTACGGCTTGAGCATGGCCCCGACAAGTTCCGAGGTGAGATTGTCGCCAGTACCAACGGCAACATCTTTCTCAGCACCAACGCGGGCAAGAGCTTTTCCTTTGTAAACACGGTACCGGCTGCAAGCGGCAGTACCGAGCGCTGCTGCGGCACCATTTATGAAATGCCGAGGGCAGTCGGCAGCCTGGCGGCCGGAACGCTGCTCTATGCTGCTTCCTACTTCCACGGCACCGTGCCTGCTATTGAGATTTACGTCAGCAACGACCGGGGCCGCACCTGGGAGTTCTCATCGATGCCGGTATCCAGGGGAGACAGCACGCACGGCCTATGGGAACCGGACTTCACCATCACCGCCGATGGAGCGCTCGCCATCTTCTGGTCAGACGAGACCGACCCATGTTGCAGCCAAAAGCTGGCCCAGGCGCGCACCTATGATGGGACCACCTGGCAGGATGAAACCAACACGGTGCGGAGCGCGCTGCAGCCGGATCGGCCGGGCATCGCAGTGGTGAGCAAGCTGCCGAGCGGCACGTACTTTATGAGTTATGAGCTATGCGGGCCCGCCGCTTGCACCATTTTCGACCGCACCTCGACCGACGGCTGGAACTACGGCGATCCGGCAAATGTAGGAATGAGAGTGCAAACCACGGCAGGCCAGTACCTGGAACATGCTGCCACCAATGTATGGACGCCGGACCCCGACTCGCAAAACGGTGCCATCCTGCTGGTCGGCCAAGTGCTTTTTGACGCAAATGGGGCAGAATCCTCGCAGAACGGGCAAGTTCTGC
Organism: uncultured Acidobacteriaceae bacterium; assembly: GCA_964235655.1. GTDB lineage: Bacteria > Acidobacteriota > Terriglobia > Terriglobales > Acidobacteriaceae > EB88. The sequence goes on from CAXSBB010000004.1 coordinate 60,752, forward strand.
TTGTGAACACCGCAGCCGACGGCTCCGGAGACTGGACCACCATTCCCGCACCGGTCAAGGTACCTACTTCCTATGACAACTACTGTCCGAACTATGAATCGGCACTGCTTCCGTCTGTAAATGGAGATAAGCTGCTCGAGTTTGCTTCGGACTACAACAGCGCCGGGGTATGCCTTACGTACTTTGCGACCAAGCCGCTCCGGGCCGCGCTTACAGGCCAGTGAGTGTGGAAGGTGCGGCTTTTCAGCGATCAAGCAAGGATGCGACGACGTCCCATGGCTACCCACCCGGCTGCCGCAAGCGTAATCAGCGTGATGACGCCTTGCGAGCAGACGCAATACAGGCACCAGACTTCAAGCACCCGCCGCTCGATGTTTGTCAGGTACAGAGCATAGCAAAAACCGGCCGCGGCACTTATCAGCAGCAATTTTCGCAAGCCGAATACAGCGCACAGCAGCAATGCCGCGTACCCGGCGATACCGATAGCCGCAACCGGGACACCGTGGAACATGGCGAAACGACTATGGTTCACAATGCCGCAATCCCAGTGGGCGTTGATGTCGCACGGCTCCACATCGTGCGAGTAGTGGACCCGCAGCGCAAGCGACGATACGATAATACCGAGGGTGGCGAGCAGGGCCAGCAAGGCACGCATGGTAGGGCTCTCCCTGGCAGTCAAGACTGCCGCAACCCAAGTTTACAGCCGCCGCGCCGTTCGATCGTGCAGCGCGTTTCATAAGGAGCAAGCGTATGTTCGGACTGAATTGCAAAGTAAGCAGTACCCTAGTGCTGGCAGGGGCGCTTGCCGCCGCATCGCCGGCCGCGCGCGCACAATTCTCGCAGGCTTCGCAAGTGCCGCAGGCCATGGCCGATTCACCCGCGCTGAAACCGCCCGCAGGGGCCAATGTAGCCATTGTTGAATTCTCTGACCTGGAGTGCCCCGCATGCGCCGCTGCCAACCCGACCCTGGTAAATGCCATGGAAAAGTACCATGTGCCGCTGGTGCGGCATGACTTCCTTATTCCAAATCACAACTGGAGCAAGCAGGGCGCGATTAATGCGCGCTGGTTTGACGAAAAATCCCCCAAGCTGGGCGAAGCATACCGCGACGCCATCTTCACGGCGCAGCAATCGATAAGTACAGGGGATGACCTGAATGAGTTCACGCAAAAGTTTGCGCAGGGGCACAATGTTGCGCTGCCGTTTGTGATGGACCCGCAAGGCAAGCTGGCTGATGAGATTCGCGCCGATAAGGATCTTGGTATAAAGCTCGGCGTGAGCCGGACGCCGACCATCTGGGTGGTCACCGCGCACTCGCACGATGCCGGTCACCCGTATGTGCAGGTGACAGACCCGCAATTGCTGTTCTCGTACCTGGACCAGGCAGTTTCCGCGACTGCCGCCGCCAAACCGACCCAGGCAAGCACAACGCGCAAGAGCCACGGTACTCGATAGCTTCCGTTGTAATTCAGTATTTCAAACGTAATACCGGCACTGCTGTGCAGTTGCCGATTGCACCTTGTGCATGCCTGTCACCCGTACCGCAACCTACTCTCCGTGTGAGGAGTCCGAATGGCCACCAAAGTCGCTGTACCCGTTGAGACAGAGTTTCAAAGCGAGATTGCTGAGTGGATTGAAGCATTTGACGAAGTCATTGTTGCCGAGGGTGCGGAGCAGGGTGCTTCCCTGATGGAGGCGCTGCGCAAGCGCGCCGGTGAGGCCGGTATTGCAATCGCCGGTGAGTTGGTGACCGACTATAGGAACACCATTCCGGCCCATGAAGAAGTAGCGTATCCGGGCGACCGCGAGCTTGAGCGCAAGGTAGAAAGCCTGATCCGCTGGAATGCCATGGCGATGGTGCATGGGCAAAATAAGAAGGATGCGGGCATCGGCGGCCATATCGCCACGTACTCCTCGCTGGCTACGCTGCTTGAAGTCGGTTTCAACCACTTCTTCCATGCCAAATACCCAAGCCAGGCGGGGAGCGCCGCGCCGGAGCAGCCGGGTGACTTCATTTACTTCCAGGGTCATGCCTCGCCGGGTGTGTACGCGCGGGCATATCTTGAAGGCCGCTTCGATGAAGAGCGCCTCCTGCACTTCCGCCATGAGCTACGCGGCAAGCCGGGTCTGTCAAGCTACCCGCACCCCTGGCTCATGCCGGATTTTTGGCGCTTTCCGACTGTTTCGATGGGCATCGGTCCGCTGAATGCCATCTACCAGGCACGGTTTATGCGCTACCTTGAAAACCGTTCGCTGATTGAAAAAACCCCGCGCAAGGTATGGGCATTTGTCGGCGATGGTGAGACGGATGAAGTGGACACGTTGGGCGCGATCACGATGGCTTCGCGCGAAAAGCTCGATAACCTGGTATTTGTCATCAACTGCAACCTGCAGCGGCTCGACGGTCCGGTGCGCGGCAACATGCGCGTCATCGATGAGCTGGAAGGTGTATTTCGCGGGGCAAACTGGAACGTCATCAAGGTGGTGTGGGGTTCAGACTGGGACAAGCTGTTTGAGCGTGACCACACCGGCCTGCTGCTAAAACGCATGGAAGAGTGCGTGGACGGCGATTTTCAAGCGTTCAAGGCAAAGGGTGGCGCGTACCTGCGCAAGGAGTTCTTCGGCAAGTACCCTGAGCTGCTGGAGATGGTAGCCGACTACACCGACGAGCAGCTCGGTGCCCTGCATCGCGGCGGGCATGACCCGGCCAAGGTTTACAACGCCTACAAGCGTGCCATTGAGCATACGGGCGGCCCGACGGTGATCCTCGCCAAGACGGTAAAAGGCTACGGCTTTGCCGGGACACAGGCACGTAATGCTTCGCACCAGGAAAAGAAGCTGACCGACGATGCGCTGGCCGCGTTTGTGAAGCAGTTTGATCTGCCGCTCTCAGAAGAGCAGGCAAAAGGGGCAAAACCCTGGAAGCCGACTGACGATGCACCGGAGCTGCAGTACATGCAGGCGCGGCGTAAGGCACTGGGCGGCTACCTGCCCTCACGCACCGTTCCGAAACGCGACTTTACCGCGCCGCCGATTGAGTTCTTCAATGAGTGGACCGCCGGGTCGAAGGGCCGCGAAGTTTCGACCACCATGGGCTTTGTGTCGATCCTGCGGGCGCTGATGAAGGACCCGAAAATCGGCAAGCTGATTGTGCCGATCGTGCCCGATGAAGGCCGGACGTTCGGGCTGGAGTCGGCCGTGCGGCAGGTAGGCATCTACGCAAGCGAAGGGCAAAAGTACAAGCCGCATGACTCCGACGTGATGCTGTATTACCGCGAGGAGCAGGACGGGCAGATTCTTGAGGAAGGCATCACCGAGGCCGGGTCGATGGCTTCGTTCACAGCTGCCGGAACCGCCTACTCAAACTACAACCTGCCGACGATCCCCTTTTATATGTACTACTCCATGTTCGGTTTCCAGCGCGTGGGCGACATGATCTGGGCGTTCGCCGATTCACGCGGCAAGGGCTTCCTGATGGGCGGTACCGCGGGCCGCACCACCATGCTGGGCGAGGGCTTGCAGCACCAGGACGGCCACTCGCACCTGCTGGCTTCAACCGTACCCACCTGTATCAGCTACGATCCCGCTTACGTGTATGAGCTGGCAGTGATCCTGCAAGACGGCGTGCGCCGCATGTATGCCGAAGGCGAGGACTGCTTCTACTACATCACGATGTACAACGAGGATTACGCCATGCCTGCAATGCCTGAGGGTGTACAGGAAGGCATTGTGCGCGGGTTGTACCGGCTGCGTACGGCCCCTGAGAGGGAAAGTACCTCTGCAAAGAAGGGTGAAACCGCACCTATAGCTCAGCTGCTTGCCTCCGGTCCTATCGTGAACGAAGCGCTACGCGCACAGGCTCTTCTCGCGGAATATGGCGTGCGAGCCGACGTGTGGAGCGTGACCAGCTGGAACGAGCTGCGCCGCGATGCGCTTGAAGCGGAACGTTGGAACCGTCTGCACCCGGTCGAGGCTGAAAAACAGTCCTACCTGCTGACCGCGCTCGGCGATTCCAATGGACCCATCGTTGCCGCCAGCGACTATATGAAGACACTGCCCGACCAGCTTGCGCCCTGGCTGGGAATGCGGCTGGTTACGTTGGGCACGGACGGCTTCGGGCGCAGCGACAACCGCGAGCACTTGCGGCGGCACTTCGAGATTAACGCGGAGTCGATAGTAGCTGCGACGCTCTCAAAACTTGCACGGGATGGGGCTTTCGATAAAGCGCGGGCACAGGCTGCTTTTGCCGCGCTCGGCATCGAAACGGAAGGCATAAACCCGGCACGCATGTAAAGGACCGGGCAACCACCGGCCCTACTTCTTTCGGCGGGATGAGCGGACCAGATTTTCTATTAGAACCAGCAGAAGCCCGGCGGCTAAAATCACGCCGCCCGGTACCCCAAGCCTGATGTGGGACGCTGCCAACCGCACCACCCCAAGCCACAGCAGAATAGCCAGCGCAAAGCTGCCGTCATCCACAAACAGGCCGAAGACTTCCCGTACTACAGTGCGTATCCAGCCCATGACTTATCCTACCGACGCCGCTGCACGCAGGCGACGGCTTACTGCAACCATGGCAGTTGCGGCAAGCAGGTAAGCGGCGACTAGCCACAGAATGGCAAGATCAGCCCCGGGCCACGCGAGCCGCATGCCCTCGCCCACCCAGAAGGTGCCGAAGGCGGACAGCAGCACGCCGACGATGAACTTCAGCATGTTTTCAGGCACACGCGCCAGCGGCCGGTGCAGCAGCAGCCCAAGCGCAGCCACCACCAATAAAGCCGCCCCGGCACCCAGCCCTGCCGGCAGAAGCGTGCCCACGCCGCCCGCGCCGATGGCGATCACGATAAACACCACCTCAGTCCCCTCAAGCATGGTGATGTTGAAGCTTGCGGCAAGTGCCGCACGATCCCAGCCGCCTGCCTGCGCTGTCAGCGACCGCATAGCCGAGGTGTTTTTAGCGAATGCAGCGTCTTCATCGTGCAGAGCGATGAGCCCCGCGGCTCGCAGCACTGCCTTGCGCAGCCAGCGCAGCCCGAACATCAGCAGCAAGACGCCTACCGCCAGCTGCAAGGTATGCAGAGGGACGCGCAACAGCAGACGCCCTACGGTGAGCACAATCAACGCCAGCACGGCAAGCGCCGCGCCGCAGCCCGCGAGCGCGGAACGCCACCCGCGCACACTGCCCACCGCCAGCACAACGGTGAGAGCTTCTACACACTCCACGAGTGAGGCAAGGAAAGAGACCATGACAGACGTACCCAGGTGTGCCCAGCTCATGCCCATGTGCCGCCTCCTTGCACTGTGATGACGTTTGAATCGCATGATAGATGCGCATAGTGCCGGTTTGGAGACAAAACTAACTGCCGTGCTGCCGCAGACTGGAGCCTACCATCTCGAATTTCAGCCGTATGTGCCCCCTTGGTTATGACTGTAGAGGGCCATGGTAACGCTGACGGCGTACTGCATATCGTGATACATTCGCGCGTAGATTGCACCTTGCGGAGATACAGCCTTGCAATATCGTTTTGCCCTCCTCGCTTGTTTTCTCTGGATTGTCGCATTACCATTCACGATTTATGGACAGAGCATTGCCGATGGACCTACGGATGCGCATGCGCAGAAAAGTTTTGCGGAAGGCCAGAGCTTGGAGGCGAGGCACCAGTACGCTTTTGCCCTCGACAGTTTCAAAAAAGCAGACAAGCAGGATGGCCACTGCGCCGCATGTGCAAGAAAAGTAATGACCCTGGGTGCGAGCCTGGGCGACTACAAGGTAGCAGATGCCGCCTCTCAGGAATTGGTCGCAATGGCGAAAACACCAGGGGAGCAAGCCAAGGCGCACGTGGACCGGGCAGAGATGCTGCTGGCCATGGGTAAGGCTAAGAAGAAGCCGGAATGCTTCGCCGAGGGAGAGAAGGAAACCGAGAGCGCGTTAGCCTTGCAACCTGAAAATGCTGCGGCGCTGTATGTAAAAGGAGCCTGCCTGGCGAACGAACAACAGGATGAGGCCGCCCGGCAGGTATTTGCCGCGCTGCTGCCGCGACTCAAGAAAGGTTCTGTCGATGCAGGGCGGGTGTCGCGCTATGCTGAACGGCCGGAGCTGGTACGGGCGCGCATGGCTCCGGCCTTCACTGTAACGTCGCTCGACGGCAAGCGTGTGTCGCTCGATGAACTTGGAGACAAGGTAGTGTTAATAGATTTCTGGGCTACCTGGTGCGGACCATGCCGCGAAGCCTTGCCGCACATGCAGCACATCGCCAAGGAATTTGCAGGTCAGCCGCTGGTGGTTCTCAGTGTCAGCCTGGATTCGGATGAAACGAAATGGAAACAATTTGTAAGTCAAAACAATATGACATGGATGCAATACCGAGACGGAGGATTTGATGGCAGTCTCGCGAAGACCTTCGGCGTCAATGCAATTCCACATACCTTTACCATTGACGGCGATGGTGTGCTCCAGGATGAGCATGTGGGAGATGCAAATATCGAAGGCAAGCTCAGGAAACTGCTTGAGCAAGCGAAGCAGCGGCAGAAATCCGTTCCCGCCGAGCAGGCTGCGATAAGCGGTATACAGTGATATTCGACTTATAGTGTCCTTACCAAATAGAAGTATGTTGCGGCGGCGACACGCCCTAACCTGAGTGGTATCGGAAAGATTAAGCCTATGGCGCACCCTATGTATGCGTTCTGTTTAGCAATCTTTCTTCAACCTGTAATGCATCTACACGCGCAGGTGCCTGCCGTACCGGACTGGGCACAGCCGGGCTCACCTACGCATGCGCAGGTACCGCCGCCTGCCGGCTTTCACAGACCGACTCGGACCCTGGAAGTGCCGCTGGGCTTGTTCAACGGCCAGTCGGATGTAGGTAGCGCGGTTGTGTCGGGTAGCTCGACGTACAACGCCGCAACGAAGCAGTACACAATTCGCTCTGCGGGTTATAACATCTGGTACTCGCGCGATGAGTTCCGGTTTATATGGAAGAAGATGTCCGGGGATGTTTCGCTGGCGGCTGATGTTACGTTCCCGGACCCGAAAGGCTATAACGACCGCAAGGCTGTCCTGGTCATTCGGCAGAGCCTCGAAGACGATGCAAAGGAAGCCATGATCGGCGAGCACGGCACAGGGATGATCCACCTGGCGCAGCGGCCTGAGCAGGGCGCCTCCATGAAGGATATGCAGTTCCGCTTCGGCGGCAGCCTTGACGGTGTACTGGCCAAGCGCATCGGCCTTGAAAAGCATGGAGATTCCATTTCCATCTTCATCAGTCTTGAGGGTGAGCCCATGCACCAGTTCGGTCCGCCGATCTCTCTACATTTCGATGGACCGTTTTATGTGGGCGTCGGCTTCTGCTCGCACCTGCCGGCCACGGTAGATACCGGCGTGCTCTCCGACGTGCTCCTTGAAAACGCAGCGGGTAAAGTACGTTAGGCTTCTGCTTCCAAAGCATCCCGCATCTTGTCGTAGTAGGAGCGCTCCCGAAGATGAAGAAGATGAAACTGTCCCTTGCACCCCGGCAGTTATGCCGTACTCTCACCATGACCGCGCTTTGCTTCGTAGCGCCCGCACTGCATGCGCAAACTCCTCCAGCCGCGGCATCTGCCGCACCTGCCCCCGAGCATCTACGCAGCAGGATTTTTATCTATAACCTGCGTGACGACTCCTCGCACCTGGTGTATACCGCAGACTCTATCTGGGAGGCACCCAACTGGTCGCCTGACGGCAAATACCTGATCTCGAACTCCGATGGCGCTATCTACAAGCTCCCTCTTATGCAGGATGGCACAGCCACGCCGCAAAAGCTGGCGATACCCTCAAGCTACAGCTGCAACAATGACAAAGCCTTGTCCCCGGACGGCAAAAAGCTTGCTTTCTCGGCAAGCACACCCGCAAGCAAGGGTTCGGAAGTATTTTTGTCCGATGCTGACGGCACCGATATCAAGCAAATGACTACAGAGACGCCAAGCTACTTTCATGGCTGGTCGCCCGACAGCAAAACGCTTGCGTTTGTAGCGCAGCGCGGCGGCAGCGGCCAGTACGACATCTACAGTTTGCCCGCTGCGGGCGGTACAGAAAAGCAGCTTACCTCAAACATCCACCAGGATGACGGTCCTGACGACTCTCCGGACGGCAAGTGGATTTACATTAACTCAGACCGCTCCGGCAAGGAAGCCATCTGGCGTTTCCCCGCCGATGGTGCCGGCCGCGATGATGCGAAGGCAGAACCGGTAGTTAACGACGGACAGCAGGACTGGTTTCCCCATGTTTCACCCGACGGTACAAAGATGGTGTACATCGGCTACCCGGCCGGTACGCCCACGCATAACCCGCGTAATGTGAACATAGAAATCAAGCTTGTCGGTATTTATAAAAATAAAGTTGCTGCCGCGCAAAAGCTGCTTATCAAGGGTATCGGCGGCCAGGGAACGATAAATGTTAACTCCTGGGCTCCTGATTCCATGCGCTTTGCCTATGTGACGTATGAGGCCTTGACGCCTGACGGCAACTAAAGCAGATTGGGAACTGGTCCGTCCCGGAAGATCCCCAACTGAGTCATGGATGTTCCGAGAGGCGAGTCGGCAGAGACGCAATTGTTGACAAGATAATTGCTGTGGCTGAACGCGAGTGTGGAAATGCGCTTCCAAGGTATCTGGTTGCCTATTTCCATTCCCACGGAGACATACACTGTGCCCCAATCCATCTCATCCGTAGCTGCCGACAGCGGAGTTGTTGAACATCTGCCAACTACCGCACGGCGCCGTGTCGACCCGAACGATGTGGTGGTGCCGGCCGGTTACAAAGTAGAAGTTGTTGCCGTGGGCCTTTCAATGCCCTGCGGTATGGCAATTGCTCCCGATGGAACAGTTTTTATCGCCGAGGGCGGTACTACCTGGCCCACCCGCCCCTGGATGCCGCCGCGCATCCTTCGCCTTGAAACTTCCGGTGCCGTGTCGGTCCTTGCACATCTTGAAGAGGGCGGTCCGCGCGGCCTGGGCTTCCACGATGGACAGCTGTACGCCATGGCCAAGGGCGGCTACACTACGCGCCTGCTTCGCTTCGACCCGGTCACCGGTGAGCAGACGGTCCTGGTGGATAAAATGCCTGACGGCGGATGGCATGAGCCCGGCGGCCCTGTGTTTGACAGTGATGGAAATGTTTACTTCGCGCAGGGGTCTGTGTCGCAGCAAGGCGTGATTGAGCCGAGCGGCTTTACGGTCGATATGGCGCGCCACCCGCATGCGCATGATGTGCCCGGACAAGATGTGACGCTGACAGGTAACAATGTCTGGAGCTTCGACCCGGTTATCCCCTATAACGACACAACGCCTACGGGAGCCTTCAAGCCGTATGGCGTGGCAGCCGAAAAGGGTGAGGTTATCAAGGGAGAGTTCTGGTGCAGCGGGAGCGTGTACCGTGCGCGTCCTGACGGCTCAGAGCCGGAATTGCTTGCCTGGGGTATTCGCTGCCCCTACGGTGTCGCCCTCAACGAAGAGGGAGAAATGTATATCTCTGATAATGACTTTGAGGAGAAGGGCAATCGCGCGGTCGGCGAAGACCCGGATCGCGTCTGGCACGTGAAGAATGCCTCAAAGCCGTTCGGTACTGTCAAGACGCCGGAATGGTTCGGTTTCCCCGATTATGGCGGTCTCGGTTTGCCACTGTGGGACGAACGCCACAAACCCAACCGCGGCACCCAGGCCAAGCAGCTGATTGAAAACCCTCCGCCGCGTTCCGGTCCGGCTGCTGTGCTATTTGAGCCGCATACATGTCTCACCATGATGGATTTTTCGCGCTCGGACTTCTTCGGGCATCGCGGCAAGCTGTTCTTGTCGCAGTGGGGCACGCTGGCACCCATGAACACCATACGGCCCGAGGCGCTGAAGCGCGGCTTTCAGGTCGCGCTGGTCGATGTGAAGACGGGTACTACAGAGCCCTTCATGCACAATAAGCAACCCGGCCCAGCAGGCGCGACACCGGGCAGCGGCGGCCTGGAGCGGCCTGTTGACTGCAAGTTCCACCCGGACGGCAAAAGCCTGTACGTGCTTGACTTCGGCTCCGTTGACATCAAGCGCAATACCATGCTCGCCTACGCGCACACCGGTGTGTTGTGGCGCGTTACCCGTGAAGATTCGTAGCTGCGAGAGGAATGAATTATGGCTGCACAGGCCCGCCCCGTCATTATTGAAATCGATAAAGCAAACTGGAAAACGAGCATGGATCGCGCAGAGCGGTGGTTTCACTTTGTGCAAACGGTCCAGACCTCGTTCCGCAAACTGGCTGAGGATACGCAGCCCAAAATGCATGACTCCCACTTACGGGATTACCTGAAGGAAATTTCAGAGCGGGCACGTGAACATGAGACCAAGGCAGCCCAGCTGCTGCGCCTTATCGGTCGTGAGCCCAAGAGTCCGAATAATCTGACGGGAACCCTGTTTGCAAAAGCGCGGGAGCTTACGGCCGACCTGGAGGGATTTGTAGGTGGAGCGGCCTCCGGCTGGCGCGACTTGCAACAACTAACGCATGCAAGCCTTGATGGCATTACAGCATTCGGTGTGGCGAATGACATTGGGCTGGCAATGGGTTTAGTCGAAATTACTGACCTTACACTCCAGGTCACAAGCCAGAAGTATGTACATCACTACTTGCTGCAAGAGATCACGCTTGAGCTTGGGTGCCTCTCTGTGCTGTACCGCACCGAGCCTTAAAGGCCGCTAAATCCTGTGCCGATTGCTGAAAATCGGCACAGCAATTTTATGCAGATCAGGCAGGCGCTGGAACCACCAGTGCCTGCGCTGCAATCGCCCGGATTTCACGATTGAGCCAGCCTTCTTCCATCGTAAGCTCATCCATGCGGGCTGACGCGGTGGCAGTCAGGGCGGCGTCTTTCAGAGCGCTTCCCGCTTGTTTGAGAGCGAAAAAACCGATGCTGAGATACGACGTGAGTGTATAAAGATCGTGCAGGTCTCTGAGCTGGCCAAGATTGCCTTCTCGTGAACCGCCGAACATGGCTCCCCGCAGTTGCTCCGCTTCAGCCTCTTCAGTCACTCCGTATTGATCGACACTCGAATGCAGACTGGCCGCACCGGCGCGGCTGCGCGCGGCGGACTCCATACATCGCGTTCGAAGCTCATCGTTGGCGGCATGGCGTTGTGCCACCGTGTCATACGCTTCGGCAAGCGCCTGCTCGCCACGCTGCACAAGACCCAGATACACAGGGATTTGCTGCCCAGGGTGCGGCGACTTTGCGGGATCGGTCACAAGTTTCTCCTCATAGGCTGGTTTCTGCACGCCCATCAGCCTGTCGCTGACGCTTTCTGTTTGTCCGTTAGCCAAGGAGTACGCGTCCACCTTTACCAACCGTGCCGTAGACGACTTCAGATACGGCTGCTTGCTCACCGGGTCCCACTCGGACAAGGTGAACTCATTGGCTGCCCGCTTCCGGTTCCAGTGGTCCCAGTAGCCGTAGTGGAAAGGCACGAACACGTGACCGGGGCGAATCCTGCCGATCCGCGCACGCACGAGAATGCTTCCACGACGTGTCCGCAGCTCGACCCAGTCGCCCTGGTGGATGCCCTGCGCCGCCGCATCCCCCTCTGAAATCTGCACGAATGCGTCCGGGGCAGCATCCTGCAAGGGCGGGACGCGACCGGTTTTGGTGCGCGTGTGCCAGTGGTACACGACGCGGCCCGTGGTTGCGATGAAGGGGTACTCGCTATCCGGCGTTTCCGGCGGCGGTTGGTACTCGGCGGCCTTGATGAGGGCACGGCCTGCCGGGTTTTCCGCCCGGTAGGCACTCTCGGCTATCTCGCCGCCGTCCAGCAGGGTATGCCCGTAAGTCTGGCAGTAGTCGGGGGACGTGTTGAAAACGCCGTCCGTGTAGAGCCGCTCCGTACCCTCAGGAAAATGCTCGTTGCAGGGCCAGCGAACGCCCGACCCGCCTGTCAGCTTCGCATAGCTCAGGCCGCTGTAGTCACAGGGGCGTCCCGCGCTCATTGCCCGCCATGCGTCAAAGGCCTGCTCCGGTGTGGCCCACTTGACCAGCGGCGCGCCGTCCTTGTCGCGCAGGTTCATACGCCTGGCGAAGTCGAGAAAGATGTCGAAGTCGGACCTGGCTTCCCCGGGCGGTTCCACGGCTTTGTACGAGATGTGGACCGTACGCTCAGTGTTGGTGTAGGTGCCTGTTTTCTCGCCCCACATCGCGGCCGGCAGTACCACGTCGGCGAATTCCGCTGTTTCTGAAAGAAAAGCATCTTGCACAATGAGGAACAGGCCGGGTTTTGAGAAGATGCGCCGCATGCGCGGCAGGTCGGGCATAGAAATCACTGGATTGGTGCCCGTGATCCACAACGACCGGATAGAGCCGGTTTCTGCCCGACGCAGGATTTCCATCGCGGGTGTGGGCTCTGTGTACGACGGAATGCTTTTCGGTTCCACATTCCACAGACGCGCGATCTCCGCAACCTGTGCCGGGTTCTGCCAGTTGCGCATGCCGGGATAGGTGCTGCTTGCGCCGGTCTCGCGTGAGTTCTGAGCCGACGGTTGACCGTTCATTTGGAACACCGTACAGCCGGGCTTGCCGATCATGCCCCGGATAAGGTGCAGGTTGTTGACCTGGACGGCCGAGGCGGTCGCGTACGGAGATTGGTAGACGCCTTGCAGGACGGTGGATATGAGTTTTGGCGCCGTGCCGACCATCTCCGCTGCCTGCTCCAGCTGCGCTATCGGGATGTCACAAATCTGCGCCGCCCGCTTCGGCGGGTAGTTTGCTACCGTTTGCTCCAGGGCGTCAAAGCCGAGTGTGTGCGCGTTTACATACTCATGGTCGATGTGGCCGTTGCGGATGACAAGGTGGAGCAGGCCGTTCATGAATGCGAGATTGGTTCCGACCCGCAGCGCGATATGCAGATGCGCTTCGCCGGCAGTATCAGTTTGTCGTGGATCGACGACGATGAGGCGAGGCGGGTTCGCACCATGCAGCCGGTCCAGGATGCGCGTCCACAGCACCGTTTGCTGCGAGGCGACGTTGTGCCCGATGTGAAAGAGCATATCGGTCGTGTCAATGTCCGCGTAGGAGCCCGGTTGACCGTCCGTACCGAACGACTCTCGCAAAGCCGCTTCGGCAGTTGCCGTGCAGAGGCGTGTATTGGCATCCAGATTGTTGGTTCCAAGGCCTCCAAACACGATGAGAGAGAGCGTGTAAAACTCCTCCAGGAAGAGCTGGCCGGTATGGTAAAAGCCCAGCGTGTTCGCGCTGTAGCGGCGGGTAAGCTCTTGCGTGCGAGAGACGATCAGGCTCATCGCTTCGTCCCAGCTTGCTTCCCGCAGCGAGCTTCCGCGCCGGATTAATGGACGCTTCAAACGATCCGGGCTGCTGTTGGCCATCCAGCCGTTCAATCCCTTGGGTCCAAGGCGGCCTTTGTTGACGTGGTCCGCAGCGCGTCCGCGGACCCCTACCATGCGGCCTTCTTTCACCCCGATGTCCATAGCGCAGCCGTTGGAGCAGAGCATGCAGGCGCTTTGCACCCAGCGGTCCGGCTCCTCAAAAACATTCTGATCGATCCGTGCAGGCCATTGTCCAAGGTAGGGCGTGCGCTGGCCCCAGATATCCAGGATGCTGTCACGCGAACGTTTTTCGATCCCATCCATGGTTCAACCTTTCATCGGTCGGCTTGAAAGCTGCCCAGAAGCGGCTTTTTAGGTAGACTCCATTACGGCAGGGGGAAGCACAGTCGCCTTGGAGCAGCCCATACACTCGGTTTAGTGTGGTGAATCTTAAATCACGCTTCGATATGGTGGTGTCTTGTACTTTAGCCTTGTGAAATGGCATGCCCTGCAGGTGCCTACCGCCATCTCATTACATAGATAACGTCTGAAATCACCAACTGAGATGTCTGCATGTCTACTTTCACTTCGCTCGCGAACAAACACGTCACTGAAGCTGGTACCCGCGAGCGCCTGACGGCTTCGATTCGCTTCCTGCGGCCTGCGAATCTTGTGACGGCAGCTGCCGACATCCTGACCGGCGCAGTCATCGCAGGAGCAGGCGCAAGCTCCCTGCCGTGGCTGGTGGGTGCAAGCGTCAGCCTGTATGCGGGCGGTGTCGTGCTGAACGACTATTTCGATCGGCACCTCGATGCAACGGAGCGACCCGAACGGGCGATCCCCTCCGGAATGGTGCCGGCTCGTGTTGCCGGGGTGCTTGGAGCGTTTCTGCTGCTGCTTGGGGTCTGCATGGCCTTTCGCGCCTCAGACGTGTCGGGGCTGCTCAGCGTGCTTCTTGCGGCAGCTATTTTGCTCTATGACGCTTTTGCAAAGCCGCGATCTTTTGGACCCTTGGTGATGGGGTCCTGCCGGGCGCTCAATCTCCTGCTGGGGCTTTCCGCAGTGCCTGCCATGCTTACGCATACATGGTTCCTGGCACTGTTTCCCTTCGTATACATCGTGGCTCTCACTACCCTGAGCCGTGGCGAGGTGCACGGCGGGAGCGTGGCCACGGGCGGGTTCATACTTCTGCTCTTCGCTGCGGTGATGGTCGGCTTGCTGTTGCTCGGCACCGGCTCATCGCAGCGTTTCGCCTGCTTGCTCCCTTTCGCGCTGCTGCTATTGGCTCGCGTGGGACCGCCGCTTTGGCGAGCGTATCGAACTCCGACAGGGAATGCGATTCGCGCCGCCGTTCATGCCGGCATCGTATCCTTGATCGTTCTCGACGCGGCTCTCGCGGCTTCCTACGGCGGGGTCGTGCTCGGCGCGGCCATTCTCTCGCTTGCGGTTGTCGCAGGGGAGCTGGCAAAGTTTTTCCCGGTTACCTGACCCTTATGCGATCTCTTCAGCAGCAATTCAGTGTCCCTTACAGCTACCCTGTCCACTTCACCTCGGACGTGTTCGCTATTACAAACCCTGTGCTTCTCCAAACATTCGGCAGTGGGCGGCATGATGTTCTTTGCGTCCTCGATGAAGGTTTGTTGCAAGTGGATGCCGATCTTTCGGATCGGATCAAGGCGTACGCTGAGCATCACGAAGCCACCATGCACCTGGTACGTCCACCCCTTGTTCTTGCAGGCGGCGAGGCCGGGAAAAATGCGGAGCGCCTGTACGAAGTCGTGCAAACCGCGATTCACGAGTTCGGCATCTGTCGGCAGTCGTTTGTTATAGCAGTGGGCGGCGGGGCGTTCCTTGACCTTGTCGGCTTCGCGGCGGCGACTGCTCATCGCGGTGTCCGCCTCATCCGCATGCCTACCACGGTGCTCGCGCAGGATGATTCCGGTGTCGGCGTGAAGAACAGCGTAAACGCGTTCGGCAAAAAGAATTTTGTCGGTACTTTTGCGCCGCCATATGCAGTCATCAACGACTTCCACTTTCTCCGGTCGCTGTCACAGCGGGACTGGATCGGCGGTGTCGCCGAAGCGGTCAAGGTGGCGCTGCTCAAGGATTCTGCATTCTTCGACTTTTTGGAGCGCCATGCAGAAGGTTTGACCGCCCGAAATGAGGATGCCATGCAGCACGTGGTGCATCGCTCGGCAGAGCTGCACCTTCTCCACATCGGCACGGGGGGCGATCCGTTTGAATCCACATCGTCGCGGCCGCTTGATTTCGGTCACTGGTCGGCACACAAACTGGAGCAGCTTACCGGCTTCCGGCTGCGGCACGGCGAAGCCGTCGCCATCGGCGTCGCGCTCGACAGCACCTACTCCTATTGCATGGGGTGGCTCGGCGAGCTCGACCGGCGGCGTATTCTTTCGCTGCTCACCCGTTTGGGCTTTTCCCTGGCGCTGCCGCCTGAAGCAAGTCGCTTTGACTCCCTGCTTCAAGGACTGGTTGAATTCCGTGAACATCTCGGGGGCGAGCTGACGATCACCGTCCTTCGCGGCATCGGTCACCCTTTTGAGGTACATGCAATCGACGCATCCGTTATGAGAGACGCACTGGAAATACTGCAGGACGCCGCGTCCGCGGTGCAGGAGGAGTCCGTCGCATGAACTGCCCACTCGATCTCCATCGCATTGTGGATGAATACTTCGCGGAAAGCCGCAATCATCTGCTGGAACTCGCCGCCTTTTTCGACCGGGTCGACCGTGCACATGACGGTGCCGACCCGGACGCAGACTTCCGCATTGTTGCGCTTAAACAGGCCGCGCAAACACTGCTTGAACCCGGCCCGGGGCGTGTAAAGCGTATCGCCCTTGCCCTCAGCGATCCCACCGACGAGCCGCGCGGCGAGCTGGACCGCAAAGCAGCCTGGGGTGCCTACGCCGCAAACGGAAAGGGTGTCTGATGGAGTATATCGAGCCCCACGCGCACATGGTTTCCCGCACCACTGACGATTACCGCATGATGGCACTCAGCGGATGTGTTGCAATTTCTGAGCCGGCTTTCTGGGCCGGCTGGGACCGTACCTCGGCTGATAGCTTCGAGGACTACTTTCGTGTGCTCACGGAGTTTGAGCCGGCACGCGCCGCACAGTTCGGCATCCAGCACTACACCTGGCTGTGCCTAAACCCGAAAGAGGGTGAAAACCGCGCCCTGACACGAGACGTTCTGGCTCGCATTCCCAAGTTCCTCAACTGCCCGAACGTCCTCGGCATCGGTGAAACCGGCTTGAACCGCAATACGCTGCTGGAGCTGGAAACATTCAAGGATCATGTGTCGCTTGCGCTGGAGCATGGCAAGATGATCCTAATTCACACGCCGCACCTAGAGGACAAGTACAAGGGGACGAAGCTGATTCTGCGTGCGCTCGCCGCCTTCCCTAACCTCGATCCTCAACGCGTGCTGATCGACCATGCCGAAGAGCATACAGTCGAGATGATCCGCGACAGCGGCTTTCGTTGCGGACTTACTCTCTACCCCAACACAAAAGTATCTTCCTCCCGCGCCGCCGACATACTTGAAATGCACGGCACGGAAGGCATTTATGTAAATTCAGCTTGCGACTGGGGTTACAGCGTGCCGCTTGCAGTGCCTCAGTTTGTACTTGAAATGCGGCGTCGCGGACATACGGAAGCTGCCGTTCACCAGGTAGTTTTCCAAAATCCACTTAGTTTCTTTTCGCAAGCACCTAACTTCCGGCTAAAAAGAGATGCAATTCATCCGACCGCACGCCTGACTGAGCTCCAGAATGCGGATTGATCCAGGCCATTTCGATCTTACGTACTGCACCAACATTCACGCCGGTGAAAGCTGGGATGAGGTGGAAGCAAGTCTGGCCGAGTATGCCATTCCTTTGAAAGAGCGGCTCTCACCGGATGCACGCTTTGCGCTTGGACTGCGACTTTCAGCGATAGCTGCTTCGCAGCTGCTGAAAGGTGACCGGCTGGCTCGGTTCCAGTCCTGGCTTGACGAGCACAAGCTATATGTAGCACTGATCAATGGATTCCCTTTCGGGTCGTTTCACACGCAGGTGGTAAAAGCGGAAGTATTTGCCCCCGACTGGCGCGATCCGGCAAGGCTCCAATACACACTCAACTTAGCCCGCATACTTAGCCGTTTACTGCCGGAAGGAATGGATGGCAGTATCTCTACCCTGCCGCTCTCTTACAAGCCCTGGATAGAAAAGCCGGACGATGCCTGGCCTGTTATCGTTGCTCACCTTGTCGCGATAACGGCAGAACTTGTCAGCATCCGCAAACAGAGTGGTCGCTTCATTCATCTCGACATGGAGCCGGAACCGAATGGCCTGCTGGAGACGACAGCGGAGGTAATCGAGTTCTTCGATGGACCCCTCATGCAGCTGGGCGCACCGATGCTGGCCGAGCGCTTGTCCTGCACAGTACAAACAGCTGGCAAACAATTGCGCGAGCACATCCAGGTGTGTTTTGACTCGTGCCACATGGCAATCCAGTTTGAGGATGCCGTGCAATCGCTCGGGCTGCTGAAGGCCCATGACATCCGAATCGGCAGGCTCCAGATCAGCTCCGCGCTGCGCATCGCCGTCGATGGTTCTCCCAGCCAGCTCAAGACAGCACTTGCGCCCTTTGCTGAGGATGGCATCTACCTGCACCAGGTCATCGAGCGAAGTGCGCAAGGTACTCTGCGGCGATACGGCGACCTCCACGAAGCGCTCGCCTCAGATGTACCCGCAGCAGGGGGAGAGTGGCGCATCCACTTTCACCTGCCGCTCTTTACCGCGCAGCATGGTGCCGCGCTTTCGACGCAAGCGGAGAACCGGGCGCTGCTCGCACTGGCGGTCCGCGAGGCCATCTGCTCGCATCTGGAAATTGAAACCTACACGTGGCACGTGCTGCCCGCTTCCCTCAAAACCGACTTGCTGTCCTCGATAGAACGCGAGTTCCGCTGGGTGCTGCATGAGCTGAGTGAGTCGAAATGAAGTATGCATAAAACAGTAGTTCTCAACGTTGTCGGGTTGACCCCTGCTCTCCTCGGAGAGGCAACGCCCGCGCTCTCTGCCTTTGCCGCGCGCGGCAGGCAGGCTACCATTGAAGCCGTCACCCCGGCAGTGACCTGCACGGCCCAGGCCACCTACTACACAGGTGTTTTACCGCGCGATCACGGTATTGTCGGCAACGGCTGGTACTTCGCGGACGAGTGCGAGGTAAAATTCTGGCGCCAGTCGAACAAGCTGGTGGAGGCACCCAAAATCTGGGACATTGCCCGGCAGATGGACCCGACATTCACCTGCGCCAATTACTTCAACTGGTACAACATGTATTCGTCGGTGGACTACTCCATTACACCGCGCCCCATGTATCCCGCGGATGGCCGCAAGCTGCCGGACATTTACACGCAGCCTGCGGAGCTTCGTGATGAGCTACAGCGTGAACTCGGCACTTTTCCGCTGTTCGACTTTTGGGGTCCAAGGACTTCGATACGTTCCAGCCGGTGGATTGCGGATAGCGCCATGCACACGGACGCGCGCCATGACCCAACGCTGTCCCTGCTCTACCTGCCGCACCTCGACTACGATTTGCAGCGGCTGGGTCCAAAGCATCCCGGCATCGCGCGCAACCTGGCAGAAATTGATACGATCTGCGGCAAGCTGATCCGCTACTACGAGGGTCGCGGTGCCCGCATCGTCATTCTTTCCGAGTACGGCATCACCGCAGTGCACAGGCCGATCCATATCAACCGAGTACTGCGCGAGCGCGGCTTGATTGCCACTCGCGAAGAGCTGGGCCGGGAATTGCTGGACGCCGGTGCCAGCAAGGCTTTTGCGGTCGCCGACCACCAGATCGCGCACATCTACGTAAATGATTCATCGCGACTTGAGGAAGTCCGTGCACTACTGCTTACAACGCCGGGAATTGAACAGGTCCTCGATGAGGAAGGCAAGCAGAAGCTTGGCCTCGACCATGCCCGCTCGGGAGACTTGGTAGCTATCGCCGACGCCGATGCCTGGTTTACCTACTACTACTGGGTGGATGATGACAAAGCTCCCGACTTTGCGCGTACTGTCGATATTCACCGCAAACCGGGCTATGACCCGGTAGAGCTGTTTCTTGACCCCTCGCTGCGGCTACCCACCGTGCAGGTAGGTCTCAAGCTGCTTAAAAAAACTCTCGGTTTTCGGTATTTGATGGACGTGATTCCAATGGACGCAACCCTGGTAAAAGGCTCACATGGGCGTGTGACCGACACAGCCGGGGAAGGCCCACTCATCATCACGAATGAGGCGCGGTTCCTTCCGCAGCAGTCTGTGCCCGCGGTTGAAGTCGCAAAGCTGATCCTCGACCACCTCCAGACAGACTGAGGTTTCACGATTCGATCTCCAACCGGCGGCACGGAGCTTGTAGATTGAAGCTGCACGGCTTTCACACTCGCGCCATCCTCCCTCCCAAACGGAGAATCCATGCCATTGAAGACTTTTCCCCTTCTGTGCTCTCTTTTGCTCCTGGCTGCGCCGGCCTGGAGCCGACAGCCCAGCGACCCCGCTGCACTTGTCAATCCATTCATTGGCACTGCTCACGGCGGCAACGTGTTTCCCGGTGCTACCGTACCGTTCGGCATGGTGCAGTTCAGCCCGGAGGCTTCGCCCGTCCGTACAGACCGGCCCATTGCCGCACCCGGCGGCTATGAATACCGGTCCACCTCGCTGCGGGGCTTTTCGCTGACAAACGTGGAAGGCTGGGGATGCGCGGGCGGCTCGGGTGACGTCCCGGTGATGCCGATTGCGGAGGAGGTCACGAAGTCGCCTTCACTCGACTTCCGTCGCGACTACGCGGCGACGTTCACGCACGCGGACGAGCATGCGGAGCCCGGCTACTACCGGGTGGCACTGGGCAGCGGCATCGGGGTTGAGCTCGCTGCTTCAACCCGCACGGGGGCGGCCATCTTTCACTTTCCCGCAGGCAAACCGGCTGCGCTGCTGGTGCGCACGTCCGACTCTGAAGCAGGCTCGGTAACCGCACATACGGCCATTGATCCAAAGCAGCGGCTTATCTCGGGCTCCGTGACCAGCGGTAACTTCTGCGGGTACATCGACAGGGAAGACCGTCGCCCTTACTACACGCTGTATTTCGCCGCGCAAGTGGACCAGCCGATCACCGCGACCGGTGCCTGGCATGACGATACGGTAAGCCCCGGCGCACTAACGGCAGAAGGCGGCACCGGTTTCGGCAGCAAGGGCTTTCCCGATGCGGGGCATGGTTCAGGTATGTGGGTCGGCTTTGGGCAGGCACGTGAGGTGCGGCTGCGGGTTGGCATCTCGTATGTGAGTGAAGCGAACGCACGCGCGAATCTGCTGGCAGAGGAGGGCTCGGCACCGCGCTTTGAGGCAGTGCGCGAGCAGGCGCATACTGCGTGGGAAAAGCGGCTTGGGCAAATTGAAATCGGCGGCGGCACACCGGAGGAGCGCACTGCGTTTACAACAGCGCTGTACCACTCGCTAATGACGCCAACCACTGGGAGCGATGTCAACGGCGAGTACGCCGGTATGGACGGCAAGGCGCACCGGCTTGCAGCAAAACAGAGTGTGCAGTATGCCGACTTCTCCGGTTGGGATGTATACCGGTCGCAGTTACAGCTTGTCACGCTGCTGGACCCGAAAGTAGGCAGCGATATCGCGCAAAGCCTGCTGAACCAGGCAGAGGAGAATGGCGGCGCGTGGGATCGCTGGACGCATAACTCGGGAGCCACCCACGTGATGAACGGCGACCCGGCAGCGCCTGCCATTGCCGATATCTGGGCTTTCGGCGGACGTGACTTCAACGTGCGCGCGGCGCTGGCTTCGCTTGTTCACGCGGCGGACGTGCCCACCGCGACCGATCTGCGAGCGGACGGCTGCCCGGTGGAGTGCGCAGGTCAGCGGCCCGGCCTCGACAAGTGGTTGAGCCTGCACTACATCCCTGTGGGCGCACCCGCGTGGGGCCCGGCAGCAGATACGCTTGAGGACGCGACAGACGAATTCGCGCTTTCCGTATTGGCTGCACGGCTGGGCAAGAACAATGATGCGCTGAGCCGCCGCTTTCTGGCTCGCGCGCAATACTGGCATAACATCTGGAACCCCGACGCGGCACCTGAAGGAGGCTACTTTCAGAATCGCAATGCCGACGGCAGCTGGGCGCAAGTTCAGGATGAGAAAGGCAAGGCACCCCACCCGTTTACCCCGGCGACCGAAGACGGCTTTGTGGAAGGCACTGCTGCTCAATACGTATGGATGTTGCCGTTCAACGTGAAAGGGTTGTTTGCGGCGATGGGCGGGACCGAAAAAGCAGCTGCGCGGCTCGATCGCTTCTTCTATGACGAACGCGGCGCGCCCGCTGTAACCGATGCCGGTCCTCTGCATGCCGAGCTGAACAACGAGCCTTCCATTGAGTCACCCTGGCTATACGACTGGACCGGGCAGCCCTGGAAAACACAGCAGCTGGTGCGGCAGGTGCTGAATACTATCTGGCGGAATGCGCCGGACGGCATTCCGGGCAACGACGACTTGGGCGAAATGTCATCCTGGGCAGTGTTTGCCTCGATGGGCATGTACCCGGAAATTCCCGGACGCGCAGAATTTATATTGGGTTCGCCGCTGTTTCCGCACATTACTCTTCACCGCACAGGTGGTGACATCCGCATCACCGCTAAAGGTGCCGCACCCGATGTACCGTATGTCACCAGCCTCATGGTGAATGGGAAGGCATGGTCACAGACATGGCTGCCGGAATCCTTTGCCGCACGCGGCGGCACACTGGATTACCAGCTTGCACCGACTCCGGAAAAGACGTGGGGCACAGCAGTGAGTGCCGCGCCGCCTTCATTTGAGTGATTTACCAACCGGTCGTCCTGAGCGGGTATGTGAGATTCTTGAGCAAATCCACACTGTACCGGCGTCATCCTGAGCGGAGCGCAGCGGAGTCGAAGGACCTGCTTCTTCGGGCGTAGGCGTAAAAGTCAAAAGCAGAAGCAGGTCCTTCGACTGCAACTGACGCTTGCGCGTCAGCTTCCGCTCAGGATGACACGGTTTTGCTCCGAATCCAGCTTCAGCACAAGCAAAGTCATATCATCATGCTGCGGTGCCCCGTCGGTAAACCCATCTGCATCCGCAAAAATCGCTTGCAGCACCTGATCTGCCGAGCCATATTTCCCTGCTCCAAGAGCAGCGGCCACCATGCGCTCTTCACCCCACTCCTCATCCCCGTGAGTCATTGCCTCGCTGATGCCGTCGGTATAAGCCACCAGCAGGTCGCCCGGTTCCAGTTGCAGGCGCTGTTCCGTATACCGTGCAAATGGGAGCAGTCCGACTACGGGACCATCGGCTTCAAGCCGCAGGACTTTAGGTACTGTGCCATCCTGCTGCCGCAGCACAAGCGGAGCATTGTGACCCGCGTTCACACATTCCAGCAGCAGCGTTTCCGGGTTGAGGGCGCCGAAGAAAAATGTTGCATAGCGGTTATCGGCAGAGGCCTCGTAGACCAGCCGGTTGACCTTGTCCATCAGCTTGGCAAAGTCCCTGGGGTTGTCGATGGCGACGCCTCGCAGCGAGGCACGCAGGCTCGCCATCAGCAACGCTGCAGGGATACCTTTGCCGGAAACATCCCCGATAGCGATGCCGAGCCGCCCGTCCTCAAGCGGGAACACGTCGTAATAGTCGCCGCCGACCCCTAGCGCGGGGCGGCAGAACCCGGCAATGCTTCCTCCCGTGAGCGGCGGCATGGTTTGCGGAAATAGCCGCTCCTGCACCTCGCGGGCGATCTCCATTTCGCGGTTAGCGCGCTCGCGCTGCGCGGCCTCGCCGGCAAGCGAGTGGGCCAGCTCACCGATCTCAAGCGCCATGCCGGTCTGCGCCGCAAGCATTTGCAGCAGGTTCAGGTCCGATCTGGAGTAGGCGGCCTGCGACTGCTTGGGCCCAAGCGCCATAACGCCCATCAGCCGGTCGCGCCCGGGCAGAGGGAGCAGCAGCTCCGCGCCGAGATCGTCCAGCGTGCGCCGCTCGGCGGCACCGGCCAGCATGTACCAGGCCTCCGGCGCTTCGCGGTACAGCTCCGCGGGGGCACTGCTGTTGTTGAGCCTGCGGATGGTGGAGGATGTGATGGGAAGAGCGGGCATGCGGCCATTGCTTGCGAACGTGCCGACCGATTCAGTCAAACGAAACTCCGGCCCGGCACGCAGCAGCATTGCAATGTGGCTTACATGAAGGGTTTCGGCGACACACCTTGAAACGGTCTGGAGCAGCGGCCCACTCTCGGTGTAGCGCCGCACCTCGACGGCCAGCTCGCTCAATATGCGCTCTGAGTTGTACGCCTCGCGGAAGAACCTCCGGTCGAGTGAAGCCATCAGGCGCTTGTTGAGCAAGACACGAAGCGCGAAAACTGATCCAAGGAGAAGCAGGACTTTGAGCAGCTCGAACGGCGGCACTTGCTGCTTTCTAAGAATGGGCAGCAGCAGAAAGTACGCGATAGCCAGAAAAGAAGCTGCCTGCAGGATGACAACCGTTGCCCGCGCCAGCAGGTAGCGTGTCCCTTGACGAAGGAGGATGCGGACATCCATGGCACGCTGGACAAAGACCACGTAGGCGAGGGTCAGCGGAGCGAGCAGGAACAACACCACGCCGACATAGATGAGCCATAACTGGCCGTGTGCGATAGCCGAGTAGCCCAGTGCAGGCAGGAGCACAAAGGCCAGCTCCAGAGCAAGGAGGCCGGTTCCGGTACCCGCGAGCAGAACGCGCAACCTTCGGCGGCCATCGGCGCTTGAGGCCGTCCGCGATGTATGAAACAGCAGCGCGATATAGAACACAACGCAGAGCAGCGCAAGAGCGTTCGCCGCGTGGTCCGTCCAAGTGACCAGGTGGATGAGCCACCGTGCATTGCCCGCAAGGAAGTACTGCCCATATGACTGCCGGAAATCAATTAGGCTGCACAAAATTGCCGGGCCGATCACCGCCCACTTGAACCAGGGTAGCTTCACGTCAATGCGGGACCGCTCCGGAAATCGCAGTGCGAAAAGCAGCAGCGCCGGCGCACTCAGGACCTGTATGAGTTGAAAGTACAAGTCGCGCAGTATCAGGGCGGTTCCGGTGGAGTACCCGCCGACCTTGATCGTAAACAGGGTTTGCGGATACAAAAGCAGGATCAATAACAGCCACGCATTCGGATCGCTGGGCTTGACGAATACTACCCAGTAGCCGACCAGCATGCAGAGCAGCGGTATGAAGTTGAACAGGAAAAAGTTTTGCAAGGTCTGGCTGAGACCGACGCGAAGGCCCGCGTGAGGCTGCGCGGCGGCAAGCGTGATCGCTACCTGGGCTTGCGAACCGTCAGGACGCAAGAAGCCGGTAAGAATCTGGTCGCCCGGATCGGCTGGATGGAGAACCGCCGCCCATTGCGCAAGGCCTGTGTAAGCCGCTCCGTTGAGCGACTCAAGGACGACCCCCTTGCTGAGACCAGCCCGCGCGGCCTCCGGCTGCAGGCTCTTAATGACGCGCGTATCCCCATCGAAGTCAAACGGAGCGCGGGCAATTTGGTTCAGGTGCAATCCTACCCGGAACCGGTCACGTGCCTCCGCTACCCAGTACAGCAGCCCGGCAAGCGCGACGAGCGCGAGCAGCAATCGCAATAGTGTCGAATACCGGGAGTGCTTCATAGCCTACTAAAATCTGCCGAGCTCATCGTGGCCGATACTGTCCTGTTTAGTTATCGCGCAGCGCCTGCATCGGCTCGATTGACGCCGCCCGCAACGCCGGTACCAGCGAGGCTAGCAGACCCACGGTCAGCGATACGAGCACCACTCCGGCGTAGGTCCAGCCGTCAAGCGGCGGGACCTGGTACAGGAAGCTCTTGACGAGCTGCCCCATTGCAATTGACAAGATAAGACCAACCGCAAGCCCGGTCCCGATCAGCAAGCCGCCCTGCCGCAGGATCATGCGCGCCATGCCCTCCCGCGTCGCGCCCAGCGCCATGCGGATGCCGATCTCGTGCCGGCGGTAGCTTACCAGCTGCGCCAGCACTCCGTACAAGCCGATAACTACCATCAAAATCGCAAGCCCTGCAAAGGCGGCGGTGAGGTATAAGCTGAGACGCTGCGAAAACAGAGCACCGTTCACCGAATCCTGCATGCTTTCAAAATCGCCGAGAGCATAGCCAGGGGCATATTGGTGGAAAGCCGAGCGCATTTCGGAGGCGACGGGGACATTGCCGCGCGTTTTAACGACAAAGGTGATCGAGAAGTTAAGGAGTGCCTGATTGAAGAGCGAGGTTGTCGGTATCTGCTGGTACGGCAGTAAGACAAGAGGCTCTACAGCGCCGCCCACCTGAGTTTGCGTCTGATCGGCGACTACGCCGACTACGGTGTAAGGCCGCATCATGCCGGTTACCTTTCCACCCAAATCAATCTGCTGCTGAAGCGGATTCTTGCCGCCGAAGTACTTTTTTGCCAGCGACTCGTTGACAACTACAACATAGGGCGCGCTGGCCGTATCTCCGTCTGTAATGACCCGTCCGCGAAGAATTTCAATGCCCATGGTACGCGCATAATCCCCACTGACAGCAGTTAGCTGCGCGCCGCGCCCAGCAGGGTTCTTCGGCTGCCCAACGATCTCGAAACTCGTCCCAATATGCACACCGGAGAACGGGCGTGACGTGATCAGCGCCGCGCTCTGGATTCCAGGCTCCTGCCGGATTCGCTCCAGTACCGGTCGGTAGATCAGCGTAGAAATTGAAGGAGGCGCGGAGGCGGCATCGATTGAGACCGACATACTGCTGAGACCGGCCGAGTTGCCGGGCATGGCGTCCACGGTAGTGACGTGGGCAGCTTCGAAGCCAAGTTGTGTGTGTTCAAGATTCCATAACGTGTGGAAGAGCAAACCGGTGCCCACAAGCAGCAGGCTTGCGAGCGCGACTTCGCCGATAACAAGCCATTGAGTCATCCGGCTCCCGCCCGCACGAGAACCAAGCCCTCGCGAGGCTGCTTGCAACACTGTTTGCGGGTCGGTTCCAGCGGCCATTAGGGCAGGAAGCAAAGAGGAAAGCACGGTAGTGACTGTCGCAATGGCGGCGAGCGCCAGCAGGATCGTCCAGTGCATGCCAACGGAGCTTGCGCGCGGAATGGTCCCGTCGGGCAGCTTATGCACAAAGGTGAGTAGAAAAATCGCCAGCCCAAGCCCGCCTAGGCAGCCCATGATGCTGAGCAGCGCGCCTTCTGTAAGCAACTGCCGCACCAGCCGCCCGCGCCCGGCACCCAGCGCCACACGCACTGCGAACTCCTGTCGTCGACCGAGAAAACGCGCGATCAGCAGGTTGGCAACGTTGGCGCAGGCAATCAGCAGCACCAGCGCGACAGCCCCGAGCAGGGCATAGAAGGCCGGACGCACACCGCCGGTAAGCAAGTGCTGGTAGGAGAAGGCATCCAGCTTGAGCCTGTTCGTGCTGGAACCGGCATCCGTGCTGTCGGGATCGGCCTTGCGGATGCGCTCTACGATTGTGTTAAGTTCCGCCTGTGCCTGCGCGAGGGTGACCCCGGAGCGCAGCTTGCCGACAATTGCGATCCCATTCCAGCCGCGATGGTCAAGCATGACCCCGTTCGGCTGTAAGGGTAGCCAAAGTCCGTCCTGCATCTCGGAGGTTCCCTGGTCGGGAAAGCGGAACCTGTCCGGCATTACCCCGACAATCGTCTTGGGCATCGCGCCGACCTTAACCGAATGGCCGATTATATGGGTGTCTGCATGGAAGTTGTGCCGCCACAAACTTTCAGACAGCACCGCAACCTGCGCCCCGCCGGTCTGGCCTTCTTCCTCGGTGAATGTGCGCCCAAGCAGCGGCGCGATGCCGAGCATGGGGAATACATTGGACGTAACCCGCACCGCAACGGTCGATTTCGGCTCTCCGGCATTCTCTACTACGCTCACATCCGGCACGTAAGCCGCCACAGCTTGAAGCGTTTGCGTTTCATCGCGGATGTCGCGGTAGTTCAGCCAGGAAGTGTCCGAAAAGGAAGGCACATCTTCGCGGGGCCCAATGTACACCAGTCGGTCTGCATGTGTGTATGGCAGCGGACGCAACAGCACGCTTTCCAGTACCGCGTACAGCGCGGCATTTGATCCGATGCCGATCGCCAGCGTCAGCACAGCCAGCGCCGTGAGCCCTCGCGCAGCCCATAGCTGCCGCGCGGCGTACCGTACATCCTGAAAAAATGTTTCCATGGTCGTCTCCTCTTCGCTCGCGGCCTGCCCTAAACTGACTCGCTTTCACTTTCCTACAGACAGCAATCCCTTGTCGACCAGTACAGGCGGCACCCTGTGATGCGTTGCCTGCTCATACGCGTAGGCCCAGCCCAGCAGGTCGCCGTCCTTCCAGCGTCGGGCTGAAATCTCGAGGCCGAACGGCAGCCCGCTCGCGTAGAAGCCGCCCGGCACCACCACTGCCGGTACCCCGACCATGTTGACCCAGCCCGTGTCGCTGTGCGGGCCTGTGCTCACCTGCCCATCCTGCGGCAGGGTTTCATCGGGCGGCGGCATTTGAATCGCAGGGTATACGTAGCCGTCCAGGTGCAGCCGGTCAAGCGTTTCGTTGTAGGCGGCAAGCGCCCGAGCGCGCGGGGCGAGCACGTCCGCTTCCGCCTGCGGCCCTTCAAACATTCTCTGCACAGGGCTGCCGTCGCCCGCGTTTCCGGTAGTGCCGTTCATGATGGTTGCCGGCAGGGGCGTACCCGTCGCCTTTTCGTACTCCGCCGGTGAGTGGTACTGTGCCGGGCCGTACCCGGCGAGAAACTTCTCCGTGCCTTCGCGCACATACGGCTGCGTCCCGACCCTGGAAACGGTCGCGGCGAAACTTTCCGGCAAGATCATGTCGTCGAACACTACGGTCGCTCCAGCCGCTCGCAACCCTTCCAGTGCATGCAGAAACGCCGTGCGCGTCTCCGGTCGCAGGGGCAGCCGGGCTGCCGCGCGCAGCTTGGCCGCTTCGCTCTCGCTCACTCCCGCCGGGATTCCTTGAAACGGCACCCCGGCACCTTCCATCACAAACGCAGGCACGCCGAATCGCTTGCCCTTCAATGAATCGGCCCGCAAATATCGCGTGTACGGTCCCGGCTGCGCCTTGGCCGCTGCTTCAGCCATACCGGGATCGGATGCATCCTCGCCCGCCATCACTCCCAGCGCAATCGCAGCATCGGTCACATTACGCGCAATCGGCCCGGTATTGTCCAGCAGCCAATCGAGCGGCGCAATCCCCGCGATGCTCACCAGCCCCCGCGTCGGGAACACACCCACTACCGCGCTTGTCGCCGCCGGCATCCGGATAGAGTTGCCCGTATCCGTTCCATTGCCAAGCACGGCCAGGTTCGCCGTCACCGCCGTCACCGTTCCACCTGACGAGCCGCCGGGGCTGAAGCGCACGTCGTATGCATTGCCCGTGCGCCCATACGCAGTGCTCCGGTTTGTGTCGCTCGCGGCAAAATCCGGCATGTTCGTTTTGCCCAGGATCACCGCGCCGGCCGCCCTCAGCTTCGCCACCACTGTCGCATCCCTGGGCGCGATCAGCGCATGCCCCGGTCGCGTATACCCCTTCCAGCCGTCGCTCGTCACCAAGCCCCGCACGCTGGTGTTCTCCTTGATCACAATCGGCACGCCCCACATCGGCCCGTGCGGCCCGGTTTCCGCATCCTCACGCGCCGCCGTTGCCAGCGCTTCGGCAGTGTCCAGCTTCTCAATCGCTCCGTATACGCCGTTGTACTTCTCGATCCGCGCGATGTACCAGCGCGTCACCTGGGTCACCGTGTACAGGTGGTTGCTGTACAGCGTTTGGAGCCCCGGAATTGTAACTTCCAGCAGATCGCGGTCCATCCCCGGCTCCTGCGCCTGCGCAACTCCAAACCCTGCCATCATTGCCAGCAGCAAACGAACCTTCATCAGTCCATCCTTTTCCATTTTCGCTAAAGAGTTGCTGCGTCTTCGTTATAGGTAGCGTTGTTAAATCATCCGCTTCCGTTGAGCTCATTCCGCTCCGTACCAGTTTCAGGCCGGCGTCTTTGCTACAGTGACAATCGTGTTCGCCTCGCGTCCAACGCCGCAAGCAGCATTTTTCACATTCTGCCTTGACGGACGTGTCATGTACAGGACTTCTCCTAAGCTGACCCTTGTTGCCTACGCGCTGATTGCAACAATGGTGAGCGCCCAGAAGCTACCTGACGCAGATACAGCACGGCTGAGCGGCACCGTGATCGACCCGCAGGGCGCAGTAGTACCCGGGGCTTCCATAGCCGTACAGGGCAAAGGGCAGAGCGCCACAGTTACTGCCGATGCCGCAGGCCGGTACAGCCTTCCAGGCTTGCCCCCGGACACATACACGGTCACGGTGACCGCACCGGGCTTTGCGGCCGTGCCGGTTACCGGGGTCAAGCTGGCCGCGCATGAGGCCAAGCAGCTGGACCTTACCCTTACCATCGACGTGCAGCAGCAACAGGTGCAGGTAAACGCCGCAAGCGGCGGATCGACACCGCGCGAAAACGGCGATGCCGTGGTGCTGCGGTCGAGCGACCTGGCGGCCCTGGCACCTGACAGCCGCCAACTGCAGCAGCAGATACAAGCCATGGCCGGAGGCGACAGCCCGCAGATTTATATCGACGGTTTCTCCGGCGGCAAGTTTCCCCCGAAAGACTCCATACGCGAAATACGGATCAACCAGAACCCGTATTCGACGGAGTACGACGATATCGGGCTGAACCGCATTGAAGTGTTCACCAAGCCCGGCTCGGATATGTGGCACGGCTACGCGTACAGTGCGGGCACGCAGTCCGTGCTGGACTCGCGCGACCCTTACTCCGTGCTGCCCCAGCCGTTTTCGCAGACCCAGAGTGAAGGCGGGATCAGCGGCCCGCTGAAGACGAAGGTAGCCTCGTTCAACGTCAACGGCGGCTACTACCAGACGCAGAACAGTTCGATTGTGGATGCGGAAACGCTGAACGCGGCTAACCAGCAGATCGCCCTGATGCAGACCGTTTCAAACCCGAGCAGCTACACCACTATTACACCGCGCTTTGACGCGCAGCTGGGCAAAAACAACACGCTGACCGCGCGCTACGAGTACGACCGCACTTCGCAGACAAACTACGGCGCGGGCCAGCTGGTGCTGGCTTCTGAGAGCTACAACAGCACCGTGGGCGTGCACACGGCGCAGATCAGCGACACTACAGTGCTAAGTCCGAAGGCGCTCAACGAACTGCGCTTCCAGTACATCCGCGCCGGTACGTCGCAAACTCCCTCAACACTTGGACCTACGGTTATCGTGGAGGGTGCGTTTACCGGCGGCGGCAACAACCTGGGCACGCTGGCCGACCATACGGACCGGTATGAGCTACAGGACTACGGCACCATTGATTTGGGCAAGCACTCCTTACGGGTCGGCGTGCGGCAGCGCTTCTTCCGCGATGCCAACTACGCGACCGCCGGGTATAACGGCGAGTACATCTTTCCAACCTTAGCCGCGTATCAGGCTACTGTGCAGGGCGTGGCCGCCGGGTTGAGCCCCGCGCAGATACGCGCCGCCGGCGGCGGAGCCGACCAGTTCAATATCAGCGCGGGCGACCCGGCTGCTCGCGTGTTGCTCGCCGCCAGCGCCGCCTTTGCCGAAGACACCTGGAAGGCACTACCGAACCTGAGCGTGAGCTACGGAGTGCGGGTAGAAGGCCAGAACCATGTGCATCAGAAGGTGAACGCAACGCCGCGATTCGGCTTCTCCTGGGATCTGGGCAAAACGGAAAAGAAGCCGCCCTTGTTCACGGTACAAGGCGGCTTCGGCCTGTTCTTTCAGCGGCTGCCGTCCCTTGACTTATTGCAGGTAGCCAGGCTGAACGGTGTGCGGCAGGTGCAGTATGTCATCAACCAGCCGGATACCTATCCTGCACTGCCTGCGCAGAACCAGCTATCCGGCCAAGCCCCTTCAACGAGTTTCTTTCTAAGTCCAACGTATAAGTCGCCGTACTTGCTGCAAGCCGGAGTCAGTGTAAGTCATACTTTCAAAAAAGCCGGCACCGTAACGGTAAGTTATACAACCTTGCGGGGCGTTCACCTTTTACTGCAAAGAAATGTAAATGCGCCGCTTCCCGGCACTTACAACCCGGCTGACCCGACCAGCGGTATTCGCCCGTATGGAAATCTCGCCAATATCAACGAATACGACACATCCGGCGTTTCTCGCAGAAACCGTCTTGACATTAACGGCCGCCTGGAGCCGGTAAAGGGATTGATGATCTTCACGCGCTATCGCCTGAGTTACAGCCAGGCAGATACAAGCGGCGGCTTTCCATCCGACCAGTACAACATCGGCGCGGACTACGGACGTGCAAGCTACGATGTGCGCCACCGGCTTTTCCTGGGCGCTAATTACGACGGTCCCTGGGGAATCAACGGCGGCCCCTTCCTGATCGCGCAGACCGGGGCACCGTTTGACATCGTGTTGGGCAATGACACCAACGGTGATAGCCAATTCAACAATCGCCCGGCGTATGCCACAGACCTTACGCGCGCAAGCGTGGTACGCACCCGCTACGGTAACTTTGATACAGCACCTGTTGCCGGGCAGATAATTATCCCGCACAATGCCGCACCCGGACCTGGGCTGGTATTTCTGAACCTGCAGCTCAATCGAGCTTTCCACTTCGGGCCGGTCGTGAAATTGCCGGAGGGTGCCCCCGCGCCGGAGCCGGTCAAGCCGGGCAGCAAGCCCAAACCGCCCGATAAACGGTTCACGCTGAACATGGGCGCGTATGCGGAAAATATCCTGAACCACAACAACCCAGCCGCCCCAATCGGTACACTTGGGTCACCGCTATTCGGGCTATCCAATGCACTGAACGGTACGTTCAGCGACGGCTCCGCAAACAGGATTGTGTCGTTCCAGACATATTTCCAATTTTGAAGCAGATGGGATGAGGCTATGGAATGTATGGTCGGGGCGAGAGGATTCGAACCTCTGACCCTCTGCTCCCAAAGCAGATGCGCTACCAGGCTGCGCTACGCCCCGACTGCTCCTGATTGTAAACGAGTGTCTTAGCGGTGATGTACCAGCAAAGCCAGCAGGTAGCCCAGCACTATCAGCGGCAACGCAAAAATGGCGAGCAGCACCGTGCATAAGAGGAGCAAAAATCCCCAATCACGCCACCCGTGACGCTGCGGCTCGGCAAGGTGCCGGGAAAGCAGCGCATAATTGCGCCGGTTTGCCTTCCATGCAATGTCGAACGCGTCGCCAAGTACCGGCACCATGCCGATACCCACGTCAATGGCGAGGTTGGCTACCATGCGTGCCAGCAGGACCGGCGGCGCGCCCCGAAACCAGGCCGCCACCACAATGAGCGATGACAGCAGCCCGGCCAGTACATCCCCTGCGAATGGAACAAGCCCGATAATGCCGTCTACTCCGAAGCGGATCTGTGTGCCCGGCAGCACAAAACAGTCATCGAGCAGGTGGGCGAGCTGGTTGAGGTTTTTATCGGAAAAAATGCCTTGCGCCAGGCGGGCACGTACCCCGGGTGCCGCCGGTAGTGCCAGCGGAGGCACGTTGATGGCTGGACTCACGTTTGGCGGCTTGGCATCGCTGGGCATGCTTGTTTGATTCCTCAACCGGCTTGGGCAGTGTATGCCGCCGCTAAAGCGATGCTACAATCAGGTCAGGATGGCGGCTATAGTTCAGTGGCAGAACGCCGGTCTGTGGATCCGGATGTCGTGGGTTCAATCCCCACTAGCCGCCCCAAAATGTATTTCCCATGTCAGCTAAAATATGCCGCGATGGGCACCACCCCTGTGATCTTTTCCAGAATGTTTTTACCTATGCTTCCTGCCTCTTCACAGATTTAAGCCGCTGATGCAAGTATTAGTACCGTCAGCCCAGCTGTCTATTCCTGGTCCAACAGTCTGGCGTACGCCGTTCGTGCCGCGTCCGTGGATGCGTAACGGTCACCTGCAAACCATTGCGGGTAACTACCTTCGACGCATCGGCACAGCTCCATCTGCGCCTGTGCCGCTCATTGTGCCGGTTGAACCGCCGCATGCTTTTCAGCATCCTGATGGAACCCGAGTTCCAGTACCCCAAACTTCCATACTCTGCCTGTGCCACCGGCAGCCTGAGCCATTCGAGCAGCTGACGGTGGTGCTGGTGCATGGACTGGAAGGCTCGGCTAGCTCCGGTTACATCCTTGGCAACGCAATGCGCCTGTGGCAGGACGGCTGCAACGTGGTACGGATGAATATGCGCTCCTGCGGCGGTTCTGACAGCCTGGGACCGACGATTTACCACTCCGGCCGTTCCGGCGACATAGCGGCTATTGTCGAGACGCTTGAGCAACAGGGGCATACACGCATTGCACTGGTCGGCTACTCCATGGGTGCCAACCTGGTACTGCGATATGCGGGCGAGCAGTCCATACTTGCGCAGGCTGACCGCCATCAAGCTCTGCGCGCAATAGTAGGCATCTCCCCGCTACTCGATCTCGCACCCTCCTCCGCAGCACTGCACTTGCCTTCAAACCAACTTTACGAGCGCCGATTTCTGAGAGCGATGAAAGCACGGCTTCGCGCCAAGGCACGGCTCTTCCCACAGCTTTACAGTGTGCTGGAGCGTGAAGGCGTCTATGGGCGCATCCGCAGCCTGCGCGACTTCGATGGTCAGATCGTCGCGCGGTACGGTGGCTTTCGTGATGCGGATGACTACTATGAGCAGGTCCGCTCCTCACGATACGCCGGCAGCTTCGATCTGCCGACACTGATTGTGCATGCGGCGGATGACCCATTCATCCGCACCCTGCCCGCGACAAGCGCCGCGCTTCGTGAAAACCCGCACGTTGATTACCTGGAAACTGAGTACGGCGGCCACTGTGCCTTTGTTGCCGCGGCGGGTGCGGAAGACCAGGGGCGATGGGCTGAAGAAACCATCGCACGCTGGCTTGCGGTGAGGGCAGGCGCATGATCGCGGACTGGACCGTGGATGCCGAGCTTGAAAGCCCGCGAATTACTGTGCCCTGGGATGGCTGGGTGGATTTGCGACCCGGCATGCGGTCCGGAACGGCTGACACGGTAGCTTTGGCGCGCGGACTTGCTGAGGTGCAGGCTTTTCCAGGGCTGGAAGAGCTGCTGGCATCAGCCAATACAGCTCGCATGTTTACAGTAAAAGTAGATGTATTTCCGGTAAGCCGCGAAGAGGTCGATCCGGAGATCTGGGAAGGCTCGCAGCAGGTAGATGCGAGCGGCTTCCTACTGGAACATACACTTGTAGGTTTTGGAAGCTACCTGGATGTCGTGCTCGCACCGGAGCTTATTCCGGCTACGCTTCCATCCGAGGCATTTTCATACTTTGAAGAGGTGGCTCGATCCGCTGCCCGAACTCTTGAAGCAGCAGAACACCGGCTTGCCTGCGCCGAAATCGTCGTACGCCCGGCACAACTGTATGATCGAGACACGTTCGGCTGGACGCTATACGCTATCGGCTTCGGCGCGGATGAAGCCGCCGCCAAAGCTGCCTGGGCTCCGGCAGCAAGAAGTCTTGTTGCCGCGCTTGAGCAGGCTATAGCCGATACAGCTGGATCGACGGGCGAGTAGCTCAATTGGATAGAGCACCGGCCTTCTAAGCCGGTGGTTGCAGGTTCGATCCCTGCCTCGCCTACCAACGAATAAAGGAACTATGATTTCACCAGTGCATGCACTGATTGATCATGCATACATCCGTCTTCTATTAGCCTGATGTACTAGACAGGTCAATGTCCCTCAATGTTTTCCTTAAGGTGCTTAGCACATGCTTCCGCAGCACTCTGCGGACCGTGCCATGCCGCAAATTTATTAAATGAATAGGCATATACGAGCTCACCAGTCCCTTGTTTTTTGACGCTAATCAATGCATGTTCAGCGGGACTTGGATTTATCAGGATGGCCTTCACCAAGCCAGGCTTCACGTCTTCGTTGCTACCTTCGATAATGTAGTCCGCCTTACTTTTGTCATCCACTACGATCAACGGCACATGCTTCTTGATCAGCGCTGCGGCTAGGTCGGTCCCGAAGCCTGCCATAGGTTCTAAATAGACTTTCGCATCCGTTTTTATATGGTGGGCTGTATCCACGGAGTGCTGCTCCGCAAAGGCCGGAATCGCAAAGAGCAAAAGACAGGTAAACGAACGGACCATGATGGTAGGTCTCCTATAGGGTCGAAATTATGGTAAAGCATTCGCTAAATGAGAATTACTCTGCCCTGCTAATTCGCAAGTAATAAGTATGCGCCTTAGCAAGGTTTGCCGTTCGCGCCGGAGACAGCGCCGCCGAAACGCTCTTTTAATTTGTTACACATGCCATTTGTTAGGCGCATAGAAGGGAACAATTGTCGGCATGAATTTTTCCCATTCCTTAAGTTGCCTACACAACACGGAGCAATAGCGCAGCCTGATATGCGACAGGTTCGCGCTGTACGCCCCTACCCTGCCCCTGGATCATCGCAAACCCTGTCAGGGCAAGTGTTTTTCGCAGCTGTGTACGGGCATGCCGGGCCCAGGGTCCGCTGCTATCGAGTTTCAGATAGGCAGTCCAGTGCTGTAGCGCCTGGCGGCGCGCGCCGCTGCGCTCCAGCGCGAGTGCCAAATTATAGTGCGCGTCCGCATAGCCCGGCTGCAGCTGGATCGCACGACGGTAGGCTTCAATCGCCTCGGGCATGCGTTTCAGTTCATCGAGCACATTTCCGAGATCGAAGAACGCAAGCGCGTACCGCGCATCGCTCTCAGTAGCCAGGCGGTAAAACTGCTCAGCCTTCAGGAACTCTCGCCGGTTATAGCAGATGGTGCCGAGGTTGATGGCTGAAGGCGCATGGCCCGGCTGCATGGCCAAAACCTCCGCATAGCCTTCAGAAGCTTCCGCAAGCTTGCCGGCTTCTTCGGCTCGAACAGCATCCGAAAACAGCCGTGCTACGTGCTGCTCCCGCTCTCCGGCGGAGACAGCGACGCAGGCGATAGCAGCCAAGGAGCGCTTGCCGGTTCCGGTAAAATCCAATAGATACTGCCCGGCGATCGGTTCCACAACGGTGCCGGAATGGCGGAACAACAGGCGGCGTGGGCCCTGGCCGACTTTGCAGCTGACCCCGGGACGGCCTAGCGCAAGACCGGCTTCCAGCAGCGGGTCCGACAACCCGGAAACAGCACGCATAGCAACTACAGCATTGCGGATGCCGGTCGCCGTCATGCGCTGGGAGCATTCGCGCAGTTTGCGCACCTGTCCAAGATCCTGAAAGCTGTACTTGCTGGCACAGGCCAATAGCCCGTTGCGCTCCCAAATGCGAAGCTGTGCCTCACGAATGCCGAAAATCCGCAGCACATCATTGCGGCAATAATCACTCATATTGCGGGCTCCTCCATATGAGCGAGTCCTATACTCTTAGCGCGATTATGGCATGATGCGGCAGATACGGAAGTACCCGCACATGAAAATACCGTGGATAAGCAGTGCTGAATTGCCGTGTACCCCAATATGCAGCGGGGTAGAGACTGAATCTGGAGCCGACGACCGGACTTGAACCGGTGACCTGCTGATTACGAATCAGCTGCTCTACCAACTGAGCTACGTCGGCCCTGCGGTGCGAGCCCCTATCAAGGGACAGAAGTCTCGCACTCTACTCATTCTATGGGCAGGCGCGTCTTCGGTAAAGTGACGTGCTTGCCCGGCGAGTTATCACAATTTCAGGCTGATAAAGTCGTCATCGTTCATCACCGAGTCCGGCTTGCCACGCAGACGGCGCAATAACAAACGGCCACCTCCCAGGAAGATGGCAATGGTAAACGCCGCAATCCCTAAAATTGCTATTAGATACGCGATGCCCAATAGCAGTTTGGCCGTTTTAGCCACCTCGCTGATATAGCCCTGCGGCTGGTTCAGGGTAAGGTCTGAGACATAATGCACCTGGGACAGCAATCGTTCAGCATCTTGCTGTGAGACGCCCGCGCCGCTTACGATGCCCACCAGAGGGCCGTTCCGCCGGGCCGCGACGTGCAAGGTAGCATCCGGCAGGGCTGTAGCCGTACGCAGGGCCACGCCTGCAATTTGCGGAGTCGGCAGCATGATAAGCGTTAGTATCGCAGTGCCGCCATCGTGTAGCCGGTACTGCGCCACCGCTGCTTCCCCATCGCGATTGAAATCGATGACTGCCGCAGGCAGCGGTCCACTGTAGCCTTGCGGCCCAATAGCGTACCGCATGGTCTGCTTTTCGAGACCTTCCGGGGGCAGTAGCCCCGGCAGCACAGGGGGTACCGCAGCCGGACCTCCAACCAGCGGCAGCCCGGCAGTCAAAGCTTTTATAGCGCTCAACAACTGGCGGGCGTCCTGCTTGCCGTCGCCCCTGCCGGGCTCCGGTGCACGCACTACCGTCAGGGCGATTCCGCTGCGCACCAGGAACATCGCTGCGTTTGCCGCTGCGTTGTCGCCCACGGCCTGCGCTTGCATAGACGGGTCACGGTACGCGGTAAAGGCGCTCAACGCGCCCGTCGAATCGCCGAAGCGTATCACTTGAACTGTCCAACTTGTCAGACCGATTCCCTGGTAACGCGCGGTAGCGGCTGTGACAAACCCATCTTCTTTCAGGATGCCGGCATGCGCGGCATCTACCTGGGCCGGTGTGGACAAAGTCACAATATCGCCTTCACGCGGCTGCCCCGCAAAGGAAGCCGGCAGCAGCGGTGTGGCT
Source organism: uncultured Acidobacteriaceae bacterium (assembly GCA_964235655.1). GTDB lineage: Bacteria > Acidobacteriota > Terriglobia > Terriglobales > Acidobacteriaceae > EB88. The sequence continues at coordinate 98,828 of CAXSBB010000004.1, forward strand.
ACCTTTGAATTTCGAGGGTTCGGTGCACCGTGATCTCCGCTATTTGCAAGCGCGGTTTTATTGGCTGAAGTTCCACCCTGCGCTGAAGCTACCGCAGCATACGCGCAGACACTCAAAAGGAGAACCGGAGATGCAGCTTTTCTTAAAAAAGAGTAACTCACCGTAGCTTTGAGCCTACACCACGCATACATGGTGAGAAGGACGGTACCGGCCTGGAATTATGATCCAAATACGACTTATTGGGCCGCGCTCTCATCAGGACCCGTCTGGAGGTGTACGCCGCTCAAGCTGCGTTCATAGCGCGCAACTCCCTTGTACAGCGACTCCGCGATACGCTGGCGATAAGCACCATCGCGCAGCTGGGAAGCGTCATCCGGATTTGTCAAAAACGAAATTTCCGCCAGGATAGACGGCATGTTCGCACCGATCAGCACTACAAACGGTGCTTTCTTGACCCCGCGATCCCGCAAGCCCGCATTGCCGGTTTCGAGACCCCGGTACAGGCTACCTTCCACGTCCGCGGCAAACTCGCGCGACTCGGCGATTTTGTCCTGCAACGTAATCTTCTTTACCAAATCGGAAAGCTGATGAATAGATTCGTCGGACACGGCATTCTCTCTCGCCGCCACCTCCAGCGCATCGGCGGAACTTGTGAAGTTGAGGTAGTAGGTCTCGACGCCGCGCGCGCTTGCGTCCGGGCTTGAGTTGGCATGGACGGAGATGAAGAGGTCGGCCTGCGCCTTGTTTGCGATGGCTGTGCGCGTTTCAAGTGGGATGAACGTGTCATCATCACGCGTATAAATCACGTCCGCGCCCAGCCGCGCCTTGAGCAGTTTGCCCAGGCGCAACGCTACATCAAGCACCACGTCTTTCTCCTGAAGGCCGCCCGGTCCCAGCGTGCCTGAGTCATGCCCGCCATGACCTGCATCGACCACGATGCGGTTGATCTTGAGCCCCAGCGCGCGCACCATGGAGCGGCCGCCGGTCGCGTCAGGCTGGGCTGCACGGGCAACAACGCCGGGTGTACCTGCGGGGCTGGGCGCGTCGCTCTCCGGGGATGGAACGACAGGCACGCGGCGGGCGCGCTTGCGTACCGCAGGCGTATCGACGCTTGGGGTGGCCGGTGCGGTTGCAATGCTCGGAGGTGCGACCGCCGCTGCAACCGGGGCAGTGGTTGGCGCGGCAGTGGCTCGCACGCGTGAAGGCTGGCGGCTGAGCGCCGCGATTGCAGCCAGGGAGTCCCCTGCGCGGGGGCCGGTTTGCGCCGCGGCACCGGGTGCGGTTGTCTCCGACACAAAGGTGCCCGGTGCCGCAGACCGTGCAGAATAAACAGTCGGTGTACCGGCGGCGGAGTCGCGTCCAACCGGGGTGTGCGGCGCGGGTGCAGAAGTTTGCACCGCTTGCGCTGCTTCCTGCGGCTTGGCCGTTGCGGGGGGCACAGGCTGCGTCGGCGAGCTTTCCGCGTTCCCTATAAATACCGGAGGTGGCGCACCTTGCGGCCTCCCATGAATGTCAATAATGAGCCGCGACGGGTTCGGCAGCCAGAACGCCGAGTAGTCGCTTACATCGCTGACATCGAGCACTACTCTCACCACATCGCCGGACTGCCCGGCCCGGATGCGACCCAGAAAGCCGCCATCCGTCACCGCGATGGCCTTGCCTGCCAGTTCAGGCGCCAGCCGTGCACCGTGAAGGTCAAAGAAGATGCGGTCTGGCTTGGGCACGCGCGAAGCCTCAAACGGCACCGTTTCGCCGGAGCCGCCTGCAACGTCAATGGCAACTCGGGTGTAGCTGGCCGTGGACCAGTGGCGTACGCCGGTAACCAGGGCTAGCTTGCCGCTGCGGGGCCGTGCTGCCACCGACTGAATGGATGGATTGGGCCGATAAACTGGAATGCCGCCGATGATGGTCGAAGGCGCCTGTGATGAAGCCGCAGGTGGAGTGACAGCCGCCCTTACCGGGGTACCGGCAGCCTGGGAAGCATCTCGGGAGGCGTCTTGCGGGGCATGGACGTGCTGTGGCAGCTCCCCACCTACCCGGTGCAGCTCCGCACGCGCCTGCGGGGCCAATGGGCTGCTGGGGTAATCTCGCAGAAACTCTTCAAAATAAGGACGCGCGGCAGCCTCATCGTGCAGGTCGCGCGACTCGATCTCTCCCTGCGTCAGTAACGCCGGCACGGCATAGCGGCTCGCGCCGAAGTCACGCCGCAGAAAGTCCAGCTGCACCACGGCAGTCCGCAGCAAGGAAGGGTCACTGAGCATGCGACCCTCCTCTGCAAGCAACTCCGCCACAGCCTCTACGCTGCTGTCGGCATCAGGGGTAGAACGATCCGGGTGGTACACAGCACGAAACGCATCCATGGCAGCCGCGTACTGCCGAGGCGTGCGGTTTGCGCGCGGTGTGGCGTCAAGGGCAGCCCGCATGCGCACAGCTCTGGCGTAGCCGCTTTCTGAAGAGCTTCCAAGGGTGGTTTCTGAGACGCCGGTCAGACTCTGCGCGCTTACCGCCAACCATGCGGCAGCAGTTAGTGAAGCGAGGTAGCGTCGGAATGGCGGCGTAAGGGTCATGGCATCGTAAGCCGCTCCCCTTGTGCGCGAAGCCGCTTACCAATAGAAAACCACGCCCGGCGACGAAGTAGCGTTGGCATAGGCGTTTCCACATTACCAAGGGCAATATCGGCTACAGCAGTCCGCCCACGATGCCCGGCGCGGCCGCCAGTGCCGCCGGGAGCGCCGCCGCATCCTTGCCGCCCGCCTCGGCCAAGTCAGGCCTGCCGCCGCCGGAGCCGCCTACCAGTTTCGCTACCGCACCTACCACTTTGCCTGCCTGTACGCGGGCGATCAGGTCCTTCGTGACCCCCGCCACAATCGCTACTTTTCCATCTGCGTCTACCGAGCCGAGCACCACCACGCCGGAGCCGAGCTTGGTCCGCAGGTTATCGACCAGGGTGCGCATCTGCCCGCGATCCAGCCCGTCCACGCGCTGGGCGAGCACCTTGATGCCCTGGACATCCACGGCAGAACTCGCAGCGTCAGCGGTCGCGCTTGCGGCTTGCTTCATGCGGGCTTGGTCGAGCTCGCGGCGCAGCTTCTTCAGCTCATCTTCCTGCGCGGTAAAGCGGGTGCGCAGGGCGTCCGCCGGGTCTGTGTCCGCGCTGCCGCCGAGCTGGGTTGCAAGCTGCGAGGCCGCGTAGCCGCGCCGAAACTCCGTCAGCGCGCCGGTGCCGGAGACTGCCTCGATACGCCGCACGCCCGAGCTCACGCTCGACTCGCCCAGCAACTTGAGCACGCCGATTTCGCCGGTCGCGCCGGTGTGCGTGCCGCCGCACAGCTCGGTTGAGAAGTCGCCGATGCGCACCACACGCACCTTGTCGCCGTACTTCTCGCCGAATAGCGCCATGGCCTTGTACTGGTTCACGGCCACGTCGATGGGCACGTCCACCAGCGTGTCTACCTTGAGATTGGCGAGGGTTTCGCGGTTCACGATGTCCTCGATCTCCTGCAATTCTTCGTCGGCGATGGGTGCGAAGTGCGAGAAGTCGAAGCGGAGGCGCGTCGGGTCCACCAGCGACCCGGCCTGCTTGACATGCGGGCCCAGCACTTCGCGCAGGGCGGCGTGGAGCAGGTGGGTGCCGGTGTGGTTGCGTTGGGTGGCACGGCGGCGGGCGGCGTCTACAACCGTGTCGACGCGGTCGCCTAATTTTAGCGGGAGCCGAAGCGTAGCCCCATGCGCGCGCACGCCCTGCACAGGCTGCGTGCAACCGATCACGTCGGCGACAACGGCGTTATGGTCGTCCGAGAGCAGCACACCGTGGTCGCCCTGCTGGCCGCCGGAGTCGGCGTAGAAGCTGGTATGGTCGAGCACGATCTCAACTGTCTCGCCAGCGGATGCTGCCGGGACGCCCACGCCGTCTTTCACCAGCGCGAGCACTTCGCAGCCGGTGGAGGTGAGCTGGGTGTAGCCCTCGAAATTTGTCTTGGTAAGGTCGCGGTAGACGGGGGAGGCGGACTGCTTTGCTCCGCCCTTCCACGACGCGCGAGCGCGGGCTTGCTCTTCTGCGCGGGCTTGCTCAAAGCCGGAGAGGTCGAAGTCAATGCTGGCGTCGTGCGCGGCGTCCACCATGAAATCAAGGGGGAGGCCGTAAGTCTCATAAAGATTAAAAGCGTCACTGCCTTGAAAGCAGATGGAACTACCTGTATTTGTAAAAAACTCTGTGATAGAAAACAGGTGCTTTGATTTTCGAGCGAAGACGTTATCCAGTATCTGAGTTGAAGACAACGCTGCATTTAATTTGACCTTCTCGGTAGTACTTACTGCTTCGTTAATCATCAGCGTCAAAGAACTAAGAGCCTGCTCTTTACTTCCGAACAAAGTCAACACGCGCCGATATGCCTCGTCACAAAACTTAGAGAAGAGAATGGCACTTGCAGTCTCTATTACTCTCGCGAATTGCTTCTCTTCACCTTCCACCACCTTTGCGATGCGCTCAGCAGTGTCGATCAACTCCGGGTAAGCGCCGCTCATTTCGTCTCGCACAGCAAACACCATCTGTGCCATAAATGGTTGCTGTTGTCCCAGCAAACGCCCGTGTCGAATCCCCCGCCGCAGAATCTTGCGCAGCACGTAGCCGCGTCCTTCATTTGCTGGGTTTACGCTATCAGCAATAAGAAACGTAGCGGCGCGAGCATGATCCGCAATGATGCGCAGTGAAGCATCGCCGGACGCACTGCCATCGCCATATGGAGTGCTGGTCAGCTCAGACGCTTTGGCGATCAGTGGTGTGAATAAGTCCGTCTCGTAATTCGAAAGCTTGCCTTGCAGCACGGCTGCCAATCGCTCAAGCCCGGCACCGGTATCGATGGATGGTTTTGGGAGTAAGTCCAAGCGAGGTTCAAGAGCTAAGGCAAAAGCAGATCCTTCGCTTCGCTCAGGATGACCCATGTTTGTAGTGGGATTGTGTTGGTGGGAGGGCGCGACCAGTGAACGGTCGAATTGCATGAAGACCAAGTTCCAAATTTCAACATACCGCTGGTCGTCTTCGCCGAACGGCTTGTCTACACCAGGCTCTTCTGCAGCCTCTAATCCTAAGTCATAGAAAATCTCCGAACACGGTCCGCAGGGCCCGGTCTCACCCATCTGCCAGAAGTTATCCTTCGCCGACATCTCAAAAATGCGCTCCGCGGGCACGCCCTGCGCGCGCCACAAGTCATACGCTTCCGAGTCTCGCGGTACGCCGTTCTCCCCCTTGAAGATCGTGACGTACAACCGGTCTTTCGGCAGCGCGAACCACTCGGGCGAGGTCACCAGCTCCCATGCGTAGGCGATAGCGTCAGCCTTGAAGTAGTCGCCGAAGGAGAAGTTGCCGAGCATCTCGAAAAATGTGTGGTGCCGCCGCGTGAAGCCGACATTTTCAAGGTCGTTGTGCTTGCCGCCCGCGCGCACGCATTTTTGCGAGGTGGTGGCGCGGTTATAGGGCCGCTGCTCCGCGCCCAGGAACACGTCTTTAAACTGGTTCATGCCCGCGTTGGTAAACAGCAGGGTCGGGTCGTTATGCGGCACCAGCGAGGAGGAATGCACGCGGCGGTGCCCCTTGCCTTCGAAAAACTGGAGGAACATCTCGCGGATTTCATTGCCGGTAAAGGTGCGGGGACTGGATTGCATACGTGGTTCAGTGTACTTTGCGGCTTGGGCGCGCTGAAACGTATCTGCGTCATCCTGAGCGGGCGTGTGCAAAGTTGTAAACCATACCCCAGTGTCATCTTGAGCGGAGCGCAGCGGAGTCGAAGGACCTGCTTTTTCTCGGATGCAGGCGCAAAAGCCAAAAGCAAAAGCAGGTCCTTCGGCTTCGCTCAGGATGACACTAGGTATCAGTGACATTATGTATTAGTTTGCAACTTTGTACGCATCCGCTCAGAATGACGCGGAATTTTATAGCTTCAAAGAATCGCGTAGTTTCACCCCTTTCAGGATTGCGCCGACGGCAGCCAAATTGCACCTTCAAGCAGCGTTTGCTCATCGCGGGCTTGCGTAAGCTGCGCAAACGTCGCCGCGTGCTCACGCATCACCAGCGCGGAGACAAGCGAGTCAAACGCATCTTCACTCGCTTCGGCTTGCGCACGTGTCTCCAACGCAAGCGTGTCGAAGCTCGACTGCCTTAGATAAGCAACACGCGCCGCAGCACTGCTTTTCACAACAGGCCCGGTCAGCACGCGCGGGTAGATTTCAACCAGCATCGGCAACCGGGGCGCGTCGAACGGCCACACGCTCCATCCTGCCGCCCGCAACCGCGACAGCATCGGCATGCCGCGCAGCGTGCCTGTACCTACCGCGCCGGCCCCGCCGATCTGAAAGGAGGAAGTGGGCACCCGCTTGCCTTGCAGCACCGCTCGCTCACAGGCGCGGTAGCCAAGCCACCCCGGCGCACGATGCCCATCCGGCAGCCCGGAGCCTTTGCGCCGCCCCCAGAAATGCGTGTGCGGCTCCCGCAGCCAGCGCTCTCCCTCTGCCGCTACCCGCTCCCACAGCTCCGGCGCGCTGCCGCAGCCAAGCTCACGCAGGAACCAGGCCGGGTAGGAGAATGAAAAATCAAGCCCGACAACAACCGGCGACCCGGCAAGCCTTAGCAGGTACGCCTCTACCTCGTAGCGCAGCCGCCCGCCTGTAAGCTCAACCGCACTCGACACAACCTCGCAAACTGCCGCCTGAATCCCGCGCCGCTGCACAGCTTTCGCCTCCGCACCCGACCAGTCAATGGCAATTATCCGAGCAATCTCCTGGTCAATGCCCTGAGCAAGCTTCTGCGGAGGCTTCAACACCTCACTCGCCCTCCGGCAGCTCCGCCGTTTCTATCTCGGCCAGCACGTCCTCGCCCACATTCCACTGCTTCAGAATCTTGTACACGGCTTGTAACGAGAATCCGGCCGCCACCAGCCGCCGCATCACCCGCGCCGACTCCTTCTCGTTCTCAGGCTTGCGCATCCGCTTGCGCTCCAGGAACTGCCGCGCCAGATCCACCTCGTTCACGCCCGCGTAGGCGTCCTCAAGCGTGGTTGCCACCAGCTCACCGTCCACGCCCTTGCGCTGCAAGTCCTGCTGCACGCGGCGGCGGCCGAACTTCGCGCCCTCCTGCCGCAGGCGGGTGTAGTCCACCGCAAAGGCCTGGTCGTCCAGGTAGCGTTGCGCCTGCAGCTTCAACAGCACGGCTTCGATGCGCACCTCGCCGGTCTCGCCTTTTTCAACCTTCGGCTTCATCAGCCGCCGCAGCTCGGCGACCGTGCGCATGCGTCGGCCCAGCGCGCCCACGGCGTATTGGTATAAGCCCGCTTCATCCAGCGGCTCCCGGATGCGCGGCTCACGCTGCTTCTTCCATGCCATGGTTTCTTCCCTTCTTCATCAGGGTACGCAATTGCCTGTTGCAGCGTGCCCACTGCAAGCCTGTTCCATCTCACACCTTTGGCATCATTTGAAGGTTACCGAATGGGGAGTGTGATGCATCCTGGAGTTTCGAACCACATTCATGGCTCAATGGAGCGCGCTCCATGCTACGGTTTGCAAACCCTCCATCCCCAAGGAGTTTCATTCACGATGCCGTTGCGTTCCACACTCCACTTGCTGCTCTCCGCCTGTTCGCTCTTCAGTACCTGCGAAGCTCTCTCACAAACCCGTCCCATGACTCCGGCAGAGTCGCCTGTCAATCCGCTAAGCTCCGTGCTGGTACTGGGTGACTCGGCTTCCTCCGGCTTTCAAAACGGCTCCCTGCTCGATACCCAGCAGCCCCACGGGTGGCAGTCGCTGGTAGCCGCGCAGGCCGGTTTCCGCCTGCGGCTGCCGCTTATCGCCTCACCCGGCTTTCCTAACATGTACACACTGGTCCAGGGCACCCTGCCGCCGGTGCTCAGCCGGGCCAATGGTGCGACCATTGGCCGCGACGATCAAAACCAGGTGGTTGATGATTTTGCCACGCCCGGCCACACTCTCCATGACATTCTGAACACCGCCCCGCCGGCGCAGCCCACGGCGGGTAGCGCTACCTCGCTGGTGCTCGGCTACCCGGCAGGCACCACCGGTACCCAGGTAGAGCAGGCCATTGCCCGGCAGCCCTCGACCATTTACCTGTGGATCGGCAACAACGATTTGCTGGTGGCTGACGGTATGGGCAGCTCTGACGGCGTTACGTCACTGGCCTCGTTCACAGCGGACTATACCCAGCTCATTACCCTGTTAAAAACCAAAACAACGGCGCACCTGATCGTGGGCAACCTGCCGGACGTGACCAAGTTGCCGTACATGACTTCGGCAGGCGACCTGCTGGACGAGTGCCAGCAGGTCACAGGGGTGCCCTCGCAACTCTTCAGCTGGCTGTTCGGGATCTACCCCGGAGAGCTGCTCAACTGGCAGGGACTTGCCGACTGGCATGCCAACGTGGAGCGGGTCGAGGCAGGTCAGTGGCCTGTTCCGCTGCCGCCGAACGAAGTACTAACCGCCTCCGAAATCGCACAAGTCCAGAGCATGACAGACAGCTTCAACCAGGTCATCGCGCAGCAGGTGGCCGCGGCAGGCGGCACGCTGGTAGACCTGCACGGGGCCATGGACACGCTGGCCCGCGACGGCGTGACCCTGAACGGTTACCATGCCACCACGCACTACCTGGGTGGCCTATACAGCCTTGACGGCATTCACCCCTCGAACACCGGCTATGCGCTGTTCTCAAACCAGTTCATCGCAGCCACCAACACGGCGCTGGGCTTGTCCATTTCGCCGGTAGACGCAGCAGCTGTTGCGGCAACAGACCCGCTATTTGGCCCCGGCCTGACCAGCGGGTATACACCCTACAACACCCCGCGCATGTCGCCCGAGGCGGGCAAAGCGGTAGATACAATCGTTTTCAAGGGGACGGTAAAACCTCAGTGAGTCTTTCCCGGTTTGCGAGCGTTTAATAGAGAGGGAGTTCTTCCTTTGGCTTATTTCCGCTCGCACCCATCTTTCCGGTCCCGGCTCCGCCTCTCGCTTGCCGCAACGTTGCTTGCCGCTGCTCAGTTGGCCGCATCTCCGGCCCACGCGCAGGTCTCGTATACGCCCGTACCGCTCGATGCCGGCTTCGGCCCGCTTGACTTGACGCAGCCTTCCCTGCCGCCGCAGCAGATCATCGACAAATTTACAGATAAGGAGTCGGAGTTCCGGCTCGCCATGGCGAACTACAGCTTTGAGCGTAGTGTGCGTGTGGACACAGTCGATGATGACACCAAAAAAGTAGATGGCGAGTATTACCAGGTGACCGATATCAGCGCCGACCCGGACGGCAAGCTGTATGAGCATGTGGTCGAAGCACCGCAAAACTCACTGGAACGGGTCACGATGAGCCCGGCTGATTTTCAGGACATTGAGCATCGGCTGCCCTTTGTGCTGACCAAGGAAGACGTAGGCCAATATGACGTGACCTATGTCGGTAAGCAGGCTGTCGATGAAGTGCCGACCTATGTTTTCGACGTGAAGCCGAAAATTCTTGAGAAGAACAAACGCTACTTCCAGGGTCGTATCTGGGTTGATTCCAAAGATTTCCAGATCGTGGTGACAAACGGCAAAAATGTGCCGGATGACGTGCGGAAAGGCCATGAAGACTTGTCACCGCCGTTCATTACTTTCCGGCAGCAGGTAGACGGCAAATACTGGTTCCCGGTGTACACCAAGGGCGACGGCACCCTGCACTTTACCGGGGGCAGCGGCTATCTGAGTCAGGACGTACATATGCGCGAAATCGTGAAATATGCCAAGTACAAGCGCTTCGGCTCGTCGGTCAAAATCACATTCAATGGTGAGAGTGTAGGCAAGGACACGCCGGACGCGGGTGCGAAGCCGGGAGCTCCAGCCACACCGCCGGCGCCCGCTCCGCCTGCGAATGCTCCGCACTAAAGCCATAGCCTGAACTGTTAAACGCTTCGTTTCATTGCGAACGAGCGTACACGAAGTAGTTTTCAACCCAATTTCCACCATATTGTGTCATCCTGAGCGAAGCAGAAGGACCTGCTTCGCGTTTGACTTTCACGCCGATGCCGGATAAAGCAGGTCCTTCGACTTCGCTCAGGATGACACTACATATCGGTTTAAACTTTGCACATACCCTTTGAGAATGACACGGTTTTGTGAGGAAAGTTTGATCTCAAACCACTTCTCACATGCCACAACTTTCGTCTATGCAAGATTGATCCAGCGTTTGCGGAACCGGCGATCCGCGTCTTGCCGGATGACCTTGCCATGGCCGAAGCAGGCGATCTGGAAGTCGAGCCGGGCCAGTTTGCGCAAGCTGCGTTTGCCATCCTCAATATCTTCATAAGCGATGCTGTAATCCAGCTCTTTCATATTGCCGCAACTGTCCGCCGCGAACAGGACGCCTCCATGCCTGGGCCAGTAGAACGCCAGCTGGCCCAGGCAGTGGCCGGGTACGTGCACTGCCGTAATACCGCCTGCTAAAGGCAGCATCGCTCCATCCTCAACCCGCTCGTCAATCGGGCAGGGCTCCACATGCATTTTGAGTGTGACAACCCTGAAGTGAATCAGCGATGCGAACAACTTGTTTTTGAGACCGGGTGCGCCGCGCATGGGCCGGAAGCCTGTGCCGACCTCTGTGATGGGGGCATCGAGCGGGTGCATGTAGGTACGGGCACCGGTGGCTTTACGCAGTGCGGCGGCGTTGCCGATGTGGTCGGCGTGGGTGTGGGTGAGCAGGAGGTGCTTGATGTCGCCGGGCTGCTTGCCCAGCTGCTTGAGGGCACTTAAAATTTTCTCCGCATTCCCCGGAAAACCCGTATCGATCAGCACGCTGCCGTCCGGATCATCGATAAAGAAAGCATTCACAACGCCAAGTGAAATGGCGTACAGCCCTGAAACGATCTGCTCAGCCTGCATGGTTCTCCTGCGCTAGTAATATAAATACTTGCGCCACTTCTGGTCCGAGTTGCCGATCATGCGCATGATGTGGCGCGAGGTATGCAGCGAAAATGGCCGCGGCTCGCGCAGCAGTTGCATCTCGTCCTGCTCGTGCAGCAGGTGGTTGCCCTTGCGGCGATTGCAGCTGTGGCAGCAGGCCACCAGGTTCTCCCAGGTGCTTTGGCCTCCGCGCGAGCGCGGGATTACATGGTCCAGCGTCAGCTCCGCCGCGTTCAGCACTACCGCACAGTACTGGCAGGTATTCCGGTCGCGCAGCAGGATGTTCTTGCGGGAGAGAGCGCGCGTCTGGTGCGGAATGCGGCGGTACTCAAGCAGGCGGATGACCGAGGGCAGCGGCATACGCACACGCGCCGCGTGAAGCATTGCGCCCTGCTCCTCTTCCGTCTTGGCCACGCCTTTCAAGACAAGCACCAGCGCCCGCCGGGCACCGCAGATGTTGATGGGCTCGTAGGAAGCATTGAGCACCAGCACCGGCGTCTGCATGGGCTGCTGAAACGGCACCGTGCGGTCATCAAGTGCTGTGGCCGTAACAAGATCGCGTCCGGCGTGTGTTTTACTTAGTAGCTTTCCCTTGCGTGTGTGTGCTGTACTTTTTGCGAGCGACATGCCGTTTTCTCCGTTATGCCCCGTTATGGTTGATCCAGCTTCCGTGATGTTCCGCGGAGTTACCGGGCAGTTCACCCCAGAAAGCCACATCGTCTTCCATCGAAGGAGCCGCGGCTTGTACCGGCTCCACCATGTCGGCTCTCTGAGCCCGTGCTGCGGTTACCACCCATATCTGTCCGGCCCCTGCGCGACGCAGCGCCGCAGAAGCCGCGCGCGCTGTAGCCCCGGTGGTATAGATATCGTCAACCAGCAAAATGTCGCGCCCGGCCAGCGGCTTCTTGTCTTTTTTGTTATCGCCTGGAACAGCGAACGCTCCTTGAAGATTGCGGCGGCGTGCTACCGGCGACAAGCCGGCCTGCGACACTGTGGCTCGGCGGCGGACAAGAAGCCCGGTTTTAACCCGCAGCGACAACCCATGGGTGCGCCCGGCGCGAGCCACGGCGCGGGCCAGCAGCTCTGCCTGGTTGAAGCCGCGCTGCCGCCGCTTGCCCGTATGCAGCGGCACCGGTACCACCGTCATATGTTTGGGTAGACCCGGCAATTCAGCAAGCTGCGCGGCCATGCGCAACCCCAGCGGGCGCGCCACCGGTTCCATGCCATCGTATTTAAGAACGTGCAGCAGCAGCCGCATGGTGCCGGTATACAGTCCGTATGCGACAGCGCGATCAAATGCCGGAGGCACTGCGCGACAGGGGCGACACAGCCAGTCGCCTGGGGCACGATCTTCACCGGCAAACGGGTGGGCACCTAGTGCCTCGCCGCATCCCAGACAGAGAGTTCCAGATTGCGGACGAAGACCTTCCCAGCAAGGGGCACACACAGGGGCCGCACTGAAGTGCGCCACAGGCGTCTCACACAAAACGCAGGAAGCGGGAAAGATAGCGCAGGCCAGACTATGAGCCAGTTCTATGCCTCGGTGCAGCATGGGTGACAAGAAATGCGAGCCCGGAACTTGCGAGCGCAAGCCGGAGTATGCAAGCTGAGCTTCGAGCGGATCGACCGGCGACGGCTTCTTGGTGAACTCGGTGAAGGCGCACCTCACATACGGGGCGGCTACAGGCTGCCGAGCCCAGCAAGCTGAGTATACGGCGCAGTTTGTAAAACACGCTACCGAGAGCTGCACATGGTTTGAAGTAGCTACCGCCCGGTAACAGGGGAGCAGCGGTCTCAAGCGCAATATCTGTTTTGACGGCTCGCATGTTGTGCCATGCATTCTGCCTTTGCCGCGAAAAAGGCACTATGATCCAGAGGAATCGTTTCGGGGTAAAGCAGCTCTATGGTTCCAGAAAGTAACAGGCCCGGTCCGCTCACACGAGCCACTCCGTCCCACTCTTTGGCTTCTGAGATACGGCTTACCACGCGCCTGGGCGCGCCGCTGGCTTTAGGCGAGCTGGGCTGGATGTCCACCTACATCGTGGACGCGGTGATGGTAGGCCGCATGGCCCACTCGGCCCTGGCGATCTCCGCGTCCTCACTCGGCAACAGTCTTTTCTATGCCATTGCCTTCATGGGGGTGGGCCTGCTGTTCGGCCTCGATACGCTGGTCTCGCAGGCGTTTGGGCGGGGCGATGCCGAGGACGGTCTCTTCTCGCTGGTGCAATCGCTGTTTGTTGTCGCTGTATGTACGCCGCTAGTCATGCTGCTGGCCACGCTTGCGCCGCACGGGCTGGCACTCATCCACGTTGATCCCCAGATCATTTCTGTGACCACGGCATATATGGCTGCGCTGCGATGGTCGGCTGCGCCGCTGCTGCTGTATATGGCGGTACGCCACTATCTTCAGGCGACGGATCGTACCGGCTGGGTCATGGTCTCGCTGCTGACAGCAAATTTGGTGAACTGGTTGTTCGACTGGCTGCTGATCTACGGCCATTGGGGGTTTCGGGCGCACGGTATTGCGGGGTCAGGCTGGGCCACCTGCGTGGTGCGCATGTACATGCTTGGCCTTCTGGTTGTCTCACTGGGGCTTTCGCTGAGGAAAGCGCCGATCCGGCTGCGCGCCGGTGCGTGGCGGCCGCACACTGCACGGCTGCGCGAGCTGTACAAAGTAGGCTGGCCGATTGGCTTTCAGTACCTGGGCGAATTGTCGCTGGCGAGCTTTTCAACCGTGCTCACCAGTACACTCGGCATCACCCTGCTAGCTGCGAATCAGGTAGTGCTTGACATGAATGCGTTCTGCGCCATGATTCCTCTAGGGGTCCAGGCAGCCTCTGCCGTACGCACCGGGCAGGGCGCCGGGCGGGGCGACGGTACGCAGGTACGCCGCGCAGGGTATGCCAGCGTGGTCATCACTACAGTCTGCATGGTGGCGGCTTCGGTATCGTTCATTTCAGTGCCGCAGTTATGGGCGAGTATCTACACCAACGACCGGGCAGTGATGGCAGCGACGGTTCCCATTTTTCTGATTTGCGCGGCCATTCGCGTGCTTGACGGGGTACAGGTGGTGCTGCAAGGGGCACTGCGGGGGATGGGAGAGACACGCCTGCCGCTGATTGCGTCATTCAGTTGCACGTGGTTGCTGGGAGTGCCGCTCAGCGCACTGCTGGTGTTCCACTTCCATATGCAGCTGGTGGGCGTATGGCTGGGCAGTCTCTTAGCGACCATGCCGCTATTTGCCATCATAGTCACGGCCTGGCTGCGCAAGGTGCAACAGTTTGAGGGTGTTCCCCCGGCTTCGCAGCGTCTCAACGCACCGCCGCTGCTTGCGCGCGCGGCTCATTCCCGCAGTTAGATCACGACCGGTTCCGCTATCCGGTTCGCTGCTTGATACACTCAGCCGTCAACGCTTACGAAATTTCCGTTCGCTAGAGGCTTTGTCCCGCATGCCACAAACTCAATCGTCTCCCGAGTTCCGACCTTACGTCGCGCCGACGGAGCAGCGGCCTGAGCTCACTGCGCGAGCACTCCTGCTAGGCTCCTTTTTCGGCCTGCTGTTCGGCGCGGTCACGGTGTACGTAGGCTTGCGCGCAGGCCTTACTGTCGCGGCTTCCATACCTATCTCCGTACTGTCGATCTCGGTGCTGCGCGCGCTGGGTCGCGCGTCCATCCTTGAAAATAACATCGTGCAGACCACCGGCAATGCCGGGCAGTCCATCGCTGCCGGGGTCATTTTCACGCTGCCCGCGCTGATTTTTTTAGGCTTTGACCTGGAATATGCCCGCATCTTCTTTCTCGCCCTGCTGGGCGGCTGGCTGGGTGTATTGTTCATGATCCCTCTGCGGCGGCAGCTCATTGTCGAAGAGCATGGGCGCCTCACCTACCCCGAAGGGACAGCCTGCGCCGACGTGCTGCTCGCAGGCGAGCGGGGCGGCTCGTTTGCCGGCCGCGTCTTTTTGGGGCTTGGCCTAGGGGCGGTGTACACGCTGTTCCAGAATGAAAACCTGCTGGGCGCATGGCCCGGTACACCCAATTACGAACCCGACCTGGGCACGGGGCATGTGATGCGCGGCGCGGCCATCCGCTGCGATGCTACTCCGGAGTACCTGGGCGTGGGCTACATCATCGGCCCGCGCGTGGCCGGAACCATCTTCGCGGGCGGGGTGTTCAGTTGGCTGGTGCTGATGCCGGCCATTTACTTCTTCGGCTCGCACCTGCCTACCGCGCTGTACCCGGCAACCAAGCCTATCGCGCAGATGAGTCCGTCCGAGCTATGGTCCACCTACGTGCGGCCTATGGGCGCGGGTGCGGTAGCCGCAGCGGGTCTGCTGACACTGCTGCGCACCGTACCGACCATTTTCGGGGCGCTGCGCTCGGGCGCGGCGAACCTCCGGCTGCGTAACCGCGCGGCTCAGGCTGCGGCAGTCGGACGTACAGACCGCGATCTGCCCACCTGGGTAGTCGCGGGCGGCTCGGTGCTGCTGGTGTTGCTGGTGTTTATGTTCCTCACCTTCAAGCCGGTGCCGGGAGCGCAAACCACGCTTACCGCCAACTTTGCGGCATCGCTGCTGATCGCGCTCTTCGGGTTTCTCTTCGTCACCGTGTCGTCGCGGATCGTGGGCTTGATCGGCTCCTCAGCCAATCCCCTCTCCGGCATGACGATCGCAACGCTGATGGCCACCGCCGCCATCTTCCTGGTGCAGGGCTGGACCGCGCCCGCCTTTGCGGCGCTGGCACTCACCATCGGCAGTGTGGTTTGCATTGCAGCGGCCAATGCGGGTGATACTTCGCAGGATTTGAAGACCGGCTTCCTCATCGGCGCCACTCCCTGGAAGCAGCAGCTCGCACTCATGGTGGGCGTCTGCGTATCCACGGTCGCCATCGGCGCTACGCTCAACGCCATGAATCGGGGCCTTGAAGAGTTTCGCACCGCCGACAAACCCTGGAACCTGAGCGTGCCGCATCAGGGCGTTCAGGATCAAGGTCGCTTTACCCGCGCGCACATCAAGGTGTTACAGGGCGAAGGCAAAAGCGAACAGCAGACCGGCACTCAGTACATCCTGCTGAATGCGCTCGGCTCGCACGACCTGGCAGACGGCAAGTACCTCTACAATCCTGCTACCGGCAGGATCGCGGTGCAGTGGATTCAGGGCATCGGCAGCGAAAAGGCCGCCGCCCCGCAAGCACGGCTTATGGCGACCGTCATCAACGGCATCCTGACGCGGCAACTGCCCTGGGGGCTGGTGCTGCTGGGCGTCTTCCTGGTGGTCACGGTAGAGCTGCTGGGCATCCGCTCGCTCTCATTTGCCGTCGGCGCGTACTTGTCCATTGCGACCACGCTCGCTATCTTTACCGGCGGTGTCGTCCGCTGGATGGTAGACCGCGCCGTTGCGAAACACGCCGGGGAGGACGGGCTCATTTCTGAAGAGATTAGCCCAGGCTCGCTCTACGCCAGCGGGCTTATCGCTGCCGGCGGCATCATCGGCTTGCTGGGTGTGGTGCTCAAGCTGTATGAAGCTGCGACAGGCCGCACCGCACTGCCGTCCATGCCGCACACCTTTCTTTACCATGACGGCGTATCCGTGCTGATGTTTGCACTGCTGGCGCTTTCGCTATGGTATTTCGCGCGCAAGCCGTTACAAAGTTAAGCAGTATCCAGGGAGTGTTTGCATGCTTTCCGCCACGCCTGTCCCCGCAGTCACGCACTTCCGGCACAGGCGGCAAGACCCATACAGCACCGTCTTCTGGCTCCTGCTGCTGCTTTTTGAGCTTTTCGTGTTCACGCTCCCGCTGTTCCCCAATGGCGACGGGCCGGTTCATATCTATCTTTCTTTTGTCTTCTGGAAGCTCGCAACGCACAGCTCGCCGCTTTACGAGCACTACTATGCCATCCGGCATCTGGTACAGCCCTACTCCTTCCACTATTACCTGCTCATCCTGCTTGAGCACATCATGCCGGTTGACATGGCAGAGAAATGTTTTGTGGGGCTTATCTGGGCTACGCTTGCGACCGGCTTCCGTACGCTTGCCCGCACGCTGGTGCCTGCGCCCGGCCACGGCACGCCCGCAGCCTCGCTCCTCATCTTCCCTTTGTTGTTCAACTGGCCTATCTCGGCCGGCTTCTTTAACTTCACCTTCGGCTGCGGGCTGCTGCTGTTCGCGCTGGCGTACTACACGCGCCTGGGTTGGCCTGGAAACACACACTCCAGTTTTGGAGCCCTATTCTTTACGCTCATCCTGCTGGTACTGGCACACCCCGTCCCCATCATGGTGTTCATCTGCCTCGGGAGCTTCGATCTAGGGCTACAGTTGCTTGCCTGTTGGCAAACGCATCGGACGCTACGGCTGCCCCTGGACTTGCTTTTGCGGCAGACTGCCGCGCTTGGGCTTGCCTGCCTGGCTTTTGTCTTCCCCATCCTTATTGCCGACAAAGCAGCCGTAGCCGGCAGCATCACGCATCTGCACCCACACTTCGGGCTGCTGCTGCCCATGCTGCTGGGCTATTACGTCAGCTACTTCCACGTGAGCAACGGATTCGGCCAGCTGTATCAATTCCTGATCGTTTGCATGCTGCCGGTCAGTATGCTGCTGCTGTTTCGGGCCGGTCTGCTTCCGCATATGACCACCGGGCGGATGAACGCTGCCGAGCGGCTGCTGATCAGCTCGCTGGTTTTCCTGGCTGCCACACTGATCTTCCCTGAAACCATGAACGGCTCCGCCGAGTTTGCTGTCCGCATGTGGTTCGCCGTATGGCTGACAGGTACAGTCTGCATGGCTGCATTAGCGAAAACGGGTACGCTGGGGAAGTCGATCGCCGGTTTTAGCGTCGCCGTAGCCATGCTGTGTCTTGCGTTCGGCCTGCTGTATGTATGGCCTGTAGCACGACAGCAGGCACAGCTTGAGCACGCGCCGCTGCCTCCGAATGCGCGCGGGCTGTTTTTTCAACCATCGAGCGGCATGAGCGGCGTACACACGCATACCTGGTGGTCCGTTGCCTTCTGGGACGGCGTGCGTCCTTTCGTCGCCCACAATGACGTGCTGCTGAACACGCCCTGGCTCCAGCTCACCATTGTGCCGGTACAGGAGAATGGCCGGGCCGGTCTGATGCGCGACCTCACACCTGTTTCCTACTCTGAAAGTCCGAGCTACGTTCTGGATGAGTTCAAGCGACACCCGGAGCTGAAAGCGCCCTCGCTTGCGCAGGCCGACTTTCTGCTGATGGCAGATCCGAACAGCGCGGTACCGGACCCCCTCGGCTTTGCCCGGAGTTTTCTCGGTCCACTGGAGAGCGAGTGGAGTTGCACACGGCATGATTTCTATGCCATCTGCACCAGAAAGCCGCATGGCGGAAGGTAAACCGATGCTGAGCGTAATCGTGCCCTGCTACAACGAAGAAGATGGAGTCGCGGAGTGCCACGCCCGGCTCTCAGGCGTGCTGGCGGCGATGCAAACCCCGTATGAGATTGTCTACGTGGACGACGGTTCGCAAGACCGGACGCTTGCACTACTCAACACCTTGCAGGAGGGAGACCCGCATGCGGTGATCGTTTCGCTCGCGCGCAACTTCGGCCACCAGCTAGCCGTCTCCGCCGGTCTTGAAATCGCCCGCGGCGATGCCGTGGTGCTTATCGATGCCGACTTGCAGGACCCCCCTTCGCTGATTCCGGAAATGTATGCGCTTTGGCAGGCGGGCTCGCATGTTGTGTACGGGGTACGCGCACATCGGGATGGCGAAAGCGGCTTCAAGTTATGGACGGCCAAGGTTTTCTACCGGCTTATCAATCGACTTTCCGACGTTCAAATTCCGCTCGATACCGGCGACTTTCGCCTCATGGACCGCCGTGTCGTCAACACCCTGCTTGCCATGCCGGAGCGACACCGGCTGCTACGAGCCATGTGCTCCTGGGTCGGGTTTCAGCAAACCGGTTTGCCATACCAACGATCAGCGCGATTCGCAGGCACCACGAAATATCCAGTGGGCAAAATGATCAATCTTGCGCTGGATGGTATCTTCTCGTTTTCAACTGTGCCGCTGCGCATCCTGACGCTTCTCGGCTTCGGCGCAGCTTTCCTGTCGCTCATCGGGATTGTATGGGCCCTGGCTGTACGTATTTTGACCAGCCACTGGGTTGCGGGCTGGGCCACATTATTTGTCGGGGTGCTGTTTCTAAGCGGCTTGCAGATGATTTCGCTCGGTATCATGGGCGAATACCTGGGTCGTGTCTACACCGAGGTCAAACAACGACCGCTGTTCATCATCGCAAGCATCCGGCGTACCGGTGAAGCAAGCCCTATGCAGGCTCATTCCTGGAATGCTGACTCCAAACTTGAATCGCCTGCTCCCCTGCCACGCTAGTGCAGGCGTTTCCATGCATCCGCACCCGCCGGGCAGGATCTGTCTACACGCACCGCGGAAGCATACGCCTGACGCGCGGCATCGGGTTGATCACGCTCGGCTAAAATCTGCCCCCAGTAATCCAGGGCGGCCGCTGCCAGGTTCGGAGGCAGCACACCGGTTCGCGCGGCCTGCTCAGAGCGCGGCCCCAGGAAGAGCAGATCGTTTTCAGCGATCTCCTTACGATGAAAGAAAAACGGCAGGTGCCAGGTTGTCAGCGCGCGCACAAAGCGGGCTTCCAGGTTGTTCGGGTCCGTGTTGACAGCGGAATCCATACGCTCAATCCCTTCAACACTGAGTGCATGTTTCCGATTCAGGGCCCAGGTGTGCGACGCCTCCAGCAGTTCCAGGCTGCCCTCGTAAGCTTCAAGCGTGGTGTCATGGGGGTGTTGTTGCGATAAGGTGTCAAAACGCTGCCTTGCATCGGCGATGGCGTCTCGGTTGCCGTCAACGCCTGCATAGTACGGAGCGCGGGCAGCTACCAGTTCCCCATACCAGGGCGGTTGACTTGCTCCATCGGCTGCGCCGCATGAGACTGCAACGGCTACGCCGGCAAAAGCAACACCGGAAGCCTGCAACATCCGCTTCCTGATTGACTTAGAAGATGTTTTAACCGACATCATAGGTTCTATGCTTCCATACAGCCTGACGGCCCAGCAGTTTGCGGCCCAGCGCCAGCCACTGCAAAGCCAGCAAAGTTGCCACACTAATCGGATGCAAAAGAGCACCGAAAATGCTCTGCTGAAAACGCCAGACTGCTATCGCACGCACAATGTAACTTGCGCATACTGCCACCACAGGCCAGGCAATGGGCGCATGCCGCAGCAGGGCACCCCCAAGCCACAATACCGGCAGCACCTGGCCGAAAAAGAGCAGAAACGTAAACGGCACAATGCGCGCGGGTGCGGCCATACCCTCAGTCGCATTCTTGCTTAAGCCGTTCCACACCTCGGTTGCATTGTGGTACATACGGCAACTGGCCAGGGCTGTCAGGTCCACAATATCGGTGGCAAAGCCGTGTTGGCGCAGCTGACGCGGCAGCAGCAGCCCATCATGCATCGTTTCGCGGATAGCCGCATGGCCGCCGCTGGCCTCATAACCGCGCCGCCCCACCAGCAGCAACTGGCCGCAGCCCGCGGCGAGCGCAGGCATGCGCGGCCACGCGCGTGAAAACGGTATGGGCAAGTAGCACAGCAATACAAAGTGGATAAGCGGCAGCAGCAGCTTTTCAAGCCATGTGCCGGTTTCTTCCCGTGGAAAGCCGCTGATCAGGTCGCAATGGCGCGCCTCAAACTCCCGCAGGAGTGTGGCCAGTGCCTGCGGGTGCAGGCGAACATCGGCATCGAGAAAGCAGAAGCGGTCGTAACGTGCCAGCCTGGCCAGTGTGGCGCAGGCATGCTGCTTGCCGTTCCAGCCTGGGGGCAGGGGCGGCGCGCTGTGCAGCTGCAATCTCCCGTCGCGCTGTGCAATCTGCTCCACCAGCATCGCGGTGTTGTCTGTTGAGGCATCGTCAAGCACCAGCAGTTCAAAGGTGATGCCGGTAGACGCGAGCACACTTTCTATAGCCGCGACAATACCGCCTTCTTCATTGCGCGCAGGGATGAGTATGGAAATTGACCCTACGTTGCCTGCCGCGAGAGTGCGGCGCGGCGCCCGGTACCAGAACAGATTGATGACAAAAGCGAACAGGGAGCTGAGTGAGCAGCTAAGTGCAAGCCATAGCAAAGGTGAATCAGGCAAAGGCGTCAATTATCGCCTCCATATGCAAGAAGTGAGCACCTACACATGCCTGTCACCCGGTCGCGCTCCTACACTTGTATGATCCGGATGGAAGCGCTCGCCGCGCCCCAGCGCGCGCATTCGCTGCCATGCACCGTAGATGCCGCTGATACCGGAGCTGCCTGCCAGCAAGGAACGAAAAAGCGCGGGGTTGCGCTGCGCTGAAAGTGCCGCCAGATCATCCTGTGTTTGCGCGAGCGCGGCCGCTACTTCTTGCCCGGCAGACTCCCCGGATGGGCGCACGAGCTTGCCCTTTTGAAAATGAAGCGGCGTACCCAGCATGGCGAGCGCCTCCGGTAGCCTCTCATCCCAGAATGTGTACTCCAATGCGAGCGGCACCACCGTGACCTCATCCAGGCGTCGCAGCAAGGCATCAAGCCCTGAGCGCAAGGTAACAGGTCGTGTACGTGCATCGGTAAAGCCGCCTTGCGGTGTCAACCATAGTATGGCGTTTTGGTCAGCTAGAACGCACTCGGCTGTTCGCAGAAACTGTACGGCACCGCGTGGCGTACCTTGCTCTACCGGAAATAGCCCTGCCTTGCGTAAAACGCCGTACCGGGTAAAAGCAAGTTCATCCATGGGGGCGTAATGATCTGCTTCCCGCTCCAGAAAACGGCTGAGCAGGATCGCAGTCAACGGGTCCCACCAGGATGGATGGTTGAGACACACAATTAAGGGGCGCTGTTGCGGCCAGTACTCGGCATTGGCAAGTCGAAGCCCATGGAAGCGCCGACTTATGAAAAAAGATAAGTAGGTGTCAAAGAAGCGCAGCAGAGTGCGTGAAGGGCGCAAGGGAGCATATGCTCCCTTGCACGACGCAACTTCATGCGCTTCTTCTCTCATCGAGCCTGAGCCAGCAGTGCCTCCGCTCCGGTACGTGAAGCCAGTGCCGGCTCTACACCGCGAAAGCGCTGGTCTACAGCATCGGCGGCAATCCAACCGGACATCATAACCATGGGCATACCGGGACCGGGATGCGCGGCACCCCCGGCGAGAAACAATCCATCCACCTCGCTGCTGGTGTTTGACGGCTTGAAAGCTCCATTGAAGCGGCCATGGCTTGACAAGCCGTAGATAGCACCGTTCAGCACTTTATAGCGATTGTGAATATCGACCGGTGTAAGTGCGCGCTCAAACACGATGCGATCTTCAATGTCCGTCAACCCGGCTGTGCGCTTCAGTTTGTCCAGAATGACCTGGCGATATTTCGGAAACATCTGCGACCAATCATGGTTAGGGCGCAGGTAGGGAGTGTGAACGAGCACGTAAAACGCATCGCCCCCAGGCGGCGCGGTTGCGGGTTCAGTACCGCTTGTCGACGCGATATAGCAGGTCGGGTCCGGTGCCGGTTCGCCCAGGTCGTAGATGTGGTGAAACTCCTCATGTGGGTCGCGCGAGAACACAAAATCATGGTGCGCCATGTGCTCGTACCGTTTGTTCAGGCCCAGGTAAAGCACGACGCCGGAGCAGGCAGGCTCATACTTGCGATCCCGGTCGAACTTGGCAGCGGCAGAGCCACCCACAAGCTCACGGTATGTACGAACCGAGTCCTCGTTTGATACCACAGCGTCAAACTCAAAGCGTTGTCCGGCGGTAGTCATCAAGCCGATGACCTTGTCCCGCTTGCCGTCTTTCACTGTCAGCAGGCGCTCGATCTCGGTGGAGGTGTGGTACTCCACGCCTAGTTCCTCGCCCAGCTTTGTCAGTGCTTCTGGCACTGCGCGCGTGCCGCCCATCGGGTACCAGATTCCCTCCTCGGCCTGCATGTTGCCGATAGAGCATAGGATCGCAGGCGAGGCATCAGGCGATGAGCCCACATATTGCACATAGTGGTCGAGCATCTGCGCCACATCAGGGTCATCGATGTACTTGCGGATGGTGCCCGCGACCGTGTGGCCAATGCGCATTTGCAGCAGGTCGCGCAGCACCCGCTTGTCGAAGGTACCGTTCATGTCGAACGTGTCCTTGATAGAACCGACGGATTTCCAGAAGAAGAAGCGGTCGGAGATATCGTGCAGGTCGCGCGAATACTGCATGAACTGAACGTACTTGTCGCCCATGCCGGGCTTGCGTGCATTCAGGTCCGTGGCCATGTCGCTGATCTCGTGCTTCAAATCCAGCACGGAGCCGTTATCGAAAAAGCAGCGCCACTGGGGGTCAAGCCGCACCATCTTCACATAATCATCCAGGTTGCGGCCCGCCTCGCAAAAGATGCGGCGCAGTACTGAGGGCTGAATCAGGATGGTGGGGCCCATATCGAAGCGAAAGCCCTGCTCCTTGAGCTGCGCGGCCTTGCCGCCGAGCCAGGGATTTTTCTCAAACACCGAGACCTGGTAGCCGCGCGACGCCAGGGTACATGCTGCGGAAAGCCCTCCAAGCCCGGAACCGATCACTGCTATGCGCATCTGCTGTTTCTCCTAATATGTACCGCTGTTGTGTGTTTGTACCGGCTTTAAGGACGCTTCATGCCGGCTGCTGCGCGAATCATGGTTTGCAAACCGGCAAGCCGGTTGCGCCAGCCGGTGGCATGCGCGGCCTGCACGTAGCCCGCAAACAGTTCACGATGCGCCGGGGTAGTGGGTTGGTACGGAACCCGGCTGCGTCCACGCTGACGCACCACGGCACGGGGCGCGGTCATCTCCAGCAGTCCTTCCCGGCCTCGCGTGGCACCGAAGCCCGACCGCTTGCGCCCGCTGAATGGAACGCGCGGGTCAGCGGTAGCCACAATGAGGTCATTGAACAAAATCGTGCCCGCAGTAACTTGCCCTGCAAGCGAGCGAGCCGCATCCTCCGGTCCAAAGATGGCTGCCGTCAACGCATAGGGGCATTGCTCATGCATGGCGACTGCCTGCTCTACGCTGCTGTACGGCAGAATAGAAAGCACGGGAGCATACACATCTTCCCGCGCGATACCCATCTCAGGCGTCACACCTGTCAGCAGCGTTGCATTGACAGTAGTGCCCGCTATCGCGCTGCCCGCGTATTCTTCCGCGACATGCAGCCCATTGAGCAACGTTGTGGCTCCGGCCAGTGAAGCTTCCGCAATCAAGTAACTGAGCCGCT
Source organism: uncultured Acidobacteriaceae bacterium (assembly GCA_964235655.1). Lineage (GTDB taxonomy): Bacteria > Acidobacteriota > Terriglobia > Terriglobales > Acidobacteriaceae > EB88. The sequence goes on from CAXSBB010000004.1 coordinate 122,991, forward strand.
CGCGGGTTTGCTGCGTCACGGGTACAGGGCCTAACTCACCCAGTAATGCCCCGAGCGCACCGGCAAATTGTTTAGCCACTGCCCCAGCTACAAACACGCGACGCGGTGCCATACAGGTAGCAGACCCGTTCATGCGCAGGCCAAAAACCAGCGCATCAATGGTGCGGCCAAGGTCAGCCCCATCCAGCACAAATACAGCATCGCAGCCTGACAGCTCCATAACTGCAGGCGTGGCCGTAGCGGCAAGCGCATGCAGCACGGCTTCGCCGGTTGCTGCAGAGCCGGTAAGAAATACTTTGTCTACACCTGCTTCAATTGCAGCAATTGCAGCAGTCGGGGCTGAGTCCAATATGGTCAGCAGACCGGGCGGCATGCCGCTGGCAATCAGCATGACGCGCATAGCATGCGCACAAGCCACACCGGCAGGCGCAGGCTTCCACAGTACGGCATTACCTGCTGCAAGCGCCTGCACGACTTGCGCACCGGGCAGGAACAGCGGGTAGTTGCCGGGGCCGATCAGCAGGACCACACCGAGCGGCGCACGCTCCACATCAACATCCACAGTGCGCAGCCAAAAGGGGCGACTCGCACTGCTTTCGCGCCGGGTACGCAGTATGAAAGCTGCTTCTTTCTCTAGAAAGCGGCAGGCCTCGGCAAGCGGCAGCACCTCGGCTACTAATGTGTCTGCATCAGACCTATGCAGGCTACCCGGGTAACTCGTAGCCACCGTAGCAGCAAGCGCTCGTGCGCCGGTAGCTAGCTCCCCGCGGAAACATCGCAGCATATGCAGTCGCCAGCGCATGGGGGTGCGTGCCCAAGCTCGCTGAGCCTCGCGCATAGCTTCTATCCGCAGCCCTTCACGAGGCGCGGTAGCGGCAACCGACACTTGCTGCATGGTGGTCATCGTACTCCGCTTACCGTCTCGTAGATGGAATCCGGTGGAGGCGTGCCGGGCATGACCGGGTCCGTATTCCACTGTGGCTCCAGGTGCATGTCTTCCAGCAGTAAACGCGATGTAATACGCGCCGACTCAAAAATTACCGGCAAGCCGCTACCCGGGTGCGTGCCGCCGCCGACCAGGTATACCTGGTCTAAATCCTCAAACCGATTGTGCGGCCGCATGTGCAGCATTTGCCGTAGCGAGTGTGCCATGGAAAAGGTAGCTCCGCGATACAGGCCGTAGTCATCATTCCAGTCTTGCGGCGTCAGGATTTTCTCAGTACGAATCCTGCGCTCCACATCCGTGATGCCGATCTTTTCCATTTGCTCAATGGCTAGTGAGCGGAAACGGTCTTTCTCTTTTGCCCAATCTACAGAGCCGGTGTCGTGCGTCACCGGCAGCAGCATGTAGAGCGTGCTCATATCATTTGGAGCCAGCGTCGGATCGGTAATGCAAGCATTCTGTACGTAGAACGATGGGTCATCGGACAGGCGATGATTCTCTTCAATATCGCGCAGCCCTTCACGATAGTTCTTGGCAAGGTAAATGGTATGGTGCGCTACGTCTTCGTACATACCCTCAATGCCCATGTACATCATGAAGGTGGAGCATGAAAATTTCTTTTTTTGTATCTTCTTGTCAGTCCATTTGCGGCGCAGTTTGTCCGGCACCATGCGCTTCATGGCATCCGCAAAATCGGCGTTGATGACAACGGAATCCGTTGCGAGCTTGCGCTGATTTGTTCGGATACCGACCGCTTTGCGGCCTTCAAACAGGAGCTCTTCGACTGGTTCATCAAGCAGGATTTTGACACCGAGCGAACGTGCTACGCGAGCCATGGCTTCTGTAACAGAACCGCAGCCGCCGACAGGATGAAAGACCCCATGCTCATACTCAAGGAACGACAGGATCGAAAACAGTGATGGGCAAGAAAAGGGGCTCATGCCGAGATACTTGGACTGAAAGGAAAAGCCGAGCCGAATACGCTCATCGTCGAAGTACGAGCGGAGATCTGTATCGAGCGAACGCCATGGTCGCAACAACGGCAGCAGCTTGAGCATGTCCGGATGAATTAGATCTCTCCACGACTCAAAAGGTGATTCCAGAAAAGGTACGAACTTTTCAAGCTTGGTGCGGTTTTCTGTCATGAAGCGCACAAAACCTTCCGCATCATGCGGGCACAGCTTGGCGATTTCCGCCTGCATTTTTTCAACATTCGGTGTTGCCAGCAGTTCGCCGCCTGAACCATACACAAGCCGATATTGCGGGTCGAGCCGCTCCATGGGAATTTCTTTTTCAAGATCGAAGCCGGCGGCACAGAAAATTTCACGCAGCACACGAGGATAGAGAAAGAACGTAGGTCCCGTATCGAATTTGAAACCATCCTGTTTGATGGTGGAGGTGCGGCCCCCGACATGCGAGCGCTTTTCAATCACTGTGACATCAACACCGGACTGCGCCAGCAAAATTGCGGCCGCCAGGCCACCGGGCCCGGCTCCTACCACTGCGACCTTCCTCATTCGACCATCCTTCAACATGTTGCCTGCGGGGAACGCAAAGCTTCAAACAATCTAAACAGATAGGTTGCAGGTTTGGAGCAAAGAGGGGTCTGCAGCAAAGCTATGTACTTTCGCCTCGTGGCAATCTCAAGCACTCTTTAGAAGTGACCTTAAGTCGCAATTTATGAATCCTTTTGCAATAGGTACATACTTGCCGCGCTTACGTCGCTAAGACTTAGTAGATGGCGGACGGTTCCGCATCGAGCAAACCGCGCGCGGCTTGGCGCCCATGGTGCACCAGGGCCGGCAATCCTACGCCGGAATACGCATTACCCGTAAGCGCAAGACCCGGCAGCTGCGCTATGTAGCCGCTAAGTGCGCGCATGCGCGCCGGGTGACCGATGCGGTACTGCGGCAGCGACCGGGGCCAGCGCCGCACCACTACATGCGTAGGGTTCGGCAACGGACCCAGCAGCGCCGCAAACTCCGCACGCGCGGCCTCCGCAATGCGCTCGTCGTTCCAGTTCATCATGCGCGGCGCGGCATGGCCGCCGAAGAAACCCCGCAGAAAGACCGACCCGTCCGGCGCGCGATGGTGAAACTTCTGGTGCATGAAAGTGCCTGCCAATAGCTCCGGAGTTTCGCTCAGTGCGCGTCTTGGAGGAACTAAAAAGCCGAAGCCGCGCGGAATGCGCAGCTTCCGGGCTGCTTCCGCTCCAAAGCAAAGTGCCACAACAATGGCCGACGTCGCCTCCATATCAAGGAGCGCGGCTGCGTCCGCATGCACGGGAGCCAGCAAGCTGCGAGTTACGTGCGCCGGGGTAGCCAGCAGCACGGCATCGAATGGCTCAGAACCATGTGCATCACTGGTCACCATCCACCCATCTTTATTTTGCTCCAGCTGCATTACCGGTGTTCGGCGGCGAATGATGCCTTCCGGCATCGCCCCTGCCAGGCTGTCGATCAGGGTGGATAGGCCAGAGCGCAGTGTGGTGAACACCGGCTCGGGTGTCTTGCCTGCCGTCGCATCCTTTTGCACGCGCGCCATGGTGGGCGCAATCAGGCTGCCGTGCTCTTTCTCCATTTTCACAAATGGGGCGAGTACCGCACCGGCGCTCAACAGGTCGATGTCGCCGCCGAAGACACCGGCCAGCAGCGGCCCGGCGATCGTGTCCGTTGCTTCCCCCCCGAAGTGGCGTGTAACAAATGAGCGGACGGATTCATCGAAGTCTTCCGGGCGCTCCGCGGCTTGCCCCTTGAGTTCCTCAGCGCGCTTGGGCTCGCGCAGGTAAGCCAGGCGCGCCTGCCAACTGAACAACGGCGACTCCAGGATCGGCAGCCAGCGCGTAGGCACCATCATGCGCATACCGTCAGGCATGGGCGTCAACGAGCGGCCCCGAACAAGATAGTTGCGGCGGATCGCATCGTTCGACTGAATAATTTCGCTGCCGAGTCCAAGCTCTTCGGCAAGATCGCGCGCGGCACTTTTGTCGGAGACCCAGGAGTCCGGTCCGCATTCGATGGTAAAGCCGCCCTCGTGCACTGTTTCGATCGTGCCTCCAAGACGGTCACTGGCCTCAAACAGGGTCACATCGCAGCCGGAATCGCGGCTGGCCTCATATGCCGCAGCCATGCCCGCCATGCCCGCACCGACCACCGCCATGCGCTTGCGCTCGACCGCCTTCACTGCGCGGCCAAGACTGCTGCCGGGGCCGGTGCTTCCTGCGCGTCCGGTGCGGCTGCGTCAAGCCGCGCAAAACTCCGCTGCGCCAGGTCCACCAGCGCCGCTGTCAGCAAGGGCGAGTCATTGAGCGAGGCGGGCCGCACAAGGCGCATGCCTAGATTCTCGGCGAACTCCTTGAAGGCGATGTCGATGTCGTACAGAATTTCCACGTGGTCGCAAAGAAAGCCGATGGTCTGCAGCACAACCGTCTTGGTACCGGCTGCATGAAGCGCCGTCAGCGTATCTTCCACAGTTGGGCCGATCCATGGGCCGCCGGCCATGCCCTGGCTCTGAAAAGCAAAGCACCAGCCATCCTCGCCCGGGCCGTCCGAGTCAAGGCCGACACGATGCGCAATGAGCCCGGCGGTACGCTTGGCCTCAACCGGGTACGGGTCCGGCAGGGGCGTCGGTTTGCCGTCCTGCACGGCAACTTCCGCAGACGAGCGCGCCCACTGCGCGGAGTCATGCGGCGGGGTCGCGGGTGCTGTCGGAACCGCACTGCCGGCGGCAGGTGAGCGGCTGTTTCCGGGATCGGTTTCACCGCTTTTCAGGACGGTCTCCGCAGAGGGAGCAGGACGGCCCGCAGGGGCACCGGCTGCCGGCGTCTGAATGGTCCGGCACGGCACGGAATGCGCTGTAAACAGCACAGTAGCCGATTCGCCGGCGTCCTCACCCGCCTGCGCCAGCACCGGTGCCAGCCGTTCGGCAAAGGCATCTGCCAGCAACGGATGGTCGGCCCAGCCTTCTGTAAAGTCGATGCGGATAGAGTTACCGGCCTCCGCGTATGCTGCTCGGCGGTACAAGCCCACGCTGGTGCGGGAGTTCTGCGGAGCCAGGCAGATGGCCGCGGCTTCCGTGATGCCGTCAGCCTTCATCTGCTGTACGACATCGACGATATAAGGCTTCCAGTTGCGCATGCCCACATACACAGGCACGCCGAGCGCCTCGCTCAACAAGCGGCCCTGCTCAAGCGTGAGCGCGGTAAGCGGGCTTTTGCCGATCAAGCCGTAGCGGTGCGTGATCTCTTCGATCACAGAATCCGGCATGGGACGGCCGCTCACCACATTACTCAGATACTTGGGGATGTCAGCCAACTCGTCCGGCGTGCCATGGGCCAGCAGCAGTACGGCACGTTTTGCTTTGGGCAGCTCAGGCATAGGGTGCGCTCCTTGGCATGGTGAGAGTTTTATCGTTGTGAGAGTTTCCGAACAGTGCGGACCACATGCTGCACATGCTCAACCGGCGTACCCGGCACGATGCCATGGCCCAGGTTGAAGATGTGGCCTGCGCGCCCGTCGGCCTCGGCCAGGATCGCGGCCACACGGCGGTCGATCAGTTCGGGTTCGGCAAACAGGGTAATTGGATCAAGATTGCCCTGAACGGCGCAACCGTAGTCCAGCTCATGCCAGGCTTTCGCCAGGGGTGTCCGCCAGTCCAGCCCGAGCACATCCGCCCCGGTCTCGCGCATGGCGGGCAGCAGCGTTGCCGTGTCCACGCCGAAGTAGATAACCGGCACGCCCATGGCCTGCACGGCGCGCACCAGGTCGCGCGTTACCGGCAGCACAAACTCGCGGTAGTCGGCGGGGGCCAGCGCGCCTGCCCAGCTGTCGAAAATCTGGATTACATCGGCACCGGCATCCACCTGTTGCTGCGCGTAGGCGCGCAGCACGGTCGCCAGTTTTTCAAGCAGCAGCTGCCAGGCCGCCGGGTCGCGGTACATCATGCTTTTGGTGTGGATGTACTGGCGCGAACCGCAGCCCTCGATCATGTAGCTGGCCAGGGTAAACGGCGCGCCGCAAAAGCCGATGATGCCAAGCGCGTCGTCGGTGTCGTCATGTGTCCGGTGTTCAAAATGTGCAGCCACGGTGCGAATCGCCTCGGCAACATAGCCCAGTTCGTCGGCGCGGTCTGTTCGCAGGGCTTCCACAGCTTCAAGGCTGCGCACCGGGTGGTGTACCACCGGCCCTTCGCCTGCCAGAAACTCAAACGGCAGCCCCATGCACTCAAACGGCAGCAGCAGGTCGGCAAAGATGATGGCCGCATCCACGCCCAGCTTTTCAGCAGCGATGATGGTGACTTCAGCGGCGAGTGAGGGCTGCTTGCAGATTTCAAGTAGCGAGTGGTGCTTGCGGACGGCTTGATACTCCGCCATGTAGCGGCCCGCCTGCCGCAGGAACCAGACCGGCGTACGGTCAACGGGACGGCGCAGGCAGGCGCGGATGAAACGCGAAGAGCGGGCTTGCGGCTGCGAAGGCTGATCGCTGATCGACTCACCCCCGGCCTCGCCGATGCCGGAGCGCGCCTGGAGCTCCGGACTGAGAGTGCTGCTTGCTGACGGAACTGATTTGTTAGAAGTCATGGAGTCGCTAGCCCGAGGGTAGCACCCGAGCCAAGGCTTCGTGAGGTTCAGGCGAGCTCCGCTTTGCTGCTGCGGTAAAGCGGCTTGCTATAGGTGCGTCTAAGCCAGGCGAATCATCGACACATCATCACTGATAGGAGTCGAGGAACAAAATAAACCCTTGTCCCGCAGTCACTGCAACGGTCCATGCAAGTAAGGGGAAAAAGCGCAGATTGGCTTTGCTTTGGGCTGCGAAAAGCAGCTCCAGAAAAGCGCCGATCAGCAATCCATAGGCCCCGGAATACGTGAGCGGCGCTACCCAGCTCCCATGCTGCAAATTGGCAGCACGCAGCGTGGATGGAACACCGAGCAGCATTGCAAGGAGGATTGCCAGCGAGAGAGGAGCCCAGATGGACTTACTCATCCAGCTGTTTGGGCTGCCATGAAAATCAAAATGCACTGGAATGGAAGCGGCAAGATGCGGGTAAATTTGAACCAGCTTGGCGCAATAGTAGATTGCAGCACTACCCGGAATCAGGAGTGAAAAAAAGAAGCCGGCACTCAACCGATTCATGGCTGTCACCTGTAACGGACAGTGATATTTTATACCCGACTCGCCACTATAGCTTCAAAAACACACGCCGCCGGTACAACACCAGCATGGGCACCCAGCACACAGCCACAAACGTCAGCGAGTACAGCAGCGAACCCACGGCAGGCGAGCCCACCCCTGCGAACCAGTGCGTATAGGCATACTGCCCCCAAGGCCAGCCATGAAATTTGAGCAGCATGCAGGCCCCTGCAAGCAGCTCCGCAAACACGTAGCTGGTGATGGCATTGCGGCCAAACACCAGCAAGGGTGCCCAGCCTTTGCCGCGCCGGCCTCGCACCTCGCACAGCCAGAAGAACAGCGCGAGCAGCAACAACGACCAGCCGCCTGCCCACAATACGTAGGAGCTGGTCCACATCTTCTTGTTGATAGGGAACGCAAGATTCCACCACCCGCCCAGCAGCAGCGAGCTTAAACCCGCTGCCAGCAGTCCTGCGGCCTTGCGCTGGAGTGAAGCGCCGGTACGCAGCCAGATGCCTGCCAGCATTCCCAGGATCAGCGTGCCGACAGCAGGTATGGTGCTCAGCAGCCCTTCCGGGTCGCGTGTGCCCTCGTACAGGCGGCCCGGCATCAGCTTGCGGTCGAGCCACGCTACCAGGTTATTGTCCTTGTCGAGAAACGGTACGTCGCGCAGGGGCAGGCCGTGGCCGGGCACAGGCACAAAGCGCAGTAGCAGCCAATAACCCAGCAGGCAGCCCCCAAGTGCTGCAAGCAAGGTCCACACTCGGCTTCGCCCATCGCGTGTGCAGGCCAGCAAAATGCTGCCCGCGCCGAAGCACAGCGCAATGCGTTGCAGCACGCCGTAGATACGAATAGTGTGCCAGGGAAATAACGGGAACCCGCTCAGCATAAAACCTATGGCGAAGAGCAGCAGCGCCCGTTGCAAGGCATGCCGCAGGAAGTTAGCGCGTGACTGGCCGGATGCTTCGCGCCTCGCATACGACAGCACCATCGAGACGCCCACCAGGAACAGAAATGTGGGGAACACAAGATCCGTGGGCGTAAAACCGTTCCAGTCGGCATGTTCGAGCGCCGGGAACCCCACGCGACTATCACCGGGGTCGTTCACCAGGATCATGAAGCCGATCGTGAGTCCTCGCAACAAATCGACGGAAAGCAGTCGTTCGCTTCGCGGCTGTTCCGCGATTCCTGTGCTTGGAGATGCATACGTTTCTACATCCATATTCCGCACCCCTGTTGCCCGACTGCAAATTGAGCCGAACTTGCGCCTGCGCAGCATGCTACAGGGTTCCGGTAGCGGCATGTACAAGTGCATTGTCCGGAGGTTTAGCCGACTTCTCTGTTGCGCCGGGTAAATAACTACTTTCCTTCGAAAACCAAAATGAGATTTTCTTTGTATTCCACGTGACTTGACTCTATCGTTGCTTGCAACACGCTTTCGCTGTTCATCTTTGCTCCAAACGATCATTCTTAGTGACCAACCAAGAGGCGCAACCTAAAAAACACCATTTTCGGAGACTTCACAATGCGCAATTTCCCCTCACAATGCTGGTTGCCGTTAGCCGCGATTACCCTTGCCGCAGCCGTTCCCGGCGGGGCACAAACCATCACCGGCTCCATCAACGGCACTGTGACCGATCAGGCCGGGGCTGTAGTGCCCAATGCAAACGTCATAGCCACCAACGTAGCCACCGGTGTGGCCACGCCGACTACAACCAACGGCGCGGGCGACTACAACATTCGCTTCCTGCAAATCGGCCAATATATCGTCAGCATCGACCAGCCCGGTTTCGGTCAGCAAAAGGTGGGGCCTATCACCCTTGAGGTGGACCAGGCAGCCAAGGTCAATGTGAAGCTGACAGTCGGGGCGGATGCAACCCAAGTCAAGGTGAACTCGGATCTGCAGCCGATTCTTGATGCCGACAACTCCACAGTAGCGACCACTTTCACAGCAAGCACGATCGAGAACCTGCCGCTGAACGGCCGCAATTTTTCCTCGATCACGCAGTTTGTGCCCGGCGCGGTTGCCACATCGCCGCAAGGTTTCACCGGTGCCAACGGTATCGAGCGAAATACAAACCAGAGCGGCCAGGTAGCCGTGAACGGTAACCGCAACCAGACGAACAATTACCTGCTCGACGGCGTCGAGATCAACGAGACTCTGAACAACACAATCGGCTATAACCCGGCTCCCGAGTCTATCGGCAACCTTACTGTCATTACATCCAACGCAGATGCCGAATACGGCAACGCCAACGGCGGCGACGTCCTGCTGGTAACGCAGAGCGGCACCAACCACCTGCACGGCCAGGCGTATGGGTACCTGGAGAATGAAAATCTGAACGCAAACTCATGGCCCAACAACCTGGGCGGCGTCGCCCGTCAGCCTTTTAACCAGACAACCTTCGGCGGCACCCTGGGCGGTCCCATCAAGCGCGATAAATTGTTCTTTTTTATCGACTACGAAGGTTCTCGCTACCATCGCGGCGGTAATCAGAATGCCAGTGTCTTTACAGCGGCACAGCGTCAAGGTGACTTTTCTTCTCTACTGGTGCATACCACTGCGAACCCCAGCGGCATACAACTGTTTCAATATGTACCGGGGCAAGGGCAAGTTCCATATGCAAACAACCAGGTTCCGGTTACAAACCCGGCGGCCATTTATCTTTTTGCCCACCCGGAGCTTTATCCGCTTCCAAACAATCCGGTGAATTTGGCGCTTGATCCTACGGGCGTACTCAACAACTACCAGGGCCATTTTCGACAAACGATTCGCAACGACCAGGGCGACGTAAAGATTGACTACACCCTGAGCCCGCGCGACAACATCTTCGCACGCTACTCTCAGTCGGACGCAAGCGATGCGCAACCTGTAGCTCCACTCCTCGTCACGTTTCCGACGAGCAATGCATTTCCGTTCAAGGGCGTAGCACTGAATTACGTCCACACCTTTTCGCCTGCAATCATCAACGAAGTCCGGGTCGGCTACTCGCGGGTACGGTTCATCCAGGGCGTTCCGCAGGACCCGACAGGAGCCTTCGGCCTGAATGGAAACAACCTGCTCGGTATCAACGCTGCCCAGGTCTACCCGGGCTTTGCCGCGCTCAACTTTGCTTCCACGGGCAGCTTTAGCGGGGGAACGGCTGCCGCGGATGCGCCGACAACTATCGGCAATTCCGGTATTTCTACAAACTTTATTGACAACACGTTTACCTATGCCGATGACTTCACCATCGAACGCGGCAAGCAGACCTTCAAGCTGGGTGTGGAGATTCTGCGCTATCAGCAGAACAGTTTTTACCCCGGCAATGATGGCGCCCTGGGAACCTTCGGCTACTCGGGTAACTTCACCTCGGGCACGAGTGGAGGAACTCGCTTCAACGGCTACGGCGGCGCCGACTTTGTAACAAACCAGGCATTCTCTGCCAATGTCGGCTCCGTGGTTGGCCGCACAGGCCAGCGCCAGTACCGGGATGCCGGTTTTATTCAGGATGACTGGAAGGTAACCTCGAAGTTTACTGCCAACCTCGGTCTTCGCTATGAGTACGACCAGCCTATCTACGAAGTCAACAACAAGCAGGCCAACGTCGATTTGGCAACCGGGCAGGTATACCTTGCCGGGCAGGCAGGCGCGGGGGCTGTCTTCGGCGACAGCCGCGCGCTCTATCACCCCGTTTACACACAATTTGTGCCCCGCATCGGCTTCTCGTGGCAGCCGCAGCAGCGTATTGTGTTTCGCGGCGGCTACGGCATTACAAACTATTTTGAGGGTACCGGTGCCAATCTACGGTTGAACTTCAATCCGCCGTTCCAGACCTCCTTTGAGGCGACCGCACTCACCCCGACACCCACATCCCCCGGCACTCCCTTTGCGGTGCAGGGGGGCTTCGCGACAGCGATAGGTAACGCCAATGCATCGACCAACACCTACCGTGCTTGGGACAACAATATCCGTCCCGCTTACATACAGGAGTTCACCTTCTCGAATGAAATTCAGCTTGATAACCAGACGTCCATTTCCATGGCATATCTGGGGCAGCTCGGCCAACATCTGATCGATGCCCGTGCCGCCAATCAGATTCGCCAAGGCACATCTGTTGCTCCCTACGCCGCTCTTGTCGGTTAGGGCGGATCTGTTGTTGAAACGCAATCCAACGCAGTCAGCAAGTACAACGCGCTTCAGATCCAGGCCCGGCACCGTCAGCACAACGGCCTGGAATACACTGCCAACTACACCTGGTCGCATGCGCTTACTAACAGCTCCGGCTTCTTCGGAGTGGCGAGCGTTAACGGTTCCAGCCCGTATTGGCAGGATGCCTACAATGGCCATGCGGACTACGGGAACGCCGGCTTTGATGTGCGGCATAACGTCTCGGGCACACTGGTCTACCAGCTACCTATCGGCAGAGGTCAGCGGTTCGGCGGCAACCTGAACCACTATGTAGACGAGGCAATCGGCGGCTGGAAAATCTCCGGAGATGCAGTCGCATACTCGGGATTGCCGGTCACGATCTTCGGCCCGAACAATACCAATCTGAATAACCGTGCGGAACGCGCCAATCAGTACCGTCCGTTGATTGTGCGCAACCGTACACTTACCAACTGGTTTGGTACCGATCCTTCTGCTGTGCCTTGCGGGCTCAACACGGATGGAACGGTTGCCGACAATGGGCTGTGCGCTTATGGTGCTGCTGCATTCGGTCAATTCGGCTCAGCGCAGAACAATACCGAGCGTGCCCCGGGCTTTGCTCAAATCGATTTGACTGCGGGCAAGGCTTTCGCTATTACGGAGGCGCAGCATGTCGAATTTCGCGGCGACTTCTTCAACGTAGCCAATTTCGCTTCGTACTCAAACCCTGACAATTCCATCAGCGACTCAAGTTTTGGGTTGATTAACAATGTCCGATCCATCCCGCGTACCATTCAATTTTCATTGCATTACTCGTTTTAAGTCGATCTCTGTATAAAAAGGGCAGCCTCACGGCTGCCCTTTGTTTTTCACAACATAAGTCGCTTAGTTCTTAGGGGTCTTTTCCTGTCCCTTCGCCGGTGATTTCGTATGTACCATCTCGGGAGAACTTTTCGCTCCCAGCTCCTGCACCTGGTCGTCTGAGATGCGACTGGTAATGGTCACGCGGTCTACCTTTTCCCAGCTCCCGCTCTTCACGCTGCGCTGAATGGCTTCAAGGACCCGTACATCAGCCAAACCTTCTTGCCCATCCGGCTCCGGATCGGTCCCCTTCAGAATGCAATCGGAAAAGTACTTCATCTCGCCGCCGAAGTGGTCGGTGTTCTTGAAGCTTTTGTGCTTCTCATCCTGCCCAAGCACTTCATATTGCTCCAGCGGCTTGCCGTACATGTAGCCGGGGTTCAGCTCAAGCGAGCCCTTGGTACCCACCACAACGTATGAGTCCAACTTGTTGCCGTAGTAAGAAATTGTGAACTGGGCAAGCCTGTTCTTCGGGAAGCGCAGGATGACGCTTACTGTGTCGTCGAAGTCGCCCAGGTCGGCTTCCGGGTGGCGTGAGCCCGCGGCAAAGGCTTCAGTCGGCTCATCCTCAAACAGGTTGCGCACTGCATTGACCGGGTACGGTCCCATGTCAAGTACCGGACCTGCTTTTAATCCATTTTTTGCCCGATGGTTCGCCGGGTCTACCATCTGGCAGAAGGTCGAACTGAACAGGTGGACCTCGCCCAGCTCACCTGAGCGAACTTTTTCAATTGCCGCAATGGTTGCAGGCTCAAAGTGCAGCCGGTAAGCCACCATGAGCTTGGCGGTTGAACTTGCTTGCGCAGCCAGAATCGCCTCACACGCCTCAGACGAAACTTCCATGGGCTTTTCCAGCAGGACGTGAACGCCTGCTTTCAGCGCGGGCACAGCGTACTCAGCATGCTGCCAGTTAGGTAGAGCGAGATAGATCGCGTCTACCTGTCCCGACTGCAGCATCTGCCCGTACTGCTCAAAGGTATAGGTGTGCTCCACGTCGTACATCTTTGCCAGCTCTTTGGCTTTGACAGGGTCGCCGGTCACCAGTGCGGTAATTTGCGAGTTGCCGGTGTGGGCGACTCCCGGCATCATTGCCTCTTGTGAAATAGAGCCCAGCCCCACGATGCCGTAACGAATTTTGCGATCACTTCCCAATCCCAGTGCTTCCTTTAAACTCATGCGTCATGTCCCTTTCGTGCTTGCTTGTTGGATAGGATGTAGGTGGGCAGTACGGGGCAGCTTGCGGCAGTTGGCGGTACCGGGCTTCACCTTGCACCCAATCGACATCTACAAATGGCAGAGGATTGACGCATGTATGCAGTGACAGGAAGCACAGGGCAGGTAGGCGGCGCGGTGGTGCGCGCCTTGTTGGCAGCCGGCAAGGAAGTGCGCGCTGTGTACTGGGACGAGTCCGAATCAGGCGATTTGGAGTCGATGGGCGCGGAACCGTTTCAAGCCTCGGTTGAAGACGGTGCTCGCATGGAAATGGCGTTTGAGAATGTGGAAGCTGTGTTCGTGGTCACGCCCTCCCTGCTCAAGGCTCCCAATCCGCGCGGAGAACACAAGCTGGCGCTGGCTGCCATCGGCCATGCTCTGCAGGCCACGCATGTTTCAAAGGTTATATTTCTATCATTTATCGGCGCACAGCTTGCGGAGGGCACGGGAGCCATCCTGAAGCTGCATGACCTGGAGCAGGAAATTTTCAGCTTGCCTATATCGGCTGCTTCCATTCGCGCGGCGAACTTCATGGAGAACTACCTAAACCTTATGCCGCAAGCGAAGGAGACAGGCAAGCTGCCGGTTACCCTCGGCCCGCTTGACCGCGCTTTTTCACTTGTCGCCTCAGAAGATGTCGGCAAGCTTGCCGCACGCCTGCTGATGGAGGAGTGGAGCGGCAAGCGCACCATCGAATTGGAAGGCCCGGAACAATATTCCATGCAAGATGCTGCGGCCATCCTCAGCAAAACACTTGGGCGCACTGTTACACCGGAACTGGTTCCTCATGAACAGCGCCAGGGTGCTTATGAAAAGCTGGGGTCCACGCCGGGTGCCGCTCAGGCCCTGGTCCAGATGGCCGATGCGTTTGAGAGCGGGCTTGCTGTTTTTGCCGGCGGCGATGAAGTGGAGCACATGCGCGGCACAACCACACTGGAAGACGTACTGAAAGGTGCGGGAAAAGCACCGCGCGGCAACACATCGGCCTGGATGAAGGGATGATGAGCTAAAGAAGCCTCACTCCCGGCCGTAAGTTAACCGGGGCTGCTCGCTTGGCTTGTTAGACTTGCTATTGGAATAGTCTAGCGTGCATCATAGTTAAGTGAAAGTAGTTCCCTGACGGCGCGTTACCGTCAGGGAGGTTCGACGCTACTTCCGCAGCGCAGTCCAAAGTAACAGAACCACTGCCATCACTAATCGCCAATCAATGGCAACAGTGATATGCAGCCGGAACCAAGAATTGCTCTTTTGGCTCTGGTTCAATCACTGGTCCTCCTTTCCTCGGGCAGCTTCAGGGTCGTTTCCGCGACCTAGGGCCGCCCGATCCGGTTTACTGCCATTCCGCGAAGGAAAGAAGGCTTGCATAGTGTAAGGCGTTTAAGGCCGTTATGCAGAGCTGAAGCAGTTATATCGGTCCAGTTTGATCTTTCAGCTGCGCTTGCTGGAACTCGCTGCTTTTTTAACAGCTGACTTCTTTGCTGTACTCTTTGCTTTACTCTCACTTTTTGCGGCGGTTCTGGTTTCAGCACTTTTTGTACTTGTGCCGGAAGCCTTCTTCGTACTGCCCGTCTTACTTGGTGCATCAGCCTTTTTGGCTCCAGATGATGACTTGCTGCCTGCTGCGGACTTTTTCGCGGACTTCCCAGCTTTTGCACTTTTAGTCGCGGCGGTTGCTTCTTCTGTGTTTGCCACAAACTGCTTGCCCTGTGCCGAGCCTTCGCGCTTCTTGCGATTGGTGGCTGCTTTCTCTTCCTTGCTCAGCGACTCCCACGCTTTTTCAGGCAGGTAGCGCGTGGTTCCACCGGGGCGGTCGGCCTTTTTGCCATCCTCAGTCTTCCAGTGCTCATCGCCCCATTGCTTCAGGCTGTTCTGTCCCTCGTCGGGCGCCTGCTTGTAGCCGCCCCCCTGCTTTTCATATTCATGGGCTACCATCTGTGCTTTGCGGGCGCTCCACTGGCCGGGCTTGCCGCCCTTGTCGCCTTCTGTAATTTCAGCCTTGATGCGGTCGCGCAGCTCCGGCTCGGTGTAGTGATCAGGATCGGAATGGCTCGCCTGCTTGACCATTATTGGTGCCCTCCAGTTGTTGTATGCAGCTTCGGTTCATGGGATGCAGGGATGCAGCCGCAATATGTGCGAGCGCGCGCCTTAAAATCACTGTATGGCCACGCACACAAAGCGCGCCGTCTGCTCGCTCGACTGCCCGGACTCCTGTGGCGTTCTGGTAACGATCGACACAGAATCAGGCCGCGCCACGGAGCTCGCCGGGGACCCGGCGCACCCGGTTACGCGCGGCTTTCTGTGCGGCAAGGTCGCCAGGTACCTGGACCACGTGTACGCTCCGGACCGGGTGTTGTACCCGCTGCGCCGCCGCCCCGGCGTGCCCAAGGGTCCGCTTGCGCCGGGCGGTGAGCACGAGGCATTTGAGCGTGTCAGATGGGACGAAGCGCTCGACACCATGGCTTTGCAGTTGAAAAAAGTTGCCGCCGAGCATGGCCCCGAGTCCATCCTGCCCTACTCGTACGCGGGCACCATCGGCGCGCTGGGCTACGGGTCCATGGACCGCAGGTTTTTCCATCGGCTTGGTGCGTCCCAGCTGGACCGTACCATCTGTGCCAGCGCGGGCGGCGAGGCACTGCTGTCTGTCTACGGCCGCAAACTGGGCACGGATACAGAGCACTTCCACCATGCGCGGCTCATCGTGGCATGGGGCGCGAACGTGCACAGCAACAATATCCATCTGTGGCCTCAGATTGAGCAGGCGCGCCGCAATGGAGCGCGCCTGGTGGTCATCGATCCCTACCGCACTCGCACCGCCGGGCTTGCCGACCGGCACCTTGCGCCCTACCCCGGCACCGACACCGCGCTTGCGCTCGGAATGATGCACGTGATCCTGCGCGATGGGCTTGAAGATCGTGATTGGACTGCGAACCACACGCACGGCCTTGCCAAGCTGCGTGAGCATGTGCGGCCCTACACGCCCGCGCAAACAGCTTTGTGGACGGGCATTGAAGCCGCGGTGATTGAGGAGCTCGCACGCGACTACGCAACCACGCGCCCTGCGGTGATCCGCATGAATTACGGCGTGCAGCGGTCAGAGAACGGCGGCGCGGCGGCGCGCGCTATTGCCATGCTGCCCGCGCTTACCGGTGCCTGGGCTGAGCTGGGCGGCGGCCTGCAGCTGTCAACCTCCGGCGCGTTTTCATTCGATAAGCAGGCGCTGGAGCGGCCCGACTTGATGGATGCAAGCCCGCTCGGCCGCCCGGCGCGCGTGGTCAATATGACCCTGCTCGGCGACGCTCTTACCGGCTCGTCCGGCCTGTCTGTTCGTGCGTTGTTTGTCTATAACTCGAATCCAGCCGTGATCGCACCGGATCAGCGCAAGGTGCTTGCCGGCCTCGCTCGGGCTGACTTATTCACCGTGGTTCACGAGCAGAGTTTTACCGATACCTGCGACTACGCGGACATCGTGCTGCCGGCGACTACCTTCCTTGAGCACCCCGATGTACAGGGCGCGTATGGCCACTACTATGTGCAGCTCTCTGAACAGGCAATTGCACCGGTGGGTGAAGCACGCACTAACGTGCAGCTGTTCAGCGCACTTGCCGCATATATGGGCTTTACTGAAGAGTGCTTCCGTGATGACCCGGAAATGCTGATGGCGCAGGCGCTGCGCGAGAGGGAAGAAGCAGACGGATACATGGGCGGCATCACACGCGCTACGCTGCGCGCGGAGGGCGGATGGCAGCGGCTGCGTTTTCCATCGGAGCAGCACGGTGAGCCGTTCCGTCCCTACAGCGATGGTGTCTTTCCTACGCCATCCGGCAAGGCAGAGTTTTACTCCGAGAGCCTGCGTGCGCGCGGCCTGGATGCCATGCCCACCTTCCACGCACCGGCGAGCTCACGCGCCAATGCAGAGCCGGGCATGCTTGAGTTTTTGCCGCGTAAGGGCGGCCACTTCATGAACTCAACCCTCGCCAACCACCCCACGCACCAACACATGCAACGCGAAACCCTGGGCCGATTGGAGATGCACGCCGAAGACGCCGCGGAACGCGGCATTGCCGATGGGGATCGCGTAATTGTCCGCAATAGCCGGGGTGCCGTGACATTGCGAGCGCTGCTCAGCATTCGAGTACAGCCGGGTGTGGTGGCCGGTACCATGGGCTGGAACAAGGTGAATGGGGATGGTGCCGGGGTAAATCAGCTTACCTCGCAGAAGCTGACAGACCTGGGAGGCGGACCTACGTTTTACTCCACATCGGTCCGGGTGGAGCGGGTTCACTCGCAAAGCTGACTTACAAAGCAATGTTCCTGCCCTAAGGCAACCTTTACCGGCGTTTGACGCTCGGCAACCCACGCCATAGAATCTAGGAAGCGCAAGCTGTTTGCACGGCGGCCTGTTTTGCCGGCTTGGCGCTTGTGTGATGCCTGAACCCGCCAATGGCCCACCTCACTGATTTCCCAAGGAGTTCCACCTTACTCATGAAGCTTTCGCTGCCTTTCGCAAGCCTGCTCGCAACCGGGCTCCTCGGCTCCTCCGTTCTCGCGCAGACTACTGCGTCCGCGGCATCTACACCGGCGGCGGAACCTGCTGCTACTGCTGCTGTTCCTGCCGGGCCTTCTAAAGTCGCTGTCATCGAATTTCAGGCTGCCGTATTTGAAACCAATGAAGGCAAGCGCGACCTGGAAGAGCTACAGAAGAAATTTCAGCCGAAACAGACACAGTTGAAGCAACAGAGTGATGAGATCGATACGCTGAAGAAGTCGTTGCAGAGCAGCAGTGCGACCCTGAGCGATACGGAGCGCGCAAGCCGCCTGAAGACAATTGACGACAAGGAAAAGTCTCTGCAGCGCTCCGGCGAAGATGCGCAGAATGACTTCCAGCAGGAGTTGCAGCAGACCTTTGCGCAGGTCGCATCGAAAGTGAATGGTTCCCTCCAGAGCTATGCCCAGCAGAACGGCTATACCGTAGTGCTTGACGGCACACAGCAACAGCAGCAGCCCAGCCCGATTCTGTTTGCCGCACAGGGTACTGACATCACCGCAGCCGTAATTTCTGCCTACAATCAGAAGTCCGGCATTGCCGCCCCACCGCCGTCGGCACCAAGCTCCTCCGGCACGGCAACGCCGCGTACTACAACTCCCCCAGTGCGCCGCACCGCACCTCCGGCAGCAGCCCACTAAAGTTTGGAAAACAAATAGACCCCGGTATGTGCCGGGGTCTATTTGTCTCAAAGCGGCTTAGATTTATTGGTTACCCACCTGTGGATTTCTCTGTGCGAAACTCTTGGAGAAGGTGGCGGAAACTAGGAAAACACTTCGAAAATCTTGCTGGACTTTCTTGTATAGATCATGCATACCCCTATAATCTCGAGATTTACAAGGTTTTCAGCGATGGTTAAAATAGCTATCACTCCCAAGCCATATGCTGCAAGACAACTTCCACTTTTCCACAAATACAGTTTTTACGTAGGTAATCTGTACCAGGTTACTTCTGAAGCCGACAGCACGTTGCGGGTATAAGCTCCTCTACCGCGAACTGTCTTCACCGATCTTGAGCACTGCTAAAAACGCTTCCTGCGGTATGTCCACTCTGCCGATCCGCTTCATGCGCTTCTTGCCTTCCTTCTGCTTGTCGAGCAGCTTGCGCTTGCGTGAAATATCGCCGCCGTAGCACTTCGCTATGACGTTTTTCTTGATGGCGGAAACAGTTTCCCGCGCTACGATCTTCGCCCCGATCGCTGCCTGGATCGCCACCTCAAACATCTGCCGCGGGATCAGTTCGCGCATCTTTGAGACCAGCGCGCGACCGCGATCATAGGCAAAATCACGGTGCACAATGATGGAAAGCGCATCGACAGGCTCGCCTGAAACCAGGATATCGAGCTTGGACATCGGTGAAACCCAGGCACCTGAGAGCACGTAATCCAGCGAAGCATAACCGCGAGAGACCGACTTGAGACGATCATAGAAGTCCAGCACAATCTCGTTCAACGGCAGCTCGTAGGTGAGCTTGACGCGGGTTGAGCTCACGTACTCGAAATTTTGCTGGCGGCCTCGCTTGTCTTCCACCAGCTTCAGAATGCCGCCGACATACTCTTCATTGGTCAGGATAGTAGCGATGATGACCGGCTCTTCAATCTGCGCGATCTCGCTTGGATCAGGCCAGCGCGAAGGGTTATCCACCTCGACTACCTTGCCGTCTGTCAGCGTGATCTTGTAGCGCACACCGGGTGCTGTCGTAATCAAGTCGAGGTTGAACTCGCGTTCCAACCTTTCCTGAATAATTTCCATGTGCAGCAGGCCGAGAAAGCCGCAGCGGAAGCCGAAGCCCAGCGCCGCCGAGCTTTCGGGCTCTATCGAAAACGATGAGTCGTTCAGCCGCAGTTTTTCAAGTGCATCGCGCAGCATGGTGTGCTCGTGCGAGTCCACCGTGTACAGACCCGCGAAGACCATGGACTTGATATCTTCAAAGCCCGGCAGTGCCGCAGCAGCAGGCCGCGCAGCCTCGGTAATGGTGTCGCCTATCTTGGTGTCGGAAACAGTCTTGATGGTTGCGACAAAAAAGCCGACTTCCCCTGCGGAGAGCTCAAGAATTTCAACCGGTTTGGGCGTCAGCACGCCCAGCGAGTCGATGTCGAACTCACGGTCATTTGACATGAGGCGGATGCGCATACCCTTACGCAGCTTGCCGTGGATCACACGTGCCAGCACGATGACACCGCGATACGGGTCAAACCAGGAATCGAAAATGAGCGCCTGCAGCGGAGCATCCGGGTCGCCGAGCGGCGGCGGCAGGCGATTTACGACGGCTTCAAGAATCTCAGGCACGCCGAGGCCGGTCTTCGCGCTCACCGCGAGCGCGTCGGTTGCGTCCAGTCCGACGGACTTCTCGATCATCTCCTGCGTTCGCGCGATATCCGCCGACGGCAGGTCAATCTTGTTGATGACCGGGATGATCTCAAGTCCATTGGAAATGGCGAGATAAGCATTCGCCAGCGTCTGCGCTTCCACACCCTGCGAGGCATCGACCACCAGCAGCGCGCCTTCGCATGAGGCGAGCGAGCGCGAGACTTCATACGAGAAATCAACATGGCCGGGCGTATCGATCAGGTTCAGTTGATACGTATGGCCATCCTTGGCGGGGTACATCATCCGCACGGAGTGCGCCTTGATCGTGATGCCGCGCTCGCGCTCCAGGTCCATTGCATCCAGCACCTGCGCTTGCATCTCGCGCGCGGTCAGCGAGCCGGTCAGTTCCAGCAGCCGGTCCGACAGCGTGCTCTTGCCATGATCGATGTGCGCGATAATCGCGAAATTGCGGATGTACTTGTTGTCCATGAAGGGGTACGAGGTATGAGTCTACCATCGGCTGCCTCGCTCTGAATGGATCTGAAACCCTCTACAATGTGACCTGTATCGCCCGCACCGAACGGTTTCAAACTTACGTATGGCCTTTCTTCGATCCTTTATCGCCGCGCTGCTCGCCTGCACTCTGCCCTCTATAGCCGCTGCGCAGGCACCGGGCGCCCCTGCAGTGCAAGCCGGCAACGCACGCGATGCACTGCTCATCACCTCAACCGAGCAGGCCTATGCTGCGGGGCTGACCGCGTACCAGGCAGGCAAGGCAGAGGAAGCACGTACTGACTTTGACCGGGCCGTAGACACGCTGCTGGGAAGCGGCGTTGACATCAAAAACAGCCCCGCGCTCTCTGCCGAGCTGGACCGCGTGGTGGACTCCATCAACGCGCTGCAGCTTGACGTGCTGCGGCAAGGCACATCCCCAAGCGTCAAGGAAGATTCACCGGTCGACGTAGCGAATGAAGTCACGTTTTCAGTCGATCCCAAGGTGGAGGCGCAAGCCATTGCAGAGCTGCGAACCACGCAATCGGACTTGCCGCTGGTCATCAACGACTATGTCGCAAGCTACATCAATTTCTTTTCAACAAATGGCCGCGGACGCGGCACCATTGTCGCCTCCCTGCAGCGCGCGGGCAGGTACAAAGCCATGATCCAGAAGGTGCTGAAGGAGGAAGGCGTTCCGCAGGACCTGCTGTACCAGGCAGTGGCGGAGTCGGGCTTCAAGACGCATGCGGTGAACCCGAAGTCGGGGGCTGCGGGCATGTGGCAGTTTATGCCGTTTGACGGCTACGGGCTTGAGAAGAGCAGCTGGTACGACGAGCGCTTCGATCCTGAAAAAGCGACGCATGCCTATGCCCGGAACATCAAGAAAATGTATGCCCAGCTAGGGGATTGGTACTTGGCCATGGCGGCCTACAACTGGGGCACCGGCAACGTACAAAAAGCTGTGCAGCGTACCGGCTATGTCGACTTTTGGGAGTTGTACCGGCGCAACAACCTGCCGCAGGAGACCAAGAATTACGTTCCCATTATGCTGGCAGTCGCCATCATGGCGAAGAATCCGCAGCAGTACGGCCTCGACAAAATCGTGCCCGATGCAGCCGTGCTGCCCGATACGGTAATGACGAACTACTCTGCTTCGCTGCCGCTGGTGGCTGACATTACAGGCGCTTCGCTCACCACCATTGAAGAGCTCAACCCAAGCCTGCTGCGCGGGCGCACGCCGCCTAGCGAGACCTATGCGCTGCACCTGCCTGCAGGCACCGCAACGCTGTACAACGAGCGTATCGCCAAGGTGCCGGAGGATAAGCGTGCGAGCTGGCGCTTCCATGTGCTGCACACCGGGGAAACGCTGGATGAGGTGGCGCACATGTTCCACACAACTGCTTCAGAAATTGCGTTTACCAACCAGCTTGACGCGGGTAGCAGCCTTGCCGGGGTTAATACGCTTGTAGTTCCCGTGATGCCGGTGGTTGCAGCGGCATCAACGCTTGCTTCGGGCGCGGTGCAGGCAGAGGCATACCGGGTGCGGCGCGGCGATACGCTGGTGACCATTGCCGATCAGTTTTCTGTACCCGTGGCTTCGCTGGAGCGCTGGAATCATTTACGCGGGCGCACTGTAACTGCGGGCCGCATGCTGTTCGTTGCAGAGCCTGCGCGCATTGTGCGTGGAGCCCGCACCGCACGCGGCAAGGTAGTAGCGGTGCCACGCCGCACAGCTGCGGTAAGCCCGCGTAAAGGCACAGTAAAGAGCGTTTCACGCGCGGCAGCAAATGTTTCAAAACGTAATACGCATCGCAGCTGATTGCCTTCAGGTGGCAATCCATTCTTTGTGCAATTCCTTTTTCTTTTGCAAAGCGCGATTCGCCGCTTGCCATAACTAGCCGCAGGCAGCATGCTGTTGCTAGAATCACGCCGCGACCATTACTGCGTCGAGCGCCTTGAAGCAAGCTGCAGAACAGGTGGAAGACAAAAGGAGTTAACCCCATGCAAGACAATCCGAAGCTGTACGCAAGCGCAAGCGACGACAAGGAACCCCAGAAGCCGCTCACCGAAGAGCATGAAGACACCTTTGACGACGATGAGGAAGAGGAGAGCGAAGTCTCCACCTCATCGGATGACGACGAGGTTGCGGAGAACGCTGATGAAAGTGACGAAGATGCCGAGGAAGCGGAAGACGCGGACACGCTTGACGAAGATGATGAAGATGAGGTCGATTTGAGTCCGGCGGCAGACGAACTTGACGACAAAGCCGAGACTTCGCCAAAGGCATCGCGCAAGGCTGCACCACGCAAAAAGGCACCGGCTGCACCTGCGCAGAAAAAAGCGGCCACCCGCAAGGCTCCGGTCAAGGCTGCGAAAACCGCCCCAGCCAAGACCGCGCGCGGCGCAAATACCAAGGCAGCTGCCAAGTCTTCTAAAGTAGATACAGTGCGTACGAAATCTACGCAGCGAGGAAGACCTGTAGCTGCGAAAAAGACAACCGGTTCAGCCACGAAGAAAAGCGCTGCAAAGACGCCGGTGAAAAAGGCTGCCGCAAAGAAAACTGCGGGCACCAAGACGACGATCAAGAAAACAGCAGTGAAGTCCCCCGCGAAAAAGACCATGGCGAAAACACCGGCGAAAAGTTATGGCAGAACTGCCGCGAAATCGCCTGCGAAGAAATCAACTACCCCGAAGAAAGCTGCAGTAACGAAAGCAACGGCGAAGAAAACAGCCGTAAAGAAAACAGCCGTAAAAGCAACAGCGACGAAAGCAACGACGACCAAGGGCACTGCAAAGAAGGACATCGGGAAGAAAACCGCAGGTGCAGCCAAGAAGGCGGCAACGAAGAAGACCACCGGCAAAAAAAGCGGCAAGTAAAGGTTCAAACAAGCAAAAGCCCGGCTACTGCCGGGCTTTTCTGCGCTCTGCAAGCAAGGGAGCTAGCCTTTGCCCTGGTCTGTTTGCAGCTCGGCCAGTACTTCGCTGCTATGGTGCTGCGGGTCCACGCCGGTCCATACCTTCACAATCTTGCCTTGAGGGTTGATGAGGAATGTGTTGCGCTTGGCGATTTTGACACCGAGATAGTTAGCCAGCGAGCCGTATTCGGCCACAACCTTTTTGTCGGAATCGCTTAACAGGTGAAAGTTCAAACCTTCCTTTGCACAAAACGATTTGTGGCTATCTACCGAGTCGACGCTCACGCCTACGATGACGGCATGCATCTTCTCGTACTTCTCAGCATCCTGCTGAAAGTTGTGCGCCTCAATCGTGCAGCCGCTGGTGCCGTCTTTAGGGTAGAAGTACAGCACCACCCACTTGCCGTGGAAGCTGGACAGGCTGGTGGGTGCGCCCGTTTGCGAGGGCAACGTGAAAGCAGGTGCAGCTTGGCCTGCTGTCGGAATCGAATCGGTGTCAGCAGCGGCAGGGGATGCGGCGACAGCCCGGCTGCCGGCCCATCCAAGGCCCAGCAGCACAGCAAGAGAGGCAACAGCAAGGGGCAACTTCGGCATACGGTGTTCCTCCAGAAATGCTTGAACGCCCGAGACTCCCGGGCATCTCTGCGATTATGTGCGTTCTACCCCGACAACCGCAATGCCCGCCTCATCAGCAAAGTTCACCAACGCCGTACGGTCAAACAGCAGGGTGCGCCCGGCCTCGACCGCAAGGCAGGTTGCGCCGGCCGCGGCCATGGCCTCCACAGTAGGCAAACCCACTACCGGTACATCGAAGCGGAGGTCCTGTTTCGGCTTGGCTACCTTCACTACAGTCAGGGAGCGCCGCAGCGTCGAAGCTTCACCTCCAAGCGACTGCATGAGCGCACCGGCTCGCGCGATGGTCGCGTCGGTGCCTTCCATAGCCTCCACCGCCACGCATGCGCCGCTAGCCACCACCACTGTCTGCCCGATATCGAACCCTGCTATGCCGTAGGCGACCGTGCGTGCGTATAGGATGTCACGCAACTCCTCCGGTGACGGCGCGCGCCGCGTCAGCACGCCTGCAGGCGCCAGCATCGGCTCCAAAAAGGCGGTGGAAGCAATCAGCTCGATTCCCTCATCTCCCAGCACCTTGGCGACGGCACCCAGCAGCATATCTGTGTTCTTGGTACTTAGGGAAAGCAGCAGCTTGGCCAAACGCCAATCGGGCCGGATGCTTGAAAAAATCTGCTTGTGCTTGACCTGGCCCGCCATGACCGCCCGGCGCACTCCTGCTTTCTGAAATGTCTCGATGAGCCGTGACAGCTCGCCGAGCGACAACCAGTGCACCGTCACGCCCGCATCCGCTGCGGCGCGCGCGTTCATTTCCGGCTCGGCTTCCTCGCGGATGGCGGCGACTACAACTTCAAGGCCGTGCGCACGCGCCGCATCCAGCAGCAGGAAGGGAAAGCGACCATTGCCGGCGATGAGGCCCAGCTTGCCTTGTATATCCAAGTGATTTCCTGCCCTACTTCAGGACGCCGCGCTCCGAGCTTTCAATAAAGCTGAGCAGGTAGTCGACGTCTTCGCTTGCGGAGCCGTCCAGAGCTTCAGCTCGCAGGCGCTCCACAGCTTGTGTTGTGTTCATTTTGGCGGCCAGCAGCAGCCGGAACGCGTGCTGTAGCGCACGCAGACGCTCCGGCGCAAACCCGCGTCGCAAAAGGCCGGTTTTGTTTACGGAGTAGGCGTGCGTCTCACGCTTCGCCGAGGTCAACGAGAATGGCAGCACATCTTGCGTAATGGTGGTGCCGCCCCCGATAAAGCTGTAGCGCCCGATGCGGCAAAACTGGTGCACCGGGCACAGAGCGCCGACTGAGGCGTAATCCTCGACAATGACGTGCCCGGCCAGCGTGGCGGCGTTAGCCAGTATGCAGCTGTTGCCGATGACAGAGTCGTGCCCGATGTGTACATAGGCCATGATGAGGCAGCCCGAGCCGATGCGCGTGGAGCCGGTACCCGTACCGCGTGAGATGGTTACGTACTCACGAATGTCGTTGTCGTCACCCAGGGCAAGCCCGGTCGGTTCGCCCCGATATTTTAAATCTTGCGGCGGTATGCCGATGCAGGCAAACGGTGCGAAGCGGTTGCCGTTACCTGCGCGCAGCTGCCCGTCAAGCACCACGTGCGACACCAGCACGCATCTCTCACCCAGCACTACGTCAGGACCGACCGTGCAGAACGGGCCGATCGTGCATGAGGCCGGGATGGTTGCGCCTTCGGCAACGATGGCTGTAGAGTGTACGCTCACTCGATGCTTACCGCCTGCGAGTCAGCGG
This sequence comes from uncultured Acidobacteriaceae bacterium, assembly GCA_964235655.1. Lineage (GTDB taxonomy): Bacteria > Acidobacteriota > Terriglobia > Terriglobales > Acidobacteriaceae > EB88. The sequence continues at coordinate 148,859 of CAXSBB010000004.1, forward strand.
GCACCGGCGCATCCTCGGCGGTTCCACCCACGCCTTCCACTGTGCTTTCAACCAGGTCGGACGCATTCGGGTCCGCCACCAGCATCGGCTTGGGTGACAGCACCGGTGCGCCGCTGCCTTCGCGCTTCACCAGCTGGCAGGTCACTACGGCCTCGCATACCAATTTGCCGTCAACGCGGATTGCGCCTTCAAGCTTCACCGCGCGGGAACGCAGGTTCAGGATTTTGGCTTCGATCTCCAGCACATCACCCGGCACTACGGGCCGCCGGAAGCGCGCACGCTCGACGCCGGTAAACAGCATTAGGGTATCCTGCGGACGTTCAAAATCGAGCAGGATCAGCAAGCCGCCCGCTTGCGCGATAGCCTCCACCTGCAGTACACCCGGCATGATGGGATAGCCGGGAAAGTGCCCTTGAAAGAAGCCTTCATTCACCGTGACGCACTTGCGTGCGACGATACGCTGCTTGGGCTCAACGTGCAGCACCCGGTCGATGAGCAGAAACGGGTAGCGGTGAGGCAGCAGTGCCATGATCTTTGCGATGTCGTACTGGCCGGTATTTTCGTGCGTGTCCATTGTATTTATAGGGCCCCGCCCGATTATAAAGGGCTTACTCGCGGCCCATGTGCGCGGCTTCTTCGGCGCGGTCCCCTGTCGGCGGATGCGTGTAGGTCCACCAGACCACAAAGCGGTTCGGTACCGGATCTTCAAGCCATGCGCGGCCCAGGCGGTTGAAGTCGTCCACCTCAACCTGCGCTGTGTTGGGCAGCAGGCGCATCAGCAGGCGTTGCCCATACACGTCAGCCTGGTGCTCCTCCATGCGGCTTACCGCGTTCGCGGCGGGCGCGCTCAGGAAGCTGAGGGCGCTTGCCAGCAACAGCAGGAGCGGCAGCGCGGCCCAGTCGCCCTCGTCCGCAATGTGCCAGCGGTCACCGCCTGCGCGTACCGCCCAGTGCAGCAGGCGCGCCATCAGCCAGAACAGCACAAACGTGAACGCGGCAGCGAAGGCGATGCCTTTCCAGATATGGCCCAGCACGTAATGCCCTTGCTCATGCGCGTAGATGGCCAGGATTTCATCGGGAGGCACCTTGCCGAGCGTTGTGTCCCACACCACGATGCGCTTGGAGCTGCCGACGCCGGTCACGTAGGCGTTCATGCCGGTGGAGCGGCGGCTTGCATCCTCAACAAACATGCGGTTGGCCGGGATTTCAAGCCCGCCCAACCGGGCTACCTGCTGCAGCCGCGCAACCAGTACCGGGTCACGCTGCGCAAGCGGTGTGAAGTGGTTGAACAACGGGTCAATGGCTACCGGCGCGAGAAATACACCCAGCACCACAAACGGCTGCACCAGCATCCAGAACGGCAACCACCAGCGCCGTGGGCTGCGCCGCACCAGTGCGCACAGGATGCTCAGAACGAGTGTGCCGATAGCAAGCGTCCCGAGTTCACCCAGTGCCCAGTCTGCCCACCAGCCGCGCCATCGCGCTACGGACAAACCGTAACGCACGTACACGCTATGCGCCGTGAGCGCACCGGGCAGGCTGATGAGCGAGCTGAGCAGCAGCCACACAGGGGCTACCAGCAGGCCTGCAAGCCACGGCCTTGCGGAGAAGGCACCGCCGCCTTGCCGCTCGGTGACCCGGCTTGCCCAGCCGGCAATAGCCGCCCCGGTGCGCAGGCGTAGCAGCAGGCCCAGGCACAGCAGCTCCCATGCCGTACCGCCGAAGTAAAGCACAGTGCGCAGGTGCTCCAGTGCCTGCGCCTTCGCCAGCAGAGCAGGCGGCAGCGAGTAAGCGGGTGCGGCAAGGGCGATCATGCTGCGAGCATATCCCCTACGCTTACGACGGCAATCTTACCCCGGACAATCGCTCGCAAGCCTCCAACAACTTCTCCTGCACGTCTACGTCCCGCGTTAGCGGTTTAGGCGCGCGAAGCTCCTTGTGGTACCAGTGCTGCCCGCTCACCTTGGCCGCAGGCTCGTCGCTCACCGCGAGCCACGCCTGTGTGCGCGGTCCGGCATCCAGGTCGCCCGAAGCACGAGGGCCGCCCATCTTCGTCGCCACCCAGCCGGGCTCAACCGAGTTCGACAGCACCCCGGACCATCGTCGCGCCACGGCAAAGGCCAGCAGCGTGTCATGCAGTTTGGTTTCGGAGTAGGCCTTGGTGCCATTCCATTTCGAGGCGCGTGCTTCCCACAGCAGGTCGTCGAGGCTCGCATCTGCCTTGCGGTGCAGCTCAGAGCTGATATAGACCAACCGCTTCGGTTTTTCAATGAGCGCGGTGAGCATGTACGGTGCCAGCGTGTTGACCTGAAACACCAGCGGCAACCTATCTTCTGTGAGAACGCGCTGCTTCTCCTTGTAGCCCACCGCAGCATTATGAATTACCGCGTCAAAGGCTCCCAGCCGGTTTACTTGCTCGGCCATATCGCGCACAGCCGCCAGGGAGCTGAAGTCGCCGATCACAAGCTCTTCCGCTTTCGGCACAGCCGCCCGTGCTACCTTGCCGCGCGACGCATTGCGAGCATGCAGCACCACGCTATGCCCTTGCGCGACCAGGAGCTGCGCCGCCATCTGCCCTAGCCCGTCGGACGAGCCTGTGATGAATACCCTTGCCATACGCCTTCCTTTCAGCGCCGTTTTCTTTTGTGGACTATTCTCAACTTGCTTATCTGACAGATGCAGTCTCACGGCTCTTTCAGCTTTAACGGGTCTACACTCAGCTTGAGGGTGCCATGGCTACCACACCAGCAACCGTCCAGATGTCGGTCGAAGAGTATCTCAGGAGCAGTTTTGAGCCGGACGCGGAGTTTGTCGACGGTGTCATCGAGGAGCGCACTGTGGGTGAAGACGAGCATTCTGCATGGCAGGCGGCGATAGTGGGCTTTTTCGTTCCGAAAGCCAGGGAATGGAATATTCGCGTGCGGCCCGAGTTGCGCACCCGTGCAGGCGAGCGCCGCTACCGTGTGCCTGACATTGCCATACTCGACGCTAGCCTGCCCCGCGCACCGATTGCAACCGTCCCGCCGCTGGCAGTTTTTGAGATATTAAGCCCGGAAGATCGGATTGCTCGCCTGGTGGTTCGCCTGGCAGATTTTGAAAGCATGGGCGTGCAGGCAATTTATGTCATCGACCCTGCTGACGGTTCCCTGTTGCGGTACCGGCATGGAGGGCTTAAGGTTGAGGACGCTGTTTCGTTGCTGGAGAAAGTGATTCCGTTGAAGGCATTTACGGACCTGCTTTGGTAATGAATTTAAGAGATTAGAACCAATCTGTCTACATACAGATTAGGACGATGCACTTTAACAAAGATCTATGTTCGCTTGACTTTGCGCTACCCTTGCCAGTGAATGAACCGGTGACGATGCTTCAGAAGCGTGGAGCGAAGCGGACTCGCTTGAAACAACTGCTTCAGAGATGAAGAGAGCGAAAGTAACTCGGCAAAATTAGAATTGGACATGTCAAAGGCAACAAGGCTTTCTATAGCGCTCGCAATTCTGAACCGATCACCATCCTCAAACGTGTATGCTGATCGAGCTATGTATCTAGGTACTTCTATCCTTCTGAAGCTTCCAACACTCGTGCTGATTAGTTCCTTATCAGTGTTGACGCTAGTGAGTTGTAATGAGAGCGCGAGCCCAACTCCAGCCCCAGCTCTGATTCCCGTCATAATTCCGATTCCTTTTGGGCAAATGACGCCAGCTCAACATCTCTCAAAAGCGAAGGCTATCGTGCAAGGAAATAAGATCTTGCAGATACCAAGGGATCAAATTCAAGATGCGGATCGGCAGATCGATGCCATACCTGAATCTGCTCCTGAATATGCTGAAGGGGGAGCGCTTAGGAAGCAGATGTTCTCTAGTATCAAAGCTGAAGTGCTTGAACGTGAGCGTCAGAATTATGCCAGCGACTTAATGGTAAATCTGCGAGAGCAGGGTATTGATGTCGTCATTAGTGCATCGGACGACACATTAATTGTTTCGAGCGATCTTTTGAAAGACGATGCAGGTCGTATCGAATATTTGTCCAACATTCGACAAAAGAAACATGCTCTTTGCGGCATAGGTTTTCGGCTAGTTTCGATTGGCGCTATAGGAATGTTTGCAGGAAAGAACACTTACTCCTTAGGGTGCGCGGAAACCACGGATTGATCGTCGGGCTATGTGAAACTCTCAAAATAGCCCAGCTTGTATTGAGCAGTTATCCCCACCTGAAGTGCACCTCAAAACGCTAACCAAGTGCGTGGATAACTGCACTCTTACTGGTTTGTAAAATGAAGAAGCAGGTGAGTGCATTGACAGTCCACAGACGTTTTCACAAAGTTCAATCCAAGCGTGTTAGGTAGGGAGCGCCTTCCTGGGGCTGGAGAGTGGCTTCGATTTCCTGAGCGCGGGCTTTGTCATCCCCCAAAGGTCGTATGCGGACCCAGTGGCCGGTAGGCCCGGTGAACTCGATGACTTTTGCTGTTGCGTACTTGCGTTGCAGGCTTTCCTGAAGCTTTAGCGCCTTGCCTTCGTCATGGAACGCGCCGATCTGCACGCACCAGCGGCCTCCTTCGGCGATCGGCTTGGGCGCGGAGAAGACCTCGATCTGCACGGTGGCCGTACCCGGTGCCCATACGCCGATTGCCTTGGCCGAGGCGAGTGACAGGTCAAGCACCCGCCCCGGCACAAAGGGCCCTCGGTCGGTGACGCGCATTACGGAGCTTTGCCCGGTGCGTGGATTGGTGACCCGCAGCAGCGAGCCGAGGGGCAGCTCGCGATGAGCAGCGGACAAGTGGTTCTGGTCGAAGATTTCACCGTTTGCGCCGCGATGCCTGTCATAGGGCGGTCCGTACCAGCTTGCGATTCCGGTTTGTGTCCAGATAGGTGAGTGTGCGCTCACGTAGGCCAGGTCTTCCGGGGAGTCTGCACTGAAACCGGCCACGGAACCGACCTGATTAGTAGAAGGCGCGGATGGGGATAGAGTTGAGCCTGAAGGGGGGAATGTCTTATACGGCGGTGGCGCTCCTGATGCATGTGGAGACGGCAAGGATGGTGGAGCGGCGGCAAGCTTTTGTTTGTGTCCGCAGCCGGTAGCGACTATCAGGACCCAAATCGCAGCCAAAACCGGCACTGTACGTTTTCCATATGCCTGCATCCACAAACCTTCCGACATTCCCTGCCCTCAATTTTTTAGTAATCTGCGCCAGGCACGACTATGCATCCACTCGGCTCTTACAATCAAGTCACCGGAAAGTGAGGAGGCAGAGCACGTCGTCATCCGTCGAGGTCCCTGGTAATAGACAATCACTCATCTCATGATTTCAAATCGGATATTGCAGCTCTGAAATATTTAAGAGGTTGTTACTTTGAAATTTGCATCTTCCATGACGCGTGCTTCCCTCAGCTCAGCCCTGCTTTTCTGCGGAATAGCAGCCCACGCTGAGACATTGCCCGATGCACCGCAGCCGCAGCAGCCATCCGGCCAGGTGGCGGTGCCTGCCACGCGGCCGGCTTCTATAGAAGCAGTGGCACGCCGAAAGTGGTCCGACATCGTAGAGCCGGGGGAGCGCATTCCGGCGTTTACCGTGCATGACAAGCTGGTCTACCCGCTCCATGAGGAGCTTCGCGTGAGAACGCTTGTGACCATTGTTGCTTCGGCCGGCTACGGGACCTGGAGAAACGGCGATCCGCGATATGGCACCAATGGAAAAGCATTTGGAGAACGAGCCGGCATCGCAGCAGTGCGGCAAGGCATTTCGCGAGAACTCACCGACGGTTTGTTGCCGATTCTCTTTCGCCAAGACCCGCGCTACTACCGGCTGAGTGCCGGAACCCATATGGAACGCGGTGAGTACGCAATCGGCAGAGTCTTCGTCTCGCAGAACGATTCAGGGACTCGATCCTTTAACTACTCCGATGTGGTCGGCGATGGGATAGCCGCTGCGCTGACGCAAACCTATTACCCCCAGCAAAGCGTACGGACAATTGTCGTCTTCAAGACATGGGGTGCCTCCCTGCTGGAACGCGGGGCGGTCAACCTTTTCGACGAGTTCTATCCTGATGTGAAGCGCGCGCTCTTTCATCAGTCGCAGTAATAACGGACGGCAGTGCCGTTTTCATCCTTGCCATGAGCTCGCAGGTTGCTACCGCTTAACCCGGTTTCTGTGCCGCTCAGGCTTGTTCTGGTTCCCTTTGCCGGAAATCTGTACCACTTTCGTGGACTACGTGGGTACTCTAGTGGGGCAGATGAAGAAGTGACTTGAACTTGTACGAAGTGGTTTGCAGGCTCAGCATACAGTTGAATTTTGAGCTATAAGCCGCCGATGTACTTATGAAGCAGGCATGCCTCAAGGCATCTTCACACAGCTGGCAGAATCCAACCTCATTACTCCCAGGAGCGTCTTACCATTATGCCGAAAGCCTATAAATATGCCGAGCGTACGTTGACCCTTGCCGCACAGGGCGCGTGGACCATCTTCGACAAGTTCAACAGCATCAAGCCGAATGCCTCATTCACGCCAAAGTGGTCAGATAAGCCGCTGTTAAAGAGTTACCAAAAAGAGAAGCCGCCGCTCGGCTGGCCGCGTACCACTGACTCACTGTGTCCCAAATGCGTGCCGGAGATTCGCCAGCAGATCATTGACGGCAAGCTGCCGCATGAGATTTTGTTGAACGAGAAGGTCGGCGAGATCAAGGCGCAGATTATCGAGCGTGACGGCAAGATCCTGATGGTGAAAGACTGCCCCAAGCACGGCCACTTTGAAGATGTGATGGCGATGGATACAGCGTTCTTCCGCCACCTTGAAGAAGTGTTTCCAGGCCGCGACATCAAGGCGCATAACGATGAAGGCCTGCACAATCATGGCACTTCGACTGTGACCCATGGACGCGGTTCGGTGCTGACCATCGACCTGACCAATCGCTGCAACATGATGTGCGACCCCTGCTTTATGGACGCCAACCAGGTCGGCTTTGTGCATGAGCTGACGTGGGACGAGATCAAGACCATGCTTGACAATGCGGTGACTATCAAGCCGCGTCGCCAGATGTCAGTGCAGTTCTCCGGCGGCGAGCCGACACTTTCACCCTACTTCCTCGACGCGATTGCTTACGCTCGGAAGGTCGGTTATACCTCGGTTCAAGCCGCGACCAACGGCATCGAGTTTGCCAAGTCAAAGGAGCTGTGCAAGGCTTCTGCGGAAGCCGGGTTGCGTTACGCCTACCTGCAGTTTGACGGTATCGGCAATGCCGCCAATTCGCACCGCAAGGTCGGCAATGCTTTTGATGTAAAGCTCCAGGCCATCCACAACCTGCATGAGGCGGGCGTGGATATTGTGCCGGTGACTTGCATCATCAACGGCATCAACAACGAGCAGGTAGGCCGCATCATCCAGTTCGCGCTCGATAACCCGAAGCGCATTAACTTTATTTCCTTCCAGCCTGTATCGTTCACAGGCCGCGATGAGGATGTCACCGACGAGCGGCGTGAAGCGCAACGTTACACACTGAGCCACATGGCGCATGATGTCAAGAACCAGACCGGCCTCGGCGAGCCGACGCGCGACTGGTTCCCGATTTCGTTCATGTCGACCTTCTCTGACTGGGCTGATCTTGTCCATGGACCGAACCATGACTGGGGCCAGCTCTCCTGCGGTTGCCACCCGAACTGCGGCATCGGCATGGCGCTGATGATCGACAAGGAAACCAAGGAAGCTGTTCCAGTGACGGCATTTCTAAATGCTGATCGGCTTGCCAAGGATGTTGCGAAGATCAACGACGCGGCACGCGGCAAGTGGCTTTCAATCATTGGCGTATCGCTTGCGCTGTTGCGGAACTACGACCCGACCAAGTCGCCGACTCACTTCCGCATCGTCGATTTGCTGGCGAAGTTTGACAAGTGCTTCGGCGCGACAGGCCGCAAATACGGCAAGGTTACAGCGGATCGTACCATGGCCGACATTGAGAAGCGCCGCAATGATCGCTGGAACTTCCTGTTCATCGCAGGCATGTGGTTTCAGGATTTGTTCAACTATGACTTCCGTCGCACCGAGCAGTGCATCATTCCGTATGCGACGCAAGAAGGTGAAATCTCCTTCTGCGCGTACAACACGGGTGTGGGCTGGCGCAACATCATCGAGAAGATGCACATGACTTCCACGCTCACAAAGTGGTACGAAGAGCATGGGCGGCATGAAATCTTCGCGGGCGGCAAGAAGGTGGGTCTGAACGAGGCGCAGCATACCCTTGTGTTGAACCAGGACCATGTGGATTCGGCTGCGAACAATACGTTTGAGCTGTCGGGTGTTGCCAAGAACTCACGTGAAGAGAAGATGCGCGCGCGGGATGCCAAGATGAAGCTGGATGCTGAGAATGCGCGGATGGCGAAGTTGTACCGCGAGAACATTCTTGGGGAGAAGCCTGCGGAGCCGGGGTTGATCTCGATTGGGTCGATTGCGCCTGCGCCACGGGTTGCGGTTCCGGTTGTTGAAACTGAGCGGGTCGAAGAGCCTGTTGCCGGAGACTAAAGAACTGCGCGTCAAACTTGCAATAGATGATTTGCTGCAAAACAGAAAGGTCACCCATTGAGGTGGCCTTTTTGCATATCGCTTCTATCCTTTTACACGCGTCATTGATAGCGTCAAACTTTTGTATGCATACCGTGCAAGAGTCTATTACAGCCATAGAGAGCAAGATAAGGGAAACCCGAAAAAGAGCATCACACCTTAGATTTTGGGGTGGCGTTTTCAGAGGACCCGCTTGCTTCGTTGCTTATTTTTTCGGAGCTGCGTCATTGACAATAGGCTTTTTGGAAGGAGCTCACACCGCTTCTTTTCTAGGAAGCTACCCGCTTTACAGGCCATGGCTTTTTCTAACGAATGAATATCCAGCCGTATGGAAACTGCTGTCATTTTTCAGTCCATCTATTACGTTTTCGCCTGATAGTGTTTTTCAACCAACCTCAATCATTGTTTGGACAATTTGTTGGGTATGCTGGATAGCTAGTTGTGTATGGCTGGGCAAAAAGGCTCTCGCTCACAGCATTGACTTGCGCAAGCAGGCGGATGCTGATGAAAATACCTTACGGTTTCAAGAGCCGACTTGGAGACAGCTAGAGATTCTTACGCAAGTTCAATCTAGTAGCATCAGCGGCATCTCAGGAAATGCAAATACGATTAACGCAATTAATCAGATAAACAACATCTTGCAGCGACAAGACGAGAATAAAGGTTGGTGGACCAGACCATTTGGATTATTCATCATAGGGTTAGCTATCAACATAATAAGCAAGGCAATTTAAGCCTTATTACCCTTTGATTTTAACTATTTAAACAGCAGAAGAAGCTTTGCTAAAACATCTTTAACAATCTCTGTCGGCAACATCTCCAGGTATCGGCCTTTGCGTGCCAGTATGTCAATCATCCTTAGCTGATGGCAAAGGATCACGCCTGTAGTCTTTGTGCCGGTACTTGGTAGTGACACAGCAAAACCGGCGTTTCTTGCAAAAGCTCCGCCTGAGGTAATTGGAACGATTGCAGCAAGGTTCATTCTGCCATTGAACGCTTCCGGGGAAACGATCAAGATAGGGCGAAAACCCTGTTGCTCATGGCCGGCAGCAGGGTCAAGAGAAACGAGGTAGATGTCTCCCCGTTTCAAAAAATCTCATTTCCTACAGCAGGTGCATCGAGCCATTCTCGTTCTTCATCTGTCATAGGAATGCTGGGATCGCATTGTGCAAGAAGCTCTTCAAGTGTGTAATGCGGGCGGGCGGACTTGACGATAAGACGCTCCCCGTCAAGCTCCACGCCAACTATTGAGCCCGCTGAAATATGCAGATGTTTCAATAGAGCAGGGGGAACTGCCATCATGACTGAACCGCCAACTTTACGCAGGGTTGTTGTGTGCATACTTGCCTCCCAATAAAGATAGCAAAAGTTATATTTTTATACAATAATTAAATCTAGCGGACGAGTTTGGTGATTTCATTCATCGCAAAGGAGATGCCGCGCTCGGCCAAGTTAAATTGCTCGCGGCGGAGGAGTTGGCCGTCTTCAAAGCGGTCGAAGGTGCCGGTGGCGGGGTCGATAAGCCAGATTTCAGGAATGCCCATGGCGGCGAAGTCACTGAGGCGTTCACGGATGCGGGAGAGGCGGTCTTTGGGGCTGAGGACTTCAAAGACGATCAGGGGCGGGTGCGTGGGGATCGGCTCCTCCGGCACGGCTGCATCGACGATGGTGACGTCGGCGATGCGGTAACGGGTTTCGCTGACGTGGATGCGGAGCTCGGGACGTATAAGAACGTTCCACTCTTCCGCGTGGCGTGCGAACCAAAACTGAATCGCCATCTGCCATTTTGAGTGACTGCTTGTGCCCAAGTTGCGCCTCTCTATACGTCCGTCGACATAGTCAACATCAGGGTGGTAGACGCCATCGAGATATGTCTCAACTGGAATGCACGTTGTGGTCGCCATTGGGCCTCCGATGATTTGATTTTAGCCTTTCAGCCACCGGTGCGGGTCTTAATTTGAAAACCCGTTGACACGCAAGCAGAGGCACTTGGCGGCACCGCCGGCCTTGAGAAATTCGCTGAGCTGCACTTGTTTCACCTTTAGGCCGCAGGCTTCGATCCGGCTGCACAGGCTTGGGCTGATTTCGTTGAGCAGGACTGTGTTGCCGATGGTGACGGCGTTGCAGGCAAAGCGCAGTGCGTCCGGTTCTTCGACCGCGATGCGCTTTTCGGGCGGGTAGAAGCCTTCAATGGCGCTGCGGGAAGGCTCGTCGAAGGCGGGCGGATAGTACAACAGGTCGCCGTTTGCGAGCGGGGCAAAGCAGGTATCAAGATGGTAGAAACGCGGGTCGATGAGGCGCAGTGAAGTAACTGCGACGCCGGGCCATAACGCACCCAGTAGAGCGTGACTTTGGAGGCTGGTGCGCCAGCCGTAGCCGGTCCACAGGCGCTCGCCTTCGGGGGTGAACAGGGCGTCTCCTTCACCCTCAAATGGAGTTTCCGCGGGCACTTCGTGGATGTCGAAGCCTTCGACCTCAAACCAGGCACGGAAGTGCTTTTCCTCCCCACGGCGTTCGGCGCAGCGGAAGCGACTCAGCACAGCCGTGCCGTCATGAACAAGACCGGCGTTGGCGGTGAAGACCATATCGGGCAGGGCGGCGTGCGGTTCCACTTGCAGGACGTCGGCATGTTCGGCGAGAGCATTATGCAGCTGTTTCCACTGCTCAAGGGCGAGAGGGTAGGAGGCTGCATGAAGATTGCCTTCCATCCATGGGTTGATGACGTATTGCACATCGAAAAAGCGAGGCGGGCACATCAGGAAGGTGGGACGGGCAAATCGCGGGTTGTTTGTAGGCATTTTGATCCTGCGTAAAAACAGGGAAACTCTATATCCGTTATAAATGCCGGATGCCCGCGGTGCTCCAAGATGCACAGTGGCGAGCAAAGCTCTTAGAATGGAGCCACTATGCCTGACACTCCCGGCCAAGCCCTGCTGGCGTGGTTTTACCAGAACAAGCGCGATATGCCGTGGCGCCGCTCGCGCGACCCGTATGCGATATGGATTTCAGAGATCATGCTGCAGCAGACCCGCACTGCGGCAGCTCTGGATCACTATGACCGCTGGATGAAGCGGTTTCCGGATGTGGCTTCACTCGCCGCGGCCGGGGAGCCGGAGGTCCTGGCCTTGTGGAGCGGCCTGGGCTATTACCGGCGTGTGCGCATGCTGCACCGTGCGGCGCAGATGGTGGTGGAAAGCTACAACGGGGCATTGCCGCAGGCTTCAGGTGAGCTGCGCAAGCTGCCCGGCATCGGCGAGTATACCTCGGCGGCCATTGCGAGCATTGCATTCGGCGAACCGATAGCCGTGGTTGACGGCAATGTGGAGCGGGTCATTATCAGGATGGACGGGCTTTTCCCGAAGCCCCCGGCAAGCAATGGAGAGAGTGAAGAGTTTGAGGAAGCACCCTTGGGAGTGTCCGAAGAATCTTCTCAGAAACTGTCCGGGGAGCTATCGGCGCCGGAGCTGTTGCGCGCGATTCGCACGGGCGCGCAGGCGCTGCTTGACCCCGAGCACGCGGGCGACAGCAACCAGGCCATGATGGAACTGGGAGCTACGGTATGCCTGCCGCGCGCGCCTCGATGCCTGAACTGCCCCGTGCAACCATGGTGCCGCACTCGCGGCGAGCACCCTAGAACAGCCGGCAAGCCGCAGCTGCGGCGCGCGACCGCTTATGCGTTGGTGATGCGCGATGCAGGCATTGCCCCGGACGGTTTTCCGCTGCGCGAGGTGCTGCTGGTACAGCGCGGTGCCGGGGAGAGCCTGATGGCCGGCATGTGGGAACTGCCGGAAATACCGGAGCCGCTTTCAAGCTTTTTTACGAATACAAACAGCCAGGTACATAATCATGTGGTGCCGGGCCGACTGCCTGTTTTGCGGCTGAAGCATGCCATTACCACTACCAACTTCACCATCAGTATTGTGGAAATGGAGGAAAGCGAGCTGCCGAGCACGGAAGGAATGGTGTGGCAGTCCTGCGATGAGCTGCCGGGGCTGCCGCTGACCGGCCTAGCTCGTAAGGTGTTCATGCGGCTTGATTTGTGGCCGAATTTTTGACGCTTTTTACTCAATTTTTTGAGGGCTTTAACTGCGATTGGCGAAACGGTGCGAGCCGGTGCCGTAGACCAGCAACGCAGCCAGCAAGTGGATGCCGAACCAGGTGCTGATACCTTCGCGGGCGTAGATCATCAGCAGGACCAGCACACGGGGCAGCAGGAGCCAGAAAATGGCATCCACTAGAAGCGGTGCCGGGAACAGTGCCGGAAAGCGGAACCCCTGCAACCAGCCTAGAAACAATCCTACCCGAGGCAGGAAGAGTGCCAGCACCAAGAACCATAGCGGCAGGGCGCCTGCGTAGAGGTGCTGTAGCGGCACCCTGACGAACACTGCCAGTTCCCCTGCGATGTTTATGCTCATGCTCATACCATGATTCCTTTGTACGCGGCATGGTTGCCGGGCGCTACGTCAGTCTGCTTCATAGAAAGGCACCCGTCCAGGGGCAAAACTTGCGGCTACCGTCGGCGTTGCTTCCAAGCGGCGACGCAAAGTTCAAAATCAAAGCAGGTCCTTCGGCTTCGCTCAGGATGACACTGAATGTTACTTTGCAACTTTGGCACACGCCCTCTCAGGATGACACCAGGTAGCAATCTGCAACTTTGCATACACTTACTTGAAGAATTTGTGCAAAGTAATTCCCCTCTCACAACCCTAAAACCATGTCATCCCGAGCGAAAGCTGACGCGCAAGCGTCAGTTGCAGTCGAAGGACCTGCTTTTGCTTTTATGTTCACACCCGTGCTCAAAGCAAGCAGGTCCTTCGACTTCGCTGCGCTCCGCTCAGGATGACACTGAATATTGATTTGCAACTCTGCACACCCCTCAGGATGACCCATAATTGCAGCGTGATATACCTTCTCACACATCCTTTGAGGAGCATCCATGCCCCGTTTTGCACTTGCCGTTTTGCCTCTCGCACTGCTTGCCTTATCTGCAACCGCGCAGCAACCTTCTGCTTTGCCTCCTGTACCGCAGGTTGCCGGGGTACCGGATGCCGCGCAGCAGGCGGCTTCGTTGATCAACCCTGAGAATATTCGCGCACATGTCAAGTTCCTGTCGAGCGACTTGCTGGAAGGGCGCGGCCCCGGCAAGCGCGGTGCGGAGCTGGCCGCCGAGTATATTGCTACCGAGTTTGCATTAAACGGGCTGAAGCCTGCCGGGGATGGCGGCACGTATTTTCAGAAGGTGGACCTGTATGCGGTGCATACCGATGAGGCCGCGACGAAGTTCACGCTGGTGCCGAAATCCGGGGCACCGGTGCCGTTAAGCTACAACACTGACTTTGTGACCAAGGACGAGCGCGGTGTCGCTACAGCTGATTTCGACGCGCCGATTGTGTTTGTCGGCTACGGCATCGACGCGCCCGAGTACGGGTGGAACGACTACGCGGGCGTGGATGTGAAGGGAAAAGTTCTGCTGGTGATCGTGAACGAGCCGCCGTCGGACGATGAGAAGTTTTTCAAAGCGAAAGCCCTGACCTACTACGGGCGCTGGACTTATAAGTACGAGCAGGCGGCGCGGCTGGGAGCGGTGGGAGTGCTCATCATTCACCGGACGGACTTGGCAAGTTACCCATGGGCGGTGGTGCAGAACTCGCAGGCCATTGAAAAGAGCTACCTGAAAGGCGATACGCTGGCGACGCTCAAAGCGGCAAGCTGGCTACAGCTCGATACGGCGCGCAAGCTGATGGCTGCTGCCGGGCTCGACCTGGATAAAGAGATCGATGCGGCGGGCAAGCGGGGCTTCAAACCGGTGGAGCTGCCGGTGCGGCTGCAGGCGCACGTGGCCAGCGTGGTGCGGCCGTACAGCTCGGCGAACGTGGTGGGCAAGGTGGAGGGCGCGGATACCGCTGAGACCAAGGCCGTTTTATACAGCGCGCACTACGACCACCTGGGTATCGACCCGAACGCAAAAGGCGACGGCATCTACAACGGCGCTGCTGACAACGCGACCGGTTGCGGCATCGTGATTGAAATGGGCCGGGCGTTTGCGCAGGCAAAAACACCGCCGCCGCATACCGTTTATTTTTCGTCAGTGACCGCGGAAGAGCAGGGACTGCTTGGCTCGGCGTATCTTGGGCTGCACCCGCCGGTACCGGCAAAAGATGTGGCGCTGGACCTGAACTACGACGATCTGCAACCGATCGGTATCCCGACGAGCGCGGAGGTGAGCGGTTCCGAGCGGACGCAGTTCCGCCCGATTGTGGAGAAGACGGCACAGGCGTTCGGATTGCAGATCCAGCCGGACCAGTTTCCGTTGGCCGGGTCTTACTACCGGTCTGACCATTTTTCGTTGGCGCGGGTGGGCATCCCGGCGTTTTCCATCGGCCAGGGTACGCTGTTTGAAGGGCATGACGCCGCATGGGGCGAGGCGCAGCAAAAGGATTACACCGCGCACCACTACCACCAGCCGAGCGACGAATACCACGAGAGCATGGATTTTCGAGGGGATGCGCGCATGGCGCAGTTTGGGCTGATGCTGGGCTGGCAGGCGAGTGCGGGCGCGCCCACGGAGTGGAAGGCAGGCGATGAGTTTGAGACAGCAAGGAAAAAGAGCGTGGGGACGGGTCAGTAGGTTGCGCGGGAGCCTGGGTAGATTGGGTAGCAAGGCGGCGCTGTCGGCAGTCTTGCTGCTTGTACCCTGGGTGCTGCGCGGGCAAACTGCCGATCAGCCGCAGGAAACACCCCAGACGATAGCGCCGAATGCTGCGCAGAACACGAGCCCCGATACAGGTGCGAAGCCGCCGTCACTACAAAAGCGCTCAGCCGGGAATCCTGATGGGGCATCCGGGGCCGCATCCGCACCGGTGATTGCGACCGGCCATACAGACCTGCCGCCCGAGTCAGAAGGCAGGTACCCGTGGGATAAGCATGGCGGGGAAATAGAGCTGTACTTTGAGGGGGGTCGGCTTGACGGCTACATGACAGAGCATGTGGACCCGGACCCGCATGTAGCTGCGGTGACGTATCGCTTTGTCACTACCCATGTCGATGGGCAGGCGGTGGCATTTGCGACGCAGGCGATCCACGGTGTTTCTTACAGCTTCAGCGGGCACCTGGAGCGCGGCATGAATTTCGGTCCTGGGCATGAATCGGAGACGAGTTCGACACTGTCCGGCATCTACCTGCTGACCGGTACCCTTACAACACATTCCGCAGGTGCGGACGAGATGAAACGCACCGTCAGCTTGAAGCGAGCGCCGGGGCAGTAGCGATCTATTTGCCTGCGGCGTGCGTGACGATGTAGCGGCGCAGGTCGCCGCTGATTGCTGTAGCCTGGCGCACACCATTATCCATCAAGTTGAGCCATTGGAGGTTCGACTCGTCAGGCGTGCCCAGCTTAAGCAAGTAGTGGGTTTGTACGATGATTTCGAGTGCATTGCTGAGGTCGTGCACCAACCTGCGAATTTCCGCCGCGTGGCCTCCGGGGATTGTCCCGATTTCTGCTTCGTTCATCTGCTTCCCTGCCCTCCACGTACACTTGCGACTTCATAGTTACGATGCAAATCTGCAGCGATTTGACAGGCAGGGTTCATTTTGGGAGACTCAAGACTGCTTCCTGCGCCTCGTCGGTAACAGGTATATGGGGCGGAATTGCCGTAGTGGCGGAATTGGCAGACGCGCGTGGTTCAGGTCCACGTACTCGCAAGGGTGTGGAGGTTCGAGTCCTCTCTTCGGCACCATTTATTTCTAAAGCAAAGCAGCCTGCGGGCTGCTTTTGTTATTTGCGGGCTTGATGGATGACTCAATCGCAATGCGCCGATCGGCTGTGCCAGTCGAGAGCCGTAAGGAGGGATCTTGAGACGCTACACAGCCCGTTACACAGCAGCATGGGCGGCTTCGCTGCTCCTTTTTTGGACCGCTGGCGCGACCCCGGCGGCAGGCGCAGCGAAAGCGGTGTTTGCGCCTGTGCCTGTCGGTTCTACGTTGCCTGCGACGCTGAAGGGGAGCCTGGATGCAAAGCATGTACATGTAGGCGCAAGGGTGGCGGCTCGGTTGGTGCAGCGGGTTCCGCTTGCTGACGGCGGGTACCTTGCGAGCAGCGCGGAAGTAGTGGGCTCAGTAACAGCCGTGAGCCCGACGGAGTTGAGCCTCCTGTTTACCACGGTAGATTGGCATGGCTCTATGGAACCGGTACGTGTCAAATTGCTGGCTGCTGCTAGCCGGCTTGACGTGATTGAAACGCACACCCCATTGGGTGGGGCCACCCATAGCACCAGCGACTGGACGACGGTGCAGATCGGGGGCGATGAGGTGTACGGCGTCAACGTTGCGACGAAAGTGTACGACCGGTACAGTCAGCCGGTAGGCCGCGCGGACGGCACCGGGGTATATGCGCCGCCGCTTGTGCCGGACGGACCGGAGCGGGCGATGGGGCCGTTCTCGACCACGGCAGCCGGTATGTATGACTTGGACGGCTTCAGCATTGGACCGGTGAATGACGGAGGCGCGGTCTTTTCAAGCTCACGGACCCGCATTGGAAGCTGCGCTCCGGGACCGGGCTGCTGTTTGAAGTAGTCGCACCTTAACTACCTCGATCTATGACACATGGCGTTACGAAGCTAGCGGGTGAGCGCCTGCATAGCGACAGCCGCGCCCAGGGCACAGAGCAGGGCCACGGGCATGGCAATTGCGCCGACTCCTAGAAATTGCAGGAAGCTTACATTGAGCTTTTCCTCTTTGTCTTTTTTGTCTTTGCGAAGGGCCAATAACCAGAGGATGGTAGCAAGTGAGCCGGTGACTGAGAGGTTCGGTCCAAGGTCTACACCGATGAGCACGGCATTTGCTATCAACCCGCTTGCGTGCACCGCATGCAGCGTACTACCGGCGATAAGGCCGAGCGGCAGGTTGTTAACCAGGTTGTTTGCAACGGCGACCGCGAAACCTACCAGCAAGGCACCGGCGGCAGGCGTGAGTTGCTGCGCCCGGGCAAGCCAGTGCGCGGTAAGGGAGAGTGCGCCCACGCTCTCCACGGCGCGAACCAGGATGAAGAGCCCCGCGACCAGCACCAGCGTTCCCCAGCTGATGCCCCGTGCGAGTTGTACCGGATTGCTGTGTGCCTTGATGGAGACGACCGCGGCAATGAGCAGGGCTGCCAGGCACGTCGGCAGGCCGAGGTCGTGCCGCAGCGAGGAAGCGGTAAGCAGCACCGCGACCATGAAGGCAAGTCCGCCGAGTACCAGCTTGCCTTCCATGCGCAGCGGCTGCACTTCGACGTTTGTCTCAATAGCGGCTTGCAGGTCTTTCCGGAAGATCACCCGCATCACCGCGTAGGTGGCTGTAACGGAAAGCAGCGACGGCAGCCCGAAGCGCAGCAGCCACGGCCCGAGGGCGGGTAAGCCCTCGTGAAAAACGACAAGGTTGGCGGGGTTCGAGATAGGCAGCACAAACGATGCGGCATTGGCTACCAGCGCGCATGCAAACAGATGCGGCAGGGCCGGGGCTTTGGATCTACGAACCGCCGCGAGAATGGCGGGGGTGAGCACTACCGCTGTTGCGTCATTCGACATGGTGACTGTAACAACCGTACCGATGCAGTAGATCAGTGTGAACAGGCGTGCGCCTGAGCCATGCGCGCCTCGCACCGCAACTGCCGAAAGCCAGTCGAACACGCCATGCTCCCGGCCCAGTTCTGAAAGCAGCATCATGCCGATGAGGAAAAGGTAGACGTCGGTGCCTTGCCCGGCAGCGCGGGCTGCGTCCCTGAACGGTACAAGGTGAAACAGGACCAGAAGGAGTGAGCCGCCGCCTACCCAGTAGACTTCGGCGATGCCCCTGGGGCGAAGGAGCATGAGCAGGATGCTTGCGCCTGCGATGAGCGGCACCAGAATCACGGGCACCGGAATGGTATGGATGGCGCCCTCCGCATGCAGCCGTGTAGATGCCGGTGCGTTGCAATCAGAAATTTATGGCGCGCTTCGACTGTCAGCCATGGTGGTGCGCATGGCTGGCATGGTCGTGCCCGCAATGATCCCCGTGGCCGCTGCCTGCATCGTTGCCCATCATGCGTAGCATCTCCGGGCCGCCTGTCTTGAAGAAGCGCCAGGTCAGCAGTGCGGCGAGTGCAAGGAAGATGAGGTTGAGCCAGGTGGTGTAGTTCCAGG
This sequence comes from uncultured Acidobacteriaceae bacterium, assembly GCA_964235655.1. GTDB lineage: Bacteria > Acidobacteriota > Terriglobia > Terriglobales > Acidobacteriaceae > EB88. The sequence continues at coordinate 167,561 of CAXSBB010000004.1, forward strand.
AGACTGCTTCCTCCATGATGCGGGCGTTGCGCTGCTGCGGGATGAGATGAAGCGCCGCGAAGACGAACTCTACCGCGAGAGCAGCACCGGCCATGGCGGCGTAGAAGGTAATGAAGAGAAACGCGCTAACCTTCCAGCCGTAATACTTGCGGTAGATGTCGAGAACAGGCAGCACGATGAGATCGGCGAAGAGAAAGGCAATTACTCCGCCGAAGCTGATGCCGCCGTTCCATAGCACTGCTGCCAGGGGCACGTTGCCGATGGAGCAGACAAATGAAAGTACCGCGACAAGCGGCCCGATGAGCGGACCCCACAGCCTGGCCGCGACGGGGTGCCCGGCCAGGAAGAACGCCTGCCAGAAGTGCCTGGGCACCCACGCGGCCAGGCCGCCCGCGATGAGCAGGCCGCCGGCGATGTCAAGCCACAGCGAGGCCCAGTCCATGACGAAGAAGTGACTGATGGCGGTGAGGCCTTTGTCTGAGGTCGCGCGCTGCCACAGGGTGCCCCCGTGCACGCTCATGTCCATAGCCGCGTGGCCTTCCATGCGACCCTGGATGCCGCGCTCGGCCTGTTTGCGGGCAGCCTCCACCAGAGGGGGCCGCAGGAACGCGCGAAAGAGCAGCACCAGCAGCCCGATCATGAGCGGGCCGCCGGTGAACTCGGCAAGCGTGAACTGCCAGCCCATGAGCACCGCGAGCAGGATGCCGAGCTCGATCACAAGATTGGTAGACGCAAACTGGAACGCCATGGCGGCGGTGAAGTCGGCACCCTTGGAAAACATGGACCGGGTCAAGGCCGCCGCCGCGTAGGAGCAGGACGAACTGGCCGCGCCCAGGCCGCAGGCTTTGACGATGGTGCGCGGCTTGTCGTCGGGCAACAGGCTCGACATTTCTTCCTTCGAGACCACTGCCTGCACAACCGCTGAGAGCAGGAAGCCGAGGATGAGCGCCCACAGGATTTCCCAGGCCATGGTGGCGGCCATCAGGATTGCGTGAACCATTGCGTGGAACATTGTGAATCTCCTTATTCGCTGCCGCCGCCGTTGGGCAGGTTGATGGTGGTTGTGGGCGAGCCGCCGGAGTAGGGTGCGTCGAGGGCACCGCGCAGGGTGTAGTTCTGCAAAGCGGCGGCGGTCATCCAGACCTGCTCCAGCGATTGCAGGTAGCCGATTTGTGTCTGGAACAGCGTGCGTTGCGAGACGATCACGAGCGGGTAGGCTTCGGCTGCCTGCTGGTATTTGATGAGATATAGCTCATAGGCGCGCTTTGCGCGGGGGATCAGCTCATCGCGGTAGCGTTGAGCCTGGAACTGCGCGGCAAGGTAGTCTTGCGCGAGCGGCTCGGCTTGCTGCCGGAGGTACAGTTGGGTGCGGGTGACTTCGGCCTGCGCGCGCTCGACTTCCGCGGCGGCTGCCTTGATGTTGCCTTGATTGTGATTCCACAATGGGATGTTGATGCCTGCTTCGGCAAAGCTCTGCGCACCCACTGATTTTTTAGGATTGAGCGCGATATTTTCGCCGTTGTACTGCTCACCGGCACGGAGAATTACATCGGGAACCGCCTCGCGCCTAGCGTCTTTGAGGCGCGCTTCGGCTACCTCTACCTCCTGCCGGGCGCGCTTCACGGTGGGGCTGTTTGCGGTTATGAGGGTGACCTGCTGCTCGGCATCGAACGCGGGCGGCTCAAGCTGACCCGCGAGCGGTGTGGCGGGCAGGTCAGGTTCGCTTGCATAGGCGGCGAGCACGCGGAAGTTCTGGAGAAATTGCCGCTGCGCGGTGTTGAAGTCGATCTTGGCCTGCTCGGTTTCGACCTCGGCCTGCAGCACGTCGGGCGCATCGGCCTGGCCGACATTGGCAAGCTGGTGAGCGGTGGTGAGCGCGTCTTCTGCAACCTGCAGCAGGTGTTGGCGCACCACCGTCAACGCTTGCGAGGTGAGAGCGGTGTAGAAGGCTTGTGTTACGTCATTATGGACGCGGTAATGCTGCTCCTCCACGCCGATGCGGTCTGAGTTCGCCTGCTGTGTGTAGATGTTGCGGCGAAGGCCCAGCTTACCGCCCAGCACGATCGTTTGCCGGAGGTAGCCGCCCTGCTCGCCGCCGCCGTAGCTGCCGCCGCGGATTTGCTCGCCCTGGTAACCCGCTTGCGGATTGGGGTATAGGCCGGCTTGCCGGGCCTGCTCGCTGCTGCGCTTTACAAGATCGTTTGCCTGCGCGAGAGTGGGGTTGCCCTTGTCGGCCATGGCTAGGAATGCGTCAAGGCTCATGGGGGCGCGCTTGCCGATCTCGGTTAGCAGTAAAGGCGCGGGAGTGTCGGTACCGGTGTGGAAGCCCGGATTTTCCGGCTCCTGCAGTTGCCCGGCGGCGTGGGTTTGCGACCGGGCATCGCTGCCTGGGCCGGGCTTCATGACCATGCCGGGCATCTGCTGCTGTTCGGAGTTGTGCTCGCTTTGCGTTTCCTTTTGCGCCGGTACGTCGCCGGGCTGCGGGTGCTGCATGTCGCCCGGCATTTGCATGCCCGGCATGGAGCCTTGTTTCGGCATATCGCCCGGCATTTGCATGCCCGGCATCGAATCCCCCTGCGGCGGTTGCGCATCCGGTTTTACCTGCGCTCCCCCGACCTGCGCTCCCCTGTGCGGAGAAGCTTTTTGCGGTTGCGGTTTCTTCGGCGCGGGCATACCGGGCATGTCCGGCATCGACTGCGCCGCCGCGTGCCCCGCCCCAAACAACGCCGCTGTCAGTACCGCGGCCAAAGCCGGGGCCTTTGCAATCTTCATCATGTCTTCCTTTTTGTGAGCCGGGTTATGCCAGTACGGAGGCGTAGGGATCGTCGAGGCGATTGGCCGCCTTCATGCGGGCGATCACGTCGTCGTACTTGTCCGGCGGCAGCACACGGATGAAGGTCATCATGCCCTGCATGTAGGCGCTCCAGCCGGAGCGCAGCCCATGATTTTCCGGGATGTGCAGCATCTTGCTGCTCTCCATGCTCATCATCGGACTTTCCATGTAGGCATCCTGCGGAAAGTTCGGAACGTCATTGGCGTTTTTAGCGATGTCATTGTCGGTCGCGGCCATGCCGTCCATGTTCATCGCCATCATGTCGCGCATCTGCTCGGGGCCGAGCTCGATGCGGTTCTTGCCCGGCTGCATCTCGGCCATCATGCCGTGCATGGACGCAGTGCTCGCGGGTGCGGAGAGCGGGCCGTTGGTGGTGCTGATGTCGGCGTTGTTGCCGAAGCCCATGCCTCGGCCCAGGCTGGTGCCGTAGTCCTCGCCGCCCGGCGCGCCCGGCTGCCCGTTCAGCATGCCCATGCCGTTGTTCATGTCCAGGCCGCTCGGCTGATTTCCAGGCTGGTTTTGACCGGCAAAGCCTCGGCTGATCAGGCCCACGTTCGACGACATCTGGTTCATCATGTGGTGCGGCAGGTGGCAGTGCAGCATCCAGTCGCCGGGGTTATTGGCGACAAACTCCACATTGCGCGTTTGCGCCACGCCCACCAATACCGTGTTGCCGGGCCACCAGGCAGTCTCCGGGATGCGACCGCCCTCGGTTCCCGTGACCTGAAACGTGTGACCGTGGAGGTGCATGGGGTGGTGGTCCATGCCGAGGTTGATAAACCGGATGCGCACCCGGTCGCCCTGACGCACGATGAGCGGCGTGGCTGCCGGGCCGGAGCGGCCGTTCAGCACCAGCCAGTTGTATTCCATGTTCATGGTGTTGGGCACGGTGTTGTTGGGCAGTACCGCATACTCCTGCAGGTGCAGCGCGAAGTCCTTGTCGCAGTGCGGGCTGTACGGCACTTTCGGGTGCATGATGAACGCGCCCAGCATGCCCGCCATCTCCTGCATGGCCATGTGCGAGTGGTAGAAGTACGTGCCTTCCTGGTGGATGTCGAACTCGTAAATAAAGCGCTTGCCCGGACGGACCGGCTCCTGGCTGATGCCCGGCATGCCGTCGTAGCCGATCCGGTCCTCGAAGCCGTGCCAGTGGATGGAGGTGGCCTCGGGCAGCCGGTTATCAAAGATGATTCGTACCCGGTCGCCCTGGTTCACCTGGATGGTGGGTCCCGGCGCTGTGCCGTTGTAGCCCCACACGTCAATGGTTTTATTGGGCGCGATCTGCCGCTTGACCACCTGCGCGACCAGGTGGAAGACCTTGGTGTTGCCGTCCATGGTGTAGGGGAGATCGCCGATGTCGGTCGTGACTACGGGCGTGTTGAAGGCGGGGCCGCTGTTTGCATGGCGGTCTGCCTTGAGTTTTTGCGCAGAAGAGAGTGGGGCGGCAAGCAGCTTGGCCGATGCGGTATCAGCAGCAAACAAGCCTGCACCGATGCCGAGGGCATGCAGAAAATTACGGCGGTTCGCCATGGCGAGACTCCGGGGGGCGTGACAACACTATGGGCATGCGCGCAGTACCTGTACGCCGCATGGATGCGGTTCAGGAATGCGCAGGAAAAGCGATGCTCAGGGAGTGGTCTAAACGCGCAGAACGGTTCGGAGGGGTGGGGCCGGAGAGAGGTGCGAGTGCGCGGTCTGCGATGCGTGCGAACTGATGCGAACGGGAGTGTAAACAATTGCTTCTGCAAGAATTACAGATGGCTGAAGATGCATCTGCTTGCCTTGCACAAACCAGCCGGGTTGCACGACACATGCATGGTGCACGCAGGTAGGCTCGGCTTGCGTAACGTCGGCGGGGCAGTGGTTGCCTTGTTGCGTGGATTGCATACCGGCCATATACCCGACTTGTGAACTGCCATGGCAGGCATGTTGCAGGCTGAGGAGGTCACACTTCACGTCGCAAGCCGATGCGCAGAACGACCATGCAAGCAGAAATGCTGCCAGCAGAGACGTGAAGATTGCGCGGAACCCCATATAGGAAGCATATACCGCTTGCGGGAGCAACCCAAGAGCGTGTCTCCGTATGGGCCAGCGCAGCTTTCTGCTTGTTCATCGCTCAAATCGCTTCCCCAGAAAGCCTGCCCGTACTGGATAATCCAGCATGCGCTTTCTTTCCCTTCCCTTGCTTGCAGGTCTTGTTTGTGCCGGTTTTGCGAACGTACACGCGCAAGCTACCCCTTACGACGCAGTGAACCCCATGGTCGGCACCGGGGCCGAGGGGCATACGTTTCCCGGTGCGACGGTGCCGTTCGGCATGGTGCAGCTGAGCCCGGATACGCAGATCAAGCCGTTCAAACAGAGCTACAAGTGGGCAGCGGGCTACCGGTATGAAGATTCGACCATTCTCGGTTTCTCAGCCACACATTTTTCGGGTGCGGGGCACTCGGATCTCGGCGATTTTTTGCTGCAGCCCATCTCGGGCGATATGCAGAATGTCCGGCTGGAACCGGGTGAGATCGACAAGCCCGGCTCGGGGTACCGCTCCCGGTTTTCGCATGCGACGGAGTCGGCGCACCCCGGCTACTACGGGGTCACGCTGGCCGACTACGGCATCCATGCCGAGCTGACCGCAACCGCGCGCGTGGGGGTGAGCCGGTTTACCTTCCCTGCCGGCAAGCCTGCGCATGTGCTGCTTGACCTGCGCTCGTCAATCTATAACTACCCAGGCAAGGTGCTTTGGTCGAGCATACGGCTGCACCCTGACGGCACGGTGACCGGCATGCGCGAGACGCGCGGCTGGGCGCCGGGGCGGCAGCTGTACTTTGCCATGCGCTTTTCGGCACCGGTGCTGGTCCACGCGTTGTATGACAAGGAGCCGGAGCCGGTGCCGTATCACGGCTTCCATGGGCCGGGCACGACGCCTGAAAACACGCAGGCGATGGAGGGGCGCGGATTGGAGGCGGTGTTCTCGTTCGGGCAACTCAATGCGCCTCTGACCGTGGCAATGGCACTGTCGCCGACAGACGAGGCGCATGCCATTGCGAACCTCGATGCGGAAGGCAAGCAGCTTGACTTCGACGGCACCCTCGCAAAGGCGCGTGCCGCCTGGGAGGGTGCGCTGGGCGTGCTGGATCTCCAGGCGGACCCGGTGACGCGCACCAACCTGTACACGGCGCTGTACCACTCGCTGCTGGCGCCTTCGCTCTCGATGGACGTGGACGGCAGCTATCGCGGGCCGGATAACCAGGTGCATGTCGCCAAGGGATTCGATTTTGTTTCAAGCCTGTCGCTGTGGGATACCTTTCGTGCCGAGCAACCCTTGATGACGCTGCTCGAACCGCGCAAGCGTACCGAGGATGTAATGGAGTCCATGCTGGCATCGCAGAGCGAAAGTCCGTACGGCATTCTGCCGGTGTGGCAGTTTCAGGGGATCGAGACCTGGTGCATGATCGGCTACCACGCGGTGCCGGAGATTGCCGACGCCATTATGAAGGGATATGCGGGACGGAACGATTTTGACGCGAACCGGGCGCTGGATGCCATGGTGGCAAGCGCGACCTACGCGCCCTACGGGCACCTGGGCGAGTACATGCGGCTGGGCTACGTGCCGGTGGACGGGGCGGGCGGCGGCAACGACGAAGCCGCTTCGCAGACCGTGGAGTACGCCTTTGACGACTGGACTATCGCCGAGGCCGCACACCGGCTGGGGCGCGAGGATGTAGCGGCGCAGTTCCGCAAGCGGGCTGAAAACTGGCGCAACGTAATGCAGATGAAAGACGGTTTTGTGGAGCCGCGGCTTGCGAATGGGCAGTTTCGGGTGCCGTTTGATCCGGCGAAGGCCGGTGCGGGTTCAGGCTTTACCGAGGGCAATGCGTGGCAGTACTCATGGTTTGAGCCGCAGGATGAAGCCGGGTTGATTGCAACGCTCGGCGGCGATACGAAGCTGGTGGCGAAGCTGGATGCCATGTTCGATCAGAAGGTCGACCCGAAGCAGTATGCGGATGTCGAAGACATCGGTGGGTTGATCGGCCAGTACATCCACGGCAATGAACCGAGCCACCACCTTGCGTACCTGTATGTGTATGCGGGCGAGCCGTGGCGTACGCAGCAGCGGCTGGCGCAAATTGTGGGGTCACAGTATAAGCCCACACCCGATGGATTAGTGGGCAATGACGACCTGGGGCAGATGTCGGCGTGGCTCCTGTTCACCTCGCTGGGGCTATACCCGGTGACGCCGGGCACCAATCAATATGTGCTGGGGCGGCCGTTTGTGGATGCGGCAACCATCCATGTGCCGGGCGGCAAGCCGTTTCATATGGTCGCAGAGAACCTGTCGCCGACCAGCGGGTACGTTGGCAGTGTGCTGCTGAACGGCAAAGCGCTGGAGCGCACGTACATCACGCATAGCGAGATCATGGCCGGCGGCGAGCTGCGGTTTCGTATGCAGGCGGAGCCGAATAAGAGCTGGGGGGTGAGCGAAGCGGCGCGGCCTTACTCGCTGTCGAAGCAGGGTTTGCTGCCTTAGACGGCCAGGATAGTTTGCTTCAGCTCTCGCACCAAGTCCGCTGATATATTCAGATACATGTTCCCAGTCGCCTTGACACGGCTGGGAACAGTAAAACTCGACGCTACCGGCTTAGCCAGTAGAGAAGAGCGACAATCCAGCGAAGTCTAAGCTGGACCACTAGGTCGAATCGCATGCGGACAAGCATGTGTTCTGCCTCCTTGTTGTGAAGTGCGGCCCCGGCTTGTATCCGGGGCCGATCGCTTTTTAGGGCGATTCTGGACTCCGGCTTCAAATCCCGCAAGCAACACTTTCAAGGGCACAAACAAGCGCTTTGAATACTTTAGAGCATGTTATGGTGCGGTGCTGAGCGAGTACCGTCCAAGACCTTGGATTGCAACAGCAGCGTCAAGCGCAGCACCTCGGCCACACTCCAGGCTTGCGCGATGCAGCCGCGCGAGGTGAATGGGGCTTCGGCGTCAAAGACTTCGCTGACCGTACCGATACCGGCGCGGCTCAGGTGCTCGTCAAAGCCCGCGAGAAAGCCGGACGCGGTTTTGAGGTCGCCCGGATAAGCCTTGAGCCATCCATCGACAAACGGCCCGATCAACCAGCCCCATACCGTGCCCTGGTGGTAAGCGGCGTCTCGCGCTTTCAGGTCGCCGAAGTAGCGCTCCCGGTAGTCGGGGCTGCCCGGCGCCTGCGAGCGGAGACCGACCGGGGTGAGCAGCTCGGCGCGCACTTTGTCCATGACAGGCTGCCAATGCGCCCGGTCAAGGATGGGGTGCTTGAGCGAGATAGCCAACACCTGGTTGGGGCGGCAGGTGTGATCGTTGCCGTCGACCACGCCGGTAGTGCCGGGTTCAGCCTCGATCACGTCCTCAATCACGTCATAGAGGTACTGCCCTTCGGCGTACCAGAACTTTTTATGAAAGCCGGCGCGTGCCTGCTCCGCATGTTTACCGTAGCGGGAACTTTCCTCGTGCAGGCCCAGCTGCCCGAGCCAGCCCGCGAGCAGGCACAGGGCGTTGTACCAAAGCGCGTTGATTTCAACCGCCTTGCCGCGTCGCGGGGTGACGACCCAGTCGCCCACCTTGGCGTCCATCCAGGTCAATTGGTAGCCAGCTTCACCCTGTCGCAGCAGGCCGTCCGCCGGGTCTACACCGATGCCGAAGCGGGTGCCTCGCAGGTGTGCATCGGCCACGGTGACCATCTTCGGTACCAGGGTGCGCAGGATGTCCCCATCGCCGGTGACCTCAACATAGCGCTCGATGGCGTGGAAGAACCATAGTGTCGCGTCGGCGGTGTGGTACAGGCTGGAGGTGTTGCCTTCGGGAAACATGTTCGGGATCAGGCCATGGTCGATGTGCTCGGCAAAGCTGCGCAGGATGAACTCGGCCTCACGGTAGCGACCGGTTGCGAGCGTCAGGCCTTCGAGCGAGATCATGGTGTCGCGGCCCCAGTCGGTAAACCAGTGGTAGCCCGCAATGACGGTGCGAATCTCCTCGCCGAGCGCCTGGGCGCGCACCGTATCGGCGACACGTCCTGCGGGCACGATCAGGAACTGGTCGGCGGCCAGGACCAGCTCACCGGCTAGGCCCTCGCGGGCACCTTCAGGCGCGGTTTGCAGCAGGCGACGGCGGCGCTCCCCTTCTGTTGCAAAGGCACGTGCAACCGGCAGGGCTTCGACGTGCTCCCAACTTTCCGACGAGGCGCACAGCGAGATGCTTTCGCCCTCGGACAATGTGGCCGAGAAGATGCCAGGGGTCCACAAGCTGCCCTTCCAGTCGTAGCCGCGATTCTGCTCCTCGCGGTACTCCAGGTTGCTGACCTCTTTCTGAGACAGGTGGAAGGCGGCATCGCGGCCCGCATGTGCCAGCAGGAGGGGCGGCATGTCGCGCCCGCAGGAAACCTCATACCCCCTGGAGGTCACGGTAAGCCGGTATTGGGCCACATCCGGGCCGGCGAGGCTGCCTTCGTGCGGGCGGATGTCGATCCAGGGTTTCAGCTCCAGGCAGGCTTCGGTACGGGGATCGGGGCCGCGCAGCAAAGTGTACTGAACAAATGTCGTGTTCTGCCGATAGACCATGCAGAGACGTTTTTCAAGTTCAAAGGAGTTACAGCGGTACACCCATACCGGCAGCCCGTCTTCCAGGCGAAACTCGACCAGTGTGGGGCTGGCCGGTGTTTGCTGCACGGCTTCGGGCAGGTCTTCGGCGGCAAGGGTGGTGCGTACGCCGCCGACCGTGAGGCTTTCCTCCAGCTGGTTGAGCATCATGGTGCGGCCATGCGGGGCCGGCAGTGCGGCGATGAGCCGGCCATGGAAACGGCGCGAGTTGATGCCGCTCAACGTGCCGGAGGCATAGCCGCCGATGCCGTTGGTGACGATCCACTCGCTCTCAAGGGCTCGCTGTGCGCGCTCGGCAGGGGGGAGGGCGGCGAGATGAATAGAGCGGGTAAGACGGGGAGATTGAGAGGGCGGCATGCTTGGGATACAACCTTCGAGAATCAACGTGGATTGGAGTGCGTACGGCAATGCGAGCAGTTTAGGATACTGCCGGTTTGCAGTTCGATAGTTACGAAGTGCGCAACACTGCGCAATGTTGTATCCGAACAATCTTCCCGGTCCCTTGTGGGAAGATTGTTCAGAGGCAGCAATGGCGACCATGCGGGTGATGGCTGAGGTGGAAGGGCAGCACTTTACAGGCTTTCCCAAGGGTGCATTCGGCTTCTTCAGGCAGCTCAAGCGCAACAACGACCGGGAATGGTTTGCCGCGCGCAAAGGGCAGTACGAGCAGACTTTACTTGCCCCGATGTTGCTGCTGGTACGCGATCTGGCGGGCAGACTGTACGAGCAGGGGTTGCCGCTCCAGGCTTCTCGCAAGACGCCGGTACACCGCATCTACCGCGACATTCGCTTTTCTAACGACAAGACACCGTTTCAGACGCACATCAGCAGTGCGCTGCACCGCGACGGCGATAAAACGGCTGAGGGCGTGGTGTACGTGCATCTCGACGCAGATGCACCGTTTGCGGCAGCCGGTTTCTGGCTGCCTGAAAAAGCCGGCCTGCGCCGCTGGCGAGACGGCATCGTAAGCGAGCCGAAGGCGCTGCTTCACTTCAACCAGGCTATGCCGCTCGCAACCGAGGATGTATTACAGCGCATGCCGCGCGGCTATGAGCGGCATGCCGACTCCGAGATCGCCCCGCTGCTGCGGCTGAAAAGCTTCCTGGTAAAGCAGGACCTGCCGCCTGAAACGCTCGGCTCGCCCGCGGTGCTGGATTGGCTTGCGGATTTTGCGCGGCAAGCGGCACCGCTGCTGCATTACGGATGGAAGTTAGAGTAGCGGCTGCTCAGAAGGTGTGTGCAAAGTCGGAAATAAACAACAGGTGTCATCCTGAGCGAAGCCGAAGGACCTGCTTTTGCCTTTAGTTTTCGCGCCGGTGCTGAGGAAAGCAGGTCCTTCGACTCCGTTTCACTCCGCTCAGGATGACACGGGTTCCGTTGTAATTCTGCAATGAAATACTTTGTACATAACCGCTCAGGAAGCAGGCGTGTAACGCTTGAAAATAAGCGAAGCATTGGTCCCGCCGAAGCCGAAGGAGTTGGTCATGGCATACTCCATGGGCGCGGGCACGCCCTTGTCGCGTACGAGCCGAAAGCCATTCGCCTCACCCTCTACATCGTGCAGGTTCGTCATCGGCGGTGCAATCTGGTCGCGCAGCGCCAGCACGGTAATACCGGCCTCCAGGCTGCCCGCGCCGCCCAGCAAGTGGCCGGTCATAGACTTGGTGGAGCTCACCAGCAGGTCTTTCGCGGCCTCGCCGAATGCGGTGCAGATAGCCCTTGCTTCGGCCAGGTCTCCCAGCGGAGTCGAAGTAGCGTGAGCATTCAGATACTGCACTTGTGACGGCTGCAACTCGGCGTCTTTCAAGGCAAGCTGCATCACGCGCCGGATGCCTCGGCCGTCCTCGGGCGGGGCGTTGGTGTGGAAGGCGTCGGAGTTTGCGGCATAGCCTACCAGCTCGGCCAGGATGGTCGCGCCGCGAGCCACGGCATGGTCCAGCTCTTCAAGAATCAGGATGCCCGCGCCTTCGCCCACGACAAAGCCGTCGCGGTTGCGGTCCCATGGGCGTGAGGCGGTCGCGGGATCATCGACGCGAGTGGAAAGGGCACGCATGGCGGCAAAGCCTGAAATCGACAGCGGCGTGACAGCTGCCTCCGCCCCGCCGCAGATCATCACATCGGCATCACCGCGCTCGATAATGCGGTACGACTCGCCGATGCCGTGCGCGCCGGAGGTGCAGGCCGTAGCCACGGTGAGGTTCGGCCCGGAAGCGCCGTGCCGGATGGAAAGCTGCCCGGCGGCCAGGTTGGCGATGCTGGCGGTGATGAAGAAGGGTGAAACACGGTCCGTGCCGCTGTCGACCAGCTTGCTGTGCTCGCGCTCAATGACCTCAAAGCCGCCGATGCCGCTGCCTACGTACACGCCGACGCGCTCGGAGTCTTCGCTTGCCATGTCGAGCCCGCTCTGCGCCATGGCGAACTGCGAAGCAGCGATAGCGAACTGGATAAATCGCGCCATCTTTTTGACATCTTTGCGCTCTACAAATTGCTGCGGGTCGAAGTCCTTGACCTCCCCGGCGAAGTTGCAGGCAAACCCTGTCGTATCGAAAAGGGTAATGGGCGCGATACCCGCGTCGCCCGCAAGCAGCGCCGCCCAGGTCTTTTCCGTTCCCGTACCGACCGGGCTTACCAGCCCGATGCCGGTGACAACGACGCGACGGCGAAGCGCCGTTCTATGGCCACTCATCCTGTTCTCCATCTTCCGCTTTTACGCGCGGCACCAATCCAGAATAACGCCTTGACACGGCGCGCACCCTGAGCCTCCTGCCGACTATGGGTGAAAATAACTTCTCGGTAAGTGTTCGAGCGATGCTTGCGCCCGATTATCAAAAGATGAAACATTGATCAGATTTTCCTGATGCAATCTCTCTTTCATGATTACTATAAGTTTGCAAATAGAAGAACTCGGTCTTCCCGTGAATGTAGCGCCCCCCCTCCGCTTCAACTCTCAAGGTAAGGTCCAAAACCAGGAGATGAACCATGAACACTACGCTGAATAACTTAACCCACTCCGCGGGGGCTTATGTCCCGAGCATTGTCGGCGCACTCATACTTGTGATTGTTGCTTTTCTAATCGCGACGATAGTGCGCTTTATCATCGGGCGACTGGCTCGCGCTTTAAACCTTGATAGACGCCTCAATGTAAACGGCATAGGAGCGGGCTTGGACCAGGGAGCATTCTGGCTCGTCATTCTCATGGCGCTACCGGGAATTCTGGCTTCTCTTGGACTACAGAACGTACTTGAACCCATTCAAGGCATGTTGAACCGTCTTTTGCCTTTCTGCCGAACCTTATCGGAGCAGTGCTTATTTTCGTTATCGGGTGGTTTGTCGCGAGCCTGATCCGAAAAATTGTTACCGGCTTCCTTAAGGCCGGCGGCCTGGATGCATTTGCCGTGAGAATGGGAATGAACATCGAATTGTCGCGAGTGCTCGGCCTGATCGTTTACGTTCTGGTTCTCATTCCGGCTGCAGTCGGCGCTTTGAATGCTCTGTCGCTGAGCGCGGTGAGCGGGCCGTTAAGCGCAATGTTGAACACCCTTCTGGCAGCGCTTCCGAACATCTTTGCGGCGGCCCTGATTCTTGTCTGTTCCTATGTGCTCGGCCACGTGGTCGCGGGTATAGTGACCAATGTGTTTGTCGGAATGGGATTTGAAAAGGTTCCTTCGATGCTGGGATTCAGGAGCAATCCGACCGCAGTCGGTAGGCCCGCCTCCCACGCTGTCGGGACACTGTGTTTCATCACCATCCTCCTGTTCGGCCTGGTTGAGGCTTCTCACTTTCTCGGCTTCGCGGCTCTATCCGCCATCATCGTCGGGTTAACGGTGTTCGGCAGCCACCTGCTCATGGGACTGATCATTTTTGTATAGGACTGTTCCTGGCGAAGCTGGCTTCCTCATCGATTGCCGCCAGCGGCACAGCCAATGCCAAGCTTTTTGCCGGTTTGGCTCGCTTCTCCATACTTTTCATCGTTGCCGCAATGGCTCTTGGGCAAATGGGTCTTGCCAAGGACATAGTGAACCTCGCATTCGGCTTGCTGCTGGGCGCAGTCGCGGTAGCAGCGGCTCTAGCTTTCGGACTGGGCGGCCGGGAGACCGCCCAACGCGCGCTTTCGCAGATGTATACGAGCGTTCAATCTCCTGTCGTCATACTACCGAGCGACCCCTTGAAGTAAGGCGCGGCTAGCACGACTGCGGGCAGCGTCTCCTAACTCGCTTTCCGTCAGGAGATCGCCCGCATTTCAGCTTCATTTAAGCCGGCAGCTCTACACTCCTGATAGTGTGCAAACAATTTTCAGGGAATGCCAGCCGGGCGTTGATTCTCCTTAGCTGTATAGTCCCGTGCCTTGCGCAGGCGCAAGGCACGGGTGCTCTCCCAATCACAGTTACGCTGCCCGACGCGATCCACCGCGCCGAGCAGAACGAGCCGAACTTTGCCGCCGTGCGCGCGGAGCAGCGAGCTGCCGCGCTGGACCGAGGCATTGCGCGAGCGGCTTTGCTGCCGGGCGTGATCTATCACAACCAGGTGCTGTATACCCAGCCCAACGGGGTCGGCAACCAGGCGGGGCCGGGCGGCGGCCAACCGGCACCTATCTTCATCGCCAATAACGCCGTGCGAGAGTATGCGAGCCTGGCAGCGATTACAGAAACCGTAGGATTGGCGCAAGCGGCCAATGTGCGCGTGGCCGATGCCGCGGCGGCACGCTCCCTTGCAGAGCTTGAAGTAGCCCGGCGCGGTTTAGCCTCTGCCGTGGCCAGCTTGTTTTACGGTACGGTTGCCGGCGAGCGCCGCCTGGCTGTACTGCAAACCGCCGGTGATGAAGCAAGGGATTTTGTAGCACTGACGGAGAAGCGCGAAGCCGCACGCGAAGTCGCACATGCCGATGTCATCAAAGCGGAGCTTACGCTGCAGGGGCGCAGCCGCGATCTTGCCGATGCCGTGTTGGCGCGCGATCGCACGCGGCTGGAGCTGGCGGTACTGTTGTTCGCCGATCCGCTGCAGCCTTTTACCGTGGAACTGCCTTCCCCCCCTCCAGCATTACCGGATATCGCCGACTTTGAGGCGGCTGCCCGGCGAGGCAATCCCGAGCTGGCGAGCGCCCTGGCTGCCTCCCGCCAAAGCGATGCGGAGGTGCTGGCCGCGAAAGCCGCGTACCTGCCCGATCTGAGCTTGAATTTCAACTACGGTATCGACGCTACAAGCGTTTCGACAAACGGCAGGTTTGACCCGGCTTCGCTGCCGCCCCGCAAACCGAAGCAACTGGGCTACTCCGCCGCCGCGACGTTTGATATTCCGGTGTGGGATTGGTTTGCAACCGGACGCCGCGTGAAGCAGAGCGAGCTGCGCCGCGATGCGGTGCGCACAGCGCTGACCGCTGCTCAAAAGCGGCTGATTGTGGACCTGCAGGAAAGCTATGCGGAGGCACAAACGTCGCAAAGCGCGCTGGCTTCACTTGAACTGTCTGTGCGAACAGCCCGGGAAAGTCTACGGTTGACGCGGCTGCGCTATGAAAGCGGCGAGGCGACGGTGCTTGAAGTAGTGGACGCGCAAACGACGCTGTACCTGGCGCAGACTACGCAGGAGGATGGACAGGTGCGATACTGGCAGGCGCTGAGTAATCTGCAGACATTGACGGGTGCCCTGTGAGGAACGCATACGCGCTGCGCACACTTCTTTTTGCCCTGGCCGTTACCGGCTGCGGCAAGCCGGCGGCAGAGGACACCCCGACGGTGCTGGTCAGCGTGCAGGTGGCGCACCCGCAGCGCGGGCCCATCTCGGAGCACATCGTGGCAGATGCGGTGCTTTCGCCGCTGGCGCAGGCGGCGCTGTCGCCGCGCATCTCCGCGCCGGTGCGGCGCTTCTATGTGCAGCGCGGCTCGCGGGTGAAAGCGGGCGAGCTGCTGGCCACCCTTGAGAACCGCGACCTGCTTGCGGCTGCCGTAGACACGCAAGGTACCTACACTGCCGCCGAGGCCGCCTACGACAGTACAAAAGGCGCGCAGGTGCCCGAGGAAACGCAACGCGCCCAGCTTGACGTAGCGCAGGCACAGGCGACGCGAGACCTGGACGCGAGCATCGTTGCCGCGCGGCAGAAGCTGTTTGACCAGGGTGCGATTCCGGGCCGGGATCTCGATACCGCGAAGGCTACGCTGATGCAGGCGCAGGCCGCGCTCGACATTGCGACCGCACACGCAGCGGCGCTGAACGCGGTGGGCCGAAAGGCGACGCTCCAGCAGTCGGAGGGGTCGCTGTTGAGCGCCAAGGGCAAGTACCTGGGAGCGCAGGCGCAGGTGTCGTTCGCCGAGATCCGCAGCCCCATCGCAGGTGTGGTAACGGACCGGGCCTTGTTCGCAGGGGAAACGGTAGCGGCGGGTTCTACGCTGGTCACGGTGATGGATACAACGGCATTGCTGGCCAAGGTACACCTGGCGCAGAGCGCGGCCCAGCAGGTAAAGCCGGGGGACGCGGCCACTGTCACGGTGCCCGGCATGGAGACACCGGCTCCCGCACGTATATCGCTGGTAAGCCCGGCACTGGACCCGGGCAGCACCACGCTTGAGGTGTGGGTACGGCTGGAGAACCGCGACGGCAAGCTGAAGGTGGGTACGCCGGTGCATACCAATGTGACGGGAACGACCGTTGCCGATGCGCTGCTGGTGCCCGCATCGGCACTGCTAAGCGCGCCGGATGGAAGCAAGTACGTGATGCTGCTGGGGCCGGACGGTGCCGCGCACAAGCGCACGGTCAAGGTCGGGATCGCGGATGGGGAAAGCGCACAAATTGTGAGCGGCCTTGCTGCGAGCGATACCGTAATTACAGACGGCGCGTACGGTCTTGACGACGGCACCAAGGTGAAAACGGGTGCCGCGGAAGACGACAAGCCTTCCCCAGCCGGTAAAGAGGGTAAAGACAAGGGTGGTTTGTAATGGCGCTTGCGGCCCGGCCCGTAGAGATCGGACGCTCCCTGCTGCCTCCTCCGGATGAGGACGCGGGCTTTTGGCTGCAGCGCTATAGCGGCACCATCTTCTTCTTCCTCGCTATGCTTACGCTGGCAGGCGTGTACTTTTCACTAAAGCTGCCTATTTCCGTTTTCCCTGACACGAATTTTCCCCGTGTCGTGATCGGCATCGACAACGGCGTAACGCCGATCGAACAGATGCAGGTCACCGTGACGCGCCCGCTCGAAGACGCGATGAACGTCATCCCGGGGCTGGCCACCGTGCGCTCCACCACCAGCCGCGGCTCGGCGGAGGTAAGCCTGTTTTTCGGCTGGAACACGAACATGGACCAGACGTTGCTGCTGGTCAATGCCGAGCTGGGCAAGGTGCGGCAAACGCTGCCGCCTACCGCGGTGATCACCACCAACCGGCTTACCTTTGCCACGTTCCCTATCCTCGGCTACAGCCTGTCGGCGTCAAATGCCATGCCGCAGACCGCGCTATGGGAGCTGGCTACCTACCAGTTGAAGCCGAGGCTGAACCGTGTAGACGGTGTGCGCACTGTCACCGTGCAGGGCGGCGAGGTGCCGGAGTTCCACCTGGTGCCGAACCTGGCGCGCGTGCAGGCTGCCGGAGTCACCATTCTTGAACTGGTGGCAGCCGTCGATGCTTCAAACCTGGTCGATTCCCCCGGCTTGTATGAGGCCAACCACGAGCTTATTTTGGGCCTGGTGGGCGCGCAGGCGCATGATGCGGATGCGCTGGGGCAGCTGGTGGTAAAGGACACAGCGAGCGGCACACCGGTGCGCATCAGCGACATCGCCCGCGTAGAGCACGGCAAGCTGCCTGTGTATACGGTTGTGACCGCCAATGGCAGTCCCTCCGTGCTGCTCAACATTGCCCGCCAGCCTGAAAGCAACACGGTTGCCGTGGCCGATGGAGTCGAGAAAGAAATTGCCCAGCTGCGGAAGACCCTGCCCGCCGGTGTGACGCTTACGCCGTTCTACGACCAGTCGCAGCTGGTGCGCGAGAGCATCTCAAGCGTGCGTGACGCCATCCTGATCGGGCTGGGACTGGCCTGCATCATCCTCTTTTTGTTCCTGCGCGATACAGCCGCTTCAATCGTTGCCGGGCTGGTAATTCCTGTCACCGTGGCGATTACGATTTTGTTCCTCACGATCATTGGACAAAGCTTCAACCTGATGACGCTAGGCGGCCTGGCTGCTGCCATCGGCCTTGTTATCGATGACGCCATCGTAGTCATTGAAAATATCGTGATGCACCGCGACCGCGGCGAAGACCCGGTGCGCGCGGTGCGCCTGGCATTGCGCGAAATCACCAAACCGCTCATCGGGTCCACGATTACACCGGTGGTGGTGTTCCTGCCGCTGATTGCTGTTTCAGGCGTGACCGGCAGCTTTATGCGAGCGCTGGCTGTCACCATGACAGTAGCGTTGTTGTGCTCGCTTACGCTGGCGCTCTCGTTTACGCCGGCTTTGTCGCTGGTGTTTCTGCGGAATCGCAAGCAGGGCGGCCGACATGAGCATGTGGGCAAGCTACTGGGCGGGGTGCTGCGCGGGCACGGGCGCGCCCTGGCGTGGGCGCTGCGCCGTCCCCTGGCACTAGGACTGGCTTGCCTGGTGTTGGTGATCTGTACATATTTCGGTTACACGCTGCTGGGCACAGACCTGCTGCCGGCGATGGACGAGGGCAGTTTTGTGCTGGACTACATCATGCCTTCAGGCTCTTCGCTTGGAGAAACCAACCGCGTGCTGAGCCATGTGGAACGCATCTTGAAAAGCACGCCGGAGGTGGACAGTACTTCGCGCCGTACCGGGCTGCAAATGGGTCTGGCCGCCGTCACAGAAGCCAACAGCGGCGACTTTACAGTGCGGCTCAGGAGCAAGCGCTCGCGCGGTATCGACGAGGTGATGGCGGAGGTTCGGGAGCAGATTCACAAGACGGAACCTGCACTCGATGTCGAGTTCACGCAGGTACTGCAGGACATGATCGGCGATCTGTCGAATGCGCCGCAGCCGATCCAGATCAAGCTGTTTTCAACCGATGCCGCGCTGCTGACAAATACTGCGCCGCGTGTAGCGGAGGCTATCGGCAAAATCACCGGTGTGGTCGATGTGCAGAACGGGATCGACAATACAGTCTCCGGGCCAGCCACAAATTTTCAGATCGACCCGTTTGTCGCGGGGCGGCTCGGGTTTACACCTACCGAGGTGGCTGAAGATGCCACCACCATACTTGACGGTGTGGCAGCGGCAACGCCGGTGATTGCAAATGGACGGCCCTATACAGTGCGCGTGCGTCTTGGACCCGAGAGCCGCAGCTCGCTCGATGCCATGGAGAACACCGTGTTCAACAGCGGTACGGGCAAGCTGGCGACTCTCGGCTCACTTGCCGCGGTTACGCAGCTGCCGCCGCAGAATGAAATCCTGCGCGAAAACCTGCAGCAGCTCGTCACTGTAACCGGGCGGCTTGAGGGCTCTGACCTGGGTACCGCCATCGCCAAGGTGCAGCGCACGGTTGACGCGCTGCACCTGCCGGCGAACGTACGCGTGGAGTACGGCGGCACGTACCAGGAACAGCAAAAATCGTTTGCCGACTTGTCGCGGGTGCTGCTGCTTTCGCTTGCGCTGGTGTTCGGCGTACTGCTGGCGGAGTTCCGCTCGTTCTCCGCGCCGGTGGCCGTGCTTACCTCCTCGGTGCTGTCGATTGCGGGCGTAGTCGCGGCGCTGCTGCTCACGCGCACTACATTCAATGTTTCAAGCTTTATGGGGCTCATTATGGTCAGCGGTATCGTAGCCAAAAACGGCATCCTGCTGCTCGATGCCGATGAACGCTTCCGTGCAGCCGGCATGAATGCGCGCGAGGCTATGGTTGAGGCCGCGCGGCGCAGGCTGCGGCCTATCCTGATGACCGCCACCGCTGCCATCTGCGGCATGCTGCCGCTGGCGTTTGCGCTGGGCGCGGGCTCTGCCATGCTGCAGCCGCTGGCAATTGCAGTGATCGGGGGTCTGCTGATTTCACTTGTGCTCAGCTTGCTGGTGACGCCGGTTGTGTACTTCCTACTGACACGCCACCGCCATGCCGCAGCTTGACCGCACATACTGTAAGCAGCAAAAAGCCCGCGCAAGCGCGGGCCCTCAACACAACATCAGATTACAAACTACTTCCCGACTTCAATCACCTCAAACGTACCCGGCAGCGCCTGCGGCCGCCCGCGCGGGTTGGATGCACTCGGCTCCGGCTTGGGACCGAATTTGGCTGTTACGGTGTAGGCGCGGCCTGTCTTCTCATCAAATGCCATAGTGCGCGCGCCGGGCGCGGTCTGTACCGTTTGCAGCACCGTCGGAATCGCTCCACGTACATCTATAAAGGTCATGTCGCCTGTCTGGCCGTTCGATGAGATAGCCAGGCCATCCTTCACGTCATAGCGATCCGCATCGGGTCCATCACCGATAGGGGCCGTCGCCAGCACTTTGCCGGTATCGGCGCTGGTGATGGTCATCACCTTGCCGTCGCAGACCGAGAACAGCCGACGGCCTTTTTGATCCATCGCAAGACCGGAGGGCGAGTCGCAGCCGGCAAGCGGGTACGTCGCAGTCAGTGTGTTGCTGTGCGCATCGAGTTTTACAATCTCGTTCTTGTCTTCAATGTTGGCGAAGACCGCGCCTGTGCCGTCTGCCACCGGAAACTCCGGCTTACCCGGCAGCGCGATTGTTGCCACTACCTTTTGCGTTGCGGTGTCAAGCACGGTGGCGTTGTTGCTGCGGCCGTTGAAGGCCCAAACCGTCTTCGTTACCGGCTCATACGCGATGCCGTCCGGATTGGTGCCGGCCGGTACTGTTGCTACTGTAGCCAGGGTTTTACGGTCGAAAATTACGATGGCATTGCCCTTGCCGTCGCTGATGTAGCCGTACTTGCCCTTATCATCGAGCGCAACGCCGTGGGTACTTTGCAAGCCGGTAATATCGCCGACCTTCTTGCCCGTTTCACTATCGATTACGTTCACAGTCGAGTTATGCGTCAGGTAGAGTTGGTGTGCCACTGCATCCACTTCCAGGTAGTCCCAACCGCCTTCACCGCCTACCGGAAAATGGTTCATCACATGGTACGGGCCGCTCTGCGCATAGGCGCTGAGCGCGATACTGAGCGCGATACCCGTAAGTGGGCGCGAAAGATTACGGAAGAACATGGTGATAGCTCCTAGATCGAAACTGGGTAGAGGCTGGACGGCGAGCCGCCTGCGCTCACAAGTATGGCAGAGGCAGGTTAAGGCTGCCTGAAGCATGTTGAGGGAAGGCGCGATGCTGAAAGTAGCGCTTTATGAGCATCGGCACATGCGGCGACGTGTCTACCCAGAATCAGTGCACGGCTGACGAAACGTATCGACTTGTACATTCCGTACCGCTGCTAACACAGCGCAGGCTTGTTAAAGAAGATAAAAGCACAGCCTGCTTTGTGCGGTACAAAAGTGCCTTATGCATCCTTCACCGTAATTCTTGAATCGGGGGATAAAACCTGGTCAGTCCGGTTGGAGCGGCTTAGCGAGGTGACGAGCTGTACGACAAAACCCCAGGCGCATGGCCTGGGGTTTAATGTATCGGGTCAATCCGTTCAGCGTGTAACGTTATACCTGCTGTACGCGCCCTCGTGTAACAAGCCGCAGGATAAATGTAAATATAACCGCGCCGATCACAGCCACGATAATGCTGTAGATCAAACCGCCGGAGGATGCCGCGCCGAAGATGTGCGACATGATGAAGCCGCCGATCAGTGCTCCAATCAGGCCGACGATCATGTCCATGATGGCACCATAACCGCCGCCGCTCATGATCTTGCCTGTCAGCCAGCCGGCGATCAAACCGATAATAATCCAAGCAATAAGCCCATGTCCCATACAGTTCTTCCTCTTTCGTGAAACGGATTCGCGCCGTCAATAGGAGGTTGTTCTCCAAGTATGCGTTGCCTGGGAACGATTTACTCTGAAGTAACTATAAGGGCTATTACTTGATTTCACCTGTACGAAGGCCATTCGTTATAAGGAAGCACGGCACATAGATTTTGTACACAGAAACGGATGCTACACTCGCGCCATGCTGCTGCGCCCTCTACTGCTTTTGATGTTGCTGTCGTCCCCTTCCGCACTGCTGTCACAGGCTGCCGCGACACATGCCATGACACTGGATGATGCAGCAAAGCTCCAGCAGGTAGGCCGTCCGGAGCTCTCGCCTGATGGCCTTTGGATCGCCTATACCCTGCGTCACACCGATGTGGATGCCGACAAAAATATCGGCAATCTATGGATGGCCCGCTTCGACGGCAGCGAAGATGTGCAGCTGACCTATGACACGGAAGGAGCCGCAGCGCCGCGCTGGAGCCCGGATGGACGTTACCTGGCCTTTACCTCTGCGCGACCCGGCAAAGCCAAGGGCATGCAGGTGTGGCTGCTGGATCGGCGCGGCGGCGAGGCGCGGCAGTTGACTAATGTGAAGCAGGACCTGAGCGACTATCGCTGGTCGCCCGATTCCAAGCAGCTGCTGTTGACGCTCACCCCGAAAGACCCTTCGGAAGCAGATGACGATGCGGCTAAAAAAGCAGGCAAACCTGTATCGCCGAAGCCGGTTGTGATTGATCGTTATCATTTCAAACAGGATATTGAGGGTTATCTTACCGACCGGCACCAGCACCTGTTTCTCTTCGACATTGCGACAGGCAAACTGACGCGCTTGATCACCGGTGAAGCCGACATGCTGGAAGAGCATGATGCGGAGTGGTCGCCCGACGGCAAGCTCATTGCGTTTACCCGCCGCGGCGACCTGCCTGACCCGTTCCGAACTGCAAATTCCGACGTCTATGTTGTGGATGCAAAACCGGGCAGCAGCCCGCGCAAGCTGACTACTTTCCCCGGTCCGGATGAAGCGCCGCTTGCCTGGAGTGCGGACAGCACGCAGATCGCCTACCGGCAAGCGACCGTGCCCGGCTACTCCGCATACAACCAGATGCAGCTTGCAACTGTGCCGGCAGCGGGCGGCGCGCCCAGGCTGCTCGCGGTAAAACTTGATCGCCCGGTGAGTGCGCCCCTGTTTACCCAGGACGGCAAGGCTGTGCTGACCACCGTGGGAGATGACCGCAACAGCTATGTAGAGCGCGTTTCACTCATGGGAGCTGCTGAACGGCTGACCACGGGTCCAGGCGATGCTGCCGCGCTCACCTCCGTAGCCGGCCACATGGCGCTGCTGTGGTCTACGGATAATAAAACTTCTGAAATCTATGCGCTCGATCCAAACGGGCTGCGCCAGGTGACGCACCATAACGATGCCCTGCTTGCGACGCTGCAACTGCCGCAAACGCAGGACCTGACAGCAAAGACAAAAGACGGCAGTGAGGTTCACAGCCTGCTGACCATGCCGACCGGCTACAAAGCAGGCACAAAAGCGCCCATGCTGCTGTTCATCCACGGCGGCCCCACCGCACAGGATACGCACACCTTTGACCTGTCGCGCCAGTTGTTTGCCGCGCATGGCTACGCCGTGCTGAACGTGAACTATCGAGGCTCGAACGGGCGCGGCCTTGAGTATAGCCGCACCATCGCCGCCGACTGGGGGAACAAGGAAGTTACCGATCTGCTCGCCGCGGTTGACGGCGCGATTGCTACCGGCACGGTGGACCCCGACAAGCTCGCTGTCGGCGGCTGGAGCTACGGCGGCATCCTTACCGACTACCTCATTGCCACAACAACCCGCTTCAAGGCTGCCTCAAGCGGGGCAGGCGTGGGCAATCTGTTCGGGCTCTACGGCATCGATCAATACATATTGCAGTATGACAACGAACTCGGGCAGCCCTGGAAGCACCCTGACGTCTACGTCAAGCTTTCCTACCCGTTCTTCCATGCCGACCGCATCCAGACCCCAACTTTGTTCATGGGCGGCGATAAGGACTTCAACGTGCCGGTAGAAGGCGGCGAGCAGATGTACCAGGCGCTGCGCTCGATCGGCACCCCTGCGGAGCTGATCCTGTATCCGGGGCAGTTCCACGGCTTTACGCGGCCCTCATTTATTCGTGATAGATACCAGCGCTGGTTCGGGTGGTACGACAAGTACCTGGGGCCGGTTCCGGCGCAGCATTGAGAGCCGGTTAAATTCCTGTTGGAGAGGATGCCGAACGCTGCTTTACCGAGGCTGACCGGCAGTCCGCAAATACGGTTTCACAGTTTTGTACCCAGGGAAGAGCGTCTCCGCTTCATCGTTTGATACCGCACCGGTGATGATGACATCCTCTCCCTGCTTCCAGTCCGCCGGGGTGGCTACCTTGTGGGCTGCTGTCAGCTGCATGGAATCGAGCACACGCAAAATCTCGTCAAAGTTGCGTCCGGTTGTCATCGGGTAGGCCATGGTCAGCTTGATGCGCTTGTCAGGCCCGATCACAAATACGGTTCTTACGGGAGCGTTTAGCGCTGCGGTGCGACCCTCGCTGGAAACGCCTGCATCTGCGGCGAGCATGCCGTACAGCTTTGCGACTTTCAGTTCCGGGTCGCCGATCATGGGGTAGTTCACCTTGTGGCCGCCTACCTCTTCAATATCCGGTTCCCATTGCACGTGGGTAGCCACCGGATCGACAGACAGGCCGATCACCTTGGCACCGCGCTGCTTGAACTGCTCTTCAAGCGCGGCTACGGTACCCAGCTCCGTCGTGCAAACCGGCGTAAAGTCTTTAGGGTGCGAGAACAACACTGCCCATGAGTCACCGATCCATTCGTGGAAATGAATGAGGCCGTGCGTTGTGTCCGCCGTAAAGTCAGGCGCAAGATCGTTGATGCGAAGCGACATGGAACACCAGCTTTCGTCCCTCTATTTTAGACGGCTGGGATGCTTGCACTGGAAGTGAGAGCTTTATCATGCCGGGTTTCCAGCCCAGGCAAGCGATTGCAACTCACAACTTTCTACCTGCTCGACAGGCATCTGAAACTTCTCGCATGCTGCGTAGAAAGACCGGCTTGATCCATGAAAGCGCAGTGCGGATCGTACAGAATACATTCCAATCCAGCTACGATAAGAAATTGTAAATACATTTACAGGCCGTAGCCAAATACTTATCGCAAGACCATACTTACCCGTTACTATAGGCGTTATCTTGCAGGACATTTCCCCGGATGTCTTTGTATTGGACTGTTTCAAGGAGAACAATATGTTTTTGAAGTCACAGCTTTCTTTCGTTATTGCATCAGGGATGGTACTTCTAGCTTCAGCCGGTCAGGCTCAGAAACCTGCAGCTAGTGAGCAAACCGGCACTGCCGCATACTATAGCCATGTATTTGAAGGTCGACCGACCTCAGACCATGGAGTGTTTCGCTCCAATCACATGACTGCTGCCTCGGCGACGCTTCCACTCGGCACAAAGGTACGTCTTACGAACACAAGGAATAACCGCAGCGTGGTTGTGCGCGTCACGGATCGGTATGCGGACAAAAATCGCATGATCGACGTGAGCAAATCCGCCGCAAAAAAGCTGGGATTTATCCATGCCGGTACTGCCCAGGTAAAGATGGAAGTTCTTTAAGGATTGCTTGTTATTGACTTTGCAGACAAAGTCAATAGTTGACAAGGAAACCGGCATGCAATGCAGCAGGCCGGTTCATTCCTATCTATATTGCTGAGTTACACTCGATTGCTGAGTTACACTCGACGATTTGTTTTGTTGCTCCCAATGCGCGGCTTGCCTGTGGCACGGGGCGTAATGTCTAAAGCCCGTTCCAGCAAAAATCGCCGAAACGCCCCCGCGGCACCGGCAGGCTCAGGCCCCATGGTGTATGCGATTGAGAAGACCCGCGACAGTTCCAGCCCCTGTACACGCGCCAACTTCAGGCTGCCCAGCGTCAGCTGGTTGCGTACCGCCCATCGTGAAACAAAGGTAACGCCGAGGCCTGCCTCTACCGCACTCAATGAACCTTCCGTTGAGTCGAGCTCCATAGGAATGTGCAGGCGTTTCAAAGAAAGCCCGGCTTTTACCAGGGCTTTCTCGACCACCCGTCTCGACCCGGAGCCATGCTCACGCATGAGGATAGCCGCACCTTCCAAAGCACCGAGGGTAATATCCTGATCGGCCCACTCATGCGTCGGCGGGACCACGAGCACCATGTGGTCCTTCATAAACGGCTCAACGTGCATATCCTTTCGCAGGGCCGGACCCTCGATCAAAGCCAGCTGAATGTCTCCATGGATAAGCAAACCAAGCATCGCATCCGTGTTGCCGCTGCATGCGTGTATCTCTGTACGCGGGTACTCCTTGAGAAATCCTGCGATAAGGTTCGGCAGCAGGTATTGGCCGATAGTTTGCGAAGCTCCAAGGGCAATGCCTCCTCCGTCGGCAGACCCGCTGACAACGGCCGCATACGCCTCGTCGGCAAGGGCTTTAAGCCGCTCCGCATACGGTAGCAGGGCTTCGCCGCGAGGCGTAAGCCGAACGCCGCCGACACGGTCGAAGAGTGCAACGCCAAACTCTTCCTCAAGTGCCTTGATCTGCTGGGTCACCGCGGGTTGGGTAAGCATCAGTTCGTCTGCGGCCCGGCTAAAGTTCAGGTGATGCGCTACAGACCGAAATACCTTCATGCGAAAGTTTTCCATGGACCTTCTGCGTCACCGATTCAAGCGGCTCTTTCTCACCGTACAGAAACTTCGATTCTCAGGGTGTGATGAATGACATACGTTCCGTAGTTTTTATGATGGCATTCAGGTTGCATAGTACCCGTAGTGTCCTTCGCACGCGATAGTAGAACATACGTTCCAGGTGCCTGCGGCACATGCCATAGAAATCGCCACCGTCTCCAGACAAACGGAGTGGCCTCATCCAGAAAGTCAGCCCGGCTCCAGTGCTCACCACCGTCGGTCGAAACTTCTACTTCTTCCACACGGGTGTCGCCTGACCACGCCGCTCCGTATACCTCGTAGGGCTGCCCGGCCGGTACGTACTCGCGGGTACGCGGTCTGGCGATGGCCGACTTCAACTGCATGGGTCCTAATGCGCGGCGTACCGGGTTGCCATCGGTATAGTCCCAATAGCCATAATCGGATGTCTGCCAGTACCCCTGAAAAGGTTTCGTCAGAACATGGATGTGAGTCAACCATTTGACGGAAGCCATACCGTAGTGGCCGGGCACAACAGCGCGGATGGGAAAACCATGATCCGGCGGAAGCTCGTCACCGTTCATCCCATAAGCAATCAGCACCTCGTTTGCCTTACTCATCGGGATACCGCGGGCATACTGAGTCTGTCCAGGGGGTACCGGTTCTTCCTTTGGAACGCCGGTATCGGCTCCTTCCAGCACGATCTCGCAGGCAGTGGGGTCTATACCGGCTCGCTCCAGCAGCGCGGAAAGCGGCACACCGGTCCAGTTGGCGGTGCTGACCGCGCCAAGCTGCCACTGCGCCCCTTTGACCTGCGGTACTAGAAAGATACGCCCATTTCCGGCACACTCAAGCGTGGCAGGACGTGTCAAGGCAGGCATCGCCAGCAAATCCGCATAGTTGATGCTGAACGGTTGCGCAACAGCTCCGCTAACGGTAAGCGCATACGTTTCGCGGTCAAGCTGCGGCGCTTTGAAGTGGCTGCGAATGTAATGCAGATCGGTCGGCGTCAGGAATGAGTGAAGCTCATCGAAGGGGTACTCAAGGTTTAATGGTTCGCGCTCACGAATAATTCGCCCGGCGGAAGGTACAGCGTTGGCCGGCGAAACGGATGCAACAGAACTCATGATTTCTCCTGACGGATGCGTCTTAACGGCAAGTATCTCGCTCCATGTAAAAGCGAAGCACTGTTACTTACAAATGCTTCCCATGTACACATCAAGAATAATTGCTCACGTTGTCTATGGAAACTTGCTAATTCTTATAGCCGATTCTAAAAAGCAATAGCTTCTGCCGAACAGCACTAGCTCGTTATTGATACTCCGAACGGCAATAGCATCGCTGCTTCATGCCGCGTGTATTTCATCACCTATGCTTAGGAGGTGGACTCCCTAACGCAAGCACCTTCTGAAAGATACGCAGATCTGCAGCCGCTGCTACAGCAATTTCCTTTCCTTTCAGATACCGACGTCAGCTCCATTCGAGGCGGACGGCAAGCGGCTGAAGCGGCACTTGCCACCATAGACCCGGCGACTTACACGCGGAGCCGCAACTTTCTCGATGGTGCCGTTACCCGGCTTTCCCCCTATCTGCGCCATGGGGTGCTGACCCTGGCTGAAGTACGCGATTTTGCATTGAGCGCGATACAACGACCGGAAGACGCCGAGAAATTTATCAACGAGCTGGGCTGGCGCGACTACTGGCAGCGCTTGTACCGCGTCCTGGGAGAAGGCATCTGGACCGACCGCGAGGCATATAAAACCGGTCTCACCGCCGGCGAATATAGCGAAGAAATGCCTGAAGACTTGCGGGACGGTACGACAGGGCTCAACTGCATGGACAGCTTCAGCCGGGATCTTCGTGAAATCGGTTACCTGCACAATCACGCGCGTATGTGGACCGCTGCCTATCTCATCCACTGGCGGCGTGTACGCTGGCAGACCGGTGCTCGCTGGTTTCTGCGGCACCTGCTCGATGGCGACCCGGCGAGCAATAATCTTTCCTGGCAGTGGGTAGCTAGCACCTTCAGCAGCAAACCTTACTTCTTTAACCGTGAAAACCTGGAGCGCTACACAAAAAGCCGGTACTGCGAGCGGTGCTCGCTGCGCGGCAATTGCCCGCTTGAGGGCAGCTATGAACAACTGGAGCTACAGCTGTTCCGGCCTGCCTCTGGAAACGACACGTCAGCCGAAAGCGGACCCGCACTGCGGGAAGATCGTCGAAGCAGAACCGCTTCTATAAGTGGAAAGCGGCCATTGCTGTGGGTACATACCGATGGGCTCAACCCAAAAGACCGGATGTTTATCGACCATCCGGAAGCCCCTGCCTGTTTCATATGGGATGAAGAATGGCTGCGGAAGGACGAGATCAGCAGCAAGCGCATTGCTTTTCTTGGGGAGTGCCTGGCAGAAATGCCGGACCGCCTGGAAAGGCGTCGAGGCGATGTGGCAACAGAGCTTCTGGCAGCCGCAACTCGGGCTGGAGCCGATTGCATCCTTGCCCTGCGCACGCCGGACCCGCGACTGCTGGCTGCTGCGACTCAGGTGGAAAGGACGATCCCTGTACTATGGCAAGATCCGCCTGCTTTTGTGAGCGAAGATCGCGGCTATGACTTAAAGCGTTTCTCACGGTTTTGGCGACAGGCTCAAAACTCGGCTGTACGCCCGACACGATGAATCGGCTCCGTCAGGCATGGCCGTTCCGCCCTGGCCCAGTGCATTGACTTCGAGTGGCATGTAGCTAGACGAAACGCCAGGTGCTCATTAAAGACAGCATTACAAAATACCCTGAGTACTCCAAAATCACTGCGCACCGGTCTCATTCCACAGGAATGAGAGTTCGTCTGTTTCATCGGCAATTTCCTGCGTCAGCGACACACCTGCGCTATGGCCTCCGCTCAGGCTGTAGTGCAATAGGATGGGCCGCGCACCCTGCGTTTGCGTCGCAACGGCGGCCTGCATACGCGCGGTCATCTTGCGCGCATGCAGCGGTGCCACGCGCGTATCACTGTCACCGGTAAAGAACATGATCGCCGGGTACTTCATGCCGCTATGCACATTCTGGTACGGCGAGTACTTGGCGAGATACGGGTAGTCCGCAGGCTTGTCAGGATCGCCGTACTCGGTGGTCCACAAGCGTCCGAACTCGAAGTTCTGGTAGCGCAGCATGTCCAGCAGCGGGTACCCGCACCAGATCGCACCCCATAGTTCGGGCCGCTGCGTCATGGAGGCACCCATCAGCAGGCCGCCATTCGATCGACCGCGAATGGCGAAATGCGCGGGTGAGGTGTAGCCATTCTTGATCAGGTACTCCGCAGCCGCAAACCAGTCGTCGAAGACGTTCTGCTTCTTTTCAAACATCGCGGCCTTGTGCCACGGTTCACCATACTCGTTACCGCCGCGCAGATTCGGCAGCGCAAACCAGCCGCCATGCTCCAGCCACCAGGCATATTCCGTGTTCCAGGCCGGCAGCTCGGCCAGGTCAAACCCGCCGTAGCCGGTCATCAGCAGCCGCTCGGTGCCGTCGCGCTTCAATCCCTTTTTACCCACGATAAACATAGGGACGCGCGTACCGTCTTTCGATGTATAAAACACCTGATGTACTTCATAAGCGTCGGATACAAACGGTACATCGGGCTTGAAGAACACCTCGCTCTTGCCCGATTTGACACTGTAGCGATAGATCGTCGGCGGCATGTTGAAGGACTGGAAGCTGTAAAACGCTTCATCCTGCGAGGGTCGTCCACTTACGGAAGATGCAGTGCCGATACCGGGAAAACGAATCGTACCGGTCGGCTGCCCTTCCAGCGTGTAGATGGACGTTTCACTTTTCACATCATGCAGGCGATTGACAAACAAGCGTCCGCCCGCAGCCGTAAAACCGGTCAGCACGTCTTTACTTTCGGGAACCACGGTCTTCCACGTCGAAGCCGGATCGCCCGGCTTCAGCTCGACGAGCTTGCCGTTAGGTGCCTCATAGTCAGTTTTTAGAAAGAAGCGGTCATTTGCCTCGGACGCGCTCATATGGGCTTCTACGCCATACACCAGCGGCACAAACTGGCTTGGGGGATTACGTAAATCCTTTACCAGGATGTCCTCCCTGCCGGCCGGTACACCTCGCCCAATCGTCAAAAATAGCCAATGCCCGCTATCTGACACATAGGTATAGATCAAAGCAAGTTCACCCAGTGTTTCCCCGCGATAGGTGCCGCCGAACACGAGTGCATCTTTCTCATTCAGCGTGCCGAACGCATGAAAATGCACTGTTGTGCCTTCATGCGAGAAGCGGGCGTAATAAAGTCCTCTGCCCTCCGGCGCAAGCGAAACCCCGGAGTAGCGTGCCAGCGGCAGCGTGTCCGGAAGCTCCGTATGTGTATCGCCTCCCAGGTTCAGGCGCAGCACATGATAGATCGCCTCATCCGCGCCGCCATGCCGCACGCCGTACACCAACAACGTTCCATCGTCGGAGATGTCGCCGATTGAAACTGAGGTGTTCGCATCGCCCAGTTTTGCCGGGTCCAGCAGCCGAGACTCCAGGCTAGCTGGACCGCTTGTTGAAGACTCAGCTCGCATGTAAATGGAAGCCTGGTTTTCCGCGGACAACCGTTTTTCATAAAAGTACCTGCTGCCGCGCAGTATTGGGGTGGTGGCCTCGTCAACCCGCTCCAGCTTTCCCAGATCCTGGGTAATGCTGTTCCTGTTCTTCACTTGAGATAGGTACTTGGCGGTATAGATATTTTGTTCGGTAATCCAGTCTCGCGTCTGCGGACTTTGCTGGTCTTCCAGCCACTGGTAGGAATCCGTCACGGTGTGACCGCCGATTCGCTGCACTGCGGGCTGGCTGACAGTTTCAGGCGGCTGCGGCATTGCGATGCTGCTCGCACCGTCGGCTTGCCGGGCCACGAGCATACTTGCAACCGCCAGCCACCCACTTATCACCATCACCCAGCAGCTTTGTTTCACGCTTGCTCCTGTCTATTAAAAACCTATCCTATTCGTTGCCTTTCCAAGGTACAAAAACTTTTATCCATCTGGAGCAAGAAAATCATTTTGGAAGGCTTTCCCATTTTGGGCTGGAACACCACGCCCAGCTCACTTCCGTAACGTAGCGCCGCCTGCGCGGTGTACACAGGGAACTCACGATGCACTAGCGTAGCGTCATGGCTCCATCCAAACGATGGTTCCTCATGATGCTGCTGTTTGCGTTTGCTCTTACCGCCGCCTATGCAGCAAGCAGTAAAGCGGATAAGGACAGCGACCCGAAAAAGCCGAAACCCGCGAAGCCGCCGCGTGTCCACTTTGTTGCGCTTGGCAGCGCAAAAAAAGTGCCGTACTCGAAAGCGGGCGACCCTGCCGGAGCGATTCCCGGTGAGAATGATTTGAAGGTTCGTCCACTGATAGTCGACAGCCGCGTCAAGGAGTGGACTACCGGGGAGTCGCATGATGTAACAGACCGGTCCTTTGCCGTGCGGCGCGCATTACGCATCAATGATGCCCTGCCTACCGATAAGACCGAACACTGGGTATGGCAGCGCGGCCCATGGCTCCTCGTAGACCGTACAGCAGGCCATACTGTGCCCCTTAAGCTGCCCGATTATGACCCTGCCGTCTCTGACGTGAGCTGGTTCCGCGACTACGCCGCCTATTGCGGGCTTACGTCCACAGGCAAGCAGTTGTATGCAGTTGTCGCGCAGGTGTCCGCGCGCAAACCGCTGGTCGTCAAGAAGCTGGCACCCTGGGACCCTGCTGCGGCACATACTTCCGCAGCCTGCGGACCCGCGGCCTGGCAACGCGAACCGCTACGTATTACCTTCCAGGCCGCCGGCGCGGCTCCTGCCTCGTTTGACCTGGTCGGTTCTTCAGCTGTGCTTGTAGAAGAGGGTGATGCGGAAGAAGCTTCTGCCGCAGCGGACAAGGCACCTTGAGTCAAGGGCTACGATAGATGTATGGAATCCATAGAGTTGTTGTTGGCTGATGCGGAAAAAGCACACGGCCACTTGTGTGCCGGGCAGATCCTGGGCGTACGTATGGCCATGCTGGGTTGTGCCCGGTTGGAAATTGAGGAGCCGCGCGGCAAGGATCGCAAGCGCCTCGTCACTTTTATTGAGATTGACCGCTGCGCTACGGATGCGATCGGCGTCGTGACCGGTTGCCGATTGGGAAAGCGCGCACTCAAGTTCCGCGACTGGGGCAAGATGGCTGCAACATTCATTGACATCCCGAGCGGCCGCGCAATCCGCATAGCGGCGACTGAAACTTCAAAGCAGCTTGCCCGCGAGCTGTACCCTGAAATTGAAAATAAGAATCAGCAACAAATGCGCGCTTACCGAGAGATGCCGGACTCGGACCTGTTTTTAGAGGCATGGGTTGAAGCGCCCCTTGAAGCCCGTGAGTTCCCCGGCTATAAGGGTGAGCGAGTGCTGTGCGCAGCCTGCGGTGAGGGCGTTGCCTACGATCGTTGGATTGAGCGGGATGGATTAAAAATTTGCCGCGGCTGCGCAGATCCGGCATTGCGCTACTATCAGCCGCTTTCTGCATCTTTTAAGAGTAAATGGGAAGGTGGAGGAGTGATTCAGCCCCATTGTGAATGTACTTAATGCAATAAAATAGCAGCTTAGAAATGTTTTTGCCTTATGCTTCACATTTAATATCTATTTTGATTTAAGAAACTCCTAGAGCCTTTACTTCCTTTGCAGGTACTCCAGCAGCTTCCTGCCTCCGCCGCAGTCGCCGCGCAAAGATGCGTAAGGTCGCCGCAACTGGAACTGCAATCAGTGCACCTACGACTCCACCTATCTCACCCCCCGCAAGCACTGAAAAGATTTGCAACAATGGATTAATTTCAAGTGACTTCCCCATAATGCGCGGAGCACTTACATAATCCTGTGTAAGCCTCCACACAGCCAGGAAAATAAACAACCATAGAACATGTTGGTAGCCTGCAAGTACACTGATAATAATGATGGACACGGATGCTACCGCAGGACCGACAACCGGGATAAATTCGAGAAATCCGGCGATTGGACCCAGAATAAAGGCGTAAGGCGCACCCAACAAACTTAAAACCAGGGTATAAGCCACCAGCGTCATGCCAGCCAAAGTGATTTGGGCGCGAATGTAGCTGCCTAACATTACATTTACATCATCAAGCAAGCCTTGAATGACGTCCCGCTCCGGCGCAGAGCGCCCTAAAGCCACAGCCGCCATTGCAATTTCATTTCCCTGGCGCAGGAAAAAGAGGCTCAGAATGGGAATCAGAATCAGCCACCAAATGTGCGTAAATGGTTCAGCAATCTTTGCACCTGCTATCTTGCTGTAGTCAAGTATGTCGCCACGATGACTTACAAGATAATTTTGCGCCTGTGTCACTACAGTCGGTTTGATATGGTGGGCCTGGCCGAATTTTTGAATCAACTCGCCTGAACTTAGGCGATCCAGCAAGGAGGGCAAGCTGACGGTAAATTGTTTGCTTTCATCTCCTATGCTGGGTCCGGCGATGAAGCCTACAGCTACCAACACTCCGATTAATATGAGATATACCAGGAGGATTGCCTTGCCCCGGCCACGTACGGGTTTCTCAAGCATCCTTACGAGCGGTTCAAGAAAATAGGCGAACAAAACCGCAAAAAGAAATAGTGTAAGGGTTTCGCGTGCCGATCGTAGAAATGCAAGTACCACAACAAACACGGTGACTGTGACCAGGATTCGAAAAGTACGTTGATCCCAGAGCCCATCTAAAAACGTGCGATTGCCTTGCTGTACTTCCAAGTCCTGGGTTGTCATTCGTACTCTCAATCCATAATGAAACATTTCGCGCGGCAGCATACATGCCGCCGCGCGATGAAATACACTATGTAAGCTTTAACTTACCCGTAGTGCTGTAGTCAATAATTAGTTAGTTATTCAACCTACAAGATGGCATCACGAACAGCGTGCGCAGCCTTGCCGGCAGCATCCTTCACCGTACCGACACCCTCATCGAGCACACCTTCACCTTGCAGATCCTTATCCCCGGTCAGCTTGCCGACACCCTGCTTGAGCTTGCCGCCAAGCTGGCCGCCGGTCCCGGTTACACGGTTCTTCGTGCCCCAGCTACCTACCCGCTCTCCAAACTCGTCCAGCTCATCGCCTGACCCGCCTTGCGTATCGAAAGAATCAGTAAAGAAGAGGTAGCCCGCCACACCAAGACAGGTTGCACCAAGTATCCACATAAATTTAGACATAATTTTTACACTCCGCGGGTAGAGATGCCGCCGGAGTTCCGGGAGATGGCTAGCATCTTATCGCTGCTCCCGCCTGCTCATCCACTGCGCCAGAATGCGGTTCTCACCATCCAGAATCACCCATCCGCCCAGTGCTGCGTCTCTGCCCTCGCCGCCCAGTGTTTGCGAGGTAAAACGCAGATCCCGAAACAGCACGCTGCGAGCACCCGCAGGCAGCGGTCCCGCATGACCCGGAGGTGCTACCGCACCCACATCCTCGACTACAGGCCAGCTGGACCAATCTCCATATACCCGACCCAGGTAGCTCCCTTTTGCCGCGGCAACTGCTGCGGTGACAGGAGGCTTTTCAACTATCTCACCGGGGTCCACAGCATCATGCAGTGTGTGCACGGTTGCAAATCGATACGCACCGGCTGTTTCCTGTATGGTGTGCCAGGTGAACGGGTTGCCCATCACCGGCTCTGCGGCGGCGCGGATCGAGCTATTCTCCTGCGCCAGTAGTTGCAGCGCGTGCGCATGTTCCGCGTTGCGCACGGCATATAGCAGGCCCGCGCCGGTAAGCGCCGCGATAGCCCAGCCGCGCCCACGCAGCACGCCGGGTTGCGGGCGGCGCATTTCACCTTCTACCAGCCCCAGCAGCGACGGCACCACCAACCCCAGCAGCAGAAAAGCAAACAATACCGGCTCAAAAATGAACACGATATCCCACGAGTACCAATGCGGGTTAAAAGGGAAGAACGGCCGCAGCCCGTAGTTGTTGGTGTAGTCCAGCAGCAGGTGGCTCAAATCTGCGATGAGGGCCAGCAGCCAGATCCATGCCCATCGTACGGGCTGCAGGGGCGGCCTACCAAGTTTTTTTCTGATAGCCGCAACAATCCACACCGCGCCTGTAACAGCGAGTGCCATAAACGGCGCACCGATCAAGGTATGGGTAATGCCGCGATGGTGACAGAAGCCGGTCACCGGCCCCCAGAAAGAGCTGACAACGTCAATGTCCGGCGCTTCGGCTGCAAGCGTCATTGCGAGTGTGGCATAAGCGGTACGTCGATTGAAGCCCGAGCGCCCCAGGCAGGCCCCGGTCAGAAAGTGGGTTACAGGTTCCATGGTGTCCACTAAGCATGCACCGGCCTGCGCCGTTGCGCCAGCCTCGGCATTACCATGACACTGGAGAGCGCGCCCATGCCCAAGCAACACGTTGATGACCGGAGTCGCCTGCATGCGCTGCGCGATGAGCTGCGCCACCATGAATATCAGTACTACGTGCTTGATGCCCCCGAGATTGACGACCTGGCCTATGACGCGCTGACGCGCGAGCTGCAGGCAATTGAGGCGAAGCACCCGGATTGGATCACGCCGGACTCACCCACGCAGCGCGTCGGCGGCAAGGCTGCGGACGGCTTTGCCAAAGTGGCGCATTCACGGCCCATGCTGTCGCTTGACAACGTGAACTCCGAGACGGAACTGCGCGAGTGGGACCGGAGGGTGCGCGAGCTTGCCGGGGCGAGCGCCGAGATCAGCTATGTGTGCGAGTACAAGCTCGACGGGCTGTCCATGGCGCTGCACTATAGCGGCGACGGTACCGGCGCGCGGCTGGAGCGAGGGCTCACGCGCGGCGACGGTTCCGTCGGTGAAGATGTAACCGGCAATGTGCGGACCATCCGGTCTGTTCCGCTGGTGGTGGATGCGGCCCGATTGCAGCAAGCCGGGCTGCCCGACCGTTTTGA
Source organism: uncultured Acidobacteriaceae bacterium (assembly GCA_964235655.1). GTDB lineage: Bacteria > Acidobacteriota > Terriglobia > Terriglobales > Acidobacteriaceae > EB88. Next base: position 203,547 of record CAXSBB010000004.1, read on the forward strand.
AGTACGCGGCGAGGTGGTGATGCCGTTTACGGGTTTCCTCAAGATGAACGAAGAGCGTGAGGCTGCGGGCCTGGCCCCCGCCGCCAACCCTCGCAATGCGGCTGCCGGTACCATCCGCACCTTGGAGCCGAACGTGGTCTCGCAGCGACGGCTCGACTTCTACGCCTACTTCGCGCTCAATGCCGCGGGCGAGCCGCTGTTCCCCGGGCAGGCGCAGGCACTCGATGCGCTTACCGCTGCCGGGTTTCGCGTGAACCCGCACCGTGAGGCCATCCACAGCTTCGACCGGTTGCTTGCCTTTCTGGCAACGGCGGAGACGAACCGCAGCAGCCTCGGCTACGAGATTGACGGCGTCGTCATCAAGCTGAACGCGACTGCGCTGCAAAAGCGTTTGGGCTACACCGGCAAGGCACCTCGCTGGGCGGTAGCGTACAAGTTTGCTTCACGCTTTGCCGTCACGCAGGTCGAAGACATCAAGGTGCAGGTCGGGCGCACGGGCAAGCTCACGCCGGTAGCCGTGCTGTCACCGGTAGCCATCGGCGGCATCACTGTCACCCGCGCGACGCTGCACAATGCAGACGAGATTGAGCGGCTCGGGCTGCTCATCGGTGACTCCGTACGAGTGGAGCGCGGCGGCGACGTCATCCCAAAGGTTGTAGAAGTGGTTGCGGACATGCCCCGCGGCACACGGGGCTTCGAGTTCCCGGAAACATGCCCGGTGTGCGGGGCAGAGGTAAAACGGACGCCCGGCGAGGCTGACCACCGCTGTGTGAACGCAACCTGCCCGGCGCGCGTTACCGGCAGCCTGCTGCACTTTGCCTCGCGCGGCGTCATGAACATTGAAGGGCTGGGCGACGCGGTGGTAGCGCAACTGCTGGAGCGCGGCCTTGTACATTCCGTGGCTGATATCTACACGCTTGATGAAGCGAAGCTGCTATCACTGGAACGTATCGGCAAAAAGACTGCGGATGCCCTGCTTGCGGAGATTGCGAAGTCACGCTCCGCACCGTTGGCGCGGGTGCTGTTCGGCCTGGGCATGCGCTTTGTGGGTGAGCGCACGGCAGAGCTGCTGGCAGAGGAGTTTGGATCGATGGACGCGCTGATGACAGCTTCACAAGAAAAACTGGAGCGGGTGAACGAGGTGGGGCCGCGCGTCTCGGCGAGCATACGCGAGTTCTTTTCAGAAGAAGCGAATCGCAAGCTGGTGGAGGAGCTGCGCGCCGCCGGCTTGCAGTTCACAGCAACCAGGCGCGAGCGTACCGAGCAGCTTGCCGGGCTCACCTTTGTACTGACCGGCACCCTGCCGACGCTCACCCGCGAGCAGGCCAAGGAGCGGATTGAGAGTGCGGGTGGAAAGGTGTCGAGTGCGGTGAGTAAGAAGACGAGCTATGTTGTCGCCGGGGAGGAAGCAGGGTCAAAACTTGAGAAGGCGCAGGAGCTTGGAGTGGCGGTGCTGGATGAGGTTGCGTTATTGGAGCTGCTGAACGGTATTCCAGCGTAGGTCAAGCTCCGTATGCTGCTGGAAGTGAACGGTGTATGCACCCGCTATGCATACCGCTTGCTCAGGATCACCGTCCTCCTTATCGTCACCGTAGGAGTGGGAAAGTTATCAGCTTTTCAAGGATTCCCGCACATCGCGTAGAAGGTTGCGGATGTAGCGGCGCTTATCAAGCAGCGCGGCCATAGCCTGGGCACTTGCGGCCTGCGCAGCCGTGTTGCCTTGCACAAGCGCTGTATCCCAGGCCGTCCAGCCGTTATGTATTTGCGCGTCAATCACGGCAAACTGCTGCTCAAAATTTTCCTGGGCCTGTTCGAGGTCAGCGCGCAATTGCGGGTCGCCGGTTCCGGCGCTCTCCCGCATATCTTCAAGCTGCATATTCAGTTCAAACACCTCTGCCAGCAACTCCGGCGGAATGTTTTTCTTACTTTCAGTACCGCCGCGCGCCTCATCCGCGACTGTCACGCCTTCAAGTCGAAGCAGGTACTCTGTGCGCGCAATCGGCTCTTTCAAAGCACGGTAGGCATCGTTCAGCAGTGAAGTCTGCTCCAGGCTCCATTGCTGTTTTTCAGCACTCGCGTTGGCAAACCGGTCCGGGTGTACCTCGCGGCTCTTTTTATAGAAAGCGCGCGTAAGTGCCCCTTCATCCAAGCCAAGCTTGCGCGGTAGCCCGAATACAGAAAAGTAATCCGCGCCGAGGGGCGCGGATGCAGAAGCTACATTTGCTTCAATGTCGCTCATGCAGAGAAAGACGACCCGCAGCCGCAGGATTTCGTTGAATGTGGATTGATGAAGTTGAAGCCTTGCCTCATCAATGTTTCCTCGTAATCCAACACCATGCCGTGCAGGTACAAAAACGACTTGGGATCGACAAAGATACGAATCTCGTCAAACTGGTACACCCGGTCCCGCTCACGCGGCTGCGAGTCGAAACGGATGTTGTACGAAAGCCCGGAGCAGCCGCCGCCCTGTATGCCGAGGCGCAAGCCGCCCTGCTCCGGTGACACGCCTTCCTTGACCATAGCGATACGGATACGTCCAAGGGCGCGTTCAGTAACTTGCACGCCCTTCTGCGTCGCGGCGAGATTATCGGGTTGAAGGATTGCCGGTGTGCTCATCTTCTCTTTCCGCTCTTGTATTAAACCGGTGTTTGCCCGGGTATTGATCCCGTTGCGGGCTGCCGCAGGCGGCTTTCGAGTTCTTCTATCCTGCGATGAGCGATGGCAAGATCCACTGCCATAAGAAGCTCCCTTTTGAGAGCTTCCATGCGGTCGAGTAGAGCCTTGTGCCGCTCCGCTGCAAGCTTCTCCGAGGCTTGCTCGCGTTCCTGCGCCAGCCTCTCTACCTCAGCGAAGGATTTCTCTAAACCGGCAACCAAGTCATCGAGCCGCTGGTTGATGCCGCGCAGCTCCGGCGCAACAAAATCCTGAAGCAATTTCCGCGCGTCTTCAACAAAGCTCATAGCCCTGCTCCAGGTCGCCCGTTATGCCGTCACAACCTGCTGCTCCACAGCTGCGTTCTCGGCAACACCATTCTTCGTCTTCCAATCACCGATGGCCGCGCGAATCGCATCTTCCGCCAGCACCGAGCAGTGAATCTTTACCGGCGGCAACGCCAGTTCCTTCACAATATCGGTGTTTGAGATCGTCATCGCTTCGGCAATCGTCTTGCCCTTGACCCACTCTGTTGCCAGTGAGCTTGAAGCAATGGCCGAGCCGCAGCCGAACGTCTTGAACTTCGCTTCTTCAATAACTTGTGTCTGCGGGTTTACCTTGATCTGCAAACGCATAACGTCACCGCACTCCGGTGCTCCTACTAAGCCCGTGCCAACCTCAGATGAGCTCTTATCGAGCGTGCCTACGTTACGCGGGTTGCTGTAGTGATCTACGACCTTATCGCTGTATGCCATCTTTTTTCTCCTCGTATTGCTCTTGAAAGTCTCGCCAAACTTTATTTGGCAGTGGGTTCTGCTGATCAATTCGTATCGCAAAGACAGCCATGACTAAAATCGAGGCTATATCCAAGCTAAGAATAAGGCCGGACCTTCCATGCCGATATGAAGTAGGAAGATTGTTCAACAACCCTGGAACTAAAAGTCCAAAAACTAGAATCGGCCAATTTCTCTTAAAGCGCTGGATAACTTTCACAAGCTCCTTTAGTGCGCAGCCCACTCAATCTTGGTCAAATCAATACCTTCCTTGACCATCTCATATAAAGGCGACAACTCGCGCAGCTTCAGCACTACATCAATCAGCTTATCTGCCACGTAATCCACTTCAGCCTCAGTATTAAACCGCCCAAGCCCAAACCGGATCGAAGAATGCGCCACGTCATCCCCAAGGCCTAAAGCCTTCAATACATAGGATGGCTCAAGCGTCGCAGAGGTGCAGGCTGAGCCGCTCGAAACCGCGATATCGTTGATGCCCATCAGCAGGCTCTCACCCTCTACGTACACAAAGCTCATATTCAGGTTGCCGGGCAGCCTTTTATCCTCGTCCATGGACCCGTTTACATGGATGTAATCCAATGCAGCTTCAAACTTCTTCTGTAACCGCTCGCGCAAAGCCTTCTGTCGCGTACCCTCACCGGCCATCTCGGCCAGCGCAATCTCGGCTGCCTTGCCCATGCCCACAATGCCCGGAACATTCAGCGTGCCGGACCGCATACCGCGCTCGTGTCCGCCGCCGTTGATCTGCTCTGAAATCTGCACCCGCGGGTTGCGTCGCCGCACATACAAGCCGCCCACACCCTTCGGTCCGTAAATCTTGTGCGCCGTAAACGACATCACGTCCACATTGTCCGCAACCACGTTGATCGGGATTTTGCCGAATACCTGCACGCCGTCTGTGTGGAAGATTACGCCGCGCTCATGGCACAGCTTGCCGATCTCACGCACCGGCTGGATCACGCCGATCTCGTTGTTGGCCCACATAATCGACACGAGAATGGTTTTATCGGTCATGGCAGCCTTCAACTCTTCCATGTCGATCAGCCCATCGCCCTTCACCGGCAGGTACGTCACGCGAAAGCCGGACTTCTCCATCCGCTTGCAGGTGTCGAGCACAGCCTTGTGCTCGGTCACCTGCGTGATGATGTGGTTGCCGCGCTCACGGTACATCTCCGCAATACCCTTGATCGCCAGGTTGTTCGACTCGGTAGCACCCGAAGTGAAAATAATTTCCTTGGCGGTCGCGCCGATCAGCTTCGCAATTTGCTCGCGCGCATACTCCACACCCTGCTCGGCATCCCAGCCGAAGCCGTGGTTGCGGCTGGCCGCATTGCCGAACTTGCCTGTAAAGTAGGGCACCATGGCTTCCAGTACACGCGGGTCCATCGGCGTAGTGGCATGGTTATCCATATAAATCGGCAGCTTGACACCGTGCGCCGCAGTACCGGCAAAGCCGGTCTGCACGGGAACAATCTGGTCGCCTTCGGGCGCGTTCAGCGGCGGGTTTTCCTGCATCTGCGTTGCTGTACTCATCAAAACTCTCCTCGGAAGCTGATGCCTCCGCTCACTACATCTGGATCGAAATCAGGGACTTGCCGGGCTGCGCGCGCCTGGGCGAATCACGTTGCGGGTCGCTATCCATCAAGTCGCCTATCCGAATGCCCTTCAACAACTCGGTGATGGACTCGTTTACCCGGGCCATCGGTTCTTTGATGGTGCAGCTGTCGTGCAAGTCGCAAACACGGGGTCCGCTGCTGCACGCGGTCAAAAACAGCGGTCCATCCACAGCCAGGATGACCTCAAATACGGTGATGCTGAAAGCATCCCGCTGCAGGGCGTACCCGCCGTTCATACCGGCACTGGACCGTACCAGTCCGACTTTAGCCAGCCGCTGCAAGATTTTAGCCAGCAGCTGCGGCGGAATATGGTAGGCCTCAGCAATATCCTTCGCGCTCAGAGCAGGGATTTGCGGGTGCTCGGCCAGGTATTTCAGCGCCATGAGCCCATAATCCGCCTTTTTAGTCAACCTGAGCATATTTACTTAGTATAGGACCCGCAGGAAGGGTGGGCAATGCCGGATAGCTCATTTCCTGCTGTTTCCTGATAAAGAGTATTGTTCTGCCGGAACCTCGCTTTTACGTCCGTCGGAGGCCTACCTGCGAATTTCATGAACTTTAAGCGTGAGAGGGGCTTGGAGTGTGCGCAAACGGGCGCTACAATCGTCGCTGACAGACCTTATCCGGTCTGCAATTTCATCATGCCGACGATCTGTAAACACCCAAGAGTGCGTATCGTGTCCCGCCAGGACGACATTGAGTTTGTGGAGTGCCAGGATTGCGGCGAGGTTTTTGACTCGGATGAGTTCCGCGACATGGAAATCGAAGAGAAAGCCGGGCTCACCGCCAACCTTGAAGACCAGGAAACCGGCTGACCTCGCTTAATCGAAAACTTCCGGCGTCTCCGGGGCCGACGCATTGATGCGCCGCCCCATCTTGATGGCGTAATCAAAGCCGGAAATGCAGGCAAGCGCACCGGTGGCGATCAGCGACCCGTCTCGCACCAGGCGCAAAGCCGCGTACGGCTCAAACTGCGCCAGGATCACGGCCACCACGGCCACTACCTGCACAAACGTATTTGCCTTGCCGTATATGCTCGGCTTGAAGTTGCGCAGCCCAAGGGCGGCATACAGGATCGCACCGATAACCAGGATGCCGAGGTCGCGCGCAAACACCAGCAGCGTGACGCGCAGGGATATCAAACCCACATGGTGCAGCGTCAGGAAGAGCGAAGACAGCATCAGCTTGTCCGCCACCGGGTCCAGGTACTGGCCCAAACGGGTGCGCTGCTTCAGCCAGCGCGCCAGCAAACCGTCGAGCGCGTCGGAGACCCCGGCCACCATCAGGATGCCGAAGCTGAGGCGGAAGCGCCCCTCCAGAATCGCCAGCAGCAGGAACGGCACCAGGCACAAACGCAAAAACGTAAGCTGGTTCGGTGCCGCGCGCAGCGGGCTCATGTGCGAGTTGGTATGGGCTGGATGCATGCGGATGAGACCATCGATGATCGTAACCCACGGGCATGAGCATGCACCTCCGCTTGACACACCGAAGGGACAACGCTAGCGTTAGCTCATGCGTCGGCACATCCATCCTGTCCATCCCCTCCATCATCACCACCTCGGCACAACATGGGCGGCGAGTCATGGCAGGAAACGGTAGCGCAGACACCGGCAAATTGACCGAAATCGATACAAAAGGCCCGCCCGCCGCATCCCCAAGCGCAGGCGGGCTTTTTCTTTGCCGGGTTCGGCATACAGATTTGGCATAAAGGTTCGGCATAAAGAGGAGCAGATGGTAGCAATTGACTTCAACAAGATGGACGGCCTCGTCCCCGGCATCGTGCAGGACGCGGCCACCGGCGAGATATTGATGGTCGGCTTTCTCAACCGCGAAAGTTACGAAAAAACACAGAGCAGCGGCTACGTGACCTTCTGGAGTCGCACCCGCGGCAAACTGTGGACCAAGGGTGAAACCAGCGGCAACCGTCTGCGCGTAGTCACCGCCGCCACCGACTGCGATCAGGACACGCTGCTGTTCCGTGTCGTCGTTGAAGGCGATGGGCTGGTGTGCCATGAGGGTACGGTGAGCTGCTTTACGCGACCGCTCGCAGTCTCGCAGCCGATTGCAGAACCGGTTCCTGAACCGATTGCCGTACATGCGGAGGTTCGCTAGATGGGCAAACTGCGCCTCGGCATCCCCAAGGGCTCGCTTCAGGACGCGACCATCGACCTGTTCGGCAAGGCCGGATGGAAGATTTACGCGAATGGTCGCTCCTACTTCCCGCAAATTGACGACCCGGAAATTGAGTGCATGCTCATCCGAGCGCAGGAGATGGCGCGCTACGTCCACTCGGGCGTGCTCGACGCAGGCTTGACCGGCATCGACTGGGTGATTGAAAGCGGCCTGAAGGTTGAAAGCGCCTGCTCCCTGGTCTACGCCAAGCAGAGCCGCCAAAGGGTCAAATGGGTGCTGGCCGTCCCGGAAGACAGCCCCTGGCAGCGCGCCGAAGATCTCGCGGGCAAAACCATCGCCACCGAACTCGTCGAAGTCACTAAAAACTACTTTGCCTCAAAAAATGTCCCGGTTACAGTCGAATTTTCCTGGGGCGCAACAGAAGTGAAACCGCCGATGCTCGCCGATGCCATCGTGGAAGTGACAGAAACCGGCTCCAGCCTCCGCGCCAACCGGCTCCGCATCATTGACACCGTGATGGAAAGCGAAACGCACCTAATCGTAAACAGCACGGCGCACACTGACAGCTGGAAGCGCGCGAAGGTAGAAACACTGGCCCTGATGCTGCGCGGTGCCATTGATGCGCAGGGCCAGGTGGGCCTGATGCTGAACGTGCGCAAAGAGCACTTGGCCGACGTATTAGCCGTTTTGCCTGCGCTCAACTCGCCCACTATCTCACCGCTTAGTGACGGCAGCTGGTCCGCGCTCAACACCATTCTTGAAGAAGGCGTTGTACGCGACGTGATTCCGAAGCTCAAAGCCGCCGGTGCTACCGGTATCGTCGAGTACCCGCTGAACAAGGTCGTTCTGTAGAGGAAGCCGCATGGAAATCGTTCGTACCACCGGGTTTGGAGGCCGTCGCGGCCGCGCCCGCGTTGACCAGCTTGCTGCACGTAGCGCCACCGCCGACCGCCGCGTGATGCCGGTAGCCGAGCGTATCGTCAACACCGTCCGCAAAGACGGCGACAAGGCCCTGCGCAACTGGAGCGCCAAGCTTGACGGGCTCGACGCAAAAACGACGCTGGCGATCGACCCGGCACAGATGCGCGCCGCGCTCGCGGAGATTTCAACCCCCATGCGCGACGCTCTTGAGCAGGCAGCAGGCAACATCCGCGCGTTTGCCGCAAAGCAGATGCCGACAGACTGGGACTTCGAGCCTGTACCGGGTCTCTCGGTCGGCCAGCGCGTACGCCCTCTCGACTCTGTCGGTTGCTACGTGCCGAGCGGTCGCCACCCCCTGCCCTCGACGCTGCTGATGACCGCTATCCCCGCGCAGGTAGCGGGTGTGCGCCGTATTGTCGTCATCTCCCCCAAACCCGCGACGGAAGTGCTGGCCTGCGCCGCGCTGCTCGGCATTACGGAGTTCTACCGCGTGGGCGGTGCGCAGGGAGTAGCCGCGCTTGCTTACGGTACGGAAACCATCCAGCACGTCGACAAGATCGTCGGCCCCGGCAACGCCTACGTCACAGCGGCCAAGCGGCTCGTGGCGTTTGACGCGAGTATCGACATGTTGGCCGGGCCCACCGAAATTGTTGTCACCAGCGAGCACGGCAACCCGCATGAGATTGCCGCCGACCTGGTTGCTCAATCCGAGCACGACCCGGACGCGGTCGCAATTTTTGTAACCACCAGTGCCGACCTTGCGCGTCGCGTCACTGCCGAAGCCAAGCAGCAGGCCAAGGCAAACCCCATCGCCGCGCTTTCGCTCGACCGTAACGGTGTCGCCATCGTCGCCGGCTCCATCGAAGAGGCGCGCGAGATCACCAACCGGCTCGCGGGCGAGCACCTTACCGTGGATTCAGCAGAAGATTTGGAGTGGGTGCGCCACGCGGGGTCGGTCTTCATCGGTCGCTGGTCGCCGCAGCCCATGGGCGACTACATCTCCGGACCCAACCACACCCTGCCCACCGGCGGCGATGCGCGTCTGCGCGGCGGCCTGAGCGTCTACGACTACCTCAAGCTCATCACCGTGCAGCAGTACACAGAAGAGGGGCTAGCCGCGCTGGGCCCCGCAGCTATGCGCATTGCTGAGGCGGAAGGCCTCACCGGCCATGCGGAAGCCGTTCGCATACGCCTGCAAGGGTCGCGTCCGAACCAGCATCCGGGAGTGCGCGAATGACGCCCCAACCGCGCGCCATCATCCGTGCCATGAAGGAGTACCACCCGCCGCTCGGCAATCGTGACGGCTTGCGCCTCGACTTCAACGAGAACACGTACGCCTGCTCGCCGCGCGTCAAGCAGGCGCTTGATGCGGTCACCGCGGGCGCGCTCACGCGCTACCCGGAGCGTGCACCGGTGGAAGCAATCGTCGCCGCGCACCTGCAACTGCAACCGTCCCAGCTGCTGCTGACCAACGGCGTCGATGAAGCCATCCATGTCCTGTGCCAGACCTACCTGGATGATCACGCGGAGATTTTGCTGCCGGTTCCAACCTATTCCATGTATGAGGTCTACGCCTCAGCCACCGGGGCTACCGTCGTGCCTGTGCAGTCCCGGCGGGCAGACTTCGCCTTCCCCTACGAGCAGGTGCTTGCCGCGATTACGCCGCGCACGCGCATCATCGCGCTTGCCAATCCCAACAGTCCCACGGGTTCGGTGCTGCGCCGCGAACAAATCCTCGCGCTCGCCAAGCAGGCTCCGCATGCCATCGTGCTTGCCGATGAGGCGTACTTCCACTTTTTCGGCGAGACAGTTCTCGACTGCGTCGCCTCAAAACATGGTGCCGCCGAGTACCCGAACCTCGTAGTCGCACGCACGTTTTCAAAAGCCTACGGACTCGCCGGCCTCCGCCTGGGTGCGCTCGCAGCGCCTGGGGAAACCATGCACTGGCTGCGCCGCGTCATCTCGCCCTACAGCGTCAACGCGCTCGCGCTCGCCTGCCTGCCGCCCGCGCTTGAAGACACGGCATACCTTGCCTGGTATGTAGAGGAAGTATGTGCGGCCCGCGCCGAATTTTACGCAGTCTGCGCTGAGCTTGGAGTTCGTACCTGGCCGTCTGAAGCCAACTTCGTCCTGCTTGAAATCGGTGCAAAACACCGTGAGTTTACCCGCGCCATGCAGTCTCATGGTGTGCTGGTGCGCGACCGCTCCGCCGACCCCGGCTGCGACGGCTGCGTACGCATTACCATCGGCACACGGGAGCAGATGAGCGTAAGCCACGATGCTTTACGCTCTGTGCTGCAATGTTCATAGGTTCCATGAGAAAGCCCTCAAAAATCATCCACAAAATTGTGTCATCCTGAGCGAAGCCGAAGGACCTGCTTTTCCCCCCACCCCATACCGCCCAGTTTTGAAAAAACCGCCTTCACACGCATACTCTCAAAGTGCGGCACGCTAAAGGGGAATGCATTGAACAAGCCGACAACCGACAGACTGCAACCACGCACTGCGGCATTCGACCGCAACACCACAGAAACAAAAATCTCGCTGCGCCTCACCGTCGAAGGCACAGGCCGCTACCAGATTGCAACCGGCATCCGCTTCTTCGACCACATGCTGGAGCTGTTCACACGCCACGGTGCCTTCGATCTTGAGCTCACCTGTAAAGGCGACCTTGATGTCGACCAGCACCACACGGTTGAGGATGTCGGCATCGCGCTCGGTGAAGCCTTTGACAAGGCAGTCGGCGACAAAAAGGGCATCCATCGCGCCGGTTATTTTCTGATGCCCATGGATGAAACGCTGGGCATCGCCGCTGTGGACCTCAGCGGCCGTGTCGCCTGCAAGGTCAAAACCAAAGTCCGCACCAGGCTGGTCGGCGACTTGCAAAGTGAACTGGTCGAAGATTTTTTCGAGGGGTTCGCACGCGGCGCACGCGCCAACGTTCATTTGAAAACCATGTATGGCCGCTCGAACCATCACAAGCTGGAAGCCTTGTTCAAGGCCTTTGCCCGCGCGCTCCGCGTAGCCTGCTCGCGCGATCCGCAGCTGGGTGAAATGCTGCCTTCGACGAAAGGGCTCCTGTGATCGCTGTGATCGACTATAAGGCAGGCAATCTCACCAGTGTGCTCAAAGCCATCTCTGCCGCCGGCACAATGCCGGTTACAGTTACCGATGACCCTGCCGCGGTAGCGCAAGCCGACAAAATCATCCTGCCCGGTGTCGGCCACTTTGCCGCGACGCAGCTCCTGCACGAGCGCGGCCTCCCCGATGCCATCCGCGAGCGCACCGCTGCCGGTGTTCCCTTCCTCGGCATCTGCGTCGGTCTGCAATGGTTGTTCGACGGCAGCACAGAAGCCCCCGACACGCCCGGTCTCGGCATCTTCGCAGGGGAGTGTACCCGCTTCGACGACCCAACTCTCAAGTGCCCGCACGTCGGCTGGAACTCCCTGCACATCGCCGCGCCGACCCCGCTCACAGCCGGTCTTCATGAAGGCGAACACGTCTACTTCACACATTCTTACCGCGCGCCTGTGGTGCCGGAGACAACCGCAACCTGCACCTACGGCAGTGACTTTTCCGCCGTCGTCGAGCGCGGCAACATTATGGGCGTGCAGTTCCACCCGGAAAAATCCGGCCCCGCAGGCCTGCGGCTGCTCAGTAACTTTATGGAGCTTGCGTGCTGACGAAACGCATCATTGCCTGCCTGGACGTCCGCGCCGGGCGCGTCGTCAAAGGCGTGCAATTTGAAGACATCATCGATGCCGGTGACCCGGCGGCACTTGCCGCTCGCCACGCGGAGGCAGGTGCCGACGAGATTGTATTGCTCGACATCACCGCAACGCATGAGGGTCGCGGCACTTTGCTCGACACCGTGCGCCGCACCGCCCAAAAACTTTTCGTCCCATTCACAGTCGGTGGCGGCATCCGGTCAAGCGACGATGCAACGGCAGTCTTCGACGCAGGTGCCGACAAGGTTTCCATCAACTCCGCCGCGCTTGCTGACCCCACGCTGATTGATGCCATCGGTCGCCGCTTCGGCGCGCAGGCCGTCATCGTCGCCATCGACGCACGGCGCGGAACCGCACCCCCCAGCCAGGCAGAAGTTTTCGTCTCCGGCGGTCGCAAGTCTACAGGCCGCAATGCCGTCGATTGGGCACGCGAGGCGGAAGCACGCGGCGCAGGCGAAATCCTGCTCACCAGCATGGACTCTGACGGCACCCGCTCCGGCTTCGATTGCGACCTTACCGCCGCCGTTTCCGACGCAGTGCAAATCCCGGTTATCGCTTCCGGCGGCGCAGGCACGGCGCAGCACTTCGCCGACGTCCTGAAGCAAGGCCGCGCCGACGCTGCGCTTGCGGCTAGCATCTTCCACTTCGGCGTCTCCGACGCGCGCGCCCTCAAGGTGGAGCTTGCCGCGCAAGGCATCCCGGTCAGGCTGCCATGCTGATTCCCGCCATCGACCTCATGGGTGGTCGCATCGTGCAGCTGGTGCAGGGCGAAGAGCTGCGCATCGCCTCCGACGACTTCGACTACTGGATCGACCGCTTCCGCGGCTACCCGCTCGTTCAGCTCATCGACCTGGACGCCGCCAAGCGCGAGGGTAACAATCGCATTCTTATCGAACGCATTGCCCGCAAACTCCCCGTGCAGGTCGGGGGCGGTATTCGCACCGCACACCAGGCGCAAGCCTTGCTCGATCTCGGCGTACGCCGCGTCATTTTCAGCTCAGCCTTGTTTTCAAGTGAAGGGGTCAACACGACGCTGGCCGCGCAAATTGCTCAAACCATCGGGACGGAGCACTTCTTCGCCGGCATTGACACCAAAAACGGACGCATTGCGGTACGCGGCTGGCGCGACCAAACCGCGTTCACGCCGGACGATGCCGTGCACGCGCTGGAACCTTTCTGCGGCGGCTTTCTCTACACCCATGTCGATACAGAAGGCACCCTGAGAGGCTTTCCTTTGCCGATAGCCCAGCGGCTGCGCGCGCTCACCGGCCGCAAGCTCATCGTCGCGGGCGGCATTCGGGAACAGGAAGAAATCGACGCGCTCGACCGCCTGGGCGTGGACGCGGTAGCAGGCATGGCCGTCTACACCGGTCTCATCGCCACGTAGCCTAACCCGCAGGCAGGCGCTTGCGCACGATGTAGCCGACAACGGCAAACAACAGCGCCATGACATACATGGTGAACGCCCAGCGCCCCTTGTGCACCATTGCGGCAGCGCTAGCCTGCAAGGCCCAAATCACTGCAAGCACCGCCCATACCATCCAAAGCCGCATAGAAGTAGCCTAGCACCGGCTCCCCCACATCAAAGGCAGCAGATGAATGGAGAAACAATCCCGTGCGGGGAGAGTGCTGCGTTCGTTCCCATCGAACTGCCAAAATGTTTCCTAAGCCGTGCGCCAGGTTCGGGCGCACATCGCAAAGCAGCTTTCAGGCTAGAAAAAGCGTCTTCAAGACATGCAATCACGTCCAAGCACACAGATGCACTCACCTCTCTCGGCTGCCATGCGTCGGGGCATACTCAACAAGGACCTTGTGAATCCAACAAAATTGCTTTTCTGCCGCTCCGCTTGCACCTCCCGCACAATGCTTACCCTGCGCGGGGTGCTTCTTATGTGCCTTGCGGCTTCTACCGGTATAGCGCAGGCTCAGCGTATCGACTCTTCAGCAGTACCGGACGCCCCCTCTGCCTTGCTGCCTGCACAGGCGCAAGGGGGGCAGCAAACCCCTTCAACACAGCAAAGCGCAACCGGCGCAGCCGATAAGCAGGGCGGTCAGGGTCAACAAACCAAGCGCATCCTCGGCGTTTTCCCCAACTTTCGGGCTGTCTCCGCAGATACCAAACTTCCGCCGCAAACCGTGGCGGAAAAGTTCAAAGCCACCGCCGCGCAAACATTCGACTACTCTGATATTCCGTTGATAGTCGTTCTGGCGGGTATCGATGAGGCTGAGAACTCGACACCGGAGTTCCACCAGGGTGCCGCCGGGTACGCCCGCTACTTCTGGCACAACGCCGCCGATCAGATTGATGAAAACTTCTGGGTACAGGCTATCCTTCCTTCTGTTCTGCACGAGGACTCCCGTTACTACACACTGGGGCAGGGCGGTCTTGCACGCCGCACGGTATACGCTTTCGGGCGCACCTTCATTACGCGCAGTGACAGCGGTAAGGAAACCTTTAATTTCTCTGAAATTATCGGCTCGGGAGCGGCTTCCGGCATTTCAGCGGCTTACTATCCGACTGTTGAGCAAACATGGACCAAGGTTGGGCAGCGCTGGCTTCAGAATGGAATTATTGACGGTGCCACGTATGTGATCCAGGAGTTCTGGCCTGATATCAACAACAAGCTGTTTCATACAAAGGACGATTAACGTATTTCATGGAAGATAAGAAGCCTTTGCGTATTGCTATCAGCGCGTCTATTGAAGACGCAGTGCTACGCCATCTTCCCGCCGGGGTCGAGGTGGTGCGCTACACCGCGGATCACGATGAAGTTCTTGACGTCGACATGCTCGTCCCGGTTGTAGCTCCTAACTTCGGTGTAAGTCCCGCAAAGGTACTTGAATACATTCGACCCCGGTACATTCAGACTTCCTCGGCAGGTGTTGAGGCCATTCAACCGCTGGTGCCGCCGGGCGTGGTGCTTTGCAATGCGCGCGGTGTGCATGATGCTTCCACGGCAGAGTGGGCGGTAACCGCGATTCTTGCTTCCCTCAAGTGGCTGCCCTTCTATGGTGACCTGCGCCGGGATGGCCGCTGGGCTAGCAGTAATGAAACCGATGCTTACTGGAAGCAATGCCACGGCGAATCGCGCGGAACCCGCATGCCAGTCTCTACCGAGGAGATAGCGGAAAAAACCGTGCTTATTGTCGGCTACGGCGCCATCGGGAAAGCGATTGAAGCGCGTCTCCTGCCGTTTGAGCCGGGCCGCATTGTGCGCGTAGCTCGCACCGCCAAAGAAGGCGTAGAGCCGGTTTCAGCCCTGGACACGCTGTTGCCGGAGGCTGACATCGTAGTCCTGATTACCCCATTGACCGAAGAAACGCACCATCTGATCGGAGCCGGGCAGCTTGCCCTTATGCGGCGGGGCACGTTTCTGGTCAATGCCGCGCGCGGCGCTGTCATCGACACCGATGCCTTGGTAGCTTCACTCCAGGCACACCATATTCGTGCGGCGCTCGACGTAACTGACCCTGAGCCGCTGCCTGACGGGCATCCACTATGGAGCGCACCCGGACTGCTGCTCACACCGCATATCGCCGGGTCCACGCCGCTGTTTTTAGACCGCGTATTCCGCTTTGTCGGCAAGCAGTTGCAGCACCTGCTGGACGGCGAGGAACCTGAAAACATCATCAGCGGCCATTATTAGCAGGCTCGCTTCCTTATGCCGCATGCGCGGACATAGTACTCTTGCCAAGAAAACAAATTGGCGTTTCCGGTAAGGATCACACTTTCTTCATGGCGAAGTACACCGTTGGCGTAGATATGGGCGGCACAAACCTGCGAATCGCAGGCTACTCCACTGACTGGCAAAAGCTTGCTTCCGTGGCAGTTCCAACGCGGGTAAGCCAGGGGCCTAAAGCCGTGCTGGGCGATATGGCCGCGGCGATCCTCCATGTCATCGAGCAGTGCGGCGGCACCGGCGAGCTTGAGGGTATCGGCGTCGGCAGCCCCGGCCCCATCGAACTGCCGGAAGGCCGCCTGCTGGAACCGCCCAACCTGCCGGGCTTTCATGGGTTGGAGCTTAAAACTGAGCTTGAAAAGCTGCTCGGTTTACCGGTCATCATTGAGAGCGATGCAAACGCAGCAGCCCTTGCAGAAACCCACGCCGGTGCCGGCAAACGCTACAACGCGGACTCATTGTGCATGCTCACGCTCGGCACCGGCGTAGGCAATGGCTTGATCTTCAACGGCAAAATCTGGCATGGTGCTCGCGGCATGGCCGGTGAGGCAGGCCACGTCGGCGTCTGGCCCGACGGCATCCTGTGCCCCTGCGGCAACCGCGGCTGCCTGGAGCTGTTTGCCTCCGCCACCGGCATCGCCCGCATGGCGCGTGAGACAGCGTATGAAGGCCGCTCCCCGCGTACGCGCGACCTGATCGACCGGGGCGCACCTGTAACTGCCCTTGATGTAGCCCAGTTTGCCGAGGAAGGCGACGAAGGGGCACTGATTGTTTACGACACGGTAGGCCGGGCTCTGGGGCTCAGCCTCGCCGGTCTGGTCAACGTTCTCAACGTACCGCTGTACATCATCGGAGGGGGTGCCTCTGCCGCCTGGCACTTATTCGCGCCTGCGCTGTTCCATGAGCTTGAGCGCGCCAGCTACGTGTATCGCCTTACCAAGCCTGTGGATAGAGGCTTGTTTGCCCCAGGAAAGAGCAACGTTATGCCGGCCATGCTCGGCAGTGACTCCGGCCTGCTGGGCGCGGCCATGGTGCCGCATTACATTCGCTAAATTAGAATTCAGCATGACAAGTAGATCGCTTGAAGGGAGCAGTATGCACGATGCTATACAGTGGGGAACCCTGATCCTGGTCGGCTTCGGCATCTTGCTGAATCGCTACGACTACAACGCTCTACGCAAGGAAATGCGTAGCGAGTTGTCGGATTTGCGCAAGGAGATGGACGGCAAGTTCGAGTCCTTGCGCAAAGAAATGGAAGGTATCCGTGTGCAGATGTCGCGGAATACGGAAACTATCATGGGGTTCCTCTTCAAGCATGAAGAACGCCTTACACGTGTTGAAACCAAGCTGGGCGATAAGTAGGATAAGTAGGCACTATGCTTCCCCTCTGAAGCAACCTGAGTCGAGCTTTCTCGCTCCCTATAACTCCTTGACACTGCTTCGGTACAAACCATACATACGTATTACAGACTTACCCCATGTTAGGGCGTTATAGAAGGAGCATGCAGCGAAAACCTACCATGAACGACGTGGCGCGAAAGGCAGGCGTAGGCACCATGACTGTCTCGCGCGTGCTCAACGGCTCCGACCACGTCCTGGAGGGAACGGCTGAGCGGGTGCGCAAGGCGGTTGCGCAACTCGGGTATCACCCGAATGAGATGGCCCGTGCGCTGCGCAATTTTAAGTCGCGCACCATCGGTTTGCTGCTGCCCAATCTCCATGACACCTTCTTCGCCACCTGCGCCCATGCCCTGAACATGGTTGCCAAGGAACATGGCTATACCGTACTGCTCACTCTAACCAATGACGACTCCGACCATGAGTACCTCGAAGCGCAGCGCATGATGCAGCGCCATGTCGAAGGCCTTGTCATCATCCCAGCCAACTCCGATGTATGCAAGCTCGGCTTGCCGGAGTTTGGAGAAATCCCGGTCGTGACCATGGACCGCCCCATCGGCCAGGGGCCTGACGGCAGCTGGGAGGCCGGCCAGGTGGACTCGGTAGTCACAGAAAATGAACTCGGCGCACGTATGGCCACCGAACACCTTATAGAGGTACACGGGCACCGGCGCATTCTATTTCTGGGGCACAGGCCCGGCCTGTACACCATGGAGCGCCGCTGCGCAGGCTATGTCAGCGCCATGCACGAGGCGGGGCTCCCCCATGAAGCAAACTTTGCCTGCACCAACCAGGCAACCGCCGTACAAATCCTGGACGAAGCTTTCCACCGGGAGCAACCGCCGCAGGCTATCTTCTCTGCCAACAACCTCACTACGCGCCATGTGCTCTACGCACTGCTTCGCCTGCGGTTCCGCGTACCGCAGGACATCGCCCTGGTCGGCTTTGACGATCTGGAGCTTGGCGATCTGCTCCACCCTGCCCTGACTGTCGTGCGGCAACCTATGGAAGAGCTGGGGCTTACCGCCGGCCGTATGCTGTTTGCCAAGATGAGGAAAGAGGATCTACACGGATCTTCAATCCCGGCCACCCAGGTTGTGGTGCCGCTCAAGTTTGTGGTGCGCCATTCCTGCGGATGCCCTTATGAACTAGGCGCGGTTACTGATGCTTAAACCTTCCAGGCAAAGCTGGTGTCATCCTGAGCACTGTGTCCAAAGTTGGAACAAGTAACAAGTGTCATCCTGAGCACTGTGTGCAAAGTTAGAACAAGCAAAAGATGTCATCCTGAGCGAAGCCGAAGGATCTGCTTTTGCCTTTGACTTTCCCCTGATGCCCGGAAAAACAGGTCCTTCGACTCCGCTCAGGATGACAACGGTCTTAAGGAACTAGATTGCTCTCAAGATACCCCTTTGGCGTAGTCTACTGTCCGGCAATACAACAGCCGACAGCATCGGCCTGGGACTGCTCCATGGGCAGGCGCACCACAAACTCGGTATTACCCGGCTTCGTGGTAAAGCGAATGTCGCCATGAAAACTGCCGGCAACAATACGCTGCACAATATCGAGCCCCAATCCTGTACCTACACCGGCTTCCTTCGTTGTATAAAAGGGGTCGAAGATATGCTTCCAATGTTCCGGGGAAATGCCCGGACCATCATCGCGGATGCCGACGCAGACCCACTCACCATCGGTCCACAACCGCACATGAACCGTGCCGTTTTCCGGGGCTGCGTCCACGGCATTGTCCAGCAGGTTCGTCCACACCTGGGTAAGCCCAACCCCCATGCAGGAGATTTTCACTTCAGCCGCCGGCAGGTCCCGATGTACCTGAATGTTCTTCTCCCGGAACTTATGATTCAGGATAGTCAGCGTGCTTTGCAGGCTGTCGCGTACATCAATCCGCTGCTGACGGTTCTTATCGTCATAGGCATATTTCTTTACAGCTGTGACCAGGTCCGTCACGCGCGCAATGCTTTCTTCAATGGTACTGATATGCTGCATGCTGCTGATGAGTGCGTCCAGATAGTTCAGCGCGTCTGACAGAATGCCCGGCGGAAACGATTCGCGGGCACAGGCGACATCATCGTGGGTCCATCCCGCGCTCACCAGCGTAGGTGCCAGCCGCCAGGGATTTTCTACCTGCAACTCTTCAAGCCAGGCGCTTAGCTCCTCTTCACGATCTGACTGTTCGATCGTTGAAAGGTTTGCAGGTTTTTGTAGCTGCATGACCTGCTCCTGCAAGTCCCCGAGGCAGTTCAGCTGATCCGGGCTCAGGGATGCACGGGTTACACGTAAAGAAAGCTTCTGCAGCCGAGACATGTTCTCGCGGAGCTGGGCCGCGGCACGACGCGCGGCGGCGCCCGGGTTGTTCAATTCGTGCATCAACCCTGCCGCAAGGGTACCGAGGGAAATCAGCTTTTCCCGGTGTATCGTCTGCGCCTGATAGATTTCAAAGCGGCGCGAATGGTCTGCGAGCACGGCTTCTCGAACCGCGGGCGAGTGCGCCATCATCTTCCAGAAAGCATCCGCTCCAAGAGAAAGCAGCCGGCTCGGCACTGCAGCGGTGCAATGTGCAGTGATTGTGCTCCAGCCGAGCAGAAGCGGGTACTCCCCGAAAGTTTCCCCGGCGTGCATTGTTAACAGGTGGACGTCGCCTTTATCATTCCGCTTGTCAATGGAGATTTCTCCTTCGAGCAAGGCGTAAAACCTGATCCTCTGGTCACTGGGAGCTGCCAGGATTGCCCCTTGTTTCAGCTCAGTGCGCTCGATATCCTTCAGGTTTTGAAGGTCTCCTTCTGTAAGCGCCCGCAAGGTGCGGAATTGCTGAAGCTCGGCAAGCAGTGTACCGAGCTCCTCTGCTGCGTACTGCAATGTCCCGTTTTCGGATTGCTTTGCCATAGCCCCTTGTCAACGGACAGCCGAGACTGCCGCGCCTTCCTTGCACTCCGGTCTAAAACTGCGCCAGATACTGATGTATAAACTGCACCGCGATGGAACCCTCGCCTACGGAGGACGCCACCCGCTTTACAGACCCGAACCGAACATCACCTGCAACAAAAATTCCCGGCACGCTGGTCTCCAGCAGATACGGCTCCCGGTCTTCGCTCCAGTTGGACGGCAGTTTGCCGTCTTTTCTGAGATCGGGCCCTGCCAGCACAAATCCTCGTCCATCACGCAGAATGGCAGGCGGCAACCATTCTGTCCTGGGTGCCGCACCGATGAAGATGAATAGAGAGGATGCCTGCCGCTGCGTCACCTCGCCATCCTGCTGTACGGTGATTGACTCCAATTGCGTTTCGCCGTGAAGCTCCTGCACTTCAGCTGAAAATTCCACCGAGATATTGGATGTACCAGCTATCTGATCGATTAAGTATTTCGACATGCTTTGCACCAGTGACGGCCCACGCACCAGCATCGTAACTTTGCGGGCGAACTTTGCGAAGTGAATCGCGGCCTGCCCGGCGGAGTTGGCACCTCCTACCAGAAAAATTTCCTCATCGGTACAGGTTGAGGCCTCGCTAAGCGTCGCGCCGTAGTACAGGCCGGCATTCAGCAGCCGTTCCGCGCCGGGCACCTGCAATCTGCGCCAGTGCACACCT
This sequence comes from uncultured Acidobacteriaceae bacterium, assembly GCA_964235655.1. Classification (GTDB taxonomy): domain Bacteria; phylum Acidobacteriota; class Terriglobia; order Terriglobales; family Acidobacteriaceae; genus EB88. The sequence continues at coordinate 224,068 of CAXSBB010000004.1, forward strand.
ATGCAAACAAGCACAACCCGGCAGTTCACCTCACGCCCATCCCCAAGCGCGACGTGGTGGTACTGATCGCGGGTCGCAATCCCGGCTGCACACTGCGTGATGAACTCCGTGCCGAACCGGGTCGCCTGGGTTGCCGCGCGGCGCGCCAGGTCCTCGCCTGTAATCCCCGACGGAAAGCCGAGGTAATTCTCAATGCGGGAGCTTGAACCTGCCTGCCCCCCGGGAGCTTCCGGCTCCACCAGCAGCGTGTTCAGCCCCTCGGAACTGCTGTACACAGCGGCTGCCAGCCCTGCCGGGCCGCCGCCGATTACAACCAGGTCATAGTAGTCGCTGCGCGCGGCTGTCTTCAGCCCCACGCGGGTTGCCAGCTGCGGCAGATCGGGCTGGGAAAGAGCTGTTCCATCCGGAAACAACACAGCGGGCAGCTTGGCATCGCTGATGCCGTACTGCTCCAGCATGGCCGCGGCTTGCCCGGTACGCTCCGGGTCGAGCCATTTGAAAGGAATCTGGTTCCGGCTCAGGAAGTCACGCACCTGATGGTCGCGTGCCGACCAGCGCATGCCTACTACCTGCAGCCCCTCATACCGGGGTTTGTGCCCGCTGTTCCAGGCTTCCAGTAGGTCGTTCAGCACCGGGTACAAACGCTCTTCGGGCGGGTCCCACGGCTTTGTAAGGTAGTAGTGGATACGTGCGCTGTTGATGGCCTGGATGGCTGCTTCCGTATCGGTATAAGCAGTCAGCAAGGCTCGTTTCGCATCGGGGTAGATCGCTTGTACTTTCTCGAGCAGCGCCACACCGGTCATACCGGGCATGCGTTGATCGGAGACAATCAGGGCAACGGCATCGCCGCGTTTGCTCAACTGCTCACAAGTGTCAAGGGCAGCCTGCCCGGAACCGGCACGCAGGATACGGTACCGTTCTCCGTACTCACGCCGTAAATCTTGTACAACAGCTTCCAGAACGCTGATGTCGTCGTCAACGGCGAGAATCACTGGCTTGGGCATGCTCACTGATTGTACGTTGACATATTTACTAAAAAGCTTACAACAGGACGAGTAAGAAATACATCTTTTATCCCATACCAGGTAGATGCTACATGCTATGGAGTGAAAAAGATGAATTACACAAAGGTTGTAGAAGCAAATATTATGAAAATTTTTCTTGCATTGCGTGGGAATCGCGGTACTCTGTCGTCAAGAACACATACAACCTTCTCCGTATAATTAAGCGGAAGCCGGCATGACCGGTAACGTTTGGCGAAGATGTACCGACTGAAACACTTCTGACCCTGGATTCTGTGAGCCGACATGTTTCACAAGCAAACTATTTGCTTAAGAAAGCATGGTACATCGCGCCGGAGTTGAAACGATGGCGCGGCAGAGTAAGACTCTCAGGCCACAAGGATCAAGACAATGAACAAAGTCATACTCGCCGATAACCAGGCCATCTTTCGGACCGGCACCGCCAAAGTACTTTCCATGGAAGACGATTTCCGTATCATCGCGCAATGCCCGGATGCGGATCGACTTCAGAATGCACTTGTCACCTTCCGTGGCGTCACCGTACTGTTCGGGTCCACGCTCAAGCAGGACCCTAGCCAGCTGATGCAGCAAATCTGTGCGCTGGGCAGCCGGGGAGTTGCCATTCTTGAGAATGGCGAAGCGTCGCAGCCATACCTTGCGGCCCATGTGCACGGGCTCTTCTTTCGCTCCATCACCGGCCCCACACTGGTCGACTGCGTCCGCCGTGTAGGTCGCGGCGAGCGCGCGATCCATTCCGCGGCCAATGCTTCTGCAATTCCCGATGAGGATCTGGTTGGCGCTCGCGTCCGCGACCGGCTTACGCCCAAGGAGATGAAGATTGTGGCGTTGATCGTGCAGGGTTGCAAGAACAGGGAGATTGCGCTGCGGCTCGGCACTACGGAGCAGGTCATCAAGAACTACCTGCGCGGCGTCTATGACAAAACCGGCGTATCAGACCGGCTGGAGCTGGCATTGTTCACGATCCACCACCGCCTGCTGGCAGAAGCTGCCGCAGCCGCTGGAAGCGCGATCATGCAGGTCAACTGAAAGCAGTCTTTATCTTTCATGTTGTTCGTGTACCGAAAAGCGGAACAGGCTCAGCCTGTTCCGCTTTTTTATGCAGTTCGCAAAAATATCACTGATTGGTATTTTGAAACTTCTACCACTTCTGTGGGAATGCGTGGAACGCCAAGATAGGCGCGTTTCGTTTGAAAGCGAACGTCTTTGAACACTTGCTTCTAGTTGGATTTACTTTCTTTTGCGTTTTTCTGTTCCAGGGCTAGAGATAGCCTTTGCTCAAGGTCAGCAATTTTTGTTGTCAGAAGAACTTCCGTTTTTGCTTGCTCTATTGCATGCAGGATTCGAGCCTCCATAGCAGACATGTCATGCCGGATTTGGCCCTGATCGATGCGCAAAGATTCGACTTTTTCCGTCAGCGTGCGTAATTCCGGTGCGAGAAAATCCTGAAACAGCTTACGAATATCGTCGAAATTACTCATGCCCTCTCCTCAACTGCTTTCATTTTCATTGTCCCATGCAGGCGAACCACGTCAAGTATCGAAGGTGTTCCGTGCCTAGCTGCTCGTATGCCAGGCTAACTACGGCTTCAACCGCTCGGCGATGCTCTTGCCTTGCGTAAAGTGCAGCAGATACTCCGGGCCGCCTGCCTTCGAGTCCGTCCCTGACATATTGAAGCCTCCGAACGGGTGCGCGCCTACCATGGCACCGGTGCATTTACGATTCAAGTACAGGTTGCCGACATGAAACTCCTGCCGGGCTCGCCGCAGGTTTTCAGGTGCCGTCGAGTACACCGCGCCGGTCAGGCCGAACTCCGTACTGTTGGCAATACGCAAAGCATCGGTAAAGTTCGCAGCACGCAGAATAGCCAGCACGGGCCCGAAAATTTCCTCCTGGGCCAAGCGCGACTCCGGCTGCACATCAGCAATTACGGTCGGTGCCACGTAGTACCCGCCCGCCTCGGTCTGTATAGCACCGCCCCCGGCAATCAGACGACCCTCGGTTTTGGCACCCTCGATATAGGCAAGAATCCGGGTGCGCGCGGCCTCGTTAATCACTGGGCCCATGCGCGGGTTTTCCCGAGGATCGGCAATGGAGATAGCTTCAATGCCGTCACGAATTTTCTCCAGGAACACGTCATAGATCGTGTCTTCAACAATGGCTCGTGAACAGGCGGAGCATTTTTGCCCGCTGAAGCCGAACGCGGACGCCAGCACTCCCTCAACTGCTTCATTCACATCGGCATCAGCGGCGACGATGATGGCGTCCTTGCCGCCGAGCTCCAGGATCGTCCGCTTGATCCAGATCTGCCCTGGGCGGGGCTTGGCCGCTTTCTCGTGAATCTCAAGCCCGACCGGGCGCGAGCCGGTAAACGCAATGAAGCGTACCTTGGGGTGCTCGATCAAGGCATTGCCGCAGACAGCCCCATCGCCTTGTAGCAGGTTGACCACGCCGGGGGGCATGCCTGCTTCCTCAAGCACATCAAGAAACCGGGCAGCGATAGTCGGAGCATCGGGCGAGGGCTTGAGCACAACCGTGTTGCCGGTCACAATGGCTGCCGCCGTCATACCGGCCGCGATGGCCAAAGGAAAGTTCCATGGCGGGATGACCGCGCCCACCCCAAGCGGGATATAGCGAAGCTCGTCGTGCTCGCCGAGGTACTGAATGGGTGTTTGGCTACCTGCAAGGCGCAAGGCTTCGCGCGCGTAGAAGTCAAGAAAGTCGATGCACTCGGCAACATCGGCATCAGCCTCGGCCCAGTTCTTACCGACCTCGTAGGTAAGCCACGCGCAGAACTCGAACTTGCGCTCCTTGATGATCTCCGCGGTACGCAGCAGGAGGGACACGCGGTCTTCCACCGGGGCAAACTGCCAGCCTTCAAACGCCTTTTGCGCGTTGGCTACTGCTGCATTCACTTCAGGGATGCCTGCACTCTGATGAATACCGATAACCTGCGCCGGGAGCGCCGGGTTGCGCGACTCAAACTTGGCAGGCAGGGTAACGCGCTCGCCGCCGCTGACCAGCGGGTACTCGCGGCCCAGCTGATCGCCGACCCAGTTCAGCGCAGCCTGCATGTCGTGGGCGTGCTTGCCGTGTGAGAAGTCGGTGAAAGGCTCATTCAGGAACTTGCCTTGCGGCATGCGGGGCATAATTTGGGTGGTTTGCGTGGTGGCCATGTCGGGTTTAGTGTACCGCTGCTGAAGCGGGAAACAAATTGCGAGAAGGCGAGCTTTATATGATCGGAGGCATTCGCCTTGTCGGCTCGTGCGCTCTGCGTTGCCATTGCTGATTCGATCGGGAACAAAGTGCGGAGGGAATGCGTAGTCTTTGTGATGCGAGGATTAAGACATAAATGAGGCATTTCAGGCTAGGCTCCATCGACCACTATTTTTCGAGAAGATCACTTAGATCTTTCGCGCCTTCCTGATCAAGGACCGTCCCAAGCTGGGCATCCGAGCGGTAGCCCTTTGCGAAGTCCTTTCCATATGTCTCACGAAGCGTACTGATAAGGGTATCACTACGCTTCTTCCGGATCTCTCCATCCTCATTTCGAGAACGGCCATCAAGGCCAACGTGCTTTGGGTGCTTAGACATGCGTGAATTCCTTTTGGAGGATAGGTCAGGTGTAAGAGACAGCCAACCGTGTTGTTTATTTTGAGAAGTGTTCGTTTGATTTAATATGCCGGGCTGGTTGAACGAGCACGAAGCAAGGATGTTTGCAACTCTGACAGAGATGGGAATTTATACTCCTTCAGCAGAGAAGAAGGTGGCATTTATAAAGAGATAAAGATTAGGTTTTGCAATTTTAATAGGTAGCATAAACGACGCTAGCAGAGCCATCGAGAGTAGGCGGTATGTATAAGTGTTATCTGATTTACCCGTTTGTCCTTCCTTGCAGCTTTCGAAGCGTTCGCTTTTTGCAAGACAAGCATAGACAGATTGCCCTGATGACAATAATGTTGGGTAATGTTGAGTTTAGGCCCATATGGTACGTTTTTGAAGAACCTCTAATACGCCCTTGTTACATAACTTTGCCGCATTAAGTTATTGCACCTAATCTCAATCGAGAGGACTAGGTTTCACAGCAATTGCTTTCACTTCAGCGTCATACTGTGTGCGCGATTCAACGAGGAGATTCAATCCAGAGCTTGTTGGATCGTTATTTTCCTTCAGACGAATAAAGTCTACAGGTGTGGTCCACACCGCAGTACGGTTTTGCCAGGTTGCTCCGTACCCATTTTGCATGGAAACTTCTTTCTCCGCTGGTTTACTACCAATCCGCGTGGTCAAATCAGTGACGATCTTGGAGTAGCTCGAAGTAAAGTTTGATTCGATGACTTGGACTATTCCATTCCGAAAAGTCCAAGTGCAAAAAATATCGCTTTTTTCTATAGCGTCTTTTATAGCGTCTGGCGAAAGAAACAATATTAGCGGGAGCTTACCTTCTTGGTGCCGATCAAGCAGGTTCTCCAACATGTCGCAATTATGATTCTCGCGTATAGAGGAAATGCTCTCTTCCGGGCGACTCTGATTAATTTTTTCTATGCTAGCTTCAAGACCCGGCGATGACTCAAGCTTGTCCATGTTTCTCGCCTCTTTCGAAGCGATATCTGGATTGCTTGTTGTATCGTGACATAGCCTTAAATTGGCGGCTATTGCAGGCTCACCCTGAAGAAACTGGCTTACTGGCTGACTGACCCAATGCCCACGAATTTTTAAGGGCGTTTGCCCGTGGATGGTAATGGGTATAGCGAGCAAAGCTAGGTGTATCAAACAAAATTTCACGGTCGCTCCAAAAGCAGATACATACTGAATGCTATAGGTTGCATCATAATTGTCTATAGTACCAAAGTAACAAGTATATCTAAAATTCAGCTTCTCGATATTTCGGCTTTCAGCAGCAAAGACGTAAATATATTAGTAAGCGTCATCTTTGGAAAGGGAAATTTACGTTCGCTAATGAGCCTGCGACGCTGATCCTAAACAGCCGCAGTCAATGCACAGGTAAACGCGTGTTGTTCGTAGAATGCAGCGGAAAATGAAGGTATGAACAATAAAGACTAATGCTGATTCCGACAGATGAGCGGCTTGGTTCGAAGTAGATACCTTCGAAACGACAAAGCGCTAACGGTTGGAGTTGGCCAGCTCCAACACCAGCCGCTCCAGCACCAGCCGCTTGTCAACCGGGCTGGAGCGGACATCCGCATCAGCCTTAGCCACCAGCTGAATGGCGGCCATCAGGTCGCTGGGCGAACGGTAGCGGCGGGCCTGCTTGATGACGTCATCTGCCGCGAACGGGGGCAAGCGGAAGCCCTGCCACAGCGCACCCCAGATAGCGCGGCTGTCGCGGACATTCTTTTCAAGAACCACCAGCATCTGCCGAAAGGTCCGAGCCAGCATATACAGGTGGCCGATGGCAGCATCCTCGCCGCCGTCGCTTGCGTGCAGCAAGCCGTCGAGCAGCAGCAGCGCGGCCACGCGATCGCGGCGAGAGATAGCGTCGGTAAGCTCATAGAGCGAGCGCTGCTTCGCGCCGAGGACCATGGTTTCTACGTCAGAATGGGTGATGGCCGTGCGTCCGGTGGTGTAGAGCAGCAGTTTTTCCCACTCATTCGCAATCAGAAGCATGTCAGAGGCGAGCGCATCGACAAGCTCGCGGGCGGCGTCCGGGTCAAGCTGCCTGCCTGCGCGTTGCGCCTCGGCGTTGAGCCACCGGACGGCATCATCTTCATCGGCACGGGCGAGCTCAACGGTACCGCACCACTCGCCGAGAGTTTCACGGATGCGCTCGTACCTGGTTTTGTCGTCCATGTCCATGCGGCGCACGTCGGCGGGGATGCGGATGTGATCGGCGACAAACAGCAGCAGGGCTTGCGGGTTGGGCGAGCGGAAGTAGGCGTCCAGGGCGGCGAACTCATCTTTCTTCGCGCCCCGTCCGTAGAGCGCCTTAAGCCCGCGCACAAAGAAAAGTTGAAACGGAGCCATGAGCGAGGGCGTCTGTGCCATGTCGAGCACCTCAAAGATGCTTGTCTCGGCAAGATCCAGGTCATGCAGGCAAAAGTCGCCGAGGTCCTGGGGAACATAGTGCGCAATCAGCGCGCGGCGGCAGCGATCGTAGTGGAAAGCTTCATCACCCAAAAAGACGTAGCCGGGGCGTAGCTTGCCGCTTTGAACTTCAGCGAGGAAGCGCTCTGTCGAAGCAAACCCGGCACCCACGGCTAGAAGCTCTCCGTAACGTCGGCGACAAGGTTTTGAGCGAAATCCCGGGAGAGGCGCGCGAGGGCGGCAGGGTCTTCCTGGATGAACGAAACCAGGTCCTGCGTGGACTCATACTGCTGGCGAAAGATATAGCCCTTGTTCTGGTACAGCATGCGTCCGTCCTTATCCTCCAGGCGCACACTCGCCGTCACCGTCACCTCGTAGCTTGAAGACTGGTTTGTTGTCGAGTCATAGGTCAGCGCGTAGACAGAGACGCCTGTGATGTCGCCGTGGAGCACGGCATCGGCATCGCCGGGGTCGTCGGTAGTCGTTGTCCTGAAAGCCGTTCGACTTTGGAACTCCTTGAGCACGGCCTGCGTCATGGTCTGCTCCAGGTGGTAGGCCTGGGTGTGATTTTTGAAGATGGGAATGTCGAGGACGCGGGCGGTCGCGGGCAGATGCGTAGGGGCACCTACAGTGTGATAACCGCAGCCGGCAAGGGGCAGCAGGGCTATCAGGAGTGCCCGTGAAAGGAAGCGAATAGGAACCATGAGACTCGATTGTCGCAGAGGCTACGCTTCCCATGGCAGAGGCTACGTTTCCTCATGGATGTCATAAGCTCAAAGAACCGGTGTCATCCTGAGCGAAGCCGAAGGATCTGCTTTTGCCTTGGACCTTCACGCTACAGCCCGGAAAAGCAGGTCCTTCGACTTCGCCGCGCTCCGCTCAGGATGACACCTGTTTGTGAGAGGAAACGCCGACACAAACATAACGTCACACGCACCCGTTCAGAATGAGTTCAGAACGATCTGAAGCATCGGAACTGCGTGGGCTAAATCAACCCGCTGGTAAACTCAGCGCATATGACCTCCTTCCCCGTAGAGCTGGCACCCTCTATTCTTTCCGCTGATTTCGCGCGGCTCGCCGACGAAGTCGCGGCGGCAGAGCGCGGTGGCGGAACGGTAATCCATGTTGATGTGATGGACGGCCACTTTGTGCCGAATATCACGCTGGGGCCGCCCGTGGTGAAGTCGCTGCGCAAGCACACGGACCTGCCGCTGGACTGCCACCTGATGATCGAGAACCCCGACAACTTTATCCCGGCCTTTGCCGAAGCGGGCGCGAACTGGGTCAGCGTGCACTATGAGGCATGTCGGCATCTCCACCGCACCATTGAGCTGATCCGGCAGCACGGCATGGAGCCCGGCGTAGTGCTCAATCCCGCCACCCCGGTAGATTTGCTGATCCCGGTGCTGCCGCTGCTGCACCACGTGCTCATCATGAGCGTGAATCCGGGCTTCGGCGGCCAGAAATTCATCCCCTACTCACTCGACAAGCTGCGGCAATTACGCACGCTGCGGGATGAGCACAAGCTGCGATTCCAAATTGAGGTCGATGGCGGCGTAGGCCAGGACACAATTGCCTCGGTTGTGGAAGCTGGAGCAGAGCTGTTGGTAGCAGGGTCCGCAGTGTTCGGCAAGGGGGAAGCGGAGCGGGATGGTCGCGCACTATTTGAGGCGGCGCAACAAGCTCAACGGCAGGCATGGGAACAGTTTGCCTGAGCTTGCAAAGTGTTGTTGTCCTGGATGATCATGGCCCCATGAAAAGCCGTGGGCTTCTTATCTTCAGGATCGCTGTCGCGGTCACCCTCTGCATCGCTTGTCTGGCGGCAGCTTTGAGCATTCACAGTGCGTCAGCCGATGCGCCTGTATGGACAGCTCTCAAAATGCTTTTCAGCGTGCTGTGGATCATCCAGGCGTACTTCCTGCTGAGGCAGCTCAAGCTCAGGATGTAAACTGGAGCGGCGATAGATTGCGCTGTCTGCACGACAAAGAGCTTTGTACGGATTACCATTGACTTAGCGCGATCAGGAAGACGAAATCCGGGTCAGAGATTTGCTGCCGTGTACGCTTCCGCAGACAAGTCCTGCTCCCACTGAGGTTCCAAATGGCATTTTTCCGGCGCACCGCGCCTCTTTTGGCTCTTAGCCTTTGCTTCGTTCTCATCCCGGCAAGCCAGGGGCTCGGCAAAAAAAAGCAGAAAAAGAACGTTGACCTGAGCGCCACGCCTGCCACGGATGCCAACGCCAAGCAGCCCGACAAGGAGCTGTATGACAAAGCACAGGTAGCCATGAAAAAGGGCCGCTACGATATCGCGCGACTCGACCTGCAAACCTTATTGAACACTTACCCTGATACAGAATTTGCCATGCGCGCCAAGCTGGCCGTGGGCGATACCTGGTTCAAGGAGGGCGGTACTGCGGCCCTGGCGCAGGCGGAGCAGGAGTTCAAGGATTTCATCACCTTCTTCCCGAACACGCCTGAAGCAGCCGAGGCCCAGATGAAGGTCGGCGACATTTATTTCTCGCAAATGGACAAGCCGGACCGCGATCCGCAGAACGCCGAGCATGCCGAGGACGCTTACCGGCAGATGATGCAGCAGTTCCCGGACTCGCAGCTGGTGCCGCGCGCCAAGCAGCGGCTGCGCGAAGTGCAGGAAGTGCTGGCCGAGCGGCAGTTTGAAGTGGGCGAGTTCTATGCGACGCACGAGAACTGGGCTGCCTCCATTGCACGCCTGCAAACTGTAGCTGACAACTATCCCCTGTTTTCGCACTCGGACCAGACGCTGATCACCATCGGCGACGCCTACGCGCAGGAAGCGACGCAGGTTGGAAATATCCCCGTGCAGCAGCTGCCGCAGAAAGCAAAAAATGAATTGGTGAAAGCCTACAACGACCGCGCCGCACAGGCGTGGGAGCGTGTTGTGACTCGCTACCCCATGGCTCCCCATGTGGAGGATGCGAAAGACCGGCTGATCGCTGCCGGGCGCACCATGCCAGAGCCGAACGCCGCCCAGATGGCGGAGAGTGAAGCCGAGGAAGGCAGCCGCGCCCCCGTCAAGCTGAAAGATCGTGCGCTGCTGCTGATTCAGCATGGACCTTCGGTGATAAACAGTGTGCGCGTGGGCGAGCCTACCATGGCCGATGCCGCACCCACCCTAGCCCCGGTGGTGCAGAAGCAGTCTGAGAATGATTTTGCACTCGCTATAAAGGGCGAGCCGATCCCGGTGGGACCGGCCCCCGGCGCTGTTCCGGCGGCGGAGTCTGCCGCTGTAGCGCCGGTAGCACCGGTTGAGGCTGGGAACTCACAACCGGCAATCAGTATCGAGAATGTGCCGGATAGCTCCGGCGGCACCCAAGTCGGCGTGGACGTCGTAAACGCACCCAATAGTGGAGCAGTCGCGCCGGGCCCGAATGAGGCAGCACCGGCCAGCTCTGACATTGCACCGGTACAGAACGTGGCTGCTCCAGGCTCAAGCGGAATACCGGAGAGCAATCGCAACCTGGTAACTACCCCGGCCAGCGGCTCTACCGTGGGCGCACCGCTGGCTACCGGTGCCGCTGCGGCCGCACCGGCTAACCCGAGTGCCATCTACGGCCTGACAGCACCGCTGGGGCCGAACACACCCGCACCATTGCCGCCGATTGACAAGCCCGCCACGGCACCGGACCAGATCAACGATGTAAAAAGCACCGGGCAACCGCAGGTAGCTACCGGTACCAGCACCGGCAAGCCGACCAAGAAGAACCCCAAGCCCTCGTTCAGCAGCGGAGATGAAAGCTCAAGCAAGCACCACAAGAAGAAGGGCATCGACAAGCTGAACCCGCTGTAAGGGTTTGGCGCAAGCCATGGGCCGCGCTTCGTGAGGAGCGCGGCCTGTTGTGTCTGGAGGGAAGCATGGCAAGCAGCGAACGAGCTTTCGACCGGCGCACACTGGCTGCCGCGCAGCCCGGCTCTGTGCTGCTTGAAACAACGCGCTTGCGCCCCGGGGCATGCTCCTACTGCTTTACTGATCCGGTGGAATGGCTACAAGCAAGGACATTGGATGAAGTTCCGCAGCTTTTTGCGCGCCTTGCTGCCGCGCGAGTAGAAGGCCTATGGGCAGCAGGCTACGTAGGCTATGAATGCGGCTACCACTGGGAGCCTACGGCTGCGCCGGGCTTTGTGCCCGCGCCGGGCGGCCTGCCGTTGGCGGCGTTCGGCATATACCGGCAGCCTGCGACGTTCCCCTCATCGCCTCCGGACGCAGATGCTGAGTTTAGAGTTAGCCGAGGACTTGGCCGTGTTGCGCTTGAGATCACGCCGGATGCGTTTGCAAGCAAAATAGACGCGATTCGCCGATGGATTGAAGCAGGCGACACCTACCAGGTGAACTTTACGGACCGGGTGAAAGCGGACTACAGCGGGTCGGCGGCAGAGCTGTTTACGCACATGATGACAGCGCAGCCGGTAGAGTTCGGCGCGCTGCTGAGCTTGCCCGGTCCAGACGGCTTAAGTGGCTCAGGCGGCTGCCACATCCTGTCTGCTTCGCCGGAACTGTTTTTTGAACTGCGCGGCTGCGAGATTACAGTGCGCCCCATGAAAGGCACCTCACCGCGCGGGCGCGATGCCATTGAAGACGCAGCCCTGGCGCTCGCCCTAAGCCGCGACCCCAAGAACCGGGCAGAAAACATCATGATCGTGGACCTGCTGCGCAGCGACCTGGGCCGCATTGCGCAGACCGGCAGCGTGCGCGTTCAAAAGCTGTTTGAAGTCGAGCAGTTCCCTTCCCTGTTGCAGATGAGTTCCGAAATCACGGCGCGGCTGCAGCCTGAAATTGACATGTACACGCTGTTTCGCAGCCTGTTTCCTTCAGGCTCGATTGTGGGCGCACCGAAGGTCCGCACCATGCAGCTGCTACGGGCGCTTGAAGGCCGGGAGCGCGGTGTGTACACCGGTGCCATCGGCTACTTTGCTCCCAACGGAGACGCGACCTTCAGCGTGGCCATCCGCACCGCCGTACTTGCAAACGGCAAGCTGACGATGGGTGTGGGCGCGGGTATCACCTACGACTCAGACGCGCAAGCCGAGTACGCGGAGTGCCTGCTGAAAGCGGCGTTCCTGCGCGAGCCGCCTTTCGAGCTGATTGAAACCATGCGCTGCGAGGGCGGCGTATGCGCGCTGCTACCGCTGCACATGGCGAGGCTGGGGGCCTCGGCGGCTCACTTCGGCTTCCGCATGTGCGTGGCCGATGTAGAAGCGGTTGTACAAGCCGCCGCAGCCGCGCTGCCATGCGAATGCGCCTCAAAGCTACGCCTTACCCTCGATTCCGTGGGCAACATCACGCTTGGCAAGCCTGAGCGGATCGAGCCTGACACAACCCCGTTGCGAGCGATGCTGTGGCCCACGCCTGTACGGTCCACGGACGAGTTTCTACAGCACAAGACCACGCGACGCGCGCTTTACAACACGGCCATCCGCGAGGCGCGGGAACAAGGCTATGCGGATGCGCTGTTCGTCAACGAGCACGGCATGGTCACTGAAGGAGCAATCCACAACATCGTGGTGCGGCACGGCATGCATTGGCTTACGCCGCCGTTGTCAGCAGGGGTGCTGCCCGGCGTGTACCGCGCGCACCTGCTCCAGACCATGCCCGGCCTGGTCGAAGAAAACCTGACGCCCGAGCAGTTGCGCGGCGCGGACGAAATCTGGTTGACCAACGCGGCGCGCGGCATGCGGCGCGTCTCCCTTACTGACGCTGAAAGAGGTGCCCCGGCACATTCCCTTCACACTCCTGTGAGAAGCTAGCTCAGAACTATGCCACGCGAACTCCCCAAAACATACGACCCCGCCGCCATTGAAGAGCGCTGGGCTACCCGCTGGGTCGAACAGGACCTATGGCACCGGGCCGCGCCTGAAACATCCGCAGATACGGCCTTTACCATGCTGCTGCCGCCGCCCAACGTGACCGGTCGCCTGCACATGGGTCACATGCTGAACCAGACGGAGATGGACATCCTGGCGCGCTGGCACCGCATGCGCGGCGACCGGACACTGTGGGTACCCGGCACCGATCACGCCAGTATTGCGACGCAAATGATGGTAGAGCGTCAGCTTGCGAGCGAGGGCACGTCGCGCAAGGAGCTGGGGCGTGAGCGGTTCGTCGAGCGTGCCTGGCAATGGCGCGAAGAGTACGGCAGCGCGATTCTGGACCAGATGAAGCGGCTCGGCGCAAGTGTGGACTGGAGCCGCGAGTACTTCACCATGGATGAAGGGCTTTCGCGTGCGGTGCGCGAGGCGTTTGTGCGCCTGCATGAGCAGGGGCTCATCTACCGCGGCAAGTACATCGTGAACTGGGACCCGGTGCAACAGACTGCCGTGTCGGATCTTGAAGTGACGCACGAAGACCGCGCGGGCAAGCTGTACCACGTGCGCTACCCGCTTGCAGACGGCACGGGCTCCATCGTGATTGCGACCACGCGGCCTGAGACGATGCTGGGCGATGTCGCCGTCGCGGTGAACCCTAGCGATACGCGCTACACGGCGCTACTCGGCAAGCAGCTGCAATTACCGCTGACACAGCGCCAAATACCCGTAATCGCCGACTCCTGGGCCAACCCGGAGTTCGGTACCGGTGCCGTGAAAGTGACGCCCGCGCACGACATAAACGATTTTGCTATCGGCGAGCGCCACAACCTGCCGCAGCTCAACATCATGGATACCGAGGCGCGCATCGACGTGCCCGGCTCGCCGTACCACGGGCTGGACCGCTACGCGGCTCGTGAGCGCGTTGTCGAAGACCTGCGCGCAGCGGGTTTGCTGATTGATGTCAAGGATCACCCCATGTCCATCGGCCTGTCGCAGCGTACCGGTGCCGTCATTGAGCCGCGGCTCTCCACGCAGTGGTTCCTGCGCACGGCAGATTTCACGGACGGGCGAGGCGAGTCCAAGCCGGGGCTGGCAAGGAAGGCGCGTGAGGCAGTTGCGCCGCAAGGGGGTACGCCTGCCATCCGGTTTACACCCGACCAGTACCGCAAGATCTACCTGGAGTGGATGGACGGCATGCACGACTGGTGCATCTCGCGGCAGCTGTGGTGGGGCCACCGCATTCCCGCGTGGCACTGCACTGCCTGCTGCGAGGTAACAGTTGCGCGCGAAACGCCTACCGAATGTGCGCGTTGCGGCAGCGCGGGTTTAGAGCAGGATGCGGATGTACTCGATACCTGGTTCTCTGCCGGGCTGCTGCCGTTCAGCGTGTTCGGCTGGCCGCACCAGACCCCTGACTTAGACGCCCTGTACCCGACAACGCTGCTGGTAACCGGCTCCGACATCCTGTTCTTCTGGGTAGCGCGCATGGTGATGCTGGGGTGCTGGTTCATGGGCGATGACCCCTCCGGACCGAAGCGTTCGCTCGGCGAGTCGGTGCCGTTCCGCGAGGTCTACATCCACGCGCTGGTGCGTGATGCCGATCGGCAAAAGATGTCGAAGACCAAGGGCAACGTCATCGACCCGATTGAGATTGTGAAGCAGTACGGCACTGACGCGGTACGGTTTACGCTGGCGTCCATGGCTTCGCCCGGCACGGATATTGCGTTCAGTGAGCAGCGCACGGAAGGCTACCGCGCATTTGCCAACAAGATCTGGAACGCGGCACGGTTCATCTTTATGAACGTGGACCGCGCGGCGGAAGTCGGGATTGTCGTGGACCCAGATACATTTGGAAAGCCGAATGTAAAGAATTCACATATATCTGCCAATCCGAATGTATCGGAAGTGCTGGAAGACAGTTGGATTAGCGCACGACTTGCGCAGACCGCGCTCGATGTAAATACCGCGCTTGGCGCATACCGCTACGACGACGCTGCCAACCTCATCTACCAGTTTTTCTGGGGTGACTTCTGCGACTGGTACCTGGAAATGGTGAAGCTGCGCTTGCAGTTCGGCGCGGAGATGGACAGGGTCGCGGCGGAGCAGGCGCTACGTACGTTGCTTGCGACCTTTGAAGAGTCGCTGCGGCTGCTGTCGCCGTTTATGCCGTTTCTTACCGAAGAGTTGTGGCACGCATTGTTCGACGGCGCGCCGCCTGCGGAGTCCATCGCGCTATCGCGCTACCCGCTCGGTTCGCAGGCAGATGCAGATGTATGCAGGCAGATGCAGGAGCTACAGGCGTTGATCGTAGCCATACGCGGGGCGCGCAAAGAGCTTGGCGTGGAAGAGAAGCTCTCAGTGCCCGTGCGTGTGCGTGCAGCGGCAGCCGGGGAACAAACTCTTCGCGGTGGAGCGGCAATCGTCGAACGCATGGCGCGTGTTTCAGCAATTGAATTTGTGCAGACACCGCTTACCGGCACGGGCATGCGGTCGGCGTTGAACTTTGACGTACAGGTTGTGTATGAAAAACAGGTGGATGTAGCGGCGGAAACAGCACGCCTGCAGAAAGAGCTTGCGCAGTTTGAGAAAGAGCAGGCGAACGCGCAGCGGCAGCTAGGTAACGAGAGCTTTTTGTCGAAAGCGCCTGCGCCGGTTGTGGAAGGAATCAAGCGTAGGGCCGGTGAGCTGGTGGAGCTGATTGCCAAGGCGCGCGCCGGGCTTGACAGCCTGGTGGCGCAGTAGAGGGGGCGTATGGACTGGAAGTCGAGGCGCATCGACTCAATCGTCGAGCAGGCGCTGGTAGAAGATAAAGCGACCGATGATGCCACAACGCTGGTCACCATTGACGCCGCCTTGCGCGGCACGGGCACCGTGATGGCAAAGCAGGACCTGGTCATCGCCGGGCTCGGTGTGATTCCGCGCGTGCTGGGCACGTTTGCGAGGCTTGAAGGCAGAAGCGGGCACACGTTTGAGGTTGTCAGTCATGCGGAAATTTTTGACGGCGTGCGCGTCAAGAAAGGCCAGGCGCTTGCAGTGATACGCGCCAGCGCGCGCACGCTGCTATCGACCGAGCGTGTGATTCTGAACCTGCTGCAGCGCATGAGCGGCATCGCCACGTTGACGCGCCGCTATGCCGACGCGGTACAAGGTACGGGCGCTACTGTGATTGATACGCGCAAGACGGTACCGGGCCTGCGCGTACTCGACAAATATGCAGTGACTTGCGGCGGCGGTGAAAACCACAGGCTGGATTTATCTGACGGCATTCTTATTAAAAACAACCACATCGCACTCGGGGGCGGCGTGGCGAAAGTGCTTGCCAACGCGCATGCAGGGCGCAGGGCGGGGCAGGTGATTGATATTGAAGTTCGTTCGTTCGCGGAACTTGCGGAAGCGCTCGATAACAACGCCGAGTCGCTTCTGCTCGACAACATGACACCGGAGGAAGTACGGCGCGCGATCGCGGTTGTGCGCGAGCGCGGGCTTGCCATCCCGGTTGAAGCTTCAGGCGGCATGGAGCTTGCCACCATCCGCGAGTACGCGCTTGCCGGGCCGGATTACATCTCTGTGGGCGCGCTCACGCACTCTGCTGTCGCGGTAGACCTGAACATGCGCATTGTCGCGGAGACTCGTTGAGCGGCCCGATCCTACGGAACGACACATTTGACACATTTGACCTGGCGCAGATGGAAGAAGCGCTCGCGGGTACGCCCTTCGCGGGCCGTGTGCAGCACTTTGCCGAGGTTTCCAGTACCAATACGCTGGCCATGCGCGCAGGCGCGGGTGACGCTCGAAACGGCACTGTGTACGTTACAGATGCGCAGACCGGCGGGCGCGGTCGCGGTGCGCATGGCTGGAGCTCGCCCGCGGGCAGCGGCCTGTATGTGAGCATCTTGCTGCGGCCGCGCATGGCACCGGGCGATGCGCTTTGGCTTTCGCTTGCCGCAGGCCTGGCAGCGCGCAGTGCCGTGCAAACGGTCGCAGGCTTTGCGCCGGACCTGCGTTGGCCCAACGATCTCCTGGTAGGCAAGCGCAAGCTGGGCGGTGTGCTGACCGAAATGCAGGCCGAGGTCACGCGCGTTCGCTTCGTCGTGATCGGTATCGGCATCAACGTGCATCAGCGCGAGTTTCCGCCGGAGCTGGCGACCTCTGCAACCTCGCTGGTACTGGAAGCGCCGCAAGCTGCCGTGACGCGCATGGCGTTATTGGTAGCGCTGCTGCTTGCGCTGCACGACGAGGTGGAAGCGCTGGCCGGAGAAGACGTAATGCATGGGCAAAAAGCCCTGGTTCACCGGTTGGAGGCAAGCTCAAGCTGGGTGCGAGGCAAGCGCGTGATTGTCGGGCAAGAGCAGCCGATTTACGGCGTGACAGAAGGCCTGGACACGCGGGGCTTTCTGCGCGTTCGCGGCGAAACCGGCGAGATGCACACCGTGCTTTCCGGCGGCGTGCGTGAGTGGGAGTAGGCCATGCTGCTGACGCTTGATGTAGGCAACACCAACACCGTACTGGGAGTGTTTGAAAATGACACGCTGGTGGCGCACTGGCGCGTCTCAACGCACAGGACGCAAACCGCTGATGAATACGGCGTGCTGTTTCTTAACCTTCTGGCGTTGAGGGGTATCGATGCCGAGGCAGTGAAGCAGTTTGTGATTTCCTCTGTCGTGCCGCCGGTCAATGAAACGCTGCGAAATGTTGCGGAGCGGTATTTCAGCTGCGCGCCGCTGTTTGTGGAGCCGGGCGTACGCACCGGCATGCCGCTGCTGGTGGACAACCCGGCTGAGGTCGGCGCGGACCGGGTGGTGAACTGCGTTGCCGCCTATGCGCGCTTTGGGCAAGCTTGCATTGTGGTGGACTTCGGCACGGCAACTACATTTGACGTGATTTCGCCGCGCGGCGAGTTTGTGGGCGGTGCCATCGCGCCGGGGCTCGGTATTTCAGCCGATGCGCTGTTTTCCCGGGCGGCGCGGCTGGGCCGTATAGCGTTAAAGAAACCCGCGAAAGCAATCGGCACCAACACGGTTACGAATCTGCAAAGCGGCATGTTCTTCGGCTACCTGGGGTTGGTGGACGGCATCCTGGAGCGTATGGTGGCCGAGCTTGGAACGTTGCCGGTGATTGTGGCAACAGGCGGCCTGGCTTCGCTCATCGCGCCGGAATCACGCTTTATTACGGAGGTTGACGAGATGCTGACGCTCCAAGGTTTGCGCCTGGTATTCGAGCGCAACAAAATTGATAGGGCGAGCGATGGGGCGGGCAAGCAGGGGTCGCACCCCGGCGCGGAAGGCTGACTGCGGTTGCAAAATTACTTCAACTACTTTACAGAGATTGAAGAGCGCTTTCAGCAGCGCCGGGGCTCGCTGCTACTGCTTTCCACATTGGACTGGGCGCTGATTGAAACCTGGCGCGACGCGGGCGTTCCGCTGGAAGCCATACTGCGGGGTATCGATGCGGCTTTTGACAAACACGAGGCGCGCAAGACCAAGGGCCGTACACGCCGCGTAAACGGGCTCGCCTGGTGCGCGCAAGCCGTGATGGAGGCTGCCGAGCAGATGCGCGATGCCGCCGTGGGCGCGGAGCCGCAGGTCGGCACGGTTACGGAGCCGGGCTTCGGAGACGAGCGCATTGCGGCACACCTCGCAAGCTGCCGAGACCAGCTCCTTGCGGCTGCGACGGTGCCGGAGATCGCGCTTGCGATGGTAAGGGAAACTGCTGCGCGCCTAGATGCACTGGCGGGCGAGGTTCGCGCACAATCTCCGCAGATTGAGCAGCTGGAAACGACGCTGCGCACTTTGGAGGAGAAGCTGCTGGCCATGCTGCTGGCTACGTCACCGGAAGCGGAGCTGCACGAGATGCGCGCGCAGGCCGCACGCGAGATTGCTCCATATAAAAGCAAAATGCAGGCGCTGCAACTCCGACAAATCGAGCAGCAGTTTCTTGAAAAGCGTTTGGTCGAGAGGTATGCCGTGCCCCGGTTGAGCCTGTTCTACATGCGGAATAGTGAATGAAGCTCCATCTGGACAAGCCGATATACGGCGGCGCGTGCCTGGGCCGCGTGGAAGGCAAAGCGATTTTTGTGCCCATGACGCTGCCCGGCGAGGACGTAGAAGCCGCGCTCGTGAAGGACAAAGGCAGCTTCGCCGAAGCGGAACTGGTGCAGGTGCTTGAACCTTCGCCCGACCGCGTGCCCGCGCCCTGCCCCTACTACGGCGCGTGCGGGGGCTGCCAGTACCAGCATGCGAGCTACGCCGCGCAGCTTGCGATGAAGCGAAGCGTGCTTGGGGAAACGCTGGAGCGGGCCGGGCTGCGCGAGCTGCCGGAGACGGCTATGCATGCAGGGGAGCCGTGGGGCTATCGCAATCGCATCCGGCTGCATCTCGACCCCGCGACACACGCGCTCGGCTACCGGCGGCGGGGCTCGCTTACGCTGCTGCCGGTGGACGTGTGCCCGATTGCGGCACCGGTTTTGCAGGCTGCCATTCCCCATCTGCAACAGACCCTAGCGCAGAAAACGGCAGGCCGGTGGTGTGTCGGGGTGGAGCTGTTCACGAATCATGACGGCTCCGCCATGCTGCTTTCGCTACACGGTCGTGCGGGTGCAACTGTTTCTTCGGGCAGTCTCACGGATGTGTGCGAAGCCTTGCAGGGGAGCCTGCCTGCGCTTGCCGGGGCGGCACTATTTGGCGCGCCCATCGAGCCGATGACTCGCAAAGGCCGACGACCGCCCGTGCAGGAAGACGACAGCGAGGCGAGCACGGCGCAAAGCCGCTGGGGTGCCCCGTCACTGCGCTACAGCGTGGGCACAGGCAGCTACAGGGTGAGTACCGGTGCTTTTTTTCAGGCGAATCGCTTCCTTGTCCAAAAGCTGGTTGAGCTTGCGACCGGTGATGAACGCGGGCAACTGGCATGGGACCTGTTCGCGGGAGTGGGCTTGTTCGCACAAGTGCTTGCGCAGCGTTTTGACCGGGTAATCGCAGTTGAGGGGGCACCGATCTCAGCCGCTGACCTTGCGCACAATCTCCCTGCCGGGCATCGCGCCGGGTCTCAAATTGTTGAGAGCAGTACCCTGGGTTTTCTCCAGCGGCAGGCAGCCAAGCGGGAGCGGCCAAGCCTCGTTGTGCTGGACCCGCCTCGTGCCGGGCTGGGGGCGCAGGCGACGGCGCTGCTGGCGCAGGTCCGTTCCCAAAATGTTACTTACGTGTCGTGCGATCCCGCGACACTGGCACGCGATCTCAAGGTTCTGGTAGATGCTGGGTATGCCATTACCCAGCTGCACCTTGTCGATTTGTTCCCGCAGACGTTTCACCTGGAAACCGTGGTGAAACTCCGCTTGCGATAGGGGCACCGGGCGCGGAACGCCCATGTCAACCATTGCTGTTGCCCAACCCGTCGCCCAGCCTGTATCGGGGTCGCGCGCGCTTGCCGTACCGCTGCGCCTGCATGCCTGGCATGCCATGCCGGCCTTGATACCCGGCTGCGCGTTTGCGCTCGGTATCGCGCTTGCGATGCACCGCTGGCTGCTGCCGGGCTGGCTTTTTGTGGGGTTGCCGTTGCTTGCAGGGTTGGTGCTACTTGCGGCATGGCGTGCGCCGCGCATGCTGCTGCCGGTGCTTGGGGCATTGTTTTTCATCCTGGGCTGCCTGGCGGCGGAGTTGCAGCCGCCCATTGATCCGCAGCGGCAGATTTCCTCCATGGCGGCGGAAGGGGGAAATGTCACCCTGACCGGCGAAGTGGCCCGGCTTGAACCCGTGCACCGGTCCACCTACACTGCTTTTTTCGGTCACAAGTCACGCGATGAAGTTGAGCAGCGGCTTGACCTGCGCTTGCTGAACTACCGCGATGCGAACGGCCGCGATACTCCGTTGGCAGGCGGTGTTCGCTTCACCGTCTATACAGACGCAAAGGCCGCGCTGCCCGCATTGCGCTGCGGAACTCGCCTGCGAGCTACCCTGGCGCTGCACGGCGGGAGCCGCTACGGCGATCCCGGCGTGTGGGATGCATCCGAGTACATGCGCGGGCAGGGCGTGGGCGCGCTCGGCTCGACTGAAAGCAGCAAAGTGCAAGTGCTTGGGCAATCCGGCGCGACTCCATGGACTGTGCAGGCCCTGGCGTGCACCCTGCACAGCCTGCAAGGGGAAGCGAGTGCGCGCATCCTGACGCTGGCGCAAACTCCCGGCGCGCAGCGGCTGCCTGCTTTTCTGCGCCTTTCGCCCGAGGACGCGAGCATGCTGACCGCGATGCTCACCGGTGACCGCACGTACCTGCAACGGCGCACCCGCACCGGCTTTGAGCGCACCGGCTCATTTCATTTGCTGGTGGTCTCAGGCATGCACCTGGCTATCTTTTCGTCTGTAGTGCTGCTGGTGGCGCAATGGCTGCGTTTGCCGCGTTTTGCCGGTACGGCGCTTACGATTGCGCTCTCGTTTGCATACGCCTTGTTTACAGGTTTCGGCGAGCCGGTGCAGCGCTCGCTTTGCATGGTCACGCTGTACCTGCTGGGGCGGCTGATCTTTCGTGAGCGGCACGCCTTGCAAGCTCTCGGTCTTGCGGGGTTGTTGCTGATGGCCGCCAACCCGCGTGCGCTGGCGGGCTCCAGCTTGCAGATGACGCTGCTGACAGTTATCGCCATCGGCGGCCTTGCTGCGCCGTTTGCCGAGCGCACCTTTGCACCCTACCTGCACGGCGCGCAACAACTATGGCTCCCTGCTGTCGATGCTTCCATGCCTCCCAGGGTGGCGCAATGGCGGGTGACCCTGCGCCTGCTCGCGGCCCATCTGCAGCCGGTCACGGGTCGCTACGTAGCGCGACGCCTTATGCCGGGCTGTCTTGTTCTGGCATTGCGCGCGCTGGAGCTGCTGCTGGTCTCGTTCCTGGTCGAATTTGTGATGGCCTTACCCATGGCCATGTACTTCCACCGGGTCACCGTGCTGGGGCTGCCGGTCAACTTCCTGATCGTGCCGTTTCTAGGCCTGCTGCTGCCTGCCGCCATGCTGTGTTTTGTCACGCTGGTGGTCGCGCCTGCGCTTGCCGTGGTTCCGGCAGCGGCAACCGCGGTGCTGCTGCACATTGTTTCCGCCATTGTGGATACGTTTGCCAACCTCAAGCTCGGCGACTACCGGCTACCCGCGCCGCCGGGAGGGCGCATCGTCGCGTGGGTGCTGCTGCTGACGCTTGCCGTGTACCTTATTCGACGCACACGCCCCTGGGCGGTGCCGCTCGCTGCGACCGCCCTGCTGGCAGCCGCGATGCTCGCGGTAGCACCGCAACCGGTGCGGCACGTGCCCGGCGTGCTGCAGGTTTCCACGCTCGACGTGGGGCAGGGTGATGCCATTCTGGTAATTACACCCGACGGCAAGACCATGCTGGTGGATGCGGGCGGCCTGGTGGGTCAGCCGCCCGACAGCCGGTTCGACATCGGCGAGGAGGTCGTCTCTCCTGCGCTGTGGGCGCGCGGCATACAAAGGCTTGATGCGGTAGCGATCAGCCATGCCCACCAGGACCATATCGGCGGCATGGCGGCTGTGCTGGCCAACTTCAAGCCCAGAATGATGCTAGTGGGCAACAATCCCGTTTCGCACGCCTACGGAGAGCTGCTGGCGCAGGCTGCTTCACAGGGCATCCCTGTCGAGCAGCATCGGCAGGGGGATGCGTGGCAGTTCGGTCGATCGACAACCGTACAAGCACTATGGCCTTCGCGGGAGTACGTTCCAAAGGCAGAACCGAGTAACAATGACTCCCTGGTATTGCGGCTGGTGTACGGCGGGACCTCAGCCCTGCTGGAAGGCGACGCGCAGGCGCAGGCAGAGGCAGGCATGCTTAGCGCAGGGCTACCGCATACCGACTTGCTGAAGGTTGGGCACCACGGCAGTTCCTCTTCCTCCATCCCGCCCTTCCTAGCCGCGCTCTCTCCACAATACGGGGCCATTTCCTGCGGGAGGCACAACTTCTACAACCATCCCAAGCCGGTCACGCTCGACAAGCTGGGCGAGGCGCATGTGCGTACACTGCGTACCGATACGCTGGGTGAAGCGGATTTTCTTTTAGATGGGCTGCATGTCACCGCAGCCCCGTGGGCACAGGCAGCCTCTTCGGCAGAGTCTTCTCCATAAGCTGGAAATTGCTTGTGAGTTCCCTCCAAAATGCTGGGCACCGGGAAAAGCGCGGATGTATCATCGCACCCACATGCGGCAACCGGACGGAGGAGCACACGGCATGAGCACTGGGCAAAATGACACCTACAAGAGCGGCGGATGGGAGACAAACGGCGGTACATCCTGTGACAGGGCCGGCGACCAGCAGGAGCAGCAGAACCTGCGGCGTCTCCAGGCCATGATGCAGCTGCTGATCGCCAGTATTGAGCAGGACCGCACCATGACCGTTGACGAAGCAGCACAGATGGTTGCAAATACCCGTCAATCTGTTCTGCGGATGTTTCCTGATAAGGAAAGCACGTTCAACATGCTGTGTCGGCCTCGCATTCAGCGGGCCATGCGCGAGCGGTTTCGAATTCAGTAGAGTCCCTGAAACGATGTGTGCAAAGTTGTGAAACTGATATTCGGTGTCATCCTGAGCGCAGTGAAACGGAGTTGAAGGACCTGCTTTTCTCGGCATCGGCGCGAAATGCAAAGGCAAAAGCAGATCCTTCGGCTTCGCTCAGGATGACACCTATTTAGTTGTTTTGACTTTGCATGTACCTGTTGCTTGTTTTCGGCTTTGCACATACCTGTTGCTTGTTTCAACTCTGCACATGCCTTCTGAGGACTATTTATTTTCGATACTTGTGAGCCGGAAGGTGAGTGTGCCCCAGAACAGGCGTGCTCGCATTTGCACCGGCAGGTGCCGCGCATCATCCGAGTACCAGATCCACAGCTTGCCCCGGTTGCGGATCGCGCCTGTATCCGCCGTAGGTTGCACCCGGACAGCGTGGTACGTGGCTGCGGGCGTCCGTACAGTTTCTCGCGCTTCCCCGCGAACCGTCACATTGGTGACATGGTTGCCGCTTACCACCGGCAAGTGAAGCACGCCGGCGGGGTCAAGCGTTTGCGAGCCGAGAAAGAAGATTCCAGAGAGAACATCCGTGACACAGGGGCTGACGGCAAAGGTTTGATGGATATTGATACGCGAAATCAGGTTTTGCTCCTCATAGGAGGCAGTGCGGTGCGTCCCGTCTATGCGGTCACTTGAGTTGACCTGACGGCGTCCTTCCATCGTTTGCCGGCTGAAGCTCTCTGAGCAGCCGGTTGTGCGATTGAATGAAGATTGAAAGCGGTCGCTTACGCGAAACAGCAGGTTGATGGCTCCCTGCGAGTCGCCGCTTACAGTGACGCGCTCTGTGGAGCCGTCACTTTCCAAATGCACGGTCGCGGTACCGGCCTGGAAGACGCGCCAGTCCACAGCGTAGGTAAGGGTTTGCTTCTGCGGAGGGTTCCAGCCGGAGACCGGTGCGGGCAAGCTGAGGGCCGGAACTGCCGGTGCAGTACCCGGCGATTGCGCGAAACCCGCGGCAAAAGGTAATGCGAGCATAACCACATGGCGAAGACGCATGCGCGAAGAAAGCCTGGATAGTGTGCGGCGGTTCGCCGGTTTGATTGTCTCAGCAGGTCTAATGGCTGTGCACCCAGGCGATACGCAGCGCGAGTGCGATGTATAAGGCGATAGCACCCATACCGGCATTGTACTCGCGGTGCTTGCGGTAGAGCGCCGGAGAAAATTGGCCTTGCTGCCCAATCCCGGGCGCGGGAATACGCCAGGGCAACAGCCTCGGCACACGTGCGGCGTACGCTGCAAATCCCGGAAAATGCGCGCGCAGGTATTCCTCTTCGCCTCGTATTACCGGCACGTAGATAGAGGCAAATAGAAGTGCTAGCAGTGCGGCGAGCAGCAGCGATCGTGCCCCGGCAGCAAAGCCGAATGCCATCAGCATGGAGCCCAGATAGAGCGGGTTGCGCGTCCACGCATAGGGCCCGGTGGTGGCGAGCTCGGCATTCTTTTTTACGTACCCGGACGCATATGCTCGCAGGCCGAGCCCGGGGATTACCATCAGAAGGCTCCACAGCACTGATCGGGGAGAAGGCCGTGCAAGCAGCAGGAACACGATACTGAACGCGAATCCCAGAGGCACGCGAATACGCCTGGCCACACGCTGCCAGCTGCTGCGCGCGGCCATCAGGAAATACCTTGCGGCACGGCTGCCCGGCGCCACAGCGCAAGCGCAGCCTCAATGACGGGCTCAGGCCAGATGCGGAGCAGCCCTGCCTCGGGTGCGTGGTGGCGGGTGTGATCACGGCGGCTTTCCGGGTCGCGCAGCACGGCAAAGTCGCCATGGAACGGTCCATTGCGTGCCGGGTCGGTCGGCCCAAAGATGCCCACTGTGGGCTTGCCCAGTGCGGCCGCCAGGTGCAGCGGACCCGTATCACCCCCGATGGCAAGCGAGGCACGACGGGTCAGTTCGATAAGCTGGCCCAGCGTGGGCGAAAGCAGCAGGGGCTCGGTGCCCAGAATGCGCAGGTACGAGGCCAGTGCAACGCCAAGCTCTGTTTCACCCGGACCGGCATTGATGACAATGCGGCATCCCGTCTGCCGGGCAAGAGCGATGCCGACCTGGGCGTAGCGTTCTGTAGGCCACCGCTTGGCACCCCAGCCCGCACCGGGGTGCAGCATCACGATCGGTCTCAAGTGCGTACCCGCACCTGCCTGATCGCACCAGTGTGCCGCCGTCGCGTCATGCGGCAGCAGCGGCAATGTGAGCGGCAGCGCATCCCCGGCAAGCGCGCGCACCACGTCCGCTGCCTGTTCCATGACATGCACACCGGCTGAGGGCACACGCTCGCTAAAGAGCCATCGTGCCGCCGGTTCACGCGGGGCGGCCTCGCCCAGCAGGCGTGCGGGTCGTGCCAGGCGGGCTATCAGGGCGGAGCGCACCGCGCCTTGCAGATCGAGCGCCGCGTCGTAGCCGGTCCCGCGCAGAGCGGAGCGGGTGCTGAGGATCGCGCGCAGCGTACCGCGATGCAGCGGGTGCCGCGCCCACTGCTTGGCCGGGACTAGGTGCAGCCGGTTCACCAAGGGCTGCAGGGGAGTGCCTGCGTCATCTTCACCGGCACAGTCTGCGGCAAGCAGGGCGCGCCATTGCGGCTCCACTGCCCAGCCCAGAAACCAGTCGGGATGCGCAGCCCGCAACGCAGAGACCGCAGGCAGGGCATGCAGGATGTCGCCCATGGCCCCCAGCCGCACGATCAAGATGCGGAGTACACGCTGCTGCTTTGCTTCTGACAAACCACTATCTTCGCACAGCGCCGCGGATGGTTTTCGTCTGGCGACGCTCCGCAAGCAGGTAGAGCAAGGCGGCCATGCAGCGGTCCGCATCCAGAATCTCTGCTCTCATGGGAACGGCGTGCAATGGAGCTACCAGTGCAAGCTGCTCACGCTGCTCTGCGCTCAGGCGGACAAAATCCTTCTCTGTGGTGAGCAGCGCCCCGGCTCCACGTGCACGCTCGGCAATGCGCTGTATATCCGCCTGCACAAATGCATGGTGGTCGTGGAACGCCAGCGTGCCGCATAGGGCGATGCCGCCGTTTTGCAGGGCAGCAAAAAACTCATTCGGATGGGCGATGCCGCAGAAGGCAAACGCCCGGTCCGCTACCGGCGGCAGCGCAAGAGTGCGGCGCACGCGCCATACAGGCTTGCGGATACCTGCGTTTTCTAAGGCGTCTTCGCTGAGCGCATCCTCCTCACGCAGCACCAGAAAATCAGCTCGTCGCAATGCGCTGAGAGGCTCTCGCAGCCGCCCGGCAGGCAGCAGCTTGTCGTGCGCATCTCGGGGATGCACGACAATGATGTCGACTGTGCGTGCCAGCCTGCGGTGCTGAAAGCCGTCGTCAAGCAGGTGTACGCCTTGTTTTGTATCGGCTTCCTGCTCCGCCAGCTTTCCGGCTTGCCGGCGGGATGCCCCCACATAGACAGGTACACCGGTTGCACGTGCGATCAATAGCGGCTCATCTCCGAAACGCTGCGCCGGGCCCTCTGCTTCCACGCGCTCTATCGGCTGCGGCGAGCGCCTGCCGTACCCGCGCGAGAGCACATCGACGTACACACTGTGCTCGCGCAGCAGCCGCGCAAGCTCGATAACGAGCGGGGTTTTACCCGCGCCGCCCACGGAAAGATTGCCTACGCTGATCACCGGCCATGCCAGCGTAGCGGGACGCAACCAGTTCTGCGCGTAGGCATTGTTTTTGGCTCCAAGTGCGGCTTGGTACAAGAGTTGCAGCGGCCTGCCGAGGAGTTGCCGGAGTCTTCGCTTCATGGTGACGGAGCCACCAGGGCCAGCAGCGCGGAGAGCGCACGGGCGGTTGCGCCCCCCTGCTCCCCGCAAACTTGCTGCGCGCGCCTGCCCATGTCGGCGGGTTTTTGCCGGTCCGCAAGCAAGTTTGTGACACAGCAGGAAAGCGCGGCATTGTCGGCGATTTGAATTGCCTGTGCCGCCTGGAGTGTCTCGACGATTCCGGCGAAGTTAGCGTAGCCGGTCCCCAGGATTACCGGCTTACCAAGCGCCGCCGGTTCCAGGGGATTGTGGCCGCCTGCGTGGAGAAAGCCGCCGCCCACTATGGCCACTGTAGCAAGCGCATACAACGCCGCGAGCTCGCCTACGGAATCGAGCAGCAGCACCGAACCGAGCTCGACAGGCTGCGGCTTGTGCCGCCAGGCAGACAGTCGCTGCCATCGGCGGCCCGATGCTTGCAGCAGCGCGGCGGCTTCGTCAAACCGCTCCGGGTGGCGCGGTGCCAGCAGCAGTACCGGATCAGGCGGCAGTGTCCGCAGCAACAGGTCTTCTTCGCCGGGTAGGGTTGAGCCGCACACCAGCACGTCTGCACCGGGCGGCAACGCGGCTTGCAGCAGGCTCAGCAGCGGCGTGACGGCTGCGGGCTGCACGTCGTACTTCAGGTTTCCGCCGACAGTTGCCGTGTGCGCGCCAAGGAAGCGCAACCGCTCGGCATCCTCTTCAGTCTGCGCTTGTACCAGGGCAACGGTGCTCAGCAACGGCCGCCACAACCGGCGCAGGCGGCGGTAGCGCGGCCAAGATCGTGAAGAGATGCGCGCGTTGACCACTGCGACCGGCACATGGGCACGGTCCGCTTCATATAGAACGCGCGGCCAGAACTCGCTTTCTACCAACACCAGCAGCCGAGGCTGCAAATAGCGCAGCCAGGCGCGCACGGCAAATGCAAAATCGGCGGGAAAATAAAAAACGGAATCCTCACCGAAGCGTTCGCGGGCAATCGCCTGCCCTGTCCGCGTTGCGGTCGATACAAACACGCGACCTTGCGGCAGAGCCAACCGCAACTCCCGGATCAGCGGCGCGGCGGCAAGCACCTCGCCCACGGACACGGCATGTACCCAGATGACTGTGTGCCCGGGTATAGGCTTTTGCAGGCGCAGGCGTGGAATGTGCCCTAGCCGCTCTCTGAAGCTGTCACCATACTTGCCATTCCGGCGTAGCTCGGGCAGCCACCAGGGAGATGTCAGCACTAATGTCCCGGTAAGCGCCGCAGTGTATAGGGCGAGCAACCCGCGTGCCAGGACGCCAAGTTTTGGAGAGTGCTTGTTCACATCGGTTCCGCTCCCGATGATAATGGTCTACGACTCTAATTTATCCGTCAGGACTTTCACCATGCACCGTTTTGCTGCTCTTGTTGCTCTGCTTGCCATGCCTTTTACGCTCCTCGCGGAGGGGAAGATCAATCCCGCGCTTGCCGCCGCGCAGTACCCCGCACACGTTACCCAGGCCGGTATCACTATCGCTGCCGACCCTTATGACAGCCTGCCGAAAGAAGCTGTTTTCCAGGTTGACTACCTTAAATACGACTTCATCCCGATTCGCATCATTGTCACGAACGACACTGCCGAGCCGATCTCGCTGAACGATGTGCGCATTGTGCTGCTGCCGCGTGAGGGCGGCAAGATCAACGCGGGCGATCCAGGGGACGTGGAACGACGTGTCCAAATGGGCCAGCGTACCGGCTCTACGATTCCGATTGGACCGCTTAAAATCCATCGCAAGGGCAAGGCCGCCGATAGCAAGGTGGAGGCCGACTTCAGCGAGCATGAGTACTCAGCGCTTGCCGTGGAGCCGCATACGACGCGGGCGGGGTTCCTTTTCTATGACGTGCAAGGGATGGGTCAGCATCCGCTTGCCGGGGCCAAGCTGGCGTTTCGGCAGGTACGTGATAGTGCCGGCAAGGAGATGTTTGCCTTTGAGCTGCCGATGGATGACTACCTGAGCGCGTCGAAGTAGTGGCTTTGCGGGTAGCGACTTCGCAGGTAGCGGCTTCGCCGGAAACGGCTAGACGCCCTTCTTCTGCGGCTCCCAGATGTACTTGTGGATTTGCAGGCTAAGCCGTGCGGGTACGGCGTCGGCCAGCATCCAGTCCACCAGCAGGCGCGGGTCAAGCGCGCAGTTGGCGGTGGAGCGTTCCAGGCTCGGAGTTTTTTTGAAAGCAGGCGAGAACAGCACGTGACCGGCACGCTCGGACAGCCGGTGCTCCAGGGTAAAGTCACGCGCAAACTCATAATCTTCACGGTGGCTGATAACGAACTTAACCTCATCGCGCTGCGTGAGGGCTTCCAGGTTTTCCATGCGGAAGCGGCCCATCTCGCCTGAGCCGGGGCACTTCACATCTACGATTTTGTGCACTGCTTTCGGCACGTCAGTCAGGGGGCGCTCGCCGCTGGTTTCGATCATCAGCGTGTACCCCTTTTCAAGCAGCTGCTCCATAACCGGGATGAGCTCGCGTGCCTGCAGCAGCGGCTCGCCGCCGGTGAACTCGACCAGGCGCACCGGGGCAAGTGCTTCGACTGAGGCGATTACCTCATCTGCTGATTGCTTATAGCCGCCGGTGAACGTGTATTCCGAGTCGCACCAGGAGCAACGCAGATTGCAGCCCGCTAACCGGACGAAGATGCAGGGCACTCCGGCAAAACTCGACTCGCCCTGTACGGATTTGTAGGTTTCGATCAGGAACAATGGCGGTTACTCATAGTACGTAGCGGCAGAAGTGTCGGTCTCGAAGATGGTGCAATCCTTCACCCGAACACGCCCGGCGGTCATATCTGACAGTTGCTTATTTGTTTCATCGTAGAAATACTTGGCGAGGTTTTCCGCCGATGGGTTGACTGTCGTGAACGGCTCCAGGTCGTTGATCATTTTGTGATCCAGATACTCGACGACCGGGCGTAATACATTCTTCAACTCCTTGAAGTCGAGCAGCAGGCCGGAGTGGTCCAAATCTTTACCATGCAGGGTCACTCGAACTTTGTAGTTATGACCGTGGGGGTTTTCGCACTTGCCGCGATACTCTCGCAGGTAGTGGCCGGAGGAAAAACCCGCGTCTACTGTTACTTCAAACATGATTCTCCATAAAACCGGTTATGCAAAGAACGAAAGGTAACTTACTGCTTGGGCATTCTTGCCTCTAAAGCAGTGACTCGTTCGCTGAGAGCGGATATATCACGAAAGATTGCAAGTTCAGTTTGCGCCCGCGATTCGCTGATCGCGGCCAGAATAGCTCTAAACTGCGCTTCGCTTTGCTTCTCAAGTGAAGTGAATCTTTCATCTATAGATTTGAATTTTGCGTCCATCGACTTCTCAAGGGATAAGGCTCTATCGTCAGCTGACTTGAATCTCTCATCCATTGACTTCTCAAGCGAAGACATTCGCACTTTCAGCTCGCGGACATCCGGCGCAATGACATCCTGAACGAGGCGCTGCAAAGTCTGCAAAACGTTGTCAGCCATTTGAAGTTCCTCCTTGCTAAATGACGGTTTCATCTCTAATTGTAAGCCAGGCTTCTCGCCTCGGCTAAACGGGTTTTTCAGCGAAAAAGCTCTCCACCTCAGCAATATCCCGGGTGACCCGGTATGGCGGCAGGCTCTCCAGGAATGCCTTGCCATACGCCTTGCGCGCAATTCTCGGGTCGAGCAACACCAGCACGCCGCGATCATCGAGGGAGCGGATCAACCGCCCAAAGCCCTGCTTCAGCGTAATAACCGCCGCGGGAATTTGGTAATCGAAAAAAGGCTTGCCGCCTGCTGCTTCAATAGCTCGGGTGCGCGCCTGCACAATCGGGTCACTCGGCACCGCGAACGGCAGCCGGTCCACGATGACGCAGCTTAAAGCTTCGCCCTGCACGTCGATCCCCTGCCAGAAGCTCGAAGTGCCCAGCAGCACCGCATTTGGGGTTTGGCGGAACTCGTCAATGAGGGCTTTGCGCGGCGCGGTGCCTTGCAGCAGCAGCGGCCAGGGGACTTCCACCAGCAGCCGCTCGTACGTCTCCCGCATCTGCGCGTAGCTGGTAAACAGGCAAAAGGCGCGTCCGCGTGTCGCCTCCAGTACACGGACGATGGTCTTTACGGCCTGCTCGCCGAAGTCGCGGTCGCGCGGGTCCGGCATGTGCGGCGGCAGGTAGAGCAGCGCCTGGTCGGCGTAGCGGAAGTGCGAGGGCACGACGAGTTCACGAGCGTGCTCCATGCCGAGGCGTTTGCGCAGGTGGTCGAAGCCGCCTTGCACCGTCAGCGTGGCCGAGGTGAGCACGACGGTGGGGAAAGTAGTAAAGAGTACGTCGCCGAGCAGGCCGGAGACGTCGATGGGCGTTGCCTGCAGAAAGGTGTTATAGCTCGACTCACGCCCGCGTCCGCCGCCGCGCCGCTCCATCCAGAACACGGTGTTTTTGTCCTCGGCTTCCATCAGGAACTGGAGGCGGTCGTGCAGCTCGTTCGTCCGGCGCTTGAGCCCGGGCGCTTCCTCCACCTCGCGCATGCGCTCCAGCTCGGTTTCAAGCAGTCGCAGCGCGTTCAGCACGCCCAGGTACAGCTCGCCGTGCTCTTCCAAAAACTCTTCGCGGTGGGTGAACTGCGCGCGACCTTCTGTACCCATGGGCAGCGAGGCGAAGAACATCCGCGCACGCTCCCGCAGGATTTCAGCGGCCATCTTCGGACCGGAGCTGATGGCGTGTTTTGACCGCAGCAGCAGGTCTAAATCCCGCGCGAGTTCTTCAAAGCGGATGTTTGACAGCTGGATGCCGAAGTAATTCGAGGCCACGTCTTCCAGCTCGTGCGCCTCGTCGAAGATCACCGCATCCACATCCGGCAGGATGCCCGCATCGGGCGCATGGGCCAGTTGCTGCTTGATCGCGAGGTCGGCGAAAAATAGATGGTGATTGACGATGATCAGGTCGCTTTCAGCGGCTTTGCGGCGCATTTCCGTGATGAAGCACCGCTCGAAGTCGGGGCAGGTCTGGCCTAGGCAGGTCTCGCTGCGGGCGTCCAGCTTGCTCCATAGCGGGCTCTGCTCGGGCAGCGCGTCGATCTCCGCACGGTCGCCCGTCTTGGTGGTTTTTTCCCATTTGACGATGGCGCGGAATTGCTTGATCTCTTCAAGCCCGTTCAAGATCGGCTCGTTCTCAAGCGCGTACAGCTTCTTGCGGCACAGGTAGTTGGCGCGGCCCTTCATGTAGCAGGTATGCAGCGGGCCCAGCAGCGATTCCAGAAACGGGATGTCCTTGAAGTACAGCTGCTCCTGCAGATTTTTAGTGCCGGTAGAGACGATGACGCGCTTGCCGGAGCGCAGCGCGGGCAGCAGGTAGGCCAGCGTTTTGCCGGTGCCGGTGCCGGCTTCGGCGATCAGGTGTTGCTTCGCGGTCAGCGCGCTTTCAACCGCCTGGGCAAGTTCCAGCTGGCCCTGGCGGAACTCAAACGGCAGTGATGATTGGGCGAGCACTCCCCCGGGCGCGAAAAATGCCTTGAGCGTCGGCAGCTTTCTTGTGGCAGTTTGGGGCACGGGGAGGTGTCTTATGCAGACTCTTCCTATAATAGGGGTTTGCCCGTCGCCCTCCTTTGTGCACCGGGCCAGGAGGCACCGTTCCATGCCGAAGAAACAGATTCGACGCCCTAACCCGCTGCCCCATACCGCGGAGTCACTCGGCATGCCGCTGATTGTGGTTTGCGGGCGGCCCAACGTCGGCAAATCGACCCTATTCAACCGCCTTACAGGCACCCGCCGCTCCATCGTGGGCGATGAGCCCGGCATTACGCGCGACCGCATCTACGGCGAGGTGCACTGGGGCGGGCGCGTGGCGCGGGTCGTCGATACGGGCGGCATTGTGCCCGACGATGACGCGCTGATTCCGTCCGAGATTTTTACGCAGGCACGCTTTGCATTTGACGAGGCCTCGGCGATCATCCTGGTAGTGGACGGGCGCACGGAGCTGGCTTCGCCCGACATGGACCTGGCACAGCTGCTGCGCCGTTTGAACAAGCCGCTGTTCCTAGCCGTCAATAAGATCGATACGCAGCAGCAGGATGCGGCGGCGGAAAACTTCAGGCGGTTGGGCGTGCCGAACCTGTTCGGTATTTCCGCCGAGCATGGCCACGAGATCGGCGACCTGCTTGATGGGGTGTTTGAAGCCCTGCCGTTTGCACCGCGTGAGGAAGATTTGCCGGTCAAGCCCTGGGGACCGGAGGACGAAGCGCCCGACCCGGACGCTGAAGAAGACGCCCCTGCCCCGCACCGCACGCACGGCGACTATGAGCAGCGCGAGACTCGCGTGGCTATTATCGGGCGGCCGAATGTGGGCAAGTCCACGCTGCTGAACGCGCTTACCGGTACCGCGCGGTCCATCGTTTCGCCCATCGCGGGCACTACGCGCGATGCGGTCGACGAAGTGCTGGAGTACAACGGCAAGCAGCTGCGCATTATCGACACAGCGGGCATTCGGCGTAAGGGCAAGACGCACTTGATGGCTGAAAAACTTTCCGTCATCATGGCACGGCGGCACCTGGAAGCAGCCGATGTTTCACTGTTGATGATCGATGCGGTGGAGGGGATTACCGCCTCCGACGCGACCATCGGGGGGTATGCGCACGAGAGCGGGCGGTCTGTTGTCATCATTGTGAACAAGTGGGACGCGGTGACCACGGGCCGCACCGACGGCAAGCCGCATGCCGACCGCAAGGTGTATGAAGAACAGGTACGCGACACGCTGAAGTACCTGGAGTATGCGCCGCTGGTCTTCATCTCCGCGGCTGAGGGCACGGGCATTCACCGCGTGCTTGAAGCAATTGAGCGAGTCGCGGCAGAGCGCCGCAAGCGCGTTACCACCGGGCAGATGAACCGCTTTCTGGAGAAGGTTGACTTTGAGCGCGCCACGGTGCCGATGAACAAGCGCCTGCGCATTTTCTATATGACGCAGGCCGGTGTGGCACCGCCGACGTTCATCCTGTTTACCAACCGGGATGTAGGTTTGCACTTCTCGTACCAACGCTTTTTGACCAACCAGATTCGTGAGGCGTTCGGGTTTGAAGGCTCGCCGATATGGTTTAAGGTGCGGGCACGCAATGCGGAAGAAAAGCAATGAGCAAGCGCCCACTGACCGACGCAGAGGCTGCCCAGGCGATTGCACGAGCCCTGGCCGACCCGCAACGCTACGGCATCCTGAAGCTGCTGGCGCAATGCGAGGGGGGCAGCACCCCATGCTCCGTGCTGCGCGACTCGGTTGCCCTTGCACCGCCGACGCTCTCACACCATATGAGGGAGCTGCGCGATGCGGGGCTGATACGGGAACGTCGTGTAGGGCGCACCGTGCAGTACACATTGCGACGCGACAACATGGCGGCCTTCCTGGAAGGTTTAGAGCGCGACCTGCTTTCCTGACTATCGGCGTTTCTAGCGAATACTGCATCTTTCAGGCACTGCGGCCATCCATTCGATGAACGTCGAAGTGTTTATGGGAGAAATAATTATGGGAAAGCTTACAGGCAAAGTGGCAGTGGTAACGGGTGCTTCAAAGGGCATCGGCGTAGGAATTGCAAAGGCGCTGGGAGCTGAAGGTGCTTCGGTGGTAGTGAACTATGCGTCGGATAAAGCAGGCGCGGAAAAGACTGTCGAGGCAATTACAAGCGCGGGCGGCAAGGCTTTGGCCGTGCAGGGGAGCGTAGACAAGGCAGCGGATGTCGAGCGGATATTCACGGAGACGGAGAAGGCGTTTGGGCCGGCAGATGTGCTGGTGAATAACGCGGGAGTGTATGCCTTCGCGCCGCTGGATGGGATCACGGAAGAGGAATTCCACCGCACCTTCAACATCAATGTGCTGGGCGTTTTGCTGGCTTCGCAGGCGGCGGCGCGGCACTTCGGTGAGCGCGGCGGCAGCATTATCAACATCGGTTCGATCGTGTCCGAAGGCCAGATGCCGGGGTCCACTGTTTACTCGGCAACCAAGGGCGCGCTGGACACGATCACAAGCGTGCTGGCCAAAGAACTGGGGCCGAAGAAGATTCGGGTCAACAGCGTAAACCCCGGTTTTACCGCGACCGAGGGCAATGCATCCATGCGCGGGGGCGAGATGGAGGCCGGCGCAGTCGCGCAAACACCGCTCGGGCGGATGGGAGAACCGGACGACATCGCTGATGCAGTCACATTTTTAGCCTCAGACGATGCGCGCTGGATTACCGGCGAGAAGATTCGCGTCGCGGGCGGGTTGCGGTAAAACCTTTGAACTGCAATATAAAAAGAGGAGAGAGATGGCAAAGCTGACAGGGAAAGTCGCAGTAGTAACGGGTGCGTCAAAGGGAGTCGGCGCAGGCATTGCAAAGGCACTTGGGGCAGAGGGCGCGTCCGTGGTGGTGAACTATGCCTCAGACAAGGCCGGCGCGGAAAAGACTGTGCAGGCGATTGCAAGCACGGGCGGCAAGGCTATTGCCGTGCAGGGCAGTGTAGATAAGAGCGCGGATGTGGAGCGGTTGTTCGCGGAGACGGAGAAGGCATTTGGACCGGCCAACGTGCTGGTCAACAATGCGGGCGTGTTCAACTTTATGCCGCTGGAGGCGATCACAGAAGAGGAGTTTCACAGGCAATTCAACATCAACGTGCTTGGGACTCTGCTGACCTCACAAGCGGCAGCGCGGCACTTCGGCAGCAACGGCGGTTCGATCATCAATGTCGGTTCGGTAATCACGACCATGCAAATGCCGACTTCAACGGTATATGCGGCGACAAAGGGGGCGTTGGACCAGATTACCGGCGTGCTTGCAAATGAGCTGGGACCGAAAGGAATCCGCGTCAATTCCATCAACCCGGGTCAAACCTTGACCGAGGGTACGGAAGCTTTCGGTGCTACGGAAGACTCCGAAATGGTAAAAGGCATGGTAAGCCAGACTCCCCTCGGCCGACCCGGCAAGCCGGAAGACATCGGGAAGCTGGCAGTGTTTCTCGCTTCCGACGACAGCAGCTGGATTACGGGCGAGCTGATCCGGTCCTCGGGTGGCCTTCGCTAACTGTCTCTATACTGGGAGGGTGCCTGCCCTCCCTCAAACCCGCTTTTCCATTCGTTTCGCTACGGAAGCCGACGTCCCCGCAATCCATGGATTGATCGTCGAACTTGCGGTGTACGAGCGCGAGCCGAATGCGGTTGCCATCACAGAACAGGACCTGCTGCGCGACGGCTGGGGCGAGCGACCGCACTTTACCTGCCTTGTGGCTGAGGTTGCCGGGCAGGTAGGCGGGTTTGCCCTGTACCACCCGATTTACAGCACATGGCAAGGCCGCTCGATGTATCTGGAAGACTTGTATGTGCAGCCGGAGCACCGGGGGCAGGGCCTCGGTACGGCCCTGCTGGCCCGTGTTGCCGCTGAAGCCGTCAAGGGAGATTGCGCGCGGTTGGACTGGAGCGTGCTGACCTGGAACGAGCCTGCCATCCGGGTTTACGAGCGAATCGGAGCGTTCCGGATGGAGGAGTGGCGGCGCATGCGGCTTTCAGAAGATGGACTCGCAGTGCTGGCTGCCCAGGCAGAGGTGGAACTGTGAGCGCGCGCTCGGAATTGAAGATACGGGTCATCGGCGGCGGGTTGGCCGGGCCGGAAGCGGCGCTGATAGCCGTTCGCATGGGTGTGGCCGTGGACTTGTACGAGATGCGCCCGGTGCGGCAGACGCCCGCGCACCAGACGGCAGATTTCGGTGAACTGGTGTGCTCAAATTCGCTGAAGAGCGAGAGCGAAGGCACTGCGCCCTGGCTGCTGAAGCAGGAGATGCGCCGGGCCGGGTCGCCCCTGCTGGGCTGCGCGGATGCGACCGCCGTACCTGCCGGGCATGCGCTGGCGGTGGACCGGGTGGAGTTTTCGCGGCACATTGCTCGCGCGCTTGCGAACGAACCTTTGATTACGATCCATCGTGAAGAGGTCATGAGGCTCGACCCGGAAGACGGCATCACGGTCATTGCTACCGGACCGCTGACGTCGTCGGCGCTGTCCGGCGAGATCGCGCGGCTAACCGGCAGTGAGCACCTGGCGTTTTACGACTCCATTTCGCCGATTGTGGATGCGGAGACGATCAACATGGAGCGCGTGTACTTTGCCGCGCGCTGGGACAAGGGTACGGCGGACTATATTAATTGCCCGTTTACGCGCGAAGAGTACGATACTTTTCTGGACGCGCTGCTGTCGGCGGAACCTGCTGAAGCCAAAGAGTGGGAGAAGCTGCCTTACTTTGAGAGTTGCCTGCCCATTGAAGAGCTGGCGCGGCGAGGGCGTGATACGCTGCGCTTCGGGCCGATGAAGCCGGTAGGGCTGCGCGACCCGCGCACCGGCAAGCAACCCTGGGCGGTGGTGCAGCTGCGGTCTGAAAACCTGCGGGCTGACTCCTACAACCTGGTCGGGTTTCAGAACCACCTGAAATATGGTGAGCAGGGACGCATTCTGCGGCTCATTCCCGGCCTGGAGCAGGCGAAATTTCTGCGCTGGGGGCAGATCCACCGCAATACCTATATCCACAGCCCGAGCGTGCTGACGGAAAATCTGCACCTGCGAGCGTACCCGAACGTGTTCTTTGCCGGGCAGATTTCAGGTGTCGAGGGGTATACCGAATCAATTGCCACCGGGCTGCTGGCCGGCTACTATGCGGCTTGCGCGGCGCTGGGTGTGGCTGCGGAACCCGCGCCGCGCGGCACGGCGCTGGGTTCGCTGGTGCACTACATCACGCATGCCGAGAAGAAGAATTTTCAGCCCGCGAATGTCACATTTGACCTGCTGTTGCCTCTCGATGAAGAGACCCGCAAGAAGGTGCGTGACAAGAAGGTTCGGCATGCTATGCAGTGCGACCTGGCGCTTGCAGCGTTTGATAGCTGGTGGGCGGCGGCGCAAACCCGGACGGATGCGGTGTCTGCATGAGCCTGGAAGGGTTATGCAAAGTTCCAAATTATTGTAGTTCCAGACCATTGCTTAGTGTCATCCTGAGCGGAGTCGAAGGACCTGCTTGCTTTGAGTGCAGGCGCAAAGGTCAAAAGCAAAAGCAGGTCCTTCGACTTCGCTCAGGATGACACGGTTTTTGATTCGGGATGAGATTACTTTCAATTCTGCATGATACCGCTTTTGATTAGAACGACACTGTTT
Source organism: uncultured Acidobacteriaceae bacterium (assembly GCA_964235655.1). Lineage (GTDB taxonomy): Bacteria > Acidobacteriota > Terriglobia > Terriglobales > Acidobacteriaceae > EB88. The sequence continues at coordinate 262,418 of CAXSBB010000004.1, forward strand.
TGAAGGGATTGGAAGAGGGAAATACTTTGTACACCCTCTGAGAGAGCGAATGGAGTTTAAAGCAAAACATCTTGCATTTGAGAGCCGGGAGAACGCAATTGTGTGTCTTTCCGGCGGCATGGATTCCTGTGTGTGCGCGGCACTTGCTACCCGGGATTACGAAGTCTGTGCGCTGCACGTTTCCTATGGGCAGCGCACGGAAGTACGAGAGCTGAAGAGTGCCCGCGCGGTGGCTGAGGCGCTTGGCATTTCCAAGTTCCTGCACCTGAAGCTCGACCTGTTCCGCACCATAGGCGGCTCCGCGCTGACGGACCCTTCCATTGCCGTACCCGATGCGCCGGAGACGATGGGGGCGGAAATCCCGGTCACGTATGTGCCGTTCCGCAACGCGCACTTCTTGAGCGCGGCGGTGAGCTGGGCTGAGACTATCGACGCCCGGACAATCTTTATCGGCGCGGTGGAGCAGGACAGCTCCGGCTACCCGGATTGTCGGCCTGCCTACTATGACGCGTTCCGGCAATTGATCCGAACCGGGACACGCGACGGCGATATCGAGATTGCGACTCCGCTTATCAGCATGCGAAAAAGTGAGATCGTTGCGCTGGGTATTGAACTTCGTGCGCCGCTGGATGTAACGTGGTCCTGCTACCAGGGGGAAACTACCGCCTGCGGTGTGTGCGACAGTTGCGTACTGCGGCTGCGCGCGTTTGCCGAGGCGGGACAGCATGACCCCCTCCCCTATGCGGCGCGCAATCGCTGACCGCGCCGAACTTGCAATGCGCGTTGGGCGGCTACCTATTGGTGTCTGGATAAGAAACTGGATAAGAAAGAGGAAATGATGAGTCTACGATCAAAACTCCCGGCAATTGCACTGTTGCTGAGCGCCACAGGACTGCCATGGACTACCGCCCACGGGCAAGCACCCGCCGGAAGTATTCACGGCCACGTACAAGACCCTGCCGCCAGCCCGATTGCCAACGCACAAATCTTGGTGACCACAGATGGAAAAACTGTAAAGTACACCTTTACCGCGGATGCCAACGGTGACTACAAAGGCGCGGACATTGCGCCCGGCACCTACATCCTGAACCTGATGTCGGCAGGCAAGCCGGTAGACCAGCTGATGGATGTCAAGGTGGTGGCCAGCCAGGATGCGGTAGAAAACTTTGACTTGTCGCGGCCGGAGTACCTGGCCAAGCTGACGCCTGAGCAGCGCAAGCAGATTGAAGACGTAAAAGCAAAAAACGCGGAAGCGTTGAAGAACAACTCTGTGGTAAAGACGCTGAACGTCGATCTGGCAACCGCACGGAACGACAACAAGGCGAAGAACTACGCGGATGCCGACGCGCTGATGACCAAGGACTCGCTAGCGAAGCCCGATGCTTCGGTGATCTGGCTGGAGCTGGGTAACGCGCAAGTAGGGGAAAAGAAGTACCCGGACGCGGTGACTTCCCTGCAGAAGGCCATTTCGCTTGAAACCGCATCACCGAAGCCGAACGCCGAGATCATCGGTGGGGCTAACAATGCGCTGGGTGAGGCGCAGGCCGGGCAAAACAAGGTGCCGGATGCAACCGCCGCCTATGACGCCGCGGCAAAGGCCAACCCAACGCAGGCAGGCACGTATTACACCAACGAGACGATTATCCTGGCACGGTCCGGCCAGAACAGCGCTGCTGTGACCGCAGCCGCGGATAAGGCGATTGCGGTTGACCCGAACAAGCCGATTCCGTATTACCTGAAGGGACAGGCGCTGATCGGTCAGGCCACCGTAGACCCGAAGACGCAGAAGATTACAGCGCCTCCGGGATGTGCTGAAGCGTACCAGAAGTACCTGGAACTGGCTCCGGACGGGCAGTTCGCGGGGGATGCAACGAATATCCTTACCGGCATGGGGCAGACGGTGAAGACGAGCTACCACGCCGGCAAGAAGTAGGGCTGGGACCGAGTTCCTGCGGGATGGCTGATTTCGTTGGGCTGGTTACTCTGGGGAGTTGAAGGATTTGCTTTGCTTGAGGTTTGTGCCTCCGCTTGGTAAAAGCAGGTCCTTCGACTTCGCTCAGGATGACACGGTTTTGTGTTCGGTTAAAGTTTTGTTTTTTGTGTTGGGTTAAAGTTTTGTTCTTTTTGTAAGCGCTGTAACGTTGCAAGGTGAAGACGGGCTCAGGGTCCTAGAATAAGCCCCATGAACCTGCCTAATGAACCCTTGTCGTACACCGAAGCCTCAGCCCTGGTACGTGATCGAGCTTTGCGGTTGAAACCCGCGCCGGATTCGGCGGAGATGCTGGACCTATTAACAGCGCGGGGCCGGGTGTTACGGCAGCCTTTGCTTGCCGACCGCGACCAGCCGCCGTTTGCCCGCTCCACGCGCGACGGCTTTGCCGGGCGTGCTGCCGAGTGGTCGGCAGACAGCCTGCGGGTTGCCGGGCTGCTACGGGCAGGCGAGGTGTGGGGAGAGCCCGTCCATGCCGGGCATTGCGTGGAGATTATGACCGGCGCGCCGCTGCCTGCGGGGCTGGACTGCGTGGTGATGATCGAGCACATTGAGCGTGACGGCGGCACGGTACGGCTCGCAGGGGGGCGCACGATTGCTGCCGGGGACAATGTTGTTCCGCAAGGGGCGGAAGCGCGGCAAGGTTCTGTGCTGCTGCCTGCCGGTACGCGGCTCAACGCGCATGGCATTGCTGTGGCGGCAGCCTGCGGGTACGCGCGGGTCGAGGTATATAAGCGGCCTCGTGTAGCGATCCTCTCGACCGGTGACGAGCTTGTCGATGTTGCCGATACACCGCTGTCCCATCAGATTCGCAACTCAAACACATACACGCTGGCGGCGCAGGTGGAGGCGCTCGGCGGCGAGGCGCTGCTGCTGCCGCCGGTAGCGGATGAGGCGCAGGCGCTTGGAACTGCGATTTATGAGGCTTCGCAACGCTGCGACCTGCTGCTGCTGTCAGGCGGCGTGTCCATGGGCAAGTACGACCTGGTGGAACCGGCGCTTGCCGCGCTCGGCGGCGTGTTTCACTTTACGGGGGCGCGCATCCAGCCGGGAAAGCCGGTTGTGTTCGGCGAACTGGGAGGTACCGGGCTACCCTTTTTTGGGTTGCCGGGCAATCCTGTGTCCACCATTGTGTGCTTTGCGGTGTTTGTCGCGCCACTGCTGGCTGCTTTGTGCGGACAGGGGGAGTACACGCCGCCGTTTGTCCAGGCGCGGCTTGGGCATGACTATAAAGGCAAGGCCGGGCTTACACGCTTCCTCCCGGCACTGCTCACCCATGACATTGTCTTGCCGAGTGTGGAGGTCATTGCATGGCAGGGCTCCGGCGACCTAGCCGGTACAGCGCGCGCCAATTGCTTCCTGGTGGTGCCTGAGGAGACTGCCGGGCTTTCGGCAGGTACCACCGTGACTGTGCTTCTTGCCTGAAACCTATAAGGGAAGCATGTACGGTAGGCTTGAACCATGAGCGATTCGCAGGGAAACGCGCCTTCAGGGCTGTCGCACTACGGCGCGGACGGCACGGCGCGCATGGTAGACGTGAGCGGGAAGGCAGCGACGCGGCGCGAGGCGGAAGCGGAAGCGTTTGTGGCGTTGTCGCCGGAAGTGCTGGCCGCGCTACCGAGAAACCCAAAGGGCAATCCGTTGGAGGTAGCGCGTTTTGCCGGCATCCAGGCAGGCAAGCGCACCAGCGAGCTGATTCCCATGTGCCACCCGTTGCCGCTTACATTTCTTAATGTTCAGGCGGAAGTGGTCGATACAGGAGTTATGATTCGCGCGGTTGCGGCTACGGACGCCAATACGGGTGTAGAGATGGAAGCGCTTACCGCAGCTAGTGTTGCCGCACTAACTGTCTACGACATGTGCAAGGCGCTTGATAAAGGCATCACCATTCGCCATATTCAACTGGTGCGCAAGGTGGGCGGCAAAAGCGGCGATTACCGGCGAGCAGCCGTTTTGAAGGAGCCGTGGGAGGAAATATGAGCATAGCTACTTTTGTGGCACCCATTCCACATCAGCACTTTTTGTCGCCGCATGTACGCGCCGTGTTACTCGCGGTAGTGGCAGTATGTGTCGCACTCACTATCGGGTCGGCGCTGCACGCGGTTTTCTTTCGCATCGTGGCGCGGTTTCGCCGTAATCAGGACAGGAAAACCTCGCCGCTGATGCATGCCGCGGCTGCGCGCCTGCGGCGCCCCGCGCTGGCTATCACGCTGATTACGGCGTTATTTTTCGTATTGCCGTTTTTGCAGTTCGACCCCCAGCTGTCGCAACTGATAAGTGCCTTCGTAAAAGGCCTGCTCATTGCTCTATTCCTGGCTTTCGGCTGGCTCATGATTTCAAGCGTGTACCTGATTGAAGACGTGATGCTGCTGCGCTACAACACGCAGGCGGTAGACGATCTACGCGCGCGCCGGGTTCGTACACAAACGCAGCTGCTGCGTCGCATGGCGATCATCCTGCTCATCATCATCGATGCCGGGCTCATTCTTTCGCTGTTCAAGGACTCGGCGATATGGCACTACGGCGCGGGGTTGCTCGCCTCCGCCGGGCTGGCCAGCCTGGTGCTTGCCACGGCCGCAAAATCATCAGCCAGTAATTTGCTGGCCGGTATCCAGATCGCGCTTACCGAGCCGATTCGCCTGGAAGATGTGGTCATCATCGAGAACGAGTGGGGCAAGATTGAAGAAATTACGACTACCTACGTGGTGGTGCGTACCTGGGACTTGCGCCGTCTGATCGTTCCGCTCAGCTTCTTTATCGACAAATCTTTTCAGAACTGGACCCGCGAGCATACTGAACTGCTGGGCACCGCGTTTCTCTACGTGGACTACTCCGTACCGGTCGATGCGCTGCGAAAAGAGTTTTTCCGGTTGCTGGAAGGCGAGTCGCAGTGGGACGGCAAAGTGAAAGCACTCCAGGTAACCAACATCTCCGAGCAGACGGTAGAAATACGCTGCCTGCTGAGCGCGGCCAATGCAAGCGACCAGTTTGACCTGCGCTGCATTATTCGTGAAGGCATGCTGCGTTTTATCCAGGACAACTTTCCCGACTCCTTCCCTCGAACACGCTTCAGCCCTACCGGCGGCGAGATCAAGGTTGGATCAGCAAGCAATGGTACCGGCATGCTTGAGCCTCAGCACGCCTCGGCAAGGTAGACGGCAAACCAGCCGCGCTCGTCCTTCCACTCGCGGCGCAGGGTAAAGCCTGCCTGCCGAAGCATGGTGAGAATGCGCTTGTCGGTAAACTTATAGCTATTTTCCGTATGGATGGTTTCACCGGCGGCAAAGTGGACGGTGAGATCAAGCGCCGGGATATATACCGACTGCGCTACCCGGCTGCACAGGTGCATTTCAATCCGTTGTACCGCCTCGTTCCAGCGAGCTTCATGAGCAAAGGCATCGAGGTTGAAGTCCGCGCCCAGCTCACTGCTGATGCGGCTTAGTACGTTGCGATTGAACTGCGCCGTGATGCCCTGAGCATCATCGTAGGCGGCCAGCAGCGCGGCACGATCCTTGACCTGATCCGCGCCCAGCAGCAGGGTGTCGCCAGGGGCGAGCTCCGCACGTACTGCGGTCAGCAGCGCGGTCGCATCCGCAGGTTCAAAGTTGCCGATGCTGGAGCCGATGTAAAGCACCAGCTTGCGCAGGCCCGCGGCTTCGACCTGGCCAAGGCCTTCGGTGTAATCGGCAATGCGGGGATGTACACGCACGCCGGGCAGCTCCGCTTCAAGATGCCGCTTGGCTTCAATCAGCGCGCTTTCCGACACGTCTATCGCGTAGTAATCGACGCTGCCCTGGTATCGCGTGGCAGCGGCCAGCAACAAGCCGGTTTTTGAGGCGGTCCCGGCACCGAGTTCGAGCATGGCAAGCCGCTCCCCGGTAGCGGCTACCGTGACGATCTCGTCGGCATGAGCAGCAAAGATGGCGCGCTCTGTGCGGGTGACGTAATACTCCGGCAGCTGGGTGATCTGCTCGAACAACTCAGAGCCTCGGCTGTCGTAGAACAGCCATGGACTGAGAGTTTTGGGTGTTCGGGATAAACCTTTGAGAACTTCAGCGGCAAGGGGTGAAAGCCCCTTGGGAAATCGGTCTTCGAAATCTAACAAGGAAGAAGGAAGCGCGTCTAAAGTGGCCATATGCCTTTTGGCTAACGTCGTGCCAGGCGCACGCCGGAGAACTGCCAGCGTGTGTGCGGCGGGAAGAAGTTGCGATACGTAGCGCGGATGTGCGAAGCGGGGGTGGCCACGGAGCCGCCGCGCAGCACCATCTGGCTGCTCATGAATTTGCCGTTGTACTCGCCCAGTGCACCGGGTACGGCTGCATAGCCGGGATAGCCCAGGTAGGCGCTACCGGTCCACTCCCAAACGCCGCCGAACATCTCGCGCAGCCCATCAGTTCCATGGCCTGCGAGCGGGTGCAGGGTGTCGCCTTCAAGAAGGTTTTCAATGTGCGGCTCGCAACCCGCGGCGGCTACTTCCCACTCTGCTTCAAGGGGCAACTGCATGCCTGCCCAGCGTGCAAAAGCATCCGCCTCAAAGTAGCTGATGTGGCACACCGGCGCGGCCAGCAGCTGACGAAGAGGCTGCTCACCGCGCAAGGTAAAGATCGTCCAGTCAGAGTCTTCTCCATCACGATGCCAGTAGAGCGGTGCTTGCCAACCCTCACGCTGCACGGCGTTCCAGCCGTCAGACAGCCAAAGATCGGCGCGCCGGTAGCCGCCGTCTTCTATGAACTGCAGGTACTCCGCGCAGGAAACAGGGCGCGAGGCAAGCTCAAATGCATCGAGCCATACCCTATGGCGCGGCTCTTCATTGTCGAAACAGAAGCCCTCCCCCGTATGGCCGATTTCACGCAAGCCTTCCGCAAATGGAATCCAGGTCTGGTTTGTGAGTTGGCGAGTCATGGAGACGTCCAGGCCCGGCAAGCCGCCTTTACGGTAGGCGGGCCGCAGCGGGTTGCTCCACAGCGCGTGCTTGATGTCAGTCAGCAGCAGTTCACCGTGCTGCTGCTCATGGTGCAGGCCCAGCACCAGGCGGCGCTGCATCTCGTCTCCGTCATTGGTAAGCCCATCCGTGAACAGCTCGCGCAGGCCGGTATCGACATGGGCGCGGTAGGCCAGGATGTCGTCAATGCCCGGCCTTGAAAAAGATGCGCGCAGCTTCTTTTCAGGCTGGGCAGAAACGCCGTTGTAGTAACTGTTGAACAGCCACAGAAAATCGGGATGGAACGGCTTGTAGCCGGGTCGGTCACGCAACAGAAACGTTTCAAAGAACCAGCTGGTATGAGCCAGATGCCACTTGGCCGGGCTTGCTTCCGGGCAGCTTTGCACCATCATATCTTCGGGCGTCAAAGGCGCGCAGAGGGCAAGACTTGCCTGTCGCACGGTTTGTATCCGGTCGATGAGCTGCTGAAGCGAGGGGCCTGAGGTATACGCGGTTGTCGGAGTCATGCCTGTTCTTCCCGCCCCAGCGCCCGGCTGCTGATGCTCTTAGCTTAGAGCGCAGATAGCGGTTGGTGTTGCCCGGCATACAGAAGTTTCCGCTTCCGTGTTCTGCCGGTCATATCAGAGATTTTCTGACTGCCGGTTCCATGTATAAAAGTGGAACGGGAAGGAAGCCCACATGCGCCTGCAAATTGAATTCGACCAGGAAGAAGACGGTCATCATATTGCTGAAATCCCCAGCCTTCCCGGCGTACTTGCCTATGGCGCGACTCGGGAAGAGGCTGAGGCCAGAGTCGAAGCTCTTGCACTCCATGTCATCGCGGATCAAATCGAGCGTGACAACCGCTCCACTCCAGGTATCGAGTTTACCGCTGCATGACCGAGAAATGGCCGAGCTGCAAAGCCAGGCAGGTTCTCAAGGCGCTCAACAGGATCGGCTGGGTGGAGCAGCCCTCGCATACTATCTCCGGCTCACACCGGCAGCTCGGCAGCTCATCCACCCGAGCTATCCCCAGCCATATACATAGGCTTTTCATGTGGCTGATGAAACAGGCCCGGTCATGATGGCGCGTATTGCCGAGCGGACGGGCCTTGGTCGCAAAGATTTGTGAGTTTCACAAATTGTCTGTACGCAGCTCACTGTAGTTCCCTCTCCCGAGCCGCATCAGGCGTACACCACCTAAAGTCCGACGGGGCGGCAGTGTGTAAGTAACAGCTCTTTCAGCGGATTGCGTATGCGGGGCGGCTTATCGACTGAAAGGTACACTTGGAACAAGCGGCTGTATGTTGCGCCCTGTCGATTTGGAAGTGGGCATGAGGCGGCTACGGCAGCGTCTTTTCCCCTCGGAAGTCGTCTGAATCATCAGGAATGCCCCCAAAAGCGCCTGACGGTAACTGCCCGACGCTTGAAAGGACAAGTTTATGCGTTTGCAATCTTTGCGGTTCATGTTGCATTTTCCTTCCATAGTGCCTGATCGAAACCGGTTGGGGCGAGTGCTGACAGGGCTGCTGCTTGTCTGCGCCACCGGGCTGATGCCCGCGGATGCGCAGGAAGATTCAAACTTTGATATTGCCGGGCTGCAGGCAATTCGTGGGACGGTTGCCCGGACTACCGGCTCTTCTGTCTTTGTCAAAACGCTTAATGGAACAATCTACGAAGTACAAACCGGCGCGAACACGCACTACGTCAAGAAGGGCGAGCAGGCCCAGGGCAATGCAGCGCATATAGGGGACACCGTGCTGGCCGGCGGCGAGCTGGATGCGAAGAAACATACCCTGGGTGCGGTGTTTGTGGCCGTGGTGGACGCGGCGGAACTGGCGGAACTGGACCAGCGCAGAACGCAGTGGGGCAAGACCTGGCTGGCCGGGACCATTACGGAAAAGCAGGGCACCAGGCTGGTCATCAAGCGGCCCGACGGCGCGGTGAACACGGTAAATGTGGATGAAGATACTTCATTCCGCAGGAAGCACCAAAGCATCACGTTGCCTGAGATCCAGGTCGGCGACGGCATGACCGCTACCGGGGTGCTGGAGAATGGCGGATTTGAGGCCAAGGTGCTTACCGTGGTGGACGCAGCCGAGATCCGTGAGTGGTCGCGGATCAAAGATCAGTAGTGCATTTGTGATTTGGTGACGAGGACATGCTATGAGCAGGCCGGGTAACGCTTTCATTGGAAACCGTCTTCGCGGCAAGCGGGTCGGTGTAGCGCTTGCACTGCTGGCGGTGCCCGGGGCTTGCGTGTGGGCGCAGGCTCCACTGACGTCGCAAGCTCCGCCTGTGCCGCAAGCTCCTGCTATTTCGCCTGATGCGGCAGCTGCTGATGCCGCGGTGCAGGGCGGCACTGTCAGCGGCACGGTTACCGCGGGCAGCACCCCGCTGCCGGGTGTTTCCATTACTGCTACCAACACGCTTACAGGCATGCGGTATGGAACTGCGACGGGCACTAACGGCACGTTTCGGCTGCACGTTCCGGAGAATGGCCGTTATGTGCTGCGCACCGACTTTGCAGCTTTTGCAGAGACAACGGCTGAGGTTCGCTTCGGCGGCGCAAAGGGCGGTCCGCGCGATGTAACGGAAACCTTTGCGCTGACGCTGTTGTCGCGTGTACCGGCCCAGACAGAAGATCGCGGTGCGTTGGGGCCGGGCGCAGGTGGCCCTTCGGGAAGCACGGGCGGCGGCGCGCGGGCCTACAACGGCGCAGGCGGCGGGCGTGGAGCGGGTGGCGGTGGCCGAGGCGGTGCCGGAGGCTCGCAATTGCTGGGGCTTCTGGGCGCGGCTACGGGCACGCTCGATGCGGGTGACGCTCCGGGCGGCACCCCGCTTCCCTCGCTTGCGGGGAATAACAACTTTGCTTCGGACTCTGTGGCCGTGCAGGGGCAGAGCGGCGGAAACAGCTTTGCAGGCATTGACTTCAATGCCCTGCGGGATCGTGCGGAAGGTGATCCCTCGCTCAATGGCGGTGGTGGGGGACGCGGGGGTCCGGGGGGCGGCGGCTTTGGAGGGGGTGGAGGGTTTGGAGGCGGTGGCGGCTTCGGAGGCTCGCTGCGGCACTTCAACCCGAACCAGCCGCATGGTGCATTCTTCTGGGCCGGTTCCAACTCCGCGCTCAACGCGCGCGACTATGCGCTGCGCGGGCAGTCGATCGGGCAGCCGAACTACGGCTCCAATCGCTACGGGCTGGTGTACGCGGGTACCCCCTACATTCCACACCTGCTTACTCATGACAAAAAGGACTTCCTATTCTTCACAGTCAGCGGCCAACGGTCGTCCTCGCCCTTTGACCAGTACGGCACGGTGCCTACGGCGGCGGAGCGCAACGGGGATTTCAGCGGTACCTCGGTGAACGGCGCGACGATTCCGATTTATGACCCGGCAACCGGCAGGCCATTTGCTAACAACACGGTACCCGGCAGCCGTATCGCTCCGCAAGCCACGGCGCTGTTGAGCTACCTGCCGTTGCCCAACCTGCCAGGCACCACGCGCAACTACCAGCGGCTGACGAGTGCGCAGTCCAACTCAACGGTTGCCAGCCTGCGGCTCATCCACTCGTTCGGCGGCTCGGGCGCGTCGCCGCTGGCAGGGCTGATCCGGCAGTACCTGGGAACCTCGACCGGGCTGCAGCAGAACGTGCATGTCAATTACAACTACACGCATACGGCGTCTGACAATCTGAACCTGTTTGCGGCGCTCGGCGGCAAAACGCAGGTTAACGGCGAGGCGGTGGAGCTCGGTTACACACTGAGCAAAAGCAAGCTGAGCAACAACCTGAACCTGGACTGGAACCGCTCGACCACGAATGTAACGAACAACTTTACAAATACAAACGACGTAGCAAGCGGTGCGGGCCTCAACATCTTCAACGGTCAGCCGGTGAACCCGTTCAACTATGGCTTGCCGAACATAACGCTGACCCAGTACAACGGCTTTGCCGAGCAGCAGCCCTCGTTTCAGACGAACCAGACCATTTCGCTGGCCGAGTCAAGCGCATGGACGCACGGCAAGCACAATGTAAAGTGGGGCGGCGACTTTAAGCGCGTACACCTGGATTTGCAGGGCAGCGGCAAGGTGCTTGCTACCGGCAGCTTTATATTCTCAGGGCTGTTTACGCAGCAGCCGGGCAGCAGCGCGGTGAGCGGCGTGGGCAACACTACGCAGACGGGCCTGGCGCAGAGCGGCTCTTCGCTCGCCGACCTGCTGCTGGGCTTGCCGCAGCAGACTTCCATCCAGGCACCGTATGCCAAGAGCTACCTGCGCGAGAATGTGTATGACGCCTACCTGCAAGACGACTGGCGCGCGCTGCCCGCGGTGACGCTGCAGTTCGGGCTGCGCTACGAGTATTTTTCGCCCTACGCTGAAAAGACAGATCGGTTGGCGACGCTCGACCCCGGCAACAATTTTACTTCGGTTGCAACGGTGACGCCGAACTCTATTGGGCCGTACACGGGCGCGTACCCGCGCGGGCTGATTTATCCGGAGCGGAACGATTTCTCGCCGCGTGTGGGCTTTGCCTGGCGTGCAGCCAAGGACACCGTGGTGCGCGGCGGCTACGGCATCAACTTTTCCAATGGGCAGTACAGCAATTTTGTGCAGCAGTTTGCGTTTCAACCGCCGTTTGCAGATGTGCAGACGAACGAGGCGATCCAAGGCGCAATGCAAGGTACGCAGCTGTCGTTAGCCAACGGCTTCCCTGCGCCGCAAGGCAACGGCAACTACGCAGTAAATAAAAATTATCGGCTGCCGTACGTGCAAGTCTGGAACCTGAGTGTGCAGCGCACCTTGCCTTCAAACATCGTGTTGAACGTGGGCTACAACGGGTCAAAAGGAACGCGGTTGAGTATTGTGGATGCGCCCGGGCGCAGCGCAAATGCTTCGCTGAGCGGCACGATCTACGATTATGAAAATTCGGTCGCGTACTCAAACTTCAACTCGCTGGCGGTGAGCCTGCGCAAGCGGCTGCAGAAAGGCTTGAGCCTGCAGGCGACTTACACGTACGGGCACTCGATCGACAATGCAACTTCTGTGGGTGGCGTAGGCAATGCTGTGGCGCAGGACGCGCTGAACCTGCGGGCTGAGGAGTCGAATTCGAGCTTCGATATTCGCAATAAGGTCAGCGGCAATTTCGTATACGAGCTGCCGTTCGGTGCGGACAAGACGTACTTTACCGTGGGGCGGTCGGCGCGTTTGCTGGAGGGGATCTCCGCTTCCGGCACGTACACGCTGGCGAGCGGCGTACCGCTGACGCCGAGCTATGTTGCGTCCATCAACGATGTGGCGCGCGGCAGCGCGGGATCGCAGCGGCCGGATCGCGTGCCTGGGGTTTCGCTTGCATCCGGCGGCAATGTGAACAGCTTTTTCAACACAGCGGCTTTTACGGCACCTGCCGGCGAGTTCGGCAATGCGAGCCGCTACTCGATTGCCGGACCGGGCACGGTGGCTGTGAACGGGTCGCTGGCGAAAACGGTTTCGTTCGGCGAGACGCGCTCGTTTGAGGTGCGCGCGACCGCCGATAACTTGTTCAATACGATTCACTACTCAAGTGTGGACACGCAGCTCGGTTCGGAGTCGTATGGGCAGGTGATCGGCACAGCGCCTACGCGGCAGTTTACGTTTCTCGCGCGGTTTCGCTACTAAAGCAAAAGTGGGGACAGTGCAAAAAACAAGGCAAAAGCAGGTCCTTCGGCTTCGCTCAGGATGACACGGTTCTTTTACATGACATTGACTCTGCTTGTGCTTTAGCGACTTTGACGGTTACAGAAGAGGATTGCGATGTTGAAGCTGTTCGGATGGACCGCTGTGTGTGCGCTGCTGGGAGCCATGCCCCTGTTGGCGCAGAACGACACAGCGCCACAAGCGCCTGCACAGGTTCCCGGCTTTACGCTGAAGGTGCAAACCGATCTTGTACTGACAGATGTAGTAGTGCGCGACCGCAAGACGGGTGAGCCGGTGCGCGGGCTCAAGCGCGAGGACTTTACCATCCT